>NZ_SBIK01000002.1 GCF_006503695.1 Tepidiphilus succinatimandens
CATACTGCCGGTTCCATTCGGCGAGCGCCCAGTTCCACACGCGCCGGGCCGTGCCGCAGGCGCGTTTGAAGTAATCCGCCTGCTCGGGCGTGGGACGAAGGGCGATCTTGTGGGTAAGGCGCATGGTCATTCACTCATCGCCAAGAAGTTTTGCCGCCTTGCCTGTGCTCATGGTGTTTTCCATGAACACCATTATGGACTAATTTGCACTTTTTGTAATACGAGAGTTAGCTCCTTTGCCTTTTCCTTGAACGTCTCGACATCGAGCCGGTATGCATCCGATTCGTCGTCCTTGTATTCCGCCAGCTTGGTTGCCAACAGACGCTTGGCGGCCTCGTAGCGCAGATAGGGGCGCGACACGAGTACGCGAACGATGTCCAGGGCGCCGTAGCGTCGGACGTTGTGACGCCATTCCTTGACATACTTCGCCGGATGGCGCGTTGCGGCTAGCCGTAACTTGCCGTTCGTGAGTTCCAGAACGACGACGTAGCCGCCTTGCTCCAGAAGCGCGGCTTCGACGTTGAGGTCGACGTATTCCGGTTCGCCGTCGTACAGCCAGGTCGTATGCAGGTTTTGCTGATGAACGGTTTTCATTCTCAGTGATGAATTTCGCTTGCGGTTCGACTTGCCATGGACAAAGAATAGCGCAGCGTTCGTCCCGAACCTGCTCGAAAAGAGCATTGAACTGATCTGTTATGCCGCTTCTGCAGGAAAATCCCAGCCTCAGGACGCGGTGGGCGAAGTCGATGCGCATCTATCCACAGCGCCAACGTTGCGATGCCTTTAGTTTTTAATGATTAAAAAAAGATTAAAAAAAGATTAGGGCGATTGTGGATAACTTTTTTTCGCCAATGTTTGCAATGGATTTCACAAGTTTTCCACAGGCGCGGCCGTACCCGCTGTCCCGATATTTTGGTACCCGTCATCCCGATATTTTGGTACCCGCTATCCCGATACTCGGTACCCGCTATCCCGATATTTTTAGCCTTTCCGTACCCGCTATCCCGATACCCAGTACCCGCTATCCCGATAGCGCCAATCCATGTCCTCGCAGAGCTTGTGGATAATTCGCCCGATCTGTGGATAAATTGACCGATCTGTGGATAACGCATCGTTTTCGACCCTACCCGCTATCCCGATAGGGATTTGGCACGGTTTTTGCTTCCCGTTTGATTACGACGCAGTCGTTTTCGTCTATCGAGCACGACCATCCTGTCACCGAGGCCAGTTCCTTGAGCGCGCGCCGCAACATCTGGCGGAACTTCTTAAGCTCGCTTACCTCGCTTCCGCACAGTTGCCTGATGGTTTCGACCTTGTACGGGTGCGGCTTGGCGTGGGTCGAGTAGAACGCATGCAGCCATTGAGCCAGCGGGCGCTTGCGCAGCATCTTCCGCTGCTCCCCGTTGAGAGCCGTCCAGTTCCCGCCCATGAAGAGCAATGCGAGCGCCTCGTTGATCTTGATCACGTACTCGTTGGTCTCTTCGTCCCTGAAACCGTCCTGGATCAGGGTGCCGAAGTACGAGTGACGGCCGTTTGAGATACGCACCAGGCAGCCCGCAAGGTCGTTGATGGCTTCTTTCAGCCACTCGTAGTCGGATTTCCCTGTGTTTCGTCCAATAGCCTTGAGAAAGGAGTACGCGGAAAAGCGAATCCGCTTTCCAGTGCCGTGTTTTGCTGCTAGATCCAGGCACTGCTCCCACACGTCGAGATGGGCTTGCGTTGGCCGATAGCCCCGCACCATGTAGACATCCAAGCCTTCCACGGAAGCGATTTTTTCTTCTCGCCGAAAAACCTTCTCCGAAACGCCAAACAGCGCCGAGCGAAGAACATCGTTCGGGAGCGGCTTGCCATTCGATGGCACAGGCAGACCCGCAGCGATGGCCTTCTGTTCCAGGCTTTCTCGTATCCGGTCCATGGCTTTGGCAATACCAGGATCCGGAATCGGTTCACCGGACGACTCGTGAAAGGGAATGGGGATCTGAGAAGTAGCGTTGTCCATACCGTCCTTATATCAGGACGGACGGGTAAAATTTGGGCTAAATACGCACTTTTAGGCAGTATTTCGGCATCGTTTCTGAATGACATCCGGTTCATCCCCGCGCACGCGGGGAACACGCGAGCGCGGCGGGGTGAGCGGCGCCGCGAACTCGGTTCATCCCCGCGCACGCGGGGAACACGGCTGCACCACAAACCCTTCGTCTCGGTCCCCACGGTTCATCCCCGCGCACGCGGGGAACACATCGGCAATGGGGCGCTGATGACGATCTTGGCCGGTTCATCCCCGCGCACGCGGGGAACACACGCGGATCGGGTCAATGCTCTTTTGATGTCCCGGTTCATCCCCGCGCACGCGGGGAACACGAGGGCCTGGTCGCTGGCCTGCAGTCCATCTACGGTTCATCCCCGCGCACGCGGGGAACACACACGCCAGTATTCTGGCGTCTGGGACGGCAGCGGTTCATCCCCGCGCACGCGGGGAACACACTTGAAATTTTCCCATGTTTTTAAATAAGTTGCACACTGCCCGCTAACCTACCGCCGACCCACCGTTTGGCGACACCGGCTCTGGCGGTAGGAACGACACGAGCTGGACGCCGTCCAGTTCGACGGGCACGCGCCGGTTGGCCCCTATCGTCACGAATTCAAAGCCTGCCTCGTTGTTCGTGCGCCAGACCATCACGGCGTTGCCCTCGCCGACGCCGGCTTCGACGTGGCGCCAGATCTCCTCGCGTACCCTGCGCGAGTAATTGCCGACGTAGACGCCAGCACGCACTTCCAACAGCCAGACGGCCAATCTACCCCGTAGCCGGGGCGGGACGTTCTCAACCACGATGACCAACATCGCCCAAAGGCTCCTTGTCGGCAATGGCCGGCAGCACTTGGTCAGGCGCCGGCTCAGGAGGCGCGATGCCGCCGGCGGCAAGCACATCCTCGATGGTCGGGATGATCTTTTCGAGAAGCCGCGTCCGGCGGAATACGTCGCGGCAGCGCAGGCGCACCTCCCGCTCGGCGTTCGCCTTCGCCGAGGCGGCCACTTCGAAAGCGACCGGCACGACGGTATCGAATTTGAAAAGGTCCGCGATATCGTAGACGAAGGACAACGGCTTGCCGGTGTGGATGAAACCGATCGCAGGTGCATAGCCTGCGGCAAGCACCGCCGCTTCGGTGACGCCGTAGAGCGCTGCGGTGGCAGCCGACAGGCAGCGATTGGGTCGGTCGGAGGACTCCCAGGATTCGGGATCGTAGTCACGATGCACCCAGCGCACTTTGTAGCGTTCGGCCAGCCGCTTGTACATTTCGCGCACGCGCGCCCCCTCGATGCCGCGAAGTTGCTCGACGGAGCGTCGCTGCGGCGGCTCTTGACCGAAGCGAATGGCGAACATGCGGCGCACGACTTTGAGGCGCAGCTCATCGTCCAGGGCGAGCTTTGCCTGATACAGCAGCCGGTCGGAACGGGCACCGCCCGGTTGCCCGGCAGAATAGAGGCGAACGCCGGCCTCACCCACCCAAACGAGCAAGGTACCCACCCTCGCCGCGAGCGCGCAGGCGGCATGCGAGACGCGCGTGCCGGGCTCCAGCATCAGGCAGGCCACGCCGCCCACGGGGATATGGGTGCGCACCCCGTTGACATCCACGACGACGAAAGCGCCGTCGAGTACGCCAACCCGGCCTACACCAGCCAGACCTGCTCGTGTTGTGGAGAGTTGGGGAAGCGCTCGAAACATCGTTTCGAGTGCCCTCACTGTGGTCTCCGGGCGCACAGCGACTTGAACGCAAGTCGGAACCTTGCCCGGATCGGCAGCGGTGCCCCGCTGTCGAGGGCGGTCGTAAATACGCCTGATGTTGGGAGTGTGGATATGGGCAACCATGTCTGCGCTTCACAATAAAGCCTGCGACTTCAGTCGCGGGTTATTTACTTCCGGTACACCTCCTTGCGGTTGCCGATGCGCACAACGAGGATGCGCAAAGCGCCGTCCTCGATGCTGGCAACGATGCGATAGTCGCCCACGCGGTACTTCCAGAAGGCTCCAAGCTTGGAGCCTTTGAGGGCTTCGCCGATGCTGCGCGGGTCGTCGAGTCCCGAGACTCGTTCGCGCAGAAAAGCGGTGATGCGCTTGGCAACGGTCTTGTCCAGCGCGGCCAAGTCCTTCTTGGCCTTGTCGTCGAACTCAATCCGCCAAGCCAAGATCGCGCTCCACTTCGTCTAGCGTGTAGGTGCGGCTGCGGCCTGCGCGAACGTCGATCAGGCGTTGCTCTGCAAGGTACAAATCTTCGAGGTCGTCCAAGTGCTCAAGGATGGCTTCGCGGGCATAGAAAGTCTTGGTGCGCCCGGTGGCCTGTGCCAGTGCTTCAAGGCGGGCTTCCACTTCGGCGGGCAGTCGGATTGCAAGCATGTTTCGGCTCCTGTTCTGAAAACGCTATACAAGTATAGCACAACTACCGCGAAACGCTGGGTGAGTTATCCCGCTCGATCTTCTGCGCCTTGGCCTGCTCGCGCGCCTCGGCGGCCTGCTGCTCGATCTGCTCGACGCGGGCCTCTGCACGGGCCACCCGTTCAGCGCATGCCTCCAGTTTGGCGGCCAGCACGGCGGCCTGCTGTTCGGCGGCGGTGCGGCCCTGCTGCGCATCGGCCAGCGCGGCGCGTAGGCGCTCGATCTCGGCGGCCTGCTCGGTCTGCCGTTCGGCCTGTGCCTCGATCTTGAGGCGGGCCGTGGCCAGCTCCACCCGCGCCGATTCGGCGGCCTGTTGCTCGCGCTCGATGCGCTGCGCCTGGTCGGCCAAGTCGGCGGCTTGCTGCTCGGCCTTGCCCGCCAGAGTGGGCGTAAACGGCCCGCCACGGCCCGGAAAACGCGGCCAGCGGGGCAAGCGTTGTCGGTATTCCTGACCTTGATGCAGCGGGCGTAGGTCAACCGTCACAACCTGGTGTCAATCAGGCTTTTCTTGGCGGCCATGTTCAGATAGGACAGGGCCTTCATGACGCAACTCGCCTCGTACCGGATCGCCGCCAAGGCGGTCTCAGTTTCGGCCACCTTGTCCTTCTCCCAGTCCTGGGCATATTCCAGCAGTTTGCTCAGAGTGTAGCCATGCGAGGCTTTCGGCTTGGCGATGTACGTCGTAAACGCCCTGCGCGTTCCCTTCGCCTTGGAACCGTACCAGCGCTTGTCGTACCACTCTGCCGCTATCGATAGCCCTCGCTGGCGGACTCTGGGCTTGAGAGAGCTTTTCTTCGGCCAGTCCATCTTCTTGTTCATCTCCTCCTTGAAATCGTAGTACTCGTTCACCACAGCCAGTGCCCGTTTGTACAGGCTTTCCATGTGCCTTTCCAGGGCGGCCTTGATCTCTTCCAGGTCGTTTTCCTTCTTCGTTTCGTTCATCGCGCTTTCCTTATGTTTACTAGAGAGGCAGCAAAACGCCATGCCTTATATAGAAAACCATCTCGCCATGCCGGTTCTTCCTAACGCTGGCAGAATTCCTTTAAATCTAAGGCATAGCGCTTCGTTTCCTTTGCAGACTGGAAAGGCATTGCGGCTACCTTGTCCTTGCAGCCTTGCCATGTGGACATCGCGAAGCGTTTCCTTTGCAGACTGGAAAGGCATTGCGGCCTTGCTGCCACCGGTCGATTGCCAGGCGATCGGTTCGTCCCTGCGAGGTCGCCATTTTTCGTTCCTTTAAATCTAAGGCATGGCGCTTCGTTTCCTTTGCAGACTGGAAAGGATTGCGGCCCCCCTTGTCCTTGCAGCCTTGCCATGTGGACATCGCGAAGCGTTTCCTTTGCATACTGGAAAGGCATTGCGGCCTTGCTGCCACCGGTCGATTGCCAGGCGATCGGTTCGCCCCTGCGAGGTCGCCATTTTTCGTTCCTTTAAATCTAAGGCATGGCGCTTCGTTTCCTTTGCAGACTGGAAAGGATTACTGGACTCGCTGTCCTTGCAGCCTTGCCATGTGGACATCGCGAAGCGTTTCCTTTGCAGACTGGAAAGGCATTGCAGCGCACAACTGTAACTCGACACCTACAAGGTTTATGTCGCTAAACAAGGCGTTTTGTTGCTCTTTTCGGTCGGGTTTTCACCGGAACGTCTGATATGTTCTCAAGTGGTATGCTAGCGGTACTCGCTCGCCGGACGATCATGCCGGTGCTACTAGCGGTTATCTGGAAGTTGATTGCCGGTACACGGAATCGCGTCGAGGCAAGACGAACTGAAAATTGTTTACTCACGGTTCACAGGAGGTTGACTTGAATATCATCGGTATCGACATCGGGTACTCCAACCTGAAACTCGCCTTTGGCCATAAAGGCGAATCTCCAAGAACATACTTACGCCCTTCGGGCGCGGCGCCCGCCGATCGCTTTGGGTCGCGCTTCGATGGAAAGGCGCACGAAGACTTCCTGCACGTCCTGGTAGACGGGCAAGAGTTCGTTGCGGGGGTCTCACCGGATCGCGCTGAAATGTGGAGCCGTTCCCTGCACGCGGACTATCCTTCCAGCGTCTCTTACAAGGCGTTGTTTTACGCCGGCCTTCTCCTTTCGGAGATGGACAGGATCGACATGCTCGTCACCGGGCTTCCGGTGACACAATACTTGGACGAAAACCGCAGAAAAGCCCTAGCCGAGTACATGCTGGGAACGCATCAAGTTACCGCCAAGCGCACCGTCACGGTCGAGAGGGTCAAGGTCATCCCGCAGCCCATCGGCGGACTCCTCGATTACATCGCTCAAGAAGATGCCGATATAGAGGATGCGCGGGTTCTCGTGGTCGATCCCGGCTTCTTCTCGGTCGATTGGGTGGTCATCGCCCACAAGGATCTGCACCGTCAATCCTCCGGCACCAGCCTCAATGCCTCATCGGTCGTCCTCGAAGAGGCCTCCAGGCTGATTGCCAAGGATCACGGCACGGCGGTCAATACTGAGACTCTCGAAAACGCCATCCGCTCAGGCAAACCGACCGTTCTGGTGCTCGGTCAGCGCGTCGAGATAGCCCCCTACATCGAGCAGGCCACGAAGACGGTCGGCCCGGTCGTCGTCGAATCCATCCAGAAGTCGCTGCGCACGGAAAGCACGATGGTCGACCTCGTGGTCCTCGTTGGGGGTGGTGCCATGTTCTTCCGCGACGCGGTGCAGGCCGCCTTTCCACGGCTGTCCGTAGTTACGCCGGCGGATCCGGTGTTCTCCAACGCTCGTGGATTCTGGTTGATGGGGGCGGCTTTGTGAGCGGCATTCGGATCGTTCTTACCGTGACCCAGGCCAGTCCTGAGCTTTTTGCGGCATTGAAGGACGTTCCGGCCAGACTGCGGGCCGAGCGTGTCCGAACGCTCGCAACGCTCGGGATCGCTGCCATTAGCGGTGGAATCTCCGGTAAGCCGGCCATCGACCAACCTACCCAGACAGAAGTTGCACAACAGGATGCGCAGGCCTCGAGTCGAGCGCTGCGTTTCGCAAAGTCGCTAGGGGATGAGGTGTGACCAAAAAGATCGGTCGACATCACCTCGCTTTCTATCGTGGGTGGTTGCAGGGCCTCGATCTCAGGGATCTGGCCGACCGCTATCTCGAGACAGGGCTCGACTTGCGGCGCGCCAAATCTACGCTCACCTGGTTGCGGGATACTCTGAGCCAGGCTGCCCTGCGCCATGGCCGGCGCGGCGAAGCCCGCTTACTGCGCTTGCACTTGGCAGCCGAACCCATTCAGAAAGCGCATGCCATTCCCTCATTGGAGGACTTCCGCGCCGAACACGATCCTGACGGCTTCTACGATGAGGAGGAGCTGATCCAGCTCTATCTCGAAACGTTTCCCGAAGCCCGCGACAAGCGAGGCCGTCAGCGCCAGCGCTTGATCGAACGTCAACTCGCAGCCCTCGTCTGGATCGAAGACCTGCTTGTCACCGATCCAAATCCTGCCGATCCGGTATCCGCCTGGTTCGACAAGCAGGTGGCGAATCGGCTCGTTCTTGCCGGCATCCCGACCATCGGAGCCTTGATGGAGCGAATCCGGGATCGCGGCTATCGCTGGTGGGTCACCGTGCCGAAGTTGGGCGAAAAAGGAGCCTCCCGGATCGTCGCCTGGCTGCAAGGATATGAGTCGGCCTTGGGGGCGTTGCCAGAACATGCGATGACACCCATCCGCAGCCAACATGCACCATCGTTGGTTCGAGCGCGACCTCGGGAAACCGCCATCGTACCCATCGAGGCATTCGCGGCACCGCAGATGTTGTCTGGCGAAACCGGGTCCAACAGACATCCAGGCTCCCCCCGCATTCGGGCGGACAACGACCAAAAGGCCATCGAGTCCTGGCTTGCCACGAAATCGGGCAGCCCGCACACATCAAGAGCCTACCGCAAGGAAGCCGAACGGCTCCTTCTCTGGGCCGTGATCGAGCGCGGCAAGGCACTCTCAGATCTCACCGTCGATGACTGCGCACTCTATCGGGACTGGCTGTCCAGTCTTGGACGGACGAACCCTGAGCAGTGGCCCTTTCGGATTCCTCAAAGCGAATGGATCGGCAAGCGAAACACACACCGTTTCAGCCCGAACTGGCGACCATTCGACGGCCCTCTGTCCGCCGCGAGTGTCCGGCAGGCGTTGACGATCCTGTCGAGCATGTTCGAGTGGATGGTTCGTGTCCAGTATTGTATTTTCAATCCTTGGGACGCCGTGGGCCGGAAGCCGGCCGCACGCACGGACACGCCCAATGACGTGGAATTGACGCGGGTGTTCTCGACCGGCCAGTGGGACTACCTGATGACGTTCCTCGACGCCTTGCCTGCCGACGATGCGACATCCCGGCTGCGATTCGTGTTGCCCTTTGCCCAGGCCACAGGCTTGCGCCTATCCGAACTGGTGGATTCGAGCATCGGTCGGCTCTATACCATGCCGCTCAAGGAAGGTCTTGGCGTTCGCTGGATGCTCAAGGTGCTTGGCAAAGGCGGCAAGTGGCGAGCCGTACCTTTACCAAACAGGGTCATGGATCGCCTCCGGGAATACCTTGCATACCGCGGCCTCGATCCCGATCCGCTCGCCAATCCGCCCGAGACGCCGTTGATTTCCCGGCTGAGCAGCCAAGAGCCGTTGTCGGGAAGCGCCTTGTACAAGTCGTTGCGGACGGTATTCCATCGAGCGGCCGAAAGCTTGGTCGCAGATGGCAGGGACCAAGAAGCCAAGGCATTCCGCCGAGCCAGCGTTCATTGGCTGCGGCATACGTGCGGTGCGCATCTTGCATCGAGCGGGGTGCCAGTGAATCTGGTGCAAAAGCTTCTGGGGCACGCCAGCTTGGCGACCACCAGCATCTACACGGAGACGGACGATGAACAACTTTGGACCGAAATCGACGCGAGAGCATGAGTGCCGGCTGTGCCCAGAGCTCGTGGCAAGCCGTACCCAGATCGTCTTCCCGACGCCTTGCCCGCCAGGCGGCCTGCTCGCCATCGGCGAGGCTCCGGGCATGGAAGAGGATGACATCGGCGAAGGATTTGTCGGACGAGCCGGCCGCACCCTCGATGCCTTGCTGGTGCAATATGGAATCGAACGCAACCGGGACTACGGTGTAGCCAACATCGTCCGCTGCCGCCCGAAAGACAACCGCAAACCGTACAAACATGAGACCGATAACTGCCTGCTATGGCTATCGATTTTCCTGCTCAGGAACCGCCCCAAGGTTCTGTTGCTGGTCGGAAGCATGGCGACGGAAGTGTTCCTTGGCCCAGGGCCGCTGTACTGGCACATCGAGCGATCCAGAAAGTCTCCGGTTCTGCTCGCCAAGGATGCGCTCCCGACCCTGCGACATGCGATCCGGTTGCTGCACGGCATGCTGGACGGAGTTTTCGCCGTTCCCATGCCGCACACTTCCGGCATGGCGTGGAACCGCAGAGCGCCCAACGGGAAGGTGTGGCGCGAGATTGGGGAGGAGCAGGTTGAACTGGCCGTCGAATGCCTGAAGTCATCGCATGTTACTTGAGTACAGGACCGACCGGCGCGGCTATACCATATGGCTGGAACTCGACCTGTTCGGGTCCTTCGTGCTGTATCGGCGCTGGTACGGACTCTACAACCGTCGGGGAGGGATGAAACGCCAGGTGTTCGAGCGCGAAGAGGATGCCCTGAGAGAAGTGCGCCGGATCATGTGCGTGCGGGAAAGGCACGGCTATGTGCCGGTCGGCCAATAGCAGAAGGTATTCCGGCCCACGGCGCCGCCTTGCCAGCGACGAAGAATCGTTGCACAGGGCCTGCGTCGAGTTGCTTACGTGGCTTACCGGCCGCCATCCCATTCTGCAATGGATGCTGCATGTCCCCAATGGCGGGAAGCGCCCGAAGGGGGAAGCGGGGCGGCTAAAGGCGATGGGAGTCAAGCCCGGTGTGCCGGATCTCCTGCTGCCAATTCCCAACGGCGACTGGTCTGGCCTAGCGGTGGAACTGAAGTCTCTTGCCGGGCGACTCTCCCCGGCTCAGGCCGCTTGGCTCGACCGGCTGGAGCGCTCTGGCTACCTTGTTGCCGTGTGCCGGTCATTCGAAGAATTCAGGGCTGTCGTCGATCGTTTTCTGCTCGGCCGGAAGCCATCTGACGCAACAGATCATGCAGGCGCTGGTTTTCCTGCCGCAACTCCTCGATCCGCGCCTCGTTCTCCCTCACCTGCTCCTTGAGTTTGAGCACAATGGCTTCGGTCTCGGCGTGACGACGAACCAAGTCCGCAAGCGCGGCACCGGCTTCGTCCGATTTGGCTCGGCACTCCTCCAACGCCGTCGACAGGTCTTCGGCTACCGCTTCCAGCTCCTGCCGTTCGCGGTCCCATTCTTTCCTGGCCTCGGCGTACTCGTGCGCCAGCTTCACCACCTCCGCCTTGGCGATCTCCGTAGCTTTCGCCCAGACTTCCTGAGCGAAACGGCGGACGGCCTCGTCCAGGTCGGGTGGTACGGGGCCGGCTTCCTGCGCCTTGTCCGTCCTCTCCTTCCGTCGCTGATGCCACTCGCGCATGGCTTCGGAAATCGTCGTGAAACTTCCGCTGCCAAGCGCTTTACGAACGGCTGCCAGGGTCGGCGCCTTCCCTTCTGCGTCGAGCCGGTCAGCGACCGCCCAAATGTCGTCCCTGGTCAGCGCCATGGCGACCACTCCTTATGCTGCCGCGCAAGCACGTTGAGCATCACGAAAGCACCCCATGCGGCCGCCGCCCACTCCCACAGATCGCTGCCAGCGACCAGGATCAGAACGGCGCACACAGGAAGCGACCCCAATAGCAAGGCTGATGCGATGCGATAGTCGATCTTCCGGCCTACCCGCGAGGCCGTCCAAACCACGAACAGCCAGGCGGCCGGAGCGATGAGCATGCCGACGATGCCGTGGCCGCGCGCCAGTTGCTCGCCAGCGACGAATGCGGCTGACAAGGCAGCTAACCACGTGGCAAAGCCCTTCGATTCCGGAAGATCAGACCCTGCAGACCGAAACGTCGCGATTTCGAAAGCTCGCACGATGGTCTCGCGCATGAGCAGGAGCAACTCTTTCATATACGATCCTTCCTGTATTAATACGATACTACTACAACATACAATATTATTCAAGTTAACATGGGCCGGTTTGTGTGGCATGCGTTGCGTAGTACTGACGGTTCTCTGGAAGTTTACTCGCCGATATGGTCGCGCAAAGAGAAGAACCGCGCGTTGGTTACTAACGGTGCAGTGGCGGTTTACTGAAAAGCCTTCTGGGGATGTAGCGTTTGGCGCCTGCTACTGGCGGTTCTCTGGCGGTTGTGTCGCTCTGCATACCAGAGCCGTCCTTTAGAGAACTGCTGAACCAACACCCCGATGCTCATTCCTCGGGCCCTGATCCTCGTCTGGGTGTTGAATAACCCCCTTGCGCCTTGGTTCAGGACGCAATTTGGCTGTCTGGTGCCAAAAGCCAGCGTCGCGCAAGCACCAGATTGGCCAGCGCAAAGAGGGTGAAGAGCTGGGCAGTGTTCTTGGCCAAGCCCCGATAGCGGGTCTTGCGATGACCAGGTGCGCGGCAAGCCTCGGCCCAGGAACCCACCGAAGCGACTCATTCCGGCTCGATGCCGGGGTGAGCGCCGTAGGAATCCCCCGACTTTAGGCGGGGGAGGATGTCAAGAAAGAGGTTCTTCACCATGTGAAAGGGGTGTTCGACCTTGGCGCGGACACTCGCTAGGTGAGCTGATGGGGCTTGAGTAGCGGGCGACACTTGAGCAGTGTCGTGGCATCAGGTGCCGCTTCCCGGCTCGGGTCGATGCCCACGAAGCGGCGAATCGCCTGGCTGTCGCAGATCGCGTCTTCGGTTCCCTCGTCGGACAGCCCGAAACAGTTCTGTACCACGTACATCCGAAGCATGCGCTCCAGCCCGATCGTCGGCCGGCCAGGCCCTTCATTCTTGGTGTAGAACGGATCAAGCGTCGCCACTAGCGCTTTCTAGGGCGTCACTGCCTCGAGTTGCGCCAGAAAACGGTCCCGGCGCGTCTGTTTCTTCTTCGCGGCATGCTCGAGTTCGGGACAGCTCGACTGCATGGCAGTCTCCCCCTCGGCTGGATGGTCTCCGGCATTATCCCAGGTCGGGTCGACATCGGGAAGGGGGGATAAATCAGCGTTTCCCTAATCGCTTGCCTCTGGGTGGCCCACGCCAAGCTTTTTCAGAATGCTGCGGACGTGAGCAAGGGAAACCTCTTCATGTCGGGTTGCCGCAAAACGTTTCAACAGGATCTCGTCGGCATCGACCAGAGTCTCTCCGTTCGGTCCTTCGTAGCGTTCTAGCGAGCCAAACTGTAAAAACGCATCGACCCATGAAACAGGGACATCCATCAGATCGGCCGCTTGCTGTCGAGTCAGTAGTCCCATCTCTTTTCTCGCTCTCAAGAAAGTTCGCAACCACGCGCACGATTAACTTCACCTAGAGCCGTATCGACACGTTTCCGGCAAGCGCAGCTTGTCCGGCAGAGGCTTAAGCCACGAAACTGCTGCTCTCAAAAACGTACGCGAAGGTGCGCACGGTTTTCTTCCTGCCCCGAGCCGTCTCGATGACCGTGCTCGTCTCTGACTGTAATACGAGAGTTGGCTCCAGCCATCTGCCGCTGCCACTATAACAGCAAACCCAGACGCAAGCAATTGTTATCTTTAGGGTTTTATTGTCCATATCTTGGGAGGACCGATTTACACGCAAAAAATCGCATTCATGATAATAGCAGTTATCATGAATGAAGTATGCCGCAATCTGCTTCCTGGGCTGTCCAAATTTTGGACAACCTCGCAAACCCCGTGCGGCTAAAGCAGTTAGAGCTAATATTCAGTTTGTTATCCACAATTTCTGTGGATAGCATGCGCGGCAGCAAGCACATTGCCGGCGATGAGCAAAAAAATCCCCGGCCCTCTTTCGAGGAACCGGGGTGGGTTGTGTGGTTGGTTGTCAGACCGATTCCGAGGTTTCTGCCTCATCCACAGCCTGATTATCGCCCTCAAGGATGCCGAGTTGAGTATCGATCTCCTGCTGGCGCTGCCGCAACCATGCGAGCCGCTCGGCCTTGTCGAAAGGCTTAGCGACTTCGGCTTGGATGTCGGCCATACGCTTTTCCGTCCGGGCAAGATACTCACGCTCTGCTTCGAGCACCTCTTCCATCCGGCGCAGCGTATGCTCCAGCACCATCACGAAGCCGGTCGGCGTTTCCGCTTTCCCGACCTCGTAGTCGATCCCGCCGCGAATGAACATGCTCTTGCCGAACTCGCGGAGAGTGGATCCCTCGACACCGATTCCGAACCCGGCAAGCCGGCCGATGATCCGCTCTTCTCCGACGCGGACGCCGTGAGCAGCGATCATGATGGCCTTGCCGGCCTCGGCGCGATCCTGATACCGCTTGCCATCGATTTCGATGACGAAACGGTTTCCGGACACATCCTGACGGGTCTTGATGTCCGCCTCGATCGCGGCGATCCGCTTCTGGATCGTCTCGATGCGACTTGGCAGCACCGCCAGTTCATGCTTGTTGCGCCACTGCTGCTGTTCCCACTGGGATTTCAGCAGCGTGAGCTTGGCAAGCTCGGTATCGACACCGGCCTTTTCCAGCACCAGCGGGTTGCCCGACGCCAAGGCTTTCACCTCGGCATAGGACAGGGCGGCAAGTTCCACGTCCTCGGCGCTTCGCATCTGGGTGTCTCCTTGCATGACCTGGGCGATGAAGCGCGCCTTGGTCTCAAGTGTCTGCCAGATGTAGGCGTCGAAGCTCCCTTCCGTGACGTAACGGTAGATCCGCACTTCTTCGTTCAGGTTGCCCTGCCGAATGATGCGACCTTCCCGCTGCTCCACATCTGCCGGACGCCACGGGGCATCCAGGTGATGCAGTGCCACCAGACGGGTCTGGACGTTGGTCCCGACACCCATCTTGCTGGTGCTGCCCATGAGCACTCGAACGCGCCCCTCTCGCACAGCCTTGAAAAGCTCCTCCTTGGCGGAATCACTCTCGTGGTCGTGGATGAAGGCGATCTCATGCCCCGGAACGCCCATCTCGACCAGCTTCTTGCGCAGGTCGTGATAGACGTTGAACCAGTTACAGGCCTGTGGGGTGGACAGATCGCAGAACACGATCTGCGTACCCCGGAAGGCAGCCGTTTCAACCCAGATCTCATGCACCTTTTGGGCGCAGAGATTGACCTTGCTCCCCTCGCAGTCTGAGGAGAACACGTCGATCAGCCGCATATCCAACGCTGCCTTGCGGCCATCGTTGGTCACGGCCAGCATATTGTCTTCGGACGGCAAAACTTCACCGTTCCTGATTTTCTCCGCCCGCGCCACGAGGGTTTGGACGAAGGCCTTGAGGTCTTCAGTCGGCTGGGCCGTTACCGTTTCCTTTCTGGCTTTTGGCACCGGAAGTTTGATCATCTCCGCCGTGCGAATGTCCGCGACCTCCCTGAACATGGACATCAGTTCAGGCAGATTCACGAACCGCGCAAAGCGGGTCTGCATCCGATAGCCGCTGCCGTCCGGAGAAAGCTCCAGCGCCGTCACCGACTCGCCGAAGTTGGCCGCCCAGGCATCGAACATCTCCACCTGTTGGGCCTCCAGCGTCTTGGGTTGCAGATACCGTTGCATAGTCCACATCTCGGCCATGCTGTTCGATACCGGCGTCCCAGTGGCGAAGACCACACCCGTCTGTCCTCCTTGCTTACCCATGATGTATCGGGTTTTGACGAACATATCGAATGCCCGCTCCGAGTTGCTGTTGGGCAACCCGGCCACCCTCGTCATCTTGGTGAATCTCCAGAGGTTCTTGAAAAGGTGCGCCTCGTCCACGAACAGCCAGTCCACACCCAGATCCTCGAAGTTGAGAAGGTCGTCCTTCTTGTCCTTCGCGGAGAGCTTGGCGAGACGGGCTTCCCACGTCTTCAGGGCGCGAGCCAGTTCCTTGACGATGCGATTTCCGCGGTCCTGCTTTTCAGCGCGGATGGCGTCCTCGATCACAGCGATTTCATCCTCGATGTACTGTTTCATGAACTCATCGCTCATCTTGATCCGTTCGAACGACGCATGCGTGATGAGCACGCCGTCCCAGTCGCCTGTGGCGATCCTTGACAGCAGCGCCCTGCGTTTATCACCTTGCAGATCGTCCTTGCTCGCCATCAGGATGTTGGCACCCGGATAGGCCCGCAGGAATTCGGCAGCGAACTGCTCTAGCATGTGGTTCGGCACCACATACAGGGGTTTTGCCGCCTTGCCCAGACGCCTAAGCTCCATACCAGCGCAGATCATGGTGAGGGTTTTGCCCGCACCGACCACGTGAGCAAGCAGCGTGTTGTTGCCGCTTGCCGCAATACGCCAGATGGCATCGAGCTGATGGTCATGCAGCCGGTACACCCGTGAGAACCCAGGAAGCACCATATGCTTGCCGTCGAAGCGACGCGGTATGACGCTGTTGAACTGGTCGTTGTACAACCTGACCAACCGTTGCGCACGGGCTTCGTCAGCCCACAACCACTCCTGGAATTTGTCCTTGAGCAGCTGCTGTTTCTCGCGGGCTGCGATGGTCTCCTTTTGGTTGACCACCTGCTTGTCTTTGATCGGGTCACGATCGTAGACCGTAGGCACCGTCTGGTTCAACGCCTGCTCGAAGAGCGTGATGGCATTGACCCGGTTTGTGCCGTAGGTTTGTGTCGCCGCCACGCACCACTTGGTACGATAGTCCGGCTCCACATTCCAGGCACCCGCCTTGGCGCTGAACGAGATCCTGGTGTCTGTCGTTTCCAGGATTTCGTTGATGAACGCTTCGTAGTCGCTCGCCGGAATCCAGGTGGACCCCAGTCGAGCACCGATTTCGCTTGGCGTCAGGTCGGCCGGAATGACCATTTCCAACGCTTTTGCGTTACCGGCGAAACGATCTCCCGCGAGCCGAGCCACGACCAGCTTGTGCCGGACGTTGCCGGAAAGATAGGCATCTGCCGTCTCCCATTTCTCCGTTTCCGGGTCGAGGAAAACAGCGCCCATCTCTTCGAGTTCCTTCATGGCTTCGCCGCCCGGTTTCCCAAGCAGTTCGCCAATCCGTTCCTCGACGATTCGTCCGTGTTCTGCGACACAGACCAGAAGCGCATCCTGCGGCGTGTCGCACCGCTCGACGCGCTTGAATACTCCTACCGTGCGCCGGTAGAAGATGTCCGCCTTCTCTGCGGTTTGACTTTCCTCGTCCCACCGCTCCAGCGAGAGCAACAGCGGCAGATCGGGATCGCCCTTGAATGCCGCCTTGTTCACCTTCGCATGGATGAAGCCATGCTTGGCAACAAAAGCGTCATAGGACGCATTGAGCGCGACCCGGTACACATCGAGAACGGCATCGTCCTCGGTCTCGGTTTGCGCCCGGATGAGCTTTCTCGCAGCATCGCGGATTTCCACCATGCCAGCGATCCGCTCCAGGGTCTTCTGCGGGGCCTTGTAAAGCAGCGCCTCGGGCCAGGCCACCTCATACACCTTGCCGTCGATCACCCGGAAACCCGGACGATGCTGCTCGGTGAAGTCGAGACGCACGACATTGCCGCATTCGACATCTTCCTCGTGGGAGGTGTAGATGCCCTGCGGCAGCATCTCGACGCGGCGGGCGAGTTCTTCGGCGAGGTTGTCGCCTTCGAACACGCAGCCGGTTGATTTGCCGTACCCGTTATCGGTGAGCTTGAGCTTGCCGATCACCCATTCCGGGTTTTCAGCGAACCACTGGTTGCACCGGATATAGTCGCGGCTGTAGTAGGACTTGAACCCACCGTAGATCGGCGAGCTTGGGTCCAAGTCAACCGCAGCCAGCCACCCTTTCCCCTTCACGGTTTTGCCGTTCAGGGGCTTTTGCAAAATTACCACGTCGGTCGTGACCTCGGTGTTGGCGATTTGCTTGAATGCCTTGTTCGGCAGCCGAATTGCGGCCACCAGATCGGCCTGTGATGCCAGATACGCCCGCACGCGCTCATCTGCGGCATCCAGCGTGAAGCTGGACGTGATGAACACCACCAGCCCACCCGGTCGAACCGCTTCCAGCGCTTTGGCGAAGAAGTAGTTGTGGATCGAGTAGTTGGCATACGGGACGTTGCGCAGTTCGGCCACCTGATAGTTGCCGAATGGCACGTTGCTGATCGCCAGATCGAAGAACCCGGCTGGTACGTGCATCGCCTCGAAGCCCATGTTGTAGACATGGACGCCGAAAGGCTCATAGAGCGCCTTCGTGATCCCGGCTGACAGCGCATCAAGCTCGATGGCCGTCACCTTGCTGCTGCGAGCAAGATGCTCAGGCATCGCGCCGACGAAGTAACCCACGCCGGCGGCAGGCTCCAGGACGCGACCGCCCTTGAAGCCAAGGCGTTCCACCATCCGCCACATCGCCTCGATGACTTCCAGCGAGGTGTAGTAGGCATTGGGCGTGCTGGCCTCGGCGGAGCGATGCTCGTCCGCGGACAGCAAGGCCTTAAGGCGCTCGGCGCGAGCAACCCAGTTTGGATCGCTTTGCTCCAGGTTGAACGCCTGGGGTAGACCGCCCCAACCAGTGTACCGGTTGAGAACAGTCCGCTCCTCGACGGTCGGTTGCCGGTCTTCGGACTCCAGCTTGCGCAGAAGTTCGACGGCGGCGATGTTGGCCTCGTACTTTGTCACGTCGCCGGTCAGACCGGCAAAGACAGACGCATTGATGCGAGGCCAGGTTGGCTTGGTGGTCGTGTCGTTGCTTACGACCTCCTTCTCTTGGTGGGTAATTTCCACCTCGCGCTGGCCGATGACCCCAAGAACTTCGATGGGATCTTCGTTTGGCGCAAATCCTGGCAGCCAAAGGCATGCCTCGGCGATCTTCTTCAGTCTCATTTTGTCTCCGGAAACAAAAAGCCCCCGGAGACACCTCGCCCCTTGCGGGACGAAAGCATCCCGCAGGGGCGGTTTGAAAATCCCATCGCGGCGTCCCGCGATGAGCACTAAGCGCTGTTTGTTTCTAGTCGCCAGCTACGACCATCACCCTTTCGGTTACCCGAGAGGAAGAATCCTGCTTTCCGCAACCGACGCAAGGCATCGGCTCCGGAAAGCCCCGCGCTCAAGGCGCGGGGTGTTGATAATTCAGTCTCAATACCTCAAAGAAGCCTCAAGTGCTGCGACCTGCGCAGCCTTGAGGGAGCCGAAGGTCTCAGGCTGAGTTTCGGTCATCTGTAAAACCCAGCAATTGCCGGATCTCCACAGATGTCCGGCGGTCATGCCGGACTTCCCGCGCACCAAATAACTTCCATTGGTGCGTTTCACGATTGCTCGCTGCCCGTTGATCTCAATCCATCTGGAAAGATGCCTCCAGACAAGATCCGAGACGACACGAGCATCGCTGTCCGAGACGATGGCGTGACGGTAGCTGGCCCCTCCCCGATAGAACGGCTGCTCAAGAGAGCGAATCGTCCAGCCGGAAAGGAGCTTTTTCACGGCATCATCAAGCCCTGTTGACTTTGCTTCCATCAGGGAAATCATCGAAAACCTCCCCATCGAAGATCAAGCTTTTCAACTGGGCGAGCTTTTCCGATGGCAAGTGCGGCTCCATCATCTTCATCCCAGCCTCGATGGGGCCGACCGCACAGCAGCCTATATTGGGCGGATCTCCATAATGCAGGCTATTACCGCCTGTCTTGGTAAGGCGATCCGGCAGAGGCAAGGGACTGCCGCCAAAATCGATATAGCGCACGCAATCCTGCCAAGTCTCCTTTGACATCTTCGAGCAGTTTTCTGGCATCTGCCAGTTCTGCGTCGATGTCAAATTCACCCGCCTCACGCATCTCCGCTTCGGCAAGACTAACGAGGTCTTCCAGCGCCTTCACAAGCGCCTGGTTGCGCTCGATCAGCTTGGCCGTGATGTCCTTCTTCGCCTGGCACTCGAGAGCCTCCGTCGGGATGCCCTTGCAGGCATTGACACAGGCCACGATGCGGCGAGCGTCCCACTCATCATGGATGAACTCGGCGATCGGGCGACCGGAGCCATCGACGATGTGTCGTCCGCGATACGGCGCCACCAGGGGTTCACCGGTTTCCTCGTTGTGGGTTGGCCGCAGGGTATCCCCATCGAGCCACATCCCATCTGGAATGACTCGCCAGGGAAGCCCTGCATCGTGGATCATGTGATTGACGATCCTTTTGTTTTCTGCCCGCAGCAAGGCATCGGCAACCCAATTTTGGCTGCCGTCGTTGCCGTATTTCATGTGGTTCCTCCAAAAGGTAATGGAGCCACCACCCCAACCGGGGTGATGGCCCCGGTTGGGGAATCCGCCAGTTGGCGGGGTTAAACGAACAGACCCCAGATGCCTTTGTCGGCATCCAATGGGGCAACTGTCCAAGATTTCAGCCCTTGCGTGCGCTCAAGCTCTTTACCGAGTCGCATGCAATGAGCTTTGGTGCCTTTCGCCCAGAGGTACCGGCCGAGGTTTTCGACATGGACCATCACAGCCTCCCTGTTGCCGCGAATGAGGTAGCCTGAGTTCCAGCGACAACGAAATGATCCAGCACTCTGACATCCACCAAAGCAAGAGCAGACTTGAGAGTGTTCGTCATCACCTCATCGGCTCTCGATGGTTCCAGCGATCCAGATGGGTGGTTGTGAGCGAAGATCACTGCCGCTGCGTTGACGGCAAGGGCCTTCTTGACCACCTCGCGCGGATAGACGCTGGCTTGATTGACCGTGCCGCGAAAAAGCTCGCCCGCTTCGATGAGCCGGTTTTGTGAATCGAGCCACAAGCACCAGAACGACTCATGTTCCAGGTGCCCGATCTTCGAGCACAGAAACGTCTTGGTTGTTTCCGGCGAGGAGAAGCACAGGTCTTCTTCCTGCATCCGTTCCTGGATGCAGCGGACAAAAAGCTCCTTCGCCGCAGCCAGGGCAGGATGAACTGTGTAGGGTGCCACGCTCTCGCACAATTGCGGCTGGCGAGGCCTGGTAAAACCGAATAGCTCCGCCAGCGGCTTGGCCGCAAGCAGTTTGGCTGTTTCCCGACCCACCAGCGTCGCCAGTAGGTCGGTGTTAGACATTATTTGATTCATGGTACCTCCTTGAACAAAAAAAAGGGGCACCACCTCCCTCGCCGGGACGTGATGCCCCGACGGGGTTGATAAATGCGATCAGGGACGATCTGATCGCCTTTGAGTGCTGTTTGTTTTGCCTCCCCAGCTAGGAGGATCAAGCCGTTGGCGTAGCCAGCGACAGGAATTCCGCTTTGCTCAGCACACCTAAATGCGTTCAGCAAAGCATACCAAGAAATCTCGGTCTTGTGTCGCGGGAAACATGCCGGGAGCGGCTCCCTTGCGGGCAGCCACTCCCAAGCACAAATCAGAAGAGCGCCAACTGTGCCCCAGGCGTTGGGACACCAGGGTATGCGGTTAGCTCCTCTAATGGTGACAAGATTACGTCTTTGGCTATGGGAAGCTCACGGATCTGCCCATTGCTTTTCCACAGCAGGACGGCGTGATCGTTGCCAAGGGTTTTGTGGTCGCAATACACGGCCACCGGGTGACCGCGCAGCGAGAACCACTTCGGCTCTTTGCCCGCAAACCACAACGCTCGCCAACCAGACCTACGGTGGCGTGCATCGTAGTCCTTCGCTTCGGCAAGCGGTAGCGGGCGCGTGCCAGGCAGATCCAAGACGAAACGGACCACCTGCGCGCATACCATCGTCTTGCCATTTACCGCCACGATCAATCCCGTCTTGTCGCCACGTTTGCGGCGACCGGATTGGATCGCTTTCTCGTCATGGTACACCAGAGTCGTTTCCCCGGCGTACAGCGACGGCGGAACGAGCCTGTACGCTTCGACATGCGGTGGCACGGCACCTCCGTACGGTCCCGTAATGGTTGCAAAGACCGTGTAAAGGAATCCGCCGTATTCGGCCACCCGGACAGGAACTGGTTTGTTTCCCTTGTGTCCGATCGCAAGATGGCAGGAGTTGGCAGCGGCCAACGCCTCCCAGCGCTCAGCTTGAACCCTGATGCCGTCCATCATTGCCCCCTTTCAGAGCCCACCGTCGCCTTGTCAACAGCCCTTTGTGCTTTATCCAAGGCGGCTCTGATTGCGCCGTCCTCGTCGTCGAAGAGCGGCTGCATTTGAGCGATTTGCTCAATGCAGTCTTGTAACGCCTCGAGCAGATCCGGCGCCGCGGCGATGAGACGCGCATTGGCCTCACCCATCGGGGACGGGCTGCACACGACATACCCGTCTTCGTCGATGATGGCACGGTAGCCTAAGTTTGCACCCGGAACGTTGTCATCGATGAACCATACCGAATTTACGTTCCGCGCCTCAGGTTGATGATCCCACCGACAGGCATTGTAAGCAGCAACGATGCGCCGCTTGATTTCTTCCTGCTCGGAAGGACTTCCCGGCCACATCATCTCACAGACCTTTCTTCCTTCTTGGTCCGTGATAAAACGGCCACTGGGGACAAGTTTGATGCGATCACTCATTGCCCACCTCCCCCTCTTTCGAGGCATTGGTGCCGGCCTTGAGGATCTTGTCCGCCGCAGAGAACACCCTGGCCGCGCTCTTCTTGGCGAACTCTTCGGCTTTTGCCGACGAGCCCAGCCATGCCTGGACGTAGCCTCGGGCTTCTTCGAGACCGGGCAATCCCAGGGTTGCGCAGCAGAGGAAAGCCACGGACTCCGCCTCCGCTTCCTCAATGGCGGTGTCGACGACGCCATCGTCGATGAAAGCAGACTCTGCCTGCTTGCTGTGCAGCAAGCAGTGCGCCAGTTCGTGGAAGGTGGTCTTCCACGGCAGCGCCGCCAGCGGGTTGATGGCAATCTCGCCTTTGTTTGGCCGAGCAAGACCTTGGCAATTGCCGTCGACATGGTCGAACGGCACTTCGGTGATTCCAAGGTTTTCCAGGGCCATCCTCCGATCCCACTCCGGGGTTTCCGGAGTAGACACGGTGCCGGGGTTTTCCGGATCGGTCGGCTCGGTCTGTGCAAGGGCGAACCAGTTGTTCTTCATGACAAAGAACAGCTTGGTTGCTTCTTCTTCTGTGCCATCATCCTTTCGGATGAGCTCTTTTTTTACAATCGGCATCCAAAGGGCGATGGCTTTTTCGCCCTTCTTAACCTTTCGTCCTAACTTCTTCCAGCCGTTGAAGCTAGAGATGGGTCCGATGGGAATACCCCGCAGCGTCATCTCAAACATCGCCAAAGCCTGGTTCCCCAGACTGTAACGATGGAAGAGGTTGTAATACTCACGGAGCTTCCCAGGTTCGATAAGGATGGACTGAAACAGCTCCCCCCAATCTGGGCGTTCACGCTTTTGTTGTGGCATGGTGGTCTCCTTGAAACAAAAGGCGGAGACACCATGCCCCTAGGGGGGGACAGAGGGTGTCCCCGCCTGGGGTTTGAAAAACAACCGTGCTATACTGGCCGCATGAACGAGTCACGCAAACCACCCTTCACGGTCATCAATGGCGGCAAGGAAGAACTGGAGCGCAAAAAATATCTCCTGTTCAACCAGCCGTGGGTTTTCGATCACGACGAGTTTGATCGGCTCTGCGAGCTTTTCAAGCTGTCGCGATCAGAAGCGTTTGACTTGGGCCTGATGCGAATCAGGCATAAAGCCAAAACCAGTTATGAGGCCGCCGCCGTGCTTGCCGTCATGGAAGGAAGCGGTAACGCTTCCGATATTCTGGCAAGAGGACGACGCAAGAATTTCAGACTCGAAACTTCCGAGCTACCAACTCTTCCTCGATCATTCGCACCAAGCGACGCAAGTCCCGTTTGAGTTCCTCGTCACTCAGACGAGCTTCCATGTTGAGCGCATCATCACGACGAGCAAGAAGCTCACGGTCCGATGCCTGCTCAAGCCGCCTGTAAAAGGCGGCCATGTCGAATAAGATGCCCATTTGATTCTCCTTTCGATGAATCGCCTGGGCGCATGCGTCCCCTCACCGGGAACGAGCGTCCCCGGCGGGGTTGATGGATGGCGCCCAGTTCTCCGAGCGCCTGCTTGAGTGCTGTTTCGCTCATTGAGCGCGGCCAGCTACCGCTTATCCCTGCGTCCATTACGGAACCCAGAGGATTTTCAAAGACGCGCATCGCGCCTCTTTGAAAATCCCCCGCGCCTCGCGGCGCAGGGGGAACACGGATTACCCGCACGAGCCGGTGTACCCGCAGTTCGTGCATTTGTCGCAGCCGTTGTACTTGATCACGGCCTTGACGCCGCACTCAGGGCACTCGCGGCCTGCCACACCGTACTTCGGCGCTTCGCCGGCGAATGCCGGTTCCACACTTCCGCTCACCCGGCCTTCCTCGTCGAGGATGCCGAGTTGCGCATACCGATGCAGCAGCAGCCTCGCAATGTACGAGACCGTGGACGGGAAGTTTTGCTGCTTCTCGCTTCCCGGAACCTTGGCGAGGAAATCCCCTTGAGGTTCATTGTAGCTCAGCAGTTTCCGCAGCTTCATCCCGATCCACGCCGGATCGACGATACGCATGTCGATGGACAGCAGCTTGCATAGGCCGTCCAAGGTCTTGGGATACTCTCCGGCAAGCCAGACCGAGTACGGCCGGCGGGTGCCATCAGGCATCTCCAGTTCCTTGACGAACAGCACGAAGTCATCCCCCGTTGCCGGGTTCTTGACATCCACCGTCCAGGACAGCGTGCCGCCCGTGCCCGTCTTGGGTTCCTTGCGGAACATCATGGCCGACGTGAGGGTGTTGTCACCCTCTTTGTCGAACCATCCAATCTTGGCGCAATGATAGGCAACCAGCCACGTCAGCGCGGCAACCGCGCCTGGCATGGTTTTGGTTTTTCCGTCCGGGGGCATGGGCATTTCGAATGGCTCGCCCCTGCATTTCTGCAAGGCTTCGAGCTTGAGCTTCAGCCAGCCGCGATCATAAGACCGCATGTCAGCCGAAAGCGTCTTCGCGATGGCCCCAAGCCCGCGCGGGCATTCGGAACCATTGACCCATACCTCGAACGGGTGCACGTCGCCATTGACGAAGTGTCCGATCTGCACGGCGAAATCGCCTTCCGGCGACTCCACCATGTAGGTGTGGGACGGGTTGCCGTCCACCATGTGCGGGCGATCCAACCAGCGCATGCTCTTGAGCACCGTTTCCGGCACTACTGCGAGCTTGAGACGCCGATCAGGATCAGACTCGTCCAGGTCTTCCGTCTGTTTCCTGGCATCCGACGACGAAATCAGCACGGCGCCGATCTCATCGTTCGGCCGATAGGTGGTCAGACCCTTCAGACCGGATTCCCACGCCCGTCGATAGAGGTCCTTGAAATCCTCGAATGGGTAGTCAACGGGCACGTTGACCGTCTTCGAGATCGCCGCATCGACATACGGCGCCAGGACCTCCAGCATCCTGATATGGTCATCCGCTTTCAGGGTCGCCACCGACTCGAAGTATTCCGGCAGGTTGCCGGTGTCCCCGCCCATCTCGCGATAGACGAGGTAGGCATAGTCCACCAGCTCCACCTCCTGGCGCGTTCCATCCGGTTGCAGAATGAAACGTTTCTGAACGAAATCGAAGACCGGCTCGCAACCGCTTGAGCAGTTGTTGCCGAAGGTCAGCGACCCCGTGCCGGTTGGAGCCAAGCTCAGAAGGTGGCTGTTGCGGATGCCGTGCTTCCATATCTCCTGCATGATGTCCGCAGGCAGGCGGCTCGCAAACGTGCCCTCCTCCAGGTACTTCTCGGCGTCGAACAGGGAGAATGCCCCGCGTTCTTTCGCCAGCTCCACCGACGCCAGGTAAGCCACGTCGCGTATCCGCTCCATGACTTGCCTCGCGAACTCACGCCCCTCCGCCGAGCTGTATTTCAGGCCCAGCATGATGAGCGCGTCACCGAGACCGGTGATGCCGATACCGATGCGGCGCTTGGCTTGCGCCTCGCGCTTCTGCTCCGGCAGCGGCCAAGGCGTGAGATCGAGCACGTTGTCCAGCATGCGGACGAGTACCGGAACCACTTCTTCGAGCTTGTCGAAATCGAACCAGGCCTTCGGCGTGAAAGGCTCACGCACGAGCTTGGTCAGATTCACGTGCCCCAGATCGCAGCAACCATAGGGAGGCAGAGGCTGCTCCCCACCATTCTGTTACTTTCGGCCTTCGCCTACCGACCAGCCGTCGGGCTGGCGGGAAACCGCTTCAGGTTTCCTCTCCCGCTTCTCCTGTCGCGTCATACGGGAGTTCAGACTGTTGCACCGTCCAAGGTGGACGCCCGCTCGCTCAGTCGTTCGGGCTGCACGGCATTCGCCTGCTTGCCCCTCGTCGCCCACGCCTGGGCTTCCGAGTCGATCAGAGCGGGTTTTTCCATGCCGGATTCCGCCGGCAGGCCGCATGCATACGGATTGGTCGCCGCAATGGTCTCGATATACCGGAGGTTGTTGTCCCGGTTGATCCGATCCAGGAACACCACCCCAGGCTCCGCGCGCTCGTAGGTCGCGCGGATGATCTTGTCGTACAGGTCGCGGGCGCGCACCTTGCGGTACACCCACTTCCCGTCCTCGCGCCGGTAAGCCCCTCGCGCCTTGATGTCGGGTCCTGGCTCGGCCACATGGACCAGCTCGAACTCGCCATCGGCTTCGACAGCTTTCATCAGCGCATCCGTGACCCCGACCGACAGGTTGAAGTTCCTGAACGGGCGGCGATCCCACGGCATGTTCGGATCATCGACGCGCTTGCACACGATGAAGTCCTCGATGTCCGGGTGATCGCAGCGCAGGATGCCCATCTGAGCGCCGCGCCGGCTGCCTGCGGAGATCACCGTCGAGCACATGGAGTTGAAAATCTCCATGTACGAGATCGGCCCGGACGCAAGGGACTTGGTTTTTTTGATCCATGCCCCTTTCGGCCGGATGGGGCTGAAGTCGTATCCGACCCCACCACCCAGTCGCATCGTCTGCGCCGCTTGGCGCGCCGCCTCCATGATGCCCGGCACACCATCCACCGGATCGAAGACGGAATCAGCGATGGGTTGCACGAAGCAGTTCACCATCGTCGTGTTCACGCCTTCAACCCCGGCGGTCGCGTTGATTCGACCGCCCAGGATGACATACTCCAGCGCATTCCGGAAGATGACGCCCCACTTCTCCTGGTCCGATTCGTTGCAGGCAAGCCCGCGCGCCACGCGATCCAGGATTTCTTCTGGCGAGCGTTCGCCTCGACCGTATTTGGTCATAAGCGTCTCGTAAGAGACGCTTTGCAGCGCCGGTTGGGCGCCAAGTCTCAGATTTTTCATCTTCATTGCTTTCTCCTTCGTGCTGGTTGACAGTTACCCCTGACAGGGCCTGCCGTAACGCCCGCGACCAGGCGCTATGGAAGGCCCTGTCGAGGGGCGTTGAACAAACACCCAGCGCAAAGGAGAGCCCCGACCGGGGCATCTCCCCGGCTGGGGTTGATTGTTTCAAAATCCTCCTGTATAGTATCAATGTGATACTACTCTAGGAGATCGTTATGAACCTCATCGTCCGATTTAGCAATACCGTCTCACGCTTCGAGACCACGCATCAGCGCCTCAAGGACATCGCCGAATTTCTCGGGGTGTCCCAGAACAAAGCGGCTGCCTACGCGATCAACCAGGCCTGGGAGCGTCTCGCCGCAGACGAAGAGATGCTCGAAGCGCTTGAGTTCAAGCGCAACGGCGTCAAGGTCGGAGGAATTACATACCTCCATACCGACCCTGCTTTTCTCGACCGGGTGCGGGAGCGGGTCTCAAATAGGGTGCCTCTCCCGCACGATGACGACGACAGCCTCGAAAACGACCTGCTGTTTCGCTTCCTCAGCAAAGAACAGCAGGCCGCGATTCGGGCCGCATCCGATCCGGACGAGAAACGCCGCCTCAAGGCGCGGTTCCTCAAGGAAACCTCGCCCGAGGCTGCCGCCGACAACTTCCTCGACTAGTCATCGAGAAGCCCGGCGGCTTTCGCGGCTTCGTAGCACTCCCGCAGCCGCCTCTTGGGGAGGCTGCGGATATTCCCGACCTGCCTCTTGACCTCGCAGATGGGGATTTTGTCCCTCTTGGCGAAGTCAATCCTGCTGGTCTTTTTTAGTCCGACCAGTTTTGCTTCGTCCTCCCCGATGACGACCTCGGTGGCGAAGGCCTTCGCCACCTTTTGGCTCGAAATGAACGCTATTTCGAGCCATACAGCAGCCACTTTAAGAACAAGACATGGCCGCAGCTTTCTTTCCTCCGTTTCGGAAAAACGAAACGGGGCCAAAATAATATCGCCTTCTTTCACGATCGTCTCCAAACCGGAAGCCGTCCGGCGTCGGTCGCGGAGACGCCCCTCACGGGAAAGGGCTCCCCGCGAGGGTTGTGATTTACGGCATGATTGTATTGCTACCGCCATGCCACGCTCGCCGGGTAGCAGGACGGCATTACTGCCGCCCCGCCCCCTAAGAACCGTACGTGCGAGTTTCCCCGCATACGGCTCAAGCCTCTGCAAAGCTCCTTTTGACAGGAGCCGGCAGTTCACTTACCACCTTGAACGGTCGGTTCTGTCAAGGCGCACCTAAGCCTTGGGTTTGGATGCCCATACGGGCATCTTCGTCCCGTGTGGGCTCTAAGTGTGATTATCCCTTGCAGAACAATCACTTACGCGACATCACGTCGCACAGTGCTGTTTGTTTCAGGTCCCCAGCTAGGACCATCCACCCATCGGAATATTCCGACAGGAAGAAACCCGGCTTTTCGCAGCGTACCGTTCGATGCGCTCCGAAAAGCCCCGCCTTACGGCGGGGTCCTGCTGTTGTTGCTACCAGATCGATTCCGCGATTCGCCTTGCCTCTTCGGCAAAACGTCCGCAAAACACGACCTGTTCCTCCCTGACGAGCATCCTTCCTACGACTGCCACATGCTGGCGGACACCGGGATCCAGCTTCCAACGTTCCCGTATGTATTCGCGATAGTCGCCATCGAAGCCCAAAGGCGGCGCGAACGCCGAGGCTGCCCCTGGTTCGGTGTCGATCCGGCTGAAGTGGACAATCCCATACATGGCATCATCCCCTCAAGCAATGCGGCGCATCAGATGCGCATCGATGGATTGGACGGCAGGGAAGCCGTCACGTCCGTCTCGGTTGAGGATATTAAGCCAGTCCAGAGACTTATGGCCTGGCGGAATCTCCCCTGCCGGGACGATGGCGCTTGCCTTGACCCCAGCCTTCCATAGGCGTTGGACCAGTCGCTTCGCAGCTTCCTGTCCATGTCCTTTTGGGTGCTGTTCTGTCGGTCGATCCTTGTCGGCGAAGACTATAACCCGGTTCACTCCGGCTGGGGGAACGAAGTTCTCCAGCAGGAGTGCGTTGACCGCACTCCACACCGGAAGTCCCGTTCCTTCCATGACCGCGAGGGCCGTTTCCAGCCCTTCGGCGATTGCGAGTACCGGACCCGGATCGACCAGCCGAATCGCTCCACCGATGATCTTTCGATCCTTCGGATAGCTCATCAGCTTTTTGGGCGAATCGACAGGCGCCTTCTTGCCATCCTGCGTCAGGTACGTCCGGTGAATCGTTACCGGATTGCCTTGAGCTCCAGACACCATGGCGATGATGGCTGGATATTCCCCGATCTTCTTGTCGCCGTCGTAGTACGCCAGCGACGGATGAAACCGGAGAGATTCGGGCGGTAGGATCGATATTCCGCGCCGGGCCAGATAGAGCCTGGCCGGCTCGGCGTCGCGATCCGAGATCGAGATCGACTCCCTCCATACCCGATTAAGCGAGAAACGCAACTTCTCGTCGTCCTTGCGGTCCGCACGCTCCTGTTGCGCAATCCTGGTTACAGGTTTTACACTGCCCGCATGCAGGTACTCGGCTACCGCCCTGAGGGCGGTTGAAAAATTCCAACCGTTTGCCCACATGAGCGTGGCAAACCCGTCGGGGAAAACGCCGCAGGTGTTGCAGACGCTCCCGCCGGTTTCCTCGACGTCTTTGAATACACGGTAGCCGTCCCTGCCACCATGCACCGGGCATGGAACATGACGACCTTTGCGTTCCAGCGCTGGTGTCAGATGGGGCGCAAGCGCCCTAATGATTTCTTCCCAACGCCATTGCGCCAAATGTTTTACTTCCTCGGCTTTCATGGTTTCCTCCTTTCTGTCGCGAGACATCCAGGAGTACCCCTGCAAGGCACTCTTGGATGCCCCGCGACGGGGTTGAAAGAAACCAGCACGAGGAGCCCCCCAGCCAGGGAGAAGCTCCCCGGCTGGGGTTGGTCTTGATCAAGGAATGTATGGACCCGACCCTGAGTTGAACGCCTCGTCCAATGCTCGCTGCAAGCGATCACTGGATGCACGTTCGCGCATCAGTATTTCGCGGGTCTCGCGAAGCCGATCAGTTGCACTTTGTTCAGCATGGTGATTCTCCTTTCAGAATAAGAAAAAGGCGGTCGCACCATGCCCCCGGCGGGAGCATGGCGTTCCCGCCGGGTTATCGAGTGGAGATTACTGCGTTACTGCGGCGCTTCCATGCACTCACCCGCCATGAACGCAACCCACTGGGCTGCTTTGGCATAGCTGGTGAAGCGCGCGTGGATAACACCATCGACATAGACGGCATGCGTGTATCTGCCTTGCCGTTCGGCGACGATCTCCATCGCTGGTGGCTGGTACTTCGGATGAGCCCACAATTCCTTCCGGGACTCCACATCCACCAGTTTGACGATGCAGTGATCGAGGATGCTGACGCCCCATGATTCGCCTTTCGCAAGGAGAATCGGCACTTTGAGGACGCCGCATGAGCGGGCAACCGTGCCCACTACATCGCTCTCCTCCAGCCAATCGCGGCCTGTCTCCTTATCTCCGTAGAAGAGACGGAGCGGTTTGCCGCTCTTGCGATATCGCTCAAGAATGCGGCGCACTTCGATTGGCGTGTCGGGGTGAAACCAAGTGACGCTGAGATTTGCCTTCCTGGCCTCATCTAGCGCACGCTGATAATCAGCGTATTGCCTAACTGTCCCCTTCTCGTCCTCACGGACCGTGATCGGGAGGTTGAGGATTGCGACCAGCTGCTTCAGCTGTCTGAAGACATAGTCGAACCCCATCGTCGAAACCCATCGATCCGCAGAAACAATGAAAAGCTCCTGCTGAGGATTTACTGTGATGTTCATTGCGCCTCCAAGAGAGTCTGCCGGAGGCGCCGATCCCCTGCTGGGGACATTGGCGTCCCCGGCGGGGTTTCTGAATGACAGCCGGTCGCCCGTCTGCCGCCTCAATGCTGCTTTTTTTCGAAGGCCAGCTACCTTCTTTTCTCCTGGCTTACGCCAGAACGAGAAATCTGGTTTTCCGCGGCGCACTCCGAAGAATGCGCTCCGGAAAACCCCGCACCGAAGCGCGGGGGTATTGCTTAGATCAGGCTACCGATGTTGGCCTTGATGCGACGATATTCGCGCATCAGCACCTCCAGATCGGTTCCCTCGAAGTCGGCCTCAAGACGGATGTAAATTTCGTCCAAAGCTTCTTTCGATGGGGCCTTTTCCATAGCCTTGATCGCTGTCGCGAGCTTGGCATTTGGCTCGGCAACGAAGGCCGTGCCCTCGTTCCCTTGACCTGGGGGGCTTTCACGCTGCTCCTTCTCTTCAGGAACTTGATCATCGTCGATTATCACCGGGGTGTAGTTACCCTCGATGACATCGTCCAGATTCAAGTTCTGCGCTTTTCCTTGCTCTGAAGCCGCATCCATCGCCAAAGCCGTTGCCAGCTCCGGGGATTTCGGCAGGAACTTGCACAGCCGCCGGATCACCGTCTTTAGCCCCATTGCCACGAAGTCGGAATCCCAAACGGATTCCTTCTTGTACCGCTTGGCTGCCTGGTAGCCTTTGCTGTTGTCACGGATCTTCTCGACTTCCTTGCGGCTCATCGCCACGAAGGTACGGGAGCCATCCTTGAACACAGCAACAGCGTAAAACCCGACAACCTCACCCCGCTCCTCATCGGAAGCAGGGAAGCCGCCGGGCCCTGTGAGCGGCTCGTGCTCTAAACGGCGCTCCATCCCGAGCCTGAGCGTGAACTTGTCGTTCACGCGAACCTCGTGCGCGTAGATGTCCTGCACGAGCCCGCTCTGTCTAGCGAGCTTCATCAACCCGGTGTAGCCTGGGATGAGTTGGCACTGATCTCCGAAGGGGACCAGGTGCGCCTCACCCATCAGTCCGACCTCCAGGCCTAATTGCGAAGCCTGGATAACCGCTGCGAAGATCGACCGGGGGTCGCATTCGGCCAACTTCGGCGTCATGCGGAATGCCGTCAAGGCGATCCGCGCCATCCGGTCGGGGTTGATATGCTTGGGCAATGCCCGAGCTATTTCCCCCTTGAATTTTTCCAGCATCGCCGGAAAACTTTTGACTTCTACCTGATTGTTACGATTGATATTTTTGAGAGTTTGGAGTGCCATGGTAGATCTCCTTCTTTTAACTAACAAAGAAAAGGCGGTCACACCATGGCCCCCGACGGGAGACATGGCGTTTCCCGCCGGTTAAAAAAATTGACTGCTACTTGCTGCCGTCGCCCCGATCGAAGTTCATCGGGGCACTACCGTCCCACGCTCACTCGCCGAGATCAAAGTTGGCTGCCCAGCGCGGTAGGTTGATCGTCTCGATCTCCCCGCCAGGCTGGTAGCCAGGCCAACTTTCGTTCTCGCGGCACCACTTCAGAAGCTGAAGAGCTGCGCGATACTTGGCCCGGCCGACCTCGATCATCTCGTCGCTCGCCTTGTAGGCCGCGACTGCATAGGGCGCTTCCTTCTCGACGGCGATGAAGTAGAAAGGAATTGTCCTGCCGGTCAGGGCTTTGAGCCCATCCTGGTAGAACGCCGCCTGGGTGTCGTAGCCGAGCGTAGCGATGGCACGTGCGAAGCCATCCGCACTAGCGTCGCTAGTGGTTTTCACATCGACGATGCCAGTGATTGTTTCGCCGGTTATGGCCAGGAAGTCCGGGCGACACTTGCATTCGATGCCCGTCTCGTGGTCACTCCATAAGCCAGACATCTCGGCCAGGCCATTGGACAGCAGCTTGGCCGCTCCAGCGTGAGAGATCACGCTGGTGACCATCTGCTGGATAGCCACCATCTGCTCGGCGGTCAGCGCGGTCTTCCCCGCGTTTCCCGCCTCCCAGGCCTCTGCTGCCGCCTTACCTTCCTTGGTGCGCCGATCAAACTTCGGCGCCACCACAAAGGATTGGCTGAACCGATCAGGCTCAAGCAGCGCCGCATGGAACGCTGTCCCGAGAACCATGGCCGGGGTCGGCTCGGGCGGGTTGGTCACGTATTCCCGGTAATGGGCTGGCGAACGCATGATGCGCACCAGCGCCGAGTGACCAACCGCAGAGTGGGAATGGTATTGATCTGCGGGCATGGACAGCAGACCGATTTTTTCAATTTTCATAGTGCCTCCTTTCGCCGGGGGCACCTTCTCCCCAGCCGGGGAGAGGTCCCCGGCATGGGGTTGATGGATGCCGATGCGGTTGCCCGCTCGGCGCTTTGATGCTGTTTGTTTGAGAAGGCCAGCTACCTTCATGTCTCTTTGGCATAGCCAGAGAGAACAATTCCGCTTTCCGAAACGCACCTCACGATGCATTTGGGAAAGCCCCGCGCCGAAGCGCGGGGCTTCAATCTACGCCAGACTAAAAAGCCCGGCGAAACATTAAGCCACTTTGCGAACGCCCCCGGCCATCCGCAATGCCTGTCGCAACATCTTTCGCGTTTCCGGTGCCGTGCACCCGGACTGAAGACGCTGGTGGAGTTCGCAGGCCATGCGAAACGGGATCGAACGGAACAAGTGGGTTAACATAGGATTCATATGGCATTCTCCCTGCTTGTTAACGCAGCATCATCGCGCAATCGATTGGCATTGAAAACTAGGATTGGCATCCTGCAGGTATTGCCTGTTTTGATACGCTCTGTGGCAACCCCTGCAGGCCGGAAGTCTCTCTGCACGAAAAGCTTCCGGCCTGCGGGGGTTTCCGCAGGCTTGTTTTTTTACCGGAGCCCCAGCGCCCGGACGATCGGGCGGCTGATGATCAGCCCGGCAAAGATGCACATCGCAATAATTGCGATCTCCATAGTGCCTCCTTGAGGTTGAAGCGGAGGCACCACGCCCCTTGCGGGAGCACGTGATACCCCCGCAGGGTTGATGAAATGGGTGGAACCTGGCTCGAACCTTAGTTCATGGCAAACAGCTAACGCTTGCCGACCGGGGTACCCCGTCCATGAACGATTTTCCTTTGCCAGTTCCTGGGAAGTTACGCCACGACCTCGAAAGCCGCGGTATTGGATGTTGCCGGCGTCACGGAGACTTCGGCTTTCGCCTTGCTGCGACGCTTGCGGGACTTGGTCGTTTTCGCCGGGATCGGTTCCAACTGTGGCATCGGCATGCCACGCCGGATGAACGTCGGGATTTCGTACCTCGACCAATCTTCCTCGCCATCCTTACGGACGGCCATCGGCCTCACATCCGGCGCGCGGACAGTGCCGGGATGCGCGGGTTTCGGCATCGCAAGCGCGAATACCAGCTTCCCCGCTTTGACCAAGCCGCGAAGCGCGATCTGCGCAGACCCAAACAGGGCCATAATGAGCAAAAACTTTTCCATGGTACCTCCTTGAGGTTGAAGCGGAGGCACCACGGCCCGCGAGGGCAGTGAATGCCCCCGAGGGGTTGAAACACGCCGCCGCGCATGGCACGGTCGGCGTACTGATTGCTGTTTATTTCGCCTCCCCAGCTAGGAGGGTGAACATTCGAAGGCGTCACGCACTTCGAATGGTTAGATAAATTCTAGCGACCGAATTGGGAATGTCAAGCGCCGTCACGATGCCAAACAGGACGTTTTGGTGTGCTTTTCGACTCGGTTTCAGCGACACTGTTTTCTAGGATGAGTGTCTGTGGTCCTTTATCGAGTCCTCCGCGACAGAAGCCGCGGGTATCTTCGGGGGGTTCTATGGCAGCGCCGACGTCATCGCAAGACAAATCCAAGAGTCATCCTTACTTCACCCAGAAGGTCAGGCTCCACTCGTTCCATGCGCAACAGGTATTTGACCGAGGGTATGAACAGTACGCGAACGCAATCTTCTCCCTGTCGGTCGTCTTGAGAATCGTCGGCTCCGACGAACAGGCCCGCGAAGTAGAGGGCATCGTCGATGAGCGGATGAACAAGATGTTCGAGGATATACGCGGCGAAGTCGCCCGCCTCGAGAAGCTTGCGGAAGCGAACGGGATCGAGTTCAACGGCATCGAATATTCCAACCCAAAGGAAGTCGAAGCGAAGATTTCGTCCCCACGTGCCGTACGCTACGTCGGTCTCATCCGTGAGTTCGATGGCATGGTAGCCAAGTTCGATACTCTCTGGTTATCCGGCGTCATCCCTGATGGCGACTACTCCCGCAGCATCTTCGGATGGAAGCGCCGTCTGCTTCGCCTGGCCGGATCCGCCCGGTCGATTTCCGCGCGGGCCATGGTGGCTGCACGCAAGAAAGGCATATCCGTCGATGAAACCGCCGAAGTCGCGACGAAAGCGGAAACTATCGAGACGCCGACCGCGAACACCACATAGTTGATGGAACTCAACCCCTATCAAGAACGCGCCGTCGCGGCATCTGGTCATTGCACGATTCTCGCCTGTCCCGGTTCCGGCAAAACTCGGGTTCTTTCGGTACGTGCGGCACGGCTGCTTGCCAATCACGATAAGGGACGGCTCTGCGCAGTGACATTTACCCGCGATGCTGCGGAAGAGCTTCGATCCCGGATTCTTGCTGCCTGCGGTCAGGACCATGCGCGGCGCCTGGCCGTTGGCACCTTTCACTCTCTGGCGCTTGCGCAGATCAAGCGGTTTAGCGGAGGGAAACCTCCGCGCTTGCTGTCTGAAGGCGAGCGCCTGGCCGTTTTGTGGCGTTGCTGGCAACAGCATGCACCGAACATCGCATTCGAAAATGTCGTACAAGCTATCGATGCGCGCAAGGCCAGACTCACTCCCGTTCCGTTCTCCGATCCTTCCCTCGAATCCGTATTCAACGGCTACCAGGAAGTCATGGAGTCCGAGGGGGCCATGGATTTCGCCGATCTGTTACTGCTCTCTGTGCACCGAATGGCAAGCGGCGGCATGCCACCGCTCCCGATCCGCTGGCTGCTGGTGGACGAGGCGCAGGATATGGACGAAGTGCAGGTGGAGTGGATTCTGCTGCATGGGCGCGCCGGAGCCGATATCACGCTGGTTGGCGACGACGATCAAAGCTTGTACGCTTTTCGCCACGCGTTGGGATACGCCGGGTTGCAGAAGATCTCAACCGAGTTGTCAGCGACCGTGACCACCCTGCCGGTCAACTACCGGTGCGCACCGAACATCCTTGCTCATGCCGCCAAACTGATCGCCCACAACCGCAACCGGGCCGCCAAAAAGATCACCGCCCACCGCGAAGATGTAGGCGAGATCAGGGTGATCCGCGCTCCCGACCGCTGGGCCGAAGTCGATCAGATCGTCGAAACCATCGAGAAAGGCGCTCAGGACGACGAATGGGCAATCCTTGCCCGAACCAATCTGATTCTCGACACCGCGGAACTGGCTTTGTCCGGCATCGATAGGCCATGCGTCCGCACCGGCGGCAAGAGCGTTTGGGAACATTCGATCGGAAGCGTATTTTCCGGCCTGCTGCGTTCCGTCGTGGATGATTCTTGGACTGGGCTGGCGAACGCACTTTCTTTTTGCGGCATCCATGCCGAATGGGTCAATGAGCATTCGCGTCGTTCGTTCGGAGGTTGCATTGCTCGCCTGGAATCCGCGATCGAACAAGCTCCAGACGACGATGGTAGTCGGAAGACGCTCCTGCGCCTGCGCATGGGGCTTACCTCATGGCGCGAACAAGCGGCGAAGGGGCGGGCGACGCTCGTCATTCATGGCGTCGCCGCTTTCCTGTCCGATTATTGCACGCCAAACCAGGCGAACCTGCTGAGAAAGCTGGAGGAATCCCTTGTCAGGATGCCCGGATCGCTTGCCAAGCGACTTTTAATCCTGGGACGGTCAAGTCAGAATCGCCGCAAGCCCGCCGTGCAGATCATGACATTGCACGCCTCGAAGGGCCTCGAATTCGACAATGTCTGGATCATGGGTTGCGAGGAAGGCAACCTGCCCCACACGGATTCGACAGAGGAGGATGAAAGACGCCTTCTCTATGTTGGCATGACCCGAGCCCGACATCGGCTCATCCTGAGCAGCGCCATCGAGGAAGGTCTTGCATCGCGCTTTCTGGATGAGGCGGGGCTTTCTTGAAATGATTCAAAAGTGTGCGCTTTTGACCCGGAAGAACGGCATTGCCATTTGGTAAATTGGTCGCAAACTACAAAAAGTGCAAATTAGTCCGTCAATCCTCCCCGCCCTAAAGGGCGAAGCTTGTGCCCCAAGCTCGGTTGACCAGACCATGCGCGAGCAATCGCGCGACGTGTGATGGAAGTGCGAAGACCCACCCGCAGATGCTTCCTCAGTCCGCAGCTCTGGAAGAGAGGGATGCAGACACGGCAAGGGAGCGCCACGAAACGGTCCCTCTCCCGGCGGGAAACCGCCGAAGCTGCCATCGCACACGGTCGAGGGGAGCGGTCCTGATGGACCCGTCACTGGTCCCGTAAGGGACGAACGTAAACAAGTAGGGATATTCGTGGATCAAGAGAGCGACTTGACGAAAGGAGGAAGCGGGAAAAGGGGCGTGCCCTGCACGCCGCGCTCTCCCTCCCCGGCCTAAAGGCCGGGGTTTCCCGCGCAAACTAATGATGCTGTTAATGGAAAATTCAACGGCTGGCAACCGCAACTGCCCTACCCGTGGCGAGTCCGTCCGGTAACGGCGACGCTGCTTCAGGAGGGGTTCCTGGAGTAGTCGGGAAAGTCACGCCTGTCAGGCACGAGCACGGTCATCGAGACGGCTCGGGGCAGGAAGAAAACCAGTGCGCACTTTTGCGTACGTTTTTGAGAGCAGCCGATATGCGCATCATCCAAGAAGACGAACTCAAGATTCCTGGCCGCGTTCTCATCAACCGCAAGCAGCTTCTACAGATCGTTCCGCTATCGGATCGGACGATTTACGAGCTTGAAAAGCGCGGCGAATTCCCGAGACGATTCGCCCTCACTCCGCGATCGGTGGCATGGGATCTGGGGGAGGTCGAAGCATGGATAGCGGAGAGGAAGGCGGCGGCACAACAGCCCAAAGCGCCGGGTCGCCTTTTACCCAAAGGTCGATCATGTCTGCCCAATCCTGAAGCATGACGCGACGCTGATCGGCGTATTCAGCCTTGTTGTAGATCGCTCTTACGCCCTTTTGCTCATGGGCGAGGCACTTCTCGATCCAATCCGTGTTGTAGCCAGCCTCGTGAAGCAGAGTGGATGCCGTCCGCCGCAAGTCGTGGACGCAAAACTTCCCCAAAGGCTTCCCATCTTCCTGCGCCGCCTTCCACGCCAGGGTCGTCACTTGATTCAGTGTGGCCTTGCTCATGGGAATGTCGGGATCGTAGCGGGACGGCAAGACGTAACGCGACCCACCCGCGCACGTCTTGAGGGCAATAAAAATATCCAATGCTTGGCGGGACAGGTACACCACGTGCGGACGCTTTCTCTTCATCCGTTCCGCTGGAATGGTCCAGGTCGCCAAAGTAAAGTTGACTTCGTCCCACGTCGCGTCGGTCAATTCCGACTTCCTGACCATCGTCAACAGCAGCAACTTGACCGCCAAGCGAATGGTCGGTGCGGTCGATACGCGCTCCAAGTATTGATAAAGCAACCAGATCTCTTGCGGAGATAGCGCTCGGTCTTTTGGTTGGAAGCGCGCAATGGATGCGGGCCGCACGAGTTCCGCGGGGTTTTCATAACGATGCCCGCGATCCAGCGCGTACCGATACACCATGTGGACGACTTCACGCGCATGAACGGCTGTTGCCGGCGCACCTCGCGCCACGATTTTGTCGCATAGTTGCCGAAGATCTTCGTGGCCGATCTCCGTCATCTTGAGTCGACCAAACGGTTCCTTTAGATCACGCTCATAGACCGACCGGCGCATGTCTCTTGTGGACTCAGCCATCGGGTAATGCTTGAGCCACAGTTCAGCCCAGGAGCCGAACGTTTCGGCGTCTCTGATCTTCCGCATCTCCCTGGACTTCTGTCGCGCCGGTGATTTACCTTCGCTGACCAACTTTTTCGCGGCCAGGAGCCTTTCTCGCGCTTCAGCCAGCGTGATGCCATCGGCCCCATAACGGCCGAGCACCAGCGTTTCCTGGCGACCATTGAGTCGGTAGTTGTAACGGAAGGAGATCGTCCCCGCGGGAGTGACGACCACATACAGACCGTCGCGGTCGGCGACTTTGTACGGTTTCTCGCTGGGTTTGAGGCTGCGAAGCTTGGTGTCGGACAGCATCTCGATACCATCACCGAAAAAGCGCCGAAATACGGCATTTTTTCTTTGTTCGTCAATAAGTTATCGGATATCGATACCATCTCGGGCACTGCGCTCGGTCGATGGCATCCGCCGCAGCCCATGATACCAGATCGCAGAATGCCAGCAAATATACCAGCAAAAATCGACCGCTTACCCCTGCCTGACGCTGCTAGACCTTGCTAGAAAAATTTCTGTTTTTTTATCCCTAACAATGACTTACCGAGAACTTGTTGCCTGTTCTCTCTGGTTGCTTCCAGACATCTAATCACTCCCACTCGATCGTCGCCGGCGGCTTGCCGGAAATATCATAGACCACCCGGTTGATGCCGGCCACTTCGTTGATGATGCGGTGTGATACCTGGGCGAGCAGCGCGTGCGGCAGCTCCGCCCAATGTGCCGTCATGAAGTCCTGCGTCTGCACCGCGCGCAGCGCGATCACGTACTCGTAGGTGCGGGCATCCCCCATCACGCCGACGCTGCGCACCGGCAGGAATACGGCAAAGGCCTGGCTCACCTTGTCGTACCAGTCGGCACGGCGCAGCTCGTCGATGAAAATCGCATCGGCCTGGCGCAGGATGTCGGCGTATTCGCGCTTCACCTCCCCCAGGATGCGCACCCCCAGCCCCGGTCCGGGGAAAGGATGGCGATAGACCATGTCGTGCGGCAGCCCCAGAGCGATGCCCAGCTCCCGCACCTCGTCTTTGAAGAGCTCACGCAGCGGCTCAAGGAGCTTCAGGTTCAGCGTCTCGGGCAGCCCGCCCACGTTGTGGTGGCTCTTGATGCTCGCCGCCTTCTTCGTCTTGCCGCCGGCTGATTCGATCACGTCGGGGTAAATGGTGCCCTGGGCGAGCCAGCGCGCGCGCGGCAGCTTCGCTGCCTCTTCCTGGAAGACTTCGACGAAGACGCGCCCGATGATGCGCCGCTTCTGCTCCGGATCGGCCACGCCAGCGAGCGCCGAGAGAAAACGCTCGCTCGCATCGACGTGGATCACCTTCACGCCCAAGTTGCGCGCGAAGGTGGCCATCACCTGCTCGGCCTCGTCGAGGCGCAGCAACCCGTTGTCGACGAAGACGCACGTGAGCCGATCGCCGATGGCGCGGTGGATGAGCGCCGCGGCGACCGACGAATCCACTCCGCCGGAGAGCCCCAGGATCACCTCCTCGTCGCCGACCTGCGCCCGGATGCGGGCGATGGCCTCCCCGATGAAATCCGGCATGGTCCAGTCGCGTCCGCAGCCGCAGATCTCATGCACGAAGCGCTCGAGCATCTCCTTGCCCTTGAGCGTATGCGTCACCTCGGGGTGGAACTGCACGCCGTAGAAACCGCGCGCCTCGTCGGCCATGGCGGCAATCGGGGTGGACTCGCTGCTGCCGATCACGGTGAAGCCCGGCGGCAGCTCGACCACCTTGTCGCCGTGGCTCATCCACACCTCCAGCACCGCGCGCCCTTCCTCGTCGCGGCGATCGGCGAGCGCCCCGAAGAGACGGTTGGGGGCGACGACGCGCACCTGGGCGTAGCCGAATTCGCGCTTGCCGCTCGCCGCCACCTTGCCGCCCAGCTGCTCGGCCATGGTCTGCATGCCGTAGCAGATGCCCAGCACCGGCACCCCCAGGCGGAAGACAATCTCGGGCGCGCGCCAATCGAGCGCCGCGTAGGCCGAATTCGGCCCCCCCGAGAGGATGATGCCCTTGGGCGCGAAGGCGCGGATGAAGTCCTCGCCCACGTCGAAGGGATGGATCTCGCAGTAGACCTGCGCCTCGCGCACGCGTCGGGCGATGAGCTGGGTGAGCTGCGAGCCGAAATCCAGGATCAGGATCTTGTCGTGTCGGGTCATGGGATCATTCGACGTGGTAGTTGGGAGCTTCTTTGGTGATCTGCACGTCGTGCACGTGCGATTCGCGTACGCCGGCGGCGGTGATCTCGACGAACCTCGCCTTTTCCTGCAGCTCGGCGATGGTGCGGCACCCCAGATACCCCATGGCCGAGCGCACGCCGCCCACCAGCTGGTGGATCACCGCGCTCACCGGACCCTTGTAGGGCACCCGGCCTTCGATACCCTCGGGCACCAGTTTCTCCACGTTGGCGCTCGCGTCCTGGAAATAGCGGTCGGCCGCCCCCTGCTGCATCGCCCCGAGCGAGCCCATGCCGCGATAGGCCTTGTAGGAACGCCCCTGGTAGAGCACCGTCTCGCCCGGCGCCTCTTCCGTCCCGGCGAAGAGACTGCCCAGCATCACGGTATCGGCGCCGGCCGCGAGCGCCTTGGCGATATCGCCGGAATAGCGGATGCCGCCGTCGGCGATGAGCGGCACGCCCGTGCCGGCAAGCGCCGTGGCCACGTCGTCGATGGCGGTGATCTGCGGCACGCCCACTCCGGCAACGATGCGCGTGGTGCAGATCGAACCAGGGCCGATGCCCACTTTCACCCCGTCCGCGCCGGCATCGAGCAACGCCCGCGCCGCCTCGGCGGTGGCGATGTTGCCGCCCACCACCTGCACCTGCGGATAGGTGCGCTTGACCCAGCGCACGCGATCGAGCACCCCTTGCGAATGGCCGTGCGCCGTATCGACCACCAGCACGTCCACGCCGGCGGCCACGAGCAACTCGGCGCGCTCCTCGGTCCCGGGGCCCACGCCGATCGCCGCCCCCACGCGCAAGCGACCGTGCTCGTCCTTGGTGGCAAGAGGATGTTCGCTCGATTTCTGGATGTCTTTGACCGTGATGAGCCCTTTGAGCGCGTCGTGCTCGTCGAGGATCAATACGCGTTCGAGGCGATGGCGCTGCATCAGGGCCTTCGCCTCCTCGAGCGTCGCCCCCTCGCGCACGGTGACGAGCCGCTCGCGCGGCGTCATGATGGTGGCCACCGGCACATCGAATCGCGTCTCGAAGCGCAGGTCGCGGTTGGTGACGATGCCCACCACCTTGCCGTGCTCGACCACCGGCAGGCCCGAGACGCCGAGCTGACGAGTGAGGGCCAGCACCTCGCCCACGGTCATCGTCGGCGGAATGGTCACCGGATCCTTCAAGATGCCGGATTCGAACCGCTTGACCTTGGCGACTTCCGCCGCCTGCTGCTTGGGCGTGAGGTTCTTGTGGATGATGCCGATGCCGCCTTCCTGGGCGAGTGCGATCGCCAGGCGCGCCTCCGTGACGGTATCCATGGCTGCGGACACCAGCGGCAGATTCAAACGGATGTCGCGCGTGAGCTGGCTGGAGAGGTCCGCGTCGCGCGGAAGGATGGCGGAATGAGCAGGAACGAGGAGGACGTCGTCGAAGGTGAGGGCTTTCTTCAGCAGTCGCATGGTACAGTCCTTGGACCAAAACGGAATTATACCGGCGAGACGGCTTCAGGGAGCCTTGCGCTCCTCGGGGTTTTTGTCGCGAGACGTTCGGGCGCGGCGCCAGCGCACCGCTTTCGGATCGGCGATGAGCGGCCGGGTGAGTTCCAGTCGGTCGCCGTCGGCAAGCGGCGTCTCCGGCGGCACGAGCCGACCGAAGAGGCTGCAGGCGCGCTCCCAGCCTTCCTGCAATGCCGGATGGCGTTCGATGAGCCCTGAGCGCAGCACGGCATCGCGCACCGTCGCCCCCGCGGACAAGAAGAGCGGCACGCGCTCGATCACTCCTGGCGCGGGCGCGTAGACGAGCTCGACGCGCAGTTCAGCCACCGCCCTCACCCTTCATCTGTCGCGCCCGACGCACGAAAGCGTCGACGAAAGTCGCCGCGATACGGTTGAACACCGGTCCCAGCACCTTCTCCAGCACGCGGGAGGCAAATTCATAATGAAGATCGAACTCGACACGGCACGCCCCCTCGCCCAGCGGCACGAAGCGCCACTCGCCCTCCAGGCGACGGAAAGGACCCTCCTTGAGACGGATGTGCATGCGATGGGGGAATTCCTTGTCGTTGACCGTGGTGAAATGGGTTTTGATGCCGTGAAAATCCACGTGCAGCGTCGCCTCGGTCAGGGTGTCGGTGCGCTGGTGCAAGTCGACGCCGCCGCACCAGGGCAGGAATTGCGGATAGTCTTCGCAGCGGTCGACGAGTTCGAACATCGCCGCCGCCGGCAAATCGATCAAGATGCGTTTATGGACCTCGGCCATCGTGTGCTTTCGCCGGCTGCTCACCTATAATCGGCGATTCTACCCCAGCACTTCACCGGAACGCCGCCCATGAGCATCGTCGAAAACCGCAAGGCGCGCCACGATTACTTCATCGAAGAGACCTTCGAGGCAGGTATCGAGCTGCAGGGCTGGGAAGTGAAGGCAATCCGCGCCGGCCGGGCGAACCTCAAGGAAGCCTACGTCATCGTCAAGGACGGCGAACTCTTCCTGCTCGGCATGCACGTCACGCCGCTTGCGAGCGCCTCGACCCACGTCCACCCCGATCCCACGCGCACGCGCAAACTGCTGCTGCACCGGCGTGAGATCGACCGGCTCATCGGCCAGGTGGAACGCGCCGGCTACACGCTCGTGCCGCTCGATCTGCACTTCTCCCGCGGCCGCATCAAGGCCACGATCGGGCTCGCCAAGGGCAAGAAGCAGCACGACAAGCGCGAGGCCGAGAAAGAGCGCGACTGGTTGCGCGAAAAGGCCCGCCTGATGCGCGAGAAGCGTTGATACGAAAGCCCTTGCGGGCTTGCCGTATAATCGCCGCCACACGATAACTACGATGGAGCACATCCGATGGGCTTTCTCGCCGGCAAGAAGATCCTCATCACGGGGATGATGAGCAACCGCTCGATCGCCTACGGCATCGCCAAGGCCATGCACCGCGAAGGCGCGGTGCTCGCCTTCACCTACCAGAACGAACGCTTCGAAGAGCGCATCCGCAAACTGGCGGCGGAATTCGATTCCGAGCTCGCCTTTCCGCTCGACGTCACCGACGATGCGCAGATCGAGGGGCTATTCACGGCGCTGCGCCAGCACTGGGACGGGCTCGATGGCCTGGTGCACTCCATCGCCTACGCCCCCACCGAAGCGCTCGACGGCGACTTCCTCGACGGATTCACCCGCGAAGCCTTCCGCATCTCGCAGGAAGTGAGCGCGGCAAGCTTTCCCCTGCTCGCCAAGGCCGCCCGGCCGATGATGAAAGGCCGGAATGGCTCCTTGCTCACCCTCACCTACCTCGGCGCCGTGCGCACCATGCCCAATTACAACATCATGGGTCTGGCGAAAGCGAGCCTGGAAGCGGCGGTACGCTACATGGCCGCCTGCCTCGGCCCCGAAGGCACGCGCGTCAATGCCGTCTCAGCCGGGCCTATCAAGACGGTGGCCGCCTCGGGCATTGGTAGCTTCAGCAAACTCCTACGCTTCAACGAGCACAACGCCCCGCTGCGGCGCAACGTCACGATCGAAGAGGTGGGCAACGCCGCCGCTTTCCTCTGCTCGGATCTGGCGAGCGGCATCACTGGCGAGATTCTCTACGTCGACGGGGGTTTCAATACCACCGCCCTCGGCAATCCCGAGCAGGAATGACGCGGTCCCCGTCGGCGCCGGACCGGCGGGGGCGGGAGTTCAGGGCGCCGTGGTGAGCTCCTGCAGCGCTTCGCGCCGGATCACCACGGGGTGACGCGTCTCCAGCGTCTTCAGCCAGCCGCGCCACTCCACGTTGCCCACCACCGAGCGGATGCGCTCGCCGGCAAACTGTACCATCGGGTCGTCCGCCTGCAGCTGCGGTCGGCGCACGCCCTCGATGCGCACGAACCAGCGATCCCCATTGGACGCTTCCCAGCCGAGATAGCGCGGCCAGGGAGGCGTGGCCTTGAAGATCTCGTCGACGAGCTCCGGCGGCAAGGCATTGGAAGCCCGGGTCAGACTACGCTTGGGCTGCCACGCGAGCTCGGGCACTGTCTCACCCTTTTCCAGGCGTTCCAGCCATTGCGGCGCCAGTTCCCGCAGCCGCTCACGGCCTCTTTCCCGCGCCAGGTCCTGGATCACCCGCGCCCGCGCTTCGTCGAAAGAAAGAGCCCGCGGCGGCACGTATTCAGCCACGCGCACCGCGGCGAGCTTGCCGGGGGCGAGTTCGACCGGTTCGAGATTCTGCCCTCCCTGGGCCTGCGCCTCCTTGAGCGCAGCGATGAGCTTGTCGCTCTTCACGCCGGCGATCTCGACTTCCTCCAGCGGCACGAGTTCAGTTTCGTGGATTCTTAGGCCAAAACGCTCGGCCACGGGGTCGAGCCGGTCGATCGCCTCGAACACGGCGTTGCCCAGTTCTTCGCGCACTTCCCCGTAGCGCTGCCGAGCCTGACGCACGCGCCAGGAATCGGCCAGCGCCTCGCGCACCTCCTCGAAGGGCCGCACCTGCTGGCTGGCCGGATCGCGAAAGAGCTCCGGTGCCTGCTCGTAGAGTGCACGCAGATCCGCCTCGCTCGGCGTAAGCCCACGGCCGATCTCTTCTTCATCGACGAGGAGGTACTGCAGCCGAACCTTGGCCGGTGCGACGTAACGCGCCGCGTTCGCCTCGTAGTAGGCGCGCAATGCCTCCTCCGTCAACCCGGCGGGGTCGGCTTCGTCGGCAGCGGCGCGCACCGCCACGCTCACCTCGCGCTCTTCGAGCTGCTGCGCCACCAGCTGCAGCGTCTGCTCGCGCGGCACGATGGCCCCCTGCGCGATCGGTTCCACCAGGCGCTGCACTGCCAGATCCTGGGCGAGCATCGCCTCGAACGCCTTAGGGGTGAGCCCCTGAGCCCGCAGCACCGCCTCGTAGCGCGGATAGGAGAACTGTCCGTCCTGCTGGAACACCTCGAAAGAGGCGATCGCCCGCTGCAAGGCTTCGGGCGTTACCACCACTCCCAGCCGAGCCGCCTCGACCTGTACGAGACGGCGCTCGATGAGCTCGCGCAGCACCCTCTCGACGAACGCGGGGTCGCGGACGATGCGCGCGTCGAAATTCTCACCGAACCGTTGGCGCAGCTGCGCCGTGCGCTCTTCCACCGCCTGGCGCAGCTCGGCCGTGGTCACGACCGCATCGCCTACCTTTGCCGCCTCCTGATGGCTGGGACCGCCGGAGAAATAACGCTCGATCCCGAAGAAGGCGAAGGGCAGGATCAGCAGCAGCAGAATACCCTGGGCGATGCGTCGCTTGCGACGGATGACTTCGAACATGAGGCGAATTCCCTCCACGATGGGCACGGCAACGATTCGACCGCGCAACGAACGAAGGATTATCGCATCAAAATTCCCCGAAGCGTCCGGATCGCGACCGCACCGACATCGGCCGGACGGCGGGCTGGGCTATAATTGGACTTTTCGCGTGACGCCGGATCGACTCTCGACGGGCCTCCCATGAAACCCACCGTGCGCAATTTCGTCATCGTCGGGCTCACTTCCGAAGGCAAGCGCTTTCGTCCCAGCGACTGGGCCGAGCGCCTGTGCGGCATCATGTCGCAGTTCGGCTCCGACCATAAAATGCGCTATTCGCCCTACGTCCAGCCCGGCCCCGACGAGAATGGCGCCAAAACCGTGCGGGTCGACGCCCGGCTCTACGACATCGAACCCCTCGCCTACCACTTCTTGCTCAACTTCGCCAAGGACAACGACCTCCAGCTGCGTTTCCCCGACGAAGAAACGCCACCTTCCGATGACGAAGACGGACCGGAGAACGCAAGGAAAGAAAAAGGCAGCCCCTGAGCTGCCTTTTCTTCGCCAAGGCAAGAAGGATCTTTGGCGATTCTTCAGCCGAGCGCCTTGATCCGCGCCATCAGCCGGCTCTTGTAGCGCGCGGCGGCGTTCTTGTGGATGATGCCCTTTCCGGCCATCGAATCGATCACACCCTGCGACGCCTGGAAAGCGGCAAGGGCCTGCTGTTTGTCGCCAGTAGCGAGCGCTTGACGCACCGATTTGATGGCGGTGCGCAGGCGCGAGCGCAGACTGCGATTGTGCGCGCGGCGCTTGAGCGCCTGACGGGCGCGCTTGCGAGCTTGAGCCGTGTTGGCCATGTCCTTCAACCCCGAAATACTTGGAAGAAACTATAATTCTAGCCTTTCCGCCATTTTGATGCAACCGACACGATGAACCTGCTGCGCGCGCTGGCCACCGTCAGCGGTTTCACGCTCGCTTCCCGCATCCTCGGCTTCGTGCGCGACCTGCTGATCGCCGCCGTCTTCGGCGCCGGCCCTGCCACAGACGCGTTCTTCGTCGCCTTTCGGCTACCGAACCTGCTACGGCGGCTCTTCGCCGAAGGAGCCTTCTCCCAAGCCTTCGTTCCGGTGCTGGGACACACTCGTGAGCGCGAAGGCGCGCAGGCGACGCAACGGCTGATCGACCGCGTCTTCACCCTGCTCCTGGCCGCAGTGAGCGCCGTGACGCTGGTGGGCATCGTCGGTGCCGGCGGGCTCATCGCCGTCTCGGCTCCCGGTTTCCTTGCCCGCCCCGAGACCTTCGCGCTCGCCGTGTCGATGACGCGCATCACTTTCCCCTACATCCTGTGCATGGCGCTGGTGGCTTTCTCCTCGGCCATCCTCAACACCTGGGGTCGGTTCGCCCTGCCGGCGGCCACGCCCGTGGCGCTCAACCTCTCCTTCATCACCTTCACCGTGCTCGCACTCGCCGGCGTGCCGGTCTTCGAGCCGCCGGTCACGGCGCTCGCCTGGGCCGTGCTCGTGGGTGGGCTCGCGCAGGTGCTGCTGCACGTGCCCGCCCTGCGGCGCCTGGGCACCTGGCCGCGCTGGGACTGGGCCCCGCGCGACGAAGGAGTGCGCCGCGTGCTGCGGCTCATGGCCCCGGCGGTGCTGGGCGTGTCGGTAGCCCAAGTCTCGCTCCTCATCAATACCGTGTTCGCCTCCCTGCTGCCCAGCGGCAGCGTCTCCTGGCTCTACTACGCCGACCGGCTGATGGAATTCCCTTCCGGGTTACTGGGTGCGGCGCTGGGGACCATCCTGCTGCCGAGCCTGTCGCGGGCGCACGCGCGCGCGAGCCGCGAAGACTACCAGGCTCTGCTCGACTGGGGACTGCGCCTGACGGTGCTCCTCACCCTGCCGGCGGCCGCGGGCATGGCGCTGCTGGCCGAACCGCTGGTGAGCACGCTCTTCCTCCATGGCGCCTTCGACGCACAGGATGCACTCGCCACCTGCCGCGCCCTCGTCGCCTACAGCGTGGGCCTGACGGCCTTGATCGCGGTGAAGATCCTCGCCCCCGGCTTCTACGCCCAGCAGAACGTGCGCACACCGGTGAAAATCGCCCTCGTCTCGCTGGTGGCCACCCAGGCGATGAACGGGCTCTTCGTCTTCGTGCTGCCCCTCGCGCACGCGGGCTTGGCGCTGTCGATCAGCCTCGCGGCCTGGCTCAACGCCGGACTGCTGCTGCATGGCCTGTGGCGGCGCGGCACGTACCGCCCGCTGGCGGGATGGGGAAGATTCCTGCTGCGGGTGACGGCGGCCACCCTCGCGCTCGGGATCGTGGCCTTGTGGGGAGCCCGCGGCCTCGGCGACTGGCTGCACCTGCCCGCCCTCGAGCGCAGCGGCCGGCTCGCCCTGCTCCTTGCCGCCTGCGCGCTCGCCTATTTCGGCACGCTCTACGTCTCAGGGATGCGGCTTGCCGACTTCCGCCGCCACGGCGCCTGAAAAGGCGTTACATCGCATCCGGATCGAGCCAGTTGTAGACGTAGCTCACGCTGGTACGCTCGACCACATCCCCTTTGAAATGCACGTTGAAGAGGGTGAAGAGCACGCCGCGCCATTCATTTCTGATGTTCCAGTCCCACACCTCCTCGCCGGAGAGGGAGTAGAAGTGCTCGCGGCGATGCGCTCCGAGCAGACGGTCGACTTCGGCCTTGGTCATGCCCGGCTTGATACGCGCCAGATTCTCCGGCGCGAGCGCATCGTGCTGCTCGACGATGCGACCGTCGCGATCTACCGTGTACATCCAGCAGGTCCAGCCGTAAGGTTGAGTGGCGTATTCCAGCGTGCGCGTGCCGTCGGGGTTCTCCCACACGCGCGTGGGCGAACCGCGCGCGGCGAGGAGCTGGGATTCGGTCTCGAAGACGGGCGAGTGGATGAGCGGCGTGGCGCACGCGCTCAGCGTGAGCACCACGGTGAAGAAAACGGCTTGCAGCAACCGGGCACGCATCCCTCTCTCCTGTTGCATCGCCTGCAAAGCATTATAGGCAAGGGAGGGGCGATCAGGGCGCGGACCACGGTGCGCAGCGCTTCGGCAGGCTCTCCCATGCGGGCAGATGCACGTCCGGCAATCCGCCACGGCAAGGGGTGGGCAAAGTCCCCTCGATGAGCGGAGCGAGCCAGCGCTGGAAGTCCTCATTGACGCCACAGCCTGAGGCATCGATCCACTGCGGCGGAAAGCCGCGCTCGCGGTTGGCCGGGGTATCGATCGGCACCGTCACGCAGCGGTATCGGTACGGCGCCTCGCCTTGGCGCTCCACCGCCACCATCGCCGCCGAGATCCCTGCAAGCGCCGTCTCCACGGCGAATTCGCCCAAGCGGTCGGCGACCTCGTAATCGATGGGGCTTGCCCAATGCGCCGCGGCGCGCTGCAGATAATCGGGCACGGCGACGTGGTACTTCACGCCGAATTCCTGCGCGAGCCGCTGCGCGAGCGCCAGCCCTGCCCCGCCGAGCTGGACGTAGCGCCCCGCTTCCACTCCCCGCATCGACAGCAGCCGCCCCGCTTCGTCTTTCACCCCTTCGGCGACGACGAGGGAGCAAAAACCAAGGCGGGAGAGCGTCTCCTCCACCCGAGGGAAAACCGTCTCGGTGCGAAAAGGCGTCTCCGGCAGCAGCACCAGATGCGGCCCTTCGTCGGGAGCGAGGCGTTGCACGATCGAGGTGCTGGCGGCGAGCCAGCCGACGTTGCGCCCCATGGTCTCCATGACGAAGAGCCGGGGCTTGCGCACGTAAAGGGAAGCCAGGTCGAGGCTCGCTTCGAGATAGCTCGTGGCGAGATACTTCGCCGCCGATGGATAGCCGGGAGAAAAATCGGTGCCGAGGAGATCGTTGTCGATGGTCTTGGGAATACCGACCACCGTGAGGGGGTACCCCAGGCGCTGCGCGCTCAAGTGCAACTGGCGCACCGTATCCATCGAACCGTTGCCCCCGTTGTAGAGCAGCCAGCGCACCTCATGCGCCTCGAGCACGGCGAAAAGCCGCTCGTGCAGGGCCGGCGCTTCGTCGAACGGCGGCAGATCGAAACGGCAGGAGCCGAAAGTCCCGCCCGGCGTGCGCGAGATGCGCGCAAGCACAGAAGCATCGAGCGCGCCGGGCACGACGAGATCTTCTTCGAGCACACCGAGGATGCCATGCCGTGCAGCGAGAAAGGGCACCCCCGATGCGGCGCAGGCGCGCATCACGCCCACGGCGCTCGCGTTGATCACCGCCGTCATTCCGCCCGATTGGGCGTAGAGGAGCGTGCTCATGGCGTGGGCAGCCCGAGCGCGCGCAGCCGCGGCAGTGCGAGCAACAAGGCCGAGAGCGTCTTGCCGTCGGTGATCTCACCGGCAAAGATCGCCTGCCACAGGCGCGGCAGCGGCCAGTGCAGCACCTCGAGGAATTCGCCGTGATCGAGACAACGGCGACCGGCACGCAGTCCGCGGGCGAGGAAGACGTGGATCACCTCGTCGGAATAGCCGACGCAGGGATGAAAATGCCCGATCGTTTCCCAGCACTCGGCCGTGTAGCCGGTTTCTTCCTCCAGCTCGCGGCGGGCACAATCGAGCGGCGGTTCGCCCGCGTCGAGCTTTCCTGCCGGCAGCTCGACGATGCTGCATCCCAGGGGATAGCGGAACTGGCGCTCCAGCACCACTTCGCCGGCGTCGGTGAGCGCGATCATCGCCGCGGCGCCGGGATGGCGCAGGTATTCGCGCGTCGTCTCGTGCCCATCGGGCAGGCGCACGCGGTCGCGCAGCACGCGCAGGAAGACACCTTCCCATACCGTATCCGAGGCCTGCGTTACTTCGCGCAGAGGGTCGTCGGCCACAGACACGGAAAGCGTCCTCGCTCAGAAGGAAGTGAGGATGGCGTAGGCGCAGACCGACATCAATCCCTGCGGCATGAGGCCGGCCACCGCCAGGGTCAGGGCGTTGGCGGAAAGCAGCACGCGCGTCTCGCTGGAGGCGATGAGGGCCGTGCGATCCGTCGGCTCGTCGAAGTACATCACCTTGACCACCCGTAGGTAGTAATAGGCACCGATCACCGACATGATCACCGCGAGCACGGCAAGCCAGGTGTGCCCAGCGGCAACCACCGCCTCGAGCACGGCGAACTTGGCGAAGAAGCCGAGAAAGAAGGGGATGCCGGCCATGGAGAACATGACGAAGAGCATCATCGCCGCGAACCAGGGGCTGCGGCGGTTGAGCCCTTTGAAGTCGTCGATGTGCTCGGCCTCGAAGCCGGTGCGCGCGAGCAACAGCACCATGCCGAAGCTCGCCAGGCTCATGAGGGCGTAAGAAACGGCGTAGAAGAGCGCCGAGCTGTAGGCATTGAAGGCAAGCTGGTGACTGCCGTCGGTAACGCCGGCGAGCAGGCCCAAGAGCACGAAGCCCATGTGGGAAATACCCGAGTAGGCGAGCATGCGCTTGATGTTGTTCTGGGCGATCGCGGCGAGGTTGCCGAGCACGATGGAGGCCACGGCGAGCAGCATCAGCATCGGCTGCCAGGTCTCCGCCAGCCCGAAGAATCCGCCGACGAGCAGCCGCAGAGCGAGCGCGAAGCCGGCGAGCTTGGGCGCCGAGGCGATGAGCAGCGTCACCGGCGTGGCGGCACCGTGATAGACGTCGGGCACCCACATGTGGAAAGGCACCACGCCGAACTTGAAGGCGATACCCGTCACGAGGAAGGCCACGCCGAACTTGAGCACCGTCTCGTCGCCCGCCCCCAGATAGACCGCCTGGGCCACCGTGCCCAAGTCGAGCGAGCCGGTGGCGCCATAGATCATGGACATGCCGTAGAGCAGCAGCCCCGAGGAGATCGCCCCCAGCACAAAGTACTTGATTGCCGCCTCGGAGCGCAGGCCGTTGTCGCGGTCGAAGGCGACGAGCGCATAGAGCGCGAGCGTCATCATCTCCAGGCCGAGGTAGAGCACGAGCAGGTTGTTCGCCGACACCAGAATCATCGCCCCCAGCATCGACAGCAGCATCAGCACGTAATACTCCGCTTTCTCCAGCCGCCGCTCGATGAGGTAGAGCCGTCCGTAGAGGAGCGAAGCGAACACCGACAGGTAGATGAAGAGCTTGAGCACCTGGCCGAGCCAATCCGAGACGTACATCGTGCCGAAGGTGTAGCGCACCGTCGGCTCGGTCACCGAGAAGACCGTGATGAAGGCGGCGCCGATGACGGTGATCTGCGCCAGCGCATAGCCGAGCTCCCGGCTGATGCGGCGCAGGAACGTCCCCGCCACCATGACGACGAGCGCCATCACCGCCACGAAGATCTCGGCAGCCGCCAAGGAGAAGTCCGGTCGTTCGAATTCCATGTTCTATCCCGTCCCAGCGTAGAGGGCTTGACTCAGTGCAGTTTGCCGGCGGCCACGTGCCGCAGCAGTTCATCGACGGAGGCGTGCATCACGTCCAGGAGCGGCGCCGGATACACCCCGAGCAGCAGCACGAAGAACGCGAGCACCGCCAGCATCCAGAATTCGCGCGCTCCGATGTCCGTGAGCGCCGCCACGCGCTCGTTGGCCACCGGGCCGAAGACGACGCGCTTGTACATCCACAGCGAGTAGGCTGCGCCGAGGATGAGGGTGGTGGCGGCCACGAAACCGATCCAGAAGTTGGACTTCACCGCGGCGAGCGCCACCATGAATTCCCCGACGAAGCCGCTGGTGGCCGGCAACCCCGAGTTGGCCATGGCGAAGAGCAGGAAGAAGGCGGCGAACTTGGGCATGACGTTGACCACGCCGCCATAGTCGGCGATGCGCCGCGAGTGCATCCGGTCGTAGAGCACGCCGATGCACAGGAACATCGCCCCCGAGACGAAGCCGTGCGAGATCATCTGCACGATCGCCCCTTCCACGCCGAGCCGGTTGAAGACGAAAAAGCCCAGCGTGACGAAGCCCATGTGCGCGATCGAGGAATAGGCCACGAGCTTTTTCATGTCCTCCTGCACCAGGGCGACGAAGCCGATATAGACCACCGCGATCAAGGAAAGCGTCACGATCAGCCACTGAAAGCTCATGGACGCATCCGGTGCGATCGGCAGCGAGAAGCGCAGGAAACCGTAGGCTCCCAGTTTCAGCGCGATGGCCGCCAGCACCACCGAGCCGCCGGTGGGCGCCTCGACGTGCGCATCCGGCAGCCAGGTGTGCACCGGCCACATCGGTACCTTGACGGCGAAGGCCACGAGGAAAGCGAGGAAGAGCAGCTGCTGCGTGCGCAGGTCGAGCGGCAGGCGATGCCAGTCGAGGATCTCGAAGCTGCCGTTGGAGGCGTAGAAGAGATAGAGCAGCGCCACCAGCATCAGGAGCGACCCGGCGAGCGTGTAGAGGAAGAACTTGATCGCCGCGTAGACCCGGTTCGGCCCGCCCCAGATGCCGATGATGAGATACAGCGGAATGAGCGAAGCCTCGAAAAAGACGTAGAAGAGCACGGCATCCATCGCCGAGAAGATGCCGTTGATGATGCCGGACATGATGAGGAAGGCGGCCATGTACTGCGCCACGCGCTCCTGGATCACCTCCCAGCCGGCGATGACGACGATGAGCGTGATGAAGGAATTGAGCAGCACGAAGGGCATCGAGATGCCGTCCACACCGAGGTGGTAGTGCACCGCGTAGCGCGGGATCCAGTCACGGATCTCGACGAACTGCAGCGCCGAGGTAGCCGCGTCGAACTCGAACCACAGCGGCAGCGTCACCGCAAAGCCGAGCGCCGCCGCGAAGAGGCTCGTCACCCGCGCCAGCGGCGCATTGCGGTCGTTGCCACCCACCGCGAGCACCAGCAGCCCTCCGAGGATCGGAATCCAGATCGCCAAGCTCAGTAAAGGAATTCCCGCCATGTCGCTCTTCCGTGTGCGCGTCGTCGTTGTATCGTGAAAACCGGGAATCGATCCCGCCTCAATGCCCGCGGTAGATGAACCAGAGCAGCACCACCATGCCGACGATCATCGCGAAAGCGTAATGGTAGAGCCGCCCCGTCTGCAGCGAGCGCGCCGAACCGGCGATCTCGCCCACCATCGCCGCCGAGCCATTGACCACCGCCCCGTCGATGATGGTGCGATCGCCGATCTGCCACAGGAAGCGCCCGAGCAGCCGTGCCCCGCCGGCGAAGACCACCTCGTTGAAGCGGTCAAAGTAGTACTTGTTCTCCAGCAGCACGTAGATCGGGCGGAACGTGCGGGCGAAGAATTCCGGCACCTGCGGCCGCACCAGGTAGCAGAACCAGGCGAGCACCACGCCGGCGAGCGCGAGCCAGAAAGGCGCGGCCGTAAAGCCGTGCAGCGCCATCGCCAGCGGCCCGTGGAACTCCTCGGCGAGCTTCTCCATGGCCGGATGTCTCTCGGCGAGCACGCGGATGGCGTCGCCGAACCAGCCGCCGTAGAGCATGGGCTCGATCGTGAAGTAGCCGATCACCACCGAAGGGATGGCGAGCAGCACCAGCGGCACCGTCACCACCGGGGGCGACTCGTGCGGCTTCTCTCCCGGCGCGAGTCCGTGGTGTTCGTCGTGTCCGTGCGCTTCGTGCCCATGGTGCGCCTTGCCGAAGCGCTCTTTGCCGTGGAAGACGAGGAAGTACATGCGGAAGGTGTAGAAGGCCGTGACGAAGACGCCGGCGAGCACGCAGAAATAGGCGTACCCCGCGCCGAAGACGTTCGCCTCGGCCACCGCCTCGATGATGATGTCCTTGGAATAGAACCCGGAGAAGAAGGGCGTGCCGATGAGGGCGAGCGAGCCGATGAGCGCCGTGATCCAGGTGATGGGCATGTACTTGCGCAAGCCCCCCATGTTGCGCATGTCCTGGTCGTGGTGCATGCCGATGATGACCGAACCGGCGGCGAGGAAGAGGAGCGCCTTGAAGAAAGCGTGCGTCATGAGGTGGAACACCGCCGCCGAATAGGCCGATGCCCCCAGCGCCACCGTCATGTAGCCGAGCTGCGACAGAGTCGAATAGGCCACCACGCGCTTGATGTCATTCTGCACGATCCCGAGAAAACCCATGAAGAGCGCCGTGGTGGCGCCGATGATCAGCACGAAGGAGAGCGCCGTGTCGGAGAGCTCGAAGAGCGGCGACATGCGCGCCACCATAAAGATGCCGGCCGTGACCATGGTCGCGGCGTGGATGAGCGCCGAGATCGGCGTCGGACCTTCCATCGAATCCGGCAGCCACACGTGCAGCGGAACCTGGGCCGATTTGCCCATGGCGCCGACGAAGAGCGCGATGCAGATGGCGGTCACCAGCGGCCAACCGGTGACCGTCTCGGTGAGCCCCGCCAGATGTTCGGCCTTGGCGAACACCTCGGTATAGTCGAGCGAGCCAGCGTAGGCCGCCACCAGCCCGATGCCCAGGAGGAACCCGAAGTCGCCGACGCGGTTGACGAGGAAAGCCTTGAGGTTGGCGTAGATGGCGCTGGGGCGTGTATACCAGAAACCGATCAGCAGGTACGACACCAGACCCACCGCTTCCCAGCCGAAGAAGAGCTGCAGGAAGTTGTTGGCCATCACCAGCATCAGCATCGAGAAGGTAAAGAGCGAGATATAGCTGAAAAAGCGCGTATAGCCCGGATCGTCCGCCATGTAGCCGATGGTGTAGATGTGCACCATCAGCGACACGAAGGTGACCACGAGCATCATCATCACCGTGAGGGGATCGATGAGAAAGCCCACCTGGAAGGAGAGCCCGTCGCTCGTGCCCCAGACATAGAGCGGCCCGTTGAAGGTATTGCCGGCCTTGACGTCGAAATAGATCGCCACCGAGGCGAGGAAGGCCACGAGCACCCCGAGGATGGTCACCGTGTGCGCCCCGCGGCGACCCACCCAGCGTCCGAAGAGCCCCGCGACGATGGAACCTGCCAGCGGCGCGAGCGGCACCAAGGGATAGAGCGTTTTCATTTCGTTCATCGCGCTCATCGGATCAACCCTTCAGTTGGTCGAGGTCATCGACGTGGATGGTGCGGCGGTTGCGGAACAGCACCACCAGGATCGCCAGCCCGATGGCGGACTCGGCCGCCGCCACCGTCAGGATGAAGAAGACAAAGATCTGGCCGTGGATATCGCCGAGATAGCGCGAGAAGGCAACGAAGTTCGTATTGACCGCCAGCAGCATCAGCTCGATGGCCATCAGCAGCACGATCAGGTTCTTGCGGTTGAGAAAGATCCCCACCACGCTGATCGCGAACAGGATCGCGCCGAACACCAGAAAATGGGACAAGGTCAGCATCATGTCTCCCCGCTCACTCTTTTTCCGCGGGCATGGAGATCACCCGCAGCCGATCGGCCGCCTTCACCTTCACCTGCTCGGCCGGATCGAGATAACGCGCGTCCTTGCGCTTGCGCAGCGTCAGGCTCACCGCGGCGACCATCGCCACCAGCAGCACCATGGCCGCGATTTCGAACGGATAGGCATAGACGGTATAGAGCACCCGTCCAATGTCGGCGGTGTTGCTCGCATCGGCCGGCAGGGGCACTGGCGCCGGCGCTTGGCGGAAGAAGTCGCCCGTGAGCACCAGCACCATCTCGACCACCAGCACCGCCGCCACCAGCAACCCCAGCGGCAGGTTGGACCAGAAACCCTCGCGCAGTCGGTCGATGTTGATGTCGAGCATCATCACGACGAAGAGGAAGAGCACCATCACGGCGCCCACATAGACGAGCACGAGCGCGATGGCCAGGAATTCCGCCTCGAGCAGGAGCCAGATCGCCGCCGAGGAGAAGAAGGCGAGCACCAGAAAGAGCGCGGCATGCACCGGGTTGCGCACCAGGATCACGCCCAGGGCCGCGGCCACCGCGATCGCGCCGAAGAGGTAGAACACGACGGTTTGGAATTCCATGGCCTGTCCTTTTCCCGTCTCAACGATACTTCGCGTCGGCCGCCCGGTCGGCGGCGATCTGCGCTTCGTACTTGTCGCCCACCGCCAGCAGCATCTGCTTGGTGTAATAGAGGTCGCCGCGCTGCTCGCCGTGGTACTCGAACACCCGCGTCTCGACGATGGCATCGACCGGGCAGGCCTCTTCGCAAAACCCGCAGAAGATGCACTTGGTCAGATCGATGTCGTAGCGCGTGGTGCGGCGCGACCCGTCGGCGCGCGGCTCGGCCTCGATGGTGATGGCCATGGCCGGGCAGATCGCCTCGCACAGCTTGCAGGCGATGCAGCGCTCCTCGCCGTTGGGATAGCGGCGCAGCGCGTGCAATCCCCGGAAACGGGGGCTTTGCGGCGTGCGCTCTTCGGGATATTGCACCGTAATCTTGCGGGCGAAGAAGTGCCGCCCGGTCACGGCGAGCCCCTTGAAGAGCTCTTTCAGGAACAAGGTTCCGATCAGGTTGTGCGCGCCCATCGTATGATTCTCCTCAGCGCCAGATCGACAGCGGCGACAACATCCACACCGTCACCACGAACAGCCAGATCAAGGTGACCGGCACGAAGACCTTCCAACCCAAGCGCATGATCTGGTCGTAGCGGAACCGCGGGAAGGTGGCGCGGAACCACAGGAAAAGGAAGAGGAAGACCGCCGCCTTGATGACCAGCCAGTGCAGGCCGTCGGGCAGGAATCCCACGGGGGAGAGCCAGCCGCCGAAGAAGAAGATCGAGGTGAGGAAAGAAACCAGGATCATGTTGGCGTATTCGGCGAGGAAGAAGAGCGCGAACGCCATCCCCGAATACTCCACCATGTGCCCGGCGACGATCTCGGATTCACCCTCGACCACGTCGAAGGGGGCGCGGTTCGTTTCGGCCACGCCCGAGATGAAGTACACCACCGCCAACGGCAAGAGCGGCAGCCAGTTCCAGGAAAGGAATCCCAGACCCATCTGCGCGAATCGCCCCTGCGCCTGCGAATGGACGATGTCCTGGAAGTTGAGACTGCCGGCGATGAGCAGCACGCAGATGAGCGCGAAGCCCATCGCCACCTCGTAGGAGACCATCTGCGCCGAGGCGCGCATCGCCCCGAGGAAGGGGTACTTGGAGTTGGAGGCCCAGCCGGCGATGATGATGCCGTAGACCTCGAGCGAGGTGACCGCGAGCAGGAAGAGCACGCCGGCATCCATGTTCGCGATCCACATCCCTTCGCCATAGGGAATCGCCACCCAGGCAAGCAGAGCCGGCGTGAGTGCCATGATCGGCCCGATCACGTACAGCGCCTTGTTCGCCTGCGTGGGGAAGATCACTTCCTTGAAAAGGAGCTTCAGAGCATCGGCGATCGGCTGCAACCACCCCTTGGGACCGACGCGGTTCGGTCCGATGCGCACCTGCATGTAGCCGATGACCTTGCGCTCGGCGAAAGTGAGATAGGCCACGGCCAGCATGAGGGGGATGAGGAGCACGACGATCTTCAAGAGCACCCAGACCGTCGGCCAGGCCGGGCCGAACCAAGAGGCGAGGGTTTGCCAGGTCGATTCCATCATGCACGCTCCACGCTCAGCACCGCCCACGGCCTTCCCGCCTGGGCGAACACCCCATCCAGAGCCAGCAGTACGGCGCCCGGCGGCACGCTCGCGTCCAGCGCCGCCTCGGCCACACACCCGGCACCCACGGCGATCTGATCCCCCTCGGCTACCTTCAGCGCCTGCGCCGTATCCGGATGAATCCGCGCCAGACGCAGACGCCGCGCCTCGGCCGTCTGCTGCAGCGGCGGGGAACGGCGCACGATCGGATCACGCGCGTAAGGATGTGCGAGCGGGATGCGCTCCAGCCCTTCGCCGGCAGGCCGCGTCGCGGCCAGGAAGCCGGAAGCGCCGCTGTGCGCGAGCCGCGCCTGCCAGCCTTCGGGCAGGGCCTCGGCCTTCACCTCTTCCGAGCTCTGCTGGGCGAAGCCGGCGAATCCGAGCATCGCACCGATGGCGCGCAGCACCTTCCACCCCGGCCGGGTCTCCCCTTTGGGGCGCACCACGGCGGTGAAGGACTGCGCCATGCCGGCAAGATTGACGAAGGTGCCGGATGTTTCGGTGAAAGGCGCCACCGGCAGCAGCACGTCGGCACAGGCGCGCAGCGCCTCGCCGGCGTAAGGGGTGAGCGCCACCACGGTGCGCGCGCGCTCGAAGGCGTTGCGCGCCGCCGCTTGATCGGCGAAATCTTCCGGTTCGAGGTGCAGCAGCAGGTAGGCCCGGCGCGGCTGTTCAAGCGAAGCGAGCGCCGTCTCGGCCCCGATCGCCCCCACGAGCTGCGCCCCGACGGCATTCGCTCCGGCCGGCAGCCAACCCAGCGTCGCCCCCGTGAGCTGGGCGAGCCCGGATGCGAGCGATTCGATCGCCGCCGCATCCGGATGCGCCAGAGCGAGCGCTCCGAGCCAAATCGCCCGGCGCTCTCCCGAGAGCAGCTGTTGGGCGAGCGCCCGTTCGGCCTCGTTCGGCGCCGCGGCCGCCTCAGCCACGGCAGGCAGGGTCACGCCTTTTTCCTCGGCCACAGCGCGCACGATAGATGCGAGCCGCGCCACGAATTCGCTCGGCTTGACCACGAGGCGTGGCGCGACCGGCAGGCGCCAGTCGTCGGCGACGAAATCGAGCGCAGCCACCTTGAGCCTGCGTTTGGCCGCCTGGCGCACGCGATGCGCGAGCAGCGGTAGTTCCTGGCGCAGGGTCGAGCCGATCACGAAGAGGCGATCGAGCTCGGCGATAGCGGCATAATCCATGCCGAGCCAGGCGGCGGCCCCGCGGGCGGCGTCGGCTCTGGCATCCAGCCGATCGGGACGCGCATCGACCAGACCCACGCCCAACGCCTCACCCAAACGCTTGAGCAGATGGAGCTCTTCGACGGTAGCCATGGGATGGGCGAGGAAGGCCGCCTGCTGCGCTCCCTCTTCGTCGATGACGCTCTTGAGGCGATTGACCGCCACTTCGAGCGCGGTCGCCCAATCGACTTCGACCCATTGGCCGTCACGTTTGACGAGCGGGGTCGTGAGCCGGTCGGCCGCTTCGAGCCCGGGATAGGCAAACCGGTCGCGATCGGAGAGCCAGCATTCGTTGATGGCTTCCACTTCGAGCGGCAGCACGCGCTTGACCACGTCGTGGCGCGACTGCACGATCAGGTTCGAACCGAAACCGTCGTGCGGGCTCACCGAGCGGCGACGGGTGAGTTCCCAGGTACGCGCGCGGTAGAGGAAGGGCTTGGAAGTCAGCGCACCGACCGGGCAGAGGTCGATGATGTTGCCCGAGAGTTCGGAGTCGATCGTGCGCCCGAGGAAGGGCATGATCTCGGCCCGCTCACCGCGGAACGCCTGCCCCATCTCCTGGTAGCCGCCGATCTCGTCGAGGAAGCGCACGCAGCGGGTGCAGTTGATGCAGCGCGTCATGAAGGTCTGCACCAGGGGCCCGAGATCCTTCTCGTGTACGACCCTTTTCTCTTCCTGATAACGGGAGGCGGTTTGTCCGTAACCGACGGCCAGATCCTGCAGCTGGCACTCACCGCCCTGGTCGCAGATCGGGCAGTCGAGGGGGTGGTTGATGAGGAGGAACTCCATCACCCCTTTCTGCGCCTTCACCGCCGCTGGCGAGTGCGTATATACCTTCATGCCGTTGGTGGCGGGCGTGGCGCAGGCCGGCAGCGGCTTGGGCGCCTTCTCCACCTGCACCAGGCACATGCGGCAGTTGGCGGCGATCGACAGTTTCTTGTGATAGCAGAAGTGCGGGATGTAGATGCCCAGCTTCTTCGCCGCATCCATCACGGTGCTGCCGTCGTCGACCTGGACCGGCTTCCCGTCGATTTCGAGTTCTAGCATGACGGCCCCACGTAGATTTCACTTCCCGCCCGCTGCACTTCGGGCGGCACCAGACACTGCTTGTGCTCGATGTGATGCTCGAATTCGCTGCGGAAGTGCTTGATGAAGCTCTGCACCGGCATCGAGGCCGCATCGCCCAGGGCGCAGATGGTGCGCCCCATGATGTTGCCGGTGACCGATTCGAGCAGCGCGAGATCTTCGGGCCGTCCCTGCCCGTGCTCGATGCGATGCACGACGCGGTAGAGCCAGCCGGTGCCCTCGCGGCAAGGGGTGCATTGCCCGCAGGATTCTTCGAAATAGAAGTAGGAGAGGCGCTCCAGGGCCTTGACCATGCAGGTGGTCTCGTCCATCACGATCACCGCGCCCGAACCGAGCATGGAACCGGCCTTGGCGATGGAATCGTAGTCCATCGTGCATTGCATCATGATCTCGGCCGGAAGCACCGGGGCCGAGGAGCCGCCGGGAATCACCGCCTTGAGCTTGCGCCCCCCGCGCACGCCGCCGGCCATCTCCAGCAGCTCGGCAAAGGGGGTGCCCAGAGGCACCTCGTAGTTGCCGGGACGATTGACGTGACCGGACACGGAGAAGATCTTCGTGCCGCCGTTGTTGGGCTTGCCGAGGTTGAGGAAGGCTTCGCCGCCCATCTGCAGGATGAAAGGCACGGAGGCGAAGGTCTCGGTGTTGTTGATGGTGGTGGGCTTGCCGTAGAGGCCGAAACTCGCCGGGAAAGGCGGCTTGAAGCGCGGCTGCCCCTTCTTGCCTTCGATCGACTCGAGCAGCGCCGTTTCCTCGCCGCAGATGTAGGCGCCATAGCCATGATGCGCGTAGAGGTCGAAGGAGAAATCGCTGCCGAGGATATTCTCGCCGAGGTACCCCGCGGCGCGGGCTTCCTCGAGCGCCTCTTCGAAGCGCAGATAGACTTCGAAGATTTCACCGTGGATGTAGTTGTAGCCGCGCCGGCACCCCATGGCATAACCGGCGATGATCATGCCCTCGATGACGGCGTGCGGGTTGTAGCGCAGGATGTCGCGATCCTTGAAAGTGCCCGGCTCGCCCTCGTCGGAGTTGCATACGACGTACTTCTCGCCAGGAAATTGCCGCGGCATGAAGCTCCACTTCAGGCCGGTGGGGAAGCCCGCACCGCCGCGGCCGCGCAACCCCGAAGCCTTGACTTCCTGGATCACCTGCTCCGGCGGCACGTTCTCCGCCAGGAGCCGACGCAGGGCCGAGTAGCCGCCGCGCGCTTCGTAGTCTTTTAGCCGCCAGGTGCGGTCGCCGTCGAGTCCTTTGAGGATCAGTCCTTGCGCGCTCATTTGGCCCTCAGCTGCTCGATGAGCTGGTCGATCTTTTCCTTCGTCATCCAGCTGCACATGTGGTGGTTGTTGACGAGCATCACCGGAGCGTCGCCGCAGGCCCCCATGCACTCGCCTTCCTTGAGCGTGAAGAGACCGTCGGGCGTGGTCTCGCCGAAGTCGATGCCGAGCTTCTGCTTGAGGTATTCGGCGGCATGGACTCCGCCCGAGAGGGCGCACGGCAGGTTGGTGCACACGGTGATCTTGTGCTTGCCCACCGGTTCGAGATCGTACATGTTGTAGAAGCTCGCGACCTCATAGGCGGCTACCGGCGGGATCTCGAGATAGTTGGCGACGAATTCGATCGTCTCCGGGGCGAGCCACCCCTTCTCTTCCTGCGCGATGCGCAGTGCCGCCATCACTGCCGAACGCTTCTGGCCCTCGGGATACTTGGCGATTTCGCGATCGATGCTCGCGAGCGACTCTTGACTCAGCATGGTCGTGCGTTCTCCCCGTCTCAGCGGTCGATTTCGCCGAAGACGATGTCCATGGTCCCGATGATCGCCACCACGTCGGCGACGAGATGCCCCCGCGCCATGCGGTCCATCGCCGACAGATGCGCGAAACCCGGCGCGCGCAGCTTGACGCGGTAAGGCTTGTTGGCGCCGTCGGAGACGGCATAGACACCGAATTCGCCTTTGGGATGCTCGACCGCAGCATAGACCTCACCCGGCGGCACGTGGATGCCCTCGGTCATCAGCTTGAAGTGGTGGATGAGCTCTTCCATCCCTTCCTTCATCTTGGCCCGCGGCGGCGGGGCCACCTTGTGGTTGTCGGTGATCACCGGGCCCGGGTTCTTGCGCAGCCAGTCGATGCACTGCTTGATGATGCGGTTCGATTGGCGCATCTCTTCCATGCGCACCAGGTAGCGGTCGTAGCAGTCGCCGTTGGTGCCCACGGGAACGTCGAATTCGAGCTGGTCGTAGACCTCGTAGGGCTGCTTCTTGCGCAGGTCCCAGGCCACGCCGGAGCCGCGCAGCATGGGTCCGGTGAAGCCCCAGGCGAGCGCCTGTTCGGGCGAGACGACGCCGATGCCGACGGTGCGCTGCTTCCAGATGCGGTTGTCGGTGAGCAACTCGTGGTAATCGTCGAGGTACTTGGGGAAGCGCTCGGTAAAATCTTCGAGGAAGTCGAGCAACGACCCCTCGCGGTTGCGGTTGAGCTCGCGTACCCGCTTCTCGTCCTTGACTTTGCTCACCTGGTACTTCGGCATCTGGTCGGGAAGGTCGCGATAGACGCCGCCCGGCCGGTAATAGGCCGCGTGCATGCGCGCACCGGAGACCGCCTCGTACGCATCCATGAGGTCTTCGCGCTCGCGGAAGGTGTAAAGCACCATGGTCATGGCGCCGATGTCGAGCGCGTGCGTGCCGATGTTGAGCAGGTGGTTGAGGATGCGCGTGATCTCGTCGAACATCACCCGGATGTACTGGGCGCGGATCGGCACCTCGATGCCGAGCAGCCGTTCGATGGCCATGCAGTAGGCATGCTCGTTGCACATCATCGAGACGTAGTCCAGCCGGTCCATGTAGGGGACCGACTGCACCCAGGTGCGCGTTTCGGCAAGTTTCTCGGTGCCGCGGTGCAGCAGCCCGATGTGCGGATCGGCGCGTTCGACCACCTCGCCGTCGAGCTCGAGAATGAGCCGCAGCACGCCGTGGGCCGAGGGGTGCTGTGGACCGAAGTTGATCGTGTAGTTGCGGATCTCAGCCATGGTCGACGTCCCCGTAGTGGGCTTCGCGCACGATGCGCGGCGCGTTGACGCGCGGCTCGATCGTGACGGGTTGGTAGATCACACGGCGCAAATGGGGGTCGTAGCGCATCTCGACGTGACCGCTCACCGGAAAATCCTTGCGCAGCGGATGCCCCACGAAGCCGTAATCGGTGAGAATGCGCCGCAAGTCGGGGTGCCCCTCGAAGAGGATGCCGAAGAGGTCGAACGCCTCGCGCTCGTACCAGTCGACGCTGGGCCAGACCTCGATCAGCGAAGGGAGCATGGGAAATTCGTCGTCTTCGGCGAAGGTCTTGAGGCGCAGGCGCACGTTGTGCTGCAACGACAGCAGGTGCACGGCCACGGCGAAGCGCGGGCCAGGCCACGGGCGATTGCCGTAGCCGGAATAATCGAGACCGGAGAGGTCGATGAGCTGCTCGAAAGCCAGATCGGGATGATCGCGCAGCAGCTCGGCCACCACGGGATAGTCGGCGGCGCTCACCCGCAGCGTGACCTCGCCGCGATCGACGAGCACCTCGAGCGCCTTCTCGCCGAGCACCTCCTGCAGGGTTTGCGCCAAACGTTCGATGCGACTCATGGGCAGGATCTCCGGGACTTCAGCGCGCGATGGTCGAGGTGCGCTTGATCTTGTTCTGCAGCTGGATGATGCCGTAGAGCAGCGCCTCGGCCGTAGGCGGGCAGCCAGGCACATAAACGTCTACCGGCACGATGCGGTCGCAACCGCGCACCACCGAGTAGGAGTAATGATAGTAGCCGCCGCCGTTGGCGCACGAGCCCATGGAGATCACCCAGCGCGGCTCGGGCATCTGGTCGTAGACCTTGCGCAGGGCCGGAGCCATCTTGTTGCACAGGGTGCCGGCGACGATCATCACGTCGGATTGGCGCGGGCTGGGACGAAAGACGACGCCAAAGCGGTCGAGATCGTAGCGTGCGCAGCCGGCGTGGATCATCTCCACCGCGCAGCAGGCCAGCCCGAAGGTCATGGGCCACAGCGAGCCGGTACGGGTCCAGTTGATGATCGTATCGAGCGAGGTGGTGAGAAAGCCCTCGCGCATGACCCCTTCGATGCTCATCGTTTCACTCCCAGTCGAGCGCGCCGTTCTTCCACTCGACGACGTAGCCGATCACCAGCACCGCCAGGAAAATCATGACGGTACCGAACACATAGAGCGCGTGCGTCCCCTCGGCGATCATCTCTTTGAAGACCACCGCCCAAGGGAAGAGGAAGGCGATTTCGAGATCGAACAGGATGAAGAGGATCGCGATCAGGTAGTAGCGGACGTCGAAGCGGATGCGCGCATCCTCGAAAGGCTCGAAGCCGCACTCATAGGGCGAGAGTTTTTCCGGATCGGGCCGCCGCGGGCCGAGCAACCAGCCGAGCAAAACCGGCGCCATGCTAAAGAGCAGCGCGACCACGAGAAACACGAACACCGGAAAGTAATTCTCGATCATGATCACCTCTCGGCTGCTCCGCTCGTCGGGAATACGGCCTCATGATAGCGCAAAACCTGCCGCTCTTCAGAGCCCAGACGAACGAAACCCGGCGTTGTCGTTGTTATTTATTTATCATAGATTCGACGAAAAAAAAGCAGCGGTTTCGGCTGCTTTTCCTGGTGCCGACGGTGAGACTCGAACTCACACGGCTTGCGCCACCACCCCCTCAAGATGGCGTGTCTACCAATTCCACCACGTCGGCTTGCGTAGTTCGCGAATTATAGCGGAAGCCCGCGTTTTTGCAAGCGCTCTTTTACTGCGGCACGGCCGGCGCCTGAGAAGGCGCAGGGGCCGACGACTGCGGCGCCGGTTCGGCGGGAGCGCTTTGCATGATGCTCCCCTGCCCTTCGACGCGGCGATGGCTTGCGAGGTAGGTGAGCGTCAAGCTCGTGAGAAAGAAGAGCGTGGCGAGCACCGCCGTGGTGCGGCTGAGGAAATTCGCTCCGCCGCTTGCGCCGAAGAGACTCGCCGAAGAGCCTCCGCCAAAGGCCGCGCCCGCATCGGCCCCCTTGCCCCGCTGCAACAGCACCAGCACGATGAGTGCGACGGCGATGATGACGTGGATCGTCAAGACGACGGAAAACCAGAGTCCAGACATGATTCGTTTCCTTATCCTCGAACTACCGCGGCACCGGCCGCGGCAACGATGGCAATGAATTCCTCGACGACGCGCGAAGCCGCCCCGACGAGCGCGCCATCGCACCCCGGCACGGCGAAAACCCCTTGGGCGTTGTCCGCCTTGACGCTGCCCCCATAGAGGATCACGACCTCTTCGGCCGGCACCCCGAGCGCCATGAGCCGCTCACGCAAGAAGGCGTGCGCCTCGGCGATGTCGGCCGGCGCGGCCACACGTCCCGTGCCGATCGCCCAGACCGGCTCGTAGGCAAACCAGGCGCGGGAAAGTTTCTCGGGACCGAGCCGGGCGGCGAGCGCCGCCACCTGCCGGCCGAGCGTCTCGCGCCATCCGCCTGCCTCGCGCTCGGCGAGCGTCTCGCCGACGCAGACCACGGGCCGGACGTTTGCCGCCAACAAACGATCGATTTTATCAGCAATCCGTTCGTCCGTCTCGGCAAAAAGCTGACGCCGCTCCGAATGTCCCACGAGGGCGTAGCGACAGCCGAATTCGGCAAGCATTCCGGCGTGCACTTCTCCGGTATAGGCCCCGGCGCCAAAGGGGCTGACGTTCTGCGCCCCCCAGCCGATCGCCGTGCCCTCCAGCACCGCCCTCGCCTGGGTAAGAAAAGGAAAGGGGACACAGACGCCGACCTCGACGCCGGCCGCCGGCGGATGGGCGGCCAGCGCGGCGAGCAGGACGGCGTTGCTCGCCGTATCCCCCAAGGACTTCCAGTTGCCGAGCACGATCTTCTTCATGGGTTCGCCCCCGAGCGCATCGATGCGTTTTCCGCGACGAGCGAGGCTTCGACCGCGGCGGCGAGGTCCTCGGCCCAGCGCCGTACGAGCGCGGCGTCGCGCCCTTCCACCATCACGCGCAACAGCGGCTCGGTGCCGGACGGGCGCAATAAAATCCGTCCCTCCTGCGCAAGATCGGCCTGGGCGGCGCGGCAGGCCTCCACCACCGTCGGTTGTGCCTGCCAATCGTAGCCGCGCGGCACCGGAACGTTGCGCAAGACCTGGGGATAGCGCACGAGATCGGCGCAGGCCTGCGCCAAGGTCTCGCCCCGGCGCCGCAGGGCGGCGAGCACCTGCAGGGCGCTCACGATGCCGTCCCCCGTGGTATGGACCTCGCGGCACAGCAGGTGCCCCGAATTTTCGCCGCCATAGCTCCAACCCCGCTCGCGCAGCGCCTCGGCGACGTAGCGATCACCCACCTTGGCGCGCACGAGTTTCACGCCGAGCCGTTGCAAGGCGTGCTCCAGCCCCAGATTCGACATGAGCGTACCGACCACGCCTTCGATGAATCCCCCGGAGAGCACCCGATCGCGCACGATCACGTAGAGGAGCTCGTCGCCGTCATAGAGACGGCCCTCGGCATCGGCCATGATCACCCGGTCCCCGTCGCCGTCGAGGGCGATGCCCAGATCCGCCTCGTGCGTGCGGACCATGGCCTGCAGGTATTCGGGATGCGTCGCCCCGACGCCTTCGTTGATGTTGAAGCCGTTGGGCTGGTTGGCGAGCGCCACCACCTCGGCGCCCAGTTCGTGGAATACCGCCGGGGCCACCTGATAGGCCGCGCCATGGGCACAATCGAGCACCAGCCTCAGCCCTTCGAGCGACATCGAAGCGGGGAACGTGCTCTTGCAGAACTCGATGTAGCGGCCGGCGGCATCGTCCAGCCGGCGGGCGCGGCCCAGCTCGTGCGCCTCACGGCAGACGAGCGGTGCCTCGAGCGCCGCCTCGATCTCGGCTTCCAGCGCATCGGGCAGTTTCTCGCCGTCGGGGCCGAAAAACTTGATGCCATTGTCGGGATAGGGATTGTGCGAAGCGCTCACGACCACGCCGGCTTCCAGCCGCAGGGCGCGGGTGAGATAGGCCACCCCCGGCGTCGGCAAAGGACCACACAGCACCACGTCGACGCCGGCTGCCGACAAACCGGCCTCCAGTGCCGACTCGATCATGTAGCCGGAGATGCGCGTATCCTTGCCGATGAGCACTGCGGGGCGCTTGGCAGCACCGCGTGATTGCCGCGCGAGCACCCGCCCGGCGGCATGGCCCAACTTCAAGATGAAATCCGGCGACATCAGCGGCTCGCCGACGCGGCCGCGAATGCCATCCGTACCGAAATAACGACCCATCCTTACCCCCGGATGACAGAGGGTGCGAATTGTCGCATGAAATCAGACGGCAAGGTTCAGGCCAGCGCCCCGTCTGCGGCGACCGGCCCCAGGGCGCGCAGGATCTCGCGGGCATCGACCGTAGCCGCCACGTCGTGCACCCGCACGATGGAGGCGCCGTTCGCCCACGCGAGCACGGCGGCCGCGAGGCTGCCGGCGAGCCGCTCGCCCACAGGCCGCCCCGTGATCTGCCCGATCATGGTTTTGCGCGACACGCCCACCAAGAGCGGCTGGTGCGCCGCCAGCCGCGGCAAGGCGCGAAAGAGCGCCGCGTTGTGCGCGGGCGTCTTGCCGAAGCCGAAACCCGGATCCCACAGGATGCGCTCGCGCGCAACGCCCGCCGCACATAGCGCCGCCGTGCGCTGCGCGAGAAATGCCTCCACCTCCGCAACCACATCTTCATAGGCGGGAGACTGCTGCATGGTGCGCGGCTCGCCTTTCATGTGCATGACGCACAGGGCGCAGTCGCTGCCGGCCACCGCCTCGATGGCGCCGGGCAGGCGGAATCCGGCCACGTCGTTGATGAGATCGGCCCCGGCGCGCAGCACTTCACGCATCACTTCGGGCTTCATCGTGTCGACCGACAGCGGCACCGGCGCCCCGCGCAGGGCTTCCAGCACCGGCAGCAAGCGTTCGAGCTCCCGCTCGGCCGGCACCGGCTCGGCCCCGGGGCGTGTCGACTCCGCCCCGAGATCGAGCAGATCGACCCCCGCCGCGATGAAGGCTTCGGCCTGGCGCAGCGCGCGGTCGTGCTGCGCGCCGAGCCCGTCGCCGGAGAAGGAATCCTCGGTGAGGTTGACGATGCCCATCACTTTCGGCTCGGAGAGATCGAGCCGAAAGCGTCCAGCCTGCAGCCACCGCATCACAGCGCCGGTTCGGGAGAGTCGGGCGCCGCTCCGGGCCGGGGCTCGCTCGCCCGCCCTGGCGAAGAGCCACTGCGGCGTGGCGCACCGCCATTGCCTTGATCCTTGGGCGGACGGGGCGGGCGACCGGCCATGATGTCGTCGATCTGCTCGGCGTCCAGCGTCTCGTATTCGAGCAGGGCCTGGGCGAGCGCCTCGACCTTGTCGCGGTTCTCCTCGATGAGGCGCCGCGCCAGAGCGTACTGCGCGTCGATGATGCGCCGGATCTCGGCGTCGACCTTCTGCATGGTCGCCTCGGAGACGTTGCGGTGCGTGGTCACCGAGCGGCCCAGGAAGATCTCGCCCTCCTCTTCACCATAGACCATCGGGCCGAGCACGTCGGACATGCCCCACTGCGTGACCATCTTGCGCGCGATGTCGGTGGCGCGCTGAAAGTCGTTGGAGGCGCCGGTAGTCATTTGGTGCATGAAGATCTCTTCGCAGATGCGCCCGCCGAAGAGCACGGCGATGGTCTGCAGCAGCCGTTCCCGGTCCTGGCTGTAGCGGTCGCCCTCGGGCAGCTGCATGGTCACGCCCAGGGCGCGACCGCGCGGGATGATGGTGACTTTATGCACGGGGTCGGTCTTGTCGAGGAGCTTGGCCACCACCACGTGCCCGGCTTCGTGATAGGCCGTGTTGCGCCGTTCTTCGTCGGACATGATGAGCGAGCGCCGCTCGGCCCCCATCATGATCTTGTCCTTGGCCCGTTCGAAGTCGTCCATATCCACCAGGCGCTTGTTGCTGCGCGCGGCGAAGAGCGCCGCCTCGTTGACGAGGTTGGCGAGATCCGCGCCGGAGAAGCCGGGGGTGCCGCGCGCAAGGATGGAGACGTCGACATCGGGCGCGATCGGCACTTTGCGCATGTGCACCTTGAGGATCTGCTCGCGGCCGCGCACGTCGGGCAGCGACACCACCACCTGCCGGTCGAAGCGCCCCGGGCGCAGCAGCGCCGGGTCGAGCACGTCGGGACGGTTGGTGGCGGCAATCACGATGATGCCGCTTGCGCCCTCGAAGCCGTCCATCTCGACGAGCAGCTGGTTGAGCGTCTGCTCGCGCTCGTCGTTGCCGCCGCCCAGCCCGGCGCCACGCTGGCGGCCCACGGCGTCGATCTCGTCGATGAAGATGATGCAGGGAGCGTGCTTCTTCGCCTGCTCGAACATGTCGCGCACACGCGCCGCGCCCACGCCCACGAACATCTCGACGAAATCCGAACCCGAGATGCTGAAGAACGGCACCTTGGCCTCGCCGGCGATCGCCTTGGCGAGCAGCGTCTTGCCCGTACCCGGGGGGCCCACCATGAGCACGCCTTTGGGGATGCGCCCGCCCAGATTCTGGAAACGGGAGGGATCGCGCAGGAAATCGACGAGTTCCTGCACTTCTTCCTTGGCCTCGTCGCAGCCAGCGACGTCGGCAAAAGTGACCGTGTTGCTCGACTCGTCGAGCAGGCGCGCGCGCGACTTGCCGAAGGAGAAGGCCCCGCCTTTGCCCCCGCCCTGCATCTGGCGCATGAAGAAGACCCACACGCCGATGAGCAACAGCATGGGGAACCAGGACACGAGGATGTTGGTGAGCAGCGACGGGCCCTCGTCCGGCTTGGTCGCCGAGATGCGCACCCCCGCCTTCATGAGGTCGGAGACCATCCAGATATCCTGAACCCCCGGCGTATAGACGGTGATCTGGCGCCCATCGACGGTGAGCGCCTTGACCACGCGCCCATCGATGACCGCCTTGGTGATGCGCCCGGACTTCGCCTCCTCCATGAACTGGGAGTACTCCATGGTGTTGGCGGCGACGGGGCGCTGATCGTTGAACTGGTTGAACACCGTCATCAGCACCATGCCGATGACGATCCAGATCGCGAGGTTCTTGACGACGTTGTTCAAGGGGCGGACTCCTGGTGATGCTACCGATATCGTTTCAGAGCCCATTCTAGAGCCGTTTGTTCCGCACGCCAATAGGACTCACGATCGAAAAAAACGATCGCGACGACGGGATCAGGCAATCACGCGCCGCGATCGTTTCGGCAAAGCCGCTCAGCGGGGACGAGGTCCTCCGCCTTTCGGCCCTTTACCCCAGCGCAGGAACTCGCGATCGAACACGTCGCGCTGCGCGTCGTCGAGCTGGGTGTAGAACTTCTGCACCGCCTCGCGCAGACTGCGCACCGCCTCCAGGTGCGCCGAGAGCATCTCTTCGCGCTGCTGTAGCCGCCCCAGCGCCGTCACGGCGCGCGAGTCCTCCTGATCCCAGCGGTAGGAGAAGAACTGCTCGCGGTGCTTGTCCCAGGCAGCGACGAATTCTTCCCATGCAGCACGCTGCTCGGGGCGCAGATTCAGCAAGCCCTCGAGACGCTTGACCTCGGCCTCGTGGCGCTGCTGCATGCGTTCACGCCATTGCTCCGGCGTCATCTGCTGCCGCGCTGCCGGCCCGGCGCCCGGGCCGGCAGGGCCCATCGGCGCGGGCCCGGGGCCCATCGGCTGGGCAAACCCCGATGCCGCCGCACCGGCCAGTGCCAGCGCGAGCACCCCTTGACGCCAGCGGCGGGCACCCCCTTTCTTTATAGTCGCAGATTGCGTCGTTGCGTTCATCGTCATCTCTCCTTGCGTTCCGTCCCATAGCGGACGAGGTCATTACAGCACACCGACGAGGCGTTTTCCCCTCATCAGGGTTGCAGCGTGTAACGTTTGTTTTCGGCGACGATCGCGCATTTTTCTTTCACTGCGGCTGCGCCATAATGGAAGCGACATCTTCCTTGAGGCGGGACGTCGCGATGGAAACCCCTTATCATCTCGTTCTGGTCGACGACGACCACGAATTCCGCCGGCTGCTGGCCGAAGATCTGCGGCGGCGAGGATTCTCGGTCGATGCGGTGGCCGATGCCGCGGCGCTCGACGGGGTGCTGGCGCAACGGCTGCCCGATCTCATCGTGCTCGACTGGATGTTGCCCGGAGAAGACGGCCCCAGCATACTGCGCCGGCTGCGGGCCACCCCCCGCACCCAGGCGGTACCGGTACTGATGCTCACCGCGCGCAGCGACGATTTCGACCGCGTCTTCGGCCTGGAGGTCGGCGCCGACGACTACCTGACCAAACCCTTCCTGCCGCGTGAGCTGGAAGCGCGCATCAAGGCCATCCTGCGCCGCACGCGCGGCACCGGTGCGCAACCCTCGCTCGCGCCGCGCCGCTGGCGCATCGGCCCGGTCGAATTCGACACCGTGGCCCGCACCCTTCTCTTGCCCGACGGCACGTCGCAGCCGCTCACCGGCAGCGAGTTCGCCCTCTTGTCGCTCTTCGTGCAGCATCCCAATGAAGTGCTCACGCGCGACTACCTCATGCGCGCCACGCGCGGGCGCAGCGCCGACGTGTTCGACCGCGCCATCGACATCGCCGTGAGCCGGCTGCGCGCCAAGCTCGAGGTCGACCCGCAGGCGCCCCGGGCCATCCGCTCGGTGCGCGGCCAAGGATACGTGCTCGCCGCGCCGGTCGAAGCGATCGAATGAGCCTGCTGCCCCTGCTTTCCTTCGGACGGCGCCTGAGCACCCGGCTCGCGTGGGTGGTGAGCGCCGCCGTCGTGGCGCTCTTCGCCCTCACCCTGGGGCTGCTCGCCCATCAAAGCCGCCTCGCGGCCGAGGCGAGAGTGCAGCGCGACGCCGCCCATGCGCTCGCGCGCGCCGTCGCCGTCATGGAAGCGCTCCCCTGGAGCGAGCGGCTGCAGGCGGCGCAGCGCTGGGAATTCGCCCCATTGCTCGTCGCGCCTGCCGCGCCACCGCCGCAGGCCCGCCTCTTGCCGCTGCCACCGCTCTGGCACGACGCGCTCGCCGATTTCCTCGCTCCGGAAGACCTCTCCTTCTGGGCGATCGACACCGAGACCGGACCACGGCAAGGCATCACCGTCCTCCTCGACGATGGGACCCCCCTGAGCGCGATGTTGCCGCCAGCCCCCCGCCGCCCCCCGGGGTTACCGTGGCGCATCGTCGCGGCGCTCGCGCTTGCCGGGCTCGGTACCTGGATCGTCGCGCTCTGGGCCCTGCGCCGCGTTACCGCACCGCTCGAGCGCCTCATCCGTGCGCTCGAAACCTTCGCCACCCCTCAGGCCCCGGCCGCCCCTCTGTCCGAGCACGGCCCCTATGAGGTGGCGCTCACCGCCCGCACGCTCAACGCCTTGCAGGAACGGCTCGAGCGGCTGCTCACCGCCCGCACCGCCCTGCTCGCCGGCATCGCGCACGACCTGCGCACGCCGCTGGCGCGCATCCGCCTGCGCCTGGAATCGCTGCCCGAAGACGAGACCCGCGCCGGCATCGAACGCGACCTCAGCGAAATGCAGCGTCTCATCGAACTCAGCCTCGACTATGCCCGCAGCCTCACTCCCCGCCTCGAATACCAGGACGTGGACCTCGTCGCCTTCACCGCCGATCTGCTCGACCTCTATCACGAAGGGGGCGCCGAGATCGAGGCCGACTTGCCCGCCTCGGCGCTGACGGCGCACCTCGATCCGACCGCGCTCGGACGCATCCTCGCCAACCTGCTCGACAATGCCCTGCGCTACGGGACGCAGGCCAAGCTGCGCTTACGGCCCCTTGCCGGCGGATGCTGCGAATTCATCGTCGAAGACGACGGACCGGGCATTCCGCCCGAGGCGCGCGAGGCTGTGCTCGAACCTTTCGTGCGGCTGGAACCTTCGCGCAACCCCGACACCGGCGGCAGCGGCCTGGGATTGTCGATCGCGGCCAACCTCGCCCGCGCCCTGCATGGCCGCCTATCCCTGGAGGCAGCGCAACCGCACGGGTTGAGGGCGGTCTTGCGCTTGCCCTTGCGCCCGGATGCGACTTGCAGCGGCGGCACTGTGCCGCTATAGTGTGAAACGACCTTTCCGCCCGCAGGGAGCCCGCCGCCGTGATCACCATCGAAGTACGCGACGACTTCATTTCCGCCGCCGTCTTCGGCGAATTCACGCTCGAGGATTTCAAGGAATTCGAGGATGCGGTCGAATACCGCAACCGTTTCGGCGGTCCGGTAGACGTCTTGCTCGACCTGCGCGGCATGCTGGGGTTCACGATCGATGCCGCGTGGGAGGAATTCCGCTTCGCCCGTCAGCATCCGAGCGACTTTCGCCGCATCGCCATCGTGGCCGAAGACGATTGGCTCGCCCTGCTCACCTGGCTCGAGAGCCTTTTCCTCGAAGCGGAGATCAAGGTGTTCGATTCCGAGGAAGAGGCGCTTTCCTGGCTCAAGGAAGGGCGAAATGAACGCGGTAATCCATGAGTCCTTCGCCCATCTCGTCTCTACCCGCACGCTCGCCGAACACCTGGACGATCCTTCCTGGCGGGTGATCGACTGCCGGCACGATCTCAGCGATCCGGCGCTCGGGCGTCGGGCTTGGATGGAAGCCCATATCCCCGGAGCGATCTTCTGGCATCTGGACGAAGATCTCTCCAGCCCGCGCACCGGCACGAACGGCCGCCATCCGTTGCCGCCGTACGGCGACTTCGTTCGTTTCGTGGGGGCGTGCGGCCTCACGCCCGAGACGCAGGTCGTGGTCTACGATGACGATGGGGGGATGTTCGCGGCGCGCGCCTGGTGGATGCTGCGCTGGATCGGGCATCGGCGCGTGGCCGTGCTCGACGGCGGCTGGAACGCCTGGCGCAGCGACAACCTGCCGTTCGATCGCAGCGTTCGGCAAGCGGGGCCGTGCACCTACCCTGCCGCGCCCGAGCCGTGCATGCCCACCGTCACCACCGAAGAGCTCCTCGCCCAGCTCGGGAGCGGTCGCTTTCTCATCGTGGATGCCCGCAGTCCCGACCGCTATCGCGGCGAGAACGAGGCGCTCGACCCGGTCGCGGGGCACATCCCCGGCGCCGTCAACCGCTTCTATCGCCTCAACCTCGACGAGCACAGCCGATTCCGTCCGCCCGAGGTGCTGCGCGCCGAGTTCGCGGCCTTGCTTGCTGGCCGCGATCCGTCGGAAGTGGTGCATCAGTGCGGTTCCGGCGTCACCGCCTGCCACAACCTGCTGGCCATGGAATCGGCGGGGCTTTGCGGCTCGCGCCTCTACCCCGGCTCGTGGAGCGAGTGGTGCGCCGATGCGCGCCGACCCGTCGCCACCGGGCCCGAGCCTTGAGCCCTACTCCGGCACGTCGACCCGCACTACCTCCGGCAAAGCCCGCCCCAGGAATCGTTCGGCGATGGTCTGGAAACGCAGCGGCACGTCCGTGACGTAGAAGCGGTGCCGCGGCACGCTGCCGGCACCGGCGCGCAGACCCTCCGCACCATCGAGTACCCGCGCCGCCTGCTCGGCCGTGGTCACGGCCGAATCGACGATGCGCACCTGCGGTCCGGCGATGTCGGCGAGCACCGGCTTGAGCAAGGGATAATGGGTGCAGCCGAGCACGAGGGTGTCCACTCCTTCGGCGAGCACCGGCTTGAGGTACTCCTCGGCAGTGAGGCGCGTGACCGGATGGTCGAGCCAGCCTTCTTCCACCAGCGGCACGAAGAGGGCACAGGCTTGTGAATGCACCCGCACATCGCCGCGCAGCGCATGAATGCGAAGCGCATAGGTGTTGCTGTTGATGGTGGTCGGCGTACCGATCACGCCCACCGTGGCGTTGCGCGTGGCCGCCACCGCCGCCCGGGCGCCAGCCTCGATCACGTCGAGCACCGGCACGTTCGGTCCGGCGAGCGTGCGCACCACTTCCTGCGCCACCGCCGCCATGGTGTTGCACGCCACGATCAGCATCTTCACGTCCTGCGCGAGCAGGAAACGGGTGAGCTGGGCCGCGTAACGCGCGATGGTGTCCGGCGACTTGATCCCATAGGGCACGCGCGCCGTGTCGCCGAAATAGACGATGGATTCGAACGGTAGCCGCTCCATGAGCGCGCGCACCACGGTCAGGCCGCCCACGCCGGAATCGAACACCCCGATGGGGCGATCCGCCTTCGTCATCCTGTGCCTTCCCTGCAAAAGCGCGAGTGTAGCACCGCCCTTCAAGACACTCCATGCCGCGCGAGCGCCCAGGCGACATGCTCACGCACCAGGGCGGAGGGATGCTCGCGCCGTGCCATGAGCGCCGCCACCACCTCCGGACTCGTGGGGGCGTTGCCCAGGGCCACGGCCAGGTTGCGCAGCCACCGTTCCCAACCGATGCGCCGTATCGGACTGCCGGCGAACTTTTCCAGGAACTCGCCCTCGCTCCAAGCAAAGAGCGAAGTGAGCATCGGAGCATCCAGCCCGTGGCGCGGCGTGAATTCGGGCAGATCGACGCGCCGCGCGAAGCGGTTCCACGGGCAGACGAGCTGGCAATCGTCGCAGCCATAGATGCGGTTGCCGATCGCCGGACGCAGGACTTCGGGAATCGGCCCGGGATGCTCGATGGTCAAATAAGAGATACATCGGCGCGCGTCCAGACGATAGGGAGCTACGATCGCCCGGGTCGGACAGAGATCGAGGCAGCGCGTGCAGCGTCCGCAGTGCGGCGCAACCGGTTCGTCGACCGGCAGGGGCCAGTCGGTGAAGATCTCGCCGAGAAAGAAGAACGACCCTTCCTCGCGGTTCAACAAGAGCGTGTGCTTGCCGCGCCAGCCCAAGCCTGCGCGCTCGGCGAGCGCCACTTCCATCACCGGCGCCGAATCGACGAAGACCCGTCCCCGATGCGGCCCCATCGCCTCCATGAACGCGACGAGCCGCGCCAAGCGCACGCGCACCGCTTTGTGGTAATCCCGCCCCAGGGCATAGCGCGACACGTAGCCGAGCCCCGGGTCAGCGAGCACTTCCTGCGCCGGTGCCGCATCCGCCGGCCAATAGGGGAAGCGCAAAGAGATCACCCGTACCGTGCCCGGCACCAGTTCGGCGGGACGCGCGCGCAAAAGCCCGTGTCGGCGCATATAATCCATCTCACCGTGGAATCTGGCTTCCAGCCAGGCGAGCAGGCCCGCCTCGCACGCCGACAGGTCGGGCTCGACCACCCGCATCGCCGAAAACCCGAGCCTGGCCGCTGCTTCGGCGATCGCACGTTTGCGCGCCGCCCAGTCGATCGGTTCCACCGTCCGAGGCCTCTCATGTCCTTGCATCGCGAACTCCTTCTCCCCCTTGCCGACGAAGCCGCCACGGCGGCGCTCGCCCAGCGTCTCGCCCCCTGCCTCGCTCCCGGCTGGGTCATCCATCTCGTCGGCCCCCTTGGCGCCGGCAAGACCACCTTCGTGCGCGCAATGCTGCGCGCCCTGGGGCACACCGGCCCCGTCAAGAGCCCGACCTACGGACTCGTCGAACCGTACACCGTGTCCGGTTTGAACCTGTATCATTTCGATTTCTACCGCTTCGCGACGCCAGAGGAATTCTTCGGCGCCGGACTCGACGAATACTTCGACGGCACGGGCGTGTGCCTCGTCGAATGGCCGGAAAAAGCCGCACCGCACACGCCGGCGCCGGATCTGACGCTCGCGCTCGCGCCGCGTCCCGACGGCAGCCGCGAAGCCCGACTCACCGCTTCGACCCCGAGGGCCAGCGAATGCCTCGACCGTCTCGCCCCATCGCGCTGACCGATGCCGTCACGCCCCGCAGGCGGCGCTTTCTCGGCCAGGCGGGTGCGCTGCTTGCCGCCTTCACCCTCACGCCCCGCTTGGGCTGGGCGCAGGGAGCGGCTTTCGTCGCCGTGCGCGCCTGGCCGGCCGAAGACTATACGCGAATCACGCTGGAGGCGAACCAGCCGCTGCATTTCGAATACCAGTTCGTCCCCGATCCCGACCGCCTGGTGATCGACCTGCCGGGCATGAGCCTCGACGAAGTCCTCAAGAGCCTGCCGGGCAAGATCTCGGCCGAGGACCCCTACATCCAAGGCGTACGGGTGGGTCAGTTCCGTCCCGACGTCGTGCGGGTAGTCATCGACCTCAAGCAGAAAGCCGAACCCCAGATCTTCACCCTGGATCCGGTGGCGCAGTACCGCCATCGCCTGGTGATCGACGTCTACCCCAAAACGCCGCGCGATCCGATCCAAGCGCTGCTTGCCGAACTCGGCAACAAGCATGGGGCCTCATCGACGGCCGGCACCCCCCAGCTGAGCGAGACCCCCGACCTTCCCCCTGCCGCCGCTCTTTCTCCGCCAGCCAAGGGCCGGACTCCAGCCAGCGCCCCCTACGTGATCGTCATCGACCCTGGCCACGGCGGCGAGGATCCGGGCGCGATCGGCCGCTTCGGCTCGCGCGAAAAAGACGTGACCCTGGCCGTGGCCCGCCGGCTGAAACGTATCCTGGATGCGCAGCCCAAGCTGCGCTGCGCCCTCACCCGCAACGACGACTATTTCGTTCCCCTGGGTGAGCGCGTGCGCCGCGCCCGCGCCGCCCAGGCCGATCTCTTCGTCTCCATCCACGCCGATGCCGTCGTCTCCTCCAGCCCGCGCGGCAGCTCCGTCTATGTGCTGAGTGACCGTGGTGCCTCGAGCACCACCGCCCGCTGGCTCGCCAACAAGGAAAACGAGGCCGATCTCATCGGCGGGGTCAACCTGGGACAAAAAAACGAGCACGTCGCCAAGACCCTGCTCGATCTCTCCCTCACCGCCACCATGCAGGATTCCGCCAAGCTCGGACGGCACCTGCTCGCCTCGCTCGGCGAGATCAACCCCTTGCACAAACGCGACATCGAATACGCCAACTTCGCCGTGCTGCGCAACCCCGACGTGCCCGCCGTGCTCATCGAAACCGCCTTCATCAGCAATCCCGAGGAAGAACGCCGCCTCAACGACCCCGCCTACCAGGAGCGGTTGGCGCAGGCGATCAGCAAGGGGCTGCAGCGCTATCTCGAAGCCGCTGCACCGACGCCGCGGCTCCTGATGGCAGCCCGAGACGGCAAAGGCTGAAACGGCGCCGTTTCGCTGCACAGCCGATATAATCGAAGTTTTTTCCGGCATAGCGGCTATGCGCGTCATCCGAGGCATCGGCGGACCTCATCCGCCCACCGTGCTGACGATCGGCAATTTCGACGGCGTCCATCGCGGACACCAGGTCTTGTTGCGCCTGGTGCGGGAGCGCGCCGACGAAGCGCACGCCCAAGCCGCCGCCCTCACCTTCGAGCCCCACCCGCGTGAATTCTTTGCGCCGCAGGCCGCCCCGCCGCGGCTGAGCTCCCTGCGCGAAAAGCTCCTCGCGCTCGCCGACTCGGTGCTCGACCGCCTGCACGTGCTGCGATTCGATTCTCGCCTTGCGCGACTCGGGGCTGAGGAATTCATCGAAACGCTGCTCGTGCGCGGGCTCAACGTCCAGCACCTCGTCATCGGAGACGACTTCCGTTTCGGCGCCCGGCGCGGCGGCGGGCTCGCCGAACTGCTCGAAGCCGGCGAGCGATTCGGCTTCACCGTCGAGCCGGTGCCGGAAGTGCGCATCGACGGACTGCGCGTCTCCAGCAGCCTCATCCGTACCCTGGTGGCCGAGGGAAAGCTCGAACAGGCCGCTCGGCTGCTCGGTCGCCCTTACAGCATCGAGGGCCGGGTGATGCACGGCGAAAAGCTCGGGCGCGCGCTCGGCTTTCCCACCGCCAACATCCCCTTGTCTGCGCGCCGGCTCGCACCGCCGGGCGTCTATGTCTGCAGCGTCGTGGGGCTTGCCGCCTCGCCCCTGCCCGCGGTGGCCAACATCGGCCTGCGCCCGACCGTGGGCGGGCTCACGCCGCGGCTCGAAGTCCATCTGCTCGACTGGAGCGGCGAATGCTACGGTCGCCGCGTGTGCGTCGCCTTTTTCCACAAACTGCGCGAGGAACGCAAATTCGCCGATCTGGACGCCCTGCGCGCCCAGATCGGCGAAGACGTCGTCCATGCCCGCCAATGGCATCGGCACCACGGCGCAGCGTTCCCCCTGACCGAGGATCATCCATGACCGACTACCGCGCCACGCTCAATCTGCCCGATACCCCCTTCCCCATGCGCGCCAACCTCGCCAAGCGCGAACCCGGCTGGATCGCGCAATGGCAGCAGAAAAAGCTCTATCGCAAGATCCGCGAGGTTTGCCGCGGCCGCCCCAAATTCGTGTTGCACGACGGCCCGCCCTACGCCAATGGCGACATCCACATCGGGCACGCGGTCAATAAGATCCTCAAGGACATCATCGTGCGCTCGAAGACGCTGGCCGGGTTCGATGCCCCCTACGTTCCGGGCTGGGATTGCCATGGCCTGCCGATCGAACACCAGATCGAAAAACTCTACGGCAAGCACCTGCCGCCGGACGAAGCCCGCCGCCGCTGCCGCGAATACGCCGCCGAGCAGATCCAGCGCCAGATGAAAGATTTCATTCGCCTGGGCGTGCTGGGCGACTGGGACAATCCCTACCTCACGATGAACTTTGCCAACGAGGCGAACGAGATCCGGGCGCTGGGCAAGATCTACGAGCGCGGCTACCTCTACAAGGGGCTCAAACCCGTCAACTGGTGCTTCGACTGCGGCTCGGCCCTGGCCGAAGCCGAGATCGAGTACGCGGAGCGCACCTCGCCGGCGATCGACGTCGGCTTTCCCCTAGAAGACCCCGCCGAGCGCGCGCGCCTTGCCCACGCTTTCGGCCTGAGCGAGCCGCCGCAGGGGCCGATCTACGCCGTGATCTGGACCACCACGCCGTGGACGATCCCTGCCAACCAGGCGATCAACGTGCACCCCGAAGTCGTCTACGAGCTGGTAGCCACGCCCCGCGGCGCCCTCATCCTCGCCGCGGCGCTGCGCGAACAGGCGCTCGCGCGCTACGGGCTCGAGGGGCGCGTGCTGGGCGCGGCGCACGGCGCGGCGCTCGACCGGCTGCGTTTCCGCCACCCTTTCTACGCCCGCGACAGCCTGGTGATCGCGGCCGATTACGTCGATGTCTCCACCGGCACGGGGCTGGTGCATTCGGCCCCGGCCTACGGCGTCGACGACTTCCTCACCTGCCTCAAGGCCGGCATGCGCCAGGAAGACATCCTCATGCCGGTGCGCGGCGACGGGACCTACGACCCTGCGCTCCCCTTCTTCGGTGGGCTCTCGATCTGGGACGCGAACCCGAAGATCGTCGCCAAGCTCGAAGAAGTCGGATCGCTCTTTGCCCACGCGCCGATCCGCCACAGCTACCCCCACTGCTGGCGCCACAAGAGTCCGACGATCTACCGCGCCACCGGCCAGTGGTTCATCGCCATGGACACGATTCCCGGCCGCGCCTTGCCCGACGGCGAGACCCTGCGCGACAAAGCCTTGCGCGGCGTGGACGCTACCCGTTTCTACCCCGCCTGGGGCCAGGCACGGCTGCATGCCATGATCGCCAATCGCCCCGACTGGTGCATCTCGCGCCAACGCAACTGGGGCGTGCCGATCGCCTTCTTCGTCGACAAGACCACGGGCGAACCGCACCCCGCTACGGCGCAGCTCATCGAGGAAGTCGCCCGGCGCGTCGAGCGCGAGGGGATCGACGCCTGGTTCCGGCTCGATCCCCGCGAACTCCTTGGCGAGGAAGCCGATCGCTACGAAAAAGTGCTCGACACGCTGGACGTGTGGTTCGACTCCGGCACCACCCACGTGCACGTGCTGCGCGGCTCGCACCCCGAGCTGGGACACCCGGCCGACCTCTACCTAGAGGGTTCCGACCAGCACCGTGGCTGGTTCCACTCGTCGCTGCTCACCGGCTGCGCCATCGACGGGCATCCGCCCTACCGGGGGCTGCTCACGCACGGCTTCGTGGTCGACGGCCAAGGGCTGAAGATGTCGAAGTCGCGCGGCAACGTCGTCGCGCCGCAGCAGGTCGCCGACACGCTCGGCGCCGAAATCCTGCGCCTGTGGGTGGCCGCCACCGACTATTCCGGCGAGCTCACCATCTCCAAGGAAATCCTCGATCGCGTCGTCGAGGTCTACCGGCGGCTGCGCAACACCCTGCGCTTCATGCTCGCCAACGTGGCCGACTTCGAGCACACGCGCGATGCGGTGCCGGTGGAAGACATGGTGGAGCTCGACCGCTACGCCCTGCTGCGCCTGGCGCGCCTGCAGGCGCAGGTCTGCGCCGACTACGAGCGTTTCGAATTCCACAAGGTGGTGCAGGCGCTGCAGAACTACGCCGCCGAGGAACTGGGCGCCTTCTATCTCGACGTCCTCAAGGATCGTCTCTACACGACGCCTGCCAATGGCCTGCCGCGGCGCTCGGCGCAGACGGCGATCCACCACATCCTGCACGCCTTCGTGCGCCTGATGGCGCCGGTGCTCGCTTTCACCGCCGAAGAGATCTGGACCTACCTCACCGGCAGCGACGACGACAGCGTGATGCTGCACACCTGGCACGAGATTCCGGCGGTCCCACAGGCCGAGACGATCGAGCGGCGCTGGGCGACCGTGCTCGAGACGCGCGAGGCGGTCAACAAGGCGATCGAGGCGGTGCGCATGCAGGGCCGCATCGGCCCTTCGTTGCAGGCCGAAGTCACGATCCGCGCCCACGGCGAACGCTACACGGCGCTCGCGGCCTTGGGCGAAGAGCTCAAGTTCGCCCTCATCACCTCCCAAGTGCGCCTCGTCGAGGTCGATACCCCCGAAGCCGAGGGCATCGAGATCGAACCGAGCCCGCACGCCAAATGCGAGCGCTGCTGGCACTATGAGGCCGACGTGGGCCGCGACCCCGAGCACCCCACCCTGTGCGCACGCTGCATCGACAATCTGCACGGCGCGGGCGAGACGCGCCGCTGGGCATGAGCGCCTTCGCCCGGCTACGGCCGACGCTTGCCGTCGCCCTGGCGGTGATCGCGCTCGACCAGGGCAGCAAGATCGCCCTCTCGCGCTGGCTTCCCGAGGGCGAACGCCTGGTGCTCGCGCCTTTCCTACAGCTCGTCTCGGTATACAATACCGGCGCGGCCTTCAGCTTTCTCGCCCAAGCCAGCGGCTGGCAGCGAGGACTCTTCCTCGCCCTCGCGTTCGGCGTGAGCGCGTGGCTGTCGTGGCTCGCCGCGAGCCCGGGGGCGGAACGGATGGAGCGCTTCGCCTACGGCCTGATCGTCGGCGGCGCGCTCGGCAACGCCATCGATCGGCTGGCGCACGGCGCCGTCTACGATTTCCTGCTCTTTCACGCCGGGCGCTGGGCTTGGCCCGCCTTCAATCTTGCCGACAGCGCCATCACGGTCGGTGTGGCGCTGCTGCTGTGGCACTACCGCCGGCCCCACGATACCCCTCGCCCCGCTTCCCAGGAATGAGCGACATGACCGACACCGTCCGCCCCGACAGCCTCGTTACCCTGCACTACCGCTTTCTCCTCGAAGACGGCACCGCCGTGGTGAGCACCTTCGAGGCCACTCCCGCCACCTTGCAGCTCGGCACCGGCGAAGTGCTGCCGGCGCTCGAGCGCTGCCTGGCGGGCCTGCGCGTGGGCGAGCGCCGCGTCTTCACGCTGCCGCCCGAAGAAGCCTTCGGCCCGCATCGCCCCGAGCTCGTCGAGCGCGTGGCGCGCGCCGATTTCCCCCCGGAAGTCACCGACGCGATGACGCTCCTGGAATTCGCCGCCCCCGACGGTTCGCGCTACGCGGGGCTGGTGCGGGAACTCACCGAAGAATACGGCGTCGTGGACTTCAACCATCCGCTCGCCGGCAAGACCGTCCGGCTCGAAGTGCACATCATCGGCATCAGCTGAATCCCATGAACGCCGCCCCCACCGTCCTGCTCGCCAATCCCCGCGGCTTCTGCGCCGGAGTCGATCGGGCCATCGAGATCGTCGAGCGGGCGCTCGAGCACTTCGGCGCCCCCATCTACGTGCGCCACGAGATCGTGCACAACCGCCACGTGGTCGAGTCGTTGCGCGCGCGCGGCGCCGTCTTCGTCGAAGAGCTCGACGAGGTACCCGACGGAGCCGTGGTCGTCTTCAGTGCCCACGGCGTGGCCCAAGGAGTCCATGAGCGGGCCCGCGCGCGCGGCCTCACCGTGCTCGACGCCACCTGCCCGCTGGTGACCAAGGTGCACCACGAAGTACAGCGCCTGCACCGCCAAGGCTACGACATCGTGATGATCGGCCACCGAGGGCATCCCGAGGTGGAAGGCACGATGGGGCAGGTGCCCGATCGCATCCACCTCGTCGAGACCGAGGAGGACGTCGCCCGGCTCACGCTCGACCCCGAACGCTGCGCCTACGTCACCCAGACGACGCTGTCGGTCGACGACGCCCGGCGCCTCATCGAGCGGCTCACCGCACGCTATCCGCACATCCTCGGTCCGAAAAAAGACGACATCTGCTACGCCACGCAAAACCGTCAGGACGCCGTCAAGCGCCTTGCCGCCCAATGCGATCTCGTGCTGGTGATCGGCTCGCCCAACAGCTCCAATTCCAACCGCCTGCGGGAAGTGGCCGCAGCGCTGGGGGTTCCGGCGCACCTCATCGAGGACGAAACGGCGCTCACCGCCGAGACGATCGAGGGCGCGCGGCGCATCGGTCTCACCGCCGGCGCTTCGGCCCCGGAAGCACTCGTACAGCGCGTGCTCGCCCGGTTGCGGGAACTGGGCGCTGCCGAAATCGCCGAGCTGCCGGGCGTGGCGGAAAACGTCCGCTTCACCCTTCCCAAAACCCTCACGGAGGCGACATGAGCGAATCCACTGCCGCACCCGAGCACCTCGACTTCGAAGCCGCGCTCACCGAACTCGAGCGCATCGTCCAGGCGCTGGAGACCGGCCGCCTGCCGCTGGAGACGGCGCTGCAGCGCTATCAGCAAGGCGTGGCGCTGGTGCGTCGCTGCCGTCAGGTGCTCGACGAAGCCGAACAGCGGCTGCTCGCCATCGAAAACGGCACTTTCGTGCCCCTCGACCCGCCCGCCGAACGATGACGTTCTCTGAGCGCGAACCGTTCGAGACGTGGTGCGAGCGCCGCCGTGCCCTCGTCGAACACTTCCTCGATCAGATCCTGCCCGCCGCCGAGGCCGAACCCCAGCGCCTGCACGAAGCGATGCGCTACGCCGTGCTCGGCGGCGGCAAGCGCATCCGGCCGCTGCTCGTCTTCGCTTCCGGCGAGGGGTTCGATGCCCCCATCGAGACCCTGTTGCCCGTCGCTGCGGCGGTCGAGCTCATCCACGTCTATTCTCTGGTGCACGACGACCTCCCCGCAATGGATGACGACGCGCTGCGTCATGGCCGCCCCACCGTCCATGTGGCCTTCGACGAAGCCACGGCCCTGCTCACGGGGGATGCGCTCCAGACGCTCGCCTTCCAGCTGCTCGCCACGCCGCTTCCCGGCCTGTCACCCGATCGCCAGCTCGGCCTCTTGCGTGGCCTCGCCCGCGCGGCCGGCTCGCACGGCATGGCCGGTGGCCAGGCACTCGACCTCGCTGCCACCGGCCGCAAGATTCCCCTCGAAGCGCTGCAAACGCTGCATCGGTGCAAGACCGGGGCGCTCATCCGCTACGCGATCCTCGCCGGCGCTCACTGCGACGAACCCGATGAAACCGCCTGCACGGCGCTCGAACGCGGCGCCAACGCCCTAGGGTTGCTCTTCCAGATCACCGACGACATCCTGGACGCCACCGCCGACAGCGCCACCCTGGGCAAGACGGCCGGCAAGGACGAGCGCCACGCCAAGGCCACCTACGTCACGCTCCTGGGATTGGAGGGAGCGATCGAGGCGGCCCAGCGCACCCTGGAAGAAACCCTCGGTGCGCTCGAACCGGTGGGCGCGCGCGCCGAGCGCCTGCGCGAGCTCGCCCGTTTCGTTGCCAACCGCCGGCGCTGACCCCCATGACTGAACGTTTTCCCCTACTCAGCCGCATCGACGACCCTGCCGACCTGCGCCGCCTGTCGCTGCCCGAACTCAAGCGGCTCGCCGCCGAGCTGCGTCAGTTCATCCTCGAGACGGTGGCGCACACTGGCGGGCACCTGGCTTCCAACCTCGGCGCCGTCGAACTCACCATCGCGCTGCACTACGTCTACGACACCCCCTACGATCGCCTCGTCTGGGACGTGGGGCATCAGACTTACGGTCACAAGATCCTCACCGGCCGGCGCGACCGCATGGCCACGCTGCGCCAGCATGGCGGGCTCTCCGGCTTTCCCAAGCGCGAAGAGAGCCCCTACGACACCTTCGGCACGGGACACTCCTCCACCTCCATCTCGGCCGCACTGGGCATGGCGCTCGCCGCCCGTGCCCGCGGCGAAAAGCGCCAATGCGTGGCGGTGATCGGCGACGGGGCGATGTCGGCCGGCATGGCATTCGAGGCGCTCAACCACGCCGGCGACCTCGACGGAATCGACCTCACGGTGATCCTCAACGACAACGAGATGTCGATCTCGCCGCCGGTGGGGGCGCTCACCCAGGTTTTCGCGCGGCTTCTGAGCGGCGAGCCCTACAACACCGCGCGCCGGGTGGGTGAGACGGTGCTCTCGGCCGCCCCGCCAATCAAGGCGCTCGCGCGACGCGTCGAAGAACACGTCAAGGGCATGATCTCGCCGCCGGGCACGCTCTTCGAGGAATTCGGTTTCCACTACTACGGCCCCATCGATGGGCACGACCTCGACGTGCTGGTTCCGACGCTTGCCAACCTGCGCAAGCTCGGCGGCCTGCGCTTCGTGCACGTCGTCACCAAGAAAGGGCGCGGCTACAAACTCGCCGAGGCCGACCCCGTGCTCTATCACGGCGTGTCGCGCTTCGACCACGCCAAGGGGCTGGAGCCGGCCAAGGCCAGCCGCCCCACCTACACCCAGATCTTCGGCGACTGGATCTTCGACATGGCCGCGCGCGACCCACGCCTCATCGGCATCACCCCGGCCATGCGCGAGGGCTCGGGCCTGGTGCGCTTCGCCCAGGAATACCCCGAGCGCTATTTCGACGTCGGCATTGCCGAGCAGCACGCCCTCACCCTCGCCGCCGGGCTTGCCTGCGAAGGGTTCAAACCGGTGGTGGCGATCTACTCCACTTTCCTGCAGCGCGCCTACGACCAGCTCATCCACGACATCGCCCTGCAGAACCTGCCCGTGGTCTTGGCCATCGACCGCGGCGGACTGGTGGGCGCCGACGGACCCACGCACCACGGCGCCTTCGACCTGAGCTTTCTGGCCTGCGTGCCCAATCTCGTGGTGATGGCACCGGCCGACGAGAACGAATGCCGCCGCATGCTCACCACCGCTTTCCTGCACGACGGCCCAGCAGCGGTACGCTACCCCCGTGGTCATGGCCCCGGCGTCCCCCTTGATCCAGGGTTAGAGCCTTTGCCGATCGGCAAAGCCGAACTGCTGCGCCAGGGCCGGCGCATCGCGCTGCTCGCCCTCGGTTCGATGGTGGCGCCAGCGCGCGAAGTCGGTGAGCGGCTCGACGCCACGGTGGTCAACCTGCGCTTCGTCAAACCGCTCGACGAGACCACGATACGCGCCGTGGCCGCCACCCATGACGTGCTCGTCACGCTGGAAGAGAACGCCGTCATCGGCGGGGCCGGAGCCGAAGTCGCGCGCATCGTCCAGACGCTGGACACCCCACCCCGGCTGCTGCGCCTGGGACTGCCCGATCGCTTCATCGAGCACGGCGACCCGGCCCTGCTGCTGCGCCTGGTAGGGCTCGACGCCGACGGCATCCAGGCGGCGATAGCGCGCTTCGATGGCGGCGATGCTTGACCCGTCACGGCATGGGTCTACGATAGGATCACCCCCCAAGAACGAAACGAGAGAACCCGACATGGACCAAGCGATCCAACCCATCCCCGACGTGCAATCCTTCGCCGATCACCGCCACATGGCCATCGACAAGGTCGGCATCAAGAGCATCCGCCACCCCATCCGCGTGAGTGACCGCAGCGGCGGCGTGCAGCACACCGTCGCCACCTTCAACATGTACGTGGGGCTGCCGCACAACTTCAAGGGCACGCACATGTCGCGCTTCGTCGAGATCCTCAACGCCCACGAGCGCGAGATCTCGGTCGAGAATTTCGAACCCATGCTGCGGCAGATGGTCGAGCGGCTCGAAGCCGAGACCGGCCACATCGAGATGAGCTTTCCCTACTTCATCGAGAAGCGCGCCCCGGTCACCGGCGTGCCAAGCCTGATGGACTACGACGTCACCTTCATCGGCGAGATCCTCGCCGGCGGCGAGTACCGCTTCACCATGAAAGTGGTGGTACCGGTCACGAGCCTGTGCCCCTGCTCGAAGAAGATCTCGGCTTACGGCGCGCACAACCAGCGCTCGCACGTCACCATCACCGCACGCACGATCGATCACGTCTGGATCGAAGAGCTCGTGCAACTGGCCGAGAAAGAAGCCTCCAGCGAACTCTATGGGCTCTTGAAGCGCCCCGACGAGAAATACGTCACCGAGCACGCCTACGACAACCCAAAGTTCGTCGAAGACATGGTGCGCGACGTCGCCGCCCGGCTCGATGCCGACCCGCGCATCGTGCATTACGTCGCCGAATCGGAGAACTTCGAGTCCATCCACAACCACTCGGCCTATGCGCTGATCGAGCGCGACAAGACCAAGCCCCGTTGACGCGAGAAGGCGCCGGTCGGACTGCCCCGGCGCCTTTCCTTTCCAGAAATGCTGCGCTGCATCAACGCGGCGGAATGAAGACCACCGCTTCGCCTTCGAGCACCACCTTGTCGCGCACGATGCAACGCGTGTCCAGCGTGACGCGCCGTTTCTCCGGCAGCAGCCCGATGACGGTCGCACGCGACACCACCGTGTCGCCGGCGCGCACCGGCGAGAGGAAGCGCACCGTCTGTGACACATATACCGCCCCCGGGCCCGGCATCTTCGTGCCCAGCACCGACGAGACGAAGCTCACGGTGAGAAAGCCGTGGGCGATGCGCCCCTTGAACATGGTCGTGGCGGCGAACTCGTCGTCCATGTGCACCGGGTTCATGTCGCCCGAAACGCCGGCGAACATGAGGATGTCGGCGTCGGTGACGGTACGGCTCGTCTCCGCCGTCATCCCGACGTGCAGCTCCTCGAAACGGTAGCCCATGATCGCGTTGAAGTCCCTTGCCATTCTTCTTCTCCTTTGCTCGAGATTATTGGGTAGAGTGAGTTTACCACGTCAATGCTGCGTTGCAACAAAAATCGGTTCCCTTACCCCTTCTCGACCCAGACCGCACAAGCAAAATCCAGCCGCGCCGCCCGTTCCAAGCACGGATAAACGCTCATTACGCCGGTCTTATTTCGCCACTGCGCGTTGACCGAAGGTGATATCGTGTCCCTATCGCCCATTGTGCGCCGAGCCTCCGTCACCATGGAAACCCAACCGCCCAGCGAACCTTTCCGGCCCGATTTCTCCGAGGGCGCGGAAACGGGCCTGTACCTCGCCCTCCTCGAGCTCATCGACGAAGGGCTCATCCTCACCAGCGACGAAACCATCCTGGAGGCGAACACCGCCGCCTGCCGCCTGCTCGAGCGCGACTACCGCGACCTGATCCGGCAGCCGCTCGCCAACCTCTTCCCCTCGGACAAGGAATTCCTGCAGGCACGGGCCCGTTGGTTCATCCAGGGGCAAAGCCGCGGCAGCATCCGCATGGCGCTTCCAGGCGGCCGCTCGCGGCTCTTCCGCTTCATCGCCGCCGCCCGCCTGCGCCCGGGCCTGCATGCCATCCTCTTCTCACCCGACCTGATCGGTGAGGTATACCGCGACGTCGCGCACACCGATGCCTTTTGGCCGCGACTCGCCGCCGCCGTGCCCCAGCCGGTGGTGGTGCTGGATGAAGCCGGGCGCATCGCCGCGCTCAACGATGCCGCTCGACCCTTCTTCCCTGCCGAACGGAGGGAATGGCTGCTGCAGCCGCTGTCGCGCTTTGCCGCCGTCGCCTGGCCGCCGGAGGGCGAAGCACCGCTCGCCCGGATCGAGGGGCTGGGCGAAGCGCCGGTGCGCGCCCGCGTGCTCGACGGGCCCCAACGAGGATGGCGCGTCCTCGTCTTCGAACGCCTGCCGCGATTCGCCCCTGCCGTCACTCCCTCCGCCCCGGCGGTCCCGCCGCTCGATCCGCTCGCCGTTGCGCTCAGGAAGAGCCCCGAAGAATCCTTCGCCTTGCAGTTGGAGCCGCTCGTCGATCTCCAGCAGCGGCGGCTTGCCGGCGCCCATGCCCGACTCGTGTGGAACCATCCCGCCTTCGCCGGCCTCGCCCCCGAACGGCTCACCGAACTCGCGCGCCGGGCGCAAGCCATCCCGCGCCTGACCCGCTCTGCCTTCGCCGGACTGACCGTGCTCGCCCCCCGCCTGCCCGGTCGCATCACCCTTTCGCTGGCCGCGGAGGCACTGCGCGACCCGGCTCTGACCCAATCGGTGGAGATGGCGCTCGCCGCCGGCATCCGCCCCGAGGCGCTCGAATTCGCCCTCGATCTGCCCGCCTGCGCTGCGCTCGACACCGAAGCCGCAGCGACGCTGCTCGCGCTCTCCCAACGCGGCATCCGCTGGATCGCCGCCGGGCTCGACGAGGCCGCCTTGCCGCTCGAGCAGCTCGCCCGGCTCCCCTGGAGCGGGCTGATGCTGCCTGCCTCGTGGATCTCGGGTCTGGGACGGGACGAGCGGCTGGAGGCGCTCGTCGGCGGGACGGTATCGCTCGCGCAGGCGATGCAGCTCGAAGTGCGCGCCCAGGGCGTGGCCACGGCAGGACAACGCGATTTCCTCGCCGCCTTGGGCGTTCGATTGCAACAAGGACCGTGGTTCGGCCCGGCCGTCACGTCGGGCGAACCCCTGCACGTCAGAGGGATGGAATAAAGCCGATTCAGCGCGACAACACCGTCCGGCAATTCTCCTCGCGCCCCGTGAGCGTGCCGAGCCGTTCGAGCTGACGTTGCAGCGCTTCGTCGGGAATGCTGCGGTTCAGGCACCAGTCGCGCAGCTGCAGCATCAGGGCGAGCGTCTGCAGGTCGATCGAAGTCGCCCAGATACCAGCAAAGCCCGGATCCGGCCCTTCACGCAGCGGCGACGTAGGCCAAGCCTGGCGCACTTCAGGCGCGGCAAGCGGCGGCACCGGCTGAGGCAGCACCCCGCCTTGCGCCCAGACGCCGCCGCAGCACACCCACGCGGCCAATGCAAGGACACGGCGCATCCCCGCTCTCCAAGCCAATGAATCAAACTGCTGCCCCGACCGCGGCGATTCCTGCACGGGCCCGGGCCCACAGACGCTCAGGCTTCCAGCTCCTTCAGGCGCTGGATGATGCGGGCGACCACCTCCTGCGCGCTGCCATAGACCATGTGGCAGTTGTCGCGGTAGAAGAGCTCGTTCTCGATGCCGGAGTACCCCGTACCCTTGCCGCGCTTGATCACCAGCACCTCGCGCGCCTGATCCACGTTGAGGATGGGCATGCCGTAGATGGGGCTCGACTTGTTGGTGCGCGCCGCGGGGTTGACCACGTCGTTCGCGCCGATCACCAGGGCGACGTCGGTCTGGGCGAACTCGGCGTTGATCTCCTCCAGGTCGAAGATCTTGTCGTAGGGCACGCCGGCCTCTGCGAGCAGCACGTTCATGTGTCCCGGCATGCGCCCCGCCACCGGGTGGATGGCGAACTTCACCTCCACCCCCGCCTCTTCGAGCAGCTGCGCCATCTCCCACACCTTGTGCTGGGCGCCGGCCACCGCCATGCCGTAGCCCGGCACGATGATCACCTTCTGCGCGTAGCGCAGGGTAGCCGCCGCGTCGTCGGGCGAATATTCCTTGAGCGAACCGCTCACCTCCCCTTGCGTCTCCTGCGCCTCGCCGGTGATCGGCGCAAAGATCACGGTGCGGATCGAACGGTTCATCGCCTTGGCCATGAGGAGCGTGAGCAGCGTACCGGAAGCGCCGACCACCGTGCCGGCCACGATCAGCAAGGGATTGGCGAGCACGTACCCTTCGAAGCCGACCGCCAGGCCCGTGAAGGCGTTGAGGAGCGAAATGACCACCGGCATGTCCGCCCCACCGATGGGCAGGGTGAGCAGCGCCCCCAGAGCGAGCGCGAGCAGGAAGAAGATCGTGAGCTCGAAACCGCCCGGATGCGAGGAAAAACCGATCGTCAAACCGATGCCGAAGGTAAAGAGCGCGAGGAAGAACACGACGTTGTTCTGCTGCGGCACCTGGTAGGTCTTCTTCAAGAGCCCCTGCAGCTTGGCAAAGGCCACGCAGCTACCGGAAAAGGCCACCGCGCCGATGATCGCCCCGAGCGCGGCGAGCAAGCCGACCGAGGCGTGATGCACGGCGTCCTGCCGCAAAAACTCCACCGCGGCGATCGCCGCCGCCGCCCCGCCACCCATGCCGTTGTAGATGGCCACCATCTGCGGCATGTCGGTCATCTTCACCGTCTTGCCCAAATACCAGGCGATCGCCGCCCCGATGACGATCGCGGTGATCATCAAGCCGTAGTTGTGCATCCCCGGCAAATAGAAAGTGACGAGCACCGCCGCGACCATGGCGTAGCCCGCCCACTGCACGCCGCGGCGCGCCGTGGCCGGAGAGCTCATCGCCTTCAACCCGAGGATGAAGGCGATCGCCACCAGGAAATAGATGAAATGGATGAACGTGCTCATCGCCCGCCCTCCCCGGCGCCCTTGTTCGACTTGAACATCGCCAGCATCCGCTCGGTGACGACGTAGCCGCCGGCGGCATTGGCCGCCCCCAGCAGCACGGCGATGAAGCCCAGCGCGAGCGAGGCCGGATCGTCGGACGGCGCCTGCCCGAGCACGATCATTCCCCCGATCAGCACCACCCCGTGGATGAAATTCGAACCCGACATCAAGGGTGTGTGCAGGATGACCGGCACCCGCGCGATCACCTCGTAGCCCGTAAACGCCGCCAACATGAAAATGAACAACGCGCTCAAACCGTCCATCACCGCTCCCTCCTCACAGACCCAGCCATTGGCGAACCCGCTCGCTCTTGAGCTCGCCGGCGTGCGTCATGCAGGTGCCGGCGAGCACCTCGTCGTCCCACGCCAGCGCCAAGCTTCCTTCGCGCAGGAAGAGCGAAACGAAGTTGAACACATTCTTGGAGAACATCTCGGAGGCATGCACCGGCATGCGGCTGGGCACGAAAGTCGGGCCGATCAGCAGCACCTCGCCGACCCAGGTCTTCTCGCCCGGCACCGTACCCTCGACGTTGCCCCCCGTCTCGGCGGCCAGATCGACCACCACCGCCCCGGGGCGCATGCGCGCGATCATCTCGGCGGTGATGATGCGCGGCGCCGGCCGCCCCGGAATGGAAGCCGTGGTGATGAGCGCGTCGGCCTGGCCCACCGCCTTGCCGAGCTTCTCCGCCTGGATCGCCTTCTCCTCTTCGGTGAGCTCGCGCGCGTAGCCGCCCTCGCCCACCGCCCGCACCCCCGTGTCGAGGAACTTCGCCCCGAGCGACTCCACCTGCTCGCGCGTCTCCGGGCGCACATCGTAGGCTTCCACTGCCGCCCCCAGGCGCCGGGCGGTGGCGATCGCCTGCAGCCCCGCCACTCCGGCCCCGATCACCAGTACCTTGGCCGGACGGATGGTACCGGCGGCATAGGTGAGCATGGGAAAGAACTTCGGGCTGTGATCGGCGGCGATCAGCGCCGCCTCGTAGCCGGCCACCGTCGCCTGGGAAGAAAGGATGTCCATGCTCTGCGCGCGCGAGATGCGCGGCAAGAGCTCGAGCGCGAAGGCGGTGATGCGCCGCTCGAGTAGGCGCTCGACGCGCTCGCGGCTGCCCCAGGGGTGCAACGCTCCCACCAGGACCGAGCCTTCGGGCATGAGCGCGAGCTCCTCGTCGCGCGGCGGCTGCACGCACAGCACGAGCTGCGCGCGGCGGAACACCTCCGCCGGCTCGGGCACGATCTCCACCCCCGGAAACGCCTCGTCGGCCCAATGCGCCCGCCTGGCCGCGCCCGCGGCCATCACGACCTTGGCCCCGAGCGCCTCGTATTTCTTCACCAGCTCCGGCACCAGCGCCACCCGCCGCTCCTGCGGCTGCGGTGCGCTCGCCACTCCCACGATCACGCCCATGCTCCCCCCTTTGTGCGTTTGATCACCGACGGGGCTCGATCACCTCCTGCCCCCCCATCCACGGCCGCAGTGACTCGGGCACGACCACCGAACCATCGCGCTGCTGGTAGTTCTCCAGCACCGCCACCAAGGTCCGTCCCACCGCCAGCCCCGAACCGTTCAAGGTATGCACTGGCTGGGGCTTGCCCTTGCCGCCGGCCGGCCGAAACCGTGCCTGCAGCCGGCGGGCCTGGAAGGACTCGAAGTTCGAGCACGAAGAAATCTCGCGGTAGGTATTCTGCCCCGGCAGCCACACTTCCAAATCATAGGTCTTTGCCGCGGAAAACCCAAGATCCCCGGCGCACAAAGCCACCTTGCGATAGGGCAGGCCCAGGCGCTGTAGCACCGTCTCCGCGTGCCCGGTGAGCTCCTCGAGCGCCTCCCAAGAACGATCCGGATGCTCGATGCGCACCAGCTCCACCTTGTCGAACTGATGCTGGCGGATCATGCCGCGCGTGTCGCGCCCATAAGCACCGGCCTCCGAGCGAAAGCATGGCGTGTGCGCAACAAACTTCAGCGGCAATGCCGATTCCTCCACGATCTCATCGCGCACCAGGTTGGTCACCGGCACCTCGGCGGTGGGAATGAGGTAGAAATTCTCCGCATCGCGCGGCACGGCAAAGAGATCCTCGGCGAACTTGGGCAGCTGCCCCGTCCCGAAGAGGCTGCGCGCATTGACGAGATAGGGCACATAGACTTCGAGGTAGCCATGCTCGCGCGTGTGCAGATCGAGCATGAACTGCCCCAGCGCCCGATGCAGCCGCGCCACGTCGCCGCGCATCACGGAAAAGCGCGCCCCGGCGATTTTCGCTGCCGCCTCGAAATCCAGCCCCAGGGGCGTACCCACGTCGACGTGATCGCGCACCGGAAAATCGAACAGCCGCGGCGAGCCCCAGCACGCCACCTCCACGTTGTCGGCCTCGCTCGTTCCGTCGGGAACGGAAGGATGAGGGATATTGGGTAGGGTGGCGAGGAAGGATTCCAACTCGGTGAGCAAGGCCGAGAGCCGCTCTTCGCACGCGTCGAGCTCGGCGGTGATCAGCGCGAGCTGGGCGAGCAGGTCGGAAGCATCCTCGCCCCGCCCCTTGCGCCGTCCGACTTCCTTCGAAAGGGCGTTGCGCTGGGCCTGCAGTTCCTGGGTGCGGGTCTGCAGATCCTTGCGCTCGGACTCGAGCGCCTCGAACCGGGACCAGTCGATCTTCGCGCCACGCCGCGCGAGCGCCGCCTTCACTTCGTCGAGCCGGGAACGCAACCACTGAACGTCGAGCATCACACCATCCTGAACGTCACGAAAAGAAAGACGCAACGATACCAGCAACCTCGCCCGCCCGGCAACGCCAGCGGGCCGTCAGGAGGCCGAAGACGAAGTCAAGGCCTCCACCTGGGCCTGGCGCAGCAAGGCCGCATTTTCACGCGCCCGCTGCTTGGCCCGCCGCGCCATCCAGACGCTGGCCAGGAGCAGACCGGCCAGCACCAGATAGACGGTGACGGCGCCGATGACGTTGATCTCGGGATTGAGTCCCAAACGGGCCCGCGAGAAGATCACCACCGGCAGCGGCGACGTTCCCGGCCCCGAGAGAAAGGCCGAGATCACCACCTCGTCGAGCGACAGTGACAGCGTCAGCAGCCAGGCCGAGGCCACCGCCTGAAAAATGGCCGGCAAGGTCACGAGGAAGAACACCTGCGAAGGACGCGCCCCCAGATCCATCGCCGCCTCCTCCAGCGCCGGATCCACTTCCCGCAACCGCGACATGATGGTGATCGCGGCGTAGGAGACGCACATCACCGTATGGCCGATGAAGAGCGTCGTAAACCCCTTCTGCGGAAAACCGAAGAGATGCTCCATGCTGACGAAGAAGAGCAGCAGCACCATCGCCAGCACCACCGTCGGCAATACCAGCGGCACGTTGAGGAGCAAGGTGAAGAGCCCTTTGCCGGGGAAGCGCCGATAGCGTGTCAAGGCGTAGGCGGCACAGGTGCCCAGCACCACGGAAGCGGTGGCGGTGGCCACCGCGATCTCCAGCGACAGCACCAAGGCGTCGATCACCACCTGGTCGGCCGCCGCCTCGGCGTACCAGCGCAAGGTCCACCCGCCCCAGACCGTGACCATGCGCGAATCGTTGAAGGAATAGATCACCAGTACCACGATCGGCAGGTACAGGAAGCCATAGACGAGCACCGTCCACAGCGTCGCCAGCCACGGGAAACGTCTCATCGCCGGGCCTCCATCAGGCGCATCTGGTAGCGGTTGAAGAGCCAGATCGGGAAGAGGATGATGAGCACCATCAGCATCGTCACCGCCGCGGCCCGCTGCCAGTCGAGGTTGATGAAGAATTCGTTCCACATCATGCGGCCGATGTTCAGGATCGAGATGCCGCCGAGCAGCTCGGGGATCACGTATTCCCCCACCGCCGGGATGAAGACGAGGAGCGAGCCGGCGAGAATCCCCTCGCGCGACAAGGGCACGGTCACCAGCCAGAAACGCTGCCAAGGCCGCGCCCCCAGATCGGCCGCCGCTTCCAGCAGCCGCCGGTCGAGCTTGACGAGGTTGGAGTACAGCGGCAGGATCATGAAGGGGATATAGCCATAGACCATGCCCACCATGAAGGAAAACTTGGTAAACATCAACTGCAGCGGCTCATCCACGATGCCAGCCCACAGCAGGAACTGGTTGAGCAGGCCGTTGGCGTCCAGGATGTTCTTCCACGCATAAATGCGGATGAGGAACGGCGTCCAGAACGGCAGCATGATGAGCATCAGCATCACCGGCCGCAGCGTCGGGAAACTCTGGGCCAGGAAATAGGCGAAGGGATAGCCGATGACGAGGCACAGCAAGGTCGTCAGCAGCGCATAGCCCACCGACGAGAGATAGGTGAGCAGATAGACGTCGTCCTGCATCACGCTCAGATAGGCATCGAAATGCAGCTTGATGCTGAGCGTGCCCTCTTCCAGCCACGAGATCAGAGGTTCGAACCCCACCCCGACGGCATCGGCGTGGGAAAAACTGATCTTGAGCAGGATCAGGAAAGGCAGCAGCAGAAAGACGAAGAGGAAGAACTCCGGCACGCCGATCACGAACCAGCGACCCGGCGGCAACCAGGGGCGACGCAGCATGGCGATCTCCTGCAGCGGGCGTTTCACTCGACGATGACCACGGGCGCCGACGGCATCCAATGCGCCGTCACGCGCACCCCAAGCTCATAGGGCTCCTCATAGCGATCGACGTTGGTGACGGTGACGCGCAAACGGCGCCCCGAGGGCAACTCGATCTCGTAGGCGGTATAGCTGCCCATGTAGCTGCGCGCCGCCACCGTCCCCTGTACGGCGTTGTAGGGAAGATCCTGCCAGCCGGGCTCGAGCGAGATCTTCTCGGGACGAAGGGCCACGGTGAGATTCATCCCCTGCTTGCCCTCCACGCCGTGCCCGACGTGGAACAAGCACTCCGCCGTCTGGATCTCGCAGTAATGCGGCTCATCGACCACGAGCTCCCCGTCGAAGAGATTGACGCTACCGATGAAATCGGCCACGAAGCGGTTCTTCGGATTCTCATAGACCTCGCTGGGCGTGCCGATCTGCAGGAAACGGCCCTCGCGCATCACCGCGATGCGATCGGCCATCGTCATCGCCTCTTCCTGGTCATGGGTGACGATGACACAGGTCAGGCCCACCTGGCGCAAGATATGCACGAGTTCGATCTGCGTGCGCTCGCGCAGTTTGCGATCCAGCGCGCCCATCGGCTCATCGAGCAGCAGCAATTTGGGACGCTTAGCCAGACTGCGCGCCAGCGCCACGCGCTGCTGCTGCCCGCCCGAGAGCTGATGCGGTTTTCTCTTGGCATAAGGTTTGAGCTGCACCAGATCGAGCATCTGCTCGACGCGCTCGGCGATCTGCGCCTTGGGCATCCCTTCGCGCTTGAGGCCAAACGCGATATTGTCGTACACCGTCAGATGGGGAAAGAGGGCGTAGGACTGGAACATCATGTTGATCGGCCGCTCGTAAGGCGGCAGAGCCGTGATGTCTTGGCCGTCGAGGACGATGCGTCCTGCCGTCGGTACCTCGAAACCGGCCAGCATCCGCAACAGCGTCGTCTTGCCACAGCCCGACGAACCGAGCAGCGCGAAGATCTCGCCCTGCTCGATGGCCAGGCTGACGTTGTTGACGGCAACGACCTCGTCATACTCTTTGCGAATGGACTCGATCTTCAGGAAATCGGGCGCACCCCTGGCGGCATCGGCGCGAGCAGCGGCGGTCTGGTTCATGACGGTGCCGAAACTCCTCAGAAAGTGATGGGAGAAAGATTTGCGCCCCGGTCGGAACCGGGGCGCGTAGAGTCACTTCATGCAAAACTTCATTCAGCGATTGGTGCGGAATTTCGTATAGTACTGCGTCACCAAGCGCCGTTCCTCATTGCTATAGACTTTCGGCGGACGGAGCTTGCGCATCAGCTCCGGCTTGAGGAACACATAGTCGTTGCTCTTGATCGAGGCGTCGACATACGGCAAGGACGCTGGCACCGGATTGGCATAGAAAACGGTATTGGTGTCGGCCGCGATCACCTCCGGCCGCAACCGATAGTCGAGAAACTTGTAGGCATTGTCGACGTGCTTCGCGTCGGCCGGAATCGCCACCGTATCGACGAGCAGTACCCCGCCGTGCGTGGGCGGGAACACCTTGATGTTCACCCCATTCTTCGCTTCCTTGGCCCGGTTGGCGGCGATACCGATGTCGCCGGACCAGCCGAAGGACAGGCAGAGATTGCCGCCGGCCAGATCGTTGATGTAGCCGCTCGAGGAGAGCTGCGTCACGTAGGGGCGGATCTTGTCGACCATCTCCCAGGCGCGGCGGAAATCCTCCGGATTGTGGCTATCCACGGGAATGTTCAGATAATTGAACGCCGCCTCCATGATGTCGCCACCGGAATCGAGCAGCGAAATGCCGCAGCTCTTCAGTTTGCTCGCATACTCGGGCTTGAAGAGCAGATCCCAGGGATTCTCGGGCATGGGCATCCCATCGAGCGCCTTTTGCACCTTGTCGACGTTGATCCCCACCGTGGTATAGCCCCACATCCAGGGAATGAGGTACTGGTTGCCCGGATCCATCGTCGCGAGCAGCTTCATGAGCTCGGGATCGAGGTTCTTGTAATTGGGGATCTTGGATTTGTCGATCGGTTTGAAGAATCCCGCCTTGATCTCGATCGCCGCCCAGTGGGCCGAAGGAACGACGATGTCGTAGCCGGTGTTGCCCGCGGCGAGCTTGGCAAACAGCGTCTCGTTCGAATCGAAGGTGTCGTAGCGCACCTTGATTCCGGTTTCCTTCTCGAAATTGGGGAGGGTAGTCGGGGCGATGTAATCCGACCAGTTGTAGATATTGAGCTGCTTGTCGTCCGAAGCCGCCTGCGCCGCGCCCACCGCCGCGCAGCACGTCAACGCGGTCGCTGCCGCCACGCGCCGCCACGACACCGCAGCGGTTTTCACGAACGGCAACCGTCCGAAAAGGGTCTGCAACATCTCGTCGCCTCCTTTGCTGAAAAGGGAAAAAAACCGTGCCCCGCGGCTTGCGCTCGCCTCGCGCGCGCCTGGATGCGGCCAACGCGGACAAGCGCGAAGTGTAGCAAACCCCGAGCCCAAGCGGGGCATCCACGACATGATCTGTAAAAAATTTCCCCGATAGGCTCAGACAACGAAATAGACTGAAAACAAAAAGAAAATTCGATTGGACAGAAGGTTCGGCAGAACCTATGCTGAACTTGCTGAACCTGGGCAGGATAGAGCCATGCTGACCTTGCGCGACTGCCTCGACTATTGCAGCCTCACCGAAGAAGAAATCGGGCTGCTGGCCGAGCATCATGACCTCCCCGCCGAAGCCGCCGGCCTCATCGCCTGCAGCCTCTCCCAATCCGACGAAGGCATCGTCGTGCTGACCAACTGGCTGCTCGAGATCGCCGAGCGCGCCATTGAAGACGGCAATGCCGCCAAGGCGCAGCAGGCGCACGAAGCCTGCAAGCGGCTGCTCGCCGATCACCCCTTGCGTGCTCCCGACAACGCGGGTTCATGAGCGGCGCCGTTGCGCCTGCGCATCCAGCTCGCGCAGGTGCTCCAGTTTGGCGCGGATCTTCGCCTCCAACCCCCGTTCCACCGGCCGGTACCAGCGCTGCGGCGCCATCCCGTCGGGGAAATAGCGCTCGCCGGCAGCGTATCCTTCTGGCTCGTCGTGCGGATAGCGGTAGGTCTTGCCGAAGCCCAGCTCCTTCATGAGCCGGGTGGGGGCATTCCTCAGATGCACCGGCACCGGGCGCGAGCCGTCCTGACGCACGAAAGCGCGCGCGGCGTTGTAGGCAAGGTAGACGGCGTTCGACTTCGGCGCACAGGCCAGATACACCACCGCCTCGGCAAGCGCCAGCTCCCCTTCGGGGGAACCCAGCCGCTCGTAGGCGGCGCAGGCATCGAGCGCGAGCGTGAGCGAGCGCGGATCGGCAAGGCCCACGTCTTCGCTCGCCATGCGTACGATGCGCCGCCCCAGATAGAGCGGATCGGCGCCACCGTCGAGCATACGCACGAACCAATAGAGCGCGGCGTCGGGGTCGGAGCCGCGCACCGCCTTGTGCAGGGCCGAGATCTGGTCATAGAAGGCGTCGCCTCCCTTGTCGAAGCGCCGCAGCCGCTCGCCCATCACCGAACGCGCGAACGGCACGTCGATCACCGCCTGCCCCCGGGCTCGCGCCGCCTGCCACAGCCATTCCACGTCGTTCAACAGCCGCCGCGCGTCCCCGTCGGCGAGTTCGACCAGCATGGCGCGCGCCGCATCGTCCAAGGGTACCGCCTCCTCGGGAAAACGCGCCTCGGCGCGAGCGAGCAGCGTCGTGAGCGCCGTTGCATCCAGAGGCTCGAGCCGCAGCACGGTGGTGCGTGACAACAGCGCCGAATTCACTTCGAACGAAGGGTTCTCGGTGGTGGCGCCGATGAAAGTGACCAACCCCTCCTCGACCTGATGCAGGAAGGCGTCCTGCTGCGCCTTGTTGAAGCGGTGCACCTCGTCGACGAAGAGCACCGTCGTACCGCCGCGCTCGCGCTCGGCCCGGGCTTCGTCGATCGCCGCGCGGATCTCCTTCACCCCCGCCATGACGGCCGACAGCGCGATGAAACGCGCCCCTACCGCCTGCGCGAGCAAGCGCGCGAGCGTGGTCTTTCCCACACCGGGCGGACCCCACAGGATCATGGAGAAGAGCCGCCCCTGCTCCCAGGCAACCCGCAGCGGCTTGCCCGGCCCGAGCAGATGCTCCTGCCCCACCACCTCGTCGAGGTGCTGCGGACGCATGCGCTCGGCGAGCGGCGCGCGCGCCTCCCCGCTCATCGACGCCCCGGTTGGTTTTCCAGCACCTTGGTGCCGGGCGGCGCAGTAAAGGCGAACTCGGCCGGCGGCACCGACCAGGCCCGCGCAAACTCGGTGAACGTGATCTCGCTCGTCTGGCCGAAATGATCTTCGAGGCGCATGCGCAGCAGCCGCTCTCCTTCGCCTTCGACCACGACGCGCACGATGCCGGCCTCTGCCGAGCGAGCCCGCAGGCGCACCGCCCAGTGATCCCCTTCCACTTGCCCCCCCTCGGGGGCGAACTCGCGGTGCAGCGCCTGGGCGTCGGCCAGGATCGCCACCGGCGAGCCGGAGAGCGCCTGCGCGAGCGGCGTCACCACCACTTGCTCCAGATCCGCGTCCCACACCTGCACGGCCTTGCCGTCGCTCACCACCAGCTGGCGCGCCGGTGCCGTCACCTCCCAGCGGAAACGGCTCGGCCGCTCATAGACGAAACGCCCCTCGGAGCGTTGCACCACCCGCCCCTGCGGGTCGAGCACCTCCTGGCGGAAACGCCCCTGGGCCGCGCCCGTCTGCGTCACGAAGGATTCGAGCCGCCGCACCGCCTCCTCGGCCACGCTCTGCTGAGCGATGGCCGCTCCAGCCCACAGCATTGCCCACAGCGCCAACACCCATCCCGCAAAACCTTTCTTCACACCTCTTCTCCCCGCGCCGGCACCAGCACCTGGCGGTTGCCATTGTGCTCCGGCGGCGACACCAGTCCCGCGCGTTCCATCGCCTCGATGAGCCGCGCCGCCCGGTTGTACCCGATGCGCAGATGCCGCTGCACCAAGGAAATCGAGGGCCGGCGCGTGCGCAGCACCACTTCCACCGCCTGATCGTACAAAGGGTCGTTCTCCTCGCCCCCGTCCGGACTTTCCAGCCCTTCCTCTTCCTCCTCGGGCTCGGCGAGCACCTCCTCGACGTAGCGCGGCGGCCCCAGCCGCTTGAGGTATTCGACCACCCGATGCACTTCGTCGTCGGCGACGAAGGCCCCGTGCACCCGCTGCGGCATGCCGGTTCCGGGCGCGAGGTAGAGCATGTCCCCCATGCCGAGCAAGGTCTCGGCCCCCATCTGATCGAGAATGGTGCGCGAATCGATCTTCGAGGAAACCTGGAAAGCGATGCGCGTGGGGACGTTGGCCTTGATGAGCCCGGTGATCACGTCCACCGAAGGCCGCTGCGTCGCCAAGATGAGGTGGATGCCAGCCGCGCGCGCCTTCTGCGCGAGCCGCGCGATGAGCTCCTCGATGCGCTTGCCCACCACCATCATCAGGTCGGCGAGCTCGTCGACCACGACGACGATGTAGGGCATCTTCTCCAGCGGCTCGGGCGAATCCGGCGTGAGCGAAAAGGGGTTGCCGAGATATTCGCCCTCGCGCTGCGCCCGCTCGAGCAAGGCGTTGTAGCCGGCGATGTTGCGCACCCCCAGCGCTGCCATCAGCTTGTAGCGCCGCTCCATCTCGCCCACGCACCAGTCGAGCGCCTGGGCCGCAAGCCGCATGTCGGTGACCACCGGCGCGAGCAGGTGCGGGATCCCCTCGTAGATCGACAGCTCCAGCATCTTGGGGTCGACCATGATGAGGCGCACCCGTTCCGGTGTCGATTTGTAGATGAGCGACAGGATCATGGCGTTGATGCCCACCGATTTACCCGAGCCGGTGGTGCCGGCCACCAGCAGGTGCGGCATCTTGGCCAGATCCGCCACCACCGGCTGCCCGGCGATGTCCTTGCCCAGGCACAGCGTCAGGGGCGAAGCCATCTCGCGATAGGCACGCGAGTCGAGCACTTCGCTCAAACGCACGATCTGGCGCTTCGGATTGGGTACTTCGAGCGCCATGCACGATTTCCCCGGCACGATCTCGACCACGCGAATCGACACGAGCGACAGCGCCCGCGCCAGGTCCTTGGCCAGGTTGACGATCTGCGCCCCCTTCACGCCCGTGGCCGGCTCGATTTCGTAGCGCGTCACCACCGGGCCGGGAATCGTCCCGACCACCTGCACGCGCACGCCGAACTCGGCGAGCTTGCTCTCGATGAGCCGGGCGGTGGCCGCCATCGTCTCGGCGCTCACCGACACCGTGGCGGGCGCAGGCGCATCGAGCAGTGCCAGGGGCGGCAGCGGTTCGAGCGTTCCTTCGTTTGCCGGAACGTGCGCGGCGCCCGCACGACTGCGCCCATGCTCGATCGGCTGCTTCGGCGACGGCGGTCTGTGCACCGCTTCGTCAGACGTCTCCGGCCTGCTGGCGGCGGCCTGAGCATCTTCCGCCCGAACGGAAGGGCGCGGCGCGACCGCAGGACTTTCTTCCGTCCCCAGACTCGGCTCGACGCGCGGCGGCACAGCACTGCGCCCGGGGGCGGTACGCCGTGCCTGCCAGCGGGCACGCAGGGCGCCAACCCCCGAAAGGAAGCGTTCCCATCGCCGACGCCAAGAGAGATCTAGACCCTCCGTTTCGCCGCGAGAAAAAACGAATCTCCCCCCACCGCCGGGCGCCGCGGCCCGCTGCCGCTCCCAATGCCGCTGCAGCGCACCGACGGCTGTCTCGACCCCGGCACCGATGCACTCACACACGTCGAGCCAGGACATCCCGAAGGTCAGGCTGACGGCAGCCATCCACAGCGCGAGCAGAAGGAGCGTTCCTCCGGTGAAACCGAATTCGCGCGCGACCGTCTCGGCCAAGGTCACGCCGATCACCCCTCCCGGGCCCGAGCCCTGAGGCAACGAGAAAGTGTGGGCATGGAAGCGCAAGGCCTCCAGAGCGCTGCTCGACAAAAGCAAGAGAAGGAGCCCCGCAGCCGCCACCGCAAAGGAAGCCCTCCAGCCCCGTTCCGGGCCTTCGAGGCCGTGCCACAGGCGCCAGGCGGACCACAGACCCCGCACCGCAAACGCGAGCATCCACCAGGCGGAAATCCCGAACAGCGACAGGAAGAGATCCGCCAGCCAGGCCCCGACCCGCCCGCCGGGGTTTGCGATGGACTCCACCGCCGCATCGCGGGACCAACCCGGATCGGAGGGGGAGTACCCAATGAAAATCAAGGCGAAATACACACCGAGCGCGGCGAGCAGCACCCAGACGAGTTCCCGCGCACCGCGGGAAGCACGCAACGAGGCGATCCAGTTCATCGGCAAGGCCGTACCGCACGGAAAGGAAGGAAAATTATACGCCAGCGCCCATCCCCCTCGGCACAGCGAGGGCAGCAGCAAGCGTAAGCATTCTATAATTGGATTCATGGGCCCAGCCTCGCGCCCTGCCTGCTTTCTTCTTCGGAGTCCTCGCATGAACCCCCGCCACAGCCGTCTCATCATCCTCGGTTCCGGTCCCGCCGGTTACACCGCCGCCATCTACGCCGCTCGCGCCAACCTCGAGCCCGTCCTCATCACCGGGCTTGCACAAGGCGGCCAGCTCATGACCACCACCGAGGTAGACAACTGGCCCGCCGAGCCCGAAGGCGTCCAGGGACCGGAGCTCATGGAGCGTTTCGAGAAACACGCCCGGCGCTTCGGCACCGAAATCGTGTTCGACCACATCCACACGGCCGATCTCTCGCAGCGCCCCTTCCGCCTCACGGGCGACGCCGGCAGCTACACCTGCGACGCGCTCATCATCGCCACTGGCGCCACCGCCAAGTACCTCGGGCTGCCCTCGGAAGAAAAGTTCATGGGCCGGGGCGTGTCGGCCTGTGCCACCTGCGACGGATTCTTCTACAAAGGCGAGGACGTCGCCGTCATCGGCGGCGGCAACACCGCCGTCGAAGAGGCGCTCTATCTCGCCAACATCGCGCGCAAGGTCACCCTGGTACATCGCCGCCGGCAGTTCCGTGCCGAAAAGATCATGGTCGACAAGCTCATGGAGAAAGTCGCCGCGGGCAAGATCGAGCTGGTGCTCGACAGCGTGGTCGACGAGATCCTGGGCGACGACTCCGGCGTGACCGGGGTGCGGGTGAAGAACGTGGTCGATGGCGGCACGCGCGAGATCCCCGTCAAAGGCGTGTTCGTCGCCATCGGGCACAAGCCCAATACCGAGCTTTTCGTCGGACAGCTCGACATGGAGAACGGCTACCTCGTCACGCGCGGCGGTCGCCACGGCAACGCCACGGCCACCTCGATCGAAGGGGTGTTCGCCGCCGGCGACGTGCAAGACCCCGTCTATCGTCAGGCCGTCACCAGCGCCGGCAGCGGCTGCATGGCCGCGCTCGACGCCGAACGCTACCTCGACGGCATGGAAAGCTGAATCCCATGGCCCGCCCTCGCCCGCCGGCCTGGGCGGCCCCCTTGGCTGCGCTCAAAAAAGGGAAGGCCGCCCCGCCCGGTGCCGCCCCCCGACAGGCACCCGCCGAAGAAGCAGACTGGCGCGCGGGCGTTCGTCCTCTCACATTCCCGCCGCGGGTGGAGCCCGAGCGCCCGCGCCCGGCGCCGGTGCCGCGACAAAAGCTCGCCGACGAACGCACCATCCTCGCCGAGGAGCTGCTCGCCCCGCTGGAACTCGAAGACTGGCTGGAAGCCGATGAGAGCACCCACTTCCTGCGCCCCGGCGTGCCGCGGCGCGTGCTCACCGACCTGCGGCGCAGCCGCTGGGCGCTGCAAGGCGAAGTCGACCTGCATGGCCTCACGCGGCTCGAGGCGCGCGAGGCGCTCTCGGCCTACCTCACCCGCGCCCGGCGCCAGGGGCTGCGCTGTATCCGCGTCATCCACGGCAAGGGTCTGCGCTCGCCAGGCGGTTTCTCCGTGCTGCGCCACCTGTCGCGGCGCTGGCTTGCGCAGCGCGACGAGATCCTCGCCTTCTGCGAAGCCCCGCCCACGCGCGGCGGCAGTGGCGCGCTCATCGTGCTGCTGCGCGCGCCCCGCGAATGACTCGGCTCAGATCGCGTTACCGTCGGTCTCGCCGGTGCGGATGCGGATCACCTGCTCGACCGGCAGCACGAAGATCTTGCCGTCGCCGATCTTGCCGGTGCGCGCCGTCTCCATGATGACGTCGACCACCTGGGCGACGCGATCGTCGGTGACGACCACCTCCACCTTGATCTTCGGCAGGAAATCGACCACGTATTCGGCGCCGCGATAGAGCTCCGTGTGCCCTTTCTGCCGGCCGAAGCCCTTGACCTCCGTGACGGTCAGGCCGCTCACGCCGATCTCGGAGAGCGCCTCGCGCACCTCGTCGAGCTTGAACGGCTTGATGATCGCCTCGATCTTTTTCATGCCCCGCTCTCCTCGTCGTATTCGTCGGCATAGCGCGCCGTGATGGGATAGCGCCAATCGCGCCCGAAGGCACGACGACTCACCCGCACGCCGATCGGCGCCTGGCGCCGTTTGTACTCGCTGCGCTTCAAAAGGGTGACGGCACGACGCACCGCCGCAGCGTCGAACCCAGCGGCGATGATCTCCCGTGGCGAGCATTCCCATTCCATGTAGCGCTCGATGATCTGATCGAGCACGTCGTAGGGCGGCAAGGAATCCTGGTCGCACTGGTTGGGTTTGAGCTCGGCCGAAGGCGGACGCGTGATGATGCGTTCGGGAATCACCTCACCATTGCGGTTGCGCCAGCGCGCGAGCCGATACACTTGAGTCTTATACACATCCTTGAGCACGGCAAAGCCGCCTGCCATGTCGCCGTAGAGCGTGGCGTAGCCGGTGGCCATCTCGCTCTTGTTGCCGGTGGTGAGCACCAGCGCCCCTGTCTTGTTGGAAAGCGCCATGAGCAGCACCCCGCGGATGCGCGACTGCAGATTCTCTTCGGTGGTATCCGGCGGCAAGCCGGCGAAGAAAGGCTCCAGCATCGCCGAGAACGTATTCATCGCCGGCTCGATGGGAATGACGTCGTAACGCACCCCGAGCCGGGCGGCGAGCGTCGCGGCATCTTCCAGGCTCATGGTCGCCGTATAGGGCGAAGGCAGCATCACGGCGCGCACGCGCTCGGGCCCAAGCGCGTCGACGGCAAGGCACAGCGTGAGCGCAGAGTCGATGCCGCCCGAGAGCCCGATGATCGCGCCGGGGAAACCGTTCTTGCCGAGATAATCGCGCACCCCCAGCACCAGCGCCCGATAGAGCTCCTCCTCGGGCGGCAAGGGATCGAAGCAAGGGGCATGCGGCTGCCAACTCCCCTCGCGCCACTCGAGCACCGCCTCTGCCTCGGCGAAGAACGGTCCCTGCCAGGCCAAGGCGCCTTGCGCATCGACGGCGAAAGAAGCACCGTCGAAGACGAGCTCGTCCTGCCCTCCAACCAGGTTGGCATAGAGCATCGCCCGGCCAGAGGCCCGGACCCGCTCGGCGACTACGGCCTGGCGCTCACGCCACTTCTGCTGGTGATAGGGCGACGCGTTGAGCGCCACGACGAGCTCCGCCCCCTGCACCGCCGTCTCTTCCACCGGCCCGGCCGACCAGGCATCCTCGCAGATCACCACCCCCACCCGAACGCCGCGGTGGGTGAAGACGAAGGGCTCATTGCCAGCGCAGAAGTAACGTTTCTCGTCGAAGACGGCGTAGTTCGGCAGCAGACGCTTGCGATAGATCCCGTCGATACGGCCGCCGCGCAGCAGCGCCGCTGCGTTGAAGCGACCGCCCTCGTCGGCCCAAGGCACGCCCACGAGAAGCGCCGGACCCTCCTCGGTAGTGAGCGCCGCCAGCGATTCCAGATGGCGCCGCGCCGCGCGATAAAAATCAGGGCGCAGGAGCAGGTCTTCCGGCGGATAGCCGCTCAGGGCGAGCTCCGGCGTGAGGACGAGCTCCGCGCCCTGTGCGGCAAGCCGCGCGAACACCCCGGCGATGAGCGCCGCGTTGTGGGCGAAATCCCCCACCACCGGATCGATCTGGGCCAGGCCCAGGCGCAGCGCGTTCATCCTCTCTGCGCCGTTTTACTGGGCTGACGAGGCATTCTTCACGCCGGCGAGGATCTCCTGCTTGGCCTCCTCGACGCCCGCCCAGCCGAGCACCTTGACCCACTTGCCCGGCTCCAGATCTTTGTAGTGTTCGAAGAAATGCACGGTCTGTTTCAGCAGGAGCTCCGGAAGATCCTCGAGCGAGTGCACCTTGTCGTAGAGCGGCGTGAGCTTGGACACCGGAACCGCCACCACCTTGGCATCGACTCCCGATTCGTCTTCCATCTTCAGCAGGCCCACCGGACGGCAGCGGATCACCACCCCCGGTTGCAGCGGAAACGGCGTGACCACGAGCACGTCGACCGGATCGCCGTCACCGGCCACCGTGTGCGGCACATAGCCGTAATTGAGCGGATAGCGCATCGTCGTACCCATGAAGCGATCGACGAAAATGGCGCCGCTATCCTTGTCTACCTCGAACTTGATCGGATCGGACTGTGCCGGGATCTCGATGATGACGTTGATGTCGTTGGGCACGTCCTTGCCGGCGGAAACGCGTTCGAAAGCCATGAAAACTCCTCCCTCGTACAAAAAAATCGCAGCCGGCGGCGTGCGCCGGCCCTGTCGAGGAGGATTATATAACGGCAGCCTGCGGCTTCAGGGGTGGCAGACCACGCCCTGCCAGATCATGCCGCCCAGCTGCGGCGCGCGCCACAGGCCGAGAAGCCCGAAGGCGACCACCAAGAAGCCCGCGGCGCGGCGCACCCAAGGGTGTCCCGCCACGTTGCGAAAACGCCGCAACAGCAACCCGGCGGCGAGCAGATTGGGCAGCGTCCCAAGGCCGAAGGCGAACATCACCCCGGCACCGCGCACCCCGTCGCCCGCCAGCAGCGCCGTCGCAAGCACGCTATAGACGAGCCCACAGGGCAGGAACCCCCACAGTAGACCGAGCGGAAACGCCTGCGCCACCGAGCGCACCGGCAGGAAACGGCGCGTGAGCGGCTGGATCCGCTGCCAGAGTCGGTGGCCGGCGCGCTCGAATGGCGCGAGCCAGCGCGTCTGGCCGAGGAAATAGAGCCCCATGGCCACCAGCATGAGGTTGGCGAGCACGTAGAGCGTGAGCTGCACCGGCAGCACCCCTTCGAGCATCCCGCCGATCGCCCCCAGCCAGCCCAACAGCGCCCCCAGCAGGGTATAGGTGGTGATGCGTCCGAGGTTGTAGGCCAGATGCAGCGGCCACTTCGCCCCCTGCGCCGTCTGCAGCGACAGCGCGCCGACGATGCCGCCGCACATGCCGAGGCAATGCACCCCGCCCAGGAGCCCGATGAGGAAGACCGCGAGGAAACCGCTCCAGGCCACGTCGCCGCCTCAGATCACGCGCGAATAGCGGGCGCGTTCGCGGTCGTGGCGCAGGTAGCGGTCGAACACCATGGCGATCGCCCGCACCAGCAGCCGCCCCGGCGGCAGTACCGTGATCCAGCGATCTCCGATCTCCACCAACCCCGCCTCGGCCATGCGCGCCAGGTCGTTCAGCTCCGGCGCGAAATAACGGCGGAAGTCGATGAGATGCGCGATCTCGATCGATTCGATCGACAGCTCGAAATGGCACATCAACGCCTGGATGATGGAACGGCGCAGCACGTCGTCGGCGGTCAGTTCCACCCCGCGCAGCACCGGCAGCTCACCGCGCTCGAGCGCGTCGTAGTAGTCTTCCTCGGTCTTGTGATTCTGCGCGTAGATCGCCCCCAGCTTGCTGATGGAGGAGGTGCCGAAAGCGATCATGTCGCACTCGGCCTGGGTCGAATAGCCCTGAAAATTGCGGTGCAGGCGCCCCTGCTGCTGGGCGATCGTCAGCTCGTCGTCGGGCTTGGCGAAGTGATCCATGCCGATATAGACGTAGCCGGCATCGACCAGACGCTCGATGGCGTACTTCATGATGCCGAGCTTGTCGGCCGCCGTGGGCAGGGCCGCCTCCTCGATGCGCCGCTGCGGCTTGAAGAGCCGCGGCAGGTGGGCATAGCTGTAGAGCGAGAGGCGATCGGGCGAGAGTTCGATCACCCGTTCGAGGGTAGCGGCGAACCGCTCCACCGTCTGGTGCGGCAAACCATAGATGAGATCCATGCTCACCGACTTGAAGCCATTGTCGCGCGCCGCTTCCAGCACCGCCGCCGTCTCGTCGAAACTCTGGATGCGATTGACCGCGGCCTGCACCAGCGGGTCGAAGTCCTGCACCCCGATGCTCATGCGGTTGAATCCGAGCTCGGCGAGCAAGGCCACCTGCGCCGCATCCACCTTGCGCGGGTCGACCTCGATGGAGAATTCCCCATGCTCGGCGAGCTGGAAATGCGCCCGGATCGCCGCCATCAACCGGCGCATCTCGTCTTCGGCCAGGAAAGTGGGCGTGCCGCCGCCCAGGTGCAGCTGGGTAACCTCACGGCCGCCAGCCAGATGCCCATCGACGAGCTCGATCTCGCGCTCGAGGAAATCGAGGTAGCGCGCGCTGCGGGAATGATCCTTGGTGATGATCTTGTTGCAGGCGCAATAGTAACAGATCGTATTGCAGAAGGGGATGTGCACGTATAATGACAGCGGCCGGTTGAGCCCCCCCACCTCGCGGCTGCCAAGCCAGCGGGCATACTGGGCCGGCCCGAAGGCTTCGACGAAGCGATCGGCCGTGGGGTAAGAGGTATAACGCGGCCCGCTGATGTCGAAACGACGGATCAGCTCCGGGTCGACGACGAGACGATGGGTTTCCTGCATCGCGGTGCTCATGAACGCCTGCGGCAACCTCCATAATATGGCACGAATCGGCCAACGATGAGTTGACCGCCATCAACGAAAACGTTTCCTTTCCCCCCAGAGAAGCACAATGGACCTCCAACTTCCGCCCACCTTGCGCCAATTGCGCGTGGCCTGCTCCCAGTGCAACCTCATGGAACTGTGCCTGCCGGTCGGGCTGAGCGAAGAAGACGTGGCCCGCATCGAGGAACTCATCGGCACCCGGCGCAAGCTCAAACGCCATCAAGCGCTCTACGAAGTGCGCAGCCCCTTCCAAGCACTCTACGCCATCCGCGCCGGCTCGTTCAAGACCACCATCGTGCTTGAGGACGGGCGGGAACAGGTCACCGGATTCCAGATGACCGGCGAGCTCCTGGGGCTGGACGGCATCAGCACGGGGCTGCACGTCGTCAGCGCCATCGCGCTCGAAGACAGCGAGGTGTGCGTGATCGAATACGCCCGCCTCGAAGCGCTCGCACGCGAAATCCACGGACTTCAAGCGCAATTTCACAAGGTGCTCTCGCGCGAGATCGTGCGCGAACAAAGTGTCATGATGCTGCTCGGCACCATGCGCGCCGAAGAGCGGCTTGCCGCATTCCTGCTCAACCTCGCCCAACGCTTCGCCGCCCGTGGATTCTCCGGCACGGAATTCCGGCTGCGGATGACGCGCGAAGAAATCGGCTCCTACCTCGGGCTCAAGCTCGAGACGGTCTCCCGCACCCTGTCGCACTTCCAGGAAGAAGGGCTCATCGAGGTGCAGCACAAGAACATCCGGCTGCGCGACCGGGAGCGCCTGCGTGGTCTCATCCAGGCGCCCCTGTCTCACTAAACACGAACCGGCGCGCCGTCAGCGCTCGAGGACGTAGCTTCCCGGCGCCTTTCCGAGTGAAGGCACGCTCGCCGGGTCCTTCGGCGCCACCAGTTCGCCCGCCTGCGGTCTGAGCCAGGCGACCCAATCGTCCCACCAGCTGTTGGGATGCTCGGGTGCCGACTTGAGCCAGGAATCGGCTCGCGGCACCGGATCGCCGACGTCGCTCACCCAGTACTTGCGCTTTGGTGGATCTTTCGGCGGGTTGACGATACCCAGGATGTGACCCGAGCTCGACAGCACATAGCGCCGCGGCCCGCGCACGTGCCGCAGCAGCTTGAAAGTCTGCTGCCAGGGGGCAATGTGATCGTCTTCGGTGCCCACGGCATAGACCGGTTGCACGATCTGGCGCAGATCCACGGGAACGCCCGCCAGGGTCAGCGCATCGGGCTGGATGAGGCGGTTGTTGAGATAGAACTCGCGCAGATACCAGCAGTGCATCTTCGCCGGCATGCGCGTCGGATCCATGTTCCAGTAGAGCACGTCGAAAGGCGCCGGCTCCTCGCCGTAGAGCCAGCCGTGCACGACGTAGCGCCAGATGAGACTGTTGGAGCGTAACAAGCGAAACGCCTCAGCCATGTCCTCGCCGCGCAGATAACCGTCGAGCTGCATCTTGCGGCAGAGAAAATCGACCGTGGCCGGATCGATGAAGACCTCGATGTCGCCCGGGGCGGAGAAATCGACGAGGGTCGTGAAGAAGGTTGCATCCGCCACGGGGCATGCGTCTGCCCCCGCCTTGCGGTTCATCACCGCGAGGTAGCTCGCCAAGGCCGTACCGCCGATGCAATAGCCCACGGCATTGACCTTGTCGGCGCCGGTGATCGAACGTGCCGTCTCGACGAGCACGTCCACCCCCTGCATGAGATAGTCGTCGAAGGTCGTGTTGGCCATCTCGCGCGTGGGGTTCTTCCAGCTGATGATAAAGACTTCGAACCCTTGGTCGCACAGATACTTCACCAGGCTCTTGTCGGGAGTGAGATCGAGCACATAGAACTTGTTGATCCACGGCGGCACGATCACCACCGGACGGCGATGCACCTGCGGCCGGGTCGGCGCATAGCGGATGATCTCCACCAGCCCATTGCGGTGCACCACATCCCCCGGCGTCGTGGCGAGGTTCACCCCGACGTGGAAGTCGTCCGGCCGCGTCATCCGCACCTGCCCGGCCGCCAGATCGGCGAAAAAGTTCTTGAACCCTTCGAAGAGGCTCAACCCCCACGTCTTGGCGGCAAGCTCGCGCGCCTTGGGGTTGGTCCAAAAGAAATTGGTCGGTGCAAGCGCATTGACGAATTCCCCCGTCCAGAAAACGGCGCGGCGCCGTTCGCGCTCGTCGATCGCGGGGGTTTGGCGCACCATCTCGACCAGGGACTGCCCCCAACCGAGATAGCCCTGCTGCAGGGTCGACCACCAGACCGATTCGGTCCATACGGGATGGTCCCAACGGATGTCATAAGGCTCGGGAACGAAAGGCGGCTCGGCCGGCTGACCCGAGAGGCGCTGCGCGACATAGCGCATCAGCGCGACGTTGCGCTTGCCGAGCTCGATCTCCTTCGACCACAGCGCCACCGGATGCAAGGCCCAAAGCACCTGCGCGTGCAGAATGGGGGCGATGTTGCCCAAGGGATCGAAACTGCCCTCCATGGCGCGATGCACGATCTCCGCCACCTGTTCGGGCGTCTCCTCGATGCGCCGTTCCACTTCCTCGCGCGGCTCCTGCCGCGGATTGCGTGCCCTACTTCTCGCCATGACGACCTCCTCGTTGCCAAGAATCCTGCCACGTCTGACCGCGAGCCGGGATCTCGACGCTGGACCAACCGAGCTCGCTGCGGATCGTATGGGCAAAGGACTGCGACTGCCCCGATTCGCCGTGCGTGACGAAACACTGCTGCGGCGGGCGCCGGAAACCGCGCAACCAGCCGAGCAAACCTTGCCGGTCTGCATGCGCAGACATGCTGCCTATCGTATGCAGACTGGCGCGCACCGCGATCCGTTCCCCGAAGATCGTCACCTGCTGCGCCCCATCGACGAGCCGCCGCCCCAAGGTGCCTGCCGCCTGGAAGCCGGCAATGACGATGGCGCATTCCGGCCGGGGTAGATTGTATTTTAGGTGATATTTGATGCGACCGGCCTCGCACATGCCACTGGCTGAAACAATCACCAGCCCTGAGCGCACGCCGTTGAGCGCCATCGACTCCTCCACGCTTGCCGTGAATCGCAGACGGAAACGGTCGCGGTTACGCTGCATCCAGGAAAAAAGCTCTCGGCTGGGTTCATCCCACAGCTCGAGGTGACGCGCCGAGATCTCGCTCGCCTCGGTGGCCATGGGCGAGTCGACCACCACGTTGAGAGAATTCAAGCGGCCGCGGCGTACCAGATCGGCGAGCAGCAGGATCATCTCTTGGGTGCGACCGACGGCAAAGGCCGGGATCACGACGTTGCCCCGCGGCAGCGTCTGGCGCAGCACCGTCTCCAGCTCGGCGACCGACTCGTCCCATGGGCGATGTTCCCGATCGCCGTAAGTCGATTCGACCCAGACGACGTCGGCTTCAGGAATCAGCGCTGGATCGCGCACCAAGGGCCTCCCCGGCATGCCCAGATCCCCGCTGAACACCCAGCGGCGCAGCGCCCCGTCGCCGCGCTCGAGCTCCAGCTCGAGGATGGCCGAACCCAGGATGTGCCCGGCGTCATGAAACCTGGCCCGCACACCCGCCACCACGGGAAACCAGCGCCCATAATCGTGTCGCTGCAGCCAGCGCAGGCTCTCCTGTGCCTGCGCCACCGTGTAGAGCGGCGCATCGGAGACCATCAGACGGCGGCGGGTACGATGCGACTGTTTCGAGAGCCACTCCCATTCCTTTTCCTGGATGTGGGCGCTGTCGAGCAGCATCACCCGCAACAAATCGGCGGTCGCCTCCGTCACATGGATCGGCGCCCTTGCGCCCAAGGCCACCAGACGCGGCAGCAAACCGGAATGATCCAGATGCGCATGGGTGACGATCACCGCCTGCAGCGCCCAAGGATCGAACGCGAAGGCTTCCAGGTTCTTGCGCGTCGCCTCGCGCCCTCCCTGGAACATGCCGCACTCGACGAGAAACTCGCCGCCAGGCGCCGCCACGTGGTAACACGACCCCGTGACCTCTTGCACTCCCCCGAGGAAACGCACCTCGGGAAAGAGAGGAAGGTGCCGGCGCAAAAAATGGGGCGGCTCGCGACGGCGCCCTTTTCCTGCACCGTGTCCTTCATGGTTTTCGGCATCATTTCCCGGTCGTCGCCCTTTCTTCGTCATCTTGCACCTCGGCCGAGCGTGGTTATAATGGGTCGATGTTAACCTACTCGAGGAGGGAGCACGATGTTCAAACACATTCTGGTGCCGACGGACGGCTCGGATCTGTCGCGCAGCGCCTCTGAGCGCGCCGTCGCCTTTGCCAAAAGCATTGGCGCGAAAATCACCTTTTTCTACGCCCAACCGGATTTTCCGCTGCCGGTCTACGGCGAAGGCGCCCTGATCGACCCCACCACGCCGGATCAATTCCGCCGCGCGGCCAAGGAAGAAGCCGACCGGATCCTCGCCGAAGCCAAGGCGATGGCGGAAAAGGAAAACGTGCCGTGCGACACCGACACGGTGGTGAGCGACACGCCGTGGGAGGCGATCATCGACTGCGCCCAGCGCCACGGCTGCGACCTCATCTTCATGGCCTCACACGGCCGACGCGGTCTGGCGGGCCTCCTGCTCGGCAGCGAGACGCAAAAAGTGCTTACCCACAGCAAGCTGCCGGTGCTCGTCTACCGCTGAGCCCCTTTGCCCGCTGTACTCAAAAAAGGCCGCACGATGCGGCCTTTTCTCGTTTCGCGTTACGACAAACGGTGCTTCTGTTGCCCCGAAGAGGCGGCGGTGCTGCCACTTTTTTCCTCTTCCTGGATCTGCTGCTTGACGTAGCGGTAGATGTAAAACGCCATCACGATGATGAAGGCGATGGTGAAGAGGCTCAGCAAGCCAATCCCCGAAGAAAACAATTCACGCAGTGCATCCGACATGGCACGTCCCTCCTTTCAGTCTGCTGCAGGTACGAACGGTTCGATTTTCACCTCGCTCTCTGTGGGAACATGCACGGTCCCGTTCAGTCGCCACTCGCGGGACTCATCTTCGATCTGCACCAGCCAGCGCCCAGCGTTGAGCGGCGCAATCGGCGCGACGTAGCGCCCCTCGTCGCGCACCAGGCGCACCACCTGATCCATGCCGGCCCGGGTGGGATGGGTGAGCGTCACGACGAGAAAAGGCGGTCTCGCCTTGGCGCGCTCCTCGTCGAAGCGCAGGCGCAGACGCTCGGCATCGATGCTCACATAGGCGGTCAGGCCGAGCTCGCCGGCCTTCAGCGATCGATCCATCGTCTTGCGGATCGCCAAGCCTTCCTTGTAATAATCGTCGACCACCAAGCCATCCCAGGTCTTGATCGCCAGCCACAGGGTGATGAACCCGCCCACCACCGCTGCCGCCGGCGGCAGCATCAGCAGCCATGGCCATTTCTGGCGGTACCAGGGTATCGTCCGGGACGTATTGCGCGCATCCATCCGAGCTTCCATTGCCTTACTCCGGAATGATGAAGGTGGCCACTTCTCGCGTCACATCTTCGGGTTCGCCCACCACTTTGACCTCGAAATAGATCTTGTGCGTCCCGGCGGGGGCCGTTCCTGCCGGCGCCTGCACCTGCACCGTCAGCGGCAAGGTCGTCGCGGGCGGCACGTCGAACTCCGCCGGACCCTCGAGCTTGAGGTTGGGCAAACCACCCACCGTGAGCGTGAAGCGCCGCGGCCGCTCGACCATGTTCATGATGTTGAGCGTATAGACGTTCTCGATCCAACCGCCGCGGATCTCGCGCGCGAGCGCGGCCCGGTCGCGCATCACGTCGACGCGCACGTCGGGCCGGGTAGCGATCTTCCAGAAGAGCACCGACGCCACCACGATGAGGATGACGCCGTAGATGAGCACCCGCGGACGCAGCGCGCGGCGGATGGTCTGGGCGCGGTCCCAATGATTCGCCATCGCGTTTTCGGTGGTGTAACGGATGAGTCCGCGAGGGTAGCCCATCTTGTCCATCACCTGATTACAAGCATCGATGCAGGCGGCGCAAGCGATGCATTCATACTGCAGCCCGTTGCGAATGTCGATCCCCGTGGGGCAAACCTGCACGCAGATGCCGCAGTCGATGCAATCCCCCAGACCCAGCGAACGGGGATCGACCCCCTTCTTGCGCGGCCCGCGCGGCTCGCCTCGCTCGGCATCGTACGTGATGATGAGGGTGTCCGGGTCGAACATCACGCCCTGGAAGCGCGCATAAGGGCACATGTACTTGCATACCTGCTCGCGCAGCACCCCGGCGAGGAGGAAGGTAAACCCGGCGTAGAAGAAAATCCAGAAAGTCTCCCACGGGCCGAAGCTCCAGGAAAGCAGCTCATGCCACAGCTCTCTTTGCGGCGTGAAATAACTGACCAGCGTGAAGCCCGTGACGAGGGAAAAGATGATCCATACGGCGTATTTGGCGCCGCGTCTGAGGATTTTCTCCATGGTCCAGGGCGAAGCGTCGAGCTTGCGCCGCTTGATGTGATCGCCCTCGATCTTTTCCTCGAACCATAGGAAGATCTCGGTATAGACCGTCTGCGGACAGGTATAGCCGCACCACACACGCCCGGCCACGGCACTGAAGAAAAAGAGCGCGTAGGCCGACAGGATCAGGATGAGCGAGAGGTAGAAGACGTCCTGCGGCCAGAACACCCAGCCGAAGAGGTAGAACTTGCGCTCGACGAGATGGAAGAGCACCGCCTGACGGTCGTTCCAGGTGAGCCACGGAAAACCGTAGAAAATCGCCTGGGTGAGAAAGACGAAGAACCACCGCAGCCGCTGGAAAGGCCCCGTGGTGGAACGGACATAGAGTTTCTTGCGCTTGGCGTAGAGCGTGGAAGGCGCCTCTTCGGAAGCAGCGGCCTTCGCGGCAGGGCGCGTCTCGGCGGTTTTCAGCGGTTCGTTCATGATGAGGAAGACTCTTCGTCAGAACCCGCGTTCTTTATAGAACAGAAGCACTCCGGCGGGAAGGGAAGATGCGGCGAGACGTCCCCAGACGCCCCGCCGCGGGTTTTGCTGCCTCAGACCTTACTGCTTGTTGCTCAGGCCCCACACGTAGGCAGTGAGAATGTGGACCTTGTCCTCGCCCAGGAATTCCCCGAACGCCGGCATACGGTTCTGGATGCCGTTGGTCACGTTGGAGATGATCTGGGCCTCCGACGAGCCCCACAGCCAGATGTCGTCGGTGAGATTGGGCGCACCCAGCAGCGGATTCCCCTTGGCGTCCGGCCCGTGACAGACGGCGCAGTTCTCGGCAAAGACCTGGGCGCCCCGCTGCGCGCGCTGCGCGTCGTGCGACAGGCCCGAGAGCGAGCGCACGTAATTGGCCACGTCCTTCATCTGATCCTCGGAGAGGATGTCCTTGAAGGGTGTCATCACGCCCATGCGCCCCGCGGTGATGGTGGTCTTGATGTACTCGGGCGAGCCGTCCCCGCCCAGCCAGTCATGGTCAGTCAGGTTGGGGAAGCCCTTGGCCCCGCGCGCGTCGGCCCCGTGGCACTGCATGCAGTAGGTCTGGAAGAGCCGCTTGCCCATGCCCATCGCCTCGGGATCGGCCGCCACCGCTTTCACGTCCATGTTGCGGTATTTGGCGAACTTCGGACCATACTGCTCGTCGGCCTTCTTCATCTCCTGCTCCCACTGCCCCACCGAGGTCCACTTGGCGATGCCAGGGAAAGAGCCGAAGCCGGGGTAGATGATGAGGTAAGCGATGCCGAAGAAAATGGTGAGCCAGTACAGATACATCCACCAGCGCGGCAGCGGGTTGTTCCACTCCTGCAGCGTCTCGTCCCACTTGTGCGGCTGCAGCTCACCCACCTTGCCGCTCGCCCGCATGTTGGAGGCGATGATGAAGATGCAGAACGCGATACTCAGCGCCACGAGCACCATCACGTACGCGTTCCAGAACCCATTGATGAAGTCTGCCATTTTAGTTCCCTTCCTTGTGATCGTTGGCGAGCACCGGGTCGTCGTCCTCGAGGAACGGCAGGCGTGCGGCTTCTTCGAACGCCGGCTTGGCGGCGCGGCTGTACGCCCAAACGCAGATACCGATGAAGCAAAGGAACGACAGCACCGTCACCAAGGAACGCAGGTCGTTGATGTCCATCACGCCCTCCTCTCACTCACTGGAAATTGGACAACGCCCGGCCGAGGCCCTGCAGGTAGGCCACCAGGGCCTCCATCTCCGTCTTGCCCTCGAGCATGGATGGCGCCTGCGCGATCTCCTCGTCGGTGTAGGGGTGGCCCAAGGCACGAAGCGCCTTCATCTTGTCCTGGATGGCGTTGATGTCGCGCTGGCTGATCGGCCGGTCGAGCCAGGGGAAGGCCGGCATGTTGGACTCTGGCACGACGTCGCGCGGGTTGCGCAGGTGCGCGATGTGCCAGTTGTCCGAATAGCGGCCGCCCACACGGTGCAGATCGGGACCGGTACGTTTGGACCCCCACTGGAAGGGGCGGTCGTAGATGTATTCACCCGCCACCGAGTAGTGGCCATAACGCTCGGTCTCGGCCCGGAAGGGACGCACCATCTGCGAATGACAGTTGTAGCAGCCTTCGCGGATGTAGATGTCGCGACCGGTGAGGCGCAGCGCGTCGTAGGGTTTGACATCGAGCGGATTACCCTGCCGGTCGATCGGCTTGGTGGTCGAATGCTGGAAGAACAGCGGCACGATCTCGACCAGGCCACCAATGCTCACCACCAGCAAGGTGGCGATGATGAGCAGCGTGACGCTACGCTCGAGGATTTCGTGTTTGGAATTGGCCATGATTCACTCTCCCTCACGCATGGGCCGGAGCCAGCACCGGCGCATCGACGGGCTTGGCGCCCGCGACGGTCTTGAACACGTTGTAGGCCATCACCAGCATCCCGGTCAGGAACAACAGCCCGCCGAGCACCCGGATGGTCCAGAAGGGGTAGGAGGCCTTCACCGCCTCGACGAAGGCATAGGTGAGCGTGCCGTCGGGGTTGGTGGCGCGCCACATCAGACCCTGCATCACGCCCGAGATCCACATCGAGGCGATGTAGAGCACGATGCCGATGGTAGCGATCCAGAAGTGCGCCGTGACCAGATCCTTCGAGTACATCTCGACCTTGCCGTAGAGCCGCGGGATCAGGTAGTAGAGGGAGCCGATGGTCACCATCGCCACCCAGCCGAGCGCCCCGGAGTGCACGTGACCCACGGTCCAGTCAGTGTAGTGCGACAGGGCGTTGACCGTCTTCACCGACATCATCGGGCCTTCGAAGGTCGACATGCCGTAGAAAGAGAGCGACACGATGAGGAACTTGAGGATCGGGTCGTCACGCAGCTTGTGCCAGGCACCGGAGAGCGTCATGATGCCGTTGATCATCCCACCCCACGACGGCGCGAGCAGGATGAGCGAGAAGATCATCCCCAGCGACTGGGTCCAGTCGGGCAGCGCAGTGTAGTGCAGGTGGTGCGGACCGGCCCACATGTAGGTGAAGATGAGGGCCCAGAAGTGCACCACGGAGAGCCGGTAAGAATACACCGGACGACCGGCCTGCTTGGGCACGAAGTAGTACATCATGCCCAGGAACCCGGCGGTGAGGAAGAAGCCCACGGCGTTGTGGCCGTACCACCACTGCACCATGGCATCCTGCGCCCCGGCGTAGGCCGAATAGGACTTCGGCGTGAGAAGACCGGCGGCAAGCACTGGAACTTCGGCGCTATTGACCACGTGCAGCAGCGCCACGGCGATGATGAAGGCGCCGTAGAACCAGTTGGCGACGTAGATGTGGCTCACCTGCCGCTTGGCGATGGTGCCGAAGAACACCACGGCGTAGGCCACCCACACGAGGGTGATGAGGATGTCGATCGGCCACTCGAGCTCGGCATACTCCTTGGCCGTCGTGAACCCGAGCGGCAAGGAGAGCGCGGCGAGCACGATCACCAGCTGCCAGCCCCAGAAAGTGAAGGCTGCCAAGCCCGGCGCAAAGAGCCGGGTGTGGCAGGTACGCTGCACCACGTAGTAGGACGTGGCGAAGAGCGCCGAGCCGCCGAAGGCGAAAATCACCGCGTTCGTGTGCAAGGGGCGCAAGCGCCCGAAGTGGAACCACTCGCCGAGCTGAGGGAAATTCAGCTGCGGCCAGACCAGCTGGGCGGCGATCAACACCCCGACCAGCATGCCTACGATGCCCCACACCACCGCCATGATGGCGAACTGGCGCACGACTTTGTAGTTATAAGTCGTTTCCGTTTGCATGGTCACCTCTCCAATGAGAACTTACCGAAATCACCCCGGCGCGTCCGCCGACTGCGACAGGCGGTAGGATACGCCGCACGTGCAAAGTCGTGTTGACTTCAGTCAACATTTTAGTCGATGGCGTAGCAAACGCAGGAAAAGTGTGGCGGCGGGGACAAAAAAAGGGGCACGCCCCAGCGTGCCCCAACCCCAACAGAGAGACAAGGAACCCAAAAACGGCTTGGATTCGCACCCAAACCGAGGAAGATTCTATTCCTTGTCTTCATAGAGGTTTTTGACGCAAGTCAAACAACATCACTTTTTTTCTTCATCCGCCGGCTTGCCTGAGGGAGGCACCGCATCGCCGGAGCCGGCCTCGTCCCTATCCTCGAAGAGGATGCGGTAGGCCGGCCCCTGCAGGTCGTCGAACTGTCCGCTCTTCACCGACCACCAGAAGACGAGCCCGATGACGAACACCAGCACCACCGACAGCGGAATCAGGATATAGAGGCTTTCCATCGTCTCACCTCGCGCGCTGCAGGCGCAGCGCATTGAGCACCACGCCCAGGGAACTCGCCGCCATGCCGAGCCCCGCCATCCACGGCGTCACCCAGCCGGCCATGGCGAAGGGGATGGCGAGCAGATTGTAGGCAAAGGCCCAGCGATGGTTCTGCGCCACGATCGCGAGCGTGCGCCGCGCATGGCGTATGGCGCGTGCGATGCCCGAGAGATCGTCGCCCAGCAGCACGACGTCGGCATTGAGTCGGGCGAGATCCGCCCCCCCACCCATCGCCACCGAGACATGCGCCCCCGCGAGCACCGGCGCGTCGTTGACGCCGTCGCCGACCATGGCGACCACCCGCCCCGGCTGCGCCATCACCTGACGCAAGGCGTCGATCTTGCCTTCGGGCGTGATGCCGGCGCGGACCTCGTCGATGGCGAGCGTGCGCGCCACCGTTTCCGCGATCTCCGGCGCATCGCCGGAGAGCAGATGCGTGCGCAAACCGAGTCCATGAAGTTCGTGCAGCAGCTCCGGTACCTCCTCACGCAGGACATCGGACAGACCGAAAACGGCGATCCAGCCGGTTTCGTCCCCCAGCGCCACGCGCGTGAGCGCACGATCATCGCTTGCGCGCGGCATCGCCTCGAGGGACAGCCCAAGCGTCGAGGCCACCCACTCGGGACGACCGATGCAGGTCCGTTTGCCGGCGACCCGGGCACTCAAGCCTTGGCCAGTGATGGCCTCGAATGCCGCGACCGGCACGTTTGCCGGCGCCGTCCCGGTGAACGCGCGTGCGATGGGGTGCTCGCTCGCCGCCTCCAGCGCCGCAGCGAGCGTCTGCGCCTGGCGCGCATCGCGCCCGGGCGCCGGCAAGACCTCGACCACGGTCAGCTGTCCGCGCGTGAGCGTGCCGGTCTTGTCGAAGGCGATGTCGGTGAGCCGCGCCAAGGTCTCGAGGGCATGACCGCGCGTCACCAACACCCCCGAGCGCATCAGGGCGTCGGTGGCCGCCGTCAAGGCCACGGGAGTGGCCAGCGACAGGGCGCAGGGACAGGCGACGACGAGCACCGAGACGACGATGGGAACGATGCGGGAGGAATCGACCCATGCCCACAGCCCGATGGTGATCACGGCCAATCCCAGCACCGCGATGATGAAACGGCTGGCATAGCGGTCGGCGAGCGAGGCAAGCGCCGGTTTCTCGCTCTGGGCGCGCTCCATCGCCCGGCGGATGGTGGCAAGCCGCGTCTCCTCACCGACGCGCTCCACCACGACCTCCAGCACCCCGCCGCCGTTGAGACTGCCACCGAGCACCAGATCCCCTTCGGCCTTGGGGATGGGGCGACTCTCCCCGGTGAGGATGGCTTCGCTCACTTCGCTGTGTCCCAAACCCACGCGTCCATCGACGGGGATGGTCTGTCCAGGACGCACGCGGATGCGATCGCCCGGCGCGAGCCGCGCCACCGGCACCCGTTCCCAGGTACCAGACTCTAGCCGTTCGGTCACCGCAGGGATGACGCGGGCGACTTCTTCCAGGCCACGCACCGCCCGTTGGCGCGCGAGCATTTCGAGGAAACGCCCCCCCAGCAGAAAAAAGGCAAACATCGACACCGAATCGAAGTAGACCTCGCCCTGGCCGCTGACGGTCGCCCAGAGGCTGGCGAGAAACGCCACGCCAATGCCCAGCGCCACTGGCACGTCCATGCCGATGCGCCGCAGCTTCAGGTCGCGCCAGGCGTTGGCAAAAAACGGTCCGCAGGAATAAAACACCGCCGGCAGGGTCAGCACGAGGCTTGCCCAATGCAGCAGGCGTTCGATGTCGGCCGGCATGTCCCCCTCACCTGCCAGGTAAGTGGGAATGGCATACATCATCACCTGCATCGAGGCAAAGCCGGCCACGAAGACGCGCCACAGCATGGAACGGCGTTCGCGCTGGGCCACTTCCTCGGCCTTCTTCGGATCGAAGGGATGGGCGCGATAGCCGATCTCGGCGATCGCCTTGAGGATGCGCGACAGGCTGGTGCGCTCCGGGTCCCAGCGCACCAGCGCACGGCGGGTGGCGTAGTTGATCTCGACGTGGGTGACGCCCGGCTGACGGCGCAGGTGCTGTTCGTTGAGCCAGACGCAGGCCGCGCAGGTGATGCCTTCGAGGATGAGGGTGACCTCGCGCTCGTGCTCGCCCACCGGCCGTGAGACTTGCTCGGTGAGCTCGGGCAGATCGAAGGATTCGAGCTCGCGCACCACCTCGGGCAGGGCTTCTCGCACCGGCTCGGGCATGGCATCGCGGTGGCGGTAGTAGTCGGACAAACCGTTATCGACGATGGCCTGGGCCACGGCGGCACAGCCAGCACAGCACATGCGCCGCGCCCGGCCGTCGATCACCACGGTGAAATGCGTCTGGGGCGGGATCGGCAGGCCACAGTGATAGCAGCTTTCCTCTGCGCCGGCAGCACTCTCCGCCCGCTCCAAAGTGGTCTCGTTCATCCCTGCCTTCGTTCGTCTCCGCTGCGGTTCATTTTGCCCCCATGCGGATGGCGCCGTCGAGGCGGATCACTTCCCCGTTGAGATAGACGTTCTCGACGATGTGCCGCACCAGAACGGCATATTCGGCCGGACGCCCCATGCGCGGCGGGAAGGGTACCATCTTGCCCAGGGACTCCTGCACGTCGGCCGGCATCCCCAACAGCATGGGCGTTTCCATGATCCCGGGAGCGATGGCCATCACCCGGATCCCCCAGCGGGCCAATTCACGCGCCGCCGGCAAGGTGAGCGACACCACTCCCCCCTTGGAAGCGGCATAGGCCGCCTGCCCGATCTGACCGTCGAAAGCGGCCACGGAGGCCGTATTGACGATGACACCGCGCTCCCCCTCGGCATTGGGTTCGTTGGCGCTCATGCGGGCAGCGGCCAGGCGCATCAGGTTGAAGGTGCCGATGAGGTTGATCTGGATCGTTCGGGCGAAAGATTCCAGCCGGTGCGGACCTTCCTTGCCGACGATCTTCTCGGCCGGAACGACGCCAGCACAATTGACCAGCACGTCGAGCCGGCCGAAGCGCTCGTCCGCCGCCGCGACGGCTGCCTTGGCGCTCGCTTCGTCGGTGACGTCGGTGCGTACGAAATAGGCGTTACCAGCCAGTTCGGCGGCCAACGCTTGGCCCTTCGCCTCGTCGAGGTCGGCAAGTACCACTCTGCCGCCACCGGCCACGACCATGCGGGCGGTGGCCGCTCCCAGGCCGGAGGCGCCACCGGTGATGAGAAACACTCCCCCTGCGATCTGCATCGCTCCCTCCCTTATCGTTCGCCGATCTTTGCCGAAAGCGTCACACGGAGAAAGACTGTCCGCAGCCGCAGGTGGTGGTGGCATTGGGGTTGCGAATCACGAACTGCGCCCCTTCGATTCCTTCCACGTAGTCGATCTCGGCGCCGACCAGGTACTGGTAGCTCATGGGATCGATGAGCAGCGTCACGCCGCCCTTCTCGATCACGGCGTCGTCTTCGGCCACTTCCTCGTCGAAGGTGAAGCCGTACTGGAAGCCGGAACAGCCGCCGCCGGTCACGAACACGCGCAGCTTGAGGTCCGGGTTGCCTTCTTCTTCGATCAGCTCGCGCACCTTGGCGGCGGCGCTGTCGGTAAAGATGAGCACGTCGTCGGTCTGGGTTTCGGTCGTCATGATATGGGCTCCTCGTCAGGGTCGTCGCGGGCGCGACGGAGTTATGGACCGGAAATGGCGCGCGCCGTTCCCGTGGTTTCAGGGGCTCACTGGCACCAGGTCTAGCCCCAGGGTTTCCGGAAAACCGAACATCAGGTTCATGTTCTGCACCGCCTGCCCTGCCGCCCCTTTGACCAGGTTGTCGATCACGGAGAGCACGACGACGACGTCACCTCCCTGCGGCCGGTGCACGGCGATGCGGCACAGGTTGCTCGCGCGCACCGAGCGCGTCTCCGGATGCGAACCAGCCGGCAGCACGTCCACGAAGGGTTCTCCGGCATAGCGCTCGGCAAAGAGCGCCTGCACGTCGAGTGACGGGTCCGTGAGCCGCGCATAGAGGGTGGCATGGATTCCGCGGATCATGGGCGTGAGATGCGGCACGAAGGTCAATTCCACCGGCAGGCCGCGGGCGATGCGCTGCAGCCCTTGACGGATCTCGGGTAGATGGCGGTGACCGGCCACACCGTAGGCCTTGAAGTTGTCCGCGGCTTCGGCAAAGAGCGTATGCACTTCGGCCTTGCGCCCGGCACCGGAGACACCAGACTTGCAATCGGCCACCAACCCGTCGCGCGCGACGGCATTCGCCTCGAGCAGCGGCAGAAAGCCGAGCTGCACCGCGGTGGGATAGCAGCCAGGGTTGGCCACCAGACGCGCACGGGCGATCGCCTCGCGCTCGACTTCCGGCAGGCCGTAGACGGCTTCCTCGAGGAGTTCGGGTGCGGCATGCGTCATGCCATACCAGCGCTCCCATTGGTCGACGTCGGCCAGGCGAAAATCCGCTGCGAGATCGATGAGGCGCACTCCGGCATCCAGGAGTCGCCGCGCCTCTTTCATCGCCACGCCGTTGGGGGTGGCAAAGAAGACGAGGTCGCAGCGCTCGAGCCTTGCTTCGTCGGGCGTGGCGAAACGCAAGTCCACGTGGCCGCGCAGACTGGGAAACATCTCGGCCACCGGCATTCCGGCCTCGGTGCGCGAGGTGATCGCCTCGAGCGACACCTCGGGATGGTGGCTGAGCAGCCGCAGCAATTCTACGCCCGTATAGCCCGTGCCACCGACAACCCCTACCTTGATCATCGTCCGACCTCCAAGGATCACCAGATGCGATTATCACCCGGCCGCGATCAAAAATCGAGAGCGCCATCCGAAAACGACGAAAGCCACCGCGGGGGTGGCTTTCCATGAAACGGAACCGACGAAGACGGTCAGCGCTTGGAGAACTGCTTGGCGCGACGGGCTTTGCGCAGGCCGACTTTCTTGCGTTCGACTTCGCGCGCGTCGCGCGTCACGAACCCGGCAGCGCGCAGCTGCGCCTTCCATTCCGGGTTGTAATCGATGAGCGCCCGGGTGATGCCATGGCGCACCGCGCCGGCCTGGCCGGACTCGCCGCCGCCGTCGACATTGACCATGATGTCGAACCGATTCTCGACTTCGAGCAGGCTCAGCGGCTGACGCACGATCATGCGCCCCGTCTCGCGGGAAAAGAATTCGTCGAGCGGCTTGCCATTGACGACGATATTGCCCGAACCCGGCTTGATGAACACGCGGGCGACGGCTTCCTTGCGCCGCCCCGTTCCGTAATTGTACGACACCGCCATCGCTGACTCCTCAGATTTCCAGCACTTTTGGCTGCTGCGCGGCGTGCGGATGCTCGGCGCCGGCGTAGCACTTGAGCTTCTTCAGCATCGCGTAACCCAGCGGCCCCTTGGGCAGCATGCCCTTGACCGCTTTCTCGAGCACCCGCTCGGGATGGCGCTGCAGCAGCTTCTCGAATGTAGTCTCATAGATACCGCCAGGATAACCCGAGTGGCGGTAGTATTTCTTGTCGGTAGCCTTGTTGCCCGTGACGCGGATCTTGTCGACGTTGACGACCACGATGTAATCACCGGTATCGACGTGGGGGGTGTAGATCGCCTTGTGCTTGCCACGCAGGCGGCGGGCGATCTCGGCCGCGAGCCGACCCAGCACCTTGCCCGACGCATCGACGACGAACCAGTCACGCGTGACTTCGTGCGGCTTGGCGGAGAACGTTTTCATGCGTATCCTCGATCATCTCAGGCCCGAGTCTGGCCCTTCTGGAAAGCAGGCGATGTTAGCGCAAGGAGAGCCCCCTTGTCAATCGCATCCTCCAGGGCAGACGAAAAAAAAACGCCGCCTCGAAGAGGCGGCGTTCAATCCACACCAAAGGAGGAGGGTGGAGGAGACACCGGTCGAACCACACAAGTCGTGATTCGTTGATGCGTATGATAGGGATGCCTGGCGTAAAAAGCAAGAAAAAATGGCGCGCTGCACAATAAACTTTTCGATAATAAAATCAGACTCTCTTATCGAGAAATCTCCTACAATCTTGCACTGCGCAAAACACGGAGGATGTGACATGGAATGCACGGTTCGCTGGGTCGAGGGGCGCACTTTTCTGGCGGAGACGGGCTCGGGCCACCTCGTGGCCATGGACGGAGCCCCGGAGGCGGGTGGACGGAATCTGGCGCCGCGCCCCATGGAGCTGCTGCTCGCCGGTGCTGGCGGCTGCACCGCCTTCGACATCGTGATGATCCTGGAAAAAGGGCGGCAGGCGGTGCGCGGCTGCGAAGTACGGCTCGAGGCCGAACGCGCCCCGAGCGACCCCAAAGTCTTCACCCGCATCCGCTTCCACTACGTCGTGCGCGGCCGGGGACTGGATGCGGACCGCGTCGAGCGGGCGGTGAAGCTCTCGGCGGAAAAATACTGCTCGGCGTCCATCATGCTCGGCAAGACGGCCGAACTCGAACACACCTGGGAGATCGTCGAGGAAGCGTGACCCCGCCGCTGGCGGCGATTCAAATGCGGTAGGCGAGCGTGGTCATCACCCTGGAAGCGAGCCTCATCGCGCCGCGGATCGGCGCTGGCAGAGGCCGGGCGCCAAGCGACTCCGCGAGCCGGGCATGTCCCGCCTCGTCTTCCTTCATCTGCTCGAGGATGGCGCGGCTGCGCCGATCCGCCTGCGGCAGCGCCTGCAGATGCCCCTCGAGGTGGCGCTCGACCTGACGTTCGGTCTCGGCGAGAAAGCCCAGGTTCCAGTCGTCCCCTGCCACCCCTGCCGCCACTCCGATCGCCAGGGAACCCAGATACCACAGAGGATCGAGCAGGCTGGTCCGTCCGCCGAGCTCATGCAGACGCGCTTCGGTCCAAGCGAGGTGATCGACCTCTTCGTCAGAGGCGCGGCGCAGCGCCTCGCGGATCGCGGGGTCGCGGCTGGTGAGCGCCTGCCCCTGATAGAGCGCCTGGGCGCAGATCTCGCCGGTGTGATCCACCCGCAACAGCCCCTCCACGTGCCGGCGCTCGGCCTCTTCGAGCGGGCCGCCGGGCAAATCGGCCCCGGGCATGGGCCGGGCACCCCTTGCCGGCGCGAACACGGTGCGCAAGGCGCGATCGAATTCCACGATCATCCGGTCGAGCGCGTCGAGCCGTTCAGCGTCCATGGCGTTCCTCCATTCGCGGCGCGGCAGGCAAGTCGGGCGGCAGTTCCTCGATCAGCTCGCGATACTGCGGCTGGGTGTGCGGTGGCGGCACGTCGAGATAGCGCGACAGTTCGATCAGGGCAAGCTGATAGACGCGGCGCTTGAAGGCGATCACCGCATCGAGCGGCACCCAGTAGTGCGCCCAGCGCCAGGCATCGAACTCGGGGTGTGCGGTGGCGCGCAGACAGACGTCGGAGTCACGCCCCACCAGACGCAGCAGGAACCAGATCTGCTTCTGCCCTCGATAGACATTGCGCCACTGGCGCTTCACCCAGCGCCGCGGCACGTCGTAGCGCAGCCAGTCGCGCGTGCGCCCCAGGATGCGGACGTGCTGCGGCAGCAACCCGACTTCCTCATGCAGCTCGCGGTACATTGCCTCTTCCGGCGTCTCCCCTTTCTTGATGCCGCCTTGCGGGAACTGCCAGGAATGTTCGCGGATCCGTTTGCCCCAGAACACCTCGTTGCGCGCGTTGACGAGCACGATGCCGACGTTCGGGCGGTATCCTTCCCGGTCGAGCATGGTCGTTTCCTCGATTCTTCGTTGCTGCTATTGTTCCATAATGAGGCGTCAAAGGAAAGCGCAGCCTCGCCATCCTTCTCTGCCCTGCCCAGAAGGAAAAGACGCGGAAATCGCTTGACAGTTCTGCGGACGATTCCCTATAATCTTGCCTTCTTCGACGGGTCGTTAGCTCAGCCGGTAGAGCAGCGGACTTTTAATCCGTTGGTCGCAGGTTCGAATCCTGCACGACCCATCTGCAGACACGAAAATCCTCCCCCGCGGGCAGTTACGCCGCACCTCGTGCCTTCTTGCCAGCCGCCTCTCCATGGTCTTTATCCGTATTCGCGGCGCGCGTACCCACAATCTCAAGAACGTCGATCTCGATCTTCCCCAACATCGACTGATCGTCATTACGGGCGTCTCCGGCTCCGGCAAGTCTTCGCTCGCCTTCGACACGCTCTACGCCGAAGGACAACGGCGCTACGTCGAATCGCTCTCCACCCAGGCGCGCAAGTTCCTCGACCAGTTGCCGCGGCCCGAGGTCGATGCGATCGAGGGGCTCTCTCCGGCCATCGCCATCGAGCAGAAGACGCTCACCCCCAGCCCGCGTTCGACGGTGGGCACGCTCACCGAGATCCACGACTATCTGCGCGTGCTCTTCGCCCGCCTGGGCACGCCGCATTGTCCGGAACATCCGGAAGTGGCGCTGACGCATCGCCCGGTGAGCGAGCTCGTCGAGGAGCTGTCGCGCACCCTGGCCGGGCGGCGCATCGCCCTACTCGCTCCTGTCGCGATCGAGGGCGAAGCCGGCGGCACGCTCGTTGCCTTGCGGGCGCAGGGGTTCACCCGCCTCGAAGCCGGAGGCGAGTTCATCGAGCTCGACGGCTTGAAAGAAGCGCCCGCCGGACCGCTGCGCCTGGTGATCGACCGGATCCGCGTGCGCGGCGAGGCAAGAGCCCGGCTCGCCGATTCGCTCGAACTGGCACTCAAGATGGGACACGGGCGCTGCATCGTGCGCAACCTCGACGCAGGCGAAGAGCTGGTCTTCAGCGCCACGCCCTCCTGCCCTCGCTGCGGTTTCACCGCCCCTGCGCTCGAACCCCAGTGTTTCTCCTTCAACCACCCGGCCGGCGCCTGCCCCGCCTGCGAGGGCACGGGACGACAATGGAGACTGGATACCGATCGCCTGCCGGCGGGCGCACGCAGCCTGCGCGAGGGCGCCTTACCCGGGCTCGATGCGGACAATGCCTTCTCGGCGCGGCTGCTGGAGGATTTAGCGGCGCACTACGGTTTCTCCCTGGACACGCCGTGGCAGGAGCTGCCGGAGCCGGTGCGCCGGGTCCTGCTCTTCGGTTCGGGGGGAGAAGCCATCTCCTTTCGCTACCCGCTCGATGGCGGCCGCACGGTAAGCCAGTCCCATCCTTTCGAGGGCTGGATCCCCTATCTCGAGCGGCGCCACCGCCCCGATGAAGACAGAGCGCGCAAGGAGAAGAAGCTGGATCTGCCCTGGCAGGACCTGCCCTGCCCTGCCTGCAGCGGCAGCCGCTTGCAACCCTTCGCCCGGGCCGTGCGCGTGGCGGGGATGAGCCTGCCGGAGCTCACGGCGCTGCCCTTGTCGGGCTGCGCCGCGGCGATCGAAAAAATCTCCGCCGCCTGCGCCGCGCATCCAGTGGCCGAGCTGACGTTGGGCGCGATCCGCTCGCGCCTGCGCTTTCTGCTGCAGGTGGGCCTTGCTTATCTCACGCTCGATCGCGCCTCGCATACCCTCTCCGGCGGGGAAGCGCAGCGCATCCGGCTCGCGAGCCAGGTCGGTTCGGGGCTCACCGGGGTACTCTACGTGCTCGACGAGCCTTCCATCGGGTTGCACCCGTGCAATCAGGACGACTTGCTGCGCACGCTGGAGGAATTGCGCGATCTGGGCAACACCGTGGTCGTGGTCGAACACGACGAAGCGGCGATTCGCCGCGCCGATCACGTGGTGGAGATAGGCCCCGGCGCCGGGCGCGAAGGCGGCGAGATCCTCGTCTCGGGGCCACTGCCGGCGCTACTCGCCTCGCCACGTTCCCGAACCGCCCCCTATCTGAAACGGCCACTGCAGGTGGCCCATCGCCCCCTCCCGCTCCGGGAAGGCGAGCCGATGCTGCGGCTGTACGGCTGCCGCGCCCACAATCTCCAAGGGATCGACGTCGAAATTCCCCTGGGACGGCTCGTCGTCGTCACCGGGGTCTCCGGCTCGGGAAAATCTTCCTTGGTGGAAGAGACGCTGGTGCCGGCCGTCCTCGGACATCTCACTGGCCGCCCATACCGCGCCCCCTGCGATAGGGTTGCGGGGATCGAGGCGATCGACAAACTCATCCGCGTCGATCAGTCCCCGATCGGACGCACGCCGCGCTCGAACCCGGCCACTTACACCGGGATCATGGACGGGGTACGCGAGCTCTTCGCCGCGACGCCCGAAGCGCGCGCCCGGGGCTATCGCGCCGCCCGCTTTTCCTTCAACGTGAAAGGGGGGCGCTGCGAAGTATGCGAAGGCGAGGGCTACCGGCGCATCGACCTCCAATTCCTCCCCGACGTCTACCTGCCGTGCGAGGCCTGCGGCGGGAAACGCTACAACCGCGAGACGCTGGAGATCCGCTACCGCGGACTGAACATCCATGAGGCGCTCTCGCTCACCGTGGAAGAGGCACTGCATCCCTTCGGCTCGCACCCGGCGCTGCGGCGCAAGCTGGAGACCCTGCGAGAACTGGGATTGGGTTATCTGCCGCTCAACCAGCCCGCCACGGCCCTTTCCGGCGGCGAAGCCCAACGGCTGAAACTCGCCGCGGAGCTGATGCGCCGCGACACGGGGCACACCCTCTACGTGCTCGACGAGCCGACCACGGGGCTGCACTGGGCCGACGTCGAGAAGCTCCTCACTGCGCTCTTCGCCCTGCGCGACCGGGGCAATACGGTGGTGGTGATCGAACATCAGCTCGACGTGATCGCCCACGCCGACTGGGTGATCGACCTGGGGCCTGGCGCGGGGGCCGACGGTGGCCGGATCGTCGCCTGCGGCACGCCCGAGACGATCGCCCATCATCCGGATTCCGCGACCGGGCGCTACCTCGCCGGGCGGCTTGCGCAAGGCTGAAAAAAGCGAAACGCCGCACCCGGAAAGCGGTGCGGCGCTCGGTCTGCTCCCCGCCAAGGAGAGAGTGATCAGCCTGCGTTCTGCGCCGGCTGGGCCTCGGCACCGGCACGGTCGACGAGCTCGATGATCGCCATCGGCGCGTTGTCGCCGTCACGGTAGCCGAACTTCAGCACGCGAGTGTAACCGCCGGGACGGTTCTGCACGCGCGGGCCGATTTCGTTGAAGAGCTTGAGCACGATCTCGCGATCGCGCAGACGGGCGAAGGCGAGCCGGTGATTGGCCAGCGTCGGCTTCTTCGCCAGCGTGATGAGCGGCTCGACGAAGCGGCGCAGTTCCTTGGCCTTGGGCAGGGTGGTCTTGATGACCTCTTCGCGCAGCAGGGCGTTGGCCAGATTGCGCATCAACGCCTGGCGATGGCTCGTCGTGCGGTTGAGCTTGCGGTATCCGTTTCCGTGACGCATTGTTCTTTCCTCGTGCGTTGACCGTCAGCCGAGTTTTTCCAAACCGGGCGGGGGCCAGTTTTCCAGTTTCATTCCCAGCGTCAGACCGTGCGCGGCGAGAACTTCCTTGATCTCGTTGAGCGACTTGCGGCCGAGGTTGGGGGTTTTCAGGAGTTCCTGCTCGGTGCGCTGGATCAGGTCGCCGATGTAGTAGATGTTCTCGGCCTTGAGGCAATTGGCCGAGCGCACCGTGAGCTCCAGGTCGTCGACCGGGCGCAGCAGAAGCGGATCGATCGCCGCGCCGCTCTCGGAACGGATGGCAGGTTGCCGCCCTTCGAGATCGGCGAAGACGGAGAGCTGGTCGACCAGCACCCGGGCGGCGTAGCGGATCGCCTCCTCCGGATCGATCGAGCCATTCGTTTCCAGCTCGAGCACCAGACGGTCGAGGTCGGTGCGCTGCTCGACACGAGCGCTCTCGACCGTATAGGCCACGCGCCGCACCGGGCTGAAGGACGCGTCCATCAGGATGTGACCGATGGCACGATCGCCCTCCGTCTTGCGCGCGGAGGCCGGGACGTACCCCCGGCCGCGCTGCACGCGGATCTCCATCTCCAGGCGGCCGCCCTCTTCGACGTGGGCGATGACGTGGTCCCCGTTGATGACCTCGACGCCGTGACCCAGCTGGATGTCGGCAGCGCGCACCACCTTGGGCCCCACGGCTTCGAGGCGCACGGTCGCGTCGTCGCGCTCATGCAGCCGAAACACGACGCCTTTGAGATTGAGCAACAGATCGACGGCGTCTTCTCGCACGCCTTCGATCGTCGAATACTCGTGCAGCAGTCCGGTGATGCGTACCTCGGTGGGCGCGCAACCGGGCAGCGCCGCCAGCAGCACGCGCCGCAGCGCGTTGCCCAGCGTATGGCCGAAGCCGCGCTCGAACGGTTCCATCGTGACGCGCGCCAACACCGGCGACAGATTTTCCACGTCGATGCTGCGCGGTTTCAGCAGGCTATCCAAAGACATCGATGCGTATCCTCAGTTTCTCGTCGCTGCGAGGGGCTTATCGCGAGTAGAGTTCGACCACGAGGTTTTCATTGAGCGTGGGCGAGAGCTCGGCGCGCTGCGGATAGGCCTTGAACACCCCCTTGCCCGCTTGCACGTCGACTTCGATCCACTCGGGAAAACCGCGCTGCGCGGCCGCTTCCAGCGCCGCCTTCACGCGAAGCTGGCCTCGCGCCTTCTCGGTGAGCTCGATCACGTCGCCCGGGCGCACGAGGTAGGAAGGGATGTTGACGCGGCGACCGTTGACCGTCACGCCGTTGTGGCGCACGATCTGGCGCGCCTCGGCGCGTGAGGCGCCAAAGCCCATGCGGTAGGCCACGGCGTCGAGCCGGCCTTCGAGCAGTTGCAGCAGGTTCTCGCCGGTCTGGCCGCGACGGCGGGCCGCCTCGGCATAGACGCGGCGGAACTGGGTTTCCAGCACCCCGTAGAGGCGACGGATCTTCTGCTTTTCACGCAGCTGCTGACCGAATTCGGACAGGCGCTGACCGGAGGTTTGACCGTGCTGACCTGGGGCATAGCTACGGCGCTCGATCGCGCACTTGTCCGTGAAGCATTTTTCCCCTTTGAGGAAGAGCTTTTCGCCTTCCCGCCGGCACTGCCGGCACTTGGGATCGAGATTGCGTGCCACGTTCGACTCCTGTTAGATCCGACGTTTCTTGGGCGGACGGCAGCCGTTGTGCGGAATCGGCGTCACGTCCTGGATGCTGGAGATGCGGATCCCGAGCGCAGCGAGCGCCCGTACCGAGGATTCACGCCCCGGGCCAGGACCCTGCACGCGCACTTCCAGGCTCTTGATGCCGCATTCCTGGGCTGCCTTGCCGGCGGCATCGGCCGCCACCTGGGCAGCGAACGGCGTGCTCTTGCGCGAGCCCTTGAAGCCAGCCGAACCGGAGGTTGCCCACGAGAGCGCGTTGCCCTGACGGTCGGTGATCGTGATGATCGTGTTGTTGAAACTCGCGTGGATATGGGCGATGCCTTCCGCAACGTTCTTCTTGACCTTGCGGCGCACCTTCGTCGTAGTCTTAGCCATGGAACGACCTCATCATTTCTTCTTGCCAGCGATGGTCTTGCGCGGACCTTTGCGGGTGCGCGCGTTGGTACGGGTACGCTGTCCGCGCACGGGCAGTCCGCGGCGATGGCGCATACCACGATAGCAGCCCAAGTCCATCAGCCGCTTGATGTTCATGGTGATCTCGCGCCGCAGGTCGCCCTCGACCTTGTACTTGGCGACTTCCTCGCGCAGGCGCTCGAGCTCGGCTTCGGTCAGATCCTTGACCTTGGCCGTCGGCTGCACGCCTGCGGCCTCGCAAATCTTGCGGGCACGGGAACGACCGATGCCGTAGATCGCCGTGAGGGCGATCTCGGTATGCTTGTGATTCGGGATATTCACCCCAGCGATACGGGCCATCTGCACTCACCCCAAAAAACGAAATTCTCAAGTATAAAAGATTCGCGCCCCGGCTTCAACCTTGGCGTTGCTTGTGGCGCGCTTCCTTGCAAATGACCCGCACCACGCCCTTGCGCCGCACGATACGGCAGTTGCGGCAGATCCGCTTCACGGAAGCTTGGACTTTCATGGAGTTCTCCTTGGATTCTTCACTTGGAACGGAATACGATGCGACCGCGCGTGAGATCGTACGGCGTGAGCTGCACCGTCACCTTGTCGCCGGGAAGAATGCGGATGTAGTGCATGCGCATCTTGCCCGAAATATAGCCGAGGATCACGTGGCCGTTCTCGAGGCGCACGCGAAAAGTCGCGTTGGGCAGCGTCTCGATCACCTCGCCCTGCATTTCGATGACGTCTTCCTTGGCCATCCCTTACTTCCTCCGCAGCGCGCCGGTCTTGAAGTTTGCCTTCTTGAGCAAACTCTCGTACTGGTGCGACATCACGTACGACTGCACTTGCGTCATGAAATCCATCGTCACGACCACGATGATGAGCAGCGACGTCCCGCCAAAGTAGAACGGCACGTTCCACTCGAGGATGAGAAACTCGGGGATCAGGCACACGAGGGTGATGTAGATCGCCCCGGCGAGCGTGAGCCGCATCAGCACCCTGTCGAGATATTTCGCCGTCTGCTCACCCGGACGGATGCCGGGCACGAAGGCACCGCTCTTCTTCAGGTTCTCCGCCGTTTCCTTCGCATTGAAGACGAGCGCGGTATAGAAGAAGCAGAAAAAGACGATGGCCAAGGCATAGAGCAGGATATACACCGGCTGACCGGGCGAGAGCGCCGCCGCGAGATCCCTGAGCCAAGCAAAGCGCTCGCCCGCCCCGAACCACTGCGCGAGCGTGGCAGGAAAGAGAATGATGGACGAGGCGAAGATCGGCGGAATGACACCGGCCATGTTGAGCTTCAGGGGCAGGTGCGAGCTCTGGCCGCCATAGATCTTGTTGCCGACCTGACGCTTGGCGTAATTGACCAGGATCTTGCGCTGCCCCTTCTCGACGAAGACGACGAAGGCCGTCACCAGCACCACCAGGGCACAGACGAAGAGCGCCGAGAGCGGATGCATCGAACCGCTCGAGACGAGCTCGAAGAGTCCGCCCAGAGCCTTCGGCAGACCGGCGGCGATCCCGGCGAAGATGATGAGCGAGATGCCGTTGCCGATGCCGCGCTCGGTGATCTGCTCGCCCAGCCACATGAGGAACATGGTGCCGGTGACCAGCGTCACCACCGTGACGAAACGGAACATCAGGCCCGGCTCGAGCACCAGCCCTGGCTGCGCCTCAAGGGCGACCGCAATCCCCAAGCCCTGCATCAGCGCCAGCGCCACCGTGCCATAGCGGGTGTACTGGGTGAGTTTGCGCCGCCCCGCCTCGCCTTCTTTCTTCAATGCCTCGAGCGCCGGAAAGGCGTAAGACATGAGCTGCACGATGATCGAAGCCGAGATGTAGGGCATGATCCCGAGCGCGAAGATCGTGAAGCGCGACAGCGCCCCGCCGGAGAAGAGGTTGAAGACGCCGAGAATGCCACCGCCCTGCGTCTGAAAGAGCTGGGCGAGCTTGGCCGGGTCGATGCCCGGCACGGGAATGTGCGCGCCGATCCGGAAAACGACGAGCGCTCCCAGCAAAAACCAGAGGCGGCGTTTCAGATCGGCGAACTTCCCGACCGAGGCGTGTTGGGTCGCTTTGGTCACGACGGGCTACCCGCTTCAGGCGTCGACAAGGGTGCCACCGGCCGCCTCGATCGCGTTCCTGGCCCCTTTGGTGGCGGCAATGCCGCGCAGGGTGAGCTTGCGCGTGAGCGAGCCGGCAAGGATCACCTTGGCCGCCTTGGCCGCGCGCGGCACCACGCCCGCCTGCTTGAGCACGAGCAGGTCGATGTCGTCGACCGGGATGCGTTCGAGATCGGAGAGGCGCACCTCGGCGACGTCACCGGCCGTGGGCGAAACGAAACCGCGCTTGGGCAGGCGCCGCTGCAGCGGCATCTGACCGCCCTCGAAGCCGACCTTGTGAAAGCCGCCCGAACGCGATTTCTGGCCTTTGTGGCCGCGGCCGCAGGTCTTGCCCAAGCCCGAACCGATGCCGCGTCCGACCCGCTTCTTCGCCTTCTTGGCCCCCTCGGCCGGTTGAATGGTGTTGAGTCGCATATGTCAGCCCTCGACCTTCAGGAGATAAGAAACCTTGGCGATCATGCCGCGCACCTGCGGCGTATCGGCCAGTTCCACCGTATGGTTGAGGCGTCGCAGGCCGAGCCCGCGCACGGTGGCGCGATGATCCTTCCGGGTGCCGATCAGCGACCGGACCAGGGTCACCTTGACTTTATCGTTCGCCATGGCTCACTCCACGATTTCTTCGATGGTCTTGCCACGCTTGGCAGCGAGCTCGGAGGGGCGGCGGGTGGCCGTCAGCCCCTTGATCGTGGCACGCACGACGTTGTACGGATTGGTCGAGCCGACGATCTTGCAGATGACGTCTTTGACGCCCATCACCTCGAACACCGCACGCATCGCGCCGCCGGCAATGATCCCGGTCCCCGGAGGGGCGGATTTCATCATCACCGTGGAGGCACCGTGCTTGGCGATCACCGTGTGCTGGATCGTGCCGTTTTTCAGGGGCACCTTGACCATGCCGCGCCGGGCCGACTGCATCGCCTTTTGCACCGCTACCGGCACCTCGCGCGCCTTGCCCTTGCCCATACCGATGCCGCCGTCACCGTCACCAACGACCGTCAGCGCCGCAAAACTCAAAATGCGGCCGCCCTTGACGGTCTTGCTGACGCGGTTGATCGACACCATCTTTTCATTGAGCTCGTCCTGCCGCTCCTCTGCAGGCCGCCGCTTGTCTTGCTGATTCCTGGCCATCGCTTTTCCCGTATCAGAATTTGAGCCCGGCTTCGCGCGCGGCCTCAGCCAAGGCTTGCACGCGACCATGATAGAGATACCCCGAGCGATCGAACGCAACCGTCTCGATGCCGATCGCCTTGGCCTTCTCGGCGATGGCGCGGCCGACGAGCGCCGCGGCGGCCTTGTTGCCGCCATTGCTCACTTTTTCGCGCAGGTCCTTGTCGAGCGTAGACGCTGCAGCGAGAACGCGCGAACGGCACGGGGAAATGATCTGGGCGTAGATGTGCGAGTTGGAACGGTAGACCGTCAGACTCGGCACCTTCAGCTGCGCGATCTTCGCCCGGGTTTTGCGGGCGCGGCGCAGACGTGCAAGTTTCTTGTTCATGATCGAATGCCCTTATTTCTTCTTGGTCTCTTTCAAGACCACGATTTCATCCGCATAGCGCACGCCTTTGCCCTTGTAAGGCTCCGGCGGACGATAGGCGCGGATCTTGGCGGCTTGCTGACCGAGCTGCTGCTTGTCGGCCCCTTTGAGCACGATTTCGGTCGGCTGAGGCACTTCGGCCTTGATGCCGGCAGGCAGCTCGTGCTCGATCGGATGCGAGTAGCCCAAGGAAAGGTTCAGTTTGTTGCCCTGGAGCTGCGCCCGATACCCCACGCCGACCAGGGTAAGGCGACGCTCGAACCCCTTGGCCACGCCATGCACCATGTTGGCGAGGATGGCACGGGCGGTACCAGCCTGAGCATCGCTGCCGGGAAGTTTTTCGTCGGCCTCACAGCGCAAGACGTTACCTTCCTTGACGATGCGTACGGCCGGATTGAAGGCGAACTCGAGTGCACCGAGCGGCCCCTTGACCGCCACGCGGCTGCCGTCGATTTTCACCTCGACGCCACCCGGAACCTCGATCGGTTGTTTTGCGATACGCGACATCTCGATCTCCCTTAGGCGACGTAACAGAGCACTTCGCCGCCAACCTGCGCCTTGCGGGCGGCACGATCGGTCATCACCCCTTTGGGGGTCGACACGATGGCCACGCCCAGGCCGTTCATGACCTTGGGCAGCTCGGCAACCGGACGATAGATACGGCGACCGGGACGAGAGACCCGCTCGATGTGTTCGATCACGGGGCGACCGGCGTAATACTTGAGCTTCAATACCAGGGTCGACTTCGGCCCCTCTTGACGCACCTCGAACCCATCGATGTAGCCCTCTTCGTGCAAGACTCGGGCGATCGCGGCCTTGAGCTTGGAGCCGGGAACCTCGACGGTGGGCTTTTCCGCCTTCTGCGCATTGCGGATGCGCGTCAACATATCGGCGATCGGATCAGACATGCTCATCTTCGGACTCCCTTACCAGCTCGCCTTGGTCATGCCGGGGACTTCGCCGCGGAAAGCCATCTCGCGCAGCTTGTGGCGGCACAGCCCGAATTTGCGGAAGGTTCCGCGCGGACGGCCGGTGATCGCGCAGCGGTTGCGCAGCCGCGTGGGACTGGCGTTGCGCGGCAGCTGCTGCAGCTCGAAGCGCGCTTGCATGCGCTCTTCTTCGGACAGACTCATGTCCTGGATTTTGGCGAGCAGCGCTTCACGCTTGGCCGCGTACTTGGCCACGAGCTTGCGACGCTTTTCCTCGCGGTTGATCATCGATTTCTTTGCCATGTCAGCCTCAATTCCGGAAGGGAAATTTGAATGCGGCCAGCAGCGCCTTGGCCTCTTCGTCGGTCTTCGCCGTGGTCGTGATCGTGATGTTCATGCCGCGCAGCGCATCGACCTTGTCGTATTCGATTTCCGGAAAGATGATCTGCTCGCGCACCCCAAGGTTGTAGTTGCCGCGACCATCGAACCCTTTTCCGCCCACGCCGCGAAAGTCACGCACACGCGGCAGCGCGATCGAAATGAGCCGATCGAGGAACTCGTAGGCACGTTCCCCGCGCAAGGTCACCTTGCAGCCGATGGGATAGCCTTCGCGGATCTTGAAGCCGGCAATCGACTTGCGCGCCTTGGTGATCACCGGTTTCTGACCGGAGATGGCGGCAAGATCCTTCACGGCATTTTCCAGAACCTTCTTGTCGGCCACCGCCTCACCCACACCCATGTTGAGCGTGATCTTGGTGATGCGCGGCACTTCCATGATCGACTTGTAGCCGAACTTGCTGATGAGTTCGGGCACGATCTTTTCTTTGTACTGTTGCAGCAACCGGGCCATGTTCGCTCCTTAGACATCCACCAATTCGCCGGTGCTCTTGAAGAAGCGCACCTTGCGGCCGTCTTCCAGCACCCGGATCCCGACCCGGTCGGCTTTCTGGGTCTGCGGATTGAACAAGGCGACGTTGGAGATGTGGATCGGCATCTCTTTTTCGACGATGCCGCCGGGGATTCCGCGCAAGGGATTGGGGCGCACGTGCTTCTTGACGCGATTGATGCCCTCGACGATGAGCTTCTCGTCATTGACGCGGCGCGTCACCACCCCCCGGCGCCCTTTGTCTTTGCCGGCGATCACGATCACCTGATCGCCCTTACGGATCTTCTTCATTGCGACACCTCAGATGACTTCGGGGGCGAGCGAGACGATCTTCATGAAGCGCTCGGTACGCAGCTCGCGGGTGACGGGACCGAAGATGCGCGTACCGATCGGCTCGAACTTGTTGTTGAGCAGCACGGCCGCATTGCCGTCGAACTTGACGAGCGAACCGTCGGGGCGGCGCACGCCCTTGGCGGTACGCACCACGACGGCGTTATACACATCGCCCTTTTTCACGCGACCGCGCGGCGCGGCCTCTTTGATCGACACCTTGATGATGTCGCCGATGTTGGCGTAGCGGCGCTTGGAGCCGCCGAGCACCTTGATACACATGACCTTGCGCGCGCCGCTGTTGTCGGCGACCTGCAAGAGGGTCTGCATCTGGATCATGAATTTCTCCAACTTATACCGCAAGTGCGGACAGTCTTGGACTCGCACGTCCGCCCGACTTCATCGACGGGCGGACGGGAAAGCGAAGCGCCCCGCCATACGACGGGGCGAGAGTCCGGCACTATAACTGATGCGGCAGGAAAATGCAAGGGAAAAAATCAGGCCAACGCCGCCTTGGCGACGAGCCGGACGACTTTCCACGTCTTCGTCTTGGAGATCGGACGGCACTCCTCGATTTCGACGATGTCGTTGAGCGCCACGGCCGGGTCCTCGCAGTGAGCATGGAATTTACGGGACTTGGTAACGATCTTCCCGTAAAGCGGATGCGCCACGCGACGTTCCACCAGCACGGCCACGGTCTTGGCCCGGGCCGTACTCACGACGCGCCCGACCATGCGCTGCCGGGTCTTGTTTTGCACTTCTTCGGTCATTTACGCACCCCTTTTTCCCGCAGCAGGGTCTTGATGCGGGCGATGTCACGCCGCGTGGCGCGCATCGCCGCGGTATTGGTCAGTTGCTGCGTCGCCTGCTGCATCCGCAGGGAAAATTGCGCCTTGCGCAGCGCAATCAGCTCCTGCTCGAGCTCGGCGACACTTTTTTCGCGCAGTTCCTTGGCTTTCATCATGCCGCTCCCAGCTTGCGGGTGACGAAGATGGTCTTGAAGGGCAGCTTGGCGGCCGCGAGCGCGAAGGCTTCACGGGCGAGCGCTTCGCTCACGCCATCCATCTCGTAGAGCACCTTGCCCGGTTGGATCTCGGCGACCCAGTATTCGGGGTTCCCTTTCCCGCTCCCCATCCGGACTTCGGCCGGCTTCTTGGAAATGGGTTTGTCGGGGAACACGCGAATCCAGATGCGCCCACCGCGTTTGATGTGGCGGGTCATGGCACGCCGCGCGGCCTCGATCTGGCGGGCGGTCAGTCGCCCGCGACCGATGGCCTTGAGACCGAATTCACCGAAGGAAACGGAAGCCCCGCGTGTCGCCAGTCCCTTGTTTCGGCCCTTCTGGACCTTGCGGAATTTAGTTCGTTTCGGCTGCAGCATCGCCCACTCCCGAAGTTACGTTCGCTTTGGCGGCGCGGGTGCGACGACCACGACGCGCGCCCTCTCCTTCTTCGCGACGGCCCCGCGAAGGACGCCGGGCTTCCCGTTCGACGGGCTCCTGCGGCGCCTGGTTGCGCGCCAGGATGTCACCTTTGTAGAGCCAGACCTTGACGCCGATGATGCCGTAAGTGGTCTGCGCCTCGGCAAAACCGTAGTCGATGTCGGCGCGCAGCGTCTGCAGCGGCACGCGGCCTTCGCGATACCATTCGGAACGCGCGATCTCGGCTCCGCCCAAACGGCCGGAAGTCATGATCTTGATGCCTTTGGCGCCGAGCCGCATGGCATTTTGCATCGCGCGCTTCATCGCCCGCCGGAACTGGATGCGCTTCTCGAGCTGGGTGGCGACCGACTCGGCGATGAGCTGCGCGTCGAGCTCGGGCTTGCGGATCTCTTCGATCGTGAGGTGCACCGGCACGCCCATGCGGCGGTTGAGGTCGGCCTTGAGCAGCTCGATGTCTTCGCCCTTTTTGCCGATGACCACGCCCGGACGCGCCGAGTGGATCGTGATCTTGGCGCTCTTGGCCGGGCGCTCGATGACGATGCGGCTCACCGCGGCGTGCTTGAGCTTGTTCTTCAGGTAGCCGCGCACCTGGGCGTCCTGCTGCAGCAGGCGCGGAAAATCTTTGCTCGGCGCAAACCAGCGCGAAGCCCAGTCACGGGTGACGACGAGGCGAAAGCCGGTCGGATGGATTTTCTGTCCCATGTTTGCTCCTTATTCTCCGACCGCGACGATGATGTGCGCCGTGGGCTTGAGGATCTTCGCCCCGCGCCCTTTGGCCCGCGCCCGGAAGCGCTTGAGCACCACGCCCTTCTCGACCATGATGCGTTTGACCTTGAGCTCGTCGACGTCGGCACCGTCGTTGTGTTCGGCATTGGCGATGGCCGACAGGAGCGCCTTGCGGATCAAATGCGCGCCTTTCTGCGGGCAGAACGCGAGAATGTCGAGCGCCTGCGCCACCGGCTTGCCGCGGATGAGGTCGGCGACGAGTCGGCCTTTCTGGGGAGAAAGGCGCACGCCGCGCACGATAGCCTTGGTTTCCATATCTCGTATCCTCGAGCGTTAGCGTTTGGCCTTCTTGCCCGCGGCGTGCCCTCGGAAGGTGCGGGTGAAGGAGAATTCGCCGAGTTTGTGCCCGACCATCGCCTCGGTGATGAAGACCGGGACGTGTTGCCGGCCGTTGTGCACCGCGAACGTCAGCCCGATGAACTCGGGAATGATCGTGGAGCGACGAGACCAGGTCTTGATCGGACGCTTGTCGTTGGTCGCGCGACTTTGCTCGACCTTCTTGAGCAGATGGGCGTCGACGAACGGCCCTTTTTTGACTGAACGTGCCATGGCTTACCCCTTAACGCTTGTGCCGGCGCTGGACGATCATGTTGTCCGTGCGCTTGTTGCGGCGAGTGCGATATCCCTTGGTCGGCTGACCCCACGGGCTGCGCGGCACGCCGCCTTCGCCGGTGCGCCCTTCGCCACCGCCGTGCGGGTGGTCGATCGGGTTCATCGCCACGCCGCGCACGGTGGGACGGATCCCGCGCCAGCGCGAGGCGCCGGCCTTGCCGAGTTTTTCCAGCGAATGCTCGCCGTTGCCGACTTCGCCGATGGTGGCGCGGCACTCGACGTGGACCTTACGCACCTCGCCCGAGCGCAGCCGCACCTGGGCATAGGCGCCTTCGCGCGCGACGAGCTGCACCGACGCCCCGGCGGCTCGGGCAAGCTGACCGCCCTTGCCCGGAACGAGCTCGACGTTGTGCAGCGTCGAACCCACGGGGATGGAGCGGATCGGCAGCGCGTTGCCGGGCTTGATCGGCGCCTGCGGGCCGCTCATCACCGTCTGCCCCACCGTCAGCCCCTTCGGCGCGAGGATGTAACGGCGCTCGCCATCGGCATAGCACAGCAGCGCGATGTGTGCCGAGCGGTTCGGATCGTATTCGATGCGTTCGACCTTGGCCGGAATGTTGTCCTTGTTGCGGCGGAAGTCGACGATGCGGTAGAACTTCTTGTGCCCGCCGCCCTTGTGCCGCGTGGTGATGCGCCCCGCGTTGTTGCGGCCCGCCAGGCGCGTCATCGCCTCGACGAGGGAGGGATACGGCCGCCCCTTGTAGAGTTCCTTGTTGACGACCCGCACCATGGCACGGCGGCCAGGCGAAGTCGGTTTCATCTTGATCACTGCCATGATGGTTTACTCCCCGGCCATGAAGCTGAGCTCTTGGCCCGGCTTGAGCGAGACGAAGGCTTTCTTCCAGCCGGAACGACGGCCGGTGATGCGCCCCATCCGCTTTTCCTTGCCTTTGACGTTGAGCACCCGCACGCCCTGGACTTCGACCTCGAAAAGCTTTTCGACGGCGGCCTTGATCTCGGGTTTGGTCGCATCGGAGGCGACGCGGAACACCACCTGGTTGAGGCGCTCCCCAAGCATCGTGGCCTTCTCCGAGATCTGCGGTCCGAGCAGAACCTGATAGAGGCGTTCTTCGCTGATCGTCATTGCCACATCTCCTCGAATTTGGCCACGGCGCCCTTGGTGAGCAGCACTTTGGGGAAATGCACCAGCGCCACCGGGTCGGTTTCATGCGCCGCCAGCACCAGCACGTCCTTGAGGTTGCGGCTGCCGAGCAGCAGGTTCTCGTCGAGTTCGTCGGTGACGAGCAACACGCGGGTACCGGCCAGACCCATGTCCTTGATCTTCTGGGCGACGAGCTTGGTCTTGGGCGCCTCGACGCGGAAGTCGTCGATCACCGCCAGGCGGTCTTCCCGGGCGAGCTGCGAGAGAATGGTGGCCATGGCCGCACGGAACATCTTGCGGTTGACCTTCTGCTTGAAGTTTTCCTCGGGCGAGCTCGGGAAGATCTTGCCACCATGCCGCCACAGCGGGCTGGAGGTCATCCCGGCGCGCGCGCGGCCCGTGCCTTTCTGGCGCCACGGCTTGCGGGTGGAGTGATGCACCTGCGAGCGATCTTTCTGGGCGCGCGTACCTTGCCGGGCATTGGCCTGATAGGCGACGACGACCTGATGCACCAGCGCCTCGTTGTAGGGGCGGGCGAAGAGCGTGTCGGAGACCTGGGCGGTTCCGGCAGGCTGACCCTGCGCATTCAATAGCTTGAGTTCCATATCCACCTCGCCTTAGCCTTTGACCGCCGGGCGCACGATCACGTCGCCGCCCTTGGCACCGGGAACCGCCCCCTTGACGAGCAGGAGATTGCGTTCGGCATCGACGCGCACGATCTCGAGATTCTGCACCGTGACGGTCTCGTCGCCCAGATGCCCCGCCATGCGCTTGCCGGGAAAGACCCGGCCGGGATCCTGCGCCATGCCGATGGAGCCGGGCGCGCGCGTGGTGATCGAGTTGCCGTGCGAGGCACGGTTGGAGCTGAAGTTGTGGCGTTTGATCGCGCCGGCGAAGCCCTTGCCGATGGAGCGGCCAGTGACGTCGACTTTCTGTCCCGGTTGGAACATCGTCACGGACAGTTCCTGACCGAGCTGCAGCGAAGCGAGCTCGGCAGGATCGACGCGGAATTCCCGCAGCACGCGCGCCGCAGTGACCCCCGCCTTGGCGAAATGCCCGGCGAGCGCCTTGGTGGTGCGCGAGGGCTTGCGCGACCCGAACCCGATCTGGACGGCGGCATAGCCGTCGGTCTCGGGCGTCTTGAGTTGCGTCACACGGTTGGCGGAGGCTTCGAGCACGGTCACCGGGATGGACTGGCCATCTTCGGTGAAAATCCGAGTCATGCCCACCTTGCGAGCGACAAGGCCTAGACTCATGTTGTTCTCCTCGAACCGGTTACGATTGACCGGACGTTTACGAAAAACCACCCGCCGCAGCGGGGAAAACACGCCATTATAAGGCGGTTCGATCCCGCATGCAAGCGGGGGTTACATCAGCTTGATGTCGACGTCCACGCCGGCGGGCAAATCGAGCTTCATCAGCGCATCGACGGTCTTGTCCGTGGGCTCGACGATGTCCATCAGACGCCGGTGCGTGCGGATCTCGAACTGGTCGCGCGAAGTCTTATTCACGTGCGGCGAGCGCAGCACGTTGTAGCGTTCGATCTTGGTCGGCAAAGGAATCGGGCCGTGGACGACGGCGCCGGTGCGTTTGGCCGCCTCGACGATCTCGTGCGCGGACTGGTCGATCAGCCGATAATCGAATGCCTTGAGGCGGATGCGGATCTTCTGGTTGTTCATGATTCATTCCAAAGAGCGAGGGAGAAGAAAAACCCGGCGGAGCGATCCCCGCCGGGCTGTACGGGCAAGGCAATTACTCGATGATCTTGGAGACGACGCCGGCACCGACGGTGCGACCGCCTTCACGGATGGCGAAGCGCAAGCCTTCTTCCATCGCGATCGGGGCAATCAGCTTCACTTCCAGCTTCACGTTGTCACCCGGCATCACCATCTCCACCCCTTCGGGCAGCTTGATCGCGCCGGTGACGTCGGTGGTGCGGAAGTAGAACTGAGGCCGGTAGTTGCTGAAAAACGGCGTGTGACGCCCGCCTTCTTCCTTGGAGAGCACGTACACTTCGCACTCGAAGTGCGTGTGCGGCGTGATCGTCCCGGGCTTGGCGAGTACCTGACCGCGCTCGACGTCTTCGCGCTTGGTGCCGCGCAGCAGCACCCCGACGTTGTCGCCCGCCTGCCCCTGGTCGAGGAGCTTGCGGAACATTTCCACGCCCGTGACCGTGGTCTT
>NZ_SBIK01000020.1 GCF_006503695.1 Tepidiphilus succinatimandens
GCGTGTCCCGCTTCCCAGCTCAGGGTCGTGGTCGGAACCTCCAGCTCCATCCCTTCCTCCTGTTTATCGATCCATATCTTTTTTTTTGATTACAGCACAAAATTTCGAGATTTGCAAGCAATCGAGAGCCAAATTTGTCAACAAATAGAACTGTCCGGTTTCGTAGTACATAAACTGTCCGCTTTTCCGAGCCGGGGGAGGGAAGGCGTGAAGGGCGTAGCCCGGAGCGCCTTCCCTCCCCGGCAGGCGCCGCGGCGGACCTACGCGACAACCTGCAGTTCGGGGGTTTGCAGCTGACCGTCAGCCGTGTAGCGCGCGAGCCTTCGCGGGCTATGGAAGATCGCCAGCCGCCCGTCCAGGTAGGCTTTCAGGTCCCGGACGATTGCGACGGGTGGCAGTGAGCCACCCATCTGTGAGCCACCCATTTTTACCCCTCGCGCGAGCGCGCCGTTTCCACGATTCGCGGCAGGATCTGGGCGGCGTCGCCGCGCAGGCGGTAATCGACGAGGTGCGACACGGCAGTCGGTTCGGGGTTGATCTCTATCGTAGGTATGCCGGCGCTGGCGGCGAGCGCCACCGGTTCGGCGATGTAGGGGAAGAGGCTGGTCGTACCTACCGAGAACACGAGGTCGAATCCGCGTGCGAGCTCTTCGTCGAGTCGGGTGAGCGCTTCCGGCGGCAAGGGCTCGCCGAAGAGCACCGCACTGGGGCGCAGCACGGCGCCGCACTCAGGACAGCGCGGCGGGATGGGTAGGTTCTGCCAATCTTCGTTTGGACGCCGGTAAGTGCACACGGTGCAGTGCAGCTCACGCAGATTGCCGTGAATCTCGATGACGTTGCGGCTGCCGGCTTCGAGATGCAGTCCGTCGACGTTTTGCGTGAGCACCACCGCGTGTGGCAGCGCGGCGATGGCGCGGTGCGCTTCGTTGACTTGCGCGCGGCCGGCCAGGCGCTGCGCCATGCGCAGGAGCTCGCGCCAGGTGAGTTCCGGCCGTGTGCGCAGCATGTAGCCCGAAAGCACGTCCTCGTAGGGCAGCCCTTCCTCATTGAGGCCGTTGGCGTAGAGCCCGCCCGTGCCGCGGTAGGTGGGTAAGCCCGAGGCGGCGGAAATGCCGGCTCCGGTGATGAAGAGCGGCCGACGGGCGAGGGCGAGCAGTTCGGCGATTTCGTTCAGCGTATGCGTATCGTTCATGATGATGGTTTATCCGGATGCAGCTTTTGGATAAACCATAAGACCGGAAAGGTCAAATCAGGTTCGCACGGCTGCGCCGATGGCGCAAGGCGTCGTCGAGCGTGGCGGCCACCAGCCCGGTGAGGATGAACACGAAGCCGGCGAGATCGTTCCACGGCAGCGCCTCGCCCAGCATGGCCATGGAGGCGAGATAGCCCACCAGCGGCACGCTCAGGGTGGCGAGGCTGGTGGTGATGGCGGGCAGCGCCCGCGTGACGGTGATCATCGCCCAGAAGCAGAAGGCGGTGGTGATCGGTCCGTTGTAGAGGAGGATGATCCACAGCGGCGCTTCCCAGCGGATGTGGGCGACGTCTTCCAGCGCAAGGGAGAGCGGCAGCAGCACCAGGGCGGCGATGCCCGTCTGCCAGGGAGCGAGCGAAAGCGGTGTGCCGCGCCAGCGATGGCCCCGTACCTGCACGATCAGCACCGCCCACAGGAGCGCCGCGAGCAGCAGCGCCCCGTTGCCGAACAGCACCTGCGGATCGCGCCAGTCGAAGGCGAGGGGATTGAATAGGATCACCACGCCGGCAAGCCCCAGGGTGACGCCCAGCAGCCGCAGGCGCGTGAGCGGCTCGCGCAGCCGCCATACGGCGAGCGGCAATACCCACAGCGGTGTGGTGTAGGCGAGGATGGCCGAGCGCCCGGCGGAGACGTATTGCAAGCCGAGGTTGACCAGGGCGCTGAAGGCGGCCATCTGCAGCAGACCGACGCTAACGACTACGGGCCAATCCTCACGGTGCGGCCACTTCAGCTGCCCGCGCCAGGCAGCCACGGCGGCGAGGATGGCGGTCCCGAGCACCATGCGCGCCGCGGCAAAGGCGATCGGCGGAATGTACTGCAGGCCGTATTTCATGATGGGCCAGTTGACCCCCCACAGCAGGATTACCGTGACGAGCAACATCGACGCCGCATGCGGCGCAAGGCGAGTAGAGGAGGGTTCGGGATCGGAGGAAGTCATGATGTCGTAGAAAGTGGGTTTTCCTCGGCGAGCAGGCGATATTGTGACGGAAACCTCGGCGATGGAAGTCATATTGCGGTAACTTTTTCGCCGTAGGCTGGTATCTCTCACAAGAGGGGATCACGATGGCCGAGGTTTTCCTCTCTCATGATCTCGTGTTGACGAAGACGGTCGATGGTTTCGACGAATTGGAGCGACGCAGCCGCGGTTTGCATGTGCGGGCGCGTCGTATCCTGATTTTGTGTGATGGAAATCGCCGTCTGGGAGAGATCGTTTCCGTTCTCGGTGCCAGTGCCGTCGCGGTGGCGTTCGAGCTCATGGAGCAGGGATTCTTGGCGGTTTCCGCCTCTGCCGAGCTCCACTCTCCCGCCCTCTCCTCCGCTGGGGCTAAGGAAAAGGAGCCAGAACCCGCGGGGCCAAGTGGCATGTTCCGCAAGAGTCGGGACGAGGGCAACAAAGCGTCGTCGCGCAACCGGCGACGCTCTATCGCCATGGCGCGTATGTATATGTTTGACATGGTTCACCGGCTCCTCGGGGATCAGGAGGAACCAGCCAGGGCCTATTTGCGTGACGCACGTTCTCCGGAAGCGTTGGTGGACGCTTTTTATGAATGCCTGCTGCTGATCGAAGAGATCAGCGGCGCGGAGATGGCGGGCAAGGTGGCCTCCCAACTGTTGGAGATGGTGCCAGAAGAACTGATGGAAACTTTGTCTCGGCGCACCGCCCTGCTGGGGCAAGGGTGAATGGATGCGCTCCAGCCTCGTCACACATTGAAGAGGAAGTGGATCACGTCGCCGTCCTGAACCACGTAGTCTTTGCCCTCGGCGCGCATCTTGCCGGCTTCCTTGGCGCCGTGCTCACCGCCGCAGCGGATGAAATCTTCATAGGAAATGGTCTGGGCACGGATGAATCCGCGTTCGAAGTCGGTGTGAATCACCCCGGCCGCCTGCGGGGCGGTGGCGCCGATGGTAATGGTCCAGGCGCGCACTTCCTTGACGCCGGCGGTGAAGTAGGTTTGCAAACCCAGGAGCCGGTAGGCGGCACGGATGAGCCGGTTCAGTCCCGGTTCTTCCAGCCCCATCTCGGCGAGGAAAGCCTGTTTGTCCGCCTCGTCGAGCTCGGCGATCTCGGCTTCGATCGCGGCGCAGATGGGGACGACTTCGGCGCCTTCGGCGGTGGCGTGTTCGCGTACGGCTTCGAGCAGCGGGTTGTCGGTGAAACCGTTCTCGCTCACGTTCGCGGCGTAGAGCACGGGCTTGGCGGTGAGCAGAAAGAGGGGCTTGAGAAGCGCCCGTTCTTCTTTGCCGAGCGCGAGCGCGCGCACCGGTTTGCCGGCGTCGAGCTGGGCGTAGACCTGTTCGAGCACGGACACGAGCGCCTTGGCCTCCTTGTCCCCGGCCTGCGCCGGCTTGCGCCAGCGGGTGAGGGCCTTTTCCACCGTGGCGAGATCGGCGAGCGCCAGTTCGGTGTCGATCACCTCGATGTCGCGGATCGGGTCGACGCCGCCCGCGACGTGCACCACGTTCGCATCTTCGAAGCAGCGTACGACGTGCACGATGGCATCGGTCTCGCGGATGTTGGCGAGGAACTGGTTGCCCAGACCCTCGCCCTTGCTCGCGCCAGCCACCAGCCCGGCGATGTCGACGAACTCGACGATGGCCGGGACGATGCGCTGTGGCTGCACGATGCGGGCGAGTTCGGCCAGGCGCGGGTCGGGTACTTCGACCACGCCCACGTTGGGTTCGATGGTGCAGAAGGGGTAGTTGGCCGCTTCGATTCCGGCCTTGGTGAGGGCGTTGAAGAGGGTGGATTTTCCGACGTTGGGTAGTCCGACGATGCCGCAGCGCAGACTCATGAGCTTCTTTCCTTGTCCGTTGGGCCGCTCTTGGGCGGTTTGGGTTTGGCGTTGATGCGCCCCATGGCGCGTTCCCAGCGCCCGGCGGCGATGTCGGGCCAGGCGGCGAGCGCGCGTTCGATGGCCTCCTCGATCGCCTCGCGCTCTTCGGCGCGGGGGGGCTTGAGCACGTAGTGGATCACCGCGTCGCGCTGCCCGGGGTGGCCGATCCCCAGGCGCAGGCGCCAGAAGCGGTCGGTGCCCAGTGCCGCCTGGATATCCTTGAGGCCGTTGTGACCGGCGTGGCTGCCGCCGAATTTCAAGCGCACGTCGCCGGGCGCGAGATCCAGTTCGTCATGGACCACGAGGATCGCTTCGGGTTCGATGCGAAAGAAGCGCGCGAGCGTTCCCACCGCCAGGCCGCTGCGGTTCATGTAGGTGGTGGGCAGGAGCAGCCGCAGCTCGCCCGCGCGGCCGACGAGGCCGTGAAAGCGGGACTCGGGCACGAGCGCGATGCCGAGCAGCTTGGCGAGCCGCTCACAAAACCAAAACCCGGCGTTGTGCCGGGTTTGGGCATATTCGGCCCCGGGGTTGCCGAGGCCGACCACGAGGCGCGGCGCCGCGCCGGGTAGTTGCGTCATGGCCGAATGGGGGATCAGCTGGCAGCCGCTTCGCCGCCCTCACCCTCGGCTTCGCCGCGCACCTTGAGCGCCGTGGCCACGACCGGATCGCCTTCACCGTGGTGCACGATCTCGACGCCGGGCGGCAGGCTGAGCTGCGACAGGTGCAGCGACTGTTCAGGCTGCAGGCCGGAGAGATCGACGGTGAGGTATTCGGGCAGATCCTTGGGCAGGCAGCGCACCTCCACTTCGGTGAGCACGTGGCTGACGATGCAGCCGCCGAGCTTGACCGCGGGGCTTTCTTCGGCGCCGATGAAGTGCAGCGGCACGTTGAGGTGGATCTTCTCGTTGGCCGAGACGCGCTGGAAGTCGACGTGCAGCACGAGCGGCTTGTAGGCGTGCCATTGGGCGTCGCGCAGCAGGACGGATTCACGTTCGCCGTCGATTTCGAGCATGAGGATGGAGGCGTGGAAGGCCTCGTTGTTGAGCTGATGGTAGATCTCGTTGTGATCGAGCGTGATCGGCTGGGGTGCCTTGTCGCCACCATAGACGATACCGGGCACGCGGCCGGCACGACGCAGGCGGCGGCTCGCACGCGTTCCCTGCTCGGTTCTCCGGCTGGCTTTCACGGTGATTTGCATCGGGGTTTCTCCTTGCGGTTGCTGGGTGCCGCCCGCGACCAGGCGGCGGAAGATCCGGCGCCGGGGCGCCGGGAAATTTATTCGTGGATCATTCGCTGAAGAGTGAGCTCACCGACTCTTCGTTGCTGATGCGCAGCAGGGTGTCGGCGATGAGCGCGCTCACCGAGATCTGGCGAATCTTGGGGCAGGCGCGCGCGTCGTCGCGCAGCGGAATGGTGTCGGTGACCACGAGCTCGTCGAGTTCGGAATCCTGGATGCGGGCGACCGCCGTGCCCGAGAGCACGGGGTGGGTGCAATAGGCGAGCACGCGGGTGGCGCCGTGCTCTTTGAGCGCCTGGGCGGCCTTGCACAGCGTGCCGGCGGTGTCGACGATGTCGTCCATGATGACGCAGGTACGCCCCTTGACTTCGCCGATGATGTTCATCACCTCCGAGACGTTGGCCTTGGGACGGCGCTTGTCGATGATGGCGAGGTCGCAGTCGAGCCGCTTGGCAAACGCGCGGGCGCGCACGACGCCGCCGACGTCGGGCGAGACGACCATGAGGTTCTCATAGCGCTGTTTTTCCAGGTCGTCGAGCAGCACGGGGGTGGCGTAGATGTTGTCCACCGGGATGTCGAAGAAGCCCTGGATTTGGTCGGCGTGCAGATCCATGGTGAGCACGCGCTGAACGCCCACGGCCTGCAGCATGTTGGCCACCACCTTGGCGGTGATGGGCACGCGGGCCGATCGGGGGCGACGGTCTTGCCGCGCGTAGCCGAAATAGGGCAGCGCGGCGGTGATGCGCCAGGCCGAGGCGCGCTTGAGCGCGTCGACCAGGACGATGAGCTCCATGAGGTTGTCGTTGGTCGGGGCGCAGGTGGGCTGTAGAATGAAGACGTCCTGACCGCGGACGTTTTCCAGGATCTCGACGTTGATTTCGCCGTCGGAGAAGCGCCCGACCGTGGCTGCTCCAAGGGGTATTCCCAGGCGCCGCACCACGTCTTGGGCGAGCTTGGGGTTGGCGTTGCCGGTGAAAACCATCATGCTGCCGCGAGGCATGCGTATTCTCCGCACCCGAGTCCGTCGTCACGGGACCAGACCCGCGAAAGTCGAAACGGGCAGGCGAGAGGCGCCTGCCCGTCGTGTTGGCTGGGGAGGAAGGATTCGAACCCTCGAATGCCGGAATCAAAATCCGGTGCCTTGACCAGCTTGGCGACTCCCCAAGTAACCGGTTCGCAGCGGCGCTCAGAGCCAATCGTGGAGCGGATGGCGGTGCAGCGTTCGCGCGACCTTCGCCTGCCAGCCCGAAGGGACTTGGGCGGCAATGCGCTCGGCCTCGGAGGGCTCGGCGAATTCGGCGAACACGCAACTGCCCGATCCGCTCATCCTGGCCATTCCGGCATGCCGGGCGAGCCATTCGAGCGCCGCATCGACTTCTGGAAACAACGCTCTTACCACGGGTTCGAGATCGTTTCGCAGAGGCGTCGCTGCGAGAGACGCTATTGTGCCAATGGGGGTATTCCTTGTCAAGCGGGGCGAGGCAAAAACCTGGGCCGTGGGGACGTGGATGCCTGGCCACAAGACTACGAACCAGCGCTCGGGGCCAGGGTAAGGGGTGAGACGCTCGCCAATGCCCTCGACGAAGGCGTCTTCGCCGAAGAGGAAGAAGGGGACGTCGGCGCCGAGCTGCAGGCCGAGTTCCATGAGCTGGGCCCGGGAAAGCCCGCCGTTCCAGAGGCGGTTGAGGGCGATCAGGGTGGTGGCGGCATCCGAGCTGCCTCCGCCCAGGCCGGCGCCGGCAGGAAGGACTTTGTGCAGGGTGAGGTCGACTCCGTACGGGGTGCCGAGGCGCTCTTGCAGCAGACGGGCGGCGCGAAGCGTGAGATCGGCCGATTCCGGCACGCCGGGGAGTTCGTGCGTACGGCGGATGAGTCCGTCGTCGCGGCGGGCGAAGTCGAGCGTGTCGCTCCAGTCGATGAGGCGAAAGTGCGATTGCAGCAGGTGGTAGCCGTCTTCACGCCGTCCGACCACGTGCAGGAAGGTGTTGAGCTTGGCCGGGGCTGGACAGCCCGTGAGCCAATCAGTCATGGTTCGGAACTCCAGGTGTCGAGCAGCAGCACGAGCCGGGCGGCACCGCGCTCGATCGTCAGCCGGCGCGGGCGATCGTCCTGCCAGGAATCGAAGGTGACGATCCAGCCGGAATGCCAGACGCGATAGGGCCTGCCCGCTTGGTCGCGCTCAATGCGGTCGGGCGCGGGGCCGGGGTCGCCCTGGATCCAGGCGGTGAGGGCGGAAAGCGGCGGCGGGGAGAAGCCGAGAAGGGGTTCGAGGAGCGCTGCGGCGTCGGCTTCGTGCCGTTCGCCTTCGGCCGTGGCGAGCGCGGCATCGCCGTCTTCGAGGGTGAGCCGCGCCAGCGTCTGGCCGGTGGGGGCGAAAAGGGAGAGTTCGGCGCGGCTTGGCGTGTGACTCCAGGCAAATGCAGTGGCGAAGCGATGTTCGCCGTCATCGGCGGCAAGCCGCCCTGTGAGGCGGAATTGGGTCAGCAGCGGGGCAGGGGTCGCGGCGGGGGGTTCGGGCGCGTTTCCGGGGACGGTAGCGCAGCCGTAGGGCAGCAAGAGCGCTGCCAGGAGTGCGCATCGCGCCGCGAAAGGACGACTCATTGGCCCTGTTGGCGCAGCCAGCGCTGTACGCGGCGCAGCGCTTCGGCATCGGGCGAGCGGCCGAGCGCCTGCTCGAGCAGGGCTTGGGCTTCTTCATGCCGCCCGAGCACGGTGAGGACCTCGACCAGGTGGGCGGCGATTTCGGGATCGTACTGGCGGCGATAGGCGCTTTGCAGCAGCGTCAACGCTTCTTCGGGGCGGCCTTGGCGGTAGCGCAGCCAGCCGACGCTGTCGAGGATGAAGGGGTCGTTGGGGGCGAGCGTGAGCGCGCGGGTGAGGAACCGCTCGGCTTCGTCGAGATCGCGGTTGGCATCGGCGAGCAGATAGCCCAGGGCGTTGAGACCGTGGGCAAAGTTGGGGTGCAGCGCGACGAGCTTGCGCAGGTGGCCTTCGGCGGCTTCGTGCTGGCCGAGTCTTTCCAGGATCATGGCGTATTCGTAGAGGAGCTCGGGTTCGTCGCCGAGCTCGGCGATTGCCTCGTCGACCCAATCGCGGGCGTCTTCGAGCCGGCCGGCGTCTTGCAGCAGGCGGCTTTTCAGGAGCACCTCGGTTTTGGGGTCGAGCACGGCGCGGGTCTGGTCGAGCGTATCGAACGCGGCTTCGATCTTGCCTTGCTTGGCCAGCGCCTGGGCGAGCAGCCGCTTGCTCTCGTCTTCCAGATCGGGATGGGAGATCTTGCGCAGTTCGAATTCGGCGCGCCGCGGCTGGCCGGCGGTGAGGTAGAGCTGGGCGAGCTGCAGGCGCAGGAAATCGGTGTTGTCTCCCGCTTTGGCGATGGCGCGCTTGAGCGCGGCGATGGCGCGGTCGACGTGGCCGGTGCGCTCGGCCATCAGGGCCACGGCCTGCAGCAATTGGGCGTCGTCAGGGGCGTCGGCGAGCAGTTTTTCGAGGTGCTGGAGGGATTCTTCCTCGCGCCCGGGCGTGACGGCGAGGTGCTTGGCGAGCGTGAAGCGCACGACGCGGGCGTAGGGGTGTTCCTGAAGATAGGATTCGAGCCGGGCGATGGCGGTGGCCGTGTCGCCCTGCTCGCCGAGGATTTCGGCCCACAGCGCGAGCGCGAGATCCCAGTCGGGGCGCAGGGTCAGGGCGTGCTCGGCCGCCTGGCGCGCGGCGGGGAGGTCGCCGGCGCGGCGGGCGGCTTCGGCGCGGGCCAGCTGCGCTTCCGGGTATTCGAGGTAAGGGGTGGTGGCGAGCTCGATGATGCGGCGCGCCATTTCGGCATCGTCCAGGTCGTCGAGGGCGGCATTCAGGCCGAGAAGGTTCTGCGGCAGCTGTTCGGGGTGGCGTTTGAGGATTTCGTCGAGCTGCGCCAAGACGGCTTTTTCGCGCTGGGCATCGAGCTCGGCGCGCATGCGCTCGAAGCGCTCGATGGCTTCGGTATCGGGTTCGATCTGGCGCCAGAGGGCGAGGGCGCGGTTGAGGGCATCTCCCTGGCGCGTGATGGCGGCGATCTCGGCCGCGCGGCGGGCGAGTTGCGCCGAGCGGGCATGGCGGGCGGCGAGCAGGAAGGCTTGCGTGGCCCGGCCGTACTCTTGCTGGCGCAGGGCGAGCTCCCCGATGAGCGTCCAATAGACCGTTTCGCCGTCGAGTGCTTCTGCCGGCGATTCGGCCGGTGCGGCGGCATCCATGGGGGGATGGGGCGATTGGGCGAGCACACAGGAGCAGGCCGTGACGAGGCCCAGCGAGAGGAAGAGACGGCGAAAGCGACGGTTCATGGCACCTCGATGCGGGGAGGGCCGGATCGGGGATGATGCGCGGCGACGAGGCCGCTTGCCCGATCCCGGCCAGCTTTTTGCATAGGATAGCGCAGAAACCACCGATCCGCGCCCTTGGGTAAGATCAGGGGTTGGGTGCCGCCAAGGCGTCGTGGAGCGTCCGGGCGTTGATCTCGACGAGGTCGCGGTAAGTCGGCGCAGCACCGCCGGGGCCGCTGAGGGCGTCCGAATAGAGGCGTCCGCCCACGGTAAGCCCGGCTTCGCGGCGCAGCTGTTCGACGAGGCGGGGGTCGGAGACGTTCTCCAGAAAGGCGACGTGGATGCCCTCGCGCCGGGCGCGGTCGGAGAGCGCAGCGAGCGCCTTGGCGCTGAGCTCGCCATGCGGCACCACGCCCTGGATGCCGATGAGCTCCAGGCCGTAGGCGCGGGCAAGGTAGCGGAATGCGTCATGATTGGTGTAGGCGCGGCGGGATTCGGGCGGCAAGGTGGCAAAGCGCTCGTTCCAGGTGTGCCACAGGGATTCGAGGCTTCGAGCATAGTCGGCGGCGCGGCGCCGGTAGTCGTCGGCGTGCGTGGGGTCGCGTTGGGCCAGGGCTTCGGCCAGCATCGGCATCACCTTGGCCACGAGGCGCGGATCTTGCCAGAAGTGGGGGTCGAAGGCGCCGTGATGGTGGTCGTCATCGTGCTCGTCGTGTGTCTCTCCGGCGGGCAGGAGGTCTTCGGGCGGCAGCAGCTCACCCAGCATCACGATCGGTTTTTTACCGACGCTGCGGGCGAGCCGTTCGATCCAGTCATCGAACCCCAGATCGATGCCAACCACGAGGGAGGCTTCCTTGAGGGCGCGGGTATCCGAGGGCTTGGGCTGGTAGCCGTGGGCATCGGCATCGGGGCCGATGAGGGCCGTGACTTCGACCCGGTCGCCGCCCACTTGCCGCACCCAGTCGGCGGCGATGGAGAACGTGGCGACGACGCGCAAGGGGGCTTCTGCCCGGGCGCCGACGGGGGAGAGGAAGAGGAACGGTGCAGCGGCGAGCGCGAGGAGAAGGCGACGGCGGATGGTCGGCATGGGGAGCTCCGGTCAGTTTTCGAGGTGCTGTTTGCGCGGGCGGCGCCGGCGCAGGAATCCGTGAGGGGCAAGAAAGAGCGAGCAAAGATAGGGAAGCGCGAGCGCGAGTGCGATTGCCGGGCCAGCGGGCAGATCCCAGCGGAAAGAGGCGACGAGCCCGAGGTAGCTGCCCAGGATGCCGCAGCCGGCGGCGAGCACGAGCGCCTTGCCCAGGCCATTGACCCACAGTCGGGCCGTGGCGGCGGGCAGGATCAGCACGCTGATCGCGAGCAGGGTGCCGATGGCGTGAAAGGCGGCCACGAGGTTGAGCACGACCAGCACGAGGAAGCCGTAGTGCGCCAAGGCCGACAGGCGCGGACTGTAGCGGCGCAAGAAAGGGGCGTCGAAGCATTCGAGCACGAGGATGCGCCAGCCCAGGGCGAGCAGCACCAGCGTGGCGGAGGCGACCAGGGCGATGAGGGTGAGCGTGTCGCGGTCGATGGCGAGGATGGAGCCGAAGAGCAGCTGCAGCACGTCCACGGGGCGGCCGTGTGCGGTCATGAGCAGGATGCCGGCGGTGAGCGAGAGGATCTGGAAGGTTCCCATGGCGGTGTCTTCGAAGAGCACCGAGTGGCGCGCCGCCCAGCCGGTGGCGATTGCCACGAGCACGCCTGCGGTCAGCCCGCCGAGCGTCATCGCGCCCAGCGACAGGCCGGAGAAGAAATAGGCGGCAGCCACACCAGGGAGCACCGCATGGCTCATCGCGTCGGCCATGAGGCTCATGCGGCGCAGCATGAGAAAGACGCCCACGGGAGTGGCGCCCAGGGTGAGCATCGAGGCGCCGGCGAGCGCCCGGCGCATGAAGTCGTAGTCGGCAAACGGGGTGATGAGCTCGGGCAGGGTCATGGGGCGACCTCGTCTTTCTCCTCGTCCACAGGCAGCGGACAGGGCGCGGCATGTTCGTCGAAGGCTTCCGCATGGCGCCGGGCGCGGTCGAGGTATTCGGCGCACAAAACTTGCTCGGTGGGGCCGAAGGCGACGAGCTCGCGTGCGAGCAACAGGGTCAGGGGAAAGTAGCGGCGCACGCGGGCGAGATCGTGCAGTACGGCGATCACCGTGCGCCCTTCTTCGTGCCAGCGGTGGATGAGGGTGAGGAATTCTTCTTCTGTGGTTTCGTCGAGCGCGTTGAACGGCTCGTCGAGCAGGATGAGGCGGGCATCCTGCACGATGATCTGGGCAAAGCGCACCCGCTGCAGCTGACCGCCGGAGAGCGATTCGAGCGGACGGTGTTCGAACCCCTGCAGTTTGACTGCGGCGATGGCATCGGCAACGCGCCGGTGCGCCGCCTCGTCGAAGGCGCGCCACGGGCCGAGCCAAGGCCAACATCCCATGGCAATGGCATCGTGGACGTCGACGGGAAAATCGAGCGACCAGGTCGGCTGCTGTGTGAGGTAGGCGAGCCGCTGCCGGCATGGCGCCGGCAGGCTGACATGGCCCGTCATCGGCTTGAGTTCGCCGGCGAGCACCTTGAGCAGTGTGGATTTGCCCGCGCCGTTGGGGCCGGCCACGGCGAGCAGCGCACCGCAGGGGATCGTGGCGTGCAGATGGTGGATGGCCGGATGTCGACCGTAGCCGGCGGTGAGGTCGTGCAGGACGATGCTCGGGGTGTTCATCGGGTCCCCCAAAAGTAGAGCAGCCAGATGAGCCCCAAGGGCAACGCTGCCAGACCGAGGCGGCCGAGGATGCCCAGCGTCCACAAGGATCGAGCGCTCATGCATTTTCTCCGGCGCGGCAGGCGGCGCACAGGCCGTGGATCACCAGTTCGACACGTTCGGCGACATACCCTGGCGGCAGCGCCGGCAGTGGGGGAGAGGGCGCGGGCAGGCAGCGCGTCTGGCCGCAGCGGCGGCATTGAAAATGGGCGTGCGCTTCCCGATCCTCGACCGGTTCATAGCGGGCGGCGCGTCCCACCGTCGCCAGACGCCGTACCAGGCCATGGGCGGAGAGCCAGTCGATCGCGCGATAGATGGTGACCCGGTCGGGGACATGGCCGGGGGTTTGGGTCAAGTGCTCCAGTACTTCGTCGGGCGTGAGCGGCTCTTCGGCCGCCGCCAGGCAGCGCAATACCGCCAGACGCGCCGCGGTCACGCGGCCGCCGGCATCGCGGATGCACCGGGAAAAATCCGGATCGTTCATGGCGGGGTTTCGTTTGGAGTTTTTGCCATTTTATTGCATTTTTACCTGGCGTCAAGGCAGCGTAGAATCGAGCCAGAAGTCCAATGAGGAGTCGATCATGTCCCGTGAAGAATTCGTGATTCCTGCGCCGGCGCTGCCGGTAGTGCCGGTGGGCTGCGGCGGGCTCTTCCCTGTACGCCGCATCTTCTGCGTGGGGCGCAATTACGCCGAACACGCGCGCGAGATGGGGGGGGATCCGAGCCGCGAGCCGCCGTTCTTCTTCATGAAACCGGCCGACGCCGTCTGGCATCCTCACGATGCCGAGTCGCACTGGCCCTATCCGCCGGCCACCCAAGAAGTGCACCACGAAGCCGAACTGGTGGTGGCGCTGCGCGGCGGAGGCCGGGAGCTCTCCCCGGAGGAAGCCGCGGAGGCGATCTATGGCTACGCGGTGGGGCTAGACATGACGCGGCGCGACTTGCAGGCGGAGGCGAAAGCCAAAGGCCGGCCTTGGGACGTGGCCAAGGGGTTCGATGCCTCGCTGCCGATCTCCACGATCCTGCCGAAGCCGGGCGAAGTGCTGCGCCGTGGCGAGATCGGCCTGGAGGTTGATGGTACGCCACGCCAGCGCGGCGACCTCGCACAGATGATCTACGACGTGCCGGTAGTGATCGCCGAGATCTCGCGCTATTGGCGGCTCGCGGCGGGTGACCTGATCCTCACGGGAACGCCCGCCGGAGTCGGCCCCGTGCGCCCGGGCGAGCGCGTGCGCGCCTGGGTGGAAGGCGTGGGCGAGCTCGCTTTCGTGGTGGGCGAGGCGGCTTGAGGCGGCGCTAGCGCGCGAGGCGACGCACTGCGGAAGTCGCCTCGATGAGGCCGTCGCGCTCGTAGGCGTCGATGCGATCCTGCAGCTTGTCCGGCTCGTAGCGGTAGTTGACCATGATCGCCCAGGATTGGCGCCAGCCTTTGGGCGAGGTGTCGGCGAGCCAGTTGAGCCGTTCGATGCGCGCGCCGTTGCCCAGGTGGAAGCGCGCCACCGGGTCGAGCGCGCGGCCGTTCTCCGTGGCGAGCAGATAGCGTGCTGCGGCGCGCAAGAGCGGCGCGGCGAGCGCCTCGCGCCACGCTTCGGTGCCGGCGATCTCGGGTGTCTCGAGCAGCCGCTGCAGCAGTTCCATTCCTTCGGGAGCGCCGGCGGCGCGCAGCCGGCGCCAGTCGGAGGCGGTGAAGGCATCGGCGAGCGCCTCGGGATGCGCGCGGTACCAGCGCACCAGCCCCGGGATGGGCGAGAGGGTGGCGAAGCGCTCGAGCTTGGGAAAATCGCGGCGCAGGTCGTCGATCACGCGCTTCAAGAGAAAGTGGCCGAAAGAGATGCCGCGCAGCCCTTTCTGCGTGTTGCTGATGGAATAGAAGATGGCCGTGTCGGCCCGCTCGGTGGCAAAGAGCGGCGCGGAGACGTCGAGCAGCTGCTGCACGTCGCCGGCGAGCCCCTCGGTGAGCGCTACCTCGACGAAGATGAGCGGCACCGAGGGCATGCGCGGATGAAAGAAGGCGTAGCAGCGCCGGTCGGAATCGAGCCGGTTCTTCAGATCCTGCCAGGATTCGATTTCGTGCACCGCCTCGTACTGCATCAAGCGCTCGAGCACGTCGGCCGGGCTGTGCCAGGTGATGCGCTGCAGCTCCAGCAGCGCCACGTCGAACCACGAGGCGAGCAAACCCTGCAGTTCCAGGTCGAGCGCAGCGAGCAGCGGGTCGTCGCGCAGGAAATCGAGCAGCTCGGCGCGCAGGTCGACGAGGAAATGCACGCCGGCGTCGGAAGCCGAGAACTGGGTGAGGATGCGGCTGCGGGGGCTGCGCAGGCTCTCGCGCAGCGCCGCTTCCGCCTGCCATTGCTCGTCGCTGCCGCGCGCCGCGCGGTAGGCGTCGTAGGCGGCGTCGATGCGCTCGGGCTCGGGGCCGAACTCGGTGAGCAGGATGCGCAGGAAAGCCCGCCGGCCGTTTTCGTCGAGCTCGGCATAGGTCTTGGCGAGCTTGGCGGCGCGCTGGCGCGCGCTCACCTCGCCGCCGATGAGGTCGGCGCATTCGCGCAGCTCGTCGCGGATGCGCTCGAGCACTTTCTCGGGCGGCGGCTCGAACCAGCCGCGCACCAGCGACAGTCCTTTGCTCAGCAGATCGTTGCTCATGGGTTCGTCCTCGCGTCGACGGAAGAGGGGATGCGGCGCGTCTGGCGGTAGAGTACGGCACCGGCGAGCAGCATGGCCAGCGACAGCCACTGCGCCGTGCTCAGCGCCGGGGTGAGCCAGGAGAGGATGCCGGGGTCGGGCGTGCGAAAGAGCTCGCACACGAAGCGGATGGCGCCATACCCCATCAGAAAGACGGCCGAGACCCGCCCCGCGGGCCGGGGGTGGGCGGCGTACCACCACAGCAGCGCGAAGAGCAGTGCGCCTTCGCCGAACGCCTCGTAGAGCTGCGATGGGTGGCGCGGCAGGGTATCGACTTGGGGATAGACCATGGCCCAGGGCAGGGACTCGGGGGCCGGACGTCCCCACAGCTCGCCGTTGATGAAATTGCCCAGCCGACCGAATCCCAGCCCCGGTGGCACGAGCGGGGCGACGAAGTCGGCCACCTGCCAAAACCCCATGCCCTCGCGCCGCGCGAAGAGCGCCATGGCGAGGATCACGCCGATGAGTCCGCCGTGAAAACTCATGCCGCCATGCCAGATGGCGAAGATCTCGAGCGGATGGGAAAGATAGTAGGCGGGCTGGTAGAAGAGCACTTCGCCCAGCCGCCCGCCCAGTACCACGCCGAGCACGCCGTAGAAGAGCAGGGCGTCGAGCCGCTCCCGCGTCCAGCGGCCATCGCCCAGGCGACGGGCGTGACGCGGCGCGAGCCAGAGGAAGGCGAGAAAGCCGGCGAGGTACATGAGCCCGTACCAGCGTACCGACAAAGGGCCGAGGGAGAAGGCGATGGGGTCGAACTGCGGATGCACGAGCATGGAAGAAAGACCGCGGTGTGGCGCACGGGTTCATTGTAGCCCAAGGCCGGTTCGGGACTAGAATAACGGGCATCGCAGCCAACGGATCGAGGATCTCCCATGCCGCAGTATCGTTCCCGCACCAGCACCCACGGCCGCAACATGGCCGGCGCCCGCGCCCTGTGGCGCGCCACCGGCATGAAGGAAGAGGATTTCGGCAAACCGATCATCGCCATCGCCAACAGCTTCACCGACTTCGTGCCCGGGCACGTGCACCTGCGCGATCTCGGCCGCCTCGTGGCCGAGGAGATCGAAAAGGCGGGCGGCGTGGCCAAGGAATTCCACACCATCGCCATCGACGACGGCATCGCCATGGGGCACCAGGGGATGCTCTATTCGCTGCCCTCGCGCGAGCTCATCGCCGATTCGGTCGAATACATGGTCAATGCGCACTGCGCCGATGCGCTGGTGTGCATCTCCAACTGCGACAAGATCACGCCGGGCATGCTCATGGCCGCCCTGCGCCTCAATATCCCCGTGGTCTTCGTCTCCGGCGGACCGATGGAGGCGGGCAAGGTGCGCTGGCAGGATCAGGAGCTCTCGCTCGATCTGGTCGACGCCATGGTGAAGGCGGCCGACCCCAACGCGAGCGACGAAGAAGTAGCGCTCGTCGAGCGTTCGGCCTGCCCCACCTGCGGCTCCTGCTCCGGGATGTTCACTGCCAACTCGATGAACTGCCTCACCGAGGCACTGGGGCTGGCGCTGCCGGGCAACGGCACGCTCGTGGCCACGCACCGCGACCGCGAAGGGCTCTTCCGCCGCGCCGGGCGGCTCATCGTCGAACTCGCCAAGCGCTATTACGAGCAGGGTGACGAATCCGTCCTGCCGCGGCGCATCGCCACCTTGGCCGCATTCGAGAACGCCATGGCGCTCGACGTGGCCATGGGCGGTTCCACCAATACCGTGCTGCACCTGCTCGCCGCGGCGCATGAGGCCGAAGTGCCGTTTACCCTGGCCGACATCGACCGCATCTCGCGCAAGGTGCCGTGCCTGTGCAAGGTGGCTCCGGCGGTGAGCACGGTGCACGTCGAGGACGTGCATCGCGCCGGCGGCGTGATGGGCATTTTGGGCGAGCTGCAGCGTGCCGGGCTCTTGCACGACGAAGTCTCCACCGTGCATAGCCCGACGCTGCGAGCGGCGCTCTCCCACTGGGACGTGATGCAGACCTCGGCGCTCGACGTGTTCGAGTTCTATCGCGCCGCCCCCGGCGGCGTGCCGACCCAGCGCCCCTTCTCCCAGGAACGGCGCTATCCCTCGCTCGACCTGGATCGCACCGCCGGCGTGATTCGCGACCGGGCAAACGCTTTTTCCCAGGATGGCGGCCTGGCGGTGCTCTACGGCAACCTCGCGCCGAATGGCTGCATCGTCAAGACGGCCGGCGTGGACGAGTCGATCTGGGTTTTTCGCGGCCGTGCCCGCGTCTTCGAGAGCCAGGAAGAGACCGTCGCCGCCATCCTCGGCGACAAAATCCAGCCCGGCGACGTGGTGGTGGTGCGCTACGAAGGGCCCAAAGGGGGGCCGGGCATGCAGGAGATGCTCTATCCCACGAGTTATCTGAAGTCCAAAGGCTTGGGGAAATCCTGTGCGCTCCTCACCGACGGGCGTTTCTCTGGTGGCACCTCGGGCCTCTCCATCGGGCACGTCTCGCCGGAGGCCGCCTGTGGCGGCACGATCGCCCTCATCGAGGAGGGCGACACGATCGAGATCGACATTCCGCAGCGGCGCATCCATCTGGCGGTGGCTGACGAGGAGCTCGCGCGCCGGCGCGCCGCGATGGAGGCCAAAGGGGAGGCTGCCTGGCGCCCGGCTTCGCGCCAGCGCCAGGTCTCGGTGGCGCTGCAGGCCTATGCGGCGCTCACCACCAGCGCCGACACGGGGGCGGTGCGCGATCTGGGGCAGCTGCGGAGGTAAGCGATGGAGACGGAACTTGCGCATCTCGAACGTCAGGCCGAGCGGCTCGCGCAGCTCGTGGAGCGTCTGAGCGCGCACAATCAGCGGCTGCAGCGCCAGGTGGCGCAGCTCGAAGCCGACAAGAGGATTCTCGAAGGCAAGCTCGCGCAGGCGATCCGCGGCATCGAACGCGCCGTGACCCTGCTCGAACCGGCGGAGACGAGCGATGTCTGAAACGCACGTCGACGTGACCCTGATGGGGCGCACCTATCGCCTGGAGTGTGAGGAGGGCGAGGCGGAGCCGCTCGCCCAGGCGGCGAAGCTGCTCGACGAGCGCATCGCTGCGCTGGCGCAACGCTCGGGGCTGAGCGGAGAGAAACTGGTGCTGTGGACGGCGCTGGAAGTGGCGCTCGATCTGGTCAAACTGCAGCAGCAGGGAGGGTTTGACATCACGCGATTCAAGCGTAGAATTGAGCTCATCGGCGCGCGGCTCGACGGGGTCTTGAGTCAATACGACCGCCCCCTCTAGCCGCTGCCCTCAGGTTTCCCCTGCGGCGTTCGGGAAGGTCGTACGATCCTAGAACCAATATCGTGACGATGGGTCGCGGCCCCGAGAAACCGCCAGTGTGCGCGCCCTTCGCGGGCGTGCCTGAGGCGGAAGGAAAGCGACCAACCTGAACCTCGGGTTCAGGAGCATCGGCCTGATCGGCGCTCGCGGGGGATCTCCCTTACCAAACCCGGCTCGGTCCGGGTTTTTTCATGGGGGCAAACGATGGACGCATGGTGGCTGGCTTATCCGCTGCTCGGTGCCGTGGTCGGCATCTTCGCCGGCCTGCTCGGTGTGGGCGGCGGGGCGATCATGGTGCCCATCCTCACCTCGCTCTATACCGCCCAAGGCTTTCCGGCCGAGAACGTGGTCCATCTGGCGCTCGGCACCTCCATGGCGAGCATCGTGCTTACCTCCGTGAGCAGTTCGCGGGCGCATCACGCGCGCGGGGCGGTGGAGTGGGGCGTGGTGCGCACCATGGGGCCGGGCGTGATCATCGGTATTTTCCTCGCCTCCTTCATCGCGGCTGCGCTGCCTTCGCGGCCATTGGCGATTTTCTTTGCCTGCTTCATCGCCTACGTCTGCGCGCAGATACTGCTCGACATCAAGCCCAAGGCTTCGCGCCAGCTGCCCGGCCCCTGGGGGCTGGCGGCAGCTGGCGCGGTGATCGGGGCGGTGTCGGCGCTGGTGGCGATCGGCGGCGGCTCGCTCACCGTGCCGTTCCTTACCTGGTGCAACGTGCCGGCGCACCGCGCCATTGGCACCTCCGCCGCTCTCGGGCTGCCGATCGCATTGGCGGGCGCGATTGGCTATGTCGTCATGGGCTGGGGACATCCCGGTCTGCCGCCTTATTCGCTGGGCTACGTCTATCTGCCGGCGGTGATCGGGGTGAGCGCCGTGAGCTATTTCACCGCGCCGCTGGGCGCGGCGCTCGCTCATCGCCTGCCGGTGCGCACGCTCAAGCGTATTTTCGCCTTGGTGCTGCTCGCGCTGCTCGCGAAGATGCTGCATTCCCTCTTCGGATGATCACCCATGAGTGAGCTGTGGCTCGGTCGCCAGGTGGCGGTTCCTTCGTCCTACGACCCCGGCGTGCTCACGCCGATCGCGCGGGCGCAGACTCGCCGCGACCTCGACCCGCCACCTTTCGTCGGTTTCGACGAGTGGCGTGCCTATGAGCTCTCCTGGCTCGATGGGCGCGGCAAACCGGTGGTGGCGCTCGCGCGCTTTCGCGTGCCCTGCGATTCGCCCTGCCTCATCGAATCGAAGTCGCTGAAACTCTACCTCAACGGCTTGGGCGGCACGCGTTTTTCCGAGGTCGATGCGGTCGCGGCCACGATCCGGGCCGACCTGTCGCGGGCAGCTGGGGCGGCGGTGGAGGTGGCGATCGCGCCGCTCTCGATGCGGCCGCAGCGCGCGCCGGGCTATCCCGCAGGCGATTGCGTCGACGAGTTGCCGGTGGAGATCGAGACCTACCGCTACGATCCGGCGCTGCTGCGCATCGCCGAGGCAACGCCTCGGATGCAGCGGCTCGTGAGCCATCTGCTCAAGTCGAACTGCCCCGTGACGGGGCAACCCGATTGGGGCTGCGTCGTCGTGCACGCCCTGGGACCGGTGATCGATCCAGCTTCATTCCTGCGCTACGTCGTCTCCTTTCGCGAGCAGCAGGAATTCCACGAACAATGCGTCGAGCGCATCTACCGCGACCTGTGGCGCCTGGGGATGCAGGAACTGATGGTGCTTGCCTGCTACACCCGCCGCGGCGGGTTGGACATCTCCCCGGTGCGCGCCTCGCGCGTCGGCTTGCTGCCGCACACTTTGCCCGAGGAGATCCGGCAATGAGTGCCGATTGTTGCGCTTCGTAAAAAGCGCTTGTTTTCCCCGGCGCCAGGATTAGGATGAATGATGTGGGCGCGTTCAGTTTGGGTTAACATAGCGCCTCGCGCCGCGGGAGAGGCCGCGGTTTGAGCGACGAAGACGCCGGCAGTGCCTCTCGCCGGTCGCTTCGAACTTTTTTCAGTGACTCAAAGGAGAGTACGATGCACAAGGCACTCTGGGTTGGCGCTGCGGCGCTGTTCCTGGCGGGTCCGGCGCTGGCAGCCGATGCGGTGGACGGCGACGCGCTCATGAAGAAATACGGCTGCGTGGCCTGCCATGCCACCGACAAGAAACTGGTCGGTCCGGCCTACAAGGACGTGGCCAAGAAATATACCGAGGCCGATGTACCCAAGCTGGTGCAGAAAGTGAAGAACGGCGGTTCGGGTGTGTGGGGGCCGGTGCCCATGCCGCCCAACGCGCAGGTGCCGGAAGCCGACATCGAGAAACTCGTTCGCTGGATCCTGACGCTGAAGTGAGGATTCTCGCGCCGCAGCGCACGGATGCGCCGCGGCGTTTTTTTATGCATTGAGCCGGTCGGCGTATTCCAGTGCCGTGAGGTGGGCCCGATTCAATGTCTGGGGGGCGAGCCCCAACTTTTCTGCATGATGACGCACTAGTGTCGCATCAGGGCTTTCGCACGCCCGAGCAAGTTCGAGAAAGGGGGCGAATTCTCCCTGGTTTCGCGTGAGCGCTTCTCGTATCGCCTCGCTCACGGCGATGTGCTGCAGGACTTCCGCCATCGGCACACCGAGCAAAACGTCGAGGATGGAAAAGACGCCACAGAGGAAAAGCTGTTCCGTCACCTCTGCGGAAAAGAACCCTTTGCCGACTTCTTCCATGAGGCGTCCCCGGACGAGGGACGTTTGGGCAAGGGCTTGTTGCGAGGGATGCTGCGAGGCATTCAGCAGAAGCAGCGACAGCCATTTCAGCAGATTGCGGTAGCCGAGGATCTGGACCGCGTGCCGGAACGAGGTCACTTCGCACATCAGTCCCATCCCGGCCGAATTGATGTAGCGCAAGAGCCGATAGCTGAGCGCGACGTCCCGTTTGAGGAGTTCTTCGATCTCGGCGATGTCGGCGTCGCGCTGGAGTTTCTGGATGAGCTGCAGGACGATGCCGAAGCTGGGGGTGGCGCGTTTCTGGACCACTTCGGGGGTGCCGCGCAGGAAGAACCAGCCGCAGGCGCCGGAAAAGCCTCGTGCGATGGTGTCGGCGAAGGCAGAGGAATCGGTTAGCCCCCAGGCAAGGGCAATGCCGGGTGCCAGCCCGGGGACGGAACTGCGGCGCAGATCGACCAAGGTGAAGCGCCAGTCGCCGATGGGAGGGACGGGGCTTACGCCGTCGTACCAGCCGAGGCAAAGAGGAATTCCTTGGGCATGGACGAGGGGCAACAGGGCCTGGACTTTGGGATGCGTGAGGGCAGGGGCGGGAATTTCGAGAAAGGTCCCTTCGGGCCAGGACCAATCGAGGAGCTCAGGCCCTGGAACCAGGCGTCCGAAAGAGAGAAAGACCGTGTGTGCGCTCGGCCAGCAAGGACGCAGACGCGCCAGTTCTTCGAGCGCAGCCTGCATCGAGGAGGCATGCAGGAAGAGACGGTTGGCGGTGATCGCCTGTTTGCGATTGACGGCGGGTTCACGCGTCAGAAAGGTGGCGTTGTCGCTCATGTAGGGCTCGTGGCGAAGGTGAAGGCGTCGCTGAAGAAGGACTCGGCGTCCAGACCGTGCGCCAGGAAGTCGCGCTGGGCGGCTTCGATCATCGCCGGAGCGCCGCAGGCGTAGACCTCGTGGCCCGAGAGCGTCGGGAAGTCTTGCAACACGGCGCGGTGCACGAGCTCGGTGCGACCTTCCCAGCGGTCCTCGACCAGGGGTTCGGAGAGCACCGGCACGTAGCGAAACCACGCGTGCTCGGCGGCGAAGCGTTCGAGCCATTCATGCCGGTAGAGGCCGGCGCGCGTGCGCGCCCCCCAGTAGAGCGTGGCGGGACGGGCGATGCCGGCATGGTGCATGTGCCGCAGCATCGACTGGATCGGTGCAAACCCCGTGCCGCCGGCAAGAAAGAGGATCGGCGCTTCGCTTTCCTCGCGCAGGAAGAAGCTGCCGAGCGGCCCTTCGAGTCGTAACACTTCCTTCGGCTTCATCGCCGTGAAGACGTGCGTGGTGAAGCGGCCGCCGGGCACGAGCCGGACGTGGAGTTCGAGAAAATCGTTCTCTTCCGGGGCGTTGGCGAGCGAGAAGCTGCGCCGCGCGCCGTCGGGCAGCAGCACGTCTACGTATTGGCCGGCGCGGAAGCGGAAATCCAGGCTCGCCGGCCGTTTGAGCGTGAGGATCGTCACGTCTTCGGCGGCGCGCTCCAGGTGCTCGACGCGGGCGGGGAATTTGTGGACCGGAAAGTCGTCGGCACGGCGCAGCTCGCGCACGGCGATGACGAGATCGGTGAGCGCCCGGGCGCGGCAGGGCAGAAACCAGCCTTGTGCCCGTTCCTCTTCGGTGAGGGCCGAGGCGGCCACGGGGCCGGTGTATTCGATCTTGCCTTCGAGGAGTCGGGCACGGCAGGCGCCGCAGGCGCCGTCGCGGCACCCATAGGGCAGCAGCAGCCCGGCGGCGAGCGCCGCTTCGAGCACGGTCTGATCCGGGGCGACGCGGAAGTCGGCGCCGGCATGGTCGGCGATGCGGACGATGGCGTTCATGGTAGGCTTGCGCATCCAGCGTGACGCAGAAAGCGCAAAAGGATAGCATGAAGCGGGCAAGGAGATTGCTGGTGGTCGGGGCAGGCGACGTGGCCGCGCGGGCGATGCGTTTTCTGCCTGCAGAAGTCCGTGTCATCGTGCTGGTGCGCCGTCCCGAGGCGGCGACGGCCTGGCGTGAGAGGGGGGCGAAGGTGCTGATCGCCGATCTCGATGACCGGCGCAGTCTGCGTCGCCTCGCCGGGCTCGCGCCCTGGGTGTGGATGCTCGCCCCTCCGCCGGCCGAAGGGATGGACGATCCTCGCTCGAAGCGCCTCGCGGCGGCGCTGGCCCGCGGCGGGAGGCGCCCTCGCCGTCTGGTCTATGTCGGCACGAGCGGTATCTACGGCGATCGCGGCGGCGCCTGGGTGCGCGAATCCGATCCGCCGCGACCGCAGACGGGCAGGGGAAAACGGCGGCTGGCTGCCGAGCGGCGCTGGCGCACGTTTGCGCGCCGGCTTGGCGTGCGGCTGTCGATCCTGCGCGCGCCGGGGATCTACGCCGAGGATCGCTGGCCGCTGGAGCGGCTGCGCCGCGGCTGGCCGCTGCCGCAAGAGCCAGTGTGGACCAACCACATCCACGCCGATGATCTCGCTCGCGCCTTGTGGCTTGCCACCTTCCGTGGCGCGAGCCTGCGTGCCTATCACGTGGTCGATCGAAGCGCGCTCACCTTGAGCGAATTCTACGAACGGCTCGCGGAAACCTTCGACTTGCCGGCGCCGCCGCGCTTGCCCCTGGCCGATGCCCTGGCGGCAGTGCCACCCGCCACGGCCTCCTTCATGCGAGAATCGCGCCGTCTGCGCAGCGAGCGGTTGCGCGAAGAACTGCGCCTGTGCCTGCGCCATCCGACGGTGGAGGGCGTGCTGGCGGCGATCGCAGCCCGCCGCGAAACGAGAGGGCAGCTTGAAGAACCGTCGCGAGCGGCGACAGGGCAAGGCGCCCGGAGCGCAGGATGCGAGACATATCAACCAAGATAGGCGAGCATCCGAGCACCGCGCAACGCCGCCATGCAGCCGCGCAGTAGGTTATTCGAGCTGCCCAAAAGGAGAATGAGTCCATGCTGGTCGTCAAATCCCTGCACATCGTCTTCGTCGTGAGCTGGTTCGCCGGGCTCTTCTATCTGCCGCGCATCTTCGTCAATCTGGCGATGGTCGAAGAGCCGGCGGTGCGGGCACACCTCTTGGTGATGGCGCGCAAACTCTACCGCTTCATGACGCCGCTGGGGGTGCTGGCGATCGTCTTCGGTCTGTGGTTGTGGTTCGGCTTCGGCTTTTCCGGCGGCTGGCTGCATGCGAAGACGCTGCTCGTGGCCTTTCTCGTCGTCTATCACCTGGCGTGCGGCCGCCTGCTGCGCGCTTTTGCCGAAGGGCGCAATCGTCACTCGCATCGCTGGTATCGCGTCTTCAACGAGATTCCCGTGCTGGTGCTCACGGCGGTGGTGTTCCTCGCCGTGTTGAAACCTTTTTGAGGAGGCGGCGTGAGCGAGCGGTTTTTCGTCCCTTGTCCGCGGGGTCTGGAGGGGGTGCTCGCCCAGGAGCTGGCGCGCCTGGGGGTCGAGCGGCCTGAGCCGGCTTCTGCTGGGGTGGGCTTTGCCGGCGAGTTCGCGCTCGGCGCTTGGGTGAACCTGACGAGCCGCATCGCCACGCGCGTGCTGTGGCAGGTGGGGGAAGGGGACTATCGCAACGAGGACGAGCTCTATCGCCTGGCCCGCGACATCCCCTGGCCACGGCATTTTGCCGTGGAGTGCACCATCCGCGTCGATGTGCGCGCGCAGCGCTCGCCCTTGCGCAGCCTCGAATTCGCGGCGCTGCGGGTCAAGGACGCGGTCTGCGACCGCTTCCGGGCGCAGCTGGGCGCGCGGCCCAGTGTCGATACTGTGGCGCCGCAGGTACGCCTGTGGGTTTTTCTGCAAGAGCGGCGCGCGCGGCTCTATCTCGATCTGAGCGGCGAGCCGCTCTACCGCCGCGGGTTCAAACGCTCGATGGTCGCCGCGCCCTTGAAGGAAAACCTCGCGGCGGGGATTCTCATGCTCACCGGGTGGCGACCGGAGGAGCCGCTGGTCGATCCGATGTGCGGCAGCGGCACGTTCCTTCTCGAAGCGGCGATGGCCGCGCGCGGCATCGCCCCGGGGCTCGCGCGCGGTTTCGCCCTGGAAAACCTGGAAAATTTCGACCCGGCGCAGTGGCGGGCTTTGCGCCAGCGTGCCAAGGCGCTGCGCCGCGACGTGCCGCTGCGGCTGTGGGGCTCCGACGTCGATCCGGCGATGGTGGCGGCCGCGCGCGACAACCTCGCCGCAGCGGGTCTGGAGGAGGCGGTGCACTGGCAAGTGGCCGATGTGGGGGAACTCGTCGCCCCGGCACCAGAAGGCGTTTTGGTGGCCAACCCGCCCTACGGCGTTCGGCTCGATGAAGCGCAGAGGCTGGCGGCATGGTATCCGCGGCTGGGCGATGCGCTCAAGCGCCACTGGACGGGCTGGCGCGCGTGGATCCTTACCGCCGACCCGGAATTGCCGCGGGCCATCGGACTCAAGGCAAGCCGGCGCGTGCCGCTCTTCAACGGGGCGCTGGAATGCCGCCTTCTGGAATACCGCCTCGTGGCCGGCCCGATGCGGCGGCGCACCAGCACGCCGCCGTGACGCACGCCATCAGAGGACGTCGAGGCCGTCGGGCGGACGGATGTCGGGTTTGTCTTCCCGTTTGCTGTAGAGCTTGATCTGTAGCCGCAGGTCGTTGACCGAGTCGGCGTAGCGCAGCGCGTCTTCGTAGCGGATGAGCCCCGCTTCGTAGAGGTCGAAGAGGGCCTGGTCGAAAGTCTGCATGCCCAGCTCGCGCGAGCGCTTCATCACGTCCTTGATCTCGCCCACTTCCCCTTTGAAGATGAGATCGGCAATGAGCGGCGAGTTGAGCATGATCTCTACGGCCGGAACCCGCCCAGGACCGTCGGCGCGCGGCAGCAGGCGCTGCGACACGAAGGCGCGCAGGTTGAGCGAGAGATCCATGAGCAGCTGCTGGCGCCGGTCTTCGGGAAAGAAGTTGATGATGCGGTCGAGCGCCTGGTTGGCGCTGTTGGCGTGCAGCGTGGCGAGCGCAAGGTGTCCGGTTTCGGCGAAGGCGATGGCGTAGTCCATGGTCTCGCGGTCGCGAATCTCGCCCATCATGATGACGTCAGGGGCCTGGCGCAAGGTGTTTTTCAGGGCGATTTCCCAGTTTTCGGTGTCGATGCCGATCTCCCGCTGCGACACGATGCAGTTTTTGTGCGTGTGCACGAATTCGATCGGATCTTCGATGGTGATGATGTGGCCGAAGGAATTCTCGTTGCGGTAATCGACGAGCGCGGCGAGCGAGGTGCTCTTGCCGGTGCCGGTGCCGCCGACGAAGACCACCAGGCCGCGTTTGAGCATGGCGATCTCCTTGAGAATGGGCGGCAGCATCAGCTCCTCGAAGGTGGGGACCCGGTCGGCGATGGCGCGCAGCACCAGCGCCACGGCGCCTTTTTCCAGATAGGCATTGACGCGGAAGCGCCCGATCCCGGTGGGATTGATGGCGAAGTTGCATTCCTTGGTCGCCTCGAACTCGGCGGCTTGCCGGTCGTTCATCAGGGCGCGGGCGATCTCCGCGGTATGGATGGCGGTGAGCGGCTGCGCCGTCTGCGGGGTGATCTTGCCGTCGATTTTCAGCGCCGGAGGGAAGTCCGGCGTGATGAAGAGGTCGGAGGCCTTTTTCTGCTTCGCGAGCTTGAGCAGGTCGTTGACGAAGCGCAGTGATTGGTCTTTTTGCATGATGACGGTCCTTAGCCGGTTACTGCTTGGGTGGAATGCCACCAGAGACTTAGATGACGCGCGTCGGAGCGACCTGGAACTGATCTTTGTTCTGTGCCACCGAGCGGGCTTCTTCGACTGAGATCACCTGCTGGCGTACCAGCTCCATGAGGCACTGGTCGAGCGTCTGCATGCCGATGGCCTGGTTGGTCTGGATGATGGAGTACATCTGGGCCACCTTGTTCTCGCGGATGAGGTTGCGGATGGCCGCGTTGGCGATCATGATCTCGTGCGCCGCCACGCGACCGGTGCCGTCCTTGCGCTTGAGCAGCACCTGCGAGATGACGGCGCGCAGGGATTCGGAGAGCATGGAGCGCACCATTTCTTTCTCGGCGGCGGGAAAGACGTCGACGATGCGGTCGATCGTCTTGGCGGCCGAGGAAGTGTGCAGGGTGGCGAAGACGAGGTGGCCGGTCTCGGCCGCGGTGAGTGCGAGCCGGATGGTCTCGATGTCGCGCATCTCGCCCACCAGGATCACGTCCGGGTCTTCGCGCAGCGCCGAGCGTAGCGCATTCTCGAAGGAATGGGTGTCGCGGTGCACCTCGCGCTGGTTGATGAGCGCTTTCTTCGGCTCGTGTTGTCAACAAATAGAACTGTCCGGTTTCGTAGCACATAAACTGTCCGCTTTTCCGGGCCGGGGAGGGAAGGCGTGAAGGGCGTAGCCCGGAGCGCCTTCCCTCCCCGGCAGGCGCCG
>NZ_SBIK01000021.1 GCF_006503695.1 Tepidiphilus succinatimandens
ACGCCTTCCCATCCCGAACAGGACCGTGAAACGGCGCCGCGCCCATGATACTGGAGCTCCTGCCTCCGGGAAAGTCGGTCAGCGTCAGACGAACCCCTCAACAAAAACCCCCGCCGTAGACTAAAGGCGGGGGTTTTTGCGTCTACGAGTGCGCTAAACTGAAATTTCTCTCGTACAGAGGATGCTCCTATGCCTCGAATCGGCCTGGCACTCGGCTCAGGGGCGGCGCGCGGCTGGTCGCACTTCGGCGTGATCCGCGCCTTGCAGCGCATGGGCGTGTCAATCGACGTGATCGCGGGCACCTCCATCGGTGCCATCGTCGCCGCCGCTTATGCCTCGGGCCGACTCGATGCCATGCAGAAATGGGTCGAGTCGCTCACCTGGGTCGACTTTCTTTCGCTGATGGATGTCTCTCTGCGCGGTGGGGCGCTGCAGGGCGACCGGGTGATCGACTATTGCGCCGAGCATTTCTTCGCTACTCGATTCGAAGATCTGTCGATCCCTTTTGCCTGCGTGGCGACGGAGCTGACGACGGGCCGCGAAATCTGGCTGCGGGAAGGAGAGCTTCGTCCGGCGGTGCGCGCTTCCATCGGTTTGCCCGGGATGTTCACGCCAACCAAGCTGCATGGGCGCTGGTTGGTCGATGGCGGCCTGGTCAATCCCGTTCCCGTGAGCCTGTGCCGGGCTATGGGTGCGGAAATCGTCATCGCGGTCGAGTTGGGCTCCGGTCGCATGGGGCGGCATTTTCGGTTGCCCAACGGAAATGGTGGAGTGGAACGATGGAAGAACCGCTTGTTCGCCATGGTGGGAGTCACTTCCTCGGGTGATGCGGATCAGGCCGATTCCCTTCCTCCCATCGCTGCAGTACTGACCACTTCGGTCAACATCATGCAGATGCGCATCGCCCAGTCGCGTCTGGCGGGCGACCCCCCTGAGGTGTTGATTTCGCCGCGGGTGGCGGATCTGTCGATCCTCGATTTTCACCGCGGCGCCGAGGCGATCGAAGAGGGGGAAGCGGCGGTGCAGCGGGTGCAATGGCAGATCACCGAACTGTTGGAGTCCTTTCGATGAATGGTGCCGCGTTTCTCGAGGCACTCGCGGCGTGCGTGGGCAAGGCGCATGTGCGTTGCGACGAGCGCGAAATCGCCCCTTTTCTTGCCGACTGGCGCGGACGCTATCGCGGTAGGGCCTTGGCGGTGGTACAGCCGGCTTCGACCGAGGAGGTAGCAGCGGTGGTACGCTGTTGCCACTCGCATGGGGTGCACGTGGTCCCGCAAGGGGGGAACACGGGGCTCGTGGGCGGGGCGACGCCACTCGAAGAACAGGCTCCGGCGATCGTGCTCCATTTGGGGCGCATGCGTCACATCCGTGGCCTGGAGCCACAGGATTTCACGGTGACGGCCGAAGCGGGGGTGACGGTGCAGGAGGTGCAGGAGGCGGCACGTTCGGCCGGACGGCTCTTCCCCTTGTCGCTCGCCTCCGAGGGGAGTGCCACGGTGGGTGGAGTGTGTGCAACGAACGCCGGCGGGGTGCACGTGCTGCGCTACGGCACGACGCGCGATCTGGTGCTGGGCCTGGAGGTGGTGCTGGCCGACGGTAGCGTGATTTCTTCGCTCAAGGGACTGCGCAAGGACAACACCGGTTACGCCTGGAAGCCGCTCTTCGTGGGCTCGGAGGGAACCTTGGGGGTCATCACCGCGGCGACCTTCAAACTCTTCCCGTTGCCTTCGGAGGTCGTGACCGCCTGGATGGCGGTGCCGGATCCGGCGGCGGCGGTGGAGCTTTTTTCCTGGTTGCGCGAGACGGTGGGCGAGGGGCTCGAGGCGTTCGAGCTGATGGGGCGATCGGTGCTCGCGCTGGTGCTGAAACACATTCCGCAGGCAAGAGCGCCGCTGCCGGGCGAGCCGCCGGCGTGGTCGGTGCTCATCGAATTCGCCGAGGCAGGCCGAGGAGTGCAATTGCCGGAGCGGGTGGAGCGGGCGCTTGCCGCAGCCATCGAACGCGGCTGGGTGCTGGAGGCGGTACTCGCGGCCAATGAAGCGCAGCGCCAGGCGTTGTGGGCGTTGCGTGAGAATGCCTCCGAAGCGCAGCGTTACGAAGGGTTGAGCTTCAAGCACGACGTCTCTCTGCCGATCCGGGCGCTGCCGGAGTTCATCGCCGAGTGTGAGGCGCGCCTGCGCCGGCATTGGCCCAGTGTGACGGTCGTCTGTTTCGGTCATCTCGGTGACGGCAATCTGCACTACAATGTGTTTCCCACGGGAATCGAACCCGCCCAATGGCCGCTCATCGAGTCTCGGCTCTCGGAGCTGGTACATGATACGGTGGCCGAATTCGGCGGTTCGATCTCGGCCGAGCACGGCATAGGGCGACTCAAGGCCGATTTGCTGCCGCGCTACAAGTCCGAGGCCGAGCTCTCTTTGCTGCGCCGACTCAAGGCGGCGCTCGATCCCGAGAATCTGTTCAATCCGGGCAAGGTCGTGCGTGGCGGCGACCGCCCAGCCAGAGAGGAAACATGACGCCGACGATCAAGGAGATCCTTGCGCCGCTGCAGCCGGACATGGCGCGCACCGACGAGGTGATCCGGCGTGAGCTGCATTCGGACGTGGCGTTGGTGCGCCAAATCGCCGATTACATCATCGCCGCCGGCGGCAAACGCTTGCGTCCGGCGCTGCTCTTGGCCGTGGCCCGTGCCTTGGGCTACGAAGGATCGCACCACGCCACCCTTGCCGCGGTGGTGGAATTCATCCATACGGCCACCCTGCTGCACGACGACGTCGTGGATGAGTCCGATCTTCGCCGCGGGCGTGAGACGGCCAACGCCGTCTTCGGCAACGCGGCGGCGGTGCTGGTGGGCGACTTTCTCTATTCCCGCTCGTTCCAGATGATGGTCTCGGTGGGTAGCATGCGGGTGATGGCGGTGCTCGCCGAGGCGACCAACGTCATCGCCGAGGGGGAGGTGCTGCAGCTGATGAACCAGGGCAACCCCGACACCACGCTCGAAGACTATTTCCGCGTGATCGAGTACAAGACCGCCAAACTCTTCGAGGCGGCGGGCCGTCTGGGGGCCATCCTTGCCGGGGCTGCGCCCGAGGTGGAAGAGGCGATGGCGGCCTTCGGCCGGGAACTGGGCTGTGCCTTCCAGATCGTCGACGACGTGCTCGACTATGCGGCCGATCCGGCGGTGTCGGGCAAGAACGTGGGCGACGACCTCGCCGAGGGGAAACCAACCCTGCCGCTGCTGCACGTGCTGCATCATGGCACGCCGGCTCAGGCGAGCCTCATCCGGCAGGTGATCGAGCAAGGAGGGAGAGAGCATCTTTCCGCGGTGCTCGAGGCGATCGCCGAAACGGGGGCGCTGGAAGCCTCGCGTCGCGTCGCCGAGCGCTACGCCGCGACGGCAAAGACGCGACTCGCGTGTTTGTCCCCTTCCCAATTCCAGGAATCATTGCTACAATTATCAGACTTCGCGGTGAATCGTTCTGCATGAATCGCGAAACGTCGGGGAATAGCTCAGCCTGGTAGAGCACTGCGTTCGGGACGCAGGGGCCGGAGGTTCGAATCCTCTTTCCCCGACCACCCTCTTGTCTCATCTCCCGCTAAAGCCTTGAATCACCTGCCCGACGGCGTCTAGCCCGTCGGCGAAGGCCTGTTGCAGCAGCGCCCCCACCGGGCTGAGGCTCATGAGGAGCGCCAGGAACCCCACGGTAATCGTTATCGGAAAGCCAATCGCAAAGAGATTGAGCTGTGGGGCGGCGCGCGTGAGTACGGCGAGCGCGATGTTGGTGAGCAGCACCGCAGCGGTGATCGGCAGCGACAGCAGGAAAGCAAGCGCAAAGAGCGTTACCGGATAGCGCAGCAGCACACCCATTCCTTCTTGCCAGGCGACGGCGCCACCCACCGGGATCCACGCGAAACTGGTCACCACGGCGTGCACCAGCATGAGATGCCCGTCGAGGGCGAGAAAAAGGAGGGTCGCCACCACTCCGAAAAATTCGTTGAAGACGGGGGTCTGCGTCCCTGCCGTGGGGCTGTAGAACACCGCGAACGACAATCCCATCTGAAAACCGATCAGGGCCGCGGCGAGGTCGATGGCGGCGAAGACGAAACGCAGGATGAAGCCGAAGGCGACGCCGAGGCCGAATTCCGCCGCCACGACGGGGTAGATCAGCCAGGAGTCGAGCGGGATCGGAGGAGCGGGCGGCAGCACCGGCGCGACGGCCACCGTGATCGCCAGCCCCAGCACCAGGCGGATGCGGGTGGGGAGCGCCCGGTTGGAAAATACCGGGGCGACGGCGAGCAGGGCGAGGATGCGCACCGCCGGGAAGAAATAGGCGCTGATCCACGCCGACCATTGGGCTTCCGTGACCGTCCACATCGCCTCAGAGCCCCTGAATGAATCTGCTGCGCGGCCCGATTGCTTCGTTGCGCGGTGCTCGCTCCTCGCCTATCTGTCTGATATGTCTCGTCGCTGCGCTCCGTGTGCCTCGCATTCGAGCCGCTCGCGATGATTTCTTCACGGGCTCTCAGCCGATGAGGGTGGGCAGCGCCGTGAGCAGCCGCGTGAGGTAGTCGGTGATCGTCTGTCCCATCCAGGGTCCCATCACGATGAGGGTGACGAACACGGCCACCAGTTTGGGTACGAAGGTGAGCGTCATCTCGTTGATTTGGGTCGCGGCCTGGAAGACGCTCACCAAGAGCCCCGTCACCAGCGCGGCGATGAAGGGCGGGGCACACAGCAATAGGGTGGTGACGACGGCGTCGCGGGCGAAATCCATCAGGGTGGGAACCATGGTTTTTCCTTCAGGGGAGTGCGAAGCTCTTGACGAGCGAACCGATGAGCAGGGTCCATCCGTCGACGAGTACGAAGACGAGGAGCTTGAAGGGGAGCGCGACGATCACCGGCGACATCATCATCATCCCCATCGACATCAGTACCGAGGCGACCACCATGTCGATGATCAGGAACGGCAGGAAGACGACGAATCCGATCTGGAAAGCCGTCTTGAGCTCGGAGGTGACGAAGGCAGGGACGACGACGCGCAACGGCAGCTCCTCGGCCTGCTCGACCGGAGGCGTCTTGGCCAGATCGGCAAACAGGGTGAGATCGTTGTCGCGTATCTGCGCGAGCATGAATTTTTTGGTCGGAACCGCGGCGCGTTCCATCGCCTGGGCGAAATCGATCTTGTTCTCCTGCAATGGCTGCCAGGCTTCGGTATAGACGCGCTCGGCCACCGGCGCCATGATGAAAAAAGTGAGAAAGAGCGCGAGTCCGATCAGCACCTGGTTGGGGGGCGAGGTCTGGGTGCCGAGCGCCATGCGCAGCAAGGAGAGTACGATGATGATGCGGGTGAAGCTCGTCATCATCAGGATGGCGGCGGGAATGAAGGTGAGCGCCGTGAGCAGCAGCAGCGTCTGCACCGTGAGGGAATAGTTCGTGGCGCCGCCGCCGGCCGGCGTGGCGGTGGCGAGCGGCAACCCCTGAGCCCAGACGAACGAGGGTATCAGGAGGGCAGCAAAACCGAGCAAGGCGATGAGCCTGTGCCGCGATCTCATTGGTTTGCTCCTTGCTTCGCGGCAGGAGGGGGAGAGGGTGGGTCGGTGTTTTCTTCATCGATCGCCGCAGCGAGCCGATCGGCGAAGGAAGAGGGGTGATCGGGCAGGCGCTGTAAGAGCGTGATGGTGTTGGGGGTGACGCCGAGGAGCAGCCGAACCCCTTCGGCTTCGAGCAGTACCACACGCTCTCGCGTGCCCACGGCGATCGCGCCGAGGATGGAGAGCCCCACGCGCCCGCCTTGACGACGCTGCAAGCGGCGCAAAGTGGCAAAGGCTGCCCAGAGGGCGATGGCGGTGATGCCGAGGCCGAGGGCGAGCTGGGTGATGGGGTGGATCCAGTCTGTGGTCATTTTCAGGGCTCCTGACGATAGGATGGCAGAAGTGGGTAGGAGCGATGGTGCGAAAAAAAGGGCAAAAGCCGGTGTGTTCGTGATTTTGCCGAAAAACCGTCTTCTTTTGCGCCAACCGACGTGCTTCTTGGTAGAATCTTCGTATATCCGTTCCTAGGGATGGGATCATGGCGGTCGAACTCTACAACGACGGGAATCATATCTGCTTGGCGTTCTACGATCTGGTCGACGAGCAGGGGGAGCACGCCGTACAGTGCAACCAGTTCCTCATCATCGACAATGGCCATGCGGCCCTCATCGACCCGGGCGGGAACATGACCCATACCGGTTTGCTCATGGGCATGAGCCGTTACTGCCGGCCACAGAACGTCGATTACATCTTCGCGTCGCACGCCGACCCGGACATCATCGCTTCGGTGAACAAGTGGATGGTGACCACGCACGCCAAGGTGTTCATCTCCAAGCTGTGGACGCGTTTCGTGCCGCACTTCACCACCGGCAAGGATTATTCTTCGCGCATCATCGGCATTCCCGATCCAGGCATGCGCATTCCACTGGGCAAGAGCGAGATCGTGGCCGTGCCGGCGCATTTCATGCACTCGGAAGGCAACTTCCAGTTCTACGATCCCATCGCCAAGATCCTCTTCTCGGGTGACTTGGGCGTGTCACTGGTCGACCACGAGCAGGCGGCCAAGCCTGTGGAGGATTTCGACCGCCACATTCCCAAGATGCAGGCGTTCCACCAGCGGTACATGATTTCCAACAAAATCCTGCGCTATTGGGCCAACATGGCGCGCCAGCTCGACATCGAGATGCTGGTGCCACAGCACGGGCAGCGTTTCGTCGGCAAGGAGATGGTGCGCCGTTTCATCGACTGGATCGAGACTTTGCCCTGCGGCATCGACCTCATGACCCAGGACGCTTATCGCATCCCGCTCTGAAAACGCCAAAGGCGGGCGTACGAAGGCCGACGGAAACGCCATTCCGTCGGCCTTCGTTTTTTTCAGCGTTTGGTGCGGCGGATGCGTTCGAGGTAGCGGGCGTTGTCGGGCGGAAGGCGGTCGCGCTGGGCTTCGTGCAGGGTCTCGCCCAGGGCTTCGAGCACGTCGTGCAAGGCTTCGTGGAGGTCTCCACGCACGGCGAGCCGTTCCTGCCAGGCAGCGCGGATGCCGGGGGGTTGGTCGATGGAGAGCTGTTCGGCGATCGCCAGGTGCAGCGACAGGTGCAGGAAGGGGTTGAGGCCGCCGTCTTCGGGGGTGTAGTCGCGCGCGAGCGCCGCCTCGTCTTCCAGCAGAGGGAAATACTCCGGGTGCAGAGCGATCACGTCGGCGGCCATCGCTTCGATCGGTTCGAGCGGCAGCTGGTCGCGCCATTTGCGATAGGCTTGGGCGAAGAAGCGCCGCACGTCTTCACGGCTGGGGGTGAACATCGGCGTCCTCCTGGCGATGATGGGCCTTGTGCGGCCAATGGCAGAGATCTTGGACCGGGCAAACGTCGCAGCGCGGCGCACGGGCGGTGCAGGTGTAGCGGCCGAGCAGGATGAGCCAGTGGTGCGCATGCCGCCGAAAGCGCGGCGGCACGCGCGCGGTGAGCGCTTCTTCCACGGCCCGGACGGTTTTGCCCGGGGCAAGCCCGGTGCGGTTGGCGACGCGAAAGATGTGCGTGTCGACGGCGATCACGGGGTGCCCGAAGAGGGTGTTGAGCACCACGTTGGCGGTCTTGCGCCCCACGCCGGGCAGGGATTCGAGGAAGGCCCGGTCGTCCGGGATCTCGCCGCCGGTGGTCTCCAGCAGCCGGCGGGAGAGCTCATGGAGGTGTTTCGCCTTGCTGCGGTAGAGGCCGATGCGGCGGATGTGCCGGGCGATGCCTTCTTCACCCAGCGCGACCATGGCGCGTGCATCCGGCGCGACGGCGAAGAGGGTGCGAGTGGCTTCATTGACGCTCTTGTCGGTGGCCTGGGCCGAGAGGACGACCGCGGCGAGCAGCTGAAAAGGGGTGGCGTATTCGAGTTCGGTCGTGGGGTGAGGATCGAGCGCGGAGAGCCGTTCGAAGAAGGCTTCGATTTCCTGCGGCGTCATCGGCGGGGCGGGGTCGGCGGCTGCCGCTTCTCCTGCCCCGCGTCGCTTGCGCTGGCGGCGCAGCGGAAGTGCCGCCTCATCCGATCTTTCAGGCACCTGGTCCTCCGTTTTTTCTCGCGGTCCGGGCACGTTCGAGAGCAGCCGCCACGAGCGCACGTTTGAGCTGGTCGGCGGAGGCTGCGATCGGGGCCGGGCGGAGGCGCTTGCGGGGGTCTTCGCCGCGCGCGAGCCGTGCCTGGCGGCGCAGGAAGCGCGCGCGCGAGGCGCTCGCCTCGGGGAAGGCGGGCGCGGGCAGCAGGACGATGCAGTCGACCGGGCAGGGGGGCAGGCACAGGCCACAGCCGGTGCATTCGTCTTCGATCACCGTGTGCATGCGCTTGGGCGCGCCGAGGATGGCATCCACCGGGCAGGCTTGCAGGCACAGCGTACAGCCGATGCACTCCGCTTCGACGATGCGGGCGATCTGAGGGGCTTGCGGCGGGCCGACTTCGGGGTCGAGCGGCGTGGCGGGCACGCCGAGCAGGCTCGACAAGCGGGCGATGAGCTCGTCCCCGCCCGGAGGACAGCGATTGGGCGTGGTTTCGCCGGCGGCGAGCGCCTCGGCGTAGGGGCGGCAAGCCGGGTAGCCGCAGCGGCGGCATTGGGTCTGCGGCAGCAGGGCGTCGATCTCGTTGGGGGTGGGCATCGTGTTTGCGTCGCAGGGCCAATGCGGCGTCGACCGTTGGGGCCAGGAAGGGGTTCCCAGCCCCAACGGGTGCGGACGCGAAGATCAGCCGTCGTAGCGCGCTTCGAGCGCGGCGATGGCCGGCAGTTTCTTGCCCTCGAGGAATTCGAGGAAAGCGCCGCCGCCGGTGGAGATGTAGTCGATGTCCTTTTCCACGCCGAACTTCTTGATCGCGGCGATGGTGTCGCCACCGCCGGCGAGCGAATAGGCTTCGGAGTGGGCGATGGCGGAGGCGAGCATCTTGGTGCCGCCGGCGAACTGGTCGTATTCGAAGACGCCCAGCGGCCCGTTCCACACGACGGTACCGGCGTGTGCGACGATGTCGCAGTAACGCGCGGCGGTCTTGGGACCGACGTCGAGGATGCGGTCGTTCGGCCCGACTTCGTCGACCGGGACGCGGTTGGCACGGGCAAACGCCGAGACTTCGTCGGCGACGACGACGTCGACGGGCAAGGGGACTTCGGAGCCGCGCGCGGCCATCATATCCATGATCGCTTGCGCTTCGACCACGAGTTCGGGTTCGGCGAGCGATTTGCCGATGCGCTTGCCCGTGGCGAGGAGGAAGGTGTTGGCGATGCCGCCGCCGACGATGAGCTGGTCGACTTTCTCGGCGAGCGACTTGAGGATGGTGAGCTTGGTCGAGACCTTGGCACCGCCGACGATGGCCACGAGCGGACGCTTGGGATGTTCGAGGGCGCGCGAGAGCGCCTCGATCTCGGCGGCCATGAGGAGGCCGGCGCAGGCGACGGGGGCGAAACGGGCGATGCCCACCGTGCTCGCTTCCGCCCGGTGCGCAGTGCCGAAGGCGTCGTTCACATAGACGTCGCACAGGGCAGCGTACTTGCGTGCGAGTTCCTCGTCGTTCTTCTTCTCGCCGACGTTGCAGCGCACGTTTTCGAGCAGCACTACTTCGCCCGGCTGAACGGTGAAGCCGCCATCGACCCAGTGCTCGATGAGCGGTACCGGACGGCCGAGGAGTTCGGAGAGCCGCTCCGCGATGGGAGCGAGTGAGTCTTCCGGCGTACAGGCGCCTTCCTTGGGTCGGCCGAGGTGGGAGGTGACCATGACCTCGGCGCCTTGCTGCAGGCAGTATTCGATCGTCGGGATGGAGGCGCGGATGCGGGTGTCGTCGACGATGCGCCCGGTTTCGTCTTGCGGCACGTTGAGGTCGGCGCGGATGAAGACGCGCTTGCCGCGCAGATCGACGTCCTTGAGGGTCTTGACGCGCATGGCAGGCTCCTCAGGCGCAGGTGGCGAGCGCCTTGGCGGCGTCGAGCATGCGGCAGGAATAGCCCCATTCGTTGTCGTACCAAGCGAGCACCTTGACGAGCGTGCCCTCTATGAGGCGGGTTTGCGTCGCGTCGAAAATGGAGGAGTGGCTGTCGTGATTGAAGTCGCAGGACACGAGCGGGTCGTCGTTCACCGCGAGGATGCCCTTGAGCGGACCGGCGGCGGCCTGGCGCATCAGCTCGTTGATCTCGTCCTTGCTCGTGGGGCGGCTCGCGGTGAAAGTGAGATCGACGAGTGAGACGTTGAGGGTGGGCACGCGTAGCGCGAAGCCGTCGAATTTGCCCGCGAGCGCCGGCAGCACCAGACCGACGGCTTTGGCCGCGCCCGTCTTGGTGGGGATGATGTTCATCGCCGCGGCGCGGGCCCGGCGCAGGTCCTTGTGGCGCGCGTCGATGAGCTGCTGATCGAGCGTGTAGGCGTGCGCCGTGGTCATCAGGCCGCGTTCGATGCCGATGTGTTCATGGAGCACCTTGGCCACCGGCGCGAGGCAGTTGGTGGTGCAAGAGGCGTTCGAGACGACTTGCATCTCGGGGCGCAGGATCTGGTGGTTCACGCCATAGACGATGGTGGCGTCGACGTCGTCGCCCCCGGGCGCGGAGATGAGCACTTTCTTTGCGCCTTGCTGCAGGTGGATCTGGGCCTTTTCCTTGGTGGTGTAGGCGCCGGTGCATTCCAAGAGCACGTCGACGCCGTGTTCGCCCCACGGGGTCTCGAGGGGGTTCTTGGTCGAGTAGAAGGGGATGCGGTCGCCGTCGACGATGAGCGTCTTGTCGCCCTCGGTGGCCACGGGGAAGGGGAAACGGCCGTGGGTGGTGTCGTATTTGGTGAGGTGCGCGTTGGTGGGCAGGTCGCCCGAGGCGTTGATCGCCACCACTTCGAATTCGTCGCGCCGCCCCAGCTCGTAGAGGGCGCGCAGGGTACAGCGGCCGATGCGGCCGTAGCCGTTGATCGCGATGCGGATTTTGCTCATGGATCGCTCCTTGAAGGATGAAAAACGGGATCAGCGCGACAGCAGCAGTTTCGCCCGGGCGACGACGTGATCGACCGTGAAACCGAAGAACTCGAAAAGGCGCGGCGCGGGGGCCGAGGCGCCGAAGCGGTCGATGCCGAGCACGTCGCCGTGGCCACCGACGTAGCGCCACCAGCCATCGCCCGAGCCGGCTTCGATGGCGAGCTTGGGCACGTCCGGTGGCAGCACTGCGGCGCGGTATTCGGGGGGCTGGGCGTCGAAGCGCCGCGTGCAGGGCAGGGAGACGACGGTGGCGGCGATGCCGGATGCGGCTAGCGTCCCTTGGGCGTCGAGCGCGAGCGCTATCTCCGAGCCGGTGGCGATCAGGATGAGATCGGGGGCGCGCTTGGCTTCCCGCAGCACGTAGCCGCCGCGCCCGATCGCTTCGATCTGCTGCGGCGAGCGTTCGATGAAGGGGAGGTTCTGGCGCGACAGCAGCAGGGCCGAGGGGCCGTCGGTGCGCTCGAGCGCGAGGCGCCAGGCCACGGCCGTTTCGACGCTGTCGGCCGGACGCCAGACGTCGAGATTGGGGATGAGGCGCAGCGAGGCGGCGTGTTCGATGGGCTGGTGCGTGGGGCCGTCCTCACCCAGGCCGATGGAATCGTGCGTGAGCACGAGGATCTGGCGCTGGCGCATGAGCGCGGCCATGCGAATGGCGTTTCTCGCGTAGTCGGAGAAGACGAGAAAGGTGCCGGTGAAGGGGATGTGGCCGCGATGCAGCGCGATGCCGTTGGCGATCGCCACCATGCCGAACTCGCGCACGCCGTAGTGAAGGTAGTTTCCCCCTTCTTCAGGCGTGACGGGGTGGGCGCCGGGCCAGTCGGTGAGGTTGGAACCGGTGAGATCGGCCGAGCCGCCCAGCAGCTCCGGCAGGATCTTGGCATAGGCGGCGATGGCGTTCTGGCTTGCCTTGCGCGTGGCGATGTGTTCGCGCCGGGTGACGGTGGCGCGGATCACCTCGTCGGCCAGTTCCGGCCAGCGCAGGGGCAGCAGCCCGGCGACGCGGCGCTCGAATTCGTCGGCGAGTTCCGGATAGACCCGGCGATAGGCTTCGAAGCGCTCAAACCAGGCGGCCTCGCGCTCGCGGCCGGCTGCGCGAGCATCCCATTGGGCGTAGATCTCGTCGGGGATCTCGAAGGGGCCGTAGGGCCAGCCGATCGCCTCGCGCGCGGCGGCGATCTCGGCCTCACCCAAGGGGGCGCCGTGGACGTCGCTCGTGCCTTGCTTGTGGGGGGCGCCCGCACCGATCACGGTGCGGCAGACGATGAGGCTGGGGCGCTCGGTCTCGGCCTTGGCGAGCGTGATGGCAGCATCGATCGCGCTCATGTCGTGCCCGTCGATCGGCTCGATCACGTGCCAGCCGTAGGCACGGAAGCGCGCGGCGGTATCCTCGGTGAACCAGCCTTGCACCTGGCCGTCGATCGAGATTCCGTTGGAATCGTAGAGGACGATGAGCTTGCCCAGTTTCCAGGTGCCGGCCAGTGAACAGGCTTCGTGCGAGATGCCTTCCATGAGGCAACCGTCACCCACGAAGACGTAAGTGTGGTGGTCGACGATGGTATGCCCCGGGCGATTGAATTCATGCGCGAGGAGTTTTTCCGCGAGTGCCATGCCAACGGCGTTGGCTAGCCCCTGTCCGAGCGGGCCGGTGGTGGTCTCGACGCCGGGGGTCTCGCCGTATTCGGGGTGCCCCGGGGTCTTGCTGTGCAATTGCCGGAAACGCTTGAGCTCATCCAGCGAGAGGTCGTAGCCGGTGAGGTGCAGCAACGCGTAGAGGAGCATGGAGGCGTGCCCGTTCGAGAGCACGAAGCGGTCGCGGTCGCACCACTGGGGATTGGCAGGGTTGTGCTTGAGGTGCTTGCGCCACAGCACCGTGGCCATCTCGGCCATGCCCATGGGGGCGCCGGGATGGCCGGATTTCGCCAGTTGCACCGCATCCATGGCGAGCGCGCGAAGCGCGTTCGCGAGCGGGCTGAACGTGCGCGGCAGGCGCGAGGCAGACTGTGTCATCCGTTCGATCGTCCAGCGGGGAATGAGCCGCGATTATCGCGCAAAACCCGTCGGGCGCGAACCATTGGGGGAAACGTCGGGATGGTTGGCGGCAGGCGGGACCTGCTGGTGTAGGAGGAGGAATGCTGCGGTTAGGACGAAGGCATCGGTTTTCGTCGGGTCCATGGGGATCATTCCATCTCAAAAGCGAAGAAGCGGCGTTACAATGGCGGGTATTCACTCGTCGTCCGTCGCGAAGCCAAGGCTGCGGCGGCGGAGCTTTTTGGATGAAAGACATGGGCGTGACCCTGCAGCAGTGGATCGATTTCCTCGACATCGATCAGGAAATCATCGACACGTTGCGCGATTTCTTCCCCATCCTCGCACCGCGCATCGACCGCGTCAGTCACGCTTTCTACCGCCGGGTCCTCAATTCTCCCGAAGCGATCAAGCTCTTCGCCGACGAGGATTCGGCGAACCGTGCCTTGGCCCATCAGAAGCGGCATTGGCTCGAGTACGTCTTCGCCGGACGGTTCGACCGTGACTACGTGGAAGCGGCCTTGCGCATGGGTAAGACCCACCAGCAGCGAGGGGTGGATCTGCGCCTCTTCTCGGGTGCCTACGCCGTCGTGCTGAGCGAGGTCAATGCCATTGTCATGGAAAATGTGCCTGATCCGCAGCGGCAGAAACGCGTCCTGCGGGCGGTCAATTTCGCCGTCTTCCTCGACTTGGGATTCGTCGCCTCGGTGTATTACGATGCCTATACCGATGATCTTGCTTCGATGGCGAAGGACCTGACGGTGAGCCTCGCGCGTGCCGGCGAATATCGGGATGCCGACACGGGCGAGCATATCCACCGCATGGCCAAGATGTGCGCCGCCGTGGCGCGTCACCTGGGCAAGGATCTGCGTTGGGTGGAGCAGCTCGAAGCGGCCAGCCCCTTGCACGACGTGGGCAAGATCGGCATCCCCGATGCCATTTTGCTCAAACCCGGTAAACTCACCGAAGAAGAAATGTCGGTCATGCGGCGTCACTCCGAAATCGGCACCGACATCATCCCTGATAATGACCACGAAATTTTGCAGATGGCCCGCCGCATCGCGCTCACGCACCATGAGCGCTGGGACGGTACCGGTTATCCGGCGGGGCTGCGGGGCGAGGAAATCCCCCTGGAGGGGCGCATTGCCGCCGTGTGCGACGTCTACGATGCGTTGCGCTCGCAGCGGCCCTACAAGCGGCCGTGGTCTCATGAAGAAGCGGTGGAATACCTGAAGCAGAGCCGCGGCACGCAATTCGATCCCGCCGTCGTGGACGCCTTTCTCGCCGCTCTGCCCGAGATCGAAGACATCTGGTGCCGCTACGGCGAAACGCCTTCCGCTTCGAGTAGCGGGGCATCTTGAAAAGACCATCACGCAGCCGCCATTCAGGGCGCTCGGCGCTCCTGTCCGGTGCGCGTTCCCTCTGAAGTACGTTTCAGCCGCCGGGTGCCAACGCCTTGAGCGCGAGCCGGATGCCGGTGGCCGTGTCGCTTTGCGGCGGAAGCGCCGACACGGCGCGTAGCGCCTCGCGCTCGGAATAGCCGAGCGCGAGGAGCGCGGCGACGATCTCGGCGCGTATCGCCTCTTCCGGTGAATTGGCCGGGTGCGGAGCGGAGCCGGCGGGTACGGCCGTGCCATGGCCGGTGGGAAGCAGCGCTCCGGTCTTGTCCTTGAGCTCGAGCAGCAGGCGTTCGGCGGTTTTCTTGCCGATGCCGGGAATCTTGACGAGCCGTCCGCCGTCTTGCAGCAGCACGGCTTCGCGCAGCTCGCGCACGCTCAGGCCCGAGAGGATGGCGAGCGCCGTACGCGCGCCGATCCCTGCGATGCGGATGAGCTGGCGGAAGGCGTGGCGCTCTTCTTCCGTGGCAAAGCCGTAGAGCTGGTGCTCGTCCTCACGCACCAAGAGATGGGTGCGCAGCGTCACTTCCTGGCCGATCGCCGGTAAGGTGTAGAAGGTGCTCATGGGTACGAGCAGCTCGTAGCCGACGGCGCCGGTGTCGACGAGGATCTGGGGCGGGGTTTTCTCGCGGACGATGCCGCGCACGAGTCCGATCATGCGTCGATCCACAGGGTGAGGGTGAGCACTGCGCCGTAGCCGACGGTGGCTGCGAGCGTGCCGGTGATGGCCGGACGCAGCCGTGCCGGATCGCTCGCATGCCGCTTCAGCTGGGCGGAGGCAGGAACCAAGGCGAGCAGCGGCAGCAAGGCGGCGCCCGTCGCAAAGGGGATCGCGCCGGCGGCCATCAGGCCGAGGTGCCAGCCGGCGGCGCACAGCCCCAGGAGCGGCAAGCCGTGTGCGGCACGCGCCGCGCCGAGCCGTACGACCAGCGTGCGCTTGCCGGCCGCCGCGTCCGCCCGGGCGTCGGGAAACTGGTTGACGTAGAGAATGGCCGCGACCAGGAGCGCGTAGGGCAGGCCCACGAAAGCAGGCACGGGAGAGAGTCGGCCGAGCTGGACGTAGTGCGTGCCGACGATCACCAGCAGCCAGGCCGCGGTAATGACGACTTCCCCCAGGCCGCGGCCGGCGAGCCGCAAAGGGGGCGCGGAATAAGCCCAGCCGAGCAGCAGGCCCGCGAGGCCGATGGGCACGAGCAGCGGCCCGCTGGTGAGGGTGAGCGCGAGCCCCGCCGGTACCACCGTGGCAAGCGCTCCATAGCCGAGCCAGGCGGTTTCCCGCGCCGTGAGCACTTCGTTCTGGATGAAGCGCGAGCCGCCGGTGAAGGGGTAGAGCCGGTCGCGATTGAGCCCGTCGGTGTCGCGGTCGTGGTAGTCGTTGATGATGTTGGCGCCGGCGTGCGCCACCAGGGCGAAGACGAGGGTGGCCAGCGCCGCCCAGGGCCGTAGCGCCGCACCCTCATGGGCCGTGAGCGCGAGCCCGAGCAGCACTGCGATGAGGGTGACCACGAGGAAGGCCGGGCGCGTGGCGAGCAGCCAGACGATGGGACGGCCGCGCAGGCGGGCGTCGGGTTCGAGCGGAAGCGAGCGGGCGGGCATCGGCACGGTCTCACAAAAGCACGATGTCGTATTGCTCCTGCGTGTAGCAGGTGTCGCTGCGCAGCGAGATCTCCTTGCCGATGAAATCCGACAGCATCGCCAGCGCCTGCGACTGTTCTTCCAGGAAGAGGTCGACCACGGCGGGCGAGGCGAGGATGCGGAATTCCTTGGCATCGGCGAATTGGCGCGCCTCGCGCAGGATCTCGCGCAGGATGGCGAAGCACACCGTCTCGGCGCTCTTGACGAAGCCGCGTCCCTCGCACATCGGGCAGGGCTCGCACAGCTGCTGCATGAGGGATTCGCGCGTGCGCTTGCGCGTCATCTCCACCAGTCCGAGCTGGGTGAATCCGCTCACCGTGATCTTGGTGTGGTCGAGCGAGAGCGCTTTCTTGAACTCTTCGAGCACGCGCTCGCGGTGCTCGGGGTTGGTCATGTCGATGAAATCGACGAGGATGATGCCGCCGAGATTGCGCAGCCGCAGCTGCCGCGCGATCGCCTGCGCCGCTTCGAGGTTGGTCTTGAGGATGGTCTCGTCGAAATTGCGCGCGCCCACGAAGGCGCCGGTATTGACGTCGATGGTGGTGAGCGCTTCGGTCTGGTCGAAGATGAGATAGCCCCCCGATTTGAGATCGACTCGGCGCGACAGGGCTTTTTCGATCTCTTCCTCGACGTTGTAGAGCTCGAAGAGCGGCCGGTCTCCGCGGTAGTGCTCGATGAGGGGGGCAACCTGGGGGGTGTAGGTCTCGGCGAAGGCCAAGAGCCTCTGGGCGTTTTCGCGCGAATCGACGCGGATGCGTGCCGCCTCGCCGTCGACGAAGTCGCGCAGCACGCGCAGCGCCAGATCCAGGTCTTCGTGGATCAGCGAAGGAGCGCGGCGGCGAAGGGCCTCTCCCTGGATGTCGGCCCACAGGCGGCGCAAATAGGCGATGTCGGCGGCCAGCTGCTCGTCGGTGGCATTCTCGGCATTGGTGCGCACGATGTAGCCGCCGCTCTCCTCGGGCGGCAGCAGCGCCGTGAGCCGCTCGCGCAGGGTCTCGCGCTCGCTCTCGCCCTCGATCTTCTGTGAGATGCCGATGTGGTTTTCCTGGGGGAGATAGACGAGATAGCGCCCCGCCAGGCTGATCTGGGTGGTGAGTCGCGCCCCTTTGCTGCCGATGGGGTCCTTGAGCACCTGGACGGTGATTTCCTCGCCTTCGGCGAGCAGGCGCTCGATGCGCGGGGGCGATTCGGGGTGACGCTCGGCCTGCCACAGGTCGGTGATGTGGAGAAAGGCGGTGCGCTCCAGGCCCACGTCGACGAAGGCCGACTGCATGCCCGGCAGCACGCGCACGATGCGGCCACGATAAATGTTGCCCACCAGGCCGCGGTGCGCCAGGCGCTCGACGTGCAGTTCCTGTACCACGCCCTGTTCGACCACGGCCACCCGAGTCTCCTGCGGCGTGCAGTTGATGAGGAATTCTTTGCTCATGGGAAGGGAGGATAGCCGAAAACGGACAACAAACGCGCGGTCTCGTAGAGCGGCAGACCGACGATGCCCGAAGCGCTGCCCTCGATGCGCTCGATGAACGCGGCCGCGCGTCCTTGGTAGGCATAGGCACCGGCTTTGTCCCAGGGTTCCCCAGTGGCGAGATAGCGTTCGATGTCCTCGCCCGCGAGCGCGGTGAACCAGACGCGGCTCGTCGAAGCGGCTGCCTGCGTGCGGGTGCCGTCGGTGAGCGCCACGCCCGTGTGCACCTCGTGCATTCGGCCCGAGAGGCGGCGCAGCATGTGCCGGGCCTCGTCGGCATCCCGCGGCTTGCCTAGGATCAGTCCATCGATGCTCACCGTGGTGTCGGCGCCCAGCACCAGTCCGGGCGGCAGCGCCAGCGCCTCGCGCCGTCGCCAGCCGGCTTCGGCCTTGGCCCGGGCGAGCCGCAGGACGTAGTCCCGCGGCGCCTCGCGCGCAAGGGGCGTTTCGTCGACCCATTCGCCCTCCAGCGGAATCACCCGGGCATCCCAGCCGAGCTGGGCGAGGAGCTCACGGCGGCGGGGGCTTTGCGAGGCGAGGTAGAGCGGCGCAAGCTGCTTCACCATCCCAGGGCTACCCCTTCGCGGCGCGGATCGGCCGCCCCTTGCAGCGCCCCGTCGGGGGCGCGGATGACGGTGGCGATGCCGCTGGGCTGGGGGCGGCGCACGATTTCGTGCCCTCGCGCCCGCAAGCCTTCGACGAGCGCCGCCGCAGGGGTAGGGTGGCCATCTTCGATCCAGGTCTGGGGGCGGTTGAAGGCCCCGACGCGGATCTGCGCCGCCGCCGCGTAAGGGTCCAGCCCCCAGTCGAGCTGGGCCACCAGCGTCTGGGCCACGTAGGGGATGATGGCCGAGCCGCCGGGCGAGCCGGTGGCGATCTGCCATTCGCCCAGACCCCCGTCGGGAGCGCGGGTGAAGACGAGCGTCGGCGCCATGGAGCTGCGCGGACGCTTGCCCGGCTCCAGCCGGTTGGCCACTGGCATGCCATCGGCGAACGGCTCCCAGGCGAAATCGGTGAGCTCGTTGTTGAGGAAGAATCCGCCCACCATGCGAAAGGAACCGAAGGCCGATTCGATCGAGGCCGTGAGCGCGACCACGTTGCCTTCCGGATCGACCACGGTGAGGTGGGTCGTGCCGTGCTCCTCGATTTCCGGGCCCACAGCGTACTGCGGCGCTGCGGCGAGCGGCGTTCCGGCCGGTGCCATACCGAGGCTGCGCTCGTCCTGGATGAGCCGGGAGCGTGCAGCGAGATAGTCAGGGTCGAGCAAAGCGGCGACCGAACCGCCGGGCAGGGGCACGAAGTCGGGATCGGCCACGTAGCGGTCGCGGTCGGCAAAGGCGAGCCGCTCGGCCTCGGTGATCCAGTGCGCCGCCTGGGCATCCGGCAGTCCGCCTTCCGCACCGGCTGCCGGCGGATGCTGCGCGAGGGGGAAACGTTCGAGCAGGCCCAGGATCTGCCCCACGGCGAGGCCGCCGGAGGAAGGAGGACCCATGCCGCACACCCACCAGGCGCGATAAGGGGCGCATACGGGCGGACGCTCGATCGCCCGATAACGCGCCAGATCCTCGTCGGCGAGCTTCGACGCCGTGAGCGGCGTGCCGTCGGCGCCGCGGCTTGCGTGCGCCCGTGCCACCAGGGCGTGCGCGAGCGGCCCCGTATAGAAGGCATCCGGTCCGGCGCTCACCAGTTCTTTCAGCGTGCGGGCGTAGGCCGGATTGGAGAGGATCGTGCCCACGGCTTTTACCTGGCCTGCGGGAGTGAGCAGATAGGCGCTGGCCTCGGCGTCGAGTTGCAGCCAGCGGGTGAGCGGCTTGGCTACCGCCGCCAGTCGTGGCGAAAGGGGGAATCCTTGCTCGGCCAGCCGGATCGCCGGGGCGAAGAGTTCGGCCCAAGGGCGACGCCCCTGTTCGGCATGCGCGCGCTCGAGCAGTCGCACCAGGCCCGGCGTGCCGATGGAGCGGCCGCTCGCGCGCAGGGCGTCGAAGCGCTCGGAGGCGGGTGTGTCGGCCGTGAGCGGCAGGGGCGGGGAGGGATCGTCGGGAGCGAGGCGCACCAGGTCGGACGGATCGGCGGCAAGCGGGGCCGTTTCACGGCCGTCGTAGCTCGTCAGGCGCCGCGCCTTGGCGTTCCAAGCGAGCAAGAACCCCCCGCCGCCGAGTCCGGCCGATTGCGGTTCGACCAATCCCAGCACGGCGATCGCCGCCACTGCGGCATCCACGGCATTGCCGCCGCGCAGGAGGACTTCGCAACCGGCCGCGGTGGCCAGAGGGTTGGCAGCGACGATCATTGCCCGTGACGAGCGCACTGGGGGCTTGGGTGTATAGCCGCTCGCGGCTTCGGGCGCTCCGTCCGTCGGCCGCGAGGCGGACTCGACCGCTGCCGGCAGCGGGTCGACGGCACAAGGCGTTGGCACCGCCGTACCGGCTGGCGCCATTTCCGAGGCCAGCAGGAAGGTCAAGGCGAGCAGGGAGAACTTGACATGGCGTATGGCCACGCTTGCGCGCCTGCGCCGCCCGCCGGAGGCTGGGCAGGGGGCGCTCTTCACTGCTGCGTCTCCAGCATCTTACGGAAGTAAGCGAGTGAGGAGAGGAAGAGCACCGTGCCGATCACCGCGAGCGCCGCAAACTGCGGCCAGACCACGTCGAACCCCGCACCGCGGTAGAGGATGCCCTGGGCGAGCATCACGAAATGCGTGTTCGGTGCGAGCAGCATGATGTCCTGGACGAATTGCGGCATGCTCTCGCGTGGCGTCGTCGCTCCGGAGAGCATCTGCAAGGGGAGCAGGATGAGCATGAGCAGCAGGCCGAGCTGTGGCATGGAGCGTGCCATCGTGCCCAAGAATATGCCCATCGCCGTGGTGGCGTACAGATGGACAGCGGTTCCCGCCACGAAGAGTGGTACCGAACCCTGCAGCGGCGCGCCGATCCAGTAATGCACCACGAAGATGAGCGAAAGCGTCGCGGCGACCAGGACGACCAGCCCCATCGACCAGATTTTGCTCAACATGATCTCGAGTGCGGTGACCGGCATGACCAAGAGGTGCTCGATCGTGCCATGTTCGCGCTCGCGGATGAGCGCTGCGCCGGTGAGCACGATGGAGAGCATCGTCACTTCGTTGATGATGCCCATGATGCCGCCGAACCAGGATTTGTTCAATTCCTGGTTGAAGCGGATACGCAAGCTGAGCTCCACGGGCTGGCGTTCCTGCGCCTTGTGGCGAGCGACGTAGGCCGCGATCTCTTCATTGACGATGGTCTGCACGTAGCCGCTGCCGGTGAACGCCTGGCTCATCCGGGTGGCGTCGACGTTGAGCTGGATCGTCGGTTTCTTGCCGGCCATCACGTCGCGCTCGAAATCCGGCGGGATGTCGAGCGCGAACGTATCCAGCCCTCGGTCCATGCGCGCGTCCATCGTGGCGGTGTCGATGCGCTCCGGCGGCAGAAAATACGGCGGATAGAGGGCATGGAGGATGCGTTCGGAGAGCTGCGAACGATCCTCGTCCACCACGGCGATCGGCGCCTTGTTGAGCGTTTCGGGAATCGACGTGGCCTGCGAATGGATGGAGAAAGTGAAGACATAGAGGATCAGCACCAGCAGCACCGGGTCGCGTCCCAGACTGTAGAACTCTTTGATGCCGAGATGCCAGACGTGGGACCAGCGCACGGTTCAACGCTCCTGTTTGCGCAGCAGTGCCGCCGACAAGCCAAAGAGGATGGGCCAGGCGAGCGCGAGCGGTACGAAGGCGTCGGTGAGATCGCGGAAGTGCAGCGCTTTCGAGAACGTACCGCGGGAGATGACCACGAAGTGGGTGGTCGGATAGATTTCGCCGATCAGCCGACCTCCGCCCTCGAGCGAGGAGACCGGATCGATGAGGCCCGAGAATTGCGTCGCCGGCAGCAGTGTGAGCACCGCCGTGGCGAAGACCGCCGCGATCTGGCTGCGCATGAAACTCGAGATCAATATACCCAAGGCGGTCGAGGCCATGACATACAAGATTGCACCCAGGAACAGCGCCAGGTAGCTTCCCTTGACGGGCACGCGAAAGACGAATTCGGCCAGCGCGAGCAGCAGCACGAAGCTGAGGAGGGAGAGAATCACGTAGGGGATTTGCTTGCCGAGGAGGAATTCCATCCTCGTCGTCGGGGTGACATAGAAGTTGGTGATCGACCCCAGTTCCTTTTCGCGTACGATCGCCAAGGCGGCGAGCATCGCCGGAATGAGCATCAGTAGCAGCGGGATGACTGCGGGTACCATCGAGACGATGCTCTTCACGTCCGGGTTGTAGCGGAAACGGATCTCGATCGTGGCCAGCGTCGGGTCGGGCAAGTGACGTTCGCGCGCTTGTGTCTGGAGCCACTGCGCGTGAATGCCCTGGACATAGGCACGGATCGTTTCCGCGCGCGAAGGCATCGCCCCGTCGATCCACGCTCCGACCTCCACCGGTTTGCCGTGCGCGAGGTCGCGTGCAAAGCCCGGCGGGATCTCGACCGCCAGACCCAGTTTGCCCGAGCGCATTCGCCGGTCCATTTCTTCGTAGTCGGCGATCGGAGGCTGCTCGCTGAAATAGCGCGAACCGGCCAGATTGAGGGCGTACGACTGGCTCAGCGTGGTCTGGTCGCGATCGAGGACGGCGAAGGTCAGATCCTCCACGTCCATGGTGATGCCAAAGCCCATCGCCAGCATCAAGATGGCGTTGCCCACCAGCGCCAGCGACAGGCGGATCGGGTCGCGACGCAGTTCCAGAGCTTCGCGCACCAGGTAGCTCAGCATCCGGCGCAGGCTGAAAAAGGAGGTGGTGTGCGTCGTTCCCCGCACCGGCGCTTTTTCGGTCAGACCCGCCGTGCGTTTGCGTTCTTCGCCGCTCATGGCGGTCGACCCTTGGGTATCGTCGGCCTGTTGCCCCTCTTGTGCAGCCCGTTCCAGATGGTCGATGAAGGCCGCTTCGAGCGACTCGTGACCGCCCTCGCGCACGATCTCGGCCGGCGCTCCCGTGACGAGCACTTTCCCGGCATGCATCAGCGAGATGCGGTCGCAGCGCTCCGCCTCGTTCATGAAATGGGTGGAGATGAAGATCGTCACGCCGTCGCGGCGCGACAGTTCGAGCAAGAGGTTCCAGAACCCGTCGCGCGCCACCGGGTCGACCCCCGAGGTCGGCTCGTCGAGGATCAATATTTTCGGTCGATGGATGACGGCGGCCGCGAGCGACAGCCGCTGCCGATGTCCCAGGGGCAGTGAAGGGGGAAGGGCGTCGATGATTCGCGAGAGTCCGAAGCGCTGCACCACTTCCTGGACGTAATCGGCGATCTTCTCCTTGGGGATGCCGTAGAGCCGCGCGTGCAGCTCGAGGTTCTGCCGCACCGTGAGCTCGTCGTAGAGCGAAAAGGACTGCGACATGTAGCCCACTTGGCGGCGCGTATCGATGTCGCGCGGGTCGACTTCCTTGCCGAAGAGCCAGGCCTTGCCCTCGGTGGGCGTGAGCAGCCCCGTGAGCATCTTCATCGTCGTCGTCTTGCCGCAGCCGTTCGAGCCGAGGAAGCCAAAGATCTCGCCGCGGCGGATGCGGAAGCTCACGTGGTCGACGGCGGTGAAGCTGCCGAAGCGCATCGTCAGGTCTTTCGCTTCGATGGCGACCTCACCGTCACGGTCGGCGGGCAGCGGCGTGATTTCGACAGGCCGATGGCCGCGGCGTTTTTCTTCCGGCAGCAGCGCGATGAAGGCCTGGTCGAGCGTCTCGGTGCCGGTGCGCTCCAGCAATTCGTGAGGCGCGCCGGTGGCGAGCACCTTGCCGGCATCCATGGCGATGAGCCAGTCGAAACGCGCCGCTTCCTCCATGTAGGCGGTGGCCACGAGCACGCTCATGCCTTCGCGCGTGGCGCGAATCTCATCGATGAGGGCCCAGAACTGGCGCCGCGACAGGGGATCGACGCCGGTCGTGGGCTCGTCGAGGATCAAGAGCTCGGGATCGTGGATGAGGGCGCAGCACAGGCCGAGCTTCTGCTTCATGCCGCCCGAGAGCTTGCCGGCGGGACGGTCGAGAAAAGGGAAGAGTCCCGTGGCGCGGGTGAGCTGCTCGATGCGCCGTTTGCGCTCGGCCGCGTCGTGGCCGAAGAGGCGGCCGAAGAAGTCGATGTTCTCCGCCACGGAGAGCGTCGGATAGAGGTTCTTGCCCAAGCCCTGGGGCATGTAGGCGATGTTGGGACAGACCCGCAATCGGTGGCGAGGGTCGGCCATGTCTCCGCCCAGCACCCACACCTTGCCCTGCTGGATGGCGCGCGCTCCGGAGACGAGCGCCAGCAGGCTGGATTTTCCCACCCCGTCGGGGCCGATGAATCCGACGCGGCAGCCGGAAGGGATGTCGAGGTCTACCCCGTCGAGGGCGCGAGTCTTGCCGTAGACCAGACTCACCCCCTGCAGCCGTGCGACCGGCTCACGCATCAGGGCACCTTCACTTGGAGGTGGGCGGGCCAGTCACGCTGGGGATCGAGCTTGAGATAGGCCATGCCCGGCAAGCCCGTCTTGACCTGAGGCAGGTGCTGGCGCAGCAGATCCGGGTCGATGCTCGCCTTGACCCGGAACATCAGTTTCTGCCGCTCTTCGGCCGTTTCCACCGTTTTGGGCGTGAATTGCGCCACGTCGGAGACGAAAGTCGCCGTAGCCGGGATCACGTACTGGGGGAAAGCATCGAGCACGAGGCGAACCTCCGAGCCGATCGCCACTTTGCCGGCGACTTGCGTCGGCAGGAAGAAAGTCATGTAGACGTCGGAGAGGTCGACCACATTGAGCACGGCACCGCCGGCGGCCACCACCTCGCCGGGCTGCATCACGCGGTACTGCACGCGGCCGCTGCGCGGCGCCTTGAGCTGGCTGTCATCGATGTCGGCCTGGATGCGCTCGATGCTTGCCTGCGCCGCGGCCACCTGGGCTTCGGCCGCGGCGATCGCCGAGCGTGCCTGCACCACCGCAGCCTGCGCCGCCCGCACCTGGGCGCGGGCCGAGACCACCGCGGCTTCGCCTGCCGTCACTGCGGCCGCATCCTGGTCGAGCTTGGATTGGGCCGCCATCTTGGCCTGGGCAAGCTCTCTGGTGCGCGCGAGCTGCTTGCGGTTGTAATCGAGGTCGGCCAGGCGCTGCGCCACCACCGCTTCGGCCGCCGCCTGATCGGCCTCACGCTGGGCGAGCGTGCCGCGGCTCGTCTCCAGGTCGCGCTTGGCGCGTTCCCACTGCGCCTGCGCCTCGCGCAATTGGGCCTCGAGCACGCTGGTATCGATCTGGGCCACGATCTGCCCTTCAGTGACGAGATCGCCCTCATCCACGGTGATGGAGGCGATGCGCCCGGCGATCTTGGCGGCAATGTTGACATCGGTCGCCTCGATCCGGCCGTTGCTCGATACTAGCCCGTCGTGTTGGCGCGAAGGTTCGACGCGCAGCCAGATCCAGAATCCAAGCGCGATGAGAAGCAGGATCAAGCCGATACGCGTGAGCCAAGGCTTCAGGGAAGTGTTCATGGACATGCCTGTAAAAAGGAAGGAGAGACGGCGATCGTCATGGACATGGCAAGGGTGCCGGCGTGATGGGTTCGTTATATAGCGGCATTCCGGGAGCGTCAACCCCGAGTCCTTTTTTCCTGCCGTCACGGCGTTGACATTCGCCCCAAATTCGTACACAATGCCGCTTCTTGCGGAGGGGTACCCAAGCGGTCAACGGGAGCAGACTGTAAATCTGCCGGCTCAGCCTTCGTAGGTTCGAATCCTACCCCCTCCAAGTGAATACGAAACCGGCTGCGGGTGTCGAGCGGGTGTAGCTCAATGGTAGAGCAGAAGCCTTCCAAGCTTAAGACGAGGGTTCGATTCCCTTCACCCGCTCCAGTTCGTCGGGCATTGCCCATGTAGCTCAGTGGTAGAGCACTCCCTTGGTAAGGGAGAGGTCACGTGTTCGATCCACGTCATGGGCACCAACCCTTACTGCGCCGTCGGCTGGGCCGTCGGTAGGCAGATTCGAGACGATAGGGGTCTTTCATGGCAAAAGCGAAGTTTGAGCGCACGAAGCCGCACGTGAATGTGGGCACGATCGGTCACGTGGACCATGGGAAGACGACGCTGACGGCGGCGCTGACGACGGTGCTGTCGAAGTACTA
>NZ_SBIK01000022.1 GCF_006503695.1 Tepidiphilus succinatimandens
CATCTTCCGTACCTCCTGTAGCAACTGCGTCCGTCTCATTAGGCACCTCCTTCCATACCTAATGAAAACCGGACAAACCTCGTGCTACAAGTCCGGACAGTTTATTTGTTCGCTACACTGATGCATCGCACGGGCTTGACGAGCGAGGCACTCTCGGCCATGCTGTTGCCGCTGGAACTCGACGGCGCCGTCGTGCGCCTGCCGGGCGGCCGCTACCAACGCACCCGCTGAAGGAATCTCTCCATGTTCGATGTCCTCGTCTATCTCTTTGAAAACTATGCCGGACCCAACGAGGCACCGAAGGATCCGGACGAGCTGCGCGCGCGGCTCGCCGATGCCGGTTTCGAGGGCGACGAGATCGACGAGGCGCTCTCCTGGCTCGACACGCTCAGAAACGCCGAGGCCCTTTCCCCTTCGTGGCGTATCCCGCCCGCCGGCGGCAGCGTGCGCATCTTCACCGAAGAAGAACGGCAAGTCCTGGGAACCGCCGGGCAGAACCTGGTCTACTTCCTGCAACGCCACGGCGCCATCGACGAGGCGCTGCGCGAAACCCTCATCGACCGCGCCCTGGAATTCGGCGCGACGCCGCTCGATCCGGACGATTTCAAGGTGCTCGCGCTGATGGTGCTGTGGCAGCATGAACGGGAACTCGATCCCCTCGTCGTCGACGAACTGCTGCGCGTCGAAGACGACGAAGACGCCGAACCGCCGCGGCTGCACTGAATCCATGGGCAAGAAACTCATCATCGCCGAAAAACCCTCCGTCGCGCAGGACATCGCCCGCGCGCTCGGAGGCTTTCACAAGGAAAAGGACTACTGGGAGTCCGAACAGTACGTCCTCTCCTCCGCCGTCGGGCACCTGCTCGAACTCAAGGCGCCGGACGAATGCGAGGTCAAGCGCGGCAAGTGGAGCTTCGCCAACCTGCCCGTGATCCCGCCGCGCTTCGAGCTGCAGCCCATCGCCAAGAGCGAGGACCGGCTCAAACTCCTGCTGCGCCTTGCCAAGCGCAAGGACGTCGACGGGCTCATCAACGCCTGCGACGCCGGGCGCGAAGGCGAGCTCATCTTCAACTACATCGTGCAGTACGGCAAGATCGACAAACCCGTGCAGCGCCTGTGGCTGCAATCGATGACGCCGCAGGCGATCCGCGAGGCCTTCGCCCACCTGCGCTCGGCCGAGGAGATGGAAGGGCTGCGCCAGGCCGCCGTGAGCCGCGCCGAGAGCGACTGGCTCATCGGCATCAACGGCACGCGCGCCATGACCGCCTTCAACTCCAAGTCGGGGGGCTTTCATCTCACCACGGTGGGCCGGGTGCAGACGCCCACGCTCGCCATGGTCGTCGAGCGCGAACGTCAGATCCGCGCCTTCCGGCCCCGCCCCTACTGGGAAGTGGAAGCCACCTTCCGCGCTGCCGCCGGCACCTACACCGGCCGCTGGTTCGACGAAAAATTCAAAAAGCCCGAGGGCGACGAGCACGCCAGCCCCTACCGTCTGTGGGAGCGGGAGCGCGCCGAAGCCATCCGCGATCGCGTCCTGGACCAGCCGGGTGTGGTTGAGGAAACCGCCAAGCCCAGCACGCAGATCGCCCCGCCGCTCTTCGACCTCACCAGCCTGCAGCGCGAGGCGAATGCCCGCTTCGGCTTCTCCGCGCGCAACACGCTCGCCATTGCCCAGGCGCTCTACGAGCGGCACAAAGCGCTCACCTATCCCCGTACCGACGCCCGGGCGCTACCCGAGGACATGATCGGCACCGTGCGCGAGGTGCTGGCGCAGCTGCCGTCGGAATACCAACCCTTCGCCGGCAAGATCCTCGCCCAAGGCTGGGTCAAACCCAACAAGCGCATCTTCGACAACGCCAAGGTGTCGGACCACTTCGCCATCGTCCCCACTGGCGTGGTGCCCAAAGGGCTGTCCGAACCCGAACAGAAGATCTTCGACCTGGTCACGCGGCGGTTCCTCGCCGTCTTCTATCCGCCGGCCGAATACCGTGTCACCACCCGCATCACCCGCGTGGGCGAAGACGCCTTCAAGACCGAAGGCAAGGTACTGGTCGCCCCGGGCTGGCTCGAGGTCTACGGCAAACGGGCCGCTGGCGAGGGCGAAGGGGAACTCGTGCCCGTCGCCCCCGGCGAGACCGTTCATACCGAGGCCGTCGAGATCAAGGACTTGCACACCAAGCCGCCGGCGCGCTACACCGAGGCCACGCTCCTTTCCGCCATGGAAGGCGCAGGCAAGCTCGTCGAAGACGAGGAACTGCGCGCGGCCATGGCCGAGCGGGGTCTGGGAACGCCCGCCACCCGCGCCCAGATCATCGAGGGTCTGCTGGAAGAAAAATACCTTGTGCGCGAGGGGCGCGAGCTCGTACCCACCGCCAAGGCCTTCTCGCTCATCACCCTCTTGAAAGGCTTAGGCATCGACGCGCTCACCTCGCCCGAACTCACCGGCGAGTGGGAGCACAAGCTCGCCCTGATGGAGAAGCGGCGGCTCGCGCGCGAAGAGTTCATGGCCTCGATCGCGCGTATGGCGCAGGACATCGTCGAACGCGCCAAGCGCCACGAATCCGACACCGTGCCCGGCGACTTCGCCACCCTGCAGGCGCCCTGCCCCAAGTGCGGCGGCACCGTGCGCGAAACCTACAAGACCTTTCAATGCGATCAGTGCGGCTGGTCGATGTGGAAAATCATCGCCGGCCGGCAGATCGACGTGCCCGAAGCCGAGGCGCTGCTCACCCAAGGCCGAATCGGCCCGCTGGAGGGGTTTCGCAGCCGCCTGGGGCGGCCCTTCGCCGCCGAGCTGGTGCTCGACGAGGCCAAGCAGCCTACGTTCGCCTTCGCCGTCGAACCGCCGGAGGAAGTGCCGGCGGATCTGGCCGAACGCGAATCGCTCGGGCCCTGCCCCAAGTGCGGCGCGCCGGTGGTCGAGCACGGCACGAGCTACGTGTGCACCAAGTCGCTCGGCCCCGACAAGACCTGCGACTTCCGCAGCGGCCGCACCATCTTGCAGCAACCGATCGAGCCGGAGCAGATGAAGAAGCTCCTTTCCGAGGGCAAGACCGATCTCCTCACCGGCTTCGTGTCAGCGCGCACGCGGCGCAAGTTCTCCGCCTACCTCGTGCGCCAACCCGACGGCAAGATCGGCTTCGAATTCGAGCCGCGCGAGGCGTCGGAGAAGAAAGGGCGCTCCGCGACGAGGAAGAAAGCCAAGGCCGCGGAGACGTCGTGACACCGATTCTGTGTGTGCCTGGCTGGGGTCTCGGTCGGGGGCCTTTGGCTGGCCTCGTTTCCGTACTCGGAGCCCAGTGGCACGATTTGCCAGGGCATACAGCCAAGGCGGATACCTGCGCCGAGGCGGTACAAAGATTGAGCAACGAGGCCCCTGAAGGCGCGTGTCTTGTGGGCTGGTCCCTAGGTGCCATGCTGGCTTTGGCGGCAGCCTCTTTGGCGCCGAACGTCTTTTCTGCGGTCGTGGCCATCTCTCCCACCCCTTCGTTCGTCCGTCGCAGAGGATGGCCATACGGCTTGGCACCAGAGCGTTTGGCTTCTTTTCGGGAACAAGTGTGTACGGAGCCTGCTGCCTCTCTACGCCGATTCATCGTCGATTTCAATCGAGGAGATCTCAGGGCCACAGACATCTCCCGACAGCTAATGCGTCAGATGGACGATTTTCCTTCGACGGAAGCGCTGGCCACGGGACTGGATTGGCTACAGGAGATAGACCTTCGCGCCACCCTGCTCGGACTCGGAGTGCCCGTTTTGGTATTCCATGGCACCGCGGACAGTTTGATTCCGCCGATTGCCGGTCGTTGGATTGCGGACCACGTTGCTCGGGGGCGTTTCGTCGCGGTGGAAGGCGCGGCGCATGCCCCGTTTTGGGGCAGGACGGACTTCATGGCAGGGGAGATTCGCCGCTTTCTGTGCCAGCAAAAAGCAAAGACAGGAACGGAGTCGGAGTGATTCAGCGCTCATCGGGCCAGCGCACCCAGCCGATGTCGTCGCGTCTGCTGCCGTGAGCAATCACGCCCAGACAGGGGGCTGAGATCGTTTGCCGTAGGGTGGCGAGATTGCCGTCGAGGCTGGCCATTTCAGAATCGAGGCAATTGGCAATCCATCCGGCCAAAACCAGCTCTCGTCGATCGATCGCCTCTACCGTGAGCAGTGCATGGTTGAGGCAACCAAGGCGCATTCCTACGACGAGGATGACAGGGGCTCCGAGCGCTACTGCCAGGTCGGCCATGGTGTGCGTTGGCGTAAGTGGAGCGAGAAACCCCCCAGCACCTTCGACCAGTACCCGATCGGCGTACCTGCGTGCCTTGGCAACGGCCGAGACGATTTTTTCCAGGTCGATTTTTACGCCTTCTTGGGCCGCTGCCAGGTGGGGCGAGATGGGGGCTTTGAAACAGTAGGGATTTCGCACTGCAGCCGGAAGATCGACGCTGTCGGCTTCTGCGAGTGCGACTACGTCTTCATTGAACCCCGTTTCATCCACGCCCGCGGCGACGGCTTTGACACCCACGGCGCGCCACCCCGAGGTGCGTGCTCGTACGAGCAGCTGGCAAGCAGCATGGGTTTTACCGATCTCCGTATCAGTGCCGGTGAGGAACCATATGCCCGGATTCATGTTTTTCAGCCTCCTTTTTTGCAGGCCGCCAAGAAACCCACGCGGTAGCTCAAACCCAATCCTTCTTCCGTGCGCTCTCGTTCCAGGGCATCGAGTAGTGCGCGCCGGCGTCCGGGGGTCCAAACAGGGGAACCGGAATGTGTCGTCGGGTTTGCTCCGACGCCTCGAATCGCATGGAGGAGGGTTTCTGCATCGGGATAATAAAAAGTGAAATGGCGAATTTCCCAGCGGCATGCGTACCACGAATGGGTTCCAAGGGCGTGCTCCCACTCGGTTTCGGCCGGTAGTCGCGCCAAGGCAGACGTGACGCCCACTGTTCGCACTGCTCGATCGAGTTCAGGGAACGTGCCCGCAAGGACGATGCTCGCCCATAGCCATCCCCTCGCTTTGAGGACGCGCCAAGCCTGTGCGAGAACGCTCTGCGGCCGCGTCCATTGCCAGGCGCAGTTGCTCCAGTAGCCGGCGCAGATGGCATCGGCCAAAGGCAGGAGTTCGAGGTCGGCCGACAGGCGAGTGACTTCCGATGCCGGCATCAGGGCCAAGGCCTCGGGGGAGAAATCCACGGCAAGAAGACGCTCGTGACCGAAGCGCTGCGCCAGCAGCGGCAGATCGCGCCCGATGCCACAGCCCGCGTCGATGATCCAGCCCTCGGGCATGTCCGAGACGGTGACGAGTCGTTGGGCGAGGTGGGCCGCGATGCGTCGCTGTGGGTAGTCGTGGGCTGCATAGCTGTGCCGCCGTCGGGTGAAAGCACGCCGGATGGGCATCTTGCATTCGTTCATCATTTGTCTGCCGTGGGGAACTGCTGGAAGATCGGCGACAGCACTTCGAGCAAGGCATCGAGCTCAGCCTCGCCGTGATCGGCGCATAAGGAAAAACGCAGGCGTGCGCTGCCCTCGGGGACGGTGGGTGGGCGGATCGCCGGCACGAAAAACCCGGCCTGCGCCAAGGCTTGCTCAATGGCGAGTGTTTGCCCCGGTGATCCCAAGATCAAGGGTTGGATCGGGGTACGAGAAAACGGCAAGCGGGGAAGGGCCGAGCTACTGCTCTCTGGCGGTTCCGGCGCATGGATCACCTCGATCGCCGGTAACCGGGCCACTCCCTGGCGCCAGTGGTGAATGAGCGCAGCGAGTCGATCACGACGCGTCGTTTCCTCGCGCACCAGCTGCAGGGCGGTATGCACGGCGTGTGCCAGCGCGGGCGGCATGGCGGTCGTATAGATGTGTGTCCGCGCGGCCTGATCGAGCCAGAGCATCGCCTCTTCTGCGCCCAGCACGGCGGCACCCATTGCACCCAACGCTTTCCCAAACGTGACGCCCCAGAGCCAATGCGATTGAGGAGTCAGACCGGCATCGGCAAAACTTCCCTGTCCGGCAGGCCCGAGAATACCGAATCCGTGGGCATCGTCGACGATGAGCCAGGCACCGTGGGCGCGCGCCAGCTCCGAGAGCGCTGACAGCGGAGCGATGTCCCCGTCCATGCTGAACACCCCATCGGTGACGACGAGTTTCACCGGCTCTCGGGATTTTTCCAGCCATTGGCCGAGGAAGGAGAGGTTGCCATGGGGATAACGTCGAACTTTGGCGCCGCCAGCGCGGGCGAGTTGCAGCGCATCGACGAGCGAGGCATGAACCAGTTTGTCGGCAAAAATGGCCGTCGGCGCTTCGCGGGCAAAGGCGGTAATCACCGCGAGGTTGGCGGCGTAGCCGGAGGTGAAGACTCGGGCCGCGGGAAACCCCAGGAAGGCAGCGAGCTCGGATTCCAGCACTGCGTGCGCCTCGGTATAGCCGCCCACCAAGGCCGAGGAACCGGCACCGACGCCCCAGATCTTCGCCCCTTCGATCAGCGCTTCGACGAGGGCAGGATGGTGCGCCAGTCCCAAATAGTCGTTGCTGGCGAAACTGATTCCTTGTCGTCCGTCATGGACGAAGCGTGCGCTCGAAGCCACTGGTGACGCGCGTCGCAGGCGACGCAGTAGCCCTCGATCCTGCCGCTCGGCGAGCCATCCTCGTACGAAGGAAGGTGACGAATCATGCATGCAACGGCCTCACGCAGGGATCAAAGGACGTCGGCCAAGGTGCGCACGATCGCTTCGCAGGCGAAATCCACCTCCTCGGGACGCGTCTCGTAAGGGGGCATGACATAGACCGTCCGACCCAAAGGTCGCAGCAACAGGCCATGCTCGAGCGCAGCTACGGCGGCGCGACGTGGAAAATCCTCCGCTGCCTTGGGTAGGTCGAAAGCCACGAGGGTACCGCAGCGGCGCAGGTGAGCAGCCCCATGTTGCGCCGCAATGGGTGCCAAAGCGCGTTCGAAGGCCGCGCCGAGCGCTTCCAGCCTTTCTGGTATGCCAGGCTCTTCAAGGAGCGCCAAGGTGGCACAAGCGGCACGACAGGCAAGGGGATTTCCCGTGTAGGAATGGGAATGGAGAAATCCGCGTTCGATGCGCTCATCGAGAAAGGCCTCGAACACTTCATCGGTGGTGAGCACTACTGCCAGCGGCAAGGTACCACCGGTGATTCCCTTGGACAGGCAGAGCAGGTCAGGGCGCACGCCGGCGTGCTCGTGGGCGAACAGGCGTCCTGTTCGCCCACATCCCACTGCGATTTCGTCGAAAATCAGCAGCACGCCGTATTCGTCACACAGACGGCGCACGCAGCGCAAGAATTCCGGCGAATGCATGATCATGCCGCCAGCGCATTGCACCATGGGCTCGACGATCACCGCGGCCACCTCTTCGGCATGGGCTTGGAGGTGCGACCGTAGAGCGCAAACCGCTCGTTCGAGTGCCGGGGGGCCGAGACGGGCGTCGGGACAGGGCAGAATCGTCGCCGGGCGCAACAGGGGTTCATAGGCCTGCCGGAAGAGAGGAACGTCGGTAACGCCGAGCGCGCCGATCGTCTCTCCATGATAGCCACCGGCGAAACAAACGAAACCGGTCTTGCAGGGGAATCCTCGGTTTCTGGCGTAATGGGCTGCCATTTTCAACGCGATTTCGGTAGCGCTGGCGCCATCGGAAGCGAAGAAAGCATGCCCGAGTTGCCCTCCCGTCAGGGCACGCAGCCGTTCCGCCAGTTCGACCGCGGCAGCATGGGTGCAACCGGCAAGCAGCACGTGGTCGAGCGTATCGAGCTGTTCCTTGATCGCGGCGATGATGGGAGGATGCCGGTGACCGAAGAGCGTGGTCCACCACGAAGAGATGGCATCGTAGTAGGCCCGACCGTCGAAACCATATAGCCATGGGCCTGCTGCACGGGCTACGGGCAAGAGCGGGAGGGCATTCGGATCGCCAGCAGGCAGATGGCGTTGCATCTGGGTACACGGGTGCCATACGGCCTCGAGGCTGCGGCGTTCCCATTGCGTTGCTTCCTGGGCGAACAAAGCGGGGGCTTCCATGAATCTCACTCCGGCCGCAAATCGAGCCGCTCGAGCAGGACGTCGTCGTGCGCGACGTCCGGGTTCCCGGTGGTGAGGAGTTTTTCGCCGTAGAAGAGGGAATTGGCCCCGGCGTAGAAGCACAGCGCCTGGAGCTCGTCGCTCATCTGGCCGCGGCCGGCCGACAGGCGCACGTAGCTCCGCGGCAGGGCGAGCCGGGCGACCGCGATCGTGCGCACGAGCTCGAACGGATCGATGGGCGGCGCGTCGGCAAGCGGCGTGCCCGGAATGGGGATGAGCTGGTTGATGGGCACCGACTCCGGTTGCGGTTCGAGGCCGGCCAGGAGCGCCAGCAGGGAGATGCGGTCTTCGCGCGTCTCGCCCATGCCGATGATCCCGCCGCAGCAGACCTTGATGCCGGCCTCGCGTACCGCCTCCAGGGTGCGCAGGCGATCGCTCAGGGTGTGCGTCGTGATCACCTTGCCGTAATACTCCGGCGAAGTGTCTATGTTGTGGTTGTAGTAATCGAGCCCCGCCTCCTTGAGGCGGGCGGCCTGGGGCGCCGAGAGCATGCCGAGCGTCACGCAGGTCTCCATCCCCAGTGACTTGACCTCCGCGACCGCTTCGGCCACCCGCTCCAAGTCCCTTTCCTTGGGCGCCCGCCAGGCTGCGCCCATGCAAAAGCGCGTGGCGCCGGCCGCCTTGGCCGCCGCCGCGTGGCGTACGATGGTCTGCGTATCGAGCAAGGGCTCGCGCGAGTGCGCATGATGGCGCGCCGATTGGGCGCAGTAGCCGCAATCTTCGGAACATCCCCCCGTCTTGATGGACAAGAGAGCCGATCGCTGGATGCGGTGGCCGGGAAAATGGCGCCGGTGGGTCTCGTGGGCACGATGCAGCAGCTCGAAAAACGGCAATTCGAACCACCCGCGCAGATGGGCCTTGTCGATCGGTTGCGTCGTGGTATCCGTCATTTCCGCCATGATCTTCACTAAAAAAGTGGTAAACATCTTCGATTGTGCGTCAACTTCTTCGATCATGCAAGATTTTTCGGATCACCCAATCTGGCAATGCCCGCTCCGGCAACGGAGGCGACGCGAAAACCAGGGGACGAAAAAGACGCGACCCCGGGCTCGCACAGGGCGAGGCCGGGGTCGGAAGAGGAGGGGGACGGATTACTTGGCGGCGGTGAGGTCTTGTGCTCGCCAGGCGAGCAGCCCGTTACGGAAGGCATGGCTCGCGTCTTCGTAGTAGGCGATGGCGCGGCGCACGAGGGGGTCTTCCGGCGCCGCAGGGCGTTCGTGCTCTTCATCCGCCGCGGCATTCTCGCGCAGGCGGATCTTCTTGCGCGGGCTGAGGATCGCCAGATCCTTGCCGTCGAAAAGCCCCAGGTGCTGGTAGTTGCCGATGAGCGCGCGCCCCGGGCGGGTCTCGTCGCGCAGCACGTCGCGTCCGTAGAAGGTGGAGACGTAGTCCATGTGCAGCAGCCCGAGCAGGGTGGGAGCGAGGTCGATCTGGCTCGCCAGCGCCGAGACCTCGCGCGGGGCGATGAAGCCCGGCGCGTAGATGAAGAGCGGGATGTGGTAGTTCGCCACCGGCAGGTCTTCATGGCCGGCGCTGCCGGCGGTGTGATCGGCGAGGAAGACGAAGATCGTGTCCTTGAACCAGGGCTTGCTGCGCGCTTCAGCCAGGAACTTGCCTATGGCATAGTCGGTGTATTTCACCGCGCCGTCGCGCCCCTTGCCCGAGGGGATGTCGATGCGTCCGTCGGGATAGGTATAGGGACGGTGGTTCGAGGTGGTCATGATGTGCAGGAAAAACGGTTTGCCCCCGGCATGGTCCTGGTCGGCCACTTTCATCGCCTGGGCGTAGAGGTCCTCGTCGGCCATGCCCCAGGCGTTCTTGAAGTGGATCTCGGACTCGGGCACGCTGCTCTGGTCGACGATGCGGTAGCCGTTGCCGCTGAAGAATGCGTTCATGTTGTCGAAGTAGCCGCGCCCGCCATAGACGAAGACGGCGTCGTACCCCTTGGCCACGAGCTGCTGGCCGAGGCTGGCATAGCCGCTCTCGCGCCCGATGCGCTTGACGATGGAACGGCCCGGCGTGGGCGGCACCGACAGGGTGACCGCCTCCAGGCCGCGGTCGGTGCGGGTGCCGGTGGCGTAGAAGTTGTTGAAATAGAGGCTTTCGCGGCGCAGGGCGTCGAGGTTGGGAGTGAGTCCGCGCGGATCGCCGTTGCTGCCGAGGAACTTGGCGCTGAGGCTCTCCACTGTCACGAGAATGATGTTGCGCCGCAGCTCTGGACCGCCGTTGACGATGCGTCGGCGCGGGTCGAGGAGATCCTGGCTGAGGAAGGTCGCGTTGGGCTCGGCGAGTGCTTCGCGCAAGACCGGCCCCGTCTCGGCTTCAGGCAGGGTGGCGTAGAAGCGCCGATAGTCGATCTCGTTGTTGCGAAAGGCCGCGAAGAACTGGTACGGCCCGTTGCCGGAGAGTTCGCGCCGATAGGTGTTCTGTTCCTGCCCCATGGGGAAATCCTGGTCGACGAAGCCCGCATCGAGGGCGGCGAGCACGACCAGCCCGGCGAAGGCGGCAAGGCCCGGCTTGAGCGACAGGGGCGGGGACTCCAGCGTGCGGGCGATCACCCGGCGCAGGGCGAAGGTCAGCGCGAGCGCGAGCACGGCAAGCCCCGCGATCAGCGGCCCCACGGGGTAGGACTCGCGGATGTTGTCGATCACTTCCGTGGTGTAGACGAGGTAATCGACGGCGATGAAGTTGAACCGCGCGCCGAATTCGTCCCAGAAGAAGTATTCGGCCGTGGCCACGAAGAGCATGGCAAAGAGGCTCGAGGCCGTGAGCGCATAGAGGAAGGCGCGGTGCGCCCGCGCGGCCCACAGTCGGTTCGGACACAGCACGAAGAGGTAGAAGGCGAGCGGCAGGGCCGCGTAGACCAGGAAGGCGAGGTCGTAGGCCAGACCGACGCCGTAGATGCGCAGCACATCGATCGGCGTACTCACCGCCTCGCCCGGATGCAGCAGAAGCAGGGCCGTGCGGGTGAGGAAGAAGACGAGCAGCCAGGCAAGGAGGACGAGCGCGAGAAAACGGGGCTGAGCGTGACGGGGAAGCGGCATGAGGCTTCGTGTCCGGCGAGAGAATTGGGGCCGGAGTGTAGAAAAAGGGCGGTCAAGGGGGCGTCACGCCGAGGTGAAGGAAACGTCAACGAGCGTCCTGCCGGCAAGGAAAACGGCTCAGCCCAGCTTGCGGTAGAGCGTGCGCTCGCGGATGCCCAGGCGCGCGGCCATCGTCTTCTTGTCGCCGCCGAGCTGCTCGAGAAAGGCGGCGTGGTGCGACGCTACGCTACGCTACCCGAGATAAGTGGGTGTCCCTTTGTTCGGCTGTGTCCCTTTGTTCTAGTTGCGGGGATTGCCTTTGAGGTGTATAAACACCTATATACTCAAACACTGATGTGGAGGGCATCATGAATACCGTGCGTTGGAACATCGCCGTGTCGCCGGAACTGGATCAGTCCGTGCGCATGTTCCTCGCCGCGCAAGGCGGCGGGCGCAAGGGCGATCTGTCGCGCTTCATCGAGGAAGCCGTGCGCGCCTATCTCCTGGAGCGCGCCGTCGAGCAGGCCAAGACGGCTGCCTCTGGCATGGGCGAGGCCGAGCTGAACGATCTCATCGATGAGGCGGTGCAGTGGGCGCGTGAACACTGATGCGGGTCATCCTGGACACCAACGTGTTGCTCGGTGCGCTGATCTCTCCACACGGCCCGCCCGACGCCATCTATCGCGCCTGGCGTGCGGCGCGCTTCGAGCTGGTGACTTCGAGGGCGCAACTCGACGAACTGCGGCGTGTGAGCCGCTACCCGAAGCTCAAGACCATCTTGCCTGCGCACCGCATCGGCACGATGCTCAACAATATGCAGCGCGCCCTCGTGCTGGAGGTACTTCTGGCCTTGCCGGACGACATCGAGGCAAACGATCCGAACGACACCTTCCTACTGGCGATGGCCCTGGCCGGCGAAGCCGACTACCTGGTAACCGGCGACCGCCGCGCCGGGCTGTTGCAACGCGGCAGCATTGGCCGCGCGCGTATCGTCACGCCGACGACTTTCTGCGCCGAGGCGCTGTAGCGCACCGTGGAGTCGCGCCTGTGGCGGATACCTGACAGATAGGGTTTTCGATGCGCCCAAAACGTGGGCGAGACGACGGTAGACCAAGGAAGAGTCCATACCGCATGAGTCAAAGCAGGCCCCTGAGCCTGCGGTAGAGCGTGCGCTCGCTGATGCCCAGGCGCGCGGCCAGCGCCTTCTTGTCGCCGCCGAGTTGCTCGAGCGCATGGCGCAGGTAGCGCCGCTCGACTTCGTCCAGGGGGAGGATCTCCGCTTCGCTCGCGCGTTCTGGTTCGGTGCATGGCCCGTCGGCGAATCCGGTGAGATGCCGAGGCTCGATCAGTTCGCCGTCTGCGAGCAGGAGCGCCCGTTCGAGGAGATTGCGCAGCTCGCGCACGTTGCCGGGGAAATCGTGTTTCATCAGGCGGGCCATGGCCTCGGGGCTCAAGCGCACCTTGCGCTGCGGGGCGAGCCGCTCGAGCAGGTGGGCCACGAGCAGAGGCAGATCCTCGCGCCGTTCGCGCAGGGGCGGCAGGCGCACGGGAAAGGCGCTGATGCGATAGTAGAGGTCGCGGCGGAACGTGCCGTCTTCCACCATGCGCTGCAGGTCGCGGTGGGTGGCGGCCACCAGGCGGAAATCCGAGCGCAGCGTCTCCACCCCGCCCACGCGCCGGTAGGTGCCCGTCTCCAGCAGACGCAGCAGCTTCACCTGCTGCGTGAGCGGCAGGTCGCCGATCTCATCGAGAAAGAGCGTACCGCCGTCGGCAAGCTCGACCAGCCCGGCCTTGCGCTGGGTGGCCCCAGTGAAGGCCCCTTTCTCATGGCCGAACAGTTCGGACTCGAAGAGCGTCTCGGGCAGCCCGGAGCAGTCCAGCGGCACGAAGGGCCGGTCGCGGCGCGGCGAAAGGCGGTGCAGCGCCTGGGCGGCCAGTTCCTTGCCCGTGCCCGATTCGCCCAGCAGCAGCACGGGGGTATTCGACGGTCCGGCCCGTTCGAGGAGTTCCAGCATCTGCAGGAAGGAGGGCGAGCGGCCGACCATGCCCAGCACGGGTGCCGGCAGGTGCTTCCCGCCGAGAAACCGCATCGTCTCGACGAAGAGCGTTGTTTTGTCCGCCGCATCGCGCAGGGGGAGCAGCTCGACCTCGACGAACTCCTCGCCGCGTGGCGTGTGATGGCGATGGATCACACGGCTTGGGCGGCCGCTTTTCCATGCCTGTTGCCGGGGACAGGATTCACCCTGCTGATCGCAGGGGCGGTCGAAGTGGTGTGACACCTCGTAGCAGGTCCGGCCGATTACTTCGGGATTCTCGCCGAACTCGCGACGGTAGGCCGAGTTGGCAGCGAGGATGCGGTAGGCGGTATCGACGACGATGCGAGGTTCCGGTAAGGCTTCGAGCAGCTGGAGCAGTTCGGTGGGGAGCGGCATGACTGACATTCCTGGCAAAAATTTCTGCGTTATTTTGCCATTTTTGTCAGGATTTTGGGGGTCGGCGCCGAGGATGGCGCAGCGCCAGGGGGTAAGGTGCTGGATCATCGGGAGAAATTTTTTTCACCTGTTTTTGGCACATAATTTGCTCATAGAAAAGACGCGGTCTCATTTTTTGTAATTCCTTGAATCGCTTAAATTTTTTGACCATCATCAATTGACGATCCCGATTGGCTTCATTACTATGAGCGAGGGTGTACGCGAGGAGGGCTTCTTCCATGCAAGCGAAAACGGCTGCCCGGCGATTGCGTCGCGAGATCGTCGTGGTGCTGCTGCTCAAACTGATCCTGCTCACCGCCTTGTGGTGGGTCTTCGTTCGCGATGCACGGGTGGAGGTGGGCGCGGAGCGGATGCAGGCCCAGGCCGCCGGGGCGCCTCCCGTCGCTTCCAAGCCTTCTTCTTCGCCGTCTTCTCCGGTTCTTTCCGTTTCGCAGGAGCCATAACATGAACGAAACGCTCGTCGATCTCTCGCGCCTGCAGTTCGCCGCCACGGCGATGTACCACTTTCTCTTCGTGCCGCTCACCCTGGGGCTCACCTGGATGCTGGTGATCATGGAGTCGCTCTACGTGATGACCGGCAAGCAGGTCTACCAGGACATGGTGAAGTTCTGGGGCAAGCTCTTCGGCATCAACTTTGCCCTTGGCGTCACCACCGGCATCACGCTCGAATTCCAGTTCGGCACCAACTGGGCCTATTACTCGCACTACGTGGGCGATATCTTCGGCGCGCCGCTCGCCATCGAGGGGCTGATGGCCTTCTTCCTCGAATCGACCTTCATCGGGCTCTTCTTCTTCGGCTGGAATCGCCTATCACGGCCCCAGCACCTTCTGGTGACGCTGCTCATGGCCGTGGGGACCAACCTGTCGGCGCTGTGGATCCTGGTGGCCAATGGCTGGATGCAGAATCCCGTGGGCTCGGAATTCAGCTTCCAGACCATGCGCATGGAGATGACGAGTTTCTGGGACGTGGTCTTCAACCCGGTGGCGCAGGCCAAGTTCGTGCATACCGTGTCGGCCGGCTACGTCACCGGCGCCATGTTCGTGCTCTCGATCTCGGCTTATTATCTGCTGAAGAAACGGGACCTCGAATTCGCCAAGCGCAGCTTCCGCGTGGCGGCCGCCTTCGGCTTCGCCTCGGCCTGTTCGGTGGTCGTGCTCGGCGATGAATCCGGCTACACCATGGCCGAGAAGCAGCAGAGCAAACTCGCCGCCCTGGAGGCGATGTGGGAGACCGAGCCGGCCCCGGCCGCCCTCAAGCTCGTCGCCGGCATCGACGAGGCCAATCAGCGCAATACCTGGGAGCTCGAGATCCCGTGGGTGCTCGGCATCATCGGCACCCGCTCGCTCGATACGCCCCTGCCCGGAATCAAGGAGATCATCGCGCGCAACCGCGAGCGGGTCGAATCCGGGGTGGAGGCGGTCAAGGCGCTCAACGTGTTGCGCCGCGACGCGTCCGACCCCCAGGCGCTGGCGCTCTTCGAAACGCACAAGGAAAACCTCGGTTTCGGGCTGCTGACGCGCAAATACGTGGCGGACATCATGCAGGTCACGCCCGAGATCATGGACAAGGCCGCCGCCTCGACGATACCGCCGGTGAAGCCCCTCTTCTGGACCTTCCGCCTCATGGTGCTGCTGGGCTTTTCCTTCATCGCCCTCTTCGCGGTGGCGCTGTGGTACAGCGTCAAGGACACGTTCGCCGAAAAACGCTGGCTGCTGCGCTGGGCGCTGTACTTCCTGCCGCTGCCGTGGGTGGCTTCTGAGATGGGCTGGTTCGTCGCCGAATACGGCCGGCAGCCCTGGACGATCGCCGAAGTGCTGCCCACCCATCTCTCCGTCTCCACCCTTTCGGTGCAGAGCCTCTACGGGTCGCTTGCCGGTTTCGTCGGCTTCTACACGCTGCTCCTCATCGTCGAGCTCTACCTGATGTTCCGCTTCGGTCGGCTGGGCCCTTCCTCGCTGGGTACCGGACGCTACTACTGGGAACGTCAAGGTGCGCTGCAGTCTGCCTGAAAACCCCTATCTCGGGAGAGGATCATGCTGGATTATGAAACGCTGAAGGTCATCTGGTGGCTGCTCGTCGGCGTGCTGCTCGTCGGCTTTGCCGTGATGGACGGGCACGACATGGGGGTGGGGACGCTGCTGCCTTTCGTCGGCAAGGACGACACCGAGCGGCGCGTCATCATCAACACCGTCGGCCCGCATTGGGACGGCAACCAGGTGTGGTTCATCACCGGCGGCGGGGCGATCTTTGCCGCCTGGCCCTTGGTCTATGCCACGGCCTTCTCGGGCTTTTACTGGGCGATGCTCGCCGTGCTGTGGGCGCTCTTTTTCCGTCCGGTAGGCTTCGACTACCGCAGCAAGATCGACAATGCCACGTGGCGCAAGACCTGGGACTGGGGTCTGTTCGTGGGCGGGGCGGTGCCGCCGCTCATCTTCGGCGTGGCGTTCGGCAACCTGCTGCAAGGCGTTCCGTTCCATTTCGACGCCAACCTCGTGCCCTACTATGAAGGGTCCTTCTGGGGCCTGCTCAACCCCTTCGCGTTGCTCGCCGGGGTGGTGAGCTCGGCCATGATCACTTTTCACGGCGCGGTCTATCTGGCGCATCGCACGGAAGGGGAGATCCAGCAGCGCTCGGTGCGCGCAGCACTTCTCTTCGGCGTGATCGCGCTCGCGGCTTTTGCCGCCGCCGGGCTGTGGGTGCAGGCCATTCCTGGCTACGTGATCGCTGCCGGAGCCGATCCAGCCAGCTTGCCCAATCCGCTCGCCAAGGAAGTGGTGCGCGAGGCCGGGGCCTGGATGGCGAATTATCGGCATCAGCCGCTCTTGTGGGCGGTGCCGGCGCTCGCCTTCCTCGGTGGTCTCGCGGCGATGTGGGCGGTGCGAGCCGGTCGTACCTTCTTTGCCTTCTGGGCTTCGAGCGTGATGATCGCCGGCATCATCGGCACGGCCGGGGTGGCGATGTTCCCCTTCGTCATGCCTTCTTCCACCGACCTGCGCTCTTCGCTCACGGTGTGGGATTCGGTTTCGAGCCACCTCACGCTCACGGTGATGTTCTGGGCTACCCTCATCTTCATGCCGCTCATCATCGTCTATACCAGCTGGGCGTACAAGGTGATGGCCGGCAAGGTGACCAAGGCCTACATCCTGGAAAACGAGAAGCAGGCGTACTGAACGGACACAACCCGCGGCGACGCATCCCGCTTCGCCGCCCCGGATCCGAAGGAGATTCATATGTGGTATTTTGCTTGGGCGTTGGGCGTGGGTTTTGCCATCCTCTTGGCCATCGTCGTCGGCCTGTGGTGGGAAGCGCAGGAAGAGGCGAGGGCGCGGCAAGGTCGGGGACAAGGCGATGCAAGCCCCAGTTGAGGCGCAAGAGCAGGGTGCCGAAGAGCCGGGTCGATCGGCCTCGGTCCAACCGCTGGCGTTAGGGCTGGGAATCGTCTTGATGCTGGTGGGCAGTTTCCGCCCCGATTGGCTGGCCGAGGCTTCCGGGAAGGCGAACCACGGTCTGGCCATGCTGTGGTTCTGGGCGATGGCGGCCGGTTTCGTGCGCGGGGTGGGCTTCATCCCGCGTTTCTGGTTGTGGCGGTGGCTCTTCTCTGGCTGGGCGGCGTTCGCGGCGCTGGCCGCGGCGCTGGCGTGGCGCTTTGCCGACCTCTGAGGGAGTTGATACATGACTATGTCTTAATCATTAACCCAACCGAATGTTTCCCGAATCAAGAACTTCCCCGTGGCATGGTTCTCCATGATCATGGGCTTCACGGGATTCTCGATCGCCTGGATGCGGGCCGAAACGGTCTACGACGTTGGTTTCGCCCCCAGCTGCGTGCTGCGTTGGGTCGCCTTGGGCTTGTTCTTCTTGGTGGCGGTGCTGTATGCGGCCAAGGCGGTGAAATATCCCGGCGCGGTGCGCGAGGAGTTCACCCACCCGGTCAAGCAGGCGTTCGGCCCGACGATCTCGATCGGCATGATCCTGCTGTCGATCGCGCTGCTGCACGATGCGCCGCGCCTCTCCTTCTGGTTGTGGAGCATCGGCACCGTGCTGCACCTGGCACTCACGCTCTATGTGATGTCGTCGTGGATGCATCACACGAAATACGAAATCACGCACATGAACCCGGCGTGGTTCATCCCCGTGGTGGGGAACATCCTCGTGCCGATCGCCGGGGTACACCACGCGCCGACCGAAGTGTCGTGGTTCTTCTACAGCGTCGGTCTCTTTTTCTGGCCGGTGCTCACGGCGATCCTCTTCTACCGTCTCATCTTTCATACCAGCCTGCCCGAGCGCTTTGTGCCGACGCTGTTCATCTTTATCGCGCCGCCGGCGGTGGGGTTCATCTACTGGTACAACCTGGGTGGACAGGTCGACGCCTTCGCGCACGTGCTCTACGGCGTGGCACTCTTTTTCGCGCTGCTGCTTGCGGTGCAGGCGAATTACTTCGTGCGGCTGAAGTTCTTCCTGTCGTGGTGGGCGTATTCCTTTCCGCTCGCGGCGCTCACCATCGCAACCCTGATCATGGCCAAGGAGACGGGCTTGGGCTGCTACCGCGTGCTGGGGGTCGTACTGCTGGCGGTCCTGACCCTGCTCATCGTGCTGCTGCTGGTGCGCACCGCCATTGCGGTGGCGCGGCGCGAGATCTGCGTCGAGGGGCATTGAGCGCTCAGCTGAGCACTGCCACCGCCTTGATCTGGGCCCACAGGCGCGTACCGGGGCGCACGCCGAGCGCTTCGGCCGAGCGCCGTGTGATGCGGGCAAGCAGGGGGGTTGGGCCCACCTGTAACCGGACCAGGGCATGGGCGGCGTCCAGTGCCCGCACTTCCTGCACCACGGCGGGGAGACGGTTGAGGAGGGAACTGTCCGCGTGCTCGGTGAGCGCCAGGCTGACGTCGCGGGCGCGTACTTGCAGCCGAATTTTCGTGCCCGGCGGCTCCTGGCGGTGCGGTACGAGCAGCGTGCCTCCTTCGAATTCCACCGTCAGCAAGGCATAGGTCGCGTCATGGTCGACGACCGCCCCTTCGATCACTACGGCGGCGTCTTCGTCACAGGCCAAAGGCAGATCGAGCCGCGCCAGCGTCTCCTGCAAGGGGCCGCTCGCGCGCACGCGCCCGCCTTCGAGCAGGACGAGGTGGTCGGCGAGCCGGCCGACCTCTTCGGGGGCGTGCGAGACATAGAGCATGGGAATGTCGAGGGTTCGCTTTACTTGCGCGAGGTAGGGCAGGATCTCCGCTTTGCGCTCCCGGTCGAGAGAGGCGAGCGGCTCGTCCAAGAGCAGCAGCCGCGGCGAGGTGAGCAGCGCCCGGGCGATGGCCACGCGTTGGCGCTCGCCGCCCGAGAGGCGCGCCGGCAGGCGGGTGAGCAGGGGGGCGAGACCGAGCAGCTCCACCGCTTCTTCGAAGGCGATGCGCCGCTCGCTCGGCGGGATGCGCCGCCAGCCGAAACGCAAGTTTCCGGCCACGTCGAGGTGCGCGAAGAGGTTGGATTCCTGGAACACGTAGCCGATGGCCCGGCGATGGGGCGGGACGAAGCGAACGTCGTCCTGCCACAGCGCGCCATTGACGCGCACGTAGCCCTCGCGGTGCCGGTCGAGCCCGGCGAGGGCGCGCAGTAGGCTGGTCTTGCCGGAGCCTGAAGGGCCGAAGAGGGCGGTGACGCCGCGCCCCGGAAGGTCGAGCTCCACCTCCAAGGTGAAACCGGGATAGGCGAAGCGAAAGCACGCCTCGATGCGCGCGTCAGCGCCCGGCCGAAGGTGTGCCGCGTCCATAGAGCACCAGCAGGACCGCGAAGCTCAGGCCGAGCATCACGGCGGAGAGGGCGTGCGCCTGCTCATAGGCGAAGGCTTGCACGTGATCATAGATCTGCACCGAGACCACTCGCGTGCGGCCGGGAATGTTCCCCCCCATCATCAGTACCACGCCGAATTCGCCGATCGTGTGCGCAAAGCTCAGCACCCCCGCCGTGAGGAAGCCCGAGCGCGCGAGCGGCAGCACGACGTGGATGAAGCGGTCCCACGGACCGGCACGAAGAGTGGCTGCTGCTTCGAGCGGTGCTTCCCCCAGCGCGGTGAACGCCTGCTGCAAGGGCTGCACCGCGAACGGCAGGGAGGCCAGCACCGAGGCGACGACGAGGCCGGAGAAGGTAAACGGCAGGATGCCCAGCCCGAGCGCCTGGGTCAGCTTGCCCACGGGTCCGACCGGACCGAGAAGAATGAGCAGGTAGAAGCCCAGCACCGTGGGCGGGAGTACGAGCGGCAGCGCGACGAGCGCCGCGACCGGCCCTTTCCAGGGGGAGCGGGTGCGGGCGAGCCACCACGCGAGTGGCGTGGCGAGCGCGAGGAGCAGCGCCGTCGTCGTCGCGGCCAGCGCCAGGGTCAGGCGGATCGCCTGCCAGTCCTCGGCGGTGAGCGTCATCCGGCGCCTGCCTCACTCATAGCCGTAGGCGCGGATCAGGGCGCGGGCCGCCGGCTCCTGCAGGTAGGTGAGCAGACGGGCGACGGCCTCGGTGGGGCGGCCGTCCTTCGCGCCGGGCAGCAGGATCACCGCATCTTGCCGGATCGGCGGATAGAGCGTCTGGGGCACGAGCCACAGCGAGCCCGGGCGCAACCTTCCCGGCGCCTCGTAGACTTGCGCCAGGGCGACGAAACCGAGTTCGGCGTTGCCGGAGGCGACGAACTGGAACGCCTGGCCGACGTTCTCGCCCAGCACGAATTTCGCCACCAACGGCTCATGCACTCCGAGCGCCTGCATGGCTGCCACCGCCGCGGCGCCGTAAGGGGCATGGCGCGGGTTGGCGAGCGCGATCCGGTTGAAGTTGCCGCGCCGCAGCACTTCGCCACCCTCGTCGACGAGGGCGGGATCGGGGCTCCAGAGGGCGAGTTTGCCGACGGCGTAGGTGATGCGGCTGCCCGCCAGCGCGTAGCCTTCCTGCTCGAGCCGGGCAGGGGTTTCCTGGTCCGCGGCCAAGAGGACGGCGAACGGCGCGCCGTTGCGGATCTGGGCATAGAAATTGCCCGTCGCGCCAAACGAGAGCTGGAGTTCATGGCCGGTGTCGCGCCGGAAGCGTTCGGCAAGCTCGCGCATGGGGGCGGTGAAGTTTGCTGCCACCGCTACCGCGATCGTGTCGGCAAACGCGTAGGGTGCCGCGAGCAGCAGAACGAACAGAAACAGGAAGCGGCGCATCGCGATCTCCTCCGTTCAAGGTGCCCGGGCAGCGGCCCGGGCACGGGAGGATTAGATCACACCTTGGGCGAGCATGGCGTCGGCCACCTTGGCGAAGCCGGCGATGTTGGCGCCGTCGCTATAGCTTACCGTGCCGTCCTCGCGCCGGCCGTATTGCAAGCAGGCCTCGTGGATGCCTTGCATGATTTTCTTGAGGCGGGCGTCGACCTCTTCGCGGGTCCAGGAAAGGCGCATGGCGTTTTGGCTCATCTCCAGACCGGAGGTGGCCACGCCGCCCGCGTTGCTCGCCTTGCCCGGAGCGTAGAGCACGCCGCGGTGCTCGAAGATCTTGACCGCTTCCGGGGTGCAGGGCATGTTCGCGCCCTCGGCCACCGCCACTACGCCGTTTTCCACCAGCGTCATCGCGTCGTCGGCATCGAGCTCGTTTTGCGTCGCGCACGGCAGCGCCACGTCCACCGGCACGCTCCACGGCTTGGCGCCCGGAATGAAGGTGGCGCCGACGAGCTGGGCGTATTCGGAGACACGCCCGTAGCGGTGGTTCTTCACCTCCATGAGGATGGCGAGTTTTTCCGGCGTGAATCCTTCTTCGTCGATCACCGTGCCGCTCGAATCCGAGCACGTGACAGGCTTGGCCCCCATCTGCATGAGTTTCTCGATGGCGTACTGGGCGACGTTGCCCGATCCTGACACCGCCACGCGCATCCCTTCCAGACTGCGGCCGGCATGGCGCAGCATCTCGTCGACGAAGTACACCGTGCCGTAGCCGGTGGATTCGGGCCGGATGAGGGAACCGCCATAGGAGAGCCCCTTGCCGGTGAAGACGCAGGAGGAGTCGTTGGTGAGCTTCTTCATCATGCCGACCATGAAGCCGACTTCGCGCCCGCCCACGCCAATGTCCCCAGCGGGCACGTCGGTGTCGGCGCCGATGTGGCGGTAGAGCTCGGTGATGAAGGCTTGGCAGAAGCGCATCACTTCACCCGGGCTCTTGCCCTTGGGGTCGAAGTCGGAACCGCCCTTGCCGCCGCCCATGGGCAGCGTCGTGAGAGCGTTCTTGAACGTCTGCTCGAAGGCGAGAAACTTGAGGATGGAGAGATTCGCCGAGGGGTGGAAACGCAGCCCGCCCTTGTAGGGGCCGATGGCCGAGCTGTGCTGGATGCGGTAGCCGCGGTTGACCTGCACTTCGCCGCGATCGTCCACCCAGGAGACGCGGAACATGATGACGCGCTCGGGTTCGACGAGACGCTCGAGCAGCGCGTGCTGCGCGTAGCGCGGGTGCTGGGTGATGAAGGGCCAGAGGCTTTCCATCACCTCGGTCACCGCCTGCAGGAACTCGGGCTGACCGGGGTTGCGTTGCGCAACATAGTCGAGAAAGCTTTGCAGCGTGGAGTATTTCATGGCTTGATGTCTTTCAGGGTGAGAACAACGGGCCGGTGCGCAGCGCACGCCCTTCGCCCCGCACCAAATCTGATAATTATCGCACCGTTGTGGTGAAACGATGCACCAGTTTGGAGCCTGGTGCTTTTTTCTCACCCCATTCCCATTCGGCGTGGCAGCCACAGCGCCAATTCTGGGAAGACGATCATCGCCGCAAGGCCCAGGAGCATCGCCAGCACGAACCACAGCACCCAACGGAAGGTCTCTTCCATGCGAATGCCGGCGATGCGCGAGGTGATCATCAACGCCAGCGCCATCGGCGGCGTGAATTGCCCGATCGCGAGGTTGATCGTCATCATCACGCCGAACCAGACGAGATCCCAGCCCATGGTCTGGGCGATCGGAACGAGCAGCGGCAGGAGGATGAGGAAGATCGAAATCGCGTCGAGAAACATCCCGGCGACGAGCAGCAACACGTTGATCGACACGAGCATCAATACCGGGCTCGAATGGAAGGCGACGAGCATGGAAGCGGCTGCGTCGAAGATGCCCAGCGTATTGCCGGCCCAGGCGAATACCGAGGCGATACCGATGATCATCAGCACGACGGCGGAGAGCTCTCCGGCATCGACGAGGATGCGGAACAGCCCTTTGAGCTCGAGGCTGCGGTAGATGAAAACCCCGACGAACGCACCATAGGCCACCGCCACCACTGCCGCTTCGGTGGGGGTGAAGAGTCCGGTGCGCAAGCCGCCGAGGATGATGACCGGTGCGAGCAACCCCCAGATGGCCTCGAAGAAACTCTTTCCCAGGGGAGGGCGCTCGCGGCGTTCGCCGCGGCCGTAGCCGTGGCGGCGGCTGATGAGGAGCGCCGGGATGAGCAGGCACAGCGCGGCGATGATTCCGGGGATCAATCCGGCGGCGAAAAGGGCCGGAACCGTGGCCGCCGGGACCATCACGCTATAGACGATGAAGGCCACCGACGGCGGAATGATGATGGCCGTGGAGCCGGCGGCGGCGATGAGGCTGGCGGAGAACCCTTTGGGGTAACCTCGCGCGATCATGGAGGGCAGCATCACCGAGGCGACCGCGGCGGCATCGGCCGGCCCCGAGCCGGAAATGCCGCCGAGCAGCATTGAAACCAGCACGGCGACGACGGCGTGCGAGCCGGTCCATTCGCCGACCAGCGCACTGATGAAACGCACGAGGCGCAGCGCGACGCCGGAGCGCTCGAAGATCATGCCAGCGAGGATGAACATCGGGATCGCCAGCAGGGGATATTTGGCGATGCCAGCATAGAGGTTGGTGGGGACGGCGAGTTGGTCGAACCCGGCCAGGGCGAGCACTGCGACGCTGGCGAGCCCCAGACCAACGGCAAGCGGCATGCCGGCAAGGAGTGCGAGCAGGAAGAGGGAGACGAGCGTGGCTCCGATCATCGCGTTCCCCGGAATCGCGCCAGAGCAAGGCGCGCGGCGATGACAAACGACAGCAGCGGGAACCAGATCGTGTACCACCACTGCGGCACACCCAGCGCCGGCGAGGTTTCCTCGAAACGGAACTGATCGTAGGTGAGGCGCGCCGCATACCAGGTAATAAACAGATAGAGGGCGACAGTGACGAGGGCGTCGAGCCGTGCCGCGAAGAAGCGCCATCGTCGCGGCAAGCGTTCGACGAAGAAGGTGACGCGGATGTGTCGGTCGTGCAGATAGGCAGGGACCGAGCCGAGGAAAGCCAGCACGGGCAAGAGCGCGATCGACAGCTCTTCGGTGGCGGCGATGGATTGGGCGGTGAAGTAGCGCACGACGACGTTGGCAAAGGTGATGGCGACGATCACGGCCATCACCAGGCCGACGATGATCTGTTCCCAGGAATAGGCGTGCGCTTCTGCAGCGGCGACGGTGGATTCTTCAGGGGTTTGCATGCTCGACTCGAACTCGTTGGATGCCAGGGCCGCATCGCGGCCCCGTGGAGAGACGGTCTCAGCGTTTGCCGATGTCCTCTTCGGCTTGTTTGACGAGATCGGCGCCGATCTTGTCTGCCCATTCCTTGTAGACGCCGGCGGTGGCCTGGCGGAAAGCATCGCGCTCGGCCGGTGTCAGATGCACGATCTCGACGCCGTTGGCGGCGATCTCTTTGAGCAGGCTGTCGTCCTCGGCCGTGATGCCAGCGCGGGCACGAGCGATCTCTTCGCGCGCGGCTTGCTGCGCCGCCTCGAGCACGAGCTGGCGATCTTGCGGCGTCCAGCTGTTCCAGACGGTCTTGTTCACGGCGAAGATCAAGGGGTCGGCGACGTAGCCCCAAAGCGTGAGGTATTTCTGCCCTACCGTGTGCAGTTTGGCGGCATTGAAGACGGCCAGCGGGTTCTCTTGGCCATCGACGGCGCCGGTGGCCATCGCCGGCAGGGCATCGGCCCAGCTCATCTGCGTCGGGTTGGCGCCCAAGGCATTGAAGGTGGCGAGAAAGAGCGGCGAGCCGACCACGCGAATCTTCAGGCCGACGAGATCCTTGGGCGTGTGGATGGGGTGCTTGGAATTCGAGATCTCGCGAAAGCCGTTCTCACCCCAGGCGAGCGGCACCACGTCGCGTTCGGCGGGTTGTGTACCATCCTTTCTGTAAATTCCGTTTAGCGCCTCTGGCAGGAAGTGCGCGGCGCTCGGTCTGACGCCATGACTTCGAGAAAGGAGTATGCCCATCATGGCGATGCGTGTCG
>NZ_SBIK01000023.1 GCF_006503695.1 Tepidiphilus succinatimandens
CACCACATTCCCCAGAAAGCCCTGGGGCATGTCCCGCCCATCGAGGCCATGAAAAGATGGTACGCAGAAAAACCGGAACTTTTCATAAAAGTGCCACGTAATCGTCCGGGACCTGACACATAATTCTTTCGCTCATGTCCACTCCCTTTGTAAAAATAAAATGTCATGCCAAGGACGATTGCCTCGATTCTCGCCATCGAGTCTGATTCATAAGCCATCAGACAGTGTGCGAACCGGTCAAGAAATTTCGAAGGCAAAAGCCATAATGCTCCAGTTACGCAAGAACGCCCTAACGACTGCGACGCCACCAGGAACCCTTCAAGGCTCACGTCAACGCGACTCGAGCGCTCTCGGGCATCTGCAGCGCCGCACGTCGTGAAGAAACGCCAGAAACTACTACCTCAGCCGGCAAGCGCCTCCAGGATGCGCCGCGTGATTTCCTCCACCGGCCCCAGGCCAGAGACCTTGCGCACCTTGGGCGCGGCGGGATCGCCGCTTTCCGCCCACGCCTCGTAATAGGCGATGAGCGGTTTCGTCTGCTCGTGATAGACCGCCAGGCGCTTGCGCACCACTTCTTCGCGGTCGTCGTCGCGCTGCACGAGCGGCTCGCCGGTGACGTCGTCCTTGCCCGGCACCTTGGGTGGGTTGTAGCGCACGTGATAGGTGCGGCCGGACGCCGGATGCACCAGGCGGCCGCTCATGCGATCGATGATCTCCTCGTCGGGCACCTCGATCACCAGCACGTAATCGAGCGGGATGCCGCCTTCCTTGAGCGCCTCGGCCTGCGCGATCGTGCGCGGGAAGCCGTCGAACAGGTAGCCCGCCTGGCAGTCGGGCTGCTGCAGACGCTCGCGCACCAGGCCGATGATGATGTCGTCGGAAACCAGTCCGCCTTCGTCCATCACCTTCTTCGCCGCGAGCCCCAGCGGCGTTCCCGCCTTCACCGCGGCGCGCAGCATGTCGCCGGTGGAGATCTGCGGAATACCGAACTTCTCCTTGATGATGGTAGCCTGCGTCCCTTTGCCCGCACCGGGCGGTCCCAGAAGAATCAAGCGCACGATCCCCTCTCCTTTATGATTGACGACGAAAACGGAAGTAGCCGGTCTTCATGCGGCCCCGGCGAGCATGCGACGTACCCGCTCCAGGTCCTGCGGCGTATCGATGCCGGGCGCCGGGGCCGAGTCGAGCACTTTGATCTGGATGGTGTATCCGTACCACAGAGCGCGCAACTGCTCCAGCATCTCGAACCGCTCCAGTGCGCAAGGCGCGAGCCTGGAGAACGCGCGCAGGAAAACAGCCCGGTAAGCGTACAAACCGACGTGGCGCAAGGCCGGCAGCCCCTCGGGCAGGCGTGCCGGACGCCCGGCGGCGAAAGCGTCCCGCCCCCAGGGCAGCGGTGCCCGGGAAAAATAGAGCGCCCGTCCCGTGGCGTCGCACACCACCTTCACCGCATTCGGGTCGAAGAATTCTTCCACCGAGTCGATGGGATGCGCCAGCGTGGCGATCGCCGCCTCGGGCGTGAGCGCGAGCACCTGGGCCGCTGTGCGGATCGCGTCCGGATCGATCAGCGGCTCGTCGCCCTGCACGTTCACCACGATCGCCTCGTTCTCCCAGCCCAGGCGCTCGACCACCTCGGCGAGCCGGTCGGTGCCGGAGGCGTGGTCGGCGCGCGTGAGGATCGCCCGGCCGCCGGCCTGCTCCACCGCGGCCGCCACTTCCGGTGCGTCGGTCGCTACCCACACTTCGTCGGCGCCGCTCGCCACGGCCCGCTCCCACACCCGCACCACCATCGGTTTGCCGGCGAGATCGACGAGCGGTTTGTTCGGCAGGCGCGTGGACGCGAGCCGCGCCGGGATCACCACGCGAAACCCGCTCACTTGAGCGCCTCGACTTCCTCGGCCGTCATCGGACGCGCCTCGTCGGCGAGCATCACCGGGATGCCGTCGCGGATTGGATAGGCCAGACGATCGACGCGGCAGACGAGCTCCTGCCGCTCACGGTCGTATTTGAGCGGCCCCTTGCACAGCGGGCATACCAGCACGTCCAGCAGACGAGTGTCCATGTATTCGCTCCAGAATGCGCTCGACGAGCGCCTCGTCGAGCCGGGCGCGCACCGTCAGCACCCAATCGTGCGGCCGCGCGTATGCCCGGCATTTTACCGCATCCTTGCTGGTGAAAATCCGCCACTCGCCAGGAGCGCCGAAGTCCAGATCCTCCGCCCGGTACGGGTGGTGATCGGGAAAGGCGTGCGGCACCACCTCGGCGCCCAGGGCGCGCAGCGTGGCGAAGAAGCGCTCCGGTCGGCCGATGCCCGCCACGGCATGCACCCGCCGTCCGGAAAGCGCCGCAAGCGGCAGCCTGCGCGAAGGATCATCGAGCGAGACGATCGCTTCGGGTTCGAGCCGCAGCCCGTGAAGCGGCACCGCGGCCGGCACTAGAGTGCGCACCTGCCGCGGGTCGTGCGCCACCACGGCATCGACCGTGCGCAGGCGCGAGAGCGGCTCGCGCAAGGGTCCGGCCGGCAGCAGCCAGCCGTTGCCCAAGGCGCCCCGATCGAGCACCACGAGCTCGAAGTCGCGTTGGAGCCGCAGATGCTGCAGACCGTCGTCGGCGACTACCAGACGCACGTCGGGATGGCGCCGCAGCAGCTCGGCCACGGCGGCGCAGCGCGCGCGCCCCACCACCACCGGCACCTGCGCTTCGCGTGCGAGCAGCACCGGCTCGTCGCCATAGCAGGCGGGATCGCCCTCGGCCGGCACTTCCGCCGTTCCCTCGAGGTTACCGCCATAGCCGCGGCTGACGATGCCGCAGCGCACACCTCGCGCCTCGAGCGCGCGGGCGAGCGCCGCGACCACCGGCGTCTTGCCGCTGCCACCCACGTTGAGATTTCCCACCACCAGCACGAACACCGGCGGCCGGCAGCGCCGCAGCCAGCCGCGACGATAGGCGAGCGCGCGCAGCCGCACCGCAAGGCCGAAGAGCCAGGAGCAAGGAAGAAGCCCCAGCGCCACAGCGCCGCGATGCGACCACCACGCCGGCGCCGAGCTCATCGCGATTCGACGCGCTCGACGGAGAAAGTGAGCCTGTCGAAGCCGGCACGCTGGGCCGCGCGCATCACGTCGATCACGCGCTGGTGCGGCGTCTTGGCGTCTGCTTCGATGATGATGGTCGGCTGTGATCCGGAAGGGATCACCGCCCTGAGCGCCGATTCGATGTCCTCCACGCTGCCGAGTCCCACGGCGCGCTCGCCGACGAACACGGCCCCGTCGGCGGTGATCGCCACCACCCATTCCTTGGGCGCGGCGTCGACCGGCGCCGCCGCGTCGGCCTCGGGAAGATCGATCTTGAGCTGCGCCGTCTGGGAAAAGGTGGTCGTCACACTCAGAAAGATCAGGATCACCAGCACCACGTCGATGAGCGGCACTAGGTTAAGGAACGGCTCCTCGCGCGAACTCTCTGCTTTGTGAAACTTCATGCGCCCACTCCGGCCCGCTCCCCGTGCGCCACTTCCACCAGACGCACTGCCTCCTGCTCCATCTCGATCACCAGGGAATCGACGTAGGCACGGAAATGGCGCCAGAAGATGGTCGCGGGAATGGCGATGATGAGGCCAAGCCCGGTGGTGTTGAGCGCCACCGAGATGCCGTGCGCCAGCTGCTGGGGATTGGCGCCGGCCGCCGACTGCGACGCGAAGATCTCGATCATCCCCACGATGGTGCCGAGCAGGCCCAGCAGCGGCGAGATGGCCGCGATGGTCCCCAGCGCCGTGAGATAGCGTTCGAGCTCGTGCGCCACCACCCGGCCGGCATCCTCTATCGCCTCTTTCATCACCTCGCGCGAGGAACCGTAGTTGCGCAGCCCCGCCGCCAACACGCGGCCCAGAGGAGAATGCCCTTCCAGCCGCTGTGCCAGTTCCAGTGGGGAAGCGCCCCGGCGCAGCTCCTCGAGCACCGAATCGAGCAGCCCCGGCGGATTGATGCGCTTGCGCCGCAGCGTCCAGGCGCGTTCGATGATGATCGCCACCGCCAGGATGGAGGCGAGCAGAAGCGGCCAGATCGGCCAACCAGAAGCCTGTATCACCGACCACACGGAAGAAATTCCTTTCACGGATGCGTTGCGTCCGGCATTATACGCCCGAACACGGGGGCACGCCGCCCCAAGCTTCCCCGCTCTTCCACAAAGTCTGTGGATAACTTTGTGCATGAACGGACAAAAGCAGGCATAACCCCTGCACCCACGCGAGGAAGCTCACTCTGCCACATTTTTCAGCAACAAATTTTTACATTGAAAATCAATCGATTAGGAAAAACAGCCTGTGGATCAAGGTCTTCCGGAGCAAAGTTACCGTGCCGTGACATCCCGTGTCCCGATGGGGATGAAACCCCGGTACAATCGCGCGCATGAAGCCCGATCCCACCCTCTTCGTCCCTCCTGCCGAAACCGTCGGCCAGCTCACGCAGCGCATCAAGGAGTGCCTCGAAACGGGGTTCTCCGAGGTCAACGTCATCGGCGAGATCTCCGGCCTCACCCTCGCCGCCTCGGGGCACTGCTACTTCACGCTCAAGGACGAAACCGCGGCGCTACGCTGCGTGCTGTGGCGGCGTCAGGCGACGATGTTCGCACGGCTACTCGCCGAGGGACACAGCGTGGAGGCAGCGGGCGAGCTGAGCGTCTATGCCCCTCGAGGCGAGTACCAGCTGGTGGTGCGCGGCCTCAAGCCGGCCGGCGCCGGTCTGCTGTGGCAGCGTTTCCTCGCCGTCAGAGCCAAGCTCGAAGCCGAGGGGCTCTTCGCCGCTGAAAGGAAGCGGCCCCTGCCGCGCCGGCCGCGGCGCATCGCCCTCATCACCTCGCCGGCAGGGGACGCCATCCATGACGTGCTGCGCACGCTGCGCCAGCGCGCCCCCCTCGTCGAGATCGTGCTGCTGCCCACGCTGGTGCAAGGCGCGGAAGCGCCGGCGCAAATGGTGGCAGCGCTTGCACTCCTTGGCGAGGCTGCGGCGCGGCTCGGCATCGAAGCGGCACTGCTCGTGCGCGGCGGCGGCAGCCCCGAAGATCTCATGGCCTACAACGACGAGGCGCTTGCCCGCGCGATCGCCGCAAGCCCCGTGCCGATCGTGAGCGGCGTCGGGCACGAAGCCGACGTGAGCATCGCCGATCTGGTGGCCGACGTGCGCGCCCCCACCCCCACCGGCGCGGCGATGCTGGTGAGCCAAGGCTGGACCGAACTGCCGCTCGAACTCGATCTGCTGGCGCGGCGCCTGCAGCGGGCGCTGCGCGAGCGTCTGCTCACCGAAAACCAGCGACTCGACCGCCTGCAGCTGCGCCTCACCCACCCCGCGGCGCGCCTGTCCGAGGCCCGGCGACGGCTCGAAGGGCTGCACGCGCGGCTTACGGCGGCGCAGCGGCGCACGCTCGCCGAATCGCGGCTGCGGCTCGATGCGCTGCACCGGCGCCTTGCCGCCGCCCGGCCCACGCTCGCCGGACACCGCGCCCGGCTCGACGCCTTCGCGCAGCGCTTGCCGCGGGCGGCAGCGCAGGCGATCGAAACCCAGCATCGGCGCATCGAACGCCTCGCCGATCGACTCGAAGCGCTCGATCCCAAAGCGGTGCTGGAACGCGGTTATGTGCTGGTGAGCGACACCGCCGGGCAGGTGCTCACGAGCACAGGGCAACTCGCCGCGGGGCAAAACATCCGCCTCGAATTCCACGACGGGCGCGCCATGGCCGAGGTTGTCGGGGTGGAAAAGTCCGACTAAAATGGTAAAGGTTTTTCCTCACCCCCTCGCCGGCCCGAACGCCGGCCCTTCACGCAAAGGAGAGAGAACATGGAACACAAACTGCCCGAACTACCCTACCCGAAAAACGCGCTTGCCCCCTACATCTCCGAAGAGACGATGGAGTACCACTACGGCAAGCACCATCAGGCCTACGTCACCAACCTCAACAACCTCATCAAGGGCACGGAATACGAGAACATGGACCTCGAGTCCATCGTCAAGAAAGCCCCGGCCGGCCCGATCTACAACAACGCGGCGCAGACCTGGAACCACACCTTCTTCTGGCACTGCATGAAGCCCAACGGCGGCGGTGAGCCCAAAGGAGCCCTGCTCGATGCCATCAAGGCCAAATGGGGCAGCTTCGACGAATTCAAGAAAGTCTTCCACACGAGTGCCGTGGGTAACTTCGGCTCCGGCTGGACGTGGCTGGTGAAGAAAGCCGATGGTTCGGTCGACGTGGTCAACATGGGTGCGGCCGGCACGCCGCTCACCACGGGTGATACGCCGCTGCTGTGCATCGACGTGTGGGAGCACGCCTACTACATCGACTACCGCAACCGCCGCGCCGACTTCGTCACCGCCTTCCTCGAACACCTGGTCAACTGGGAGTTCGCGGAGCGCAATTACGCCGCCTGACGCTCTGAACCCAGCGGCGCCCCAGTGCGACGAGCCTTCCCTCCTGCATGAGGACGAACGGCTCGTCGCCGTTTTCAAGCCCTCGGGCTGGCTGGTCCATCCTACCGAGCTCGACGCGCGCGAATCCCGCATCCTGATGCGCTGGCTGCGCGGTCGCCTCGGCCGGCATGTCTTCCCCGTCCATCGCCTCGACAAACCGACCTCCGGGCCGGTGCTCTTCGCGCTCGACGCAGCCGCTGCCGCCGCCCTGGCCGCCGACTTCGCCGGCCGGCACGTGGCGAAGCGCTACCTCGCCGTGGTGCGGGGGCATCCGCCCGAAACCCTGACGATCGATCGGCCGCTGTCGCGCATCGCCCGCACCGTGCCGGGGCCGCGCGATGCGGAGAAAGCGGCGTGCACCGAGCTACGGCGCCTGGCGACGATCGAACTGCCCTGGCCCAACGACCGTCATCCCACCAGCCGCTACGCGCTCGTGGCCTGCTATCCGGACGGCGGACGCCAGCACCAGATCCGCCGCCATCTGCGCCATGCCGGATACCCCCTCATCGGCGACACCACCTACGGTCACGGTTTACACAACCGGCTGTGGCGCGAGCACCTGGGCGTGTCGCGCCTGCTGCTCACCTGCTGCGATCTGGCGGTGCGCTACCCCGACAGCGGTGCACTGCTCGCGCTGCACGCGCTCGATGCGACCTTCGCCACGCTCGCCCGCCGGCTCGGCTGGGAAGAGGCGCTTTCCTTCGTCGAGGCGCCGCACGAAGATGATATGCTAAGGGCGAAGATCGCCGCCCTGGCGGCCCCTCTGGCAAGCTCCTGCGACGACGCCCTGGAAGACGACACATGACGACCCGAACCGTGCTGCATCAGCTCCTCGAACTCGGCCAACAGATCTGGCTCGACCACCTCTCGCGCGACCTCCTCGAGGGCGGACGGCTCGCCCAGCTGTTGGAAATCGGCGTGAGCGGCATTACGACCAATCCGTCCATCTTCGAAAACGCCATCGCCAAAAGCCCCCTCTATCGGGAAGACGTCGAAGCCTTGCGCCGCACGTCCCTGCCGCCGCCGGAACGGCTCGAGCGACTCACCTTCGCCGACGTGCGCCGCGCCTGCGACCTGCTCCTTCCGCTGTGGGAAGCCTCGGGCGGGGAGCGCGGCTACGTGAGCCTGGAAGTGGACCCGGCGCTCGCGCACGATGCCGCCGGCACGATCGCCGCCGCCCGGCGGGTGCATGCCGCGATCGAACGCCCCAATCTGCTCGTCAAGATTCCCGGCACCGCCGCCGGCGCCGAAGCGCTCGAAGCGCTCGTCGCCGAGGGGATCAACGTCAACGTGACGCTGCTCTTCTCGCGCACGCAGTACCGGCGCGTCGTCGAGGCCTATCGGCGTGGTCTCGAGCAACGTCAAGCCGCCGGCCGGCCGCTCGCACCCATGTTCGGCGTGGCGAGCCTCTTCCTCTCCCGGCTCGACACGGCCGTCGATGCGCTCCTTGCCGAGCGCGCGCCCGAACGCCCCGACTGGCAGGGCAAGACCGCGGTGGCCTTCGCCAAGCTCGCCTATCGGGACTTTCTGCAGCATTTCGGCGAGGGCGCTTTCGGCTCCTTGCGCCGCGCCGGAGCCCGGGCGCAGCGGCCGCTGTGGGCGAGCACCAGCACCAAGAACCCCGCTTATCCGGATCTGCTTTACGTGGAACCGCTGGTGGGGCCGGAGACGGTCAATACCCTGCCCGAGGCGACGCTCACGGCGCTCCTCGATCACGGCCAGGCGCGTGGCGCGACGATCGTGGAAGACGTCGAAGCCGCCCAGGCACACTGGGAGCGATGCGCCCGGCTCGACATCGACCTCGAGGCGATCGGAGAGGCGCTGCAGCAGCAGGGCCTGGCCCAGTTCGAGGCTGCGCAGCAACGGCTCCTCACGCTCCTTGCCTGAAACGACGGCGGCGGGACCCGCCCGCCGCCTTTACCTTCACTTACAGCGCACCCTTTGCCTCAAGCAGGAGCGACGGCTTTCTTCGCTTCGAGCGCGGCCTTGCTCACCCCTTTGGTGCCCGTACCGGTCTCGAAGAGCTCCTTCATGTCGAGGATCAGCACGATCTGGCCGTTCGAGAGAATGGTCACCCCGGCCACGCCTTTGGGACGGAAATCCTCCAGCGACTTGATCACCGCGTCCTCACGGCCAGCGAAGGTATCGATGCCGAGGATGAAGGAGAATTCGGCCATCTGCATGAGCACCCCATAGGCCGGGGTACGCTCCAGCCTCCAGTTGAGGAGATTCGCCAAAGGTAGGATCGGGAGCACTTCCCCACGCACGAAGAGCGTCGCCCGCCCGCCGACCTCGCGCACTTCGTCGAGGTGGATCGGCAGGATCTCGCGCACCATGGAGAGCGGCACGGCGAAAGGCTGCTCGCCCAGGCGCACCAGCAACACCGGCAGGATCGCCAAGGTGAGCGGCAGGTTGATGATGAAGGTGGTGCCGCGCCCGACTTCGGAGCGCACGTCGATGGTGCCGTTGAGCTTGGTGATGTTGGTGCGCACCACGTCAGTGCCCACCCCTCGGCCGGAGATGTCGGAGACGCGGTCGGCCATGGAAAAGCCGGGCAGGAAGATGAGGTTCAGGCTCTGACGCTCGTCGAGGCTGTTGGCCTCTTCCGGCGTGATCAGCCCTTTCTCCACCGCCTTGGCACGGATCTTCTCGGGGTCCATGCCACGGCCGTCGTCGGCGACGATGATGACGATGTGATCCCCTTCCTGCTTGGCGGCCAGCGTCACCGTCCCCTGAGGCGGCTTGCCCACGGCAATGCGCTCATCGGGCATCTCGATGCCGTGATCGACTGCGTTGCGGATGAGGTGGATGAGCGGATCGGAGAGATCCTCGATCATGGTCTTGTCGATCTCGGTCTCTTCCCCCTGGATGACGAGCTCGACTTCCTTGCCCAACTGCCGTGCCAGGTCGCGCGCGATGCGGGGATATTTCTGAAAGAGGCGCCCGATGGGCTGCATGCGCGTCTTCATGACGGCGTTTTGCAGGTCGGAGACGAGAAGGTCGAGCTGGTTGACCGCCACGTCGAGCGCGTGCAACGTATCCGGATCGGTTTTGCCCGAGAGGATGTCGCTCCTGAGGGCCGTGAGGCGGTTCTTGGTGAGCCCGATCTCGCCGGCGAGATTGAGCACCTGATCGAGCCGGGCGGTGTCGACCCGGATGGCGGTTTCGCGCTGCACCGTCTCCTTGCGCGCGAGCGGCACCATCGGACGCCGGGCTGCGGCCACGGGTACGCCAGCCCGCCCCTCCTCTTCGTCCGGTTTCCCTTTGGCCTCGTTGCTGGGCGGAGCAGCCGATCCCCCGGAACCCGACGGCGCCTTTGCGGCGGCTGCACCCGCGCCGGTCACGGCGGCGTGCAGCGCCTCCCAGTCCGGTTCAGCCGCGTTCGGCTGCTGCGCGTTGGTTTGGGGTTGGGTCGCAGCCGTTGCGGCAGCCTCGGCGCCTTGTTCCAGCTTGCCGGAGATGGCGAGCCGCAGGCGTTCGAGCAACTGCGGATCGGCCGGCGGCGGCTGGACGCTGCGTTCGAGATAGCCGAACATCTCGCGCACCGCCGCGGTGGCTTCCAGGATCACGTCCATCAGCGCCGGGCTCAGATGCAGCTCGCCGTTGCGCAGCTTGTCGAAGAGGTTTTCGGTGAGATGGCACAGGGTGACGAGCTCCTGCGCCCCCAAGAAACCCGCTCCCCCCTTGATGGTGTGGAAGCCCCGGAAGATCTCGTTCAAGAGCGCGCGATCCTCGGGGTTGCGCTCGAGTTCGACGAGCTTGTTGTCGACCCCCGAGAGCAGATCCTCGGCCTCGACGAGAAAATCCTGCAATAGATCCTGCATTCCGGCAAAGTCGCTCACGGCCGTTCTCCCTTACTGGTTGCCGAGGCCGCCTCAAAAGCCCAGGCTCTTCAACAAATCGTCCACCTCTTCCTGCGAGGTGATCACCCCTTCCTTGCGCGTGTCGATCACCGGCCCGTTCATCAGCGAGACTTCGACCGCCTTCTTCGGCCGCGCCTCTTCCGGGATCGCCTCGATGAGGATCTGCAGCAGCTCCGTCTCGATGCGGCCGACGATCTCGATCACTTTCTTGATCACCTGGCCGGTGAGATCCTGGAAATCCTGCGCCATCATGATTTCCATGAGCTGCTGCGTCGTCGCACGCGAGGTGTCGGCCGCATCGACGAGGAAAGCCCGGGTGTCGTGGGCGAGCTCGCGGAATTCCTGCGGCGAGAGGCGGTTGGCGAAGAGATCGTCCCAACGCTTCTTGAGCGCCTCGGCTTTCTCGGCAAGCGACTTCTGCAGGGGAATCGCGATGTCGGTGGCGTTGAGCACGCGCGAGGCGGCCTGCTCGGTCATCTGGGCAATGTAGTGCAGGCGCTGGCGCGCATCGGGCACGGCTTGGGCCGCTTCGGCGATGACCGTCTCGCAGCCCAGCTCCTTGAGCGCCTCGTGCAGCTGGCGCGCCACCTTGCCGAGGCGCTGAACGAGTTCGTCGTGCGGAACCTGACAGGGCGCCGGCGCTGGAGCAGCTGGTGACTCCTGCCTCGCACCTTCTTCAGCGGCGCTGAACTGCTGGGCCACGGCGTCGAAGAGCGCCTGCAGCTCGTCGCTGTCTCCTTGCGCCGGCGGCTCTTCGGGCTCCGACACGCTGCCCGCCGAACCGACGATGCTGTCGAAGAGCGCCTGCAGCTCGTCGTTGTCGCCGCTCGGGTCGGTTTGGCGTTCCGCGGAACGCTCATCAGGCGTTTTCTTGCTCATTGCGCCGATCCTCCGGCCGGTTTCTTACCCATCTTCTCGAAAATGCGGTCGATTTTCTCGGCCAGCACCGCCGCGGTGAAGGGCTTGACGATGTAGCCCGAAGCCCCGGCCTGGGCCGCGGCGATGATGTTCTCTTTCTTCGCCTCGGCGGTGACCATGAGCACCGGCAGGTGCTTGAGCTTGTCGCTGCTGCGGATCTTGCGCAGCAGCGTCAGCCCGTCCATGTTCGGCATGTTCCAGTCGGTGATGACGAAATCGTAGGGCTGCGACTCGAGCTTGTGCAGCGCCGCCACGCCGTCCTCGGCCTCGTCGACGTTGGTGTAGCCCAGCTCCTTCAAGAGGTTGCGCAAGATACGACGCATCGTCGAGAAATCATCCACGACCAGGAAGCGCGTCTTGTCGTCCGCCATCGAGCATTCTCCATCGTTGTTGATCAGCGCATCAGCAGCGGCCGCAAAGTCTCGGCCAGCATCTGCGCGTCGAATTTTTCCACATATCCATCGACCCCGACCCGCTCGCCCATCGTACGATTGGCTTGAGAAGTGAGCGAGGAATACATGATCACGGGAATGCCGTCGAAGCGGGGATCGGCCTTGATGTTCTTGGTGAGCACGTAGCCATCCATCTCGGGCATCTCGGCGTCGGTGAGGATCACGTCGAGCTGATCGCGCAAGGCCGTTCCCGTCTGCTCGGCGAAATTGGCCATGCTCTGCAGCCGCTCCCAGGCTTCCATGCCGTTGTTGGCGTGCGTGTGCTTGACGCCGAGCTTGTCGAGCACCTCGGCGATCTTCTTGCGCGCCACGCTCGAATCATCGACGAAAAACACGTGCCGACGATGACCGTCGGGAATCGGCAAGATGACGCCCACCACCGCCTCGCCGAAGGTCTTGGCGAGCACCGCCTCGACGTCGATGATCGACACCAGGCGTCCGTCGGGCAGCTCGGTGATGGAAGTGATCATGCCATGTACCTGGGAGGAGACGTTCTCCGGCTCGCGCACCTTAGACCACTCCACCCGGATGATGCGATCGACCGCCTCGACGAGAAATCCCAAGGTTTTGCGGCAATACTCCGCCACCATCATCGCCGGGGCGATGCGATCGTCCATGGGAGCGAGCTCCATCACCTTGGCGAGCGACACCACCGGGATCACGTTGCCGCGCAGGCTCACCAGCCCTTCCACGCCGGGCGGCACGTTCGGGGCGCGCGTGATGAAAGGCGTGGCCATCACCTCGCGCACCTTGAAGACATTGATGCCGAAGGTCTCGGACGTCCCGAGAGAAAAGAGCAGGATCTCGAAGCGGTTCGAGCCGGCGAGCCCCGCGCGCGCCTCGATCTCTTCGAAGCGCTCTGACGCCTTCTCGGCATCGGGGTCGACCAGTTCCGGTTCGATCACCATGGGTTCGGACGGATTGGCCATTTCAGCCCTCCTTGGCGGTTTCCTGACGTTTGGCGAACAGGCGCTGCAGCGTCTCGGCGAGTTCGCGCGGATGGAATTTGGGGACGTATTCGTCGACGCCCACCGATTTGCCCAGATACTGGTTCTGCATACCCGAGAGAGAAGAATGCATCAACACCGGCACGCCGGTGAAGCGCCGGTCGGATTTGATCTTCTTCGTGAGGATGAACCCATCCATCTCGGGCATCTCGATATCGGTGATCACGGCGCTGACGAAGTCGGTGATGGGACGACCGGTGATCTTGGCGCGCTCGGCGGCTTTTTCCAGATTCTCCCAGGCGATGCGGCCGTTGACCGCCCCCACGTAGCGTACCCCCATCTTTTGCAGGGTGCGCTCGATCTGCTCGCGCGCCACCGCCGAGTCGTCGGCGAAATACACGGTGTATCTGTCGCCATCCGGAAGCGGCTCGATGCCGGCGTACAGATCTTCGGCCTCGTCGTACTTGGTGATGTCGGAGAGCACCTTTTCCACGTCGAGCAGCATCACGAGGCGCCCATCGGGAAGCTCCGTGACCGCAGTCACCAAGCCGCCCGTTTTGGCCGTGAGCATCTCGGGCGGCACGCGGATCTGCGACCAGTCGAGCCGCAGGATGGTATCGACCGACTCGACGAGGAAGCCCTGCACCTTGCCGTTGTATTCGGTGATGATCATGATGTTGCGCTCGCTGCCGGGCTCCACCCCGACGTATTCGCCCAGGTCGACCACCGGCACGAGCACTCCGCGCAGGCTCACCACCCCTTTCACGGCAGGCGGCATGTCGGGCGCGGCGGTGATGGGCGGGGTCTTCATCACCTCGCGCACCTTGAAGACGTTGATGCCGTAGGTCTCGCGCCGCTTGGTGACCTTGCTCACGCCGAGCGTGAAGAGCAGGATCTCGAGCTTGTTGGTGCCGGCGAGCTTGGTGCGCTCGTCGATGCGTTTGAGTAGGTCGGACATCGCGCCACTCCGATTCGATCTTGGTACCGTATGTTACGGCAGCTCAGGGTTCAAACTTTAGCCGAATTACGGCATTTTTTTCCATCTATTTTTCCTCAAGTCCCGCGCCGACTTTGCCGTAATATATGTCATGACCAAAACGAACGAGGAGCGCCCCATGTTGTTCGGCCACAAAGAGCGCCTGCGCGCGCTCGAAACCCGCGCCAACGCCCTGGAAGAAGAGATCCGGCGCAAGGAGAGCGAACTCTCCGCCCTGCGCCGCCAGCTCGAAGAAGCCCAGGCCGAAGCCGATCGCTGCCGCTGGGAGAGCGACGCCATGCGCCGTGTGAGCGAGGAATTCAAGGCGTTTCACACCTCGCTTGTCCAGGTGCAGGGTAGTGTCGGCACCTTGGCGCAGCGCAGCGACGAAGACCGGGAAACCGCCGAGCAGGCCTTCGAACGTGCCGAAGTGAGCCGCGAAGCGGCCGAGGCGATCGCCCAGAGCCTGCGCCAGCTCGCCGAGCGCTCCCAGAGCGCGGCGCAGAAAGTCGGCGCGCTCGATGCGCGGGCGCAGGAGATCACCGGCATCGTCAACCTCATCCGCGAGATCGCCGATCAGACGAATCTCCTGGCGCTCAACGCCGCGATCGAGGCGGCGCGCGCGGGAGAGCAGGGGCGCGGCTTCGCCGTAGTGGCCGACGAAGTGAGAAAACTCGCCGAGCGCACGGCGGTGGCCACTGCCGACATCTCGCGCCTCGTCGAGCAGATCCGGGGCGACAGCGGCTCGAGCCGCGAGGCCATGAGCGAGCTCGCCCAGGAGTCGGACCGGCTCAGCGAGCAAGGGGAGAAGGCGGCGAAGGAAGTCGAGGCGCTCGAAGGGTTGGTCGAAGACATCGAACGCTCGGCCGGGTTGGCGGCGCTGCGCAGCTTCTGCGAGCTCGCCAAGCTCGACCATATCCTCTACAAGTTCGCCGTATACGAGGTGCTGCTCGGCGTGAGCGACAGGGCTGCGACGGAATTCGCCAATCACCAGAACTGCCGCCTCGGGCGCTGGTACTACGAGGGGCGCGGCAAGGAGTGCTTCAGCGGTTTTCCCGGTTATCGCGAGATCGAGCGACCGCACCGCACGGTGCACGAGGCGGCGCAGGAAGCGTTCGAAGCCTTGGCGAAAAAGGACGTCGAGCGCATGGTCGAGGCGGCGCACCGCATGGAACTCGCCAGCCTGGAAGTGATGCAAGGGCTCGACCGCCTCGTCGAAGGGGCGGAAAAAAATGCCGAGCTGCTTGCCTGCGTCAAAGGCGGGGAGACGGCGCGCCCCGAGCGCGCCCCGCTCAGCGGCGCGCCCAAAGCGGCTGCCGCGCCGACACCGCCCGCACGATCGCCGGTGCGATCTCGGTAAGCGGCAGTACCTCGCAGGCGGCGCCCAGGCGCACCGCCTCGCCGGGCATGCCCCAGATCACGGCGCTCGCCTCGTCCTGAGCGATGGTGTGGGCGCCGGCCTCTTTCAGGGCAAGCAGCCCCTGCGCTCCGTCGCGCCCCATGCCGGTGAGGAGCACCGCCACCGCCGCCGGCCCCAGCACCTCGGCCGCGCTGAAAAAGAGCACGTCCACCGAGGGTCGATGACGGTTGACGGGCTCGGAGCGGTCCAGCCGCAGCACGTAGCCATTCCCCTGACGTTCGAGGCGAAGGTGCGAATGTCCCGGCGCCACCCAGGCCCGGCCGCGCACCAGGATCTCGCCGTCTCGCGCTTCGCTCACGCGCAAGGCGCACACCTGGTCCAGCCGCTTGGCGAACGAGGCGGTGAAATGCTCCGGCATGTGCTGCACGATGAGCACTGGCGGGGCGTCGGTCGGCAGGGCTTGCAATACCGTCTTGATCGCCTCGGTACCGCCGGTGGAGGCGCCGATGAGGATCACCGGTTCGCCGGGGTGCACAGGCTCTTCGCGCTCCCTGCACGAGGCCGCCTCCGCCCCGGCGGCCCCCGGAAGGAAAGATCTGCCGGCACGAGCGGGAGAAGGCACCCAGGATTCGCCGCACGGCGTGGCCTGCGGCGGTGCAGAAGACCGATGCTCCCCCCCTGCCGCCGCCTCCCCGTCGGCCTTGCGACGATAGATCGTGCGTCCCAGCGGCTCGAACGCCTCGCTCGCATAGAGGAGGTTCTCCGAATGCCCCAGATAGAGGTAGCCGCCCGGGCGCAAGAGGGGAGCGAAGCGCTCGAGGATCATGCGCTGGGTATGGCGATCGAAGTAGATCAGCACGTTGCGGCAGAAGATCGCCTCGAACGGCCCTTGCACCGGCCAAGGGGTTTCGACGAAATTGAGCCGGGCAAAGCGCACGAGGGCGCGCAGTTCGGCGCGGATCTGCCAGCGGCCATCGGCGAGCGGTTCGAAATAGCGGTCGCGTAGGCGAGGATCGATCGCCTCGAGCCGCTCGGCGGCATAGATGCCGCGGCGGCCCTCTTCCAGCACCTGCGTGTCGAGATCGGTGGCGAGGATCTCGACGGGGGGATCGGGCCGCCCCCACACTTCGCAGGCCGTCATGGCGATGGAATAGGCTTCTTCGCCGCTCGCGCATCCGGCCGACCACAGGCGAGCCCCTGGGCGCTGCCCGAGCCAGGTGCGCAAGTGCTCGAAGTGGTGCGGCTCGCGGAAGAAATAGGTCAGATTGGTGGTGAGCGCATTGATGAAGGCTTCGAGTTCGCGCTCGTCGCTGCGCACCCGCGCCAGGTAGTCGGCGAAGCGCTTGAGCCCCAGCGCGCGCAGGCGGCGCGACAGGCGAACGTAGACCATGTCGCGCTTGGCCTGCGAGAGCGCGATGCCGGCTCGTTCGGCCACCAACGCCCGGATGGCGGCGAAATCCTCTTCGGTGAGCTCGAACTCGCGCGGCAGCGATTCGAGGCGGGTCTGGGCGAGGCGCTCGATGGTGCGCCGCACCTCGGCGATGCGGCGCAGCGCCGAAGCGGAATCCTCTTCGCGGTTCATGGCGAGGCTCCGCCAGGCTTGGCGGTCGGCGCAGCCGGCGGCTGACCGTACCCCTGCATGAGCGGCGCCGCATGCTCCCGCGCCCGCCAGGCATCTTCCACTTCTTTCTTCAGCACGATGATGCTGATGCGCCGGTTCTGCGGCGCGTAAGGGTCTTCGGGAATGAGGGGGGAGGTGTCGGCCATGCCGACGACGCGGAAGATCTTGGTCGGGTCGAGCCCGCCGGCGACGAGCTCGCGCCGGGCGGCGTTGGCGCGCTCCGCGGAGAGCTCCCAGTTCGACATGCCGCGCCCATCGCCGGCATAGGGTGTGGCGTCGGTATGCCCGGCGATGCTGATGCGGTTGGGTAGGTCGTTGAGCGTGCGCCCCACCGTGCGCAGGAGCCGCCGGGTGTAGTCCTGCACCTGGGCGCTACCGAGCGCGAACATGGGGCGGTTCTGCGTATCGACGATCTCGATCACCAGACCGTCGTCCGAGATGCGCATCTGGATCTGATCCTTCATCGCCCGTAGATTCGGGTCGGCCTCGAGAATCGCCTCCAGCATCGCCTTGGTCCGCTCGAGCTGCTGCAGTTCGCGCAGCTTTTCGCCCCCCATGCCGGGGCCGCTGCTGCCACCGCCGCGCCCGGGCGCCGGAGATGCCTCGGTGAGCGGCGTGCCGGCCACCCTTCCCTGCCCGCCAGTGGCGATCTCCACGTCGGAGAGGCCATGCATGGGAGATGCGCCCTCCCCGCCTTCGCGCGTCGCGGTACTCTTCTCGCTGCGCGTCTCGCCACGCTTGACCTGGCCCACGCGCCGGCTCAGATCCTCGCCGCCACCAGGGATGATACGCTCGGCATCGCCGGCGCCCGCCCCGCCTTCGCGCGCCACCTTGAGCGGGTTCTGGAAGAACTTGGCGATGCCTTCGAGGTCCCCTTGCGCCGTGGAGCCGAGCAGCCACAGCAAAAGGAAAAACGCCATCATGGCGGTGACGAAGTCGGCGTAGGCGACTTTCCAGGCGCCGCCGTGGGCGGCACCGCCGCCCTTTTTGATGCGCTTGATGACGATTGGTTGCTGACTCTCGTCGCTCATCGCATCGCGCCGTTATTTGCGCCCCTTCAGCTCTTCCTCGAGCTGAAGGAAGGTGGGACGATCGCGCGTCCACAGCACCTTGCGCCCGAATTCGATGGCGATCTGCGGCGGATAGCCGCTCATGCTGGCGAGCAGCACCACCTTGGCCACCTGGAAGGGTTTGGCGCCATCCTCGACTTTCGCTTCGAGCTGGCCGGCGATGGGCGCGACGAAGCCGTAGGAGAGGAGGATGCCGAGGAAGGTCCCGACCAGGGCGCCGCCGAGCTTCTTGCCGAGCACCGCCGGCGGCTCGCCCACCGAACCCAGCACATTCACCACGCCCATGACCGCGACCACGATACCGAAGGCGGGCATGGCGTCGGCAATCTTGCTCACGATATGCGGCGGCATGTGCGCTTCCTGATGGTGCGTCTCGAGTTCCTGATCCATGAGAGTTTCGATTTCGACCGGATTGAGGCTGCCACTCACCATCATGCGCAGGTAGTCGGTGATGAATTCGACGAGATGATGATCCTTGAGCACGAGCGGGTATTTGCCGAACAGGGCCGAACCCTCGGGGTTGTCCACGTCCTGCTCGATCGACATCAGCCCTTCCTTGCGGATCTTGACCAGGATCTCGTAGAGGAGGGAGAGCAGCTCGAGGTAGAAGGCGCGCGTATAAGGGGAGCCCTTGAGGGCGCCCGACAGCCGCCCGAGCACGAGCTTGAGGGTGGCGCCGTCGTTACTGGCGATGAAGCTGCCGATCATGAGCCCGACGATGGCCACGTATTCTGCCGGCACCCACAGCGCCACGAGGCTGCCGTGGATCGCATAAGTACCGAACGCGGAGGCGAGTATGATCACATACCCGAGCAGCAGAAACACGAATCCCCCCTTTTCGCTTTGCCGTGAGCCATCGAGCGCTGCGGATGCAGCCAAGCCGCCCCCGATCCGGGGGGCTCTATGTTAGCACAGGCTCATGCGTGGCGCTTGGCGCAATCGGGGGATTCAGGCGGGCTGGGCGCTCAGGCGCTTCTGTCCGCGGGAGATGGCCGTCTTGGCCGAGGTGCGGCTGCTGCCGGCGCGCGAGGGCATGTGGCAGATGCCGCAGACGAAGGTCTTGGCCGGCTCGTAGGCGTGGGTGAGGAATTCGCCGCCGCAGCAGGAGCACGGCGTGAGCTGCACCAGCTCGGCTTCGAAGAAGCGCAGCAGCGTCCAGGCGCGCGTGATGCTGAGCACCGGGTCGGTGCCAATGGCGTCGATCTGGTCGAGATAGAGGTGATAGGCGGCAATGAGCGCGTGCACGCCCTCGGCCGCACCGCTTTGCCGCACCCGGCGATGGAGGTTCATGAAAAGGGAGGCGTGCACGTTGGGCTGCCAGGTCATGAACCAGTCGGTGGAAAAGGGTAGCATCCCCTTGGGCGGGGAAGCATGGCGGATTTCCTTGTAGAGCTTGAGCAGGCGCTCGCGGCTCAAGGAAGTCTCCGCTTCGAGGAGCTGCATGCGCGCGCCGAGCCGGATGAGCTCGGCTGCAAGGCAAACGTCGGCCGCTTCTCGTTCGATCGACTCAGGTCTCGTCATGATGTCCTCCCGTTCGTTTGGTTTTCTTTCGCTGGCTGCCGTGCGCGAGGATGGCGGCGTGCAGGGTGGCGGTGAGCTCGTCGCGGGCCTTTTCTCCGGCCATGCGCTCGAGCACGGCCGCGTCGAAACGGAACTGCGGCAGCCCGATCTGCAGGCTCGCCATGCGCACCAGCTTGGCCGGCGGCAATGCGGCGAGCCAGCGCGCCGTCTCTGCTTCCAGGCCCAGCTTTACGGCGGCAGAGGCTGGGTCGCGCTGCACCATGCGCTGCGCGAGGATCAGGTAGCTGAGATTCAGGTCACGTATCTCGTCGGCGAAATCCTCGTGATCCATGCCTCTCTCCTTGGCCCAGTTTTACGATAGCACGATCAGCGCACGGCAAAAGGGGAAATAAGGGGCGCCGAACCCTGGATATCTGTTGCTTGTGGCGCCGGCGCAACGCCGCGCGGCGCACATACGCCGCACGGCGCAGCATCATGGTGCCTTTTATTCGATCGCCTCGCGCGATTTCGCCCGTTCGCGCAGGATGTACTTCTGGATCTTGCCGGTCGAGGTCTTGGGAATGGGGCCGAAGATGAAGCGCTTGGGCACCTTGAAGCCGGCGAGCAGCCGCCGGCAGTGCTGCACGAGCTCTTCTTCGGTCACCGCCGCGCCTTCGCGCAGCTCGACGAAGGCGCAGGGCACTTCGCCCCACTTCGGGTCGGGCGCGGCCACCACCGCCGCGGCGGCCACCGCCGGGTGTTTATAGAGGGCATCCTCGACTTCGATCGAGGAGATGTTCTCGCCACCTGAGATGATGATGTCCTTGGCGCGGTCTTTGATCTTGACGTAGCCGTCGGGCTGCATCACGCCGAGGTCTCCGGTGTGGTACCAGCCGCCGCGAAACGCCTCTTCGGTGGCTTTGGGGTTCTTGAGGTAGCCCTTCATGACGAGGTTGCCGCGGAACATGATCTCGCCCATGGTCTCGCCATCCCAGGGCACCGGCTGCATGGTGTCCGGATCCATCACCGTGATCGCCTCCTGGGCGTGGTAGCGCACCCCCTGGCGGCCGTTGAGCCGCACCTGCTCTTCGAGCGGCAGGCTCGCCCAATCGTCGTGCTTGGCACAGACCGCGGCCGGTCCGTAGGTTTCGGTGAGCCCATAGACGTGGGTGATGTCGAAGCCGATCTTGGCCATCGCTTCGATCATCGCGGCCGGAGGCGGGGCAGCGGCCACCAGGCCGGAGACCTTGTGCGTGATCCCCTTGCGCCATCCCTCGGGCGCATTGGCGATCATTGAGTGCACGATGGGCGCGCCGCAGTAGTGGGTCACCTTGTGCTCGGCGATCAGCTCAAGGATGAGGCGCGGATCGACGCGGCGCAGGCAGACGTTGGTGCCGGCGTTGGCGGCCATGGTCCAGGGGAAGCACCAGCCGTTGCAGTGGAACATCGGCAGGGTCCACAGATAGACCGAGTGCGGCGGCATGCCCCATGAGACGATGTTGCTGAAGGCATTGAGATAGGCCCCGCGGTGGTGATAGACCACGCCTTTGGGGTTGCCGGTGGTGCCGGAAGTATAGTTGAGGGAGATCGCCTCCCACTCGTCCTGCGGGTATTCGAGGACGAAGTCGGGGTTGCCCTGGGCGAGGAATTCCTCGTACTCGATCCGGCCGAGCCGCTCGCCGGGGCCGGTGTATTCCGGGTCGTCCACGTCGATGACGATGAGATCGGGGCGATGGGCGATGCGGATCGCCTCTTTCACCATCTTGGAATACTCGCGGTCGGTGATGAGCACCTTGGCCTCGCCGTGGTTGAGGATGAAGGCCACCGTCTCGGGGTCGAGCCGGATGTTGATCGTGTTGAGCACCGCGCCGCAGCCGGGTACACCGAAATGGCACTCGTACATCTCGGGCGTATTGTTGAGGACCACCGCCACCGTGTCGTTCTTCTTCACCCCGAGCTGGCGCAGGGCGGAGGCGAGCCGCCGGGCGCGCTCCTCGACCTGTTTCCAGGTATAGCGGCGCTTGCCGTGGATGACGGCGGTGCGCTCGGGGTAAATGTAGGCCGAGCGGGACAGGAAGGTGAGCGGCGTGAGCGGCACGTAGTTGGCCGGGGTCTTCTCCAGCCCCATTTCATAAGGGTTGAGCGTCATGTCGTTCTCCTGGGTGGTTGAAAGATGAGGGAAGCGGATCGAGGCGCAGCGGCATGCCGACGCTCGCCCATTGCGCGGTCTCGTCTTCCAGGGCGGCGCGGGTGAGCGGATGGCGGCGCAGGAAGGCGGACGGCAACTGCAGCCTGTAGCCGCCCCCCTCGCGCCGGGCGTGCAGCCGCTCGAAGCGCCTGTCATCGCGGGCGCGGTGCAGCACGGCGGCGATGCGCAGTGCGAAGATGAGATCCCAGTGCGACGAACCGGGAGGAAGCTCGGAGAGCCGCTCGAGCTTGCCGCGGTGGCTCAGCACGAGGCGCGCGAGCTGCGCCTGCTCCATGCGCGAGAAGCCGGGCATGTCGGCGTGCGCCAAGATGTAGGCGCCATGCTTGTGATGTCCGGCATGCGCGATCGACAGGCCGATCTCGTGCAGCCGCGCCGCCCAGGAGAGCAGCCGTCGATCGGGATGCTCTTCGAAAGCGAGCTCGGGGCGCAGATCGAGGGCGAGCTCGAGCGCAGTGGTCTCCACCCGCCCGGCGTGTACCCGGTCGACGCCATAGCGCTCCATGAACCGTTCGACCGAGGATTCGCGAATGTCCTGGTGATGATGCCGCCCGAGCAGATCGTAGAGTACCCCGAGGCGCAAGGCGCCTTCGGAGAAGACCATCTCCTCGAGCCCGAGCACCTCGAAGGCGGCAGCCATGATCGCCACCGCGCCGGGGAAGACCGGTTGGCGGTCGCGTTTGAGCCCTTTGAGCCCTTTGAGTGCCTCGATCGAGCCGAGCGTGGGTAACGCCTTGACGAGCTGCTGCAGCCCCTTGCGCGTGATGGTCTCACGGCTCCAGCCTTGAGCGACGAGCACGTCGCGGATCGCCTTGGCCGAACCGCTGGAACCGACGGCCCGCTCCCAGCCCAAGGCCCGAAAAGGGAGGGCAATCGCCTCGATCTCCTTGGCCGCGGCGAGCCGGGCCTCGCGCAGGCGGCCTTCGGTGATCTTTCCGTCGGGAAAGAAGCGCAGGCTGTAGGAGACGCAGCCCATGTAGAGGCTCTCGAGCAAAATGGGCTGGAAACCGCGGCCGATGATGACTTCGGTGGAACCGCCGCCGATGTCGATGACGAAAGTCTGGCGATGCGGCTCGGGCACGGCGTGCGCCACGCCGAGGTAGATGAGGCGGGCTTCTTCCCGGCCGGAGACGATCTCGATGGGATGCCCCAGGATCGCCTGCCCCTGAAGCACGAACTCGGGCGCGTTGCGCGCCACGCGCAGGGCGTTGGTGCCGACCGCGCGCACCGCTTCGGGAGGAAACCCTTGCAGCCGTTCGGCAAATCCCGCCAGCGCCGACAGCCCACGGGCGAAGGCGGCGGCATCGAGCCTTTTGTCGGCGCCGAGCCCGGCGGCCAGACGCACCGCTGCCTTGAGGTCGTCGACGGGGTAGAGCAAGTCGCCGTCGACGCGGGCGATTTCGAGCCGGAAGCTGTTCGATCCGAGATCGACGGCAGCCAGATGCGAGAACAAGCCCTTCCCCTCAGCGAATGGTCGCACGGATTGTAACGCCGAAGCGGTGGAAGCCGATGCGGGAACGCGATATGATCCAGCGGAAGATAACGCACGTGCATCGACCCTGGAGCCAACTCCCGTATTACAAAAAGCCCGTATTACAAAAAGTGCAAATTAATCCATAATGGGGTTCATGGAAAACACCATGAGCACAGGCAAGGCGGCAAAACTTCTTGGCGATGAGTGACTGACCATGCACCTCACCCACAAGATCGCCCTTCGTCCCACGCCCGAGCAGGCGGATTACTTCAAACGCGCCTGCGGCACGGCCCG
>NZ_SBIK01000024.1 GCF_006503695.1 Tepidiphilus succinatimandens
ATAAGGTCGAAAAAGAAGAGGACCTCGACGTCCTGCAAAAACGCATCGAGGATTATGGCATCTCCACCGAGATGCTGCCCGAAGGCAGCCTTCCGTCGACCGGGCGCATGCTGAAATTCCTGCTGCCCAGCGGCCACGAGATGCGTCTGTACGCGACGAAGGAATACGTCGGCACCGAGGTCGGCACCGTCAATCCCGACCCTTGGCCCGACGGGCTCAAGGGGGCGGGGGTGCATTGGCTGGATCATTGCCTCCTGATGTGCGAGCTCGATCCGGAGAAGGGCATCAACCATGTGGCCGACAACACCAAGTTCATGCAAGAGGTGCTCGACTTCTTCCTCGTCGAGCAAATCGTCGTCGGACCGGAAGGTTCGGTGAAGGCGGCCACTTGGCTCGCGCGCACGTCTACGCCGCACGACATCGCTTTCGTCGGCGGGCCGCGGATGGGGTTGCATCACATCGCTTTCTTCCTCGACTCCTGGGAGGACTTGCTGAAAGCAGCCGACGTGATGGGCAAACACCGCACCAAGATCGATGCCGGGCCGACGCGCCACGGCGTGACGCGCGGCGCCACGATCTACTTTTTCGACCCCAGCGGCAACCGCAACGAGACTTTTGCCGGACTCGGCTATCTCGCCCAACCGGATCGTCCGGTCACGACTTGGACCGAGGACAGGCTCTGGAGCGGCATTTTCTACCATACTGGTGAAGCGATGCCGTCCTTCACGGACGTCTATACCTGATGAGGGCGCGGCCGGGCCCGTCGGTCCGGCTGCTTTTTCACGTTCCCCTGCTCGACACAAGGATGATCATGAAAGAAATCCGCAACTTCATCGATGGCGCCTTCGTGGCCACCGGCAAGACCTTCGAGAAGCGTTCCCCCGTCGATGGGCAGGTGATCGCCTTGGTGCATGAGGCTGGCCAGGCCGAAGTCGACGCTGCGGTGCAGGCGGCGCGCGCGGCGCTCAAGGGTCCTTGGGGCAAGCTGACGGTGGCCGAGCGCGCCGAGCTGCTCTACGCCGTGGCCGACGGCATCAATCGGCGTTTCGACGAATTCCTCGCGGCCGAATGTGCCGATACCGGCAAACCGATGAGCTTGGCGCGCCACATCGACATTCCGCGCGGCGCGGCCAACTTCAAGGTCTTCGCCGACGTCGTCAAGAACGTGCCGACGGAATTCTTCGAAACGCCGACGCCCGACGGCAAGGGCGCCCTCAACTATGCGGTGCGGCGCCCCATCGGCGTGGTCGGCGTGATCTGCCCATGGAACCTGCCGCTCTTGCTCATGACCTGGAAGGTCGGTCCGGCGCTTGCCTGCGGCAATACGGTGGTTGTCAAACCCTCCGAAGAAACGCCGCAGACGGCCACGCTGCTGGGCGAAGTGATGAACGAAGTCGGCGTGCCGAAAGGGGTATATAACGTCGTGCACGGCTTCGGTCCGCAATCGGCCGGTGAGTACGTCACCACGCACCCAGGGGTGAACGCCATCACCTTTACCGGCGAGACGCGCACGGGCGAAGTCATCATGAAGGCTGCGGCCCACGGGGCGCGTCCCGTCTCACTCGAGATGGGCGGCAAGAATCCGGGGATCATTTTCGCCGACTGCGACTTCGAAGCGGCGCTCGAAGGGACGATGCGTTCGGTGTTTGCCAACTGCGGCCAGGTGTGCCTCGGAACCGAGCGTCTCTATGTCGAACGTCCCATTTTCGAGCGCTTCGTCGAGGCGCTCAAAAAAAGCGCCGAGAATCTGAAACTGGGACGCCCAGAGGATCCCGAGACCAACCTCGGGCCGCTCATCTCCCACGAGCATCGCCGCAAGGTGCTCTCGTACTACGAAAAAGCCAAGGCGCTGGGGGCGACCGTCGTCACTGGCGGCGGCATTCCCGACATGCCGCCGGAGCTTGCCGGCGGTTCCTGGATCCAGCCCACGATCTGGACCGGGCTGGGCGACGATTCTCCCATCGCGCGGGAGGAAATTTTCGGCCCCTGCACCCTGATCCAGCCGTTCGACGATGAGGACGAAGTGATCGCTCGGGCGAACGACACCGACTATGGCTTGGCCTGTTCGATCTGGACCAAAGACCTCTCGCGGGCACACCGCGTCGCCGGACAGATCGAGGCCGGACTCGTGTGGGTGAATTCCTGGTTCCTGCGCGATCTGCGCACGCCTTTCGGTGGCATGAAGCAATCCGGCATCGGTCGCGAGGGGGGCGTGCATTCCCTCGAGTTCTACACCGAGCTCAAGAATATTTGCGTCAAACTGTGAAGGCGAGGGCACGATGAGCGAAAACAACCCCGAAATCGGCCGCAGTATCGTCGCCGCCGGTATTCGTACCAATTACCACGACATGGGGAGCGGATTTCCCGTGCTGCTCATCCATGGCTCCGGGCCTGGCGTATCGGCCTGGGCCAACTGGCGGCTGGTGATGCCCAAGCTGGCGGAAAAGTCCCGGGTGATCGCACCCGACATGGTGGGGTTCGGCTTTACCGAGCGCCCGCAAGGCTATACCTATTCGCTGGACAATTGGGTGCAGCATGCCTTGGGGCTACTCGATGCACTCGGCCTCGAGCAAGTCGACCTGGTAGGCAATTCCTTTGGCGGAGCGCTGTCGCTTGCGCTCACCATTCGCCATCCCCAACGCGTCCGCCGGCTCGTGCTGATGGGTAGCGCCGGCGTTCATTTCGAGATCACTCCGGGTCTGGATGCCGTGTGGGGCTATACGCCCAGCTTCGAGAACATGCGCAAGATCATGGATCTTTTCGCCTGGGATCGGAATCTGGTCAATGACGAACTGGCCGAGCTGCGCTATCGTGCCAGCATTCGTCCCGGGTTTCAGGAAAGCTTCGCCGCCATGTTCCCGGCGCCGCGCCAGCGCTGGGTCGATGCGCTCGCCAGCCCCGAAGAAGCGATCCGCGCCATCCCGCACGAGACCTTGGTCATTCACGGCCGCGAAGACCGCATCATTCCGCTCGAGACTTCGCTCAAACTGTCGCAGTTGATTTCACGGGCGCAACTGCACGTCTTTGGCCGTTGCGGACACTGGACGCAGATCGAGCACGCCGACCGTTTTGCCCGGCTGGTGAGCGATTTCTTCGCCGAGGCGAGCGCCGACGAACCCCATCCCCTGGAAGGAACGGCATGATGGAAGATCCCCTGTTGCAGCGACTGGGCGAGGAGCTCTACGAGGCGTGGAAAGGCTGCCGCGTGGTCGAGCCGCTCAGCCAGCGTCACCCGGAGCTGACGATCGAAGAGGCCTACCGCATCCAGCAGCATTTCATCGGGCAACGGCTCGCCGCTGGCGAGCGCGTGGTCGGCAAGAAAATCGGCGTCACGTCCAAGGCCGTCATGAACATGTTGGGCGTGTATCAACCGGATTTCGGCTACTTGCTCGACGGCATGGTCTACAACGAGGGCGAGGCGATTCCCGCCGACACCCTCATCCAACCCAAGGCCGAGGGTGAGATCGCCTTCCTGCTCAAGCGCGACCTGCGCGGCCCCGGAGTGACTGCGGCCGACGTGCTCGCGGCCACCGAGGCGGTAATGGCCTGTTTCGAGATTGTCGACTCCCGCATCCGCGACTGGAAGATCAAGATTCAGGACACCGTGGCCGACAACGCCTCCTGCGGTGTCTTCGTGCTTGGCGATCGATTGGTCGATCCCCGCCGCGTCGATCTCTCCACCTGCGGCATGGTGCTGGAGAAGAACGGCGAGATCGTCGCCACGGGCGCCGGGGCAGCCGCGCTCGGAGCGCCAGCCAATGCCGTGGCCTGGCTCGCCAATACGCTCGGCCAGTTGGGCGTGTCCCTGCAGGCCGGTGAAATCATCCTATCGGGCTCGCTCGCTGCCATGGTGCCGGTGCGCGCAGGCGACAATCTCTCCGTGACGATCGGCGGTATTGGTCGCTGCTCGGTTAGGTTCGCGTAATTCGAGAGAAAAGGAAAAACGCATGAAAAAGATCCGTTGCGCTTTGATCGGCTCCGGCAACATCGGCACCGATCTGCTCTACAAACTCAAACGCAGCAGCGTGCTCGAACCCGTATGGATGGTCGGCATCGACCCGGCTTCCGAAGGGCTCGCGCGTGCCCGCGAGATGGGGCTCAAGACCACCGCCGAGGGCGTCGACGGCTTGCTCCCCCATGTGGAAGAAGACGGGATCCGCATCGCCTTCGACGCGACCAGCGCCTACGTGCACCCGGAAAACAGCCGCAAGCTCAACGCGCTCGGCGTGCTGATGATCGACCTCACCCCGGCGGCGATCGGCCCCTACTGCGTACCCCCGGTCAACCTCAAGGAACACGTCGGCAAGGGTGAGATGAACGTCAACATGGTCACCTGCGGCGGCCAGGCGACCATCCCCATGGTGTATGCCGTCTCCCGCGTGCAGCCGGTCGCCTACGGCGAAATCGTCGCCACCGTGGCGAGCAAGTCCGCCGGTCCGGGCACGCGCAAGAACATCGACGAATTCACCCGCACCACCGCCGGGGCGGTGGAGAAAGTGGGCGGCGCCAAGAAAGGCAAGGCCATCATCATCCTCAACCCCGCCGAACCGCCGCTCATCATGCGCGACACGGTGCATTGCCTCACCGAGACTGAACCCGAGCGCGAGCTCATCACCGCCTCGATCCACGACATGATCAAGGAAGTGCAGAAGTACGTTCCCGGCTACCGCCTGGTCAATGGCCCCGTCTTCGACGGCAACCGCGTCTCCGTCTATCTCGAAGTCGAAGGGCTGGGCGATTATCTGCCCAAATACGCCGGCAACCTCGACATCATGACCGCGGCCGCGGCGCGCACCGCCGAAATGTTCGCCGAAGAGATCCTGGCCGGCAAGCTGCGACTCGAACCCAACCGCGCCGTGGCGCTCGCCTGAAAGGAGGAGAGAACAAATGGATCTTCGCGGCAAGAAAATCACCGTCCATGACATGACCCTGCGCGACGGGATGCACCCCAAGCGCCATCAGATCACGCTCGAGCAGATGGTCGCGATCGCCAAAGGGCTCGACGAAGCGGGCGTGCCCCTCATCGAAATCTCCCATGGCGACGGGCTGGGCGGGGCCTCGGTCAATTACGGCTTTCCGGCGCACAGCGACGAAGAGTACCTCGCCGCTGTCATCCCCAAGCTCAAGCGCGCCAAAGTTTCGGCCCTGCTGCTACCGGGCATCGGCACCGTCGATCACCTGAAAATGGCCCACGAACTCGGGGTGAATACCATCCGGGTGGCCACGCACTGCACCGAGGCTGACGTCTCAGAGCAACACATCGGTATGGCGCGTAAACTCGGTATGGATACCGTGGGCTTTCTCATGATGGCCCATATGAACACGCCCGAAGGGCTGGTGCAGCAAGCCAAGCTCATGGAAAGCTACGGCGCCAACTGCATCTACGTCACCGATTCGGCCGGGCACTTGCTGCCCGACGGCGTCAAGGCGCGCGTGGGTGCGGTGCGCGAAGCGCTCAAACCCGAGACCGAGCTCGGCTTCCACGCCCACAACAATCTGGGCATGGCGATCGCCAATTCGCTCGCTGCGATCGAAGTGGGTGCCGTGCGCATCGACGGCTCGGCCGCGGGTCTGGGCGCGGGCGCAGGGAACACGCCCACCGAAGTGCTGGTGGCCGTGTGCGACCTGATGGGCATCGAGACGGGCATCGACGTCTTCAAGATCCAGGACGTGGCCGAAGACCTCGTCGTTCCCATCATGGACTTCCCCATCCGCATCGACCGCGACGCGCTCACCCTGGGTTACGCTGGCGTCTATGGCTCCTTCCTGCTTTTTGCCAAGCGCGCCGAGCAGAAATACGGCATCCCGGCCCGTGAGCTCCTCGTCGAGCTCGGACGTCGCGGCATGGTCGGCGGACAGGAAGACATGATCGAAGATACGGCGCTCAGCATGGCCAAGGCGCGGGAGATGGCGGCATGAAATTGGCACAGGAAGCGATCGAGCGCTTGGCCGAACACCTCGAGCGCTGCGAACTCGAGGCGCGGGACACGACCAAGATTACCGACGACTATCCCGACATGGACTGGGAAGACGCCTACGCCATCCAGGAGGCGATCAAACGGCGCAAGCTCGCCCGCGGCGCGCGGGTGGTCGGCTTCAAGGCAGGCCTCACCTCCCATGCCAAGATGCGGCAGATGGGCGTCTCCACCCCCTGTTTTGGGTTCCTCGTCGATGACTATGCCGTGCCCGAAGGAGGAGAGATCGACACGAGTGCGCTCATCCATCCCAAGGTCGAGCCGGAGATCGCGTTTGTGACCAAAGCTCCGCTCAAAGGGCCGGGATGCCACATTGGCACGGTGCTCGCCGCCACCGATTTCGTCATCCCCGCCATCGAAGTGATCGATAGCCGCTACCGCGATTTCAAGTTCGACCTGAAGAGCGTGATCGCCGACAACTGCTCGAGCAGCCGTTTCGTCGTGGGAGGGCGCATTGTGCCGCCACAAGAGCTCGATTTGCGCACGATCGGTGTGGTATTGGAGAAAAACGGCGAGCCGGTGGCCTTTGGTGCCGGCGCGGCCGTGCTGGGGCATCCGGCGAGCGCCGTGGCCATGCTCGCCAATGAACTGGGTCGACGCGGCGAGGAGATTCCCGCCGGCAGCCTCATCCTCTCGGGCGGGATCACCGAGGCGGTGAGCGTACAAAAAGGGGATGCGATCACACTGCGGGTGCAGCACCTGGGATCCGTCGGCGTTCGGTTTCGTTGAAGAAAGGGGAGAAATCATGCCGTTCGTGCACATCTACATTCTCGAAGGCCGTACCGAAGAGCAGAAAAAGGCGGCGATCGCCAAGGTGACCGAGGCGCTGGTCGAGTCGCTCGGTTCGCCCAAGGAGAACATCCGCGTGATGATCCAGGAGGTACCAAAATCGCAATGGGGGATCGGAGGGATAACAGCAAAAGATTTGGGGAGATGATTGTCTGCCCCTTGGCCTCTGGCGCATCATTATAAAGATTCTATATCAAAGGAGTGTAGTCATGGACACCGTATCTAAAGAGCTTTTCCAACAACTGATTCACCATGAAAAAAATGGCATTAGAACGGTGGATCGTCGAATTTTCGTAGATGAGGAGCTCTTTGAGCTGGAGCGGAAAAATATCTGGCTCAAGGTCTGGGTTTTCGTTGCGCATGAAAGCCAGATTCCAAACCCCCGCGACTACCTGACGACATGGATTGAAAGAACGCCCATCGTCATTACGCGCAATAAGGAGGGCAAGCTTCACGCCTTTGTCAATATTTGCTCGCATCGCGGCAGTACCTTGGTCCGAATGTCCAAGGGGAAGGCAACGAATTTCGCCTGCCCCTTCCATGGATGGGTCTTTGATGCGAAAGGAAAACTTCTCGATGTCGTGAAGAAAGACATCGGTGGTTACCCAGCCAGTTTTGACACTTGCGGCCGCGATCTTGTGCCCGTCCGACTCGAAAGCTATCGTGGTTTTCTCTTTGCGACGCTCAACCCGCATGCTGAACCCCTGGAAGACTATCTGGCTGAGAGCAAGACTTTCATCGATCTCATAGTGGATCAGTCTCCTCAAGGGATCGAGGTATTGAAAGGAAAATCGACCTATACTTTCAATGGCAACTGGAAGATGCAGGCCGAAAACGGGGTCGATGGCTATCACGTCGATACCACGCATGCCAACTATGTGATGGTCTATCAAAATCGCGCCAAGATCAACGCGGAAAAAGGCTTGAAAGTCTTGGCTGCAGGACAGATCACCTCGGTGCCCAATAGTGGTTTCTTCCACCTCGGCAATGGCCACACTGTCATCTGGTGGGACAAGGCGAACGCCGCGGATCAGCCGATTTACGCGCATCGTCAAGAGCTCGCCGTGCGCCATGGCGAGGCAAAGGCAAAATGGATGACCGAGCGTGGGCGCAACCTGCTTATTTATCCCAACGTCCTGCTCATGGATCAGATGAGCACTCAGATCCGCGTCTTCCGCCCGCTTGCTGTGGACAAGACCGAGGTCACGATTTACTGCTTCGCCCCAGTGGGAGAACCGCCCGAAGAGCGCGCCAAACGCATCCGGCAGTATGAGGACTTTTTCAATGTTTCTGGCATGGCTACGCCAGACGATCTGATGGAGTTCAATGAAAGCCAGGTCGGTAGCAAGAGCTATGACGTGATGCGCTGGAGTGATCTCTCCCGCGGTTCGACCCATGAAGTAGAAGGTCCCAACGAGGAAGCGGAACAACTCGGGATCAAACCAAGACGCAGCGGTGCGCACGTCGCAGATGAAGGGATCTTCCTTGCTCAGCATGAGCGTTGGTTGGAATTGATGAGCGCCGGTGAAGGAGACAAATGATGGAAACAATGATGCGTGAATCAAGTATCAAAGAGCAGATCGAAGCTTTTTTGTTCCGTGAGGCGGAATATCTTGATGATCGTAAGTGGGATGAATGGTTGGAGCTTTTTGATCCCGAAGCTGAATATTGGATTCCCTCTTGGGATTCGGAGTATGAGTATACTAAGAATCCAAATAACGAAGTCTCATTGATGTACTATCGGGATCGGAGCGGTCTTGAGGATCGTATCTTCCGCTTGCGCACTGGCCGCTCGTCTGCTTCCATTCCTTTGCCGAGAACGTGTCATCTCGTCTCGAACGTTCGCCCAACGCTCAATGAGGACGGAACTTGTTCGGTCAGAGCAAATTTTACGAGTTACGTCTTTCGCCGCAATACGACGCAGAACTTCTTTGGGTATTATGAATATCTGCTAATTCCGCAAGAAAACGATTGGCGTATCAAGAAGAAGAAAATTATTTTGATCAATGATTACATCGATACGGTGCTAGATATCTATAGCGTTTGATGCTTGCGCTTTGCTTCTCTGGGCTTTAGTATTTTAAGAACTGCCAATCGTATGATTGGCAGTTCTTTTTCGAGATAGATGAGAGGAGACAAACTATGGTAAATATTCCATGCTCGGTTAAAAAACCGCGTGTAGGGATCATGATCGGTGACCCATCTGGAATTGGACCAGAGGTTGTCATAAAATCGATCTTTGAGGAACGTATCAAAAAATGCTGCCAACCAATCCTGATCGGCTCTGTCGAAGTGGTTCAAGCAGTGCTTGATATGCTAGGAAAGCACGCCCAGCTACACGTATTGACGACGCCCGAGCAGTTCAATCAAATCAATTGGGATAATGAAGGTATTTTCGTGTTTGATACGGGCGAGCTTGCTCTCAAAGACGTTACTCTCGGAAAGGACAATGCCGTTTGCGGTAAGGCGACAGGCATTTGGTTGGACCAAGCCGACCAATTGGCGAGAATGGGGCTGTTGGATGCTACTGTTATGGCTCCTATCAGTGGCGTGGCGATGGAGGAAGCCGGGGTATTGGACCGCGTGGTTCAACCAATTCCGGGACAAAGTTATTTACTGCTAGTATCAGGGCCTTTACGGGTAGCACATTTGACTGATCATGTACCACTCCGTGAAGTCTCAGGGCTTATTTCACGGCCACTCGTTGAAAAAACCCTTGAGATCCTGCAGCAAACGTTTGAAGTCTGGGGGGTAAAACAACCAAGGATTGCAGTGGCTGGTTTCAATCCCCATGCCAAAGGCCAAGAAGAAAGCGAAGAAATCATTCCTGCCGTACTTGCTTCGCAACAAAAAGGTTTGAATGTCAGTGGCCCTATTAGCCCTGATACGGTTTTTCGGCACTGCATCGATGGTTATTACGATCTCGTGCTTGCAATGTACCACGACCAAGGGCATATTGCCGTCAAAACTGCGGCATTCTCCGGTAATTACGCTGTTATTATAGGCCCTCCTTATCCTCATACCTCAGTAGCCCATGGAACGGCCTATGATATCGTCGGCAAGGGTATTGCTGATCACTCCATGATGCTTAACGCCATCCTCGCGGCGGCTTCTTTGGCTGCAGGTGAGGGTTTCCCTCAGCTTAACTAATCGATCCTACGTCGTAGAGGTTCCATCCATGCAAGATAAGAACTGGGTTTTCATCTGTAATACCACTGATGTTGCTACCGACACCTGCATGCAAATCTTGGTCGAGGGTTTTCCCCCTTTGGCTGTGGTCAATATTGATGACAGCTACTACGTAATCGACGATACCTGTACGCATGGAAAGGCGTTCTTGACCGATGGTTATCTTGAGGGCTACGAGATCGAATGCCCATTTCACGCAGGGCGTTTTGATGTTCGGACTGGCGAGGTCACGGCCCCACCTTGTACCATTCCGCTCAAAGTCTATTCTGTCAAGATTGAAGATGGTAAAATTTATGCCTCACCTGAATGAGGTTCCTATAGCGAGACGATAAATGAGTAACCCACAATTCAGTTGGGAAGACCGTTATCTGCTTGGTTACGCCCCGATGGACCATATTCATGAAGAGTTTGTCATCCGGGTCGATGCCGTACTCAGAGCAGAAGACTTTGAGATGGTCGAGGCGATGAAGCAGTTGCGTGCTCACCTCGAAGCACATTTCCAGCAAGAAGATCGCTGGATGAAGGAGACGGATTTTCCTCCTAAGGGCTGTCATATGGAGGAACATGCTAAAGTGCTCGATTCCGTTATGCAGGTGCAACAGCTGCTTGAAGCCGAGCAAACTTATGCACTCTGTCGGAACCTTGCTCTTGCACTAAAGGACTGGTTTCCTGGTCATGCGGATTATCTGGATTCCGCACTAGCTGCATGGATGGTCAAGAGGGCTCACTCTGGAAAACCACTTGTCTTCAAACGAAAGATGAAGCAGGAAAATCTATAATCTAAATTAATTAGGTTTATATGAAAAAAGAGGGAGAATAATCTTATGAAGGATGAGAAAATTCTAATTATTGGGGCCGGACTTGCTGGAGTTTCTGTGGCCCATGCAGTTGGAATGCGAAAATATGATGGAGAGGTCATTCTCCTTGATGAGGAGGGTAGGTTTCCTTATGATAGACCTTCTCTCTCCAAGGATTATTTAAAAGGAAAAATAGATCAATCGCCGTTTTTGGTCGACATAAACTTCTTTCAAAAAGAACATGTGCTTTATCTCTCTGGCAAGAGAGCTGTTCGTCTTCTTCCGAGCGAGCAAAAAGTTATACTTGATAATGATGAATCATTATCATACTCTAAGTTGGTTATCGCAACCGGCATGATTCCTCGAAGGATTCAGGTGCCGGGAAGCGAGCTGAAAAATGTCTTTTATCTACGGACATACCGTGATGCGACTGAACTTAAATCGCATATGACTCCAGGCCGAAAGATCGTTATCCTTGGCGGAGGCTTGATTGGTTGTGAGGTAGCGTCCACCGTGGCAGATATGGGATTGGACGTGACGATAGTGGAATCGAGATCGGAATTGTTAGAGTGTGCCTTGAGCGCTAAAGTTGGAGCATGGCTCAGGGGGCTTCTCGAACGAAAGGGAGTAAGTGTTCAGCTCAACACGCAGCTTAGGGAAATCCGTGGGGAGAGTAGGGTAGAGAAAATCATCACAGACAAAGACGAAATCCCCTGCGATTTGGTGCTCGTTTCGATTGGTTCTATTCCGAATGATGCCCTCGCACGCGCTGCAGGGTTAAAATGCGACAATGGGATCCTTGTCGATGATTGTGGGCGTACTTCAGAGCCAAATATTTTTTCCTTAGGTGACGTAGCCAATTGGCCGCTGAAAAGCGGCGGACGTCGTCCTCTGGGAACTTATATTAATACTCAACAGGAAGCGGAAGCTGTTGCCGCTACGCTAATGGGAACTCCCATGCCTTCACCACAGGTGCCAAAATTCTGGACAGATATCGCTGGACAGTTCATTCAGGTGACTGGTGATATCAATGGGGAAGGAGAATATTGGGAAAGAGGAAGTTTGAATCAAGATACTCCGTATCTTCTTTTTCGTGTCAAAGAAGGAAGAGCCCTGGCAGTCCTAGCTGCCAATGCTTCTAAGGATTATTCTGCCGCTTCGCGTATTGCCGAAGCCCAAATGCCCGTCACGCGCGATACTATTGTGGATCCTGCTGTGAATTTACGTGACCTGCTGCGAAAAAAATAACTGTTAGGTTTTGAATATCTGCATTCTTGCTTGATTCTGAATAGGGAAGGTTCGAAGGGGGGTGAGCAGCGATCCCTTCGTACCTTCCCTTTTCATGGAAAAAATCTAATCGCCAACTTTAAAATGAGTGGCTATAACTCAAAACAAAATTGTCCTGGGAAATTGAAGATCGAACGGGTGCCGATGTGTTAAAATCAGAACGATTAGTCATTTTTTTATTGAATGCATGAGAATAGGCAAAGTCAACCCGGTCATTTTTTGAAAAATCATATGAAAATCCTAGTGTTCCATGTTTTTCAAGAGTTGCAGGAATAAGTGCCAAGAGGGCGTCATCATCGAGCGGTTGCGTTGCCTGGCGATAGCCTGCTCTTAGCGTAAATTTTGGTGTCATTCTATAGGCAGCACCTACTGCGACGATTGTTTGGTTCTTAGCATTTTGAGGTAGACGCAAGTTGACGTTACCCATGCCGCTAGTGAATTTTATTTTGATATCTTTCAAAGTATCTCGCCAAAAAACCCTGGATATATCAAGAGCCAGCAAAAGATTGTCTGAAAACTGATGGCTTATTCCAAAATCCAGTTTTGGCGGGGTATTGAAGTTGCGAAGCTTAAATTTTCCAGAGATCGGAATATGCCCTGCAATTCCATCCACTGCAGTTACAGTGGCATTTCCCTCCACATCGTTCATATTGCTCTTGAACATATAAGACAAACCCATGTTTGTCGTGGAATTCACCTTATAAAGCATGCCTATCCGACCTGAATAGCCCCAGCCTGAAGCCCCACTTTCGATCTCTTTGTCTTTACTGACACTGAGATGTACTCCCTGCAAACTGGGCAGAGATCCCATCAGTCCCATCAAAGATCCTGATGCGCGTCCAGAACCTGCTAGGCTGGCTAACTGGTTGGAGCCGAGTAAATAGTCGAGATTCAATCCCGTCCACTTGGCATCTAATGTTAGACCCACGGCGAGCGCATCGGTGAGCTGGTAGCTTGCAGCCAATGGAATGTCTAATATTAAAAATCTACTTGCATTTTCTAGCCCAGTGTCGTTCCCCCCGTAGCCAACCCCTCCTGAATCACCCCGGGAAAGAAAACTTGTTTTACCATACTCAACCCCAACCCCTGCTTGGGCAAATGCACCAAAACCCAAAGAGAAATTATCAATCCGTTTGATGAAAGCGAATTGTGGTGCAAAATAGGGGCCTCGGTTGTGAGATTCATTGTCGGACGACACTTTCTCACCTGTATCCAGGTTTCTCGCGCTAATATCTGTAGTGAGTACATCTAATCCAATGAGTAACTCACTTTTAGCAGTACCAAGAGACAGTGTCGCAGGATTCACCATCATGCCAGCCGGTCCGACATTGTGCGCAGTTGCAGTTCCCCCCATGCCGCGTGACACTGCTCCGAATCCCTCTATGAATAGACCGTCGGTTGCTAGTGCATAGTTGCTAGCACCAAGCCCTAATGCAGAAGACAAAAATCTGATAAAAATCTTTTTATTAGACAAAACCGTTTTCATTTTTCCTCCTTTGCTTGAATTTATTAGATTTTGTTAAAAACGAAATAAGGGACCGATCATTATAGATCGTCCCTCATGAAATAAAGATATCACTTCATAAGCAAAACGGGTTTTAATGTTGTCCCTTTTTCGGAGTCTTCTGCAGCTTTGTTGATTTGATCAAACGGGTAGAATTTAATCAATTTATCAAATGGAAATTTTCCGGCAAGATAAAGATCGATAAGTCTAGGTATGAAGATGTCTGAAATAGCTTGACCTTCAATGATGCCCCGTAGTTTTCTGTTAAAAAGGAGAAAATTGATGTCAAGAGGAATAGTGCTTCCCATCGGGGGGGCGCCAACAATTCCTATGGTTCCACCTATGCGGGATGACAAAATAGCCTGTTCAAGCACGGAAGGAATGCCACTCGTTTCCAAAACATTGGGTAGACCATTTGGAATGATTTTTTGTATTTCTTCAACAGGATTGCATTTCGCCGCATTGATTACATGAGTAGCACCGAGCTCCTTAGCTAGTTCCAGTCGATTTTCTTTGATATCGATTGCAATAATGGTCGTACAACCGGCTACCACTGCAGCCATTACCGCCGAAAGGCCGACAGCACCAGCGCCGAAAATACCAATGGCAGTCCCTGCAGCAGGATCGAGCGCATTGAGAACTGCTCCCGCTCCTGTTTGTATGCCACAGCCAAGGGGACCTAGCAGTTCTAGTGGTGCATCTTTTCGTACCTTCACCGTGTTGCGTTCATAGCTCAGCGCGTATGTCGCAAAGGAAGATTGACCAAAAAAACTGCCTCCTACTTCGCCTCCCTTGTGATCATGGATTGTACATTCACCCGCTACAGAACGCCCCATAAAGTTTGGAACGAATGAATTGGTACAACTGGTTGGATCACCGGAAAGACAGGCTTCACACTGACCGCATGTATAAAACGTCAAGACAACGTGGTCCCCTGGTTGAACCTTTTTGACCGAACGTCCTACCTTCTCGACTATACCTGCACCTTCATGACCAAACACCATAGGAAGCGGAACTGGATAATGCTGATCTCGACAAATGAGGTCTGTATGACACAAACCGCTCGCGACGAGCCGAACCAGGATTTGGTCGTCTGCGGGCTCATTAAGTTGTACGTCTTCAAGAACAAATGGTCCCTTTGGTGTGCGGACAACCGCTGCTTTGATTTCCATTTTTTTCTCCATATTGGGTTGCTATTTTAAACTCTTTGCTTTATTGATGTATTTATGTGCACAGAAATTTTCCTTTATTTAATTCCTCCTTTTCATTATTTCATCGAAACAATATCATCTAGTATTACTTTTGGCGCTACTTGGGACTTTGGGCTTGACTATAAAACCGATCTGCGTAAATGGAATGAGGCGATACACCAATACGAATTAGCTCCGCCTCTACCGCATCTACCATAGGTGGAGGGCCGCAGAGATATCCTTCACATGAAAGCCCTGAAAGAAATTCGCGCAAATGCTCTGTAATCATACCCCTTCTCCCCTGCCAATCAGAATTGTGAGGTTCCTCTGACAGTATGGGGATAAATTCGAACCGACCTCCCCAAAGTTTTCGAAGCGCTTCGATTTCCTCCAAGCAATATAAGTCCTTTTGTCTTCGTGCGCCGAAAAACAAAAAAACATCACGCTGGCGTTGCGATGCCGTCATGCTTTCTAAAATGCACTTTATGGGTGCCAGCCCAGTTCCACCAGCAACGCATACCATGACATCATTACTTTCGTGGTAGTGAAACTGACCATAGGGACCTCGCACACGAAGATGCGTACCTGTTCGATCACCACCGAAGAGCCAACCGCTGAATTTGCCGCCAGGGACGTGTCTGATGTGAAATTTTAATTCCCCATTTTCTTTTGGAGGGGTGGCAAATGAATAACTTCTGGATACGCCCAATTCATTGTTGATGATATCGGCATATTGTCCAGGTTGAAATGCTATGGGCTTTTCTGGAATAATGGTCAATTCAATAATGTCATGAGTAAGCAGCAATTGCGACTGAATTACTGCATCGTATTCTTGGACCTTTATGGATCGACTGAGCGGCGTGTCTACTTCAATATCAAGGTCGCACTTAGGAATTGACTGGCATGCAAGCCGGTATCCTGACTGATAAAGCTCGCCACTTAGCGCCTTAGCTGAGGAGGATAATTCGCTTATTTTTCCATTAATCAACTTGTATTTACATTTTCCACAAGTTCCGACTTTACAGTCATGTGGAAAATCTATACCAACATTTAGCGCCCCTTCTAGGACCGTTTTTCCTTTGTCAACATTGAATTCAATCCCCTGTCCAATAACTTTTACTTTTGCATCTTTTCCAGGCGAGAATAATTCAATGATTTTTTTAAACATACATATATGCCCTAAAATATTTTTGAAGAGTTTTGGGATTTGATTCAATAATATAAAAACGGCCTTTGCTTACTGAATAAAATGAATCGCCTATCGTTTGCTGCTTCGTGGAGCTGTGATGAAAGGGCCGCCGGATCAATTCCTTGGGGGCGTCCAGCGGCCCTTTTGATATTATCAGCTCAACAATGAATCACGCTGCTTGGGGCGTAAGCCAGTTCTCCCAGCCTGCCCGTTCATTGGCGGCCATGGCAAGTTTTCTCTCACCCGGCGTTGCATAGCGCTCATCCCAGTCCCGAAGTTTCGGCTTGGCCACAAGATTGAACCACAGAGGAGGAATCAGGCCAAGCAAAAAGCACAGGAAGAGAGAAGGCATTTGAGGTGCTTGAGGTTCGGGCTTCAACTCATAGAACGGAATATAACCATCGATATGGTGGTTAATGTGATTCGTAATTTCCACCCCGAGCGGCCTTACGATAGCCCCCATATGATTCCAAGCATGGTGTAAAAGGATAGGGCTGCCAATTTCCCGAATCAGGCCATAATGCTGAAAGTAGTTGAATCCCTCAACAAGCCCTTTTGCTAATATCATGGAGGCAACACTTACCAATCCAGCGTTTGCTCCTCCAAGATAAGCAGTGATTGCTGGGAGTGCAAGCAGAAGAAGTACGTATTGATACGTGCGATTGGCAAGATTCCAGGGGGATTTTCCTTTCCGGCGCAATGCTTCGGCTTCAACCTTGATTGCATCTTTTATGGCACCAACCGTTGCAGTGATCACGAAGCTATAGATAGTTTGTCCACGATAAGGCGTATCACTATCAAGCGGGGTGTCGAGTTGAATATGATGCGTCGCTACGTGGGCGATGTCTCGGTTGGGGTCGCCATAAAATGTTGAAAGCAGTTGCGCAATTCTCCTCGGAAACCAATGCCTGCGATGCATCAATTCATGCGCCACGGGCAGCGTGGGCACTGCGCTAAGCCATGCGATTGAAAGGATGGATCCAATCAATTGCATGGGATTGCTGAAATTGATGAGTCCTTCTCTCGATGCAAGAATAAAAAATCCATAAAGAGCAATCATCAGAGGAAGCTGCAAGTAAAGCGCCAAATCAGCAAAAAACTTGTTTACTTTCCTCTCCGCATAGTCCTTCGGTAGAAGGATATCTAGTGCCATAAGCACAGGGAAGGTCGAGGCACCAAGCCAGACCCAGTCCCCTCCAAAATAAAAACCTACAACCCCACATGCGGTTACAAGGGGCACTATGTAATAACGCAACGTATCCATTTTGGTCTCCTTACTGGTCAGTTAAAAAGGATAATTGGTGGGTTTTTCTACCATGCTTATCCATTGAGATTGCGTAAACTCATCGATACTCGAAAGCCCTCCAAATCTGCCCGAAGTTCCAGAGGCACCCATGCCACCGAATGGCACATGAGGTTCACAATTGATGGGTTGATCGTTAATATGTACCATGCCTGTCTTGAGACGTTTTGCTATTTGTAATGCAGTGGCTATGGCACTCGTATGAATAGAAGCTGCTAGGCCATATTCGGAGCTATTGGCTAGTTCAATCGCTTCATCGATGGTATCGAAAACGGTAATCGGCGCGACTGGCCCAAAAATCTCGGACTTGAACACATCCATATCGGGCCGTACGTCCATGAGAACGGTCGGTTGATAAAAGCGTCCTTGGTGAGTACCACCGACCAAGACCTTGGCACCTTGTTTTTGTGCGGACTCTACGAGTGCATGCACCCGAGCAACCTGTTTGTCGTTGATCAGTGGCCCAAGATGCACTTGATCTGTCTTGGGGTCGCCGACAACAAGATTCTTGGCCCGTGCAGCGAGCTCTTGCGCGTACTGTTGGGCAACATCGCGATGTACTAGATGACGACCTGCGGCCATGCAAACTTGCCCCTGATGCAAGAATGTCCCCCATGCGGCACAACTTGCAGCGCCAGTGAGATCTGCGTCAGGAAGAACGATATGTACGTTGTTCCCTCCTAGCTCAAGCGTGACTTTTTTGAGCATCCTGCCGCATTTCTCGCCAATCTGCCGACCAACGGCCGTAGAACCAGTAAAGGAAATCATATCGATTTCCGGATTTGTCACCATTGCATCACCAGCATCTGCTCCGCCGGGAAGGACGTGCAAAACTCCTTCAGGAATTCCTGCTTCCGCAAAAATTTCTGCAATGAGGGCCCCACCAGTCACGGCTGTTTGAACATCAGGCTTAAGAATCACTGCATTGCCCAAAACCAGCGCAGGTGCGACTGACCTCATCGCAAGGAATAGAGGGAAGTTCCATGGCGCAATGACTCCGACTACTCCCACCGGTACTCGGTGTACAAAATTCATGCGCCCAGGAACTTGGGAGGGAAACAACGTACCATTCGGCAGGAATGCAAGGCTTGCGGCCTGATGCATCTGCTCATAGGTAATTCCAGCTTCCCATACACCTTTCATGCGAACCGCACCACATTCGCGTACATTCCAGTCAGCAAATTCAGCCTCGCGTTCCCGAAGTTTTTCTGCAGCTTTCCTTAGTATGGCTGCTCGATCGTTGAATGGCATTGCCGCCCATTTTTTTTGTGCTTCTTTTGCTGCGCTGGCTGCGGTTGCGATATCCTCGCTATTCGCAATGCCGGTTACGCCAAGCACATCGCCAGAGGAAGGATCGACCACGTCGGCCACGCCCCCTCGCGGCACTACCCACCCATTGCTGAAAACTTTTCCATGCCAGATTGGCAATTTTCCATTCCAATTCATCGATGTGTCTCCCAATGCTAAAAAACTAGATCAAGTTTTAGTAAATCGAACCATCAGGTTCTTCTTTGTCTTGGTCCTTGGTAAAAGAAAAGGATCTTTAATCAACGAGCTTTCTTATCGAAGCTTTGTTTTTTATTTTTATATCAAGTATAAACCTCTGTAAAAGACGGCATTACCTCACCGCTATGGAAGAAAATTCCATACCCAAGTTTGTCCTCGGTCCAAGTCGTGACCGGACGATCCGGCTGGGAAATATAACCCAGCCCGGCAAAAGTCTCATTGCGGTTGCCGCTGGGGTCGAAGAAGTAGATCGTGGCGCCGCGCGTCACGCCATGACGTGTCGGCCCAGCGTTGATCTTGGTGTGATGTTTGCCCATCACGTCGGCCGCCTTCAGCAAGTCATCCCAGGACTCGAGGAAGAACGCAATGTGATGCAACCCCATCTGCGGCCCGCCAAGAAAAGCGAGGTCGTGCGGCGTAGACGTGCGCGCGAGCCAAGTGGCCGCCTTCACCGAGCCTTCCGGTCCGACGACGATTTGCTCGACGAGGTAGAAGTCGAGCACTTCCTGCGCGAACTTGGTGTTGTCGGCCACATGGTTGATGCCGCGCTCCGGGTCGAGCTCGCACACCAAGGCGCAATGATCGAGCCAGTGCACCCCCGCCCCCTTGAGCCCGTCGGGCCAGGGATCGGGATTGACGGTTCCGACCTCGGTGCCGACGTATTCCTTCGTCGCGTACAGACGCATCTCGTGGCCGCTGGGCAGAGAGAATTTCAGCATGCGCCCGGTCGACGGAAGGCTGCCTTCGGGCAGCATCTCGGTGGAGATGCCATAATCCTCGATGCGTTTTTGCAGGACGTCGAGGTCCTCTTCTTTTTCGACCTTAT
>NZ_SBIK01000025.1 GCF_006503695.1 Tepidiphilus succinatimandens
AAGACCACGGTCACGGGCGTGGAAATGTTCCGCAAGCTCCTCGACCAGGGGCAGGCGGGCGACAACGTCGGGGTGCTGCTGCGCGGCACCAAGCGCGAAGACGTCGAGCGCGGTCAGGTGCTCGCCAAGCCCGGGACGATCACGCCGCACACGCACTTCGAGTGCGAAGTGTACGTGCTCTCCAAGGAAGAAGGCGGGCGTCACACGCCGTTTTTCAGCAACTACCGGCCGCAGTTCTACTTCCGTACCACGGACGTCACCGGCGCGATCAAGCTGCCCGAAGGGGTGGAGATGGTGATGCCGGGTGACAACGTGAAGCTGGAAGTGAAGCTGATCGCCCCGATCGCGATGGAAGAAGGCTTGCGCTTCGCCATCCGTGAAGGCGGCCGCACCGTCGGTGCCGGCGTCGTCTCCAAGATCATCGAGTAAGTATCCGGTCTTAACCCCGCCGGGATTCGTTCCGGCGGCCGCAGGGGCATAGCTCAATTGGCAGAGCGTCGGTCTCCAAAACCGAAGGTTGGGGGTTCGATTCCCTCTGCCCCTGCCATCATTTCTTCGACGGACAACCCGGATCCATGGATCGTCTCAAATATCTGATCGCGCTGCTGCTGCTTGCGGTCGGCATTGCCGGCTACTACGTTTTCGGCGAATGGCCGCTCGTCGCTCGGGCCGCGGTCGTCATCGCTGGTACGCTCGCCGCGGCCGCCGTCGTGCTTTTCGCCACTCCTGCGGGGGCGCGTTTCCTCGAGTTCTGGCGCGGTACGCTCGCCGAGGTGCGTAAGGTCGCCTGGCCGTCGCGCAAGGAGACGATCCAATCCACGTTGGTCGTGTTTGCCTTCGTCACGACGATGGCGCTTTTCTTGTGGCTGACCGACAAGACCCTGGAGTGGGTCTTGTACGACTTGATCCTCGGGTGGAAGTGATGGCCAAGCGCTGGTATGTCGTACAGGCCCATGCGGGCTATGAAAAACAGGTGCAAAAGGCCCTGCAGGAGCGGATCAAGCGCGCCGGCATGGAAGACCTCTTTGGCCGCATCCTCGTGCCCGTGGAAAAAGTCGTCGAGATGCGATCCGGCCAGAAGACCGAGACCGAGCGCAAGTTCTATCCCGGCTACGTGCTCGTCGAAATGGAGATGAACGACGACACCTGGCATCTGGTCAGATCCTTGCCCAAGGTGTCCGGGTTCGTCGGCGGTACGCCCACCAAGCCTGCCCCCATCCCCGAGCGCGACGTCGAGAAAATCCTGCAGCAGATGCAGGAGGGCGGCGAGAAACCGCGTCCGCGCATCGTCTTCGAGCCGGGCGAGGTGGTGCGCATCAAAGAAGGGCCTTTTGCGGATTTCATGGGCACGGTGGAAGAGGTGGACTACGATCGCAGCCGCCTGACGGTGGCCGTGACCATCTTCGGCCGCGCCACCCCGGTTCAACTGGAATTTTCTCAGGTCGAGAAGACCTGAGAGATCGCGGCGCAGCCGCACCCCGAGGAGCCGCCGTAACGGGCGGCGTTCGCACTCACATCTGGAGTCTCATTCATGGCGAAGAAAATCGTCGGCTATATCAAACTGCAAGTGCCGGCGGGCAAGGCCAACCCCAGCCCCCCGATCGGCCCCGCGCTCGGCCAGCGCGGCCTCAACATCATGGAATTCTGCAAGGCCTTCAACGCCCGCACGCAGGGCATGGAGCCGGGCTTGCCGATTCCGGTGATCATCACCGCCTATTCGGACAAGTCCTTCACGTTCATCTTGAAGACCCCGCCGGCCACCATCCTCATCAAGAAGGCCGTCGGCATCCAGAAGGGTTCGGCCAAGCCGCACGTCGACAAGGTCGGCAAGATCACTCGGGCCCAGCTCGAAGAGATTGCCAAGACCAAGATGCCGGACCTCACCGCGGCGGACATGGACGCGGCGGTGCGTACCATCGCCGGTTCCGCGCGCAGCATGGGCGTGACCGTGGAGGGGGTGTGACATGGCCAAGCTCAGCAAACGCATGCGCGCCCTGAAGGAAAAAGTCGACCGCAACCGCGCTTATGCCCTGGGCGAGGCGCTCGCGCTTGCCAAGGAGACGGCGCTGGCCAAGTTCGACGAGTCGATCGACATCGCCGTCAATCTGGGCGTCGATCCGCGCAAATCCGACCAGGTGGTGCGCGGCGCCGTCGTGCTGCCCGCCGGGACCGGCAAGTCGGTGCGCGTGGCCGTCTTCGCCCAAGGGCCCAAGGCCGAGGAAGCCAAGGCCGCCGGAGCCGATCTCGTCGGCATGGAAGATCTCGCCGAACAGGTCAAAGCGGGCAAGATCGACTTCGACGTGTGCATCGCCTCGCCCGACGCCATGCGTGTGGTCGGCCAGCTCGGCCAGATCCTCGGTCCGCGCGGGCTCATGCCCAACCCGAAAGTCGGTACCGTCACGCCCGACGTCGCCACCGCAGTGAAGAATGCCAAGGCGGGCCAAGTTCAGTTCCGCACCGACAAATACGGCATCGTGCACGCCTCCATCGGGCGCGCCTCCTTTGCCGTGGAGGCGCTCGAGCAGAACGCCAAGGCGCTCGTCGATGCCCTCCTGAAGGCCAAGCCGGCGGCGGTGAAAGGATCCTACCTGCGCAAGCTCGCCGTCTCGAGCACCATGGGGGTGGGCATCAAGGTCGACCCGGCCTCGGCCGTGCAGGCGTAAAAAAGAACTTTGGGCCGTCGCGGCGGTTCGCCGTCGCGGCGGGTTGTCAAAGACCGCTGGGGGTTTTCGCCTCAAACGCATCGTTGCGATGCGCCCAGCGCAGATGGCGTCACCCGAAGCAGGAACTTTCCGGTTTGCCGGAACCGCTCCTGATGAAGGTCGCCGTGGCGCATCCCGGAAACGGGGTGCAGTAACCGTAGGAGTAGACCGTGGGACTCAATCTCGACGAGAAGAAGGCGATAGTCGCCGAAGTCGCGGCCCAGGTGGCCGGGGCGGGGGCGATCATCGTCGCCGAGTACCGTGGTCTCGAAGTCGCGCAAATCACCGAGCTGCGCAAGCGGGCACGCCAATCCGGCGTTTACCTGCGCGTGCTGAAGAACACCCTGGTGCGCCGGGCGCTCGCTGGCACTCCCTTCGAGTGCCTTGCCGATCGCCTCGTCGGCCCCCTGATCTATGGCATCGCCAAGGATCCGGTGGCCTGCGCCAAGGTGTTGTTCGACTTTGCGAAAGACGCCGAAAAGCTCGTGATCAAGGGCGGCGCCATGCCCAACTACCCGCTCGATGCGGCGGGAGTGAAAGCCCTGGCGTCCATGCCGAGCCGCGAAGAGCTGCTCGCCACCTTGGTCGGTACGCTGCAGGCGCCGATCGCCAAGTTCGTGCGCACGCTCAACGAGGTGCCCAGCAAGTTCGTGCGCACGCTCGCCGCGGTGCGCGACGCGAAAGAGACCGCTTGACCCCTTCGTAACCCTTTTGCCTCCCGGGCGAAACCTATCAGGAGTGAATCATGGCTTTGACGAAAGAAGAAATCCTCGACGCGATCGCCAGCATGTCGGTGCTCGAACTCTCCGAGCTCATCAAGGCGATGGAAGAGAAATTCGGCGTCTCCGCCGCGGCCGCCGTGGCCGTGGCGGCTGCTCCGGCCGCTGGCGGCGCCGCTGCCGCGCCGGCTGCCGAAGAGAAGACCGAGTTCGACGTGATCCTGCAAGAAGCCGGCGCGAAGAAAGTCGAGGTCATCAAGATCGTGCGCGCGGCCACGGGCCTTGGCCTCAAGGAAGCCAAGGATCTCGTCGACGGTGCGCCCAAGCCCGTCAAGGAAGGTATCTCCAAAGACGAAGCCGAAAAACTCAAGAAAGAGCTCGAAGCCGCCGGTGCCAAGGTCGAAATCAAGTAATCGCCTCGAAGCCGTGCTGGAGGCTGGCGCCCCTTGGGCGTCAGCCTTTTCGCGCTTGTGCCTCGAGAAAACGGCACCGAGCCCGTCGCTGGCGGGCTGAGTCCCGTTTTCTCCCCCACGTCCGACATTGCCTGGAGCACTCATGGCGTACTCTTACACCGAAAGGAAACGCATCCGCAAGAGCTTTGCCAAGCGCAAGCCCATTTTGGATGTCCCGTTTTTGCTGGCTACCCAGGTCGATTCCTACGCCGAATTCCTTCAGCTCGGGGTGCCGCCCGAGCAGCGTGAAAACAAGGGGCTGCAGGCCGCGTTCCAGTCCATTTTCCCCATCGTCAGCGTCACCGGCAACGCCCGCCTCGAATTCGTCCAATATTTCCTTGGCGAACCGGTGTTCGACGTCAAGGAATGCCAGCTGCGAGGGCTCACGTACTGCGTTCCGCTGCGCGCGCGCGTGCGCCTGGTGCTGCTCGACCGGGCCACCAACTACGAAACGGTCAAGGAAGTGAAGGAGCAGGAAGTGTTCATGGGCGAGATCCCGCTCATGACCGAGAACGGCTCTTTCATCATCAACGGAACCGAACGCGTCATCGTCTCGCAACTGCACCGCTCGCCCGGCGTCTTCTTCGAGCACGACAAGGGCAAGACCCACTCCTCCGGCAAGCTCCTTTTCTCGGCGCGCATCATCCCCTACCGTGGCTCCTGGATCGACTTCGAGTTCGACCCGAAGGACTGCCTCTACTTCCGCATCGACCGGCGGCGCAAGATGCCGGTCACGGTGCTGCTGCGCGCCATCGGCATGACCACGGAACAGATCCTCGAGACCTTCCACGATTTCGAAGACTTCCGCATCGAAAACGGCCGCTTCTTCTACCGCATCGTGCCCGAACGGCTCAAGGGTGAGATCGCGCGCTTCGAGATTCGCGACGCCGAGGGCAATGTCATCATTGCCAAAGACAAGCGCATCAATGCCAAGAACGTGCGCGATCTCAAGCGCGCGGGCATCGAGGAAGTGGAGGTCGACGACGAATTCCTGCTGGGGCGCATCATCGCGCGGGAACTGGTCGACCCTGAAACCGGCGAGATCATCGCGCACGCCAACGACGAGATCACCGAAGAGGTGGTCGAGCGCCTGCGTCAGTCCTCACTCAAGGGATTCCAGACACTGCTCGTCAACGACCTCGACCGCGGCCCCTATATCTCCCAGACCCTGCGGCTGGACGACACCACCGACGCCTGGTCGGCCAAGGTGGCGATCTACCGCATGATGCGCCCCGGCGAGCCGCCCACCGAGGAGGCGGTCGAAAACCTCTTCCAGGGACTCTTCTATTCGCCCGATCGCTACGATCTCTCGGCGGTGGGGCGCATGAAGTTCAACAGCCGCGCCTATCCGCCGCTCGAGCAGCTCGATCCCAATTCGCCCGACTGGATCAAGCGTTTCTTCGAGCGTGTCGGTCCCAGGGGTGCAGAGGGCAAGGGGACGCTGGACAATGAAGACCTCATCGCCGTGATCGCGCTCCTCGTCGAGCTGCGCAATGGTCACGGCGAGGTCGACGACATCGACCACCTCGGCAACCGTCGCGTGCGCTGCGTCGGGGAACTGGCGGAGAACCAGTTCCGTGCCGGGCTCGCCCGAGTCGAGCGCGCCGTCAAGGAGCGTCTGGTGCAGGCCGAGGCCGAAAACCTCATGCCGCACGACCTCATCAATGCCAAGCCGATCTCGGCGGCAATCAAGGAGTTCTTCGGTTCGAGCCAGCTCTCCCAGTTCATGGACCAGACGAACCCGCTCTCCGAGATCACGCACAAGCGGCGCGTCTCGGCGCTCGGCCCCGGCGGTTTGACGCGCGAGCGCGCAGGGTTCGAAGTGCGCGACGTCCACCCCACCCACTATGGGCGCCTGTGCCCGATCGAGACCCCAGAAGGCCCCAACATCGGCCTCATCAACTCGCTGGCGGTCTATGCCCGAACCAACAAGTACGGCTTCATCGAGACGCCGTACCGCAAGGTGATCGACGGGCGGGTCACCAATGAAGTGGTCTATATGTCGGCCATCGAGGAAGGTTCCTACGTCATCGCCCAGGCGAACTCGGAAGTCGACGCCGAAGGCCGGCTCACCGGTGCACTCGTCTCCTGCCGGCAGAGAGGCGAATTCGTCATGGTGCCGCCGGAGCAGGTGCAGTTGATGGACGTGGCGCCGCAGCAGATCGTCTCGGTGGCTGCCTCTCTCATCCCCTTCCTCGAGCACGACGACGCCAACCGGGCGCTCATGGGCGCGAACATGCAGCGCCAGGCCGTACCCTGCCTGCGCCCGGAAAAACCCCTGGTGGGTACCGGCATGGAGCGCATCGCCGCGGCCGACTCCGGCACGGTCGTGCGCGCGCGCCGCGGCGGCGTGGTCGATTACGTCGACGCCAAGCGCATCGTCGTGCGCGTGCATGACGACGAAACCTCTCCGGGCGAAGTCGGGGTCGACATCTACAACCTCACCAAATTCACGCGCTCCAACCAGAACACCAACATCAGCCAGCGGCCCATCGTGCGCAAGGGCGACGTGATCGCTTCCGGCGACATCATCGCCGACGGTGCCTCTACCGACCTCGGTGAGCTCGCCCTGGGGCAGAACGTGCTCGTGGCCTTCATGCCCTGGAACGGCTACAACTTCGAGGACTCCATCCTCATCTCCGAGCGCGTGGTGGCCGAGGATCGCTTCACCTCGATCCACATCGAGGAGCTCACGGTCGTGGCGCGCGACACCAAGCTCGGACCCGAGGAGATCACACGCGACATCGCCTCCCTTGGCGAAGCGCAGCTTGGCCGGCTCGACGAATCCGGCATCATCCACATCGGCGCCGAGGTCAAGGCGGGCGACGTGCTGGTGGGTAAGGTCACGCCCAAGGGCGAAGCCCAGCTCACGCCGGAAGAAAAACTGCTGCGGGCGATCTTCGGCGAGAAAGCTTCCGACGTGAAGGACTCCTCGCTGCGCGTGCCCACCGGCATGAGCGGCACCGTCATCGACGTGCTCGTTTTCACCCGCGAAGGCATCGAGCGCGACAAGCGGGCGCAGTCCATCATCGACGACCAGTTGCGGGCCTATCGCAAGGACCTCAACGACCAGATGCGCATCTTCGAGCGCGATGCCTTCCAGCGCGTGCGCCGTCTGCTCGTCGGCCAGAAGGCCAACGGCGGTCCCAAGCGTCTGGCCAAAGGCAGCGTGATCGACGAGGCCTATCTCGATGCGATCGAACCGCATCAGTGGTTCGACATCCGCGTTGAGGACGAGACGCTCGCTGCCCAGCTCGAAGCCGTGCGCGAGGGCCTGGAGAAAATGCGCAAGGCCTTCGACGAAGCCTTCGAGCACAAGCGGCGCAAGCTCACCCAGGGCGACGAGCTGCCCCCGGGTGTGCTCAAGATGGTCAAAGTCTATCTCGCCGTCAAGCGCCGTCTGCAGCCTGGCGACAAGATGGCCGGCCGTCACGGCAACAAAGGCGTGGTCTCCAAGATCGTTCCGGTCGAGGACATGCCGTTCATGGCCGACGGGCGCCCCGTCGACATCGTCCTGAACCCCTTGGGCGTGCCCTCGCGCATGAACATCGGCCAGATCCTCGAAACCCATCTCGGCCGTGCCGCCCGGGCGCTGGGCGAGCGCATCGGCGAGATGCTGCGCCGTCAGGCGGCGGTGCAGGAAGTGCGCGACTTCCTCGAGAAAATCTACAACGAGCGCGGCCACAGCGAGGCGCTCGGCGAGCTCAGCGACGAGGAACTCCTCGAGATGGCGCGCAACCTCGAAAAAGGCGTGCCTTTTGCCTCGCCCGTTTTCGAGGGGGCGGCGGAAGAGGACATCGCCGCCATGTTCCGGCTCGCCGGCATCGAGGGAACCGAGCAGGTCACGCTCTACGACGGCCAGACGGGCGAACCTTTCGAGCGCCCCGTCACGGTGGGCTACAAGCACATGCTGAAGCTGCACCACCTCGTCGACGACAAGATGCACGCGCGCTCCACCGGTCCGTACTCGCTGGTGACGCAGCAGCCGCTCGGCGGCAAGGCGCAGTTCGGCGGCCAGCGCTTCGGCGAGATGGAGGTCTGGGCGCTGGAAGCCTACGGCGCGGCATACACCCTGCAAGAGATGCTCACCGTCAAGTCCGACGACGTGGTCGGCCGCACCAAGGTCTACGAGAGCATCGTCAAGGGCGAGCACCGCATCATCGCCGGCATGCCCGAATCCTTCAACGTGCTGTTGAAGGAAATCCGCTCGCTCGCGCTCGACATCGATCTGGAACGCTATTGATCAGGCGGCTCTATTCCGCCAGGAGAATTCATCCATGACTAGCTTGCTCGCCGATCTGTTCAAACAGTCGCTGCCGCAGGAAAACGAGTTCGATGCGATCACCATCCGGCTCGCTTCGCCGGAGAAGATCCGCTCGTGGTCCTATGGCGAAGTCAAGAAGCCCGAGACCATCAACTACCGCACCTTCAAGCCCGAGCGCGACGGCCTCTTCTGCGCCAAGATCTTCGGCCCGATCAAGGACTACGAGTGCCTGTGCGGCAAGTACAAGCGGCTCAAGTACCGCGGCGTGATCTGCGAGAAGTGCGGCGTCGAGGTGACCGTGTCGCGCGTTCGCCGCGAGCGTATGGGGCACATCGAGCTCGCATCGCCCGTCTCTCACATCTGGTTCCTGAAGAGCCTGCCGAGCCGCCTCGGGCTGGTGCTCGACATGACGCTGCGCGACATCGAGCGCATCCTCTACTTCGAGGCCTACGTCGTCATCGAGCCGGGGCTCACGCCGCTCAACCGCGGCCAGCTCATGACCGAAGAGCAATACCACGCGGCCTTCGAGGAGTACGGCGACGATTTCGTGGCCATGATGGGGGCCGAGGCCATCCGCGAACTCCTGCGCACGCTCGACATCAAGCGCGAGATCGAGAAGCTGCGCGGCGAGCTCGAAACCACCGGCTCGGATGCCAAGATCAAGAAGATCAGCAAGCGGCTCAAGGTGCTGGAAGCCTTCAACAAGACCGGAATGCGCCCTGAGTGGATGATCCTCGAGGTGCTGCCCGTGCTGCCGCCCGATCTGCGTCCGCTCGTGCCGCTCGACGGCGGGCGCTTCGCCACCTCGGATCTCAACGATCTCTACCGCCGCGTCATCAACCGTAACAACCGACTCAAGCGCCTGCTCGAACTCAAGGCACCCGACATCATCGTGTGCAACGAGAAGCGCATGCTGCAGGAGGCGGTCGATTCGCTGCTCGACAACGGCCGGCGCGGCAAGGCGATGACCGGCCCCAACAAGCGGCCGCTCAAGTCGCTCGCCGACATGATCAAGGGCAAGGGCGGGCGTTTCCGCCAGAACCTGCTCGGCAAGCGGGTGGATTACTCCGGCCGTTCGGTCATCGTCGTCGGTCCGCAGCTGAAGCTGCACCAGTGCGGCCTGCCCAAGCTCATGGCGCTCGAGCTCTTCAAGCCCTTCATCTTCAACCGGCTGGAGAAACTCGGCTACGCCACCACCATCAAGCAGGCCAAGAAGATGGTGGAGAACCAGGAGCCGGTGGTCTGGGACATCCTCGAAGAGGTGATCTACGAGCACCCGGTGCTGCTCAACCGGGCGCCGACCCTGCACCGCCTGGGCATCCAGGCCTTCGAGCCGGTGCTCATCGAGGGCAAGGCGATCCAGCTGCACCCGCTGGTGTGTACGGCGTTCAACGCCGACTTCGACGGCGACCAGATGGCCGTGCACGTGCCGCTGTCGCTCGAAGCCCAGCTCGAGGCGCGCACCCTCATGCTCGCCTCCAACAACGTGCTCTCGCCGGCCAACGGTGAGCCCATCATCGTCCCGTCGCAGGACATCGTGCTGGGGCTTTATTACGCCACGCGCGAATCCGCCGTGGCCAAGGGCAGCGGCATGATGTTCGCCGACGTGGGCGAAGTCAAGCGCGCCTTAGAGATGGGGCAGGTATCGCTGCATGCGCGCGTCACCGTGCGTATCAAGGAGTACGACCTCGGGCCCGACGGCGAGCCCGTCGAACGCATCACGCGGCGCGAGACCACCGTGGGCCGGGCGATCCTCTCCGAGATCCTGCCTGCCGGCCTGCCGTTCGAGCTCATCGACCAGCCGCTCAAGAAAAAGACCATCTCCAAGCTCATCAACCACGCCTACCGCAACTGCGGGCTCAAAGCCACGGTGATCTTCGCCGACAAGCTGATGACGACCGGTTATCGGCTCGCCACCCGCGGCGGCATCTCCATCGCCATCAAGGACCTGCTCGTCCCGCCGCAGAAAGAGGAGATCATCCGCAAGGCCGAGGAAGAGGTCAAGGAGATCGCCCAGCAGTACGCCTCGGGTCTGGTGACGGCGGCCGAACGCTACAACAAGGTGGTCGACATCTGGGGCCGGGCGGCCGATCTGGTGGCCAAGGCGATGATGGAGCAGCTCGCCAAGGAGAAGATCGTCACCGAAGACGGCAAGGTGATCGAGCAGGAGTCCTTCAACTCCATCTACATGATGGCCGACTCGGGGGCGCGGGGTTCCGCTGCTCAGATCCGGCAGCTGGCCGGGATGCGGGGCCTCATGGCCAAACCCGACGGTTCGATCATCGAGACGCCCATCACCACCAACTTCCGCGAGGGCCTCAACGTCCTGCAATACTTCATCTCCACGCACGGCGCGCGCAAGGGGCTGGCCGACACGGCGCTGAAAACTGCCAACTCGGGCTACCTCACGCGGCGCCTGGTCGACGTCACGCAGGATCTGGTCGTCACCGAAGACGACTGCGGCACGCACGAAGGCTTCGCGATGAAAGCCCTCATCGAAGGGGGCGAGGTCATCGAGCCGCTGCGCGACCGCATCCTCGGGCGCGTGGCCGCCGACGACATCATCGATCCCGACACGCAGGCCACGCTCATCGAGGCCGGCACTCTGCTCGACGAGAAACTCGTGGCGCTCATCGACGAGAAGGGGATCGACGAAGTCAAGGTACGCAGCCCGCTCACCTGCCACACTCACTTCGGGGTGTGCGCCAAGTGCTACGGGCGCGACCTCGGCCGCGGCGGGCTGGTCAACGTCGGCGAGGCGATCGGCGTCATCGCCGCGCAGTCGATCGGCGAGCCGGGCACGCAGCTCACCATGCGGACCTTCCACGTGGGCGGGGCCGCCTCGCGGGCGGCCGCAGTCTCGGGGGTGGAAGCCAAGTCGGGCGGCACGATGCGTTTCTCGCCCAACATGCGCTACGTGGTCAACGAGCGGGGGGAAAAGATCGTCATCGCCCGCTCGGCCGAAGTGCTGATCCTCGACGACGCCGGCCGCGAGCGCGAGCGCCACAAGGTTCCTTATGGTGCGACGCTGCACGTCGATGACGGACAGGCGGTGAAGGCCGGCGTCAAGCTCGCCTCCTGGGATCCGCACACCCGTCCGATCATCAGCGAATACGCCGGCACGGTGCGTTTCGACAACGTCGAAGAAGGCGTCACGGTCGCCAAGCAGGTCGACGAAGTCACCGGCCTGTCCACCCTGGTGGTGATCGACGCCAAGCAGCGCGGCAGCAGCGCCAAGATCGGCCGGCCGCAGATCCGCCTGCAGGACGAGGCGGGCAACGACGTGCTCATCCCCGGTACCGAGCATCCCTTCACCCTCAGTTTCCCGGTGGGGGCCATCATCACGGTGCGCGAAGGCCAGCACGTGGGCGTGGGTGAAGTGCTCGCCCGTATCCCGCAGGAATCGGCCAAGACGCGTGACATCACCGGTGGTCTGCCGCGCGTGGCCGAACTCTTCGAGGCCCGCTCGCCCAAGGACGCCGGAATGCTTGCCGAATACACTGGGACCGTCTCCTTCGGCAAGGAAACCAAGGGCAAACAACGGCTCATCATCACCGAACCGGACGGCACCACGCACGAGTTCCTCATTCCCAAGGAAAAGCATCTGCTGGTGCACGACGGCCAGGTGGTCAACCGCGGCGAGATCATCGTCGATGGGCCGGTCGATCCGCACGACATTCTGCGCCTGCAAGGAATCGAGGCACTCGCGCGCTACATCATCGACGAGGTGCAGGACGTCTATCGCCTGCAGGGTGTGAAGATCAACGACAAGCACATCGAGGTGATCGTGCGGCAGATGCTGCGTCGCGTCGTCATCACGGATCCGGGCGACAGCCGCTTCCTGCGCGAGGAGCAGGTCGAACGCTCGGACGTGCTGATCGAAAACGCCCGCCTGGAGAAAGAGGGCAAGATCCCGGCGCGCTTCGAGAACGTTCTGCTCGGCATCACCAAGGCGTCGCTGTCTACCGACTCCTTCATCTCGGCGGCCTCCTTCCAGGAGACCACCCGGGTGCTCACCGAAGCCGCGATCATGGGCAAGCGCGACGAGCTGCGTGGGCTCAAGGAGAACGTCATCGTCGGGCGGCTCATTCCGGCGGGGACGGGTCTGGCGCATCATCGGGCGCGGCGTCAGCGCACCCAGCTGCAGTCGGCCGAGAGCGCCTGGGCCCAAATCACCACGGCTTCTGCCACTCCTGAGGCCGAAGCCTGATTCGGACGGGGTGCGCTTGACGCGCACCCCTTTTCAAGTTAACATCGCGCGTTTATCGAACCGGCCAATCGTAGTCGGGTCGCCGAATCGCCAACGAAGGAACGAACTATGCCGACGATCAACCAGCTCGTGCGCAAGCCGCGCACCCGGGTGCGGGAGAAGAGCAAGGTCCCTGCACTGGAATCCTGCCCGCAGAAGCGGGGTGTTTGTACCCGTGTTTATACCACCACGCCGAAGAAACCGAACTCGGCCCTGCGTAAGGTCGCCAAGGTGCGGCTCACCAACGGCTACGAAGTCATCGCTTACATCGGCGGGGAAGGGCACAATCTGCAAGAGCACTCGGTCGTGCTGATCCGCGGCGGTCGGGTCAAGGACCTCCCGGGTGTGCGTTACCACATCGTCCGTGGTTCGCTCGATCTGCAGGGCGTCAAGGATCGCAAACAGGCCCGTTCGAAATACGGCGCGAAGCGGCCCAAGAAAGCCTGATCGATTCGAAACGTCACCTAGAAATCACGAGAGGTCGAAATGCCCCGTCGTCGTGAAGTACCCAAACGCGAGATTCTGCCGGATCCGAAATTCGGCAACCAGAACGTCTCCAAATTCATCAACGTCATCATGGTCTCCGGCAAGAAGTCGGTGGCCGAGCGCATCGTCTATGGCGCTTTCGAGGCGATCGCCGCCAAGACGGGCAAAGATCCCGTGCAAGTCTTCGCTGCCGCAATCGAAAACGTCAAGCCGGTGGTCGAGGTCAAGAGCCGCCGCGTGGGCGGGGCCAACTACCAGGTCCCGGTCGAGGTGCGTCCTTCCCGCCGTCTGGCGCTGTCGATGCGCTGGCTGCGCGACGCCGCGCGCAAGCGCTCCGAGAAGTCCATGGCGCAGCGCCTGGCCAACGAGCTGCTCGAAGCCTCCGAAGGGCGCGGCGCGGCCATGAAGAAACGCGAGGAAGTGCACCGCATGGCCGAGGCCAACAAGGCGTTTGCGCATTACCGTTACTGATCGCAGGCGCACTGCGCGGGAAGCCCTTCTCCGGGCTTGCCCGCATTTCGTGTTTCTGGCGAACGACATTCTGGAACTCTTGGCGGGAAAAACGACGTGGCACGCAAAACACCCATCGAACGCTACCGTAACATCGGTATCTCGGCGCACATCGACGCCGGTAAAACCACGACCACCGAACGCATCCTGTTCTACACCGGGGTCAATCACAAGATCGGCGAAGTGCACGAAGGCGCCGCGACGATGGACTGGATGGAGCAGGAACAAGAGCGGGGCATTACCATCACTTCCGCCGCGACCACCTGCTTCTGGCGCGGCATGGACATGCAATTCCCCGAGCACCGCTTCAACATCATCGACACGCCGGGCCACGTCGACTTCACCATCGAAGTCGAGCGCTCGATGCGCGTGCTCGACGGGGCCTGCATGGTCTACTGCGCGGTAGGCGGCGTGCAACCCCAGTCCGAAACCGTCTGGCGTCAGGCCACCAAGTACAAAGTGCCGCGCCTGGCCTTCGTCAACAAGATGGACCGCCAGGGGGCCAATTTCTTCAAGGTCTACGATCAGATGCGCACCCGCCTCAAGGCGAACCCCGTGCCCATCGTGATCCCCATCGGTGCCGAGGATTCGTTCGCCGGCGTGGTCGACCTCATCAAGATGAAGGCGATCATCTGGGACGAGGCTTCCCAAGGCACCAAGTTCGAATACCGCGACATCCCGGCCGAGCTGAAGGATCAGGCGCAGGAGTGGCGTGAGAAGATGGTCGAGGCGGCCGCCGAGGCGAGCGAGGAGCTCATGAACGAGTACCTCGAAAACGGCGATCTGCCCGAGGCCAAGATCGTCCAGGGGTTGCGTCTGCGCACCATCGCCACCGAGATCCAGCCCATGCTGTGCGGCTCGGCCTTCAAGAACAAGGGCGTGCAGCGCATGCTCGATGCCGTGATCGAATTCCTGCCCTCTCCGGTCGACATCCCCCCGGTGCAGGGGACCGATCCCGACGGCAACGTCGTCGAGCGCCGTGCCGCCGACGACGAGAAGTTCTGCGCGCTCGCCTTCAAGCTGATGACCGATCCCTTCGTCGGCCAGCTCACCTTCCTGCGCGTCTATTCCGGTACGCTCAACTCCGGCGACACGGTGCTCAACGCCAACAAGAACAAAAAAGAGCGCATCGGCCGCCTGCTGCAGATGCACGCCAACGAGCGCAACGAAATCAAGGAAGTGCTCGCCGGGGACATCGCCGCCGCCGTGGGACTGAAAGAAGTCACCACCGGCGAGACCTTGTGCGATCCGAGCGCCCCGATCAAGCTCGAATCCATGGTCTTCCCCGAGCCGGTGATCCACGTCGCCGTCGAACCCAAGACCAAGAGCGACCAGGAAAAGATGGGGATCGCGCTGCAGCGCCTGGCGATGGAAGACCCCTCTTTCCGCGTGCGCACCGATGAAGAATCCGGCCAGACCATCATCTCCGGCATGGGCGAGCTGCACCTGGAGATCATCGTCGATCGCATGCGCCGCGAGTTCAACGTCGAGTGCAACGTCGGCGCGCCTCAGGTGGCCTACCGCGAGACCATCCGCAAGTCGGTCGAGCAGGAAGGCAAGTTCGTCAAGCAGACCGGCGGTCGTGGTCAGTACGGTCACGTCTGGCTGCGCATCGAGCCGAACGAACCGGGCAAGGGCTATGAGTTCATCGACGCCATCAAGGGCGGCGTGGTGCCCCGCGAATACATCCCGGCCGTCGATAAGGGGGTGCAGGAAGCGCTGCAAAGCGGGGTGCTCGCCGGCTTCCCGGTGGTCGACGTCAAGGTGACGCTCTTCGACGGTTCGTACCACGAAGTCGACTCCAACGAGAACGCCTTCAAGATGGCGGGTTCCATCGCCTTCAAGGAAGGGATGAAAAAAGCCAATCCGGTCCTGCTCGAACCCATCATGGCGGTGGAAGTCGAGACTCCGGAGGAGTTCATGGGCAACGTCATGGGCGATCTCTCCGGGCGTCGCGGTGTGATCCTCGGCATGGAAGACCTTGCCGGAGGGATCAAGTCGATCCGCGCCGAGGTGCCTCTGGCCGAGATGTTCGGCTATGCCACCCAGCTGCGCTCGCTCACGCAGGGTCGCGCCACCTATACGATGGAGTTCAAGCACTACGCCGAAGCGCCCAAGTCAGTGGCCGAGGCGGTGATCAACAGCCGGAAGTGAGCGGTTTTTCTTTATCACGTTTGCAAGGGGAAATACGATGGCAAAAGCGAAGTTTGAGCGCACGAAGCCGCACGTGAATGTGGGCACGATCGGTCACGTGGACCATGGGAAGACGACGCTGACGGCGGCGCTGACGACGGTGCTGTCGAAGTACTA
>NZ_SBIK01000026.1 GCF_006503695.1 Tepidiphilus succinatimandens
ACATCCGGGCCGTTACCCTCAACCCTGAACGCGACTCTGTGGTCACAACGGCTGTGAGCCGAGGAGACATTCAGCCGATTGCTGCGTGACAGAGGCGACAAGTAGCTTGACGCGCGCCGCTACATCGACGGCTTTGCCGGCCCCCAGGTCGAGCAGTACAACGATGAGTCGTGGTCAGCCAAACGCGTGCTGGAAATCCAGCCGCCGTGGTTGCGGCGATTCATCCTTTGCGACATGAACCCGCGGCAGGTCGAGCACCTGGACAAGCTTGTGGCGGACCGCCGGGCCCTGGGTGACAAGCGCAAGATCGAGATTCACCGAGGTGACTTCAACACAGTGATCGAGCAAGTCCTCGTGCCCGGATCGAGACGCGAGAAAGAAGCGACCTTCTGCCTGCTCGATCAGCGCACTTTCGAGTGCAAGTGGGACACCGTCAGGAAGATCGCCGAATACAAGAAGACGAACACCAAGATCGAACAGTTCTACTTCCTTGCAGTCGGCTGGCTGGGGCGATCCATCGCTGCGCTGAAGGACGACAAGAAGTTGCGGGAGTGGTGGGGACGTGACGACATCGAGCTTCCACGCTCCACCTCCCACTCGGTGGAACTCGCTCGTCTGTTCAGCCACCGCTTCATGCGTGAGCTGGGTTATGCCAGCGCTGCGGCCTGGCCGATCTACGAACGGTCCGACGGTGGTCGAGGCAAGGTCATGTACTACATGATCCACGCCACGGATCATGAAGAAGCGCCGAAGTTGATGAATCGAGCCTACAAAGCCGCCACCCTGGCGAGTCAGCCGATGGAACACACGCAGGCCTGTTTCGACGGCGAAGGCTTTGACCTCGGTGACATTGCAAAGCGGTACGACGCGAATGAATAGCTGCGTCTTCGCCCAACCTCATCCCAGCCTGAGCTTGGGCTGCCACTGTTTTTGTGCCAGTCCCAGCTCCTGCGCAAGCGAGCTCACCAGGGCCTCGTCCCTGGCAACCAGGAACCGCTGACATCGCGCCCCGAGCGCCAGGTTGGCCTTGCGGATGTAGTTGCCGTCGGCACCTTTGTGTTCGAGGAGGCCGTCGTCTCCCCATGCCTGCAGGACGCAGGATTGGTCCAATGGAAACGAAATAAAGGCATCCGGGCTTCCGAACCCCACCCCATAGGGCGACGGGCCGCGCGGCGCGGTGGTGTTCAGGAAAACGGGGGAATCGGTGGTGACGAATGAATGCTTGTCGCGCTCCCGGTGCACCACGCGCCAATGCCGGCCCGCCAGGTACGGGGCAGCGCCGAGCGCCATCTGCATGGTCATCTGCACCGCCCACTTCTCATCGGTCGTGACGACGAACTTTTCGCTTTGCGCCATGTCCACCATGAAAGCAGCCTGCTCGCGCAGTTCTTCGTCAGACGTGCCTTCTTCCAGTTTGTCGGCGCGCAGGTCCTGGTACACCTTCTCCACGTCACGGAAAAGCAGCTTCGCGCTGTGCGCGACCATCTGGCCGTTCAAGGACTGGACCGAGTTGACCATGTCTGGCGTGCGCATCGCCGCCAGGGCAATGAAGATGGACAGGTCGCTGCGCTCCTGATCGCTCAAGCCTTCGCAGGCGATGAGCTTGGCAATCGCCGGCTTGGCCTTGCCTTCGTACTCGCAGAGCACGGCTTCGAGCTCGAAACGCTTGCGACCCTCGGTGTCCTCAAGGGTGTAGAAGTGGCCAATGACGGCGGTATTCACTGGCTGCTGAAGCCGTACCTCATCGTTGTTGCGGTCGTAGACCGCGACCAGGCCATCTCGGCAGAAGCCCTCAAGGTAGAAGCGCGGCAAGAAGTGTTGTCGCTTCGGGCCGTTCAGCATCGGCGCACGTGTAGCGCCGCTGCCCGTCTTCGGCGCAGCGGCGATGCCCAGGCCCTGGGTGCTGCCGGCAGACTCCATTCGTGCCCCTTGATGTTCGGCTCGCCGTGCAGCCTCAACTAGGCGCTGTGGAGCGAGCCCGCCTTGCCGCGCGGGTGGCTGCTGTCGAGGTGTGCCGCCTGGCGCGCCTTCGGCTGCGCTGGCTGCTGTGCCGTTTTGGCAAGGCCCTCCAAGATGCCGCAATCCTTGGCTTCCCGCGAGCGGCCACACTGTGCACGCAACTGCTTCAAGTCCCGCTCCAACGCCTTGAGCTCTCGAATCCGGTGTGCGACATGGCCGATGTGGGCGTCGAGCAGCGAGTTCACCTCGCCGCAGTCCTTGTGTGGCGCATCCTTGAACCGCAACAGGACCCGGATCTCGTCGAGCGTCATGTCGAGGGATCGGCAGTGGCGGATGAAGGCCAAGCGGTCGACATGTTCCCCGTTATAGACGCGATAGTTGCCAGATGAGCGCGCTGGCAGGGGCAACAGGCCCTCGCGCTCGTAGAAGCGGACGGTTTCCACGCCGGTGCCTGCAGTCTGCGCCAGTTCGCCGATTTTCACGATCGCCCCTTCGTCGCTTTGGATCTTGACTCTACACCCGCTACAGGGTTTCAAATGTCGCAAATGAGAATCATTGGCAAAATGAAGCGATGAAGCACCTGATCTCCTGGCATGGCCTGCTGGCGGCCTTCCTCCTGCTAGTCAGCCTGGGCACTTCCGCTGCAACACCGACTGCATCGATCGAACCACAGGTGCGCCAACTGTGGCAACTGCTCGACTATGTCGCCGTCGATTACAGCGGGGCGGTGCGAAACGGTGCTGTGATCAGTGAAGCCGAGTACCAGGAGATGCGTGAGTTCTCCCAAAGTGCGCTGGCCCAGACCAGGACCCTGCCCGAACACGCCTTAAAGGCCCGTCTGGCCGCCCTTGTCACACAGCTGGTGACCGCGGTTACCGACAAGGCGCCGCCAGAGAAAGTCTCGGCCATTGCCCAGGAGGCAGGCCGCCTGCTGTTGACGGCGTATCCCATTGCGGTGGCACCGCGCAGCGTGCCGGATCTGCAACAGGGCCGGAGCTTGTACCAGGCGCACTGCGCGTCGTGCCATGGTGCCGCAGGTGCAGGTGACGGCCCCTTGGCCAAGCAGTTGGACCCGCAGCCCATCGCCTTCACGGACGCCGAGCGCGCCCGCGCTCGGTCACTGATGGCGCTGTACCAAGTCATCACGCAAGGGGTTGAAGGCACCTCGATGCCGCCGTTCGCCACGCTCTCCGAGTCCGATCGATGGGCGCTCGCGTTCTACATCGGCACGCTGTCGTACGACCAGGCTGCCCGAGAGCGCGGGGCAGCGGCGTTCACGAAGGATGCGCGGGTACGTTCGGCGCTTACCGATCTCAATGCTTTGGCCACCATGACCGAAGCGGACCTGGCCAAGACTTTGCCCCCCGAAACGGCCCAGGACGCGATGGCGTACGCGCGCAGTCACCCCAATGCCGTCACCACCGGGCCGTCGGGCCTCAAGCTCGCCCGGGGCCAACTGCAATCCAGCCTGGCGGCGTTGCGCGCCGGCGACCGTGCTGCGGCAACCCGCTTGGCCTTGTCGGCCTATCTCGACGGCTTCGAGCCGATTGAAGCCACGCTGGAAACGCGCAACAAGCAGCTGCTGATCGACATCGAACGGACGATGCAGTTGTACCGGAGCACGGTGAGCGAGGGGCGGATGGAGGCCGCCGCCAACACCGCCGGTGAGCTCGACACACTCTTCGCCCGTGTGGAGGCAGAACTCGGTCAAGCACGAACGGATGCGACGGCCAGCTTCGTGGGTGCGCTGACCATCCTTCTGCGTGAAGGCGTCGAGGCGCTGCTGATCGTCGTGGCGATGGTCGCCTTCTTGCGCAAAGCCGAGCGCCCGCAAGCGCTGCGCTACGTCCACGGCGGCTGGATTGCCGCCCTGGCCGCCGGGGGCTTGACCTGGTTGATCGCCACAAAGGTCGTGAGCATCAGCGGCGCGAGCCGCGAACTTACCGAGGGTCTGTCGTCGCTGTTTGCGGCCGCCGTCTTGTTGTCCGTCGGGCTGTGGATGCACCAGAAAAGCAGCGCCGGACGATGGCAGGCCTACCTGCGCGAGCGGCTGTCCGCCGCGTTGACCAAGCGGTCGGCTTGGGCACTGTTTGGCCTGGCCTTCATCGCGGTTTACCGCGAGGTGTTCGAGACGGTGCTCTTCTACTCGGCGCTGGCCTCCGAGGGCAACGGCCAGGCCTTGATTGCCGGCTTGGCCACTGGTGTGGTGCTGCTTGCCCTCATCGCCTTCGTGTTCCTGCGAACCAGCGCGCGCATGCCGATCGGCAAGTTCTTCGCGTGGAGTTCGGTCCTGGTCGCTGCGCTGGCCGTGGTCCTGGTCGGCAAGGGCGTGGCGGGGCTGCAGGAGGCCGGCTGGTTCACCGCCACGCCGGTGGCCTGGCTGCGGGTGCCCACGCTGGGGATCTATCCGACGGTGCAGACCAACGTGGCTCAGCTTGCGGTGCTCCTCCTTGCCGTTGCCGGGTTCAGCCTCAACGCCTGGCAAGCGAAGCGACTGTCGTCCGCCTGAGCAACCGTCTTGGCAGTCAAGCGTGATGAAGAGACGGGTTCCAGGTCGAGCCGTGCTTGGCGATGGCATTGAGGATGGTCAGCAGCTTGCGCATGCAAGCCACGAGGGCGACCTTCTTGCGCTTGCCTGCGGCGAGCAGGCGCTCGTAATGGGCGGCCAAGACGGGGTTGTGACGAACGGCCGTCAGCGTGGCCATGTAGAGGGTGCGTCGCACGTCGGCACGGCCACCCCATATCGAACGCTGGCCGCGCATCTGACCGGAGTCGCGGTTCAGCGGCGCAACGCCGACCAAGGCGGCAACTCGGCGCCTGTCGAGCTTGCCCAGTTCGGGTAGTTGCGCCAGCAGTACCGCGACGCTGGCCGCACCGATGCCGGGCACGCTGCTCAGGGCGGCTGCCAGTTCGGCATGATGGCGCTGCACATGGTCGGCCACCTCGGCATCGCTGTCGCCGAGTTCGGCCTTGAGGAACTCGATGACCCGCTCGATGCTGGGGCGCGCGGCCGCATGCGAGATACGCATGCGCTGGCGTTCGGCAGTCAGCATCTGCACGATCTGACGCCGGCGCAGCACCAGCGCCTGCAGCCGCTGCAATTGGGCATCTGCCAGCGGCTTGATGAACCGTTCGCGCTCGGGGTGCTGATGCAGCACGCGGGCGAACGTTGCCAGCATCCGGGCATCCAGCGTGTCCGTCTTGGCCAGTGCTCCCATGGCGCGGGCAAAGTCGCGTGCCGTGCGCGGGTTCACCACCGCCACCGGCAGGCCCGCGGCCTGTATCGCACAAGCGGCCTCGAACTCATAGCCGCCCGTGGCCTCCAACACCACCAGAGCCGGCTTCATCCCTGTCAGCTGAACAACCAACTGCTCGATGCCAGCCGTGTCGTTGGCCGCCTGCCAGGTCTTCGCGGCGGCGCTGCTGGCGATCTCCAGCGTCTGACTGGACACATCAATACCCACGAAAACAGAGTCGGACACGTCCTCTCGCTCCCATCCTTGTCTATGCGAACTTCGAGTTCCTACAACCGTTCGGGCTGCAAGAAAGGACGGTCCGGCACAGGCGCCCAGCGCTCAGGCGCGGGCTTCATCGACTGGCCCAGAGGCCGCACGGGCTACCCGAGCCGGTCCGCGGGCTGAAAGATACAAGGCACACCAGCGGCGAGCTGCACGCAGGCGCTTGACTCTGCGCCTGCTACAGGGTGCGTAATGCCAGCGAATACGGACTTTCGACGCGGGACCATGGAACTGCAAGTGTTTGACGTCGTGATCGTCGGCGGCGGCCGGGGCGGCTACCAGGCCGCTCTGCGCGGTGCGCAGCTCGGGATGAAGGTCGCCCGATGCTGGCGATCGGGTTCCGGGCATCTGCCGAAGACATCGCCTTGGCTTGACACGTGCATCCCACGCTGCCAGAAGCGTTCAAGGAACCCGCCTTGGCTGTCTCTGGCCACGCCCTGCACATCTGAACATCCAAAGAAGGACGCACATGCGCAGGAGTCCAAGTCGCGGCCGCCGTGCCAGCGCCGCCGTCGCCCTGTCCTTGGCCGTGGCGTCGCTGAATGCCAGCGCAGGCCTCTTTGACAAAGTCTTGGGACGACCTGACCCTTCCGAGCCGTTGCCGCCGGAGAAGGCTTTCCGAATCAAAGTGGAGGCCATCGATGGCAAGACGGTCATCGCAACTCTCACGCCTGCGCCTGAACACTACCTGTACCGCAAGACGGTGCGGTTTGCGGCCAAGGACGCAAAAGGCGTACGGCTGGCAGGCATGGTGCTGCCCAACGGCACCAAGAAGCGGGATCCCTTTTTTGGCGAGACGGAGGTCTACACACAGCCGGTACAGGTCACGTTGCCGCTGGAACGCGCCGCCGGTGTCCCGGCCTCTCTTTCTGTGGTGGTGTTCTACCAAGGCTGCAATGGGCGCCTTGGCGTCTGCTACCCGCCATCCCAGGCGGAGTTTCCGATCCGACTGCCGTGAACGCTCTGCAGGGCCGCGGGTTCGACTTCACCTGGCACCACCCCGCCTAGAGCAATCCCAGTCCTTCGGGGATCGGCGGTACGGCGGTTCGGTCGGCGCACACGATGCGTGCAGTCCGCAAGGGCGCTGGGCGCACGCCGAACGTGGCCACAAAGGTGCGGGTCAGATGGGCACTGTCGGCAAAGCCCGCCAGGTGCGCCGCCTCGGTCAGCGTCGCACCGCCGGCGAGGACGCGCACGCCGCGTTGCAAACGCAGCCAGCGCACATAAGCGCGGAACGGCAAACCAGCGACGCCGGCGAACCAATGCATAAAGCGCGAGGATGACAGCCCCACCGCTGCGGCCGCGTCCTCAACCCGCACACGCCCGTCCAGTGCCTGGTCCAGCCAGTCGAGAAGTGATGCCCAGCGTGGATCCTCAGCACGACGGTGGGGACGGTCTTGCGAAGTGGACAGTTCGAGGTCCTGCATCCACGGTTGCAGGTGGCCTTCCAGCAGGGCCGCCTGGATCTCGGTCAGCGGCACCGCTGATGTCGGCTGGCTTGTCCTGAGGCCCGCGATGGCCGGATCCAGGAAGACCATCCGCGTCACCTCGGAAGCCACTAGGCGATGGGGCGCCCCGGCAGGCAGGAAGTGGCCCGGGGCCCTCAGCACGCCCCAGGCCCCTTCAAGGGCCAGGTCGCCTTCGGGACACCAAGCCAGCTGCGCTGCCTGATGCCGGTGGGACCGGCCAGGCTCCACCGGGCCGACGTAAACAGCCCATCCGTGGCCGATGGTCAACAACGGCCGTCCGGCCGCTTCAAGCTCAGCCATTCACCTCGCTAACGCGCCTTCGGCCGAACAACTCGTGGAACACGATCAAGGCCGCACCGACGGTGATGCCAATGTCGGCCACATTGAACGCAGGCCAGTGGTGAGCCCCCCAGTGAAAGTCGATCCAGTCGACCACGGCACCGCGGCCGATCCGATCGAACATGTTCGCCAGGGCCCCGCCCAGGATCAGACCGAAGGCCATGCGCTCCGGCTGGGAACTGCCAGGACGCCGCATCAGGATCGCCAGAAACACCGATGCCGCCAGCGCGATCGCGATGAAAAAGAAGCGCTGCCACCCGCCGGCGTCATGCAAGAAGCTGAAGGCCGCACCGCGATTCAGCACATGGACGATGTTGAGGATGGGCAGCCACTCGTGCCGGGCTCCGTACTCGACCCAGGCGACGATAGCGGCCTTGGTCGCTACGTCAGCGGCAAGCACGCTGGCCGCAAGCCCGAAACCAAGGCGTGCCCCGCGGTCAGCGGCCATGGCGTCGGTCGTCGGACCCTGAGCCGCCCAATAGGCGCAGCCCATTGAACACCACCGCCAAGCTCGCGCCCATGTCCGCGAGGATGGCCAGCCACAGGCTGGCGTGGCCGGTGAAGGCCAGCACCATGAACACGGCCTTGGTGCCGATCGCGAACGCGATGTTGGCCTTCAGCACGCCACCCACCCGGCGAGACAGCGCGATGAACTCAGGCAGCTTGCGCAGATCGTCCTGCATCAAGGCGACATCGGCGGTCTCGATGGCGGTGTCCGTGCCCGCTGCCCCCATCGCAAAGCCGATGTTGGACTTCGCCAGCGCAGGCGCATCGTTGACACCGTCGCCCACCATGCCGACCGGCCCTTGCGCCGCAAGCTTTTCGATCGCCTCCAGCTTGTCGTGCGGCAGCAAGTCGCCACGAGCGTCGGTGATGCCGACCTGGGCAGCCACCGCTTGCGCCGTCTTGCGGTTGTCGCCGGTCAGCATCACTGGCTCGACACCCAGCCGCTTCAGCTCGGCCACCGCCTGCTTGCTGCTATCGCGCACGGTGTCGGCCACCGCGAGGACGGCCAGCGCCTGCTTGTCGGTTGCCAGCACCACTGCGGTCTTTGCCTGGTCTTCGAGTTGTTCAAGCAGCGCGCGCACCCGCTCCGTCAGCACGCCCAGTTCGCTGGCCAGGCGTTGATTGCCGATGTAGTAGGTCTGCCCGTCGATGTCGCCCTTGACGCCGCGGCCGGCCAAAGCCTCGAAGTGCTGCACGCTCGCGTGCGGCCGGTCGCCGTAGCCATCCACGATAGCGGTGGCCACCGGGTGCTCTGACAAGGCATCAAGGCTTGCGGCCAGCCGCAAGACCTCAGGCTGCGGCACAGAGGCCAGCGCAACGGTGTCGGTCAGCGCGGGACGGCCATGGGTCAGCGTCCCGGTCTTGTCGAGCGCGACCGCGCGCAGCAGGCGGCCCTGTTCGAGGTACAGGCCGCCCTTGACCAGGATGCCCCGGCGCGCGGCGGCGGCCAAGCCGCTGACAACGGTGACCGGTGTCGAGATCACCAGGGCACAGGGACAGGCGATGACCAGCATCACGAGTGCCTTGTAGCCCCAGTCAAACCAGGCGCCGCCGAACAACAGCGGCGGGATCACCGCGATGGCAATCGCCAGCGCAAAAACGACCGGGGTATAGATGCTCGCGAAGCGATCGACAAACCGCTGCGTCGGTGCCCGCTGGCCTTGCGCTTCCTGTACCGAACGGGCAATCCGGTCGAGGGTGGTCTCTCCCTTGCGCGAGCGCACCTCGAACTCCAGCGTGCCGCGCTCGTTGATCGTGCCGGCGAACACGGTGTCGCCCGGTTTCTTTTCCACCGGCATGCTCTCGCCGGTGATGGGTGCCTGGTTGACGGCCGAAGCACCCGCCACCACCACGCCATCCAGCGCGATCCGCTCGCCGGGGCGCACGCGGACTTGGGCGCCCAACGCGACCGTTTCCGCCTTGACTTCTTCCCAGCGGCCGTCGGGCTGTTTGACAAGGGCTGTCTCCGGCGCCAAGTCCATCAGCTTGCGGATCGCGTTGCGCGCGCGGTCCAAGCTCAGCGCTTCGATCATCTCCGCGATGCCGAACAACCAGATGACCACAGCCGCCTCGGGCCACTGGCCGATCAGTGCGGCACCGATGACAGCGATCGTCATCAGCAAGTTCATGTTCAACGACAGGGTGCGCAGCGCGATCCAGCCCTTCTTGAGGGTCTCGGTGCCGCCCAGCGCAATCGCCACCAACGACGCGGCGACAACCGGAATCGAAGACTCCTCCCAGCCAGAGAAGGCCATGACTTCGGCGCCGATCGCCAGCGCACCCGCAGCCGCCATACGCAGCCACTGGGTCTTCGAGATCCCGCTGCCGAACTCACGGGTGACCGCCGGTGCCGGCTGGCTGCTGTCTTGCAGCACCGGCGACATCCCCAAGCGCTCGATCGCGGCGGTGATCGTGGCCACGTCCTGCAGCGAGTGGTGAACGGTCAGTTTCCGGCTCATCAGGTCGAACTGCAGACCGTCCACGCCAGGCATGCCCTCCAAGGCCTTGCGCAGCAGCGCCTCCTCGGTGGGGCAATCCATTTTTTCGATCAGGTAGATGACCTGTCCCTTCGCGCTTGGGCCCGCCTCGCGCTCCACGGTGGCGTTCATGCCGATCTCGCTCAGCGCCGCAAGCACGGGCGCCGGGTCTGCCAGGCGGTGCACCACCGCCAGACGCCGGTTCATCAGGTCGAAGTCCAGCCTGTCGATGCCATCCACCTTGCCCAGGCGCTTGCGAATCAGTGCCTCCTCGGTCGGGCAGTCCATGTTCGTGATCAGGAACTGCGTGGTGTTGCCGGTGGCCGCTCGTGTGCTTTCAGCCGCAGCTTGGGTTGCGGGTGGAGCGGCAGGCTTGCCACACGGGCCGCAACTGGGACCCGTGTCGCAGTCCGGCACTGCGTTTTCCGGGAGATCGCCGAGGCGGGCGTGCATGCCGATCGCATGCAGCTGCTGCAGCAGCGGGTCGGCGGACGGCAGCGTGTGCGCCACGGACAGCCGCCGTGCCTTCAGGTCGAACTCCAGCGAGTTCACCCCAGCGAGCGGCTGGAGGCGAGCCCGGATCGCCGCTTCTTCGTTGCGGCAATCCATGTTCGAGATGGTGAATACGTCCGTCTTCGCGCCGCTCGTACTGCCACAACTTGACGAACACGCCGAGCCGCAGGTGCCATCGCTTGCTGAGGCGGGCTCAGGTTCAAGCGCGGCTTTCATGCCGATCTCGGCCAAGGCCTGCAGCAGGGGCGCAGGCGTGTCAAACGCGTGTACCACCGTGAGACGGCGATTGGGCAGGTCGAAGGACAGCGATCGGATCAATCGAAGCTGCGCCAACCGGGCGCGGACGGTCGCCTCTTCGTTGCGGCAATCCATGTTGGGGATGCTGAAGACGGTCGTCTTGTCGTTGCTCAGCACGGCTTCGCCGGCACCCCCGGAATCAACTTGGTCGGTCTTCATCATGTGCCTTCGGTTCTAGCGAGATTGAATACCCTGGAGTAGGTGCAGGGTCAAGTGGCCGCGGAGCGGGCCTTTTTACCCGCCTCGGCTGCCTCAGACAGGATTTCCCGGCCGCCATTGGCCGCGATCGCCGCCACCACCAAGCCCAGCACCAAGTCCGGCAGGTTCGATCCCCACCACATCACCAGCGCCCCGGACAGCACGATGGCGAGGTTCACGATCGAGTCGTTGCTGGTGAAGATCGCCGAGGCCTTGAAATTCACGTCCTCCCCCTGGTGCCGCTTCAGCAGGCGCAGACAGACGATGTTCAAGGCCGCGTTGACGGCTGCCATCACCATCATCGCGGGACCCACGGGCGGCTCGCCACCAAAGAACCGACGCAGCACTTCGACCAGCAGCATCACCGCCAGTCCGATCAACAGCCAGCCAGACAGCCGGGCGGCACGGACTTTGATCGCCGGCGCTCGGCCGACTGCATAAAGGCTGACCCCATACACCGACGCGTCAGCCAGGTTGTCCAAGGCGGCGCCGATCAGCGCGGTCGAGGAGGCCCAAATCCCCACGCCGACGCCGGCCAGGCACTGGATGAGGTTGATCAGCAGGACCAGCAGCAGGATCCGGCGGTCGTCCGCCTGGCTGGCGTCGAGGTGTTGTGATTCGTCGTCGGCGCAGTTGTCGCTCATCGGTGTTCCTTGTTCCAGCTGCCCGCCAAGGGTCAGCGCTGACAGTCGACATTGCAAACCCTGTACCGGGTAAAGAGTCAAGCGCGGCCGACAGCAGGTTTGTTCAAGCGCCGTCCTGCTGTCTTGGGAACACTGGGCTCGTCAGTTTCATGGAGTTGCAATGGCTGCACGCTCAACTGTTCGGTATGGCGCCTATCCGGTCCTGATGGCCGCAGTGATCCTCGGCGTGGCGGCCGCGCCCTGGCGAGACGTCCCGCTCGCCTGGCTCGCCGGCCTGGTGATGGCCGGGCTCACCGCGGTCGCGCTGCTTGAGCGCTGGTTTCCGTTCGACCCGCGGTGGCGGCAACCCGATCGAGACTTCCCGGCCGACGTGATTCACGCGGTGATCAACTTGGTGGTCATGCACAGCGCCGTGCTGGGCTTTGTCGTGTTGCGCAATTGGGTCGGCTGGCAGGGGATGTGGTGGCCGAACGACTGGCCCTATTTGGCGCAGGTGTTCATGGCCGGTCTGCCGCTGGACCTGTCGCTGTATGCCGTTCACCGACTGAGCCACCGCTATGGTTTTCTCTGGCGGTTGCACAGCATCCACCATTCCTCGCGCCGCCTGTACTGGCTCAACGGAGAACGACGGCACCCATTGCATGCGGCGTTGATGGCCGGGCCAGGTCTGGTCGTCCTCGGCGTGCTGGGGGCCCCTGCCGAAGTGGTGGGTGGGTGGCTCGCGATCCTCGCCGTTCACCTGGCGTTCCAGCACTCGAATTTCGACTACAGGGCGGGACCGCTGCGCTACCTGCTAGGGAACCTCTGCACTACCCCGCCCACTCGTTCGTGGCGACGAGTTCAGGGTCAATATCGTTTCGTAGGATGGGATCGAAACAGATGCTGAACGGTTCTTGGGCTCCAGCAAGCCCCTTCGTGGGCCCTCTGCAGCCTCATCCGGCCCCAGTGAGCCCACTGCGGGCGCACTTATCCCGTCGCAGCCAGCAAGGCTTTGCGCGCCAGCCACAGATTGACCAGCGCAAACAGGACGTTGAGCTGCGCGCCGTTCTTGGCCAAGCCTCGATAGGGCGTCTTGCGGTAGCCAAACTGGCATTTGAGTACCCGAAACGGATGCTCACCCTTGGCACGAATGCGCGCCTTGGTGCGTTCCAAGGCATCCATCACCTGGCCAAGAAAAGTGCGCTTGTCCAATGCCCGGCGCTTGCCCGGCCGCATGGCCACGTGCCAAGCGACTTGCTTGCCCTGGTTTTCCGCTCGCTTGTCCACTCCCTGATAGCCCGCATCGGCAAAGACGTCGGTCTCTTGCCCGTGCAAGAGCCGATGCGCCTGCGTCACATCCGAGACGTTGGCAGCGGTGGCCACCACCGTGTGTACCAGCCCTGTCTCGGCGTCGACCCCAACGTGCGCTTTCATGCCGAAGTACCACTGGTTGCCCTTCTTCGTCTGGTGCATCTCAGGGTCGCGCTCACGGCGGGCGTTCTTGGTCGAGCTGGGAGCAGCAATGAGCGTGGCATCCACGATGGTGCCGCTCTTGAGCATGAGGCCACGCTCGGTCAGGATGCGATTGACCGTCTCGAGGATACGCTGGCTCAGGCCGTGTTGCTCCAGCAGGTGGCGAAAGCGCAGGATGGTGCTCTCATCCGGCACGACATCCACCCCCAGGTCCAGACCAACAAAGCTCGCCAGCAGCGGCGTGTCGTACAAGGCTTCCTCCACCGCCGGGTCCGACAGACCAAACCACTGCTGCAAAAAATGAATCCTCAGCAGCTTCTCTACCGCAAAGGGTGGCCGCCCACCCTTGGGACCCGCCTTCGGCGCATACGGCTCGATGAGTGCGACCAACTCTGCCCACGGCACCACACGGTCCATCTGCTCCAAAAACGCACGCTTGCGGGTGCGCTTGGCGCGCAGCTCAAAGCCCGTATACATCGGCGCCTCCAGACTCATCTGCTTCATGTCGCTATTGTCCCATCCCGGCAGTCTGGCAGGAAGGTTTTGCAGACCTTCCCTAGGGGTCGCTGAGCTGCATCGCTGGCACCACCGTGAGCGCTTTGAGGATGCCCAGGTGAACTTCGGCGAGTTCTGGCTGATCTGGGACCACTGCTTCGGTACTTTTTATCAACCTCGATCACCGCTGGGTGCAATCGGGATCGAGGGGGACCCCCCCCGCGTCAGAATACTTGTCGCCCCGATAGGACCAGAGCTGTGAGACTGGTTCATTGATGGTGGTGGGAGGCTGTGGAGCTTGTGGGCGAAGGCCGGCGCGGTGGGCAACGCGGAT
>NZ_SBIK01000027.1 GCF_006503695.1 Tepidiphilus succinatimandens
TTTCCTGGTGAGGATCGCCGAGCCGCTCGAGCTTGGCGCGATGTTCTTCTGCGGCAAAGAGGTCGGGCTGGATCGCAGTGCGGCGCGTCATGGTTCGGGCTCCTCTCGAATCAGGACAGAGGAATTTTATCAGAGACCGGGGGTAGAGGGGTTTTTCGAGGTGCCCTGACGGAACTGGCCAACACCATCGCGCATCGCGTGTGCCGGCACCTGACGCGCAAAGGCTGGCTGGAAGGCGAGGACGAATCCGTGTTTCTGTCCGACAGCGCGGGTAGCGACGACGGCATGGACGCGCTGCGGATGAGTTCGATCACCTACCGCATCGCCACCGGTCGCGACGCTGGCCGCAAGGTCGTCACCCTGAAAACGCTACCCGGTGATGCGGGTTCTCTGGACGGCGACGCCGGCAAGGTCGGCGGCTTCTCGCTGCATGCCGGCGTGGCCGCGGAAGCACACGAGAGCCACAAGCTCGAAAAGCTGTGCCGCTACATCACGCGCCCGGCGATCAGCGAGCAGCGGCTATCGATCTCATCGCAGGGTAGGGTGCGGTATCAGCTCAAGACGCCGTGGCGCAATGGGACCACGCATGTCGAATGGGATGCGGTGGACTTCATCGCCAAGCTGGCGGCACTGGTCCCGCCGCCACGCGCGCATCTCACCCGCTTCCACGGCGTATTCGCCCCGAACGCGAATCTGCGCGCGCAGCTGACGCCCTCGGGGCGCGGCAGGCGGCCTGCGAGCGATGCAGTGCCGGTGGACGTCAGCGCCCACGACGAGCCGCGCAGCCCCGAGCAGAAGCGCCGTGCGATGAGCTGGGCGCAACGGCTCAAGCGGGTCTTTTCCATCGACATCACCACCTGCGCCCACTGCGGCGGCGCGGTACGGATCGTCGCCAGCATCGAGGAACCCACCGCCATCCGCGCCATCCTCGCCCACTTCGAGAAGCACGGCGCGCTGGAGCAAGCGCACTACCGGCCCGCAGCGCGCGCCCCGCCGCCGGCCGCGTGACGAGGTGCCGGCCACTCAACCGGAAGCGAAAGCAGAATCCGATCCGATGCGGCCACGACCCCGCAGGGCTGCGCTCGGCCCTGTGCCGGGATTCGGTGAGAAATGGCTACGCACTGAGCCGCTGCGTGGCCCCGCGATGTCGAAAACCCACGCATGAACCCCCGATCTGTGCCCGATCTGTGCCCAAAGCGGCGCTTGCGCGGCCGCTTCCTACCCCTGTCGTGTCTCGGATGATTCGTTGACTGGACGACGCCGTGGTTTACTCTTGGCCCGAGAGGTCATGCTGGAGCTGAAACGATGCATCTGAGGCTGCACAAGAACGCCACCACGACACCCAGGATCCGCGCCGAGATCCAGGTCAGCAAGGAGCCCATGAGGGTTCTGGCCCAGCGCTTTGGCGTGAGTGTCTCCACCATCGCCCGCTGGAAGAAGCGTGCATCGGTTCATGACGCCTCCCATACCCCTCATCGACTGCAAACCACGCTGACGCCGGCCCAGGAGTCCATCGTGCTCGTCTTGCGTAAAAGCCTGGGCCTTTCGCTGGATGACCTGCTGGCAGTCGTACGCGAGTTCATCCATCCGACCATCTCACGCGCTGCCTTGCACCGCATGCTCAAACGCCATGGAGTGTCGGCGCGCGAGGCATTGAGCGTGGATCGCCCCAGGACCAAGCCGTTCAAGGCCTACGAGCCCGGCTTCGTCCACATCGATGTGAAGTACCTGCCGCAGATGGCGGACGAAACCACGCGGCGTTACCTGTTTGTGGCCATTGATCGCGCCACCCGCTGGGTGTTCGTGCGTGTCTATGCCAGCAAGAGCGCTACCAACGCCCGGCGCTTCCTGAAGGAATTGCACAAGGCCGCTGCCTTCCGTATCCGAACGATCCTGACCGACAACGGCAAGGAATTCACGGATCGCTTCATCACACGGGGAGAGCGTACGCCGACCGGCAGGCATCAGTTCGATCAGCTCTGCGAGGAGCTAGGCATTGAGCATCGCCTGACCCGCCCAAAACACCCGCAGACCAACGGCATGGTTGAACGCTTCAACGGGCGCATCGCCGACATCCTGCGCACCCATCACTTCCATTCCGGCGAAGAACTTGAGGCCACCATCCTGCGGTATGTCTGGCTGTACAATCACCAACTGCCACAGAAAGCCTTGGGGCATGTCAGCCCCATCCAGGCCATGATACAATGGCAGCGATCACACCCCGAACTGTTCAACAGACGTGTTACCAATCAGCCGGGACACGACACCTACCCGCCAGATTCGCAAAAAAGGGCGGTTGAACTTCCTATACCCTTCGCGTTTCCCTTTCGACCCACCGGCCACCGCGTCGAGAACCGAGGACATCGCCCATGACCGACCCGCTTCGCATCGACATTCCCCTCGTCCTCCCCGAGGTGACCGACGCAGCCGATCGCTGTGTCGGCCGGCTGCTCGCCGACCTGCAGGCGCGAGAGGGCGTTTCTAAGGCGCACGTCGTTGCGGCGAGCGAGTCCGCGCCCCCACAACTGTGCGTGCATTACGACCCGTCGGTGCTGACGCTGCCGCGGATCCGTCAGCTGGTGATCGCCGCAGGCGCGCAGGTTTCGGCGCAGTTCGGGCACGCGATCTGGCATGTCGGTGCGCCGCACGCCCGGCGGGCGCGTTCGCTTACCGAGCACCTGCGGTCGATCCCGGGGGTGTTGGATGGCGCGGTCAGCGCGAGCGGCGTGGCGCGCGTGGAGTTCGATCGAACCGTCAGCTCGGAGGAGGCCATCCGCGCGGAACTCGAGCGCCTTGCAGGCGCGACTGGCGTGGCAGCTACGACCGCAGGGGGTCGGGGCGCCGGGATCGATGAGTCGGCGCATGGCGGGCGCGGCACGCGGGATGGGCACTCCGATCAAGCGGCGCCCGATGAACGCGACCAGCACGGCAAGGGCGACGAGCACGGCCATTCCCACGGCGACGGCGGCTTCTGGTCGGGGACGGAGTTGCGCTTCGCGCTGGCGTGCGGCGTGCTACTGCTGATCGGGTTCCTGCTCGAGCGCTTCGCGACGGTGCCGACGTGGATCCCGCTCGCCGCCTACGTCGGTGCCTATGGGTTCGGCGGCTGGTTCACGGCGCGCGAGGCGCTCGACAACCTGCGAATGAAGCGGTTCGAGATCGACACCCTCATGCTCGTTGCAGCGGGGGGCGCGGCCGCGCTCGGTGAGTGGGCGGAGGGCGCCCTCCTGCTGTTTCTCTTCAGCTTCGGGCATGCCCTCGAGCATTACGCCATGGGGCGCGCGAAGCGGGCGATCGAGGCGCTGGCCGAACTCGCGCCGCGGACCGCGACCGTGCGGCGTGGCGGGGCCTTGGTCGACATCCCCGTGGAGGAGCTCGCGCTCGGCGACGTCGTGGTCGTCAAGCCCAATTCCCGCCTGCCGGCCGACGGCTTCATCATCGCCGGCGACAGCAGCATCGACCAGGCGCCGGTGACCGGGGAGAGCATTCCGGTCGACAAGCGTGCAGTCCCCGACCCGGCAGCGGCCCGCGCCAATCCGGACGGCATCGATGCCGCGCACCGCGTCTTTGCGGGCACGATCAACGGAAGCGGCGTCATCGAGATCGAGGTCACGCGCAAGTCCAGCGACAGCGTGCTGTCGAAGGTGGTCCGAATGGTCAGCGAGGCGGAGACGGAGAAGTCGCCGACGCAACGCTTCACCGACCGCTTCGAGCGCGTCTTCGTGCCGGCGGTGCTCGTGCTGGCGGTGCTGTTGCTGTTCGCCTGGGTGGTGGTGGACGAACCGTTCCGGGACAGCTTCTATCGCGCGATGGCCGTGCTGGTGGCGGCCAGCCCGTGCGCTTTGGCGATCGCGACGCCCAGCGCCGTGCTGTCCGGCATCGCCCGCGCAGCGCGCGGCGGCGTGCTGGTGAAAGGCGGGGGACCGCTGGAGAACCTCGGATCCGTGTCGGCCATTGCGTTCGACAAGACCGGCACGCTGACCGAGGGGAAGCCTCGCATCACCGATGTGGTCCCAGCCAGCGGCGTGGACCCCGCCGAGCTGCTCCGCGTCGCGGTCGCGGTCGAGAGCCTCAGCGATCATCCGCTGGCTCGCGCGATCGCGACCGACGGGCGCGCACGCCTCGGCGGCGCCGACGTGCCCCCGGCCACCGACCTCGAAAACCTCATTGGCCGCGGCGTCAAAGCGCAACTCGCGGGCGAAACGGTCTACATCGGCAAGGCCGAGATGTTCGGCACGGATGGGATCGCGCCGCTGTCGGACGAGATGGCCGCCGCGATTGCCGCGCTTCGGGAGCAGGGGCGCACCAGCATGGTCGTGCGTCGCGGCCGCGACGACCTCGGCGCGATCGGCCTCATGGATACGCCCCGCGAAGCAGCCAGGGCGGCGCTCGCTCGGCTCAAGGCGATGGGCATCCGGCGGATGATCATGATCTCCGGCGACCATCAGAAGGTGGCCGAGGCCATCGCCCGGGAGGTCGGGCTGGATGAGGCCTGGGGCGATCTGATGCCACAGGACAAGGTCGAGGCGATCAAGAAGCTGAGGGCCGAACAGAAGGTGGCTATGGTCGGCGACGGCGTCAACGATGCGCCCGCCATGGCTAGCGCGACCGTGGGCGTGGTGATGGGCGCCGCCGGGTCCGACGTGGCGATGGAGACCGCCGACGTCGCACTGATGGCCGATGACCTGTCGAACCTGCCGTTCGCGGTCGGGCTCAGCCGGAAGACCCGCGCGATCATCCTGCAGAACGTGTACGTGAGCCTCGGCATCGTCGCCGTTCTCGTTCCCGCCACGATCTTCGGATTGGGCATCGGGCCCGCGGTAGCGGTGCACGAGGGCTCCACGCTGCTGGTCGTGTTCAATGCGCTGCGGTTGCTTGCCTATCGGGAGGCCGCTCGATGAGCCGGCGAGGCGGATACGTGCCGCACTCGGCCCTTCGAATGGCGTCGGGCCGGCGAGCCTGCCCGCACGGCTGCCCGATGAACCGGGCGGTGTCATGAACATGCCCACCGACCTCACGGCTGCACTGGCGGCGGAGTTCGCTATGCCCGGCGCTTCGGTCATCCTAGAAACGGCAGTTGGATGCGCCCGAGCGTGCCGTGATGGGCGCGTCAGGCAAGGCGTGAGGACGCGGCAGGCCCGTGCCTGCGAGGACGAGCAACGCCGCATGGCGCGACCAGCGCGGTGCGATCGGGTGCATAGCGCGCTCACCCAACAGGTGAACGCGACCGAAGCCGTGAAAGTCAGCATTCATGCGGGTTGCCCAAGGATAGCGAGCGGTCAACTGCCGTTTCTAGGGTCATGCTGGTCAGCAGCCTTCGACTGCTGCTGGCGGCGGTGCTCGGCGGCGCCATCGGGTACGAGCGCGAGAAGAAGGAGCGATCGGGAGGGCTGAAGACTCACATCCTGGTGTCCGTTGGTTCGGCGCTGTTCGTGATGGCGCCGCTCTACGCAGGCGTTTCGCAGGCCGACAACACGCGGGTCGTCCAGGGCGTGGTGTCGGGTATCGGTTTCCTCGGCGCCGGCGCGATCCTCAAGCTGCAGCGGGACATGCGTGTCGAAGGGCTGACCACCGCGGCGAGCATCTGGCTCACCTCGGCGATCGGCGTCGCTGCCGGGCTCGGCAATGCGCTCCTGGCGATCATCGCCACGGGCGTGGCTCTGTTCGTGACCGCCGTGATTCCGCGCCTGGTCCCCGATGGCGGCCGGAAGTGAGTGCGGTGGACAGGCGACAAGCGACGTGACGGAGGAAGCGATCCATGGGTAAGGCATGTTGCGGGCCCGGGCCCGACGTCGAACGCCTGCAGGCGGAGCAGCGGCGGGCGCTCAAGATCGTGCTCGCGATCAATGCATCTACCTTCGCGATGATGCTGGTCGCGTCGCTGGCGAGCGGATCGGTGTCCCTGTTGTCGGGTGGGCTGGACAACCTGGGCGATGCGCTGACGTACGGCGCAAGCATCGCTGTCGTCGGCCGCCCGGCCCCCTGGAAGGCGCGAGTCAGCCTGCTCAAGGCGGCGTTGATCCTCGCTGCGGCAATGGGCGTCGCCGTCCAGCTCGCCATCCGCATCGGCGAGCCCTCGGCCCCGGCACTGGACACGATGTCCGTGGCGGCCGTACTGAACCTGGCGGCGAACGTCTATTGCCTGCGACTGCTCACACCCTTCCGGCATGGCGACATCAACATGGCGTCGTCCTGGGAGTGCTCCCGCAACGACGTGATGGAAGGCGTCGCCGTTCTGCTGACGGCGGGCGCGGTCTGGCTGACCGGCTCCGGATGGGCGGACATCGTGGTCGCCGCCGCGCTGCCGCCGGCGACGGCAACGCGATCCAGGCGCGGATCAAGCAGATCAAGGCGCAGATCGAGGAGACCACCTCCGATTACGACCGCGAGAAGCTGCAGGAGCGCGTGGCGAAGCTCGCCGGCGGCGTGGCGGTGATCAAGGTCGGCGCCGCGACGGAAGTCGAGATGAAGGAGAAGAAGGCGCGCGTCGAGGACGCGCTGCACGCGACCCGCGCGGCGGTCGAGGAAGGCATCGTGCCGGGCGGCGGCGTGGCGCTGCTGCGCGCGCGTGCGGCCATCGCCGAGCTCAAGGGCGCCAACGAGGATCAGAATCACGGCATCCAGATCGCGCTGCGCGCGATGGAAGCGCCGCTGCGCGAGATCGTCACCAACGCCGGCGAGGAGCCGTCCGTCATCGTCAACAAGGTGAAGGAAGGCACCGGCAGCTTCGGCTACAACGCGGCCACCGGCCAGTTCGGCGACATGCTCGAGATGGGCATCCTCGACCCGACCAAGGTGACCCGCACCGCGCTGCAGAACGCCGCCTCGATCGCCGGCCTGATGATCACCACCGAGGCGATGGTCGGCGAGCTGCCGAAGAAGGACGAGAAGGCCGCCGGCGCCGGCATGGGCGGCATGGGCGACATGGATTTCTAAGCCCCGCGATCCATCAAGCAAGACCACAAAGCCCGGCCTCGTGCCGGGCTTTGTGCGTTCTGGCGTCCGAGGCGGGAGACTTCCTACCCGCCCCGCGGCAATGTCTGACGCGAAGATCAGAAAACGCCGATATGAACGCGTGCTCGCGGGCGCAACCCTGAGCAGCCGTCCCTGCAACGGAGCGCTGCGTGCCGCGCCTGACCGCACCCCGGCGGCAGGCCGAGGTGTGCGCGCCACTGCCGGCCGCCCACGCCGCTGCGCGTTACGCGCGCCACCTGCCCGAGCGCACGCTGCTGTATTCGCTGGTGCAGGCGCATTGGCCGGACTTTCTCGCGCGTCTTGAGGCCGAAGACCGCCCGCTGCCCGAGTATGTGCGCGAGGAGTTCGATGCCTACCTGCGTTGCGGCGTGCTCGAGCACGGCTTCCTGCGCGTGGTCTGCGAGCACTGTCGTGCCGAGAGGCTGGTGGCGTATTCCTGCAAGAAGCGCGGCTTCTGCCCCAGCTGCGGGGCGCGGCGCATGGCCGAGAGCGCGCGGCACCTGGTGGACGAGGTGTTCGGCCCGCGGCCGGTGCGGCAATGGGTGCTGAGTTTTCCGTACCCGTTGCGCTTCCTGTTCGCCAGCAAGCCTGAGGCGATCGGCCCGGTGCTGGGCATCGTGCATCGTGTGATCGCCGGTTGGCTTGCCGATCAGGCCGGCGTGCCGCGGGATACGGCGCAATGCGGTGCGGTGATCCTGATCCAGCGCTTCGGCAGCGCGCTGAATCTCAACATCCACTTCCACATGCTGTGGCTCGACGGCGTGTACGAGGACACCACCGAGCGTCCGCAGCGCAAGCCGCGCCTGCACCGCACCCGTGCGCCCACATCGGCGCAACTGACGGGAACCTCGATCAACCCCCGTTTTCCGGGGAATTTGGGGTGAAACAGACTCTTCATGACATTCGGCACTGAATTCCACTCGATTTCCCCCCGTTTTGGCCGCTCGTTGCGGCCTCGTGCCCCGGTTTTTTCCTGCCCACGGCCGCTTTGGGCACACTGCGGCC
>NZ_SBIK01000028.1 GCF_006503695.1 Tepidiphilus succinatimandens
CGCTGCTGGCCGAACTCGACGACGAGTGGATGACCGGCAAGGTCTATCTCAACCTCAACCCGTAACCCCGGCGTCATGACCAACACCACGGAAATTTACAGAAAAAAGGTTGCACAACCCGTTTTTTGCCTTCTCAAACAATGCCGCTACAATCGCGCCGATACGCCTGAAGACGAATGCCTATGTACGAAGTGTTCATCGACGAGATGGAAGTGGTCGTCCCGGTGGGGCTCTGCCCGCACGAACGGCTGGCCCCGCAACGCTTACTCGTCTCCGTTCGCGCACGCGGCGCGCTGCCGATCCGTCCGCATGACCTCAGCGCGTGCATCGACTATTCGCTCGCCGTCGACCGCATCACCGCTTGGCACACGGAGCCCCACGTCGATCTCCTGGAATCGCTCGCCACCGAACTCGTCGACCACCTCTTTCGCCACGATCCGAAAATCGATTGGGTCGAGGTGACGCTTGCCAAACCAGATTTTTACCCAAACGCCCGCGCCGTAGGGGTGCGCATTGCGCACTCGCGTGACAGCTATGCGGCGCGCACGGCGTTATAATTATGAATTACGATCATTTCGTCGGAAGCAATCATGGCATTCGATCCGGTTCCGCTCTTCTTCGTACTGGGTTTTCTGGCGCGACTCGCGCGTTCTGACCTCAAAATCCCCGGACAACTCTACGAAGCCCTTTCGATCTATCTGCTCCTGGCGATCGGTCTCAAAGGCGGTGTGGAACTTGCCAAAGAGCCTTTCTTCGAAGTCGCACCCAAAGCAGGGGTAACGATCCTCTTGGGCGTGCTCATCCCGCTCGTTGCGTTTCCCATCCTCACCCGTTTGGGTCGACTGCCGCGGCCCGACGCCGCGTCGATCGCCGGTCATTACGGTTCGGTGAGCGCGGTGACGTTTGCGGTCGCGCTCGACTTTCTCCGCGCCAAAAACGTCCCATTCGAAGCGTACGCGCCGCTTTTCCTCGTCCTTCTTGAGATCCCCGGGATCATCGTCGGGATTCTTCTGGCGCGGATGGGTAACCTCCAAACCGTCCGCTGGGGACCACTCGCGCACGAGGTCCTTTTAGGGAAAAGTATCGTGCTCTTGGCAGGGGGACTCGTCGTGGGTTGGCTCGCCGGCCCCGAAAAGATCGCCCCGCTCGAACCGTTCTATTTCGTCGGCTTCAAAGGAGCGCTATCGCTCTTTCTCTTGGAAATGGGGCTCGTCGCGGCCGGGCAGATCGACGCGCTGAAGCGTGCCGGGGTATTTCTGACGGTTTTCGGTGTCGTGATGCCGCTCATCTCTGCTACCCTAGGATTCATCGCCGCGGCAATCGCCGGCCTTTCCGCAGGCGGCGCGATGCTGTTGGCAACGCTCGCCGCGAGCGCCTCCTACATCGCGGCCCCCGCAGCGATGCGCATCGCCGTGCCCGAAGCCAACCCGGCGCTCTCGATCGGCGCATCGCTCGTGGTCACCTTCCCCTTCAACATTCTGGTTGGCATCCCGCTGTATTATTTCGTATCCCAACAGATCATTGGATAACGAGATGAAAACGCGCGCTACCCGACAACTCGTCGTGATCATTGCCGAAGAAGCGATCGAAGGGCTGCTCACTACCGACGTGATGCGCCTGGGTGCCCATGGTTACAGCGTCTGCGAAGTCCGCGGTCAGGGCTCCCGCGGTTCCCGCAGCGGTGAATGGGAAGCCGCGAAAACGGTCCGCATCGAGGTACTCTGTTCGCCGGAAGTTGCCGACGCGATTCTCGATCACGTCCTGACCCACTACTTCCGCCATTATGCCGTGGTGGCTTATACGTTCGAAGTGGGCGTGTTACGACCGGAGAAGTTTTGAACCCCTTCAGCGTTCCTTGGCACGAAAACAGATCGTCGGTATGCAAGGGATGGCGGAGGCGGTGAGATTCGAACTCACGAGGGGCGCAAACCCCTGGCGGTTTTCAAGACCGCTGCCTTAAACCACTCGGCCACGCCTCCGATCGGGCGCAATTGTACCGTAAAACCTCACACCAACGCGACATCTTCGCCGCGCCCCAATTCGGCAGTCAGCGCGGCACGCATCGTTTCGCATGTCGCAACGGCCCGAACGGACGGGCGATTGCGGACGCGTCGACCCCAGTAGGGCTCAGGAAAATGGGGATCGTCTCGGTAGCGAGGGATCACATGCCAATGCAGGTGCGGCACCACGTTCCCGAACGCAGCCAGATTGACCTTGTCGGGTTGCGCCTCCGCGCGGAGGGCACGCTCGACGCCCCATAAAATCCGCCACAGATGGTTCGCCTCAGCCCAGGAAAGATCGGTCATCTCCTCGACGTGCCGCTGCCAGATCACACGGAGATATCCCGGATACTCGGGATCTTGCACCCATACGACGCGACACATTCGGTTTTGCCAAACGATGGGCAACACTTCTGACGCACACAAGGGACAAGGTGGAGGCATCGCAAACGACCTGCTGACAACGCGCAGTGATCAGTATAATCTCTGTATATCCATCTTTGCTACCGTGCACGTTCCATGGCCAACGACAAATCCGGTTTTACGCCCTTAGAGTGGCGTCCGCAACTCGCGGTGGGTCATGAAAAGATCGACAAAGACCACAAGCGGTTGATCGAACTCATCAACGAGGTGCAATCCCTCTTTGTCACGCATGCCTCGATGGGGGTGCTTACGCTTGCGCTCGACGCGCTTCACGACTACACGCGTGATCACTTTGCGCGTGAAGAGTCGGTCATGCGAAAAATTGACTACCCCCACTTTCACAAGCACGCGCAAGCCCACGAAACGCTCGTCCGGCGCCTCAACGACCTGACCGAAAAGATCCTGCTGGCCCACTCCCAACAAACCTCAGCCGATAGTCTACCCAAGGAAAATAAAGAAGCGCGGTTGTGTACCATCCTTTCTGTAAATTCCGTTTAGCGCCTCTGGCAGGAAGTGCGCGGCGCTTGGTCTGACGCCATGACTTCGAGAAAGGAGTATGCCCATCATGGCGATGCGTGTCGAAACCAATCCTTTGGAAATGGCTTATGCTGTGTTGCTCGAACACGGACTCGATGGTGCCGGCGAGGCTCTGCGCATCCTCGTCAATGAAGCCGCCAAGATCGAACGATCCCAGTTCCTTGGAGCGGCGCCCTATGAACGTAGTGAGCGACGGCGTGACTACGCCAACGGGTA
>NZ_SBIK01000029.1 GCF_006503695.1 Tepidiphilus succinatimandens
ACATCCGGGCCGTTACCCTCAACCCTGAACGCGACTCTGTGGTCACAACGGCTGTGAGCCGAGGAGACATTCAGCCGATTGCTGCGTGACAGAGGCGACAAGTAGCTTGACGCGCGCCGGCGTGTCGTCGATTACCGGTGCGTGGGTCTGCACAGCGGCAGGCGAGCAATGCTTGGCACATCCGCGACTCTCCGACGTAGCAGAAATTTCATCAAGCTTGGTATTTTGGTTCATGAGGGCTCCTATTGTTCCGTCCATTAGAAACCCTGTGGCAACTAAAGAGTCAAGAGAGTAAAATGCACGTCATCGATGCCCTCAGTACATCAAGTCAAGGGAAGTAAATGAAAATCGGTGAACTGGCCAAGGCCACCGGCACGCAAGTGGAAACCATCCGCTACTACGAGCGCGAAGGCCTTTTGCCTGAAACATCGCGCACCGACGGCAACTACCGCATTTATGGCGAGGCGCACGCGCAACGCCTGTCATTCATCCGCCACTGCCGGTCGCTGGACATGACGCTGGACGAAATCCGCGTACTGCTGCGTTTCAAGGATGCGCCGACCGAAAACTGCGGCGAGGTGAATGCATTGCTGGATGAACACATCGGCCATGTTGCCGCCCGCATTCGGGAATTGCGCTCGCTGGAGCGGCAACTTAAAGGGCTGCGGGATTTGTGTCAGGAAGCGCGGGATGCTGCCCACTGCGGCATCTTGAATGAGCTTGCTCGCCAAGGCTCCGAGGGCGGCTCCAGCGCGGCCGGACACGTGCATGGTGCGCACGGTCGTTCCGTTGAACGCAAGTCCATAAATGACAAGAGAAAATGAAATTGAACGACTCCGGCATCCCCGCCGCGCTGGCCGCTGCCGTACTTTTCGGCGCAGGCACGCCGCTGGCGAAACTGCTGCTTGAGCATGCTGGCCCCTGGTTGCGGCTCTTCGTCATTTCGTGTGGAACCCAACAGTCACAATGACTCCTGGTCGTCGAGCCCGGTGGGCATGTGTGCAGGCCGCTGGCCGGCCTGTGCACATGTCCACGAGGCGTGTTTGATCAGGAGGATGAGTCCATGGGCATTGCCGTAGAAGCTCTGTTCACCAGCGCGCTGGGCTTGCAGCCGCCGTGGGTCGTCGATGACGTCAGGCTCGACACCGCCAAGCGGCGTATCGACTTCGAGATCGGCTGCCACACCAGCAGGCTCGCCTGCCCGGCATGCGGTGCGGCCACGCAACCGGTGCACGACCGGCTGCGCCGATCCTGGCGGCACCTGGACTTCTTCCAGTTCGAGGCCTGGCTGCATTGCGACGTGCCGCGCGTGGCCTGCGGTGCCTGCGGCAAGACCACGCAGGTGGCCGTGCCCTGGGCGCGTCCGGGCTCGGGCTTCACCGCGGCGTTCGAAGCGCTGGCGCTGACCTTGTGCCTGGACCTGCCGGTGCGCCAGGCCGCCGAGTTGCTGCGCTGCAAGGACAAGCGGCTGTGGCGGCGCATCGAGTTCTACGTCGCGCAGGCGCGTGCGCTGGAAGACTTCGCCGGCGTGCGCACGGTGGGCATCGACGAGACCAGCCTGCGGCGCGGGCAGCACTACATCACCGTCGTGCACGACCTGGATCGCAAGCGGCTGCTGTTCGCCACCGAGGGGCGCGAGCACCGCACGGTGGTGGAGTTCGCCGAGGATCTGAGGGCCCATGGCGGCGATCCCGCCCAGGTGCGGCACGTGTGCATGGACATGAGCGCGGCCTACGCCAAGGGCGTGGCGCTGGCGCTGCCCCAGGCGCAGATCAGCTACGACCGCTTCCACGTCGTCTCGATGGCCATCGAGGCGATGGACCAGGTGCGCCGCGCGGAGATGGCCACCGACGCGCAGGCGGTGCGAGCCGCGCTGGGCACTGGCCAGCGTAAGACGCTCAGGCAGCTGCTGTGGGGCATGCGGCGCAACCCCAGCAGCTGGAGCGCCCGCCAGATCCAGGCGATGCACTGGCTGCAGCGCTCGACGCTCAAAAGCGCGCGGGCGTGGCGGCTGAAGATGGCGCTGCGCGAGGTGTACGCGCGGGCCACAGCGCACAACAGCATCGAACAGGCCGCATCCGACCTCAGGGCCTGGCTGAGCTGGGCGCGGCGCTGTCGGCTCGAGCCGTTCAAGAAGCTGGCCGCCACGCTCAAGGAGCGGTTCGACGCGGTGGTGCGCGGCATGGTCGATCACCGCAGCAACGCCTTCGTCGAGGCGATGAACGGGCTGCTGCAGCAGGCCAAGCGCGCCGCGCGCGGCTTCAGGACGAGCCAGAACTTCATCGCCATCGCCTACCTGCGCATGTCCAAGCTCAAGCACCTGCCGGCCAGCCCGTTCGCGCCGGCGATGCCCCAGTGACAGTGTTGCTTTCCACACGAAACGACATGGAGCCCAAAACATCGCGTTGGCGTTGGGCATCAAAGCCGTGTTTCTCGTACTCGCGATATTTGGCACCGCGACCATGTGGATGGCCGTATTCGCAGATATGGGGGCCAGCCTGCTGGTGGTGTTCAATGGCTTGCGCTTGTTACGCACGAACTCACTTCTAAGCGGAGCCGAATCCGGCCCTTCCGCCAAAACACTATAGCTGCTACAATCTTGTCCATGCGTCGCTTGTTTATGATTTTTCTGCTGGTATTGATGCCGCTGCAGCTCAGTTGGGCAGCGATTGCATCCTATTGCCAGCACGAAACTGGGGCCGCAGCCA
>NZ_SBIK01000003.1:0-97500 GCF_006503695.1 Tepidiphilus succinatimandens
TGACGCCCATAGCGCGCCGGCCCCACGCCTTCCCATCCCGAACAGGACCGTGAAACGGCGCCGCGCCCATGATACTGGAGCTCCTGCCTCCGGGAAAGTCGGTCAGCGTCAGACGAACCTCTCAACAAAAACCCCCGCCGTAGGCTGATGGCGGGGGTTTTTGCGTCTACGAGTGCGCTGTTTGCGCCAAAAAAGAAGCCCGCTTCAGGCGGGCTTCATGCATGGGCTTGCCGAAACGTCACACCCGGCGCTTGTATTCACCGGTGGCCGTATCGATTTCGATCTTGTCGCCGATCTCGACGAATGCCGGGACCATGAGCTCGTGGCCAGTCGGCTTGATGCGGGCCGGTTTCATTACCTTGCCGGAGGTGTCACCGCGCACGGCCGGCTCGGTATATTCGACTTCCCGGACCACGGAGGAGGGAAGTTCGACCGCGATCGCCTTGCCCTGATAGAGCACGACTTCGCAGCTCATGCCGTCTTCGAGGTAGGGAAGGACGTTTTCCATGTTGTCCTTTTCCACCTCGTACTGGTTGAATTCCTCGTCCATGAACACGTACATCGGATCGGCAAAGTAGCTGTACGTGCATTCCTTGCGCTCGAGGATCACGGTGTCGAATTTCTCGTCGGCCTTGTAGACTGCTTCGGTGACGTTGCCCGTGAAGAGGTTCTTCAGTTTCATCTTTACGACGGCGGCGTTGCGGCCGGATTTGTTGTACTCGGCCTTCTGGACGATGAAAGGCTCGTCCTTGATGAGGACGACGTTGCCGGCGCGCAGTTCCTGGGCTTGCTTCATCATGGGTGTGGTTTCCCGCAGTTCCGTTGAAAATAAACGATCATTTTATCTCGTTTCTGGCAATGAAGTCGAGCAGCCGGGTGCAGAGGTCTTCCTGGCGAGCAAGGTGGTGGCACCAGCGGCGGCAATGCGCTTGCCAGAGATCGCGTTGTTGCCATAGACCATCCCAGTCTTGAGCGGTTTCCTCGCCGCGGTTGCTGCGCTGGAACAGGCGGCTTATCGAATCGCCGAGTGCCGCCGGCGCATCGGCGAGGTAGTGGTCGAGAAACGCGTCGAGCTTGAGCAGATGGGCATTTCTTTCCTGGCGATAGGGGTGCCAGAGAAAGGGGCGTCCACTCCACTGGGCGCGGACGAAAGAGTCTTCGCCTCGTACCCAATTGAAATCACAGCTCCATAGCAATCGGTCGAAATCGTCCTGCGCCAGCATGGGCAAAGGGACGAAGCGCACGTGTGGCGTTCCCGGAAGGGCGAGGGCTCGGGTACCGAGTTCGAGGCCGGAGCGAGCGAGCGCTTGACGCGGCTGCCCCGGAGGGACGAAGACACTCGTCGCTCGGGGGGCGCTGGCGAGCCAGGCGCGGAATGCGTCCAGCTCGGCGTCGGCATAGCAAAACAGGGTGATCCGCTGCGTTTCGACCGTTTCGACCTGTCCGATGCGCGCCAGGAAGCGGGCGATCTGCTCCGGATCACCTTGAAAGCGGTCGCGCTGCTCGAGGAGCGTGCGTTCGCGCAGTAGGCCGCCGGTGCGGCGGGTGAATCCGGGGACGAAGAACCTGGCGGTGAGCGGCAAGCGGGGGTGGGGGGAGGAGAGGCCATGGACTTCTTCGGCCCAGGATTCCGGTGTGAGGTGCTCGAGGTGGATCCAGCAGGGGGGGAGGTGGCGGCTGGCAAGCGCCTCGAGCCAGGGTTCGCCCAGGCCGCAGCCAAAGGCTTCGATGGCGACGTCGATGTGCGCCAGGGCTTCGCGATCGTGCGCATCCGGTTGTGGACGATGCCAGCGGCGCAGGATGAGCCGGCCGAGCCGCTGGATCTCTGCGTCGGCGCGGACTTCGGGGGCGAAGGCGGCGAGGGTGCCGGGGTCGTCGATCCAGAGGATGACGTCCTTGCCGAAGTCGTCGCGCAGCTGGCGGGCGAGGCGCCAGGCGACGCCGGCGTCGCCGTAGTTGTCGATGACGGAGCAGAAGATGCCGAACTGCATGGCGGTCCGAGAAAAAATGGGAGTCTAGCCGCTCTTGCAGGTTCCTGGGCAGGTGTATAATGTTTTTTCAGGGATTTTTCCGATGGCCTTGTGGTGAGGGTGCAAAGATGCGCAAAGGAATGAGGACTTTGGTGCTGTCGGCGGCGATGGGAATGTCGTGTGCGGCAGCGTGGGCCGAGGAGGAGGCGTTGCCTCAGCTTGATCTCGATTTGCCCAGCGGCGTCTATCGGTGCGAAGAAGGAACCAAGCAGCTGGGCGTGGAACGGGTGCGCCAGGATAGCGATAAGGTTGTGGTGCGCTGGGAGGGCAAGCGCTACACCTTGGCGCGCGACGTCTCTTTCTCGGGCTTGCCGCGCTACGAGGATCGGCAAAACGGCCTGCTGTGGGTCGACCTGCCGTGGAAGAGCGTGCTGCTCAACACTAAGACCGAGCGCCCGATGGCGGCCGATTGCGTCTATGCCCAAGGGGTCGATCCTTCCGTGCTCGATGCGCCGGTGAAAGTGGCTGCAGCCAAGACGAAGAAAAAAACTGCCGCGAAACCGTCCAAGCCGGCGCCGCAGAAAACGGCCAAGGTGACGACGGCTTCGTCCTCCAACTGAAACGATCTCCGCGCACGGCGGGCGTGGCGTCGCGATGACGTCCGCCCGCCGTCGGTTTGATAAAATCTCTTTTTTTATTTCTCGAGGAGTGATCCATGGCCGTAGAGCGTACGCTGTCCATCATCAAACCCGATGCCGTTGCCAAGAACGTGATCGGCAAGATCTACCAGCGCTTCGAAGATGCCGGTCTCAAGATCGTCGCCGCGAAGATGGTATGGCTGTCGGAAAAAGAGGCCGGCGCTTTCTATGCGGTGCATAAGGACCGCCCCTTCTACAAGGATCTGGTGGCCTTCATGACCTCCGGTCCGGTGATGGTGCAGGTGCTAGAAGGCGAGAACGCCATCGCCAAGAATCGCGAGCTGATGGGCGCGACCGATCCGAAAAAGGCTGCTCCGGGCACCATCCGCGCCGATTTCGCCGACTCGATCGACGCCAACGCGGTGCACGGTTCCGATGCGCCCGAAACCGCCAAGGCGGAGATCGCCTTTTTCTTCCCGGAAATGAACATTTATTCGCGTTGAAGGGTCCATGCCGTCAGGAGATGCCCCTGGCGGCCGTACGATGACAACTCTGACGAACCTGCTCGATTTCGACCTGCCGCAACTCACCGACTGGGTTCAGTCCCTCGGTGAGCGTCCTTTCCGTGCACGTCAGATCTTTCGCTGGATCCATCGTGAGGGCTGCGAGGACTTTGCAGCGATGAGCGACGTGGCGAAGAGCCTGCGCGCCAAGCTCGAGGAACAGGCGATCATCGCTGCGCCGCGCGTGCTGCGCGACAGCGTCTCGCGCGACGGTACGCGCAAGTGGCTGCTCGACGTGGGCGGGGGCAACGCCGTGGAGACGGTGTTCATTCCCGAACGCTCGCGCGGCACGCTGTGTGTTTCTACTCAGGCCGGCTGCGCGCTCGAGTGTGCCTTCTGCTCCACGGGTAAGCAGGGATTCAACCGCAATCTCAGCACCGCCGAGATCCTGGGGCAGCTGTGGCTCGCCAACCGGCTGCTGGGTGCGGCCAAGGCCGAGGGCGATTGGGACGCGGCCGAAGGGCCGGACAACGGTCGGGTGGTGACCAACGTCGTGCTCATGGGCATGGGCGAACCGCTGGCCAATTTCGAGGCGGTGGTGCGTGCCCTGCGCGTGATGCTCGACGATCACGGCTATGGCCTGTCGCGGCGTCGGGTCACGGTATCGACTTCCGGAATCGTGCCGGCCATCGACCGCCTGCGCGAGCAGTGCCCGGTGGCGCTGGCGGTGTCGCTGCATGCGCCCAACGATGCGCTGCGCGATCGGCTCGTGCCGATCAATCGCAAGTATCCCCTGCGCGAGCTGCTCGCAGCTTGCCAGCGCTATCTCGAGCGCGCGCCGCGCGACTTCATCACGTTCGAATATGTGCTGCTCGCCGGGGTCAACGACGAACCGGAGCACGCGCGTGAGCTGGTGGCCTTGGTGCGCGACGTGCCCTGCAAATTCAATTTGATCCCATTCAATCCCTTCCCCGGCGCGCCGTTCGCGCGGCCCGAGGAAGATCGCATCCGTCGTTTCGCTTCCATTTTGATGGAGTCGGGATTGGTGACGACGACGCGCAAGACGCGCGGCGACGACGTGGCCGCTGCCTGCGGTCAGCTCGCAGGCCAGGTGCGCGACCGCACGCGCCGTTCGCGTGAGGCGGCAGGCGTTGACCAAGGAGAGGTGGCATGAGGCTTCCGAGACGATCGAGCTTGCTGCTGCTCGCGTTCGCCCTGTCGGGGTGCGTGAGCCAGACCTTGCATTCTGAATCCAACCTCATGGATTCGAGCTATGTCCGGCCGCTGTTGGAGCGCAAGCCCGATCGTCCGGAAGAGGTGCGGGCGAAGGCGCACATCGATCTCGCGCTCGCCTACATCGAGATCGGCCGCGTGGACGTGGCCTTGGACGAATTGCGTGCCGCTGCCGCAGAGGCTCCCGATTATCCACCGCTGCACTATGCCTGGGGGGTGACGCATCTGGCGATCGGCGATCGGGTCCAGGCCGAGAGCGGCTTGAAGCGCGCTCTGGCGGCAGCGCCGCGCGATCCCGATTTCAACTACGCCTACGGATGGTTCCTGTGTACGGGCCCGGATCCGGCAAGTGGTCTGCCTTACATCGAGCAGGTCGTGACCAATCCCTATTATGGGGGCAAGGCGCGTGCCTATGCCAATCTGGCCTGGTGTCAGGACATGACCGGGAACCGGGAGGCCGCCCGCCGCAGCATCCAGGAGGCGATCCGGCTCGAACCCCGCAACACCGTCGTCCTCTATCAGGCTGCCCGATTGGCCCAGCGTTGGGGTGAATGGGACAAGGCTTCCGATTATCTGCAGCGCTTGATGCGCGAGATCGATCCCGATCCCGCCGTGCTGTGGATGGCGCTCAACGTCGAGCGCAAGCGCGGGGATACCGCGGCTTTCGAGCAGTATGCCAAGAGGCTTAGAACGGAGTTTCCCGACAGCCCCGAGGCCGAACGGTTGCAGCAGGGGGCGTGGGAGCCGTGACGAACCAGCAGCCGGGAGACCCTCGCGCGGTCGGCGTGCAGCTGGCGCACGCGAGGATGCAGCAAGGGCGGACGATCGCCGAGATGGCGCAGCAGCTGAAATTGCTGCCGCGGCAGGTCGAGGCGCTCGAAGAGGGGCGTTTCGAGGCGCTGCCGGGCCCGGTGTTCGTGCGCGGCTTCGTGCGCAATTATGCCCGCGCGCTTGGTCTGGATCCTGAGCCCTTGCTCGAAATGCTCGGTGAGCGGGAGCGCGACAAGGAAGTGGTGCTCACGCCCGTCTCCAATGCTCGAGGGGAGATCAGGGTGCGCCGTTTCCGGCCGTGGCGGGTACTCTGGCGCTATGTGCTCCCCGCCCTCGTCCTTTCCTTGGTCGTGGCGGCGTATTTCGACTGGTTTCGCATGCCTGAGCCCGTGGATCAGGAAAACACAGCGGCGGTATTGCTGCCGCCGGGTGAGCCCGAAGCCGACGCGGCTGAAAAAGCCGAAAAGGCGGCATCGGAAGAAACGAACGAACTGGGGACTTCAGTCGGCGGTAACGGAGAAACGGGCGGGGCCGCAGTTCCTGCGCCGGCTCCCGTTGTCCCGTCGGCCGCGCCTATGCCCGCTGCAGAAGAGGAAAAGGCGGAGCCTGCCGTGCCGACCTTGCGCTTTTCCGCTTCGGGACGCTCATGGATCGAAGTGCGGGACGCCAAAGGTACGGTGCTTTTCTCTCGCATACTCTCGGCTGGGGAGCGAGCGGAGGTGCCCGGCGAGCCGCCCTTGAACGTGGTGGTGGGCAACGCCCCGGCGGTCGAGGTCGAGTTCCAGGGACATCCTGTGGACGTGAAACACGCAGCCAAGAACGGTGTGGCCAAGCTGCGTCTGCAATGAGAACGGGGAAGGACATGACGGGGCAGGAAACTCGGCTGCCGGAGGACGACGAACCTCGTAGTGGACCTGCGCCACGCCGACCGACGCGCCAGGTGCAGGTAGGGAACGTGACGATCGGTTCGAACGCGCCCATCGTCGTGCAGTCCATGACCAATACCGCGACGAGCGAGGTCGAGGCCACGGTGCGTCAGGTGCTGGCACTCGCGCGTGCCGGTTCCGAGCTGGTGCGGCTCACGGTCAATGACGAGGCGGCCGCGCGCGCGGTGCCCGAGATTCGCGAACGCCTGTTGCGCGCCGGTTGCACCGTACCGCTGGTGGGCGACTTCCATTACAACGGCCACCAGCTGCTGCGCGAGTATCCGGCCTGCGCCGAGGCGCTGGACAAATGGCGCATCAACCCGGGCAACGTCGGACAGGGAGAGAAACGCGACCGGCGTTTCGCCGAGATCGTCGAACTCGCCTGCCGTTACGACAAACCCGTGCGCATCGGAGTGAATTGGGGCAGCCTCGACCCGGCCGTGCTCGCGCGCCTCATGGACGAGAATGCCCGGCGCGCCCAGCCCTGGTCGGCCGGGGCGGTGATGCGCGAGGCGCTCGTGACGTCCGCCCTCGAATCGGCAGCGCTCGCCGAGCGCTACGGCCTGCCGGCCGATCGCATCGTGCTCTCGGCCAAGGTCTCGAGCGTGCAGGATCTCATCGCCGTCTATCGCGCGCTCGCGCAGCGCTGCGATTATCCGCTGCACCTGGGCCTTACCGAGGCGGGCATGGGTAGCAAGGGCATCGTCGCCTCGACCGCGGCGCTCGCCGTGCTGCTGCAAGAAGGGATCGGCGACACCATCCGCGTCTCCCTCACGCCTGCGCCGGGGGGTGATCGCACCGAAGAAGTGGTGGTGGCGCAGCAGATCCTGCAGACCATGGGGCTGCGGGCGTTCACGCCGATGGTGACGGCCTGCCCGGGATGCGGGCGTACGACTTCCTCTTTTTTTCAGGAGTTGGCCGAATCGACCCAGAACTACGTGCGCGCGCGCATGCCCGAGTGGCGCGAACGCTATGACGGGGTGGAGCAGCTGACGCTGGCCGTGATGGGCTGCGTCGTCAATGGTCCGGGTGAATCCAAGCATGCCCACATCGGCATCTCGCTGCCGGGCACGGGCGAGGCACCGGCCGCTCCCGTGTTCGTCGACGGGCAGAAGGTGGCCACCCTGCGCGGTCCGGACCTCGCTGCGCAGTTCCACGCCATGATCGAGGCCTACGTGGCGCGGCGTTTTCCGCCGAAGCTTACGCAACACGACGAGGAAGCATGAGCGCAACGAAACTGCAGGCGGTGCGCGGGATGAACGACATCCTGCCGCCCGAATCCGATTGGTGGGAAGAATTCGAGGAACGGGTGCGTACCTGGGCGCGCGCCTATGGCTATCGCCCCATTCGTACGCCCATCGTCGAGCCGACGGCGCTCTTCAAGCGTGCCATCGGCGAGGTGACCGACATCGTCGAGAAGGAGATGTATTCCTTCGAGGACGTGCTGAACGGTGAACACCTGACCTTGCGTCCCGAGGGGACGGCAGGCTGTGTTCGGGCGGTGATCGAGCACAACCTCCTCTTCCAAGGGCCGCAGCGGCTCTATTACCTGGGCCCGATGTTCCGCCACGAGCGGCCGCAGAAAGGGCGTTACCGGCAGTTCCACCAGGTCGGCATCGAGGCGCTCGGCTTTGCCGGTCCCGACATCGACGCCGAGCTCATCCTCATGGGCGCGCGCCTGTGGGACGAGCTGGGATTGCAGGACGTGCGGCTCGAGATCAACTCACTGGGTTCCAGCGAGGAGCGCGCCGCGCACCGCCGGGCCTTGGTCGAGTACTTCCGCGCCCGCTACGACGAACTCGACGAGGACGGTAAACGGCGCCTCGAGCGCAATCCGCTGCGTATCCTGGATTCGAAGAATCCGGCGATGCAGGAACTCATCGAGGGGGCGCCGCGTCTGTTGGATTTCCTCGGTGAGGAGTCGAGGGCGCACTTCGAGCGGGTACTCTCCCTCATCGAAGCGGCAGGCGTGCCATATCGTATCAACCCGCGGCTGGTGCGGGGGCTGGATTACTACAACCGCACCGTCTTCGAATGGGTGACCCCGCGGCTCGGGGCGCAGGCGACCATCTGCGCGGGTGGCCGCTACGACGGTCTCATCGAGCAGCTCGGCGGCAGGCCGGCGCCCGCGGCCGGGTTTGCCATCGGCGTGGAGCGCTTGCTGTTGCTGTGGCAGATGAGCGGCGGCAATGTGACGCCCAAAGTGCCCGACGTCTATGTCGTGCATCAGGGCGAGCGAGCCGAGGCCGTGGCATTCCAGCTCGCCGAGCGTCTGCGCGATCTGGGGCTCGACGTGGTGCTGCACTGCGGCGGCGGCAGCTTCAAGAGCCAGATGAAAAAAGCGGACGCGAGCGGCGCGGCGCTGGCCTTGATCCTGGGAGAGGACGAGGTCGACAGCGGCACGGTGGGGCTCAAGCCCCTGCGCCAGGAGGCACCGCAGCAGCGGGTGGCGATCGAAGCCTGCGAAGACGCGGTGATGCAATGGCTCTACGGCCAGGAGGAAGGCGATGGCGCTTGACTTGCAGGAACAGGAACAGATCGACGAACTCAAGACCTGGTGGCAGATGTATGGCCGCTGGGTGACGATCGCCATTCTCGTGGCGGCGATCGTCTCTCTGGGCTGGAACGGATGGCGCTGGTGGCGCCAGCACCAGGCGCAGGAGGCGGCGCGCATCGAGGCGGAACTGGAAGCGGCGCTCGCGCGCGGCGAACTGCCGCAGGCGCGGGCCGCGGGAGAGCGTCTGCGTCAATCGCGCGCCAATCCCACGCTTGCCGATCTCTCCGGCTTGAAACTCGGCCATGAGTTGTGGCAGAAGGGGGATCGTGCCGCGGCCAGGGAAGAGCTGAGGCGCGTGGCAGACGAGGGTTCTGAACCCTACCTGCGCGATCTGGCGCGGCTGCGCGAGGCGGCGGTGTTGCTCGATTCGGGTTCGGCTCAGGAGGCGTTCGAGCGACTCGCCGCTGCGCCGGTGTCGGAGCTGGCCGCACGCTATGAAGAAGCCCGGGGAGATGCGCTCGCGGCGCTCGGACGGATCGAAGAGGCGCGCGCGGCCTATCAGCGTGCCCTCGACCAGGGGGCGGATCCCGCCTGGCGCGAACTCGTCGAACTCAAGCGCGACGGGTTGGGGAGCTGAGCATGAAAGATCGTTCCCTCCGTGCCGCTGCGCGCCTGCTGGCACTTTTGGCCGCCTCTGCGCTCGTCGCCGGCTGCTCTTCGCTCAATCCGTTTTCGCGCAAAGGGCCGCAGATCGCGCCTTTGCCGCCGCTCGTCAGTCCCGTGGAGGTGACGATCGCCGCGCAGACCAAGGTCGGATCCAGCGAGGGACTCTTCCTCACTCCCGTCGTGCTCGACGACGAGGCCATCGTCGCTGGCGGGGACGGGCGCGTGCTGCGCTGGAATGGCGGCGTGCGCTGGGAGGCGAAGCTCGAAGAGGGCATCATCGCCGGCGTGGGCGCGGACGAGCGCCTCGCCGTGGTCGTCACACGCAAAGGAGATACCGTGGCGCTTGCCGTCGGCGATGGCGCGGTGCGTTGGCGCCATCCGCTCAAGGCCGATGTGATCACGCCGCCTTTGGTGGCTGGCGGCCTCGTCGTGGTGCGTACGGCCGATCATCGCCTCATCGCGCTCGATGCGCGCGACGGCAAGGAGCGCTGGGTCTATCAGCGCAACCTGCCGCCCTTGTCCCTGCGTCAGTCGGCCCCGCTCGTGAGCGCGGGCAATGCCATCGTCGCGGGTTATCCCGGAGGGATCATCGCCGTGCTCGATCCGCGCAGCGGCGCGCCGCTCTTCGAGCTGACGGTGGCCTCGCCCAAGGGCGCGACCGAGATCGAGCGGCTCACCGACGTGGTCGGCCCGCCGCTGGTGGCGCGCCAGGAAGTGTGCGCCGCTGCCTATCAGGGGCGCGTGGCCTGTTTCGACGGACGCACCGCCGAGACCCTCTGGGCCAAGGATCTTTCCAGCCGCACCGGGATCGACCGTGACTACCGCTACGTCGTGGTCACTGCCGACAACGACGACGTGGTCGCGCTCGATGCCTACTCCGGCAAGGAACAGTGGCGCACGGGCGGATTCTCCTGGCGCCTCTTGACGCGTCCGCTCATCCTCGGAGACTGGGTGCTCGTGGGCGATCGCGAAGGCTATGTCCATGCGCTCGATCGCAACGACGGCCGCATCCGCGGCCGGGTGCGCGTCGGCTCCGGACCCATCCTCGTCGAGCCGAAATCCATCGGCCCCAACCGGGCGGTGGTGCAGAACACCGACGGGACGGTGGCCATCGTGGAGGTGCATTGATGGCGGCTCTGCCCACCGTCGTGCTCGTCGGGCGGCCCAACGTCGGCAAGTCCACCCTGTTCAACCGGCTCACGCAGAGCCGCGACGCGCTGGTGGCCGACGTGCCGGGGCTGACGCGCGACCGGCGCTACGGCCAGGGCCGGCTCGGTCCGCGGCCCTATCTGGTGGTCGACACCGCCGGGTTCGATCCGACGAGCAAGGAAGGAATCACGCGCGAGATGGCGCGCCAGGCCGAGCAGGCGATCCGCGAGGCCGACGTCGTCCTCTTCCTCGTCGATGGGCGCGCCGGCCTCACCGCACACGATCGGGATATCGCCGACTACCTGAGGCGGCTCGGTCGCCCCGTGCGGCTGGTGGTCAATAAAACCGAGGGGATGCGCCAGGTGATGGCCACGGCCGAATTCCACGCCCTGGGGCTGGGCGAGCCCATGGCCATCTCGGCGGCGCACGGCGAGGGCGTGCGCCAGATGATCGCCGAAGTCCTGGCCGATTTCCCCGAGGACGAAGAAGTCGCACCGCCGCAGGACGAGGATGTGCCGCGCGTGGCGGTGGTCGGCCGCCCCAACGTGGGCAAGTCGACCCTTATCAACGCGCTTCTCGGCGAAGAGCGCCTCATCGCCTATGACCAGCCCGGCACCACGCGCGACGCGATCGAAGTGCCGTTCGCGCAAGGCACGCGCCGCTACGTGCTCGTCGACACGGCCGGCGTGCGCCGCAAGGGGCGCGTCACCGAGGTGGTGGAGAAATTCTCGGTGATCAAGACCATGCAGGCGGTGGAGCGGGCCAACGTCGCCGTGCTCGTGCTTGACGCGACCCAGGAGATCGCCGATCAGGACGCACACCTGGGCGGGTTCATCCTGGAGGCCGGGCGTGCCCTGGTGGTCGCGGTGAACAAATGGGATGCCGTCGACGACTACCGCCGCAGCCTGGTGAAGACGCAGCTTGGCAGCAAGCTGGGGTTTCTCTCGTTCGCGCGCACCGTGTTTCTCTCGGCCGCGAAAGGACAGGGGCTGGCGCCGCTGCTCAAGGCCGTAGACGAAGCCTATGCGGCTGCCTTTGCCAAGTTGCCCACGCCGCAGCTCACGCGCGTGCTGCAGGAACTGGTCAAACGCCAGGCGCCGCCGCGCCACGGGCTGTTTCGCCCCAAGCCGCGCTATGCGCACCAGGGGGGGAGCAACCCGCCAGTGATCGTCATTCACGGCAACGCGCTCGAGCATCTGTCCAAATCCTACCGCCGCTATCTCGAGCATGGATTCCTCGAAGCCTTTCGTTTGCGCGGCACGCCGCTCAAGCTCGAATGGCGCACTTCGGAAAACCCCTACGTGAAACGCAGCGATTGAACGGCTGCTGCGCAAAGCCGGCGCGACTGTGCTATCGTTGTCCGCGGTTCCGCACCACTTTTTTCCTTCGATCAAATCCACAACACGAAAGGCCACGACATGAGCAACAAAGCCTTGCAACTGCAAGACCCCTTCCTCAACCTGCTGCGCCGCGAGCACGTTCCGGTGGCGATCTACCTCGTCAACGGCATCAAGCTGCAGGGGCACATCGAGTCTTTCGACCAGTACGTCGTCCTGCTCAAGAACACCGTCACGCAGATGGTGTATAAGCACGCCATTTCCACCGTCGTGCCTTCGCGTCCGGTGACGCTGCGCGAAGTCCACGAGGACGAGCAGCCGGAACAATGACGGATCTTGGGGAACGCCGGTACGTTTCGGACGTCTCACCGACGTTGCTTTTCTGAAGGGATCCCCCATTGTTCGAACGTCCGCAACGCGGCGAGCAAGCCGTGCTCGTCCAACTCGATCTCGGTCAAGGGGCGCTCGCCGAGCGCCTCTCCGAATTGCAGCTCCTGGTAGAAAGCGCCGGGGCCGACGTGGTCGGCGTGGTGCGCGGTCGCCGTCCCCGGCCTGATCCGGCCTTCTTCGTCGGCCGCGGCAAACTCGAAGAAGTACGCAGCGCCCTCGTGCAGGGGCAGGGCGACTTGGTTGTCTTCGATCATACGCTCTCGCCGGCGCAGCAGCGCAACCTCGAACGCGAGCTGCAGTGTCGGGTGATCGATCGCAATGCCCTCATCCTCGACATCTTCGCGCAGCGTGCCCGCAGCCATGAAGGAAAACTCCAGGTGGAGCTCGCCCAGCTCGAATACCTCTCCACCCGGCTCGTGCGCGGCTGGACCCACCTCGAGCGCCAGCGCGGCGGCATCGGTCTGCGCGGCCCGGGTGAGACCCAGCTCGAAACCGACCGGCGGCTCTTGGGCATCCGCGTCAAGCAGCTGAAGAGCCGGCTCGAGCGGCTCGAGCGCCAGCGCACCACGCGCCGGCGCGCGCGCAACCGTCGGGGGGTGCCGCAGGTCTCGCTGGTGGGCTATACCAACGCTGGCAAGTCGACCCTCTTCAACGCACTCACCAAAGCCGGCGCCTATGCCGCCGACCAGCTCTTTGCCACGCTCGACACCACATCGCGCCGCATCTGGCTGCCGGAAGTGGGCGACGTCGTGCTCTCGGACACCGTCGGTTTCATCCGTGATCTGCCGCACGACCTGGTGGCGGCCTTCCATGCCACCCTCGAAGAGGTGGCCGAGGCCGACCTGCTGCTGCACGTGGTCGATGGCGCGAGCGAGGACCGTGAGGCGCAGCGCGCCACGGTGGAGGCGGTGCTCGCCGAGATCGGGGCTCAAGACGTGCCGCGGCTCGAGGTGCTCAACAAGATCGACCTGCTTACCGAGGTTCCGGCCGAGCTGAGCGACGAGTGTGGTAGCATTCGCCGGGTCTGCGTCAGCGCGCGCACCGGCGAGGGGCTCGACGCCTTGCGTTCGGCGCTCGCTTCCCGCCTGCGCGCTCTGCTGCCGTCGACCTTTGCTGCCGAATCACGAGACGAGGAACTCCATGTCACTGAATGATCCCCGCTGGGGCGATCGCGACGACGAATCCGGCGAGGAGGCGCGACGACGCGAACCGCGGGCCGGGCGTTCGCCCCAGGGCGAAGGCCCGCCCGATCTCGAGGAAGTGTGGCGTCAGTTCAACGAGCGGCTCTCGGTGCTCTTTGGCGGTGGCCGTGGCGGACGCCCTGCCGGCTCTGACGGACGTCAACCGTGGGGCGGCAAGCAAGTGGGGGGCGGAATCGTCCTGCTCGTCGCCATCGTGCTCGCGCTGTGGCTGCTCTCCGGCTTCTACAAGGTCGATGCCAACGAGCGGGCGGTGGTGCTGCGCTTCGGTCGCTACGTCGAGACGACCGAACCTGGCTTGCGCTGGCGTCTGCCCTATCCCATCGAGCGTCACGAGATCGTCGATCTCACCGGCGTGCGCACGGTGGAGGTCGGCTACCGCGGCACGGACCGCAACAAGGTGCTGCGCGAATCGCTCATGCTCACCGACGACGAGAACATCGTCTCCATCCAGTTCGCGGTGCAATACGTGCTCAAATCTCCCGAAGACTATCTCTTCCGCGACCGCGCGCCCGACGAGAGCGTCAAGCAGGCCGCCGAAAGCGCCATGCGCGAGATCGTCGGCAAATCCAAGATGGACTACGTCCTCTACGAAGGGCGCGAGGACATCGCCGTGCGCACGCAGGAGCTGATGCAAGCCATGCTCGATCGCTACCGCACAGGGGTGCAGGTGGTGCGCGTGACCCTGCAAAACGCCCAGCCGCCCGAGCAGGTGCAGGCCGCGTTCGACGACGCGGTCAAGGCCGGGCAGGACCGCGAGCGGCTGCGCAACGAGGGCGAGGCCTACGCCAACGCGGTGATCCCGCGGGCCCGCGGTACCGCCGCGCGCCTGCTGGAAGAGGCCAACGCCTACAAAGGCAAGGTCGTGGCCCAGGCTACGGGCGATGCCTCGCGCTTCACCCAGATCCAGCAGCAATACCGCCAAGCTCCGGCGATCACGCGCGAACGTCTCTATCTCGAAACGATGCAGCAGATCTTCACCAATACGAGCAAGGTGCTGGTCGACGCGCCGGCGCACAACAACCTCATGCTGTTGCCGCTGGATCGCTTGCTGTCCCGCTCCGGCCCGGCGGTGGCGCCGACGGTTACCCGCCAGGGTCCCAGCAGCGGCGACGGCAGTGCCGAGGCCGCGGCCGAATCGGGCGGGCGCAAGGAGCAGCGGGATGTTCCGCGCGACGAGCTGCGCGACCGTGAGCGGGGGAGCCGATGATGCAGGCAAGGATCGCTACGATAGTCGGAGCCGTGTTGCTCCTCGCCGCCGTCGCCTCGATGTCGCTCTTCACCGTCGATCAGCGCCGCTACGCCATGGTGCTGCAGTTCGGCGAAGTGAAGGCCGTCGTCACCGAGCCGGGCCTGCACGTGAAGCTGCCGCTGGTGCAGAACGTGCGCCAGTTCGACCGGCGGCTCCTGACCATCGACACGCCCGAACCGGAGCGCTTCATCACCTCCGAGAAGAAGAACGTGCTGGTGGATCACTTCATCAAATGGCGCATCGTCGACCCGCAGCAGTATTACATCACCATGGGCGGGGACGAGACGCGCGCCCGCACGCGGCTGCTGCAGACGGTCAACGCCACGCTGCGCGAGGAATTCGGCCAGCGCACGGTGCACGACGTCGTCTCCGGTGAGCGCGACAAGGTCATGGAGATCGTGCGCACCAAGACCGACCGCGACGCGCGCACGTTCGGCGTCGAGATCGTCGATCTGCGCCTGAAGCGCGTCGATCTGCCGGCGGAGGTGTCCGAGTCGGTCTACCGCCGCATGGAGGCCGAGCGCAAGCGCGTGGCCAACAACCTTCGTTCCGAAGGGGCGGCGATCGCCGAGCGCATTCGCGCCGACGCCGACCGGCAAAGCGAACTGATCATCGCCGAAGCCTACCGCGAGTCGCAGCGCATCAAGGGCGAAGGGGATGCGGAAGCAACGCGCATCTTCAACGAAGCCTATGGGCGCGATCCCGATTTCTTCAGCTACTACCGTAGCCTGGAAGCCTACCGCGAGAGCTTCGCCCGGCGCGACGACGTGCTCGTCCTCGATCCGAGCTCGTCCTTCTTCAAGTACTTCAAGGCGCCCCAGCCGGCTGGCGGTCGCTGAGCATCGCACGGCGAGGCCACATGCCCGAAGTCTTGTGGAAAGCGCTCGGCTTGATGCTCGTCTTCGAGGGGCTGATGCCTTTCCTCGCGCCCGAGTCCTGGCAGCAGACCATGAGGCGGCTGTCCGAACTGCCGCCGCAGAGGCTACGCTGGTTCGGTGGCGCGGCCGTCGTGCTGGGGCTACTCATCGTGAACGACATTCTGTGAGGCCATTCATGCGTTGGGTCCTGCCCGACTATCTGCGTGACGAACTGCCGCCGGCGGCCGAGCACCTCGAACGCCTGCGCCGCGAGCTGCTCGATCTCTTCCGCCTGCATGGCTACCAGCTCGTCGCCCCGCCGCTCATCGAATTCCTCTCTTCCCTCATCGTCGGCGGCGGGGAAGATCTGCGGCTGCGGACTTTCGAGCTCACCGACCAGCTGAGCGGACGAACCCTGGGCGTGCGTGCCGACATCACGCCGCAGGCGGCGCGTATCGACGCGCATTTGCTCAACCGGCGCGGTGTCACCCGCTTGTGCTATTGCGGCCCGGTGCTGCACACGCTGCCGGCTTCGCTCACCGCGACGCGCGAGCCATTGCAGCTCGGCGCCGAGCTCTATGGCCATGCCGGGGTGGAGGCCGACATCGAGATCATCCGTTTGTTGGCCACGGCGCTCGAACGGGCGCGCCTGCCGGCGGTGCGCATCGACGTTGGCCACATGGGGCTGTTTCGCGCCCTCACCGAGGGGCTGGATGCCGAGCGCGCCGAGACCCTCTTCGAACTGCTGCAGGCGAAAGATTCCGCCGGGCTCGAAGAGATGCTCGCCCAAAGCGGTGACGAGCTCGACGCCGAGCGTGCCGCTTCCCTGCGCGCCCTGCCCGGGCTCTACGGCGGTGTCGAAGTGCTCGCCGCGGCGCGGGCGCGGCTTGCGCCGCTGCCGGCAGTGGTGCGGGCCCTCGACGAGCTCGAAGCGCTCGCCGCGGCGCTCGCCGATCTGCCGCTCGGGTTCGATCTGGCTGACCTGCGCGGCTATCACTACCACACCGGCGTGATGTTCGCCGCCTACGGCGCCGATCATCCCTCGGCACTCGCTCTAGGCGGACGCTACGACGGGCTGGGGGCGGCGTTTGGCCGGGCGCGGCCGGCCACGGGTTTTTCGATCGATTTGCGCGAACTCATCGCCCGCCTGCCGCTTGCCCCTTTGCCGGGCGCCATCCTCGCGCCGTCCTGCGGTGACGAGGCGCTGGAGGCGGTGGTGGCGCAGCTGCGTGAGGCAGGGCAGGCGGTGGTCCGTGAGCTGCCGGGACATCCGCTCGAGGAGTGGCGTGAAGCGGGTTGTGACCGGCGCCTCGTGTGCCGCGCCGGACATTGGGTGGTAGAACCGTTGTGATCGCAAAAGGAAGGGCTGATGGCTAAGAACGTGGTCGTCGTCGGGACACAGTGGGGCGACGAAGGCAAGGGCAAGATCGTCGACTGGCTCACCGACAACGCTCAGGGCGTGGTGCGCTTTCAGGGCGGGCACAACGCCGGGCATACCTTGGTGGTGGGCGAGCGCGAGTACAAACTCAACCTCGTGCCTTCCGGCATCGTGCGCGAGGGGGTGGCCTGTTTCATCGGCAATGGGGTGGTGCTCGACGTGCATCATCTGCTGTCCGAGATCCGGGTGCTGGAGACAGGGGGCATCGAAGTGCGCTCGCGCCTGCGCGTTAGCCCCGGCTGTCCCCTGATCCTGCCTTATCACGTCGCGCTCGACCGGGCGCGCGAGGCGGCGCGCAGCGCCGGCGACAAGATCGGCACCACCGGCAAGGGCATCGGCCCGGCCTACGAGGACAAGGTGGCTCGCCGCGCGATCCGCCTCTATGACCTCTTTCGCCCCGACCAATTCCGCGCCAAGCTCGAAAGCAATCTCGCCTGGTACAACTTCGTGCTCACCCAGGCTTTCCACGCCGAGCCGCTCGAGTTCGAGCCGATCTACGAACAGGCGCTCGCCGATGCGAAAGAAGTCTTGCCGCTGGTGACCGACGTCTCGGAGCGGCTCTACGAGATCAACAAGGCGGGCGGCAACCTCCTCTTCGAGGGCGCCCAGGGGACGCTGCTCGACATCGACCACGGCACTTACCCCTTCGTCACCTCCAGCAACTGCGTCGCCGGTCAGGCCGCCGCCGGTGCGGGGCTGGGGCCAGGGCGGCTGCACTACGTGCTCGGCATCACCAAGGCGTATTGCACCCGGGTGGGTGGCGGTCCTTTCCCTACGGAACTGAACATCGACACCGAGGGCACACCGGGCTGGCAGATGTCGATCAAGGGCCGTGAGTTCGGCACCGTCACCGGACGAAAGCGGCGCTGCGGCTGGCTCGATCTGGCCGCGCTCAAGCGCTCCATCATCATCAACGGCGTCTCGGGCTTGTGCATCACCAAGCTCGACGTGCTCGACGGCCTCGAGCAGCTCAAGCTGTGCATCGGTTACGAACTCGACGGCGAGCGGCGGGAATTGCTGCCGATGGGGGCCGATGAGGTCGCCCGCTGCATTCCCGTCTACGAAACCTTGCCCGGCTGGCAGGAGAGCACCTTCGGGGCGCGCCGTTGGGAGGATCTTCCCTACGAGGCCCGTGCCTACCTGCACCGCATCGAGGAATTCTGCGAGATTCCGATCGACGTGATCTCCACCGGCCCCGAGCGGGACGAAACCATCCTGCGCCGTCATCCCTTCGGCGCCTGATCCTATGCTGCGGCCTCGTGCCGGACGTGCTACAGTGAGAAAGTCCCGCAAGGGGCTTTCTGCCGTTCGAACCACGAAAAAGGAGGAACTCGATGAAGCTGTATTTCTCGCCCGGTGCCTGTTCCCTGTCGCCCCACATCGCCTTGCGTGAGGCCGGTATCGAGCCCGAGCTGGTGCGGGTGGATCTCGCCACGAAGAAACTTGCAGACGGAAGCGATTATCTGGCCATCAACCCCAAGGGCTACGTTCCGGCGCTGCAACTCGACGATGGGACGCTCCTCACCGAAGGGCCGGCGATCCTGCTCTACATCGTGCAGAATCTGGCGCGCACGCCCCTTGGTCCCAAAGAGGGGATGGGGCTGGTGCGGTTGGTGGAATGGCTCAACTTCATCTCCACCGAGATCCACAAAGGATTCTCGCCGCTCTTCAAGCCGAACTGCCCCCAGGAGTGGAAGGCGGTGGCGAAAGAGACCCTGCTCAAGCGCCTGCAGTGGGTGGATGGGCAGCTCGCGCAGCGTCCCTGGCTGCTGGGAGAGGAATTTTCGGTCGCCGATATCTACCTCTACGTGTGCGCGCGCTGGACGGCCTTCGTGCAGATCGATCTGGGGCAATTCCCAGCCTTGGCGCGCTTTGTCGAGAAGATGGCGCAGCGCCCCGCCGTGCAGGCGACGATCAAGGCCGAGGGGCTCAAGCAGTAGCTCTGCCCGTTTCGGAATGAGCGAAAAAGCCGCCTTCAGGCGACTTTTTCGCTTGTGTGCCGAGCTGGGTGCGCCAAGCGTATAATTTGCCTCTGCATTGGCATCGCTTGTGGGTATCTGGACCTCGCCTTGACGAAATTATTCCTTGCCATAACCACCAACACAGATCTACAGGAGGCCAGTATGCCCACCCTGCACAAAGTCGCTGCCGTCACATCCAAGGGACAGATCATCCTACCCAAAGCCATCCGCCAGGGCTCAAGTAGGGATGCAGGTGTGCTGCATATCGTCTCTGTGCTTCGAAATACAAAGATACTTAAATTATTGATATCTTTTGCCTCGAAAAAAAACCTCGGAGCCATCCCGCTCGTGTTATTGGGAGCTATCGGTTATGGCAGTCTGTTCGCGCAGGAGCAAGCGCAGACCATGCCGCTGCCCGGCACAGCGCTCTCACCCAACGCTTCCGCTCCGCAGGTGATCGACGACCTGCCTGCAAGTTATGCAGATGGACTTGATGAAGCAACCAAGGCTTTGGTCGATAAGGGTCGTTACGTCGCACGCCTCGGCGACTGTGTGGCTTGCCATACGGGCGACAAGAACAAACCTCTGGCGGGCGGACTGGCACTGACCACACCTTTTGGAAAGCTGTATTCGACCAACATCACGCCCGACCCAAAAACCGGCATCGGGCGCTATAGCTTCGAGCAGTTCGAGCGGGTAATGCGCAAAGGCGTTGCCGCAGACGGCCACAACCTGTATCCCGCAATGCCCTATCCGTCGTATGCCAAGATGTCGACGGACGATCTCAAAGCGCTTTACACCTACCTCATGAAAGGCGTCAAGCCAATCGAACAAGCCAATCTGCCTTCGGACATGTCGTTTCCGTTCAACCAGCGCTGGGGCTTGACCCTGTGGAACTGGGCATTTCTCGAAGACAAGCCCTTCGAGCCCAACCCGCAGCAAAGCGCCCAATGGAATCGCGGGGCTTACATCGTCCAAGGGGCGGGCCATTGCGGCGCCTGTCACACGCCGCGGGGTATAGGTTTTCAAGAAAAAGCCATGTCCGAAGCCGGCCCCAAGGGCGTTTATTACCTGGCTGGCGAAACGGTGGAAAACTGGCGAGCCCTGAGCCTACGCGGCTTGTGGACGCCGGAAGAAACGGCCGAAATGCTCAAAACCGGGCGAAATCGGCATGGTGCCGTCGCAGGCAACATGGTTGACGTGGTGCAGCACAGCACACAATACCTCACCGACGACGATCTGCTGGCCATCGGCATTTATCTCAAGTCGTTGCCACCCAGTGAATATGACAAGCCCATGCAAGTGGTGCAAAACCCCGCTTTAACCATTGCGCCTGCAGCCCAACAGGTCACTACAGCGAGTGCAGCGAAGGTGCCGGCTGATCTTTATACGAGCCGTGGAGGACTGGGTTATCTTCAGTTCTGCAACGACTGCCATCGCAGCGACGGCGCCGGCGTGCCGGGTGTATTTCCGCCACTTGACGGCAACCTGACACTACAGCAAGATGATCCCGCGACGTTCATGCACATCATGCTCACGGGGGCGAAAACGGCACAGACGAAAACTTATGCGCGCGTATTGACCATGCCCTCTTTCTCGCGCTTGAGCGACGCAGAAATTGCTGAGATTGGCAACTTCGTCCGCAAGCACTGGGGGCACCCCGAATCCAAGCCCATCACGGCAGACATGGTGGCCGAGATGCGCAAGGAGTTGGAAGTCAAGAATATCGACAACCGCAAGTTCGAAACGCCGCGCCTGGCCGACATGCTCAAGGAGCCCAACGCGCAGCAACTGATTCTGGGTGCGCGCTTGAACCTCGAAACCCGCGATCTGCTGCCGCACAATGTGGGCAATGCGCTTAATTGCACCAGTTGCCACCTGAACGCTGGCACGGTGGCAGACGGTTCGCCCTACGTCGGCGTCTCGGCCTTTTTCCCGAGCTATTCGCCGCGTTCCGGCAGAGTGATTACCTTGGCTGATCGGATCAACGGTTGCTTCCTGCGCTCCATGAACGGCAAAGCCTTGCCCGTGGATTCCGAGGAAATGAAGGCCATGATCGCCTACTTCGACTGGATGAAACGCGAGACCAAACCCGAAGACAAGGTAGAAGGCCGTGGCGTGGGCAAGATCGACACGAAGCTTGTGCCCAATGTGGCCAATGGTGAGCAAATTTATGCAAATCAGTGCGCGCTATGCCACGGTAAGGATGGCGAAGGGATCAAAAACGCTGCGGGGCAATGGGTCTATCCGCCGCTGTGGGGCGATCAGTCTTTCAACATCGGCGCCGGAATGGCGCGCACTTATACGGCCGCTGCCTTCGTCAAGCGCAACATGCCCATTGCGTTTCATGACAACTTCCCGTTAGGACAGGGCGGGCTGACAGATCAGGAGGCCGTCGACGTGGCTGAATATTTCTCCCACATGCCGCGCCCGGACTTCGCTGCCAAGGCAAAAGATTGGCCGAAGGACAAAAAGCCTTTCGACGCTCGGTATTGAGATATGGTAGGTCCGCGGGGAAATGGGTGTCCCTGCGTTGAACTTCCCGATGAAGAAGCCGCCCGCGGGCGGCTTCTTCGTGTCAGGGATAGAGTACGGGATAGTCGAGATAGCCCTTCTCGCCTCCCGTATAGAAGGTGGAAGGATCGGGTGTATTGAGCGGTGCGCCGCGGCGCAAGCGCTCGACCAGGTCGGGATTGGCGATGAAGAGTTGCCCGAACGAGATCATGTCGGCTTCGCCCCGTGCGATCGCCGCATTGGCCGTCTCGAAGGTATAGCCGCCGTTCGTCATATAGACGGTCGGCCACAGGGGGCGTAGCAATTTCAGGTCGAAGGCGGGGCCGGCCACCCCTGGCGCCTCCTTACCCATTTCGGTGATATGCAGATAGCCGAGCTTGAATTCTCCCAAGGCCTTGACGACGTAAGAAAACGTCGCTTCGGGGTTGGAATCGCGCATGTCGTTGAACGGTTGCAGGGGCGAGAGGCGCACGCCCACGCAGCCGCGATCCCATACGCCGAGCACCGCCTCGGTCACCTCCATGAGGAAACGGGCGCGGTTGGCGATGGAGCCGCCGTAGGCGTCGGTGCGACGGTTGCTGCCGTCGCGCAGGAACTGGTCGATGAGGTACCCGTTGGCGCCGTGGATCTCCACGCCGTCGAAACCGGCCGCCTTGGCGTTTCGCGCCGCCTGGGCGTAGCGTTCGACGGTTTCTTCGATTTCTTGCAGGCTCATGGCATGCGGCGTGACGAAGGGTTTGCTGCCGCTGGGGGTGTAGGTCTCGCCGCGGGCGGCGATCGCGGAGGGGCCGATGGGCTGCAAGCCGCCGTTGACCTCGGGATGCGCCACCCGGCCGCAGTGCCACAGCTGGGCGAAGATGCGCCCGCCGCGGGCGTGCACCGCCTCGGTGACTGCTTTCCATCCCTGGATCTGAGCCGGCGTGAAGATACCGGGGGTGTTGGGATAGGCGAAGCCCTCGGGGGAGACGATCACGCCTTCGCTGATGATGAGGCCGGCGCTGGCGCGTTGGGCATAGTAGCGCGCCATCATGTCGGTGGGCACGCCTTCGGCGCTGGCGCGGTTGCGCGTCATCGGCGCCATGGCGATGCGGTTGGGCAGGGTATAGGGCCCCAGGACGATAGGGGTGAAGAGATCGATTTTTTCGGTCATCGACGACTCCTTTGATCGAGTGGATGAAGTGCTCGATCAGTATAGGACGCCGATGGGCAAGGCATCATGGTCGGCCGTCAGCGAGGGAGGAGCGCAGGGGGATAGAGAAATGAAAAAAGCACCGCGAGGGCGGTGCTTCTTACTCGTGAATCTGGTGCCCAGAAGAGGACTCGAACCTCCACGCCTTGCGGCACTGGTACCTGAAACCAGCGCGTCTACCAATTCCGCCATCTGGGCGACGAGATGCGTTATTATAAGCACGCGGCGCGCGTTGTCAACGCCATTTCGGCGTGGGCGGGTGCCGCATGATGAATATGCAAGGACTTCTGATTCTCGATGAGCAAAACTTCAAAGAACAAGCCGCGGACTCCTTCCGCTGATCCCGCTCCTTCCTCCCCCCGCCGCCGGCGAACTCCGGCCTTGCTGTCTGCCTCTTCGACCGAAGCACCGGCGTCGGCGCCTCCGGCTCGTGCCGAATCTGCAACCGTGCCGGCGATCGAGGTGAGCGAGCGCCGCCGCCAGGATCCTTTCTTTGCCCGCGAGGCGACCAAGTACGGGCATCCTTTGCCCAGTCGGGAATACGTCCTCCAGGTGCTTGCCGAGGCTGGCCGTCCCATGCCTTGGAGCGAACTCGTGGAGGCGCTCGACATCGCCCCGCAGGAGTACGAGCTCTTCGAACGGCGGCTGCGCGCGATGGAGCGCGATGGCCAGATCCTGCGCAACCGCCGCGGCGCCTATCTCCTGCCGGAGAAGGCCGACCTCATCCGCGGCCGCGTGCAGGGCCATCCCGACGGCTTCGGTTTCGTGATCCGCGACGACGGCGGCGAGGACATCTTCCTCGGGCCCAAGGAAATGCGCCAGGTACTGCACGGCGACCGGGTGATCGTGCGCATCGCCGGCACCGACCGCCGCGGCCGGCCCGAAGGCAAGATCGTGGAGGTGCTCGAACGCGCCAACCAGAAAGTGGTCGGACGCGTACTCGTCGAGCACGGCGTCACTCTGGTGGTGCCCGAGGACAAGCGTATCGCCCAGGACATCCTCGTCGCGCCGGGGGGTAAAAAGGCCAAACCGGGGCAGGTGGTGGTGGTCGAGCTCATCGAGCAGCCGACGAAATACGCCCAACCGATCGGGCGGATCGTCGAGATATTGGGCGATTACGACGATCCCGGCATGGAGATCGAAATCGCGTTGCGTAAGTTCGACCTGCCGTTCGAATGGCCGCCCGAGGTGCGAGAGGAAGCGCGTCGCCTGCCCGACGCGGTGCGGCGCAAGGACCTCGCCGGGCGGGTGGACCTGCGCGAATTGCCGCTCGTGACCATCGACGGCGAGACGGCTAAGGATTTCGACGACGCCGTCTATTGCGAACCGCAGGGCAAAGGGTTCCGGCTGATCGTGGCGATCGCCGACGTGTCCCACTATGTGCACCCCGGCTCGGCGCTCGATGCCGAGGGCTTCAATCGCGGCAACTCGGTCTATTTTCCGCGCCGGGTCATTCCCATGCTGCCGGAGAAGCTGAGCAACGGCCTGTGCTCGCTCGTGCCGCACGAAGATCGGCTGTGCATGGCCTGCGACATGATCGTGAGCGCCTCGGGCAAGGTGCAGCGCTACCGTTTCTACCCGGCAGTGATGAATTCCCACGCCCGCCTCACCTACACCGAGGTCGCCGCCGCCCTCTATGAGGGCAAGGAAGAGGCCCGGACGAAGCTTGCCGAGCTCCTGCCGCACCTGCAGCATCTCGACGCCGTTTTCCGGGCGCTTTTGAAAGCGCGGCGCCAGCGTGGGGCGATCGACTTCGAGACGGTGGAGACGCGCATTGAGTTCGACGAGAACGGCAAGATCGCGCGCATCGTGCCCGAGGTGCGCACCGACGCGCACCGCCTCATCGAAGAATGCATGCTGGCAGCCAACGTCTGCGCCTCCGAGTTCCTTGCCGAACACGAACATCCCACGCTCTACCGCGTGCATGAGCCACCGGCGCCGGAGAAAGTCGCGGCGCTGCGCGAGTTCCTCGCCGGGTTCGGCATCGAGCTGCCCGGCGGCGACGAGCCCTCCCCGAAGGACTACGCCAAGGTGCTGGAGCAGATCCAGCAGCGCCCCGATGCGCCCCTGCTGCAGATGGTGATGCTGCGCTCGCTCAAGCAGGCCGTGTATACGCCAGAAAATCGCGGCCACTTCGGGCTCGCCTACGAGGCGTACGCGCATTTCACCTCCCCCATCCGCCGCTATCCCGACCTGCTGGTGCACCGCTGCATCAAGGCGGTGCTCGCCGGTACGCGCTACGAGCCCGGCGACTGGAAGGCGATCGGCGAGCACTGCTCGATGACGGAGCGGCGCGCCGACGAGGCCACGCGCGAAGTCATCGGCTGGCTCAAGTGCTACTTCATGCAGGACAAGGTGGGCGAGGTCTACACCGGCGTGGTCACGGCGGTGGTGCCCTTCGGCCTCTTCGTCACGCTCGACGAGCTCTTCGTGGAAGGGCTGGTGCACATCTCGGATCTGGGCGACGATTATTTCCACTTCGACGAGCGCGCGCACGCCCTGGTGGGTGAGCGTAGCGGCGTGCGCCACCGCCTGGCCGATCGGGTGAAGGTGCAGGTGGTGCGGGTCGATCTGGCCACGCGCAAGATCGATTTCCATCTCCTGGAGAACCTCAGCCCGGCACCGACCCGGCGCGAGGGCAAGACCGAGCGCACGCGCCGCGCCAAGGGCAAGCGATGAAGGAAGAAACCAGACAACGGCGCACCGTGCCGGGGTTTCATGCGGTCACGGCGCTGCTGCGCCATCGTCCCGAGGACGTCGCCGAGCTCTACGTCGATCGGCAGCGGCAGGATGCGCGCATGCGCTCGCTGCTCGAACGCGCGCAGTTGGCCGGCGTGCGCGTCGTGCCTGCAGACTCCGCCCGGCTCGACGCGATCGCCGGCTCAGGGCGGCATCAGGGGGTGGTCGCCTTCGTCGCCGCGGCGGCGCGGACGCATTTGCTCGAAGAAGTGCTCGATGCGCTCGATGCGAACCGGCCGGCGCTCTTCCTCGTGCTCGACGGGGTGCAGGATCCGCACAACCTGGGGGCCTGCCTGCGCGTGGCCGATGGGGCCGGCGTGGATGCGGTGATCGCGCCCAAGGACCGCGCCGCGGGTTTGAGTGCCGCAGCGGTCAAGGTCGCGAGCGGCGCGGCGGATACCGTCCCCTACGTGACGGTGACCAACCTCGCGCGGGCGCTACGCACGCTCAAGGAGGCGGGCGTGTGGGTAGTGGGCGCGGCGGGCGAGGCGCAGAAGTCGCTCTACGAGTGCGACCTTGCTGGATCCGTAGCCTGGGTGCTCGGCGCCGAGGGGGAGGGACTGCGGCGGCTCACGCGCGAGCTGTGCGACGAGCTCGTACATATCCCCATGCTCGGCGCCGTCGAGAGCCTGAACGTGTCGGTGGCTGCCGGCGTGTGCCTCTATGAGACGGTGCGTCGGCGTCTGGCTCAAGCCGCGGGCGGCTGAGGCGCACCCTGCGCGGCAGGGACAGCCGCCGCGGCCGGCCAGGCGATGTCGCGGATGTGCAGGTCGCGCTGCGGGAAGGGGATCTCGATGCCGTTCGCTTTGAAGATCCGGTCGATTTCATGGTTCAAGCGGCCGAGGATGCTCAGGCGTTGATTGACGTCGGCCACGATGGCCCGCACCTCGAAATCCAGCGAACTCTCGCCGAAACGGGCGAAGACCACGCTGGGCGCCGGATCGGAGAGCACGCCCGGCGTGGCCTTGACGGCTTCGAGCAATAGCGCTTCGACGTGCTCGGGGTCGGTGCCGTAGGCCACGCCGATAGTGACGAAGATGCGCGACAGCGAGTTGCTCAGCGTCCAGTTGGTCACCTGCTCGGTGATGAGTTTCTTGTTCGGTACGAGGATCTCGCGCCGGTCGAAATCCTCGATCACCGTGGCGCGGATGGTAAGCCGCCGCACGGTGCCGGTCTCGTTGCCGATGGTGACCTGGTCGCCCACGCGCACCGGTCGCTCGAAGAGGATGATGAGGCCGGAGACGAAGTTGGCCACGATCTCCTGCAGGCCGAAACCCAACCCCACGCTCAGGGCGGCCAGCAGCCACTGCAGTTTCGACCACGGCATACCGAGTTCGCCCAGGATGAGCACCGAGCCGATGGTGAAGATGGCGTAGCGCAGCAGCGTCACCAAGGCATACTTGCTGCCCGCATCCAACCGCGAGGTGCGCTGCAGCGCCAATTCGAGCAGACCGGGAAGGTTGCGCGCCGCCACCCACATCACCGCAAAGCCGATCATGGCGATGAGGAGGTCGGCGAAGGTGACTTGCAGCGTTACCGTCTCGTTGCCCAGCGTCTCCGTGTAGCGCCACAGCACCCATTCGTCGAGGATGCGGGTGGCGGGCAGCAGCGACGACCAAAGCTCGAAGAGCACGAAGGCGAGTCCAAGGATGAGCGCGAGGTTGAGCAGGGTCAGCGTCTGGCGTTCGGAAGAATCGATGCGCGCATCCTCGCCTGTGTTTCCTTCTTCGAGGCTTTCGCGCTGCCGGTCGAAGCGGTGCAGGAAGAAATCGCGTGCGGCATGCTGCAGCAGGGCGAAGGCGAGCAGCACCCAAAGAGTGGACATGAACCGGCCGACGAGGGCCGCCGCCGCGTAGAAATAGCCGGCTCCGGCGAGCAGCGCGCTCACCAGGGGCAGGCCGGGGCCGCCGATGGCCGCCGTCAGGCGCAGCCAGGGCGGCTGCTGGGCGATGGCGAGGAGCCCTCTCCGCGGCCGGAAGATGCGCCACAGGAGCAAGGCCAGCAGCAACATGGAGACGACGAAAGGCGTGCGCCCCAGGTCGGTAAAGGGGGCATCCAGCTGGGCCTCGTTGAGATAGACGGCGAGAAAGCCCAAGGGCAGCACGCCCCAGGCGAACCCCCGCAGCGTGTGCCTCAGGCGCTTGAGGATGGAGGGCGGCCAATGAAACCGGGTGGCGGCAATCCCCGTGCCCGGCGCGAAGACGCGCTGCCAGAAGGCGACGTTCCAGCCGAAAGGCGCGATGCGCACCAAGGCGGTGCCGATGGCGCGGAAATTTTCGGCGAACGCATCCCCGGCGAGAATCATCGTGCCGCAGCCGTAGGCGATGAGCGGGAAGGGAAGGGCTTGGATGGCTTCCAGGAAAAGCAGCAGCAAGGTATCGAGCAAGCCGGCGTGGTGCGGATCGCGCTCGCCGGCGGCGAGGTGGCGACCGATGAGCCGGGCCAGCCGGGGGCGTGCGAGGAGCAGGCAGACGCCCAGCACGGCGGCCAACCATGTCATCGGCGGGGACTGGGTGAGGGCGAGGCGCCATGAGCCAGGATCGGCAAAGCTCTGGAAAAGGGTGAGCGTGCCCGTGCCGACGGCGAGGAGCTCGGGCATGGGGTCGCGCCACAGCGTGCGGGTGGTGGCCACCCACATGAGGTGCTGGTCGATGAAGGAGGAGAACTCTTCGACGACGTCCAGATCGCGCAGGAGCACCGATTCCAGGTCGCTGAGCGCCGCGAGCAGGGCCGGGCGCAGGGCGTCGATCGTCTCCAGCGTGAGGGAGCGCACGGCCAGGGCTTCGACGATGGCATTTTCCAGGTTGCCGTCGGCTCCGGCCGGGTCGGACTGCCCCAGGACCTGGCGCGCCCGCTCGCGGGGATCGGCAATGAGGCGCTTGGCCTGGCGTAGCTCGAGCTCGAGCAGTTGGACTTCTTCGAGCATGCCGCGGACCTTGTTGAGCTCCTGGCTCAATTCGGACGGGGAAGGGAGGCGGCTGCGGTATTCGAGGAGGAGGTTGCCCACGGCTGGACTCAGGCCCTGTTGGGCGATGCGCTTTTTCAGGGATTCGAGCGTTTCCCACCGCTCCTGCGTTTCACGCTGCAGCTGCGATTGGCGTTCGCGCACGCTCTGCAGGCGATGGCGCAGGGTCTGCAAGCGCGCTTCCCATTCCCGGTTGGTCGCCTCCACCCGGGCAAGTCTCGGGTCGATTGCTTCGGCATTGACCTGGCTCGTTTCCTGGCTGACTTCGGCCGTCGTGCTCTTTTCCACCGCTTCGCGCAGCTGCCGCAGGCGGGCCAGTTCGACGTCGAGCCGCTCGATGCGGCGCGACAGCAGCACCCGCGTGCTCGCGGCAAGACGGCTCTCGAGCAAGGCGGCGCGCCGTTCGGCTTCTTGAGCCTGGCTTGTGACCAAGGTGGCGAGTGTGAGGGCTTGCTGTACCAGGGGATCGTTGCTGGGAAGGGTAGGCAGGGGGGCGGGCGGAGGGGGGGCGACAGCAGCATCGCCGCGCTCCTTGGGTTGTTCGAGGTCTGAGAGCTGGGCGCGCAAAGCTTCCTGCGTCTGGCGTCGCGTCCGTTCTTCCTCGAGGATGCGGCGCAGGCGCTCGGCGCGCTCGCTCGGTGCCAGGCTGTCGCTGACCCGCAGATCGGCAAACTCGCTGGGGCGGCTGGCGGCGAGCTGCTGCAGTTCGCGCTGCGTCTGCTCGATGAGCTTTTCGGCGAGCGCGGCGCGAATCTCGGCTTGCTGTCGGCGGCTTTGCGCTTCCTGGATGCGGTCGAGCAATTGCTTGAGCGCGGCGGAGGTGTCGGGCGGTAGCGCATTGCGCTGCAGCGCATCTTGAATCAGGGCAAGGCCCGACTGGATCGGGTCGTCGCTGGTCTCGGCGGCAAAGGCGGGGACGAGCGCACCGACGAGGCAGAAGATCAAGAGGCCGCACAACCGGCGGACGAAACGCATGGAGCCTTCCTTGGGATGGGCGCGAGATCGGGAGCGGGGAGAATGCCGGCAGTCCGATTCGAACGGACGACCTTCCGCTTACAAGGCGGGTGCTCTACCAGCTGAGCTATGCCGGCGCTGCCGCGTCCGGCTCCGGAATCGCTCCGGAGCGGACGGAAAGATTATACCGTTCCCTCGTGCGGAGGAGAGGGCTTAGGAGGTGACGGGGATCTTGCCGATCTTGATGCGCCACTCGCGCGGGCCGGTTTCATGCACGTTGTTGCCTTGGCTATCGACGGCCACCGTCACCGGCATGTCGCGCACCTCGAATTCGTAGATCGCCTCCATGCCCAGATCCTCGAAGGCGACGACGCGCGCTGCCTTGATCGCCTTGGCCACCAGATAGGCGGCTCCGCCCACGGCCATGAGGTAGGCGGCGCGGTGGTCGCGGATCGCCGCCACGGCTTCGGGGCCGCGCTCGGCCTTGCCGACCATGGCGATGAGTCCGGTCTTTTCCAGCATGAGGCGGGTGAATTTGTCCATGCGCGTGGCGGTGGTGGGGCCGGCGGGGCCGACGACTTCGTCGCGCACCGGATCGACCGGGCCGACGTAGTAGATGACCCGGTTGGTGAAATCGACGGGGAGCGGCTCGCCGCGGGCGATCATGTCGGCGATGCGCTTGTGCGCGGCATCCCGCCCGGTGAGGAGCTTGCCGTTCAGCAGCAGGATGTCGCCGGCCTTCCAGGAGGCGACTTCCTCGCGCGTGAGGGTGTCGAGATTTACCCGCTTGGCTTTCTCGGTGTCGGGCGTCCAGGTGACCTGCGGCCAGTCTTCGAGGCGCGGCGGTTCGAGCCGGGCCGGGCCGCTGCCGTCGAGGGTGAAGTGCACGTGGCGGGTGGCGGCGCAGTTGGGAATCATGGCCACCGGCAGGCTCGCGGCGTGGGTGGGGTAGTCGAGCACTTTCACGTCGAGCACCGTAGTGAGGCCACCCAGCCCCTGGGCGCCGATGCCGAGCGCGTTGACCTTGTCGTAGAGTTCGAGCCGCAGCCGTTCGGCGGTACTGAGCTCCTCGCCGCGCTCGGCGCGGGCCTGCAGCTCGTGGATGTCGACGGGAGCCATGAGGGATTTCTTGGCGAGCAGCATGGCTTTTTCCGGGGTGCCGCCGATGCCGATGCCGAGGATGCCGGGCGGACACCAGCCCGCTCCCATGGTGGGCACGGTCTTGAGCACCCAGTCGACGAGGGAGTCCGACGGGTTGAGCATGGCCATCTTGGCCTTGTTCTCCGAGCCGCCGCCCTTGGCCGCGCAGATCACCTCCACTTTGTTGCCGGGTACGAGCTCGACGTGGACCACGGCCGGGGTGTTGTCGCGGGTATTCTGCCGCTTGCCGGCCGGGTCGCGCAGGACCGAAGCGCGCAGGGGGTTGTCCGGGTTGGTGTAGGCGCGGCGCACGCCCTCGTCGATGAGTTCCTGCAGGCTGCGGCGCGTGTCGAAACGCACGTCCTGGCCGATCTCGAGGAAAACCGTGGCGATGCCCGTGTCCTGGCAGATCGGGCGGTGGCCCTCGGCGGCCATGCGGGAGTTGGTGAGGATCTGGGCGATGGCGTCTTTCGCCGCAGGGCTTTGCTCGCGCTCGTAGGCCTTGGCGAGCGCCTTGATGTAATCGAGCGGGTGATAGTAGCTGATGTACTGGAAGGCGTCGGCGATCGATTCGATCAGGTCTTCTTCACGGATGGTAGTCATCGCAGGATTCCTCGCAGAGGGCGCTATTCTAACAGAGGGCATCGCCGGCCAGAGGGTACGAGACCGGTGCCGTAGTAAGTCTGATGTAAGATATAAACGTTTCAATTCAAAATGTCAGAGGTCGGCGGCTGCGCCGCCCGTTCGGACGAAATCACGCAGAGGGAGGAAACATCCATGGCTCAGAAAATGTACTATCCGCCAGAAGAACTCGTCAAGAACGCCGCCGTCTCGGGGATGGATCACTATAAGCGGCTCGTGGCCGAGGCGGAAAAAGATTACGAAGGCTACTGGGCGAACCACGCCCGCACGCTCCTCGACTGGAAGAAACCCTTCACCCAGGTGCTCGACGAGTCCAACGCTCCGTTCTACAAATGGTTCGCCGACGGGGTGCTCAATGCCTCCTACAACTGTCTCGACCGGCACGTGGCCGCCGGGCTGGGCGACAAGGTGGCCATCATCTTCGAGGCCGACGACGGCAAGGTCACCAAGGTCACGTACCGCGAGCTGCTCGCACGGGTGGGCCAGTTCGCCAATGCGCTCAAGTCGCTCGGCGTGAAGAAGGGCGACCGGGTCCTCATCTATCTGCCCATGGGCATCGAAGGCGTGGTGGCCATGCAGGCGTGCGCCCGCATCGGGGCGACGCACTCGGTGGTCTTCGGCGGCTTTTCCGCTCTGGCGCTGCGCGACCGCATCCAGGACACTGGCGCCACGGTGGTGGTCACGTCCGACGGTCAGTTCCGCGGTGGCAAGGCCTTGCCGTTGAAGGCCATCGTCGAAGAGGCGTTTGCCATGGGCGGTTGCGAATCGGTGCGCCACGTGATCGTCAACAAGCGCACCGGCATGGACATCGAATGGCATCCGGAACGTGACCTGTGGTGGAGTGAGGTGATCGCCAGCCAGAGCGAGGAGTGCGAACCGGAGTGGGTCGAAGCCGAGCACCCGCTCTTCCTGCTCTATACCTCGGGTTCCACCGGCAAGCCCAAAGGCGTGCAGCACTCCACCGGCGGCTATCTCACCCAGGTCGCGCTGACCATGAAGTGGACCTTCGACATCAAGCCGACCGACGTCTTCTGGTGTACGGCCGACATCGGCTGGATCACCGGGCACAGCTACGTCGCCTATGGGCCGCTGGCGGTGGGCGCGACGCAGGTGGTGTTCGAAGGCGTGCCGACTTATCCCGACGCGAGCCGCTTCTGGCGCATGATCGAGGCGCACAAGGTCAGCATCTTCTATACCGCGCCCACGGCGATCCGCGCCCTCATCAAGGCGAGCGAGGCGACGCCCGAAGTACATCCGCGCAATTTCGACCTCTCCAGCCTGCGCATCCTCGGCTCGGTGGGCGAGCCGATCAACCCGGCGGCCTGGGAGTGGTATTACAACGAAGTGGGTCATGGACGCTGCCCCATCGTCGATACCTGGTGGCAGACTGAGACTGGGGCGCACATGATCACGCCGCTGCCCGGCGCCACGCCGCTCGTGCCCGGCTCCTGTACGCTGCCTTTCCCTGGCATCATGGCGGCGGTGGTCGATGAGACCGGTACCGAACTTCCCTGGGGCCATGGCGGGTTCCTCGTCATCAAGAAACCCTGGCCGTCGATGATTCGCACCATCTGGGGCGATCCGGAGCGGTTCAAGAAATCCTATTTCCCCGAAGATTTCAAAGGGAAACTCTATCTGGCCGGCGACGGGGCGATCCGCGATCCCGAGACGGGCTACTTCACCATCACCGGGCGCATCGACGACGTGCTCAACGTCTCCGGCCACCGTCTGGGCACGATGGAGATCGAATCGGCTCTCGTGGCGCACGAACTGGTGGCGGAGGCGGCCGTGGTCGGCCGTCCCGATGATATTACCGGCGAGGCGATCGTGGCCTTCGTCGTGCTCAAACGCTCGCGGCCTCAGGGCGAAGAGGCCAAGCGCCTCGTCAAGGAGCTGCAGGACTGGGTGGCCAAGGAGATCGGCCCCATCGCCAAGCCCAAGGAGATCCGCTTCGGCGAAAACCTGCCCAAGACCCGCTCGGGCAAGATCATGCGTCGGCTGCTACGCCAGCTCGCCAAAGGCGAGGAGATCACGCAGGATACGTCCACGCTGGAGAACCCGGCGATCCTGGAGCAGTTGAAAGGCTAAGAGGAGAAGAAGGACGGGCGGCCTCGAGACCGCCCGCCTCGTGGGAGGAGACGAATTACGGCGCCCGCAAGAGGCGCTTTTCTTTTTCTTGAGGCAAAAGAAAAAGGCCACCCAGATAGAGCGGCCTATTTTCATCTTTTTGCAGCGCAGCTTACTTGAGCTTGGTTTCCTTGTAGAGCACGTGCTTGCGCGCTTTGGGGTCGTACTTCATCAGCTCGAGTTTTTCCGGGGTGGTGCGCTTGTTCTTCGAGGTGGTGTAGAAATGCCCGGTTCCGGCGGTGGACTCGAGCTTGATCTTCTCGCGGGCGGCTTTGGCCATGATGCACTCCTATCCGGGATTCAGATTTTCTCGCCGCGGGCGCGCAGCTCGGCGAGCACGGCATCGATGCCTTTCTTGTCGATCGTGCGCAGCGCCGCGTTGGAAATGCGCAGCTTCACCCAACGCTCTTCGGCCTCGCTCCAGAAACGGCGATAGTGCAGGTTGGGGAGGAAGCGGCGTTTGGTTTTGTTGTTGGCGTGCGAGACGTTGTTTCCCGTCATCGGACGCTTGCCGGTCACTTGACAGACGCGGGCCATGAGGGCTCTCCTGGGAATTCTTCAAAGCATGGAACGATAGCATGAAAACACCGCGGCGGCAAGGTGTCGATGCCAAGCGTGGGGCTGCCTCGCACCGGCCTCAGCCGCGGCGGGCGAAGGTCCACAGGCTGTTCGCGCCGTAGTGCCAGAAGAAGAGGATCCCTGTGACGAGGATCTGGGCAAGCAGGTAGGGTAGCTGTAGCCAATCGAGTGCGAGTGCCATGCCGGCGACGTTGCCGGCAAACCCGGTGGCGGCTACGGCGAGAAACTTGGGTAAGGCGACGATGTGGCGCGCGTCGCTGGCGAAGACCCAGCGGCGCGAGCCGAGGTAGTTCGTCACGGCTCCGGCAAGAAAACCCAGCGCCGAGGCGGGGAGCGGGCCGAGCGTGTCCGTTTCGACCAAGGCCACCAGCACGGTGTAATGCACGAGGGTGCCGGAGACGCTCACCAGGGCGAAGCGCGACATGCGCACGAGTTCGGCCAGCGGACGCCTCATGGAGCAGCGGCCTCGTGGTCGATGATCTTGAGGACGGCGAGCGGCGTGCCGAGCCGCTCGATGCGCGCGATTTCCTTGCCGGGTACCGCCTGGTCGCAGTCATCGTGCGTAGTGGCGAGCAGCAGTTCCGCATCGTCCCAGGCCTCGGTGATGTACACGTTGGGGGGGAGCCAAGGTTCGATCTGGAATCCTTCCGCGCAGTAGGCGAGCGCCCATTCCTTGTCGGCGGGTTGTTTGGCGACCCAGTCGGCGAGCGCGGGTAGCAGCGCCCGGGTAGCGTCGCTCCAGTAGTCCAGTTCCCAATGATGCTTGGCGCCGGCAAGTCCTCGGGCGAGATGGTTGTAGTAGAGGTGTTGATAGGGATGCAGCCGCGCCAGGGTGATGAAGTCATCGGCGGCCGAGAGTACGAGCAAAGCGCTGAGCAGCAGTGCTCCATGGCGGCGGCGAAGGGAGATTTCGGTCAGGGGGCGGTGGAGTGCCGCGAGCGTGCTTTGCCAGCCCCAGCAGGCGAGCAGCGCAAACCACGGCACGAGGAAGAGGAAGTGGCGCAGGCCGTTGTAGAGAGGGGGCTTGCCGATCACGACGTAGGCGAGCACGAAGGTGAGCGCGAACAGCAGCGGCCACAGACGGGGGGATTCCTTGATGCGCCGCCAGTGGGCAAGCGCGAGCACGGTGCCGAGGAGGATGAACTCGGGCAGGCGTACGAGGAGGTATTTCGGAAGGTAGAGGCGCGAGACCTGGGCGTTTTCCACCCGTTTCCCGTCTTCCCAGGTGTAGAGATCGAAAGCGAAGTGGGAGAACTTGGTGAGCGCCTGCCAGACGTGATCCCAGCCCATCACCGACCACGGCCAGAAGAAGGCCATGAGGGCAAGCGCGAGGGCGATGCCCGGCGCGAGGCGCAGGAGGATCGCCGTGAAGAGCCGTGGCCAGGGGGGCAGGGCCCGGCGGCGGGGCCACCAGGAGAGGAGAATGGCCGCGCCGAGGAAGCCGAAGGCGAGCACGCCGCCTACGCGCAGCCCCAGCGCCGCTCCGGTGGCGAGCCCCCACAACAGGACGTGGCGCCAACGCGGCGCAGGAAGCCCGTCGGCGATGCGGCTCGTGTAGTAGAGCGACCACAGCATGGCCGCGGCAAAAGGGACGTCCTTGGTGTGGGTGAAGATGGCGCCGGAGAAGACGCCGCTGCCCATCGTGGCGGCGAGCGCCGCCGTGCCGAGCCAGGCACCGCCGAGGAAGCGCCCGAAACGCGCCGCGCCCAAGAAGGCCAGGGCGCCGAAAGCGGCGGTGAGGAGGTGCCGCAGCGGCCACCAGTCGATGCCGAAAGCCATGGTGATCCAGGCTGCGGGCAGGTCGAAGAGGCCGCCGTAGAGATAGAGGTTGCTGAAATCGAGAAAGGTCTTGTCGGCAAGCCCGCTCGTGTAATACGCCACGAGCAGTTCGCCATAGATGTGCTGTACCCATTCGTCGTTGCTGGGGGCGTGGCGGTCGTAGCCGTCGAACACGTACCAGGCGAAGACGAGCCACAGCAGCATGGCGAGGCTGCGCGGAGTGAGCAGGCGCTGGAAGAGGAGGCGCATCGGCAAGGAACTCGGCACGGAATCGGCAATCAGAAAGGCGCGCGGACGAAAGGTTCAGCGCAGAGGGGAAGGGGGGTCGGCGAGTTCGTCGGGCAGGTTCACGGTGCGCCCGATGAGGTAGAGCGGCCGGCGCTTGACTTCCTCGAAGACGCGGCCGAGGTATTCGCCGAGCACGCCCAGGCTGACGAGCTGCACCCCCGAGAGAAAGAGTGTGGCGACCATCAGCGAAGCGTAGCCGGGCACGTCGCGCCCGAAAAGCAGCGTGCGCACCACCAGCCACAGACCGTAGACGACGGAGGCGAGCGCAAGGAGCGCTCCGATCGAGGACCAGACGTGCAACGGAACCGTGGTGAAGGAGACCATGCCGTCGATGGCGTAGCGCCAGAGCTTGCGCAGCGACCAGCGCGAGGTACCGGCATGGCGCTCAGCCGGGCGGTAGGGCAGGGTGACCTGATCGAAGCCCACCCAGTTCGCCAGCCCTTTGAGGAACCGCTTGCGTTCGGGCAGAAGGTTGAGGGCCGCCACCACGCGCCGGTCGAAGAGGCGGAAGTCGCCTCCGCCCGGCGTGAGCGCGATCTCGGAGATGCCGCGATAGAAGCGGTAGAAGGCGAGCGAGAGCCAGCGGCGCAGGGGGGAGTCGGTGTCGCGGTCGGTGCGCACCGCCGTGACGATGGCCGCTCCGGCGCGCCAGCGCTCGAGCATCTGGGGGATGAGTTCGGGCGGATGCTGCAGGTCGGCATCCATGATGACGGCGGCCCGCCCGGCGACGCGGTGCAGCCCCGCGGCCATGGCGGCTTCCTTGCCGAAGTTGCGTGCGAAGCGCACGCCCTTGACGCGGACATCAGCCTTGCCGAGCCGCTCGATGACGGCGAAACTCTCGTCGCGGCTGCCGTCATCGACGAGGATCAGCTCCCAGGAGAGCTCGAGCGATTCGAGCACGGCCTTGAGCCGTTCGTACAAAACCGGTAACGAGGCCGCCTCGTTATAGACGGGTACAATCACGCTCAATTCGACGGAAGTCGGCGCAGTCGGTGCGGAGGCGGGGATCACGGCTGTCGGCTCCTGTCGTCAGCGAAGCGTAACGGGATGTAAGGCAAGGATCGCATGGACGTCCATTTCGAAAAATCCGGCGTTTTGGCGCTGACGCCGCCCCCCGTACTCGCGTCATTACCGGACGATGTCTCCCAGGAAACGGCCGCGTCGGTACGGCGAACCTTCGTTTTGTGCGCCGACGATTATGGTATCGCACCGGGCGTGAATCGCGCCATCGAGCATCTGATCGAACTGCGGCGCGTGACGGCCACGAGCGCCATGGTGACCATGCCGTGCTGGAAGCGCGATGCGCCAGGCTTGGCGGCCTTGGCGCGCGCAACCGGTGCCCAGGTTGGCTTGCACCTGACGCTCACCGAGCAGCGCTCGGCGAGCCCGGCGCGTGGTCTGGCGCAAGACGGACGTCTGCCGTCGCTGCGTTCCTTGCTCTTGAGGGCATTGGCGAAACGTCTGCCGGCGACGGCAGTGGCCGAGGAGATCCGGGCGCAGTTCGATGCCTTCGAAGACGTCTGGGGGGCGCCGCCCGCCTTCGTCGACGGGCATCAGCACGTGCATCTCCTGCCGACGGTGCGTGAAGCGCTCATCGCCGAGATCCTGCGCCGTTACGCGCCGGGAACGCTGTGGGTGCGCGATTGCCGTGAGACGGTACAGCGTATCCGGGCGCGCGGCGTGGGGGTGCGCAAGGCGCTCTTCCTGCGCCGCTTGGGGCGCGGGCTCAAGGCAGCGCTGCTCGCGCACGGCATCGCCCACAACCAGGGCTTCTCCGGCCTGCACGATTTCAAGGAAACGCCGCCTTTTCGCGAGAAGATGGGCCGTTTCCTCTCGGCCTTGGGGCCGAGGGCCTTGGTGCACGTGCACCCGGGCCGGGTCGACGCGGCGCTTTTGGCCGTCGATACGCTGACGGCTCCTCGTGAGTGGGAATACGGGTATTTGGCAAGTGACGCTTTCGCCGAGGACTGCGCGCGCCTGGGGGTATGGCCGAGCTTGCCTGCGTGGAACGGCACGCCGTCCAAGGCCCAAGAATACGCGCTCTTCTGTACGGCCTGAAGCGCGCGGCGCGACCGGCTCTGCTAGACTTACGGCCTCGATCCTCTCAATCCGTCCGAGTCATGCTCGAAGCTTTGGCGCTCACCTGCATCAAGGGCGATCGCATCCTCTTTCGCGACCTGACGCATGCCTTTCGCCCCGGCGTGCTCACGCGCGTGGCCGGCCCCAACGGGGTGGGCAAGACGAGTCTGCTGCGGCTGCTGTGCGGCCTGGCGCAGCCCGACGAGGGGGAGGTGCGCTGGCAAGGGACGCCGCTGGCGGCGCAGAGGGATGCCTGGCATCGGGCGGTGTTCTTTCACGGCCATCTGCCGGCGGTGCATGAGCTCCTGAGCCCGCGGGAGAATCTGCGCAGCCTGGCGGCGGTGCAGGGGCTGCCGCACGACGGGGCGGCGATCGACGCCGCGCTCGCGGAGCTTGGCCTTGCGCGGCAGCGCGATCTGCCCGTGCGGGTGCTCTCGGCGGGGCAGCGGCGGCGGGTGGCGCTCGCGCGGCTCGTTCTGGCGCAGGAGCGGCCGGTGTGGATCCTCGACGAGCCTTTCACGGCGCTCGACGCCGCTGCGGTGGCTGCGCTCGCGCGCCGCATCGAAGCGCGGGTACGCGACGGGGCCACCGTGGTGCTCACGACGCATCAGGACGTGGAATTTGCCTGTCCCTGCGACACGCTGGAGCCGGGGCGGTTTGCGCCGCGGCGCAAGGCGGCGTGATGGGAGCGGTATTTTTGGCCATGCTGCGGCGGGAGATGGCGCTTGCCTGGCGCGGCCGCACCGACGTGCTGCTCGCGCTCTCCTTCTTCGTCGTGGTGGTGTGTCTCTTCCCCTTCGGCATCGGGCCGGAGGCGAACCAGCTGCGCGCGATCGCCCCCGGCGTGGTCTGGGTGACGGCGCTGCTCGCTTCGCTCCTGGCGCTGCCGCGGCTCTTCGAGCACGACTTGCGCGACGGCACGCTGGAGCAGCTGCTGCTCTCGCCCGAGCCGGCGGTGGTGTGGGTGCTGGCCAAAGTGGCCGTGCACTGGCTGGTGACCGGCGTGCCGGTGGCGCTCTTCGCGCCGCTGCTCGCCGGGCTCTACGATCTGCAGCCGGACGTCCTGCCGCTGCTTGCCGGGACGCTCCTTCTGGGTACGCCCACGCTCACGCTCATCGGGGCGATCGGGGCGGCGCTCACGCTGGGGGTGCGCTCCGGGGCGGTGCTGCTTGCGCTGCTGGTGCTGCCGCTGGCGGTGCCGGTGCTGATCTTCGGCGCAGGGGCGGTGGAAGCGGCCCTGGGTGGGGTATCCTACGCCGCGCACCTGGCCCTGCTGGGGGCGGGCATGCTCGCGGCGGTGGCGCTCGCCCCTTGGGCCTGCGTGGCGGCGCTGCGCCTGGCGGTGCAATGACGGAGAAAGGAAAGGGATGAACGCGACGCAGGAAAGACGGCAACGATGGCGGCAGGGGGTCGAGGAGCGGCAGCGTTCCCCGCGCAGCCTGTGGCGGTTTGCCGCGCCGCAGCAGTTCTATCCGCTCGCCGGGCGGCTCGCGCCGTGGTTCGCCGCGGCGGCCGCCGTGCTGGCCGTGGCGGGGCTGTATCTGGGGTTTTTCGTTGCGCCCACCGACGCGCAGCAGGGTGAGGTCTATCGCGTCATCTTCCTCCATGTGCCGGCGGCGTGGATGTCGATGTTCCTCTATCTCGTGATGGCGTTCTGGGGCATCGTCGGCTGGGTGCTCAATACGCGGCTCTCTTTCATGATGGCGCACGCGCTCGCGCCCACCGGGGCGATCTGGTGTTTCATCGCCCTGTGGACGGGGGCGCTGTGGGGCAGGCCCACCTGGGGGACGTACTGGGTGTGGGATGCGCGGCTCACCTCGCAGCTGCTCCTCATGTTTCTCTATCTGGGCTACTTGGCGCTCACGCGGGCCATCGAGGACCCGCGCCGGGCCGATCGTGCCGGTGCTCTGCTCGCCATCGTCGGGTCGATCAACGTGCCCATCATCTATTTTTCGGTGAAATGGTGGAACACGCTGCACCAGGGGGCGTCGGTGAGCCTGACGCGCGCGCCTTCCATGGCCACCATCATGCTGGTGACCATGCTGATCATGGCGTTTGCCGCCTGGTTCTATTCAATCGCCGTGGCGCTGTGGCGCGTGCGCACGCTCATCCTCGAACGCGAACGGCACACCGACTGGGTGGCCGCCGAGCTCGATCGCCTGGCGGCGAAGGAAAAGGAGTGAAGGGATGCAGTGGGAATCGTGGTCGGCATTCTGGGACATGGGCGGGCGCGGCTTCTACGTCTGGGGGAGCTACGGCGTGAGCTTCGCCCTCATCGCCCTCGAACTTTATTTCCTCCATCGCACTCGTAAGGCCGTGATCCGCCGTCTGCTGCGCTGGCGGGCGGCACGGTTCGAAGACACGGGAGAAGACGCATGACGGCACGCGGCAAGCGTTTGACTTTGATCCTGGCGGCGCTCGCCCTGCTCGGCGGAGCCACGGCGCTGGTGCTCTCGGCGATGCGCGAGAACCTGGTGTTCTTTCATACGCCCTCCGAAGTGGCCGAAGGCAAGGCGCCGTTCGGGCGGACTTTTCGCATCGGCGGGATGGTGGTCGACGGCTCGCTCGAGCGGCTGCCAGACGGGGTGACGGTGCGCTTCGCCGTGACCGATACGGCCAAGACCATCCCCGTCGTCTATCGCGGCGCGTTGCCCGATCTCTTCAGCGAGGGCAAGGGGGCGGTGGTGCAGGGCAGGCTGGGGTCGGACGGGGTGTTCGTCGCGAGCGAAGTGCTCGCCAAGCACGACGAGAACTACATGCCGGTGGAAGCGCAGCACGCCGTGGATCAGGCGCAGCGCGCGGCGGCCACCTTGAAACCCTGAGGAGTGCGTGATGATCCCCGAGATGGGACAGTTCGCGCTGGCGCTCGCCTGGGCGCTGGCGCTGGTGCAGGCGGTGCTGGGCCTTGCCGGGGCGGCGCGCGGTTCGGTTGGGGCGATGGCGGCGGCGCGGCGCGCGGCGCTCGCGCAATGTGCCGCGCTCGTGCTCGCCTACGCTTGCCTGACGGCGGCGTTCCTGCGCATCGATTTTTCCGTGCTCCTGGTGGCGGCCAATTCCTCTACGCGTACGCCGTGGTTCTATCGCCTCACCGGCGTATGGGGCAACCACGAGGGCTCGATGCTCCTGTGGGCGCTGTCGCTTTCCCTCTGGCAGGCGGCGGTGGCCGGTTTCTCGCGTTCGCTCACGGCGGCTTTTCGCGCGCGCGTGCTCGGCGTGCTGGGCACGGTGAGCGTGGGCTTTCTCGCCTTCCTCATCCTCACCTCCAACCCGTTCGAACGCCTGGTACCGATGCCGGGCGAGGGGCGCGATCTCAATCCCTTGCTGCAGGATCCGGGCATGATCATCCATCCGCCGCTCCTGTACATGGGCTACGTGGGCATGGCGGTGGCCTTTGCTTTCGCGATCGCGGCGCTCTTGTCGGGGCGGATGGACGCGGCCTGGGCGCGCTGGTCGCGCCCGTGGACGCTCACCGCCTGGGTGTTCCTCACGCTGGGCATCCTCGTCGGTTCGGCCTGGGCCTATTACGAGCTGGGCTGGGGCGGCTGGTGGTTCTGGGATCCGGTGGAGAACGCCTCGCTCATGCCTTGGCTCGTGGGAACCGCCTTGCTGCATTCGCTCATCGTCACCGAGAAGCGGGGGGCGTTTCGCAGCTGGACGGTGCTGCTGGCGATCGGGGCGTTCTCGCTCTCGCTCCTGGGGACGTTCCTCGTGCGCTCGGGTGTGATCACCTCGGTGCACGCCTTTGCCACCGATCCGACGCGCGGCGTGTTCATCCTGGGCTTGCTCGCGCTCACCGTGGGCGTGTCGCTGCTGCTCTTTGCCTGGCGTGCGCCGCGGCTCTCCGGCGGGGGGGTGTTCGCGCCGGTGTCGCGCGAAGGCTCGCTGCTGGTCAATAACGTGCTCATGGCTGCGGCCGCCGGGGCGGTGCTGCTGGGCACGGTCTATCCGCTGATCCTCGACGCGCTGCAAGGGGCCAAGATTTCGGTGGGGCCGCCGTACTTCGAGACCGTGTTCGTGCCGCTCATGGCCCCGGCGGTGGTGCTGATGGCGCTGGCGCCGTTCCTGCGCTGGAAGCGCGATGCGCTCGCGCGGGTGCTGCGCCGGGTGGGGCCGGAGCTCGTCGGCGCGCTGCTCTTGGCGGCGCTGGGGGTGTGGGCCGCCGGACATGCCACGCCCGGGGCTTATCTTGGGCTTGCCCTGACGGCCTGGGTGGCGCTTGCCTCGCTGCGGCTGCTCGTCGAGCGTCTGCGCCAGGGCGCGGCGCCGGGATTGGCGGCACGGCTGCGCGGCATTCCCGGGTCGTGGTGGGGGATGTGGCTGTCGCATCTCGGGGTGGGCGTGTTCATCCTCGGGGTGACGCTCGTGGGGGCGCTGGAGCAGCGGCTCGACGTGAAGATGATGCCGGGACAGGCGGCGGAACTCGCCGGTTACCGCTTCGTGCTGCGCGGCGTGAGCGAGGTACCCGGGCCCAACTACACGGCCCAGCGCGGCGAGGTGGAAGTGTGGCGCGAAGGGCAAATGCGCACCGTGCTTGTGCCGGAGAAACGCGCCTACTTCCGCTCGGCCATGCCGATGACCGAATCGGCGATCGACTGGGGGGTGTTCCGCGACGTCTATGTGTCGCTGGGTGACCCGACCGGCGATGGCGGCTGGGTGGTGCTGCTCTTCTACAAACCCTTCATTTCCTGGATCTGGTTCGGGGCGATCCTGATTGCCTTGGGTGGAGTGGCCGCGGCGCTCGACCGGCGCTACCGGCGGCTGGCGCGGCGCCGGGATTCGGTTCCTGTGCCGGAGGTGTTGCCCGAACCGGTGGCGGAGGCGGCGCGATGAAACTGAAGTACCTGATTCCGTTCCTCATTTTCGTCGCGTTGGTCGCGCTCTTCGCCTACGCCTTCCGCCTCGATCCGCGCGAGGTGCCTTCGCCGCTCGTCGGCAAGCCGGCGCCGGCCTTCGCCCTGCCGCGGGTGGACGCGCCCGGGACGCTCGCCGGGCCGGCCGATCTGCGGGGGCAGCCGTGGCTGCTCAACGTCTGGGCCACGTGGTGCGTGGCCTGCCGCGAGGAGCACGCCATGCTGGTGCGGCTCGCGCGCGAGGAGGGGGTGCCCATCGTGGGGCTCAATTACAAGGAGATCCGCGGCGACGCCGAGCTCGACGCTTCCCGTCTCTCGCCGCAGGAAGAGCGCGAGGCGGCGCTCCTGCGGGCGCGCACCTGGCTTGCCCAACACGGCGATCCCTATCGCTTTTCCGTGCTCGATCTGGATGGGCGCGTGGCGATCGACTACGGCGTCTATGGCGTGCCGGAGACTTTCCTCATCGACGCCGAGGGCGTCATCCGTTACAAGCACGTCGGCCCGATCGACGAGCAGGCCTGGCGCGAAGTGCTGCAGCCGAAGTGGGCGGCGCTGGCGGGAGCAAAGCGATGAGGCGAGGGGAAAAACGTGAAAGCGGCGTGGGCGGCCTCGTGCGCGGCATCGCCGCCGTCGTGGCTGCGTGCTGCTTCGGTTTCGCTTGGGCGGCGGAGGAGCCACCCAAGGCGCAGCCGGTGGGCGACCCGGCGATCGAGGCGCGCGCCCTGAAGCTCGGGCACGAGCTGCGCTGCCTCGTGTGCCAGAACCAGTCGATCGCCGAATCCAACGCCGAGCTCGCCCACGACCTGATGAACCAGGTACGCGAGCAGCTCGCCGCCGGCAAGAGCGAGGAGGAGGTGCGCGCCTACCTGGTGGCGCGTTACGGCGACTTTGTGCTCTATCAGCCGCCCTTGAAGGCGAGCACGGTGGCGCTGTGGGCGGGGCCGTTCGTTCTGGCGCTCGCTGGGGTGCTTGCCCTGTGGCGGGTGTTGCGGCGCCGTTCGCGGGAAGAAATGCCTGCGCTCTCGGCTGAGGAGGCGGCGCACGCCCAAGCGCTGTTGCGCGGGGAAGGCAAGGAGGAGCGGTCGTGATGGGATTCGTGACGGTGGCGGCGTTCCTGGCGCTCGCGGCCACGGGGTGGGTCGTCTGGCCGCTCGTGCGGCACCAAGGGGGGGCTTCTGATGAGGCGACCCAAGCACGGGCGGCGCTCGCGGTGCTGCGCGAGGAGTTCGCCGCGCTCGAGGCGGCACGGGCGGCCGGCGAGCTGGACGAAGCGGCTCATGCGCAGGCCCGGCGTGAGCTGGAGGCGCGGGCCTTGGCCGAGGCGCAGGCACTCGAGGCGCGCGTGCGGGGTCGGGAGATCTCGCCCGTGGCGGCTGCGCTCGTCGCGTTGGGGGTGCCTTTGCTCGCCGCTTTGGGCTACCTGTGGGTGGGATCGCCGCGCTGGGCGAGCGACGAGGCGGTGCTCGCGGCCACGCGCGAGGCCGAGGTGGCGCAGGCGGCGAGTGCCGCCGGCATCTCGCCCGAGCAGATCAGGGCGATGGTCTCGCGGCTCGAAGCGCGGCTGGAAAGCGGGGAGGGTGACGCGCAAGCCTGGATGATGCTCGCGCGCTCCTATCGCGTGCTGGGCGATCCGGCGTTCGTGGCTGCCGGCTGGGCGCGACTGGGCGCGAAGATTCCCCAGGAACCGGCGGTGCTCGTCGAGTGGGCGGAACTCTTGGTCGTCGCTCGCGGGGGGTTCGATGCCGAGTCGACGGCCTTGCTGGAGCGGGCCTTGGCGCTTGCCCCCGACGAACCCAAGGCGCTCGCCATGGGCGGGGCGGCGGCGGCCGCCGCCGGCGAGCATGCCAAGGCGGTGGAGCGCTGGGAGCGGCTGCTCGCCCAGGCGCCGGCCGAGGGGGAATTCGCCCAAACGCTGCGCGCGGCGATCGAAGCGGAGCGGCAGAAGGCGGGGCTGGCTCCGGGAAATTGAATCCTCGCGGGCCTAACGTTCAGCGAACGTTCGCGGCGGTGCGCTGCTGCGCAATCTCCGATTCGATCATGTCGTCGAGCTCGTCTTCGGTGAGCCCGAAAAATTCGGCTACCGGGCCGCGCGCCTTGTGCCATTCCTTGTCGCGCCCGATGCCCACCGCCTCGGCCGCCACGACGTCGGCCATGGCGATGAGGCTCACGAGGTGCGGCACCTGCGGCGGCAGCGTCGTCTCCTCGAATACCGTGACGTAGTCGTGATGGTGGTTGATCGTCAGCGCCACCGGTTCGGCCAGGCCCCAGCGCCGGGCGAGAAAGAAGCCGACCACGGCGTGATGTGTCTTGTAGCGCTCGAATTCGTGCTCGGTGAAGGGCTTCTCTGGATCGACCCGGGCGAGCGAGAGCGTCTCGTGATAGTCGGGGTGCTGGCGTGCGAGCAGGGAAAAGCCGGTATCGTGCAGCAGCGCCGCCGTGTGCGCCATGGGCGGGGGGACGGTGCGCAGCAGGCGGGCGAAATCGGCGGCGGCCTCGGCCGAAACCCGAAGTTCGTCCCAGAGAGAAGGGCGCAGGTTCTTCGGCATCCCCAGCGTCGAATGCAGCAGGGCGTGCAGCACGATCTGGTGCGTGCGCTCGAGGCCAATCACCTGCAGCGCCTGGGCCACCGATTCGATCTTGCGCATGCGCATGATGCCGTTGGCCGCGCGCAGCACCGCGGCGGCGAGCGCCGGATCCTGCTGGATCATCTTGGCGAGCTTGGCGAGGTTGGGCATATCCGACTCGGCCTCGCGGGCAATCGCCGTGAGCACGTCGGGCGCAGGGGGGATGTCGAGCTGAGCGGGTTCGGCGAGGTTCGTCGTAGGGGTATCCATGGGATCGGTCCTCGAAGCGGCGGCTGGAATCACGCCAAGGGTGCATCGGTTTCATGATAGCGCATGGACGAGGATCTCAAGAGCCATCGCCTGGGGCGTGAGGAATTTTCACTGGTTTGCTAAAGTTTCTTTGCGAATCGCCGATAAAACCAGAAATCCATGAGGGAGGAGATCATGAGAGGACAGAGTCTGACGCGCCGCATCGCCGTGGGAGTGGCGATCGCCACGGTGTGCTTCATCGCGCTGAGCACAGCGGTGATCGGTGGGCTGGAGTGGGAGAAACTGCAGCGCCGCATCGACGATACCATGAGCTTTCAGACGCGCGACGTGCTATCGCGTCTGCAGATGCTGCACGAAGCCGTCACCGTGTCGATACGCTCCCAGCTCAAGATGCTCAAAAGCTTGTTCCCTTATGGGACTCGCGTCGAACTCGATGCCAAACAGACCACGGAGATGGGGCCGACCAAGATGAAAGTTCCTATCTTTCGGCTCGGCGGAATCGAGATGAACGAGCGCTTCATCGAGGTCGATCTCCTCACGGAGCAGACGGGGTCCGTGGCGACGATCTTCGAGCGCGTCGGCGATGACTTCCTGCGTATCTCTACCTCCTTGCGTAAGGAAGACGGTTCACGAGCCTTCTTGACCACTCTCGATCGTAATCACCCGGCCTACAAACGCTTGCTTGCAGGGGAGGAGTACATCGGGCCAGCGGTCCTTTTCGGCAAAGATTACATGACGATCTATGAGCCGATGAAATCTGAGGATGGCAAGGTGTTCGGAGCCTGGTTCATCGGCTATCCCATGGGCAGCCTGTTGACCAAGTTTCGTGATTCGGTTGCCAGTATCAAAATAGGCAGAACAGGCTATGTCTACGTGCTCGACAAAGATGGATACCTTCGTTTTCACCCATCGTTGGAGGGGAAAAATATACGCCAAATGCGTGATGCCAATGGGTTTGACTTTATTGGCGAAATGCTGGAGAAGAAAAATGGGATCATTCGTTATCAATGGATCGATCCGGACAAAGACAAGCCGCGGGAGAAAGTCGCCGCCTATGCCTATTTTCCCGAATGGGATTGGTTGGTCGTCTCTTCGGCATACGCCGACGAGCTCACGGAGGATCTCTTTGGCAATATCCTGCGCAATTCACTTGCGTCTGTCGGGGAAGCGGTTTTGCTTGCCCTGGTGATGGTGTGGCTGGTGCGCCGGGCCTTGCGTCCGCTCGAAGCCTTCGTGGGGGTGACCGAGCGCATGGCTTCGGGCGATCTGAGCGAGCCCTTACGCTACGAGCGGCCCGACGAGCTGGGGCGCCTGGCCACGGCCATCAACCACATGCGCTCGGAGCTGGCCGGCTTGATCGGCGCCTTGCAGCGCGAGGCGGGCGATGTGGCCCTGCGGGCGCAGGCGATCGAGCGGCAGGCCGAGGAAGTGCAGCAGCGCATCGCCGTCCAGGCCGACGATACGCAGGCGGTGGCCGCGGCCATGGAGGAGTTCAGCGTGGCCTTGAATCAGCTCGCGCAGCACATGCGCGAGACGGCGCAGCGGGCGCAGGCCTCGATGGCCAAATCGGACGAAGGGGCCGAGACGATCGCCGCGGCGATCGAAGGGATGAACCAGATCGCGCACATCGTGGAAACGGCGGCCGAGCGCATCCGCACGCTGGATGGATTCTCGCAGCAGATCTCGACCATCGTGGCCACGATCCGCGAGATCGCCGACCAGACGAATCTGTTGGCGCTCAACGCGGCCATCGAGGCGGCGCGCGCCGGCGAGCAAGGCCGGGGCTTCGCCGTGGTGGCCGACGAAGTGCGCAAGCTCGCCGAGCGTACCGGCAGCGCCACGCAGGAGATCGGCGAGATGATCGCCAAGATCCAGCGTGCGACGGGCGAAGCCGTGTCCGGCATGAATGCCGGCGTGACCGAAGTCCAGCGAGGGGTGGAGAATGCCCGTCAGGCGCGCAGTGCGATCGATGAAATCCGGCAGGAATCGGCCGAGACGGCGCGCGCAGTGCAGGAAGTGGATCAGGCGCTGGAGCAGCAGACCGAGGCGGTGCACACGATCGCGCAGCGGGTCGAGCGCATCGCCGGCAGCGCCGAGGCGTCCGTGGCTTCGGCCAAGGCGAGCGAAGCCGAAGCCAGGGCCCTGCAGGCCGCGGCTGCGAGCCTACGCCAACGGGCCGAGCATTTCAAGGTGTGAGTTCGGTGCCGCGGTGGAGGCGCTGCACCCGTTTGACGTGGCACAGCAGCTCGTAGGAAATGGTGCCGGCGGCACGGGCGACTTCATCGACGGAGACGGTCTCCCCCCAGAGCTCCACGGCTGCGCCCAGGCCGACGTCTTCCGGCAGGGGGGTGAGGTCGACGGTGAGCATGTCCATGGAAACGCGCCCGATGAGCCGCGTGCGCCGACCGGCGACGGCCACCGGCGTGCCGGTGGGGGCGTGGCGGGGATAGCCGTCGGCGTAGCCGATGGCGACCAGGCCGACGCGGACCGGCCGTTCGGCGATGAAGGTGGCGCCGTAGCCCAGGGCCTCGCCGGGGGCGAGCCGGCGGGTGGCGAAGACCTTGCTCGTGAGGCGCATCACTGGCCGCAAGGAGGCGGCTTCGCCGGGCTCGGCGCCGGTGAGCAGCGGGTTGCCGCCGTAGAGCAGGATGCCGGGGCGGGCCCAGTCGCCGCGCGCCTGCGGCCAGGCGAGCAGGGCTGCCGAATTGGCCAGGCTCGTCTCCCCCGGCAGCGCGGCCACGCCGCCGTGAAAACGCCGGATCTGCTCCAGCGTCATCGTCGAGCAAGGGTCGTCGGCGCAGGCAAAATGCGTCATCCACACGGGGGGTTCCAATCCCGGCAGGGCCTGCAGGCGCCGCCAGACATTCGGTGCTTCCCGGGGGGCGAAACCAGTGCGGTTCATGCCGCTGTTGATCTTGATCCAGACGCGGCGCGGCCGGCGCGGCGCGAGTTCGAGCATGCGCAGTTGCGCCTCGTGATGCACCACCGGCCAGAGGTCGAGCTCGGCGGCGGCTTCGAGCTCGCCGGGGTCGAAGGCGCCTTCGAGCAGCACGATGGGGCTGCGGATACCGGACGTGCGCAGGGGAAGCGCCTCTTCGAGAAAAGCGACGGCAAACCCGTCGGCGAGCGGTTCGAGCGCCTTGGCGCAGGCGATCGCGCCGTGGCCATAGGCGTCGGCCTTGACGACGGCCAGAGTTCGCGCGCTGGCTAGCCGTTGGGCGAGAAGGTAATTGGCGCGCAGCGCGTCGAGATCGATGGTGGCGCAGGAGGGGCGCATGGTCGGAAGAAAAAGGAGATCCGGTGGGCCATGATAGCCCATCCGGACGGGGAAGAAATGTTTCGGGCGGTATCGCGGCGCCCTTGGGCGCCGCGCGGAGAATCACTTGAAGGGATCGGGCCGCGGCGTGTTCGGACCGGAAGGCGGCAGCAGCGGCAAAGGCATCTGCGGCCGTTCGCCGGTGAGGGTGTGCAGGAAGGCGACGACTTTCTTCAGCTCGTCGGCGGTGAAGGTGCGGCCGAGCTGCAGTCGCCCCATGAGGGTGACCGCATCTTCCAGCGTGGCTGCCTCGCCGTCGTGGAAGTAGGGGTAGGTAAGTTCCACGTTACGCAGCGTCGGCACCTTGAAGTACCAGCGATCCTCGTCTTTTTTCGTCACCGCCGCTCGACCTTCGGCCGGCGAAGTCGATTTGTACGGTTCGACCACGCCGAGTTTCTGGAAGGAATTGCCGCCGAGGTTGGGGCCGTTGTGGCAGGCGATGCAGCCGCTCTCATAGAAGATCTTGAAGCCCTCGAGCTCGGTGGCGGTGAGCGCCTTGTCGTCGCCCTTGAGCCACTTGTCGAAACGGGCGTTGGGCGTGACCAGCGTCTTCTCGAACTCGGCCATCGCATCGGTGATGTGATCGAGGGTGACGACGTCGGTGTCATAGATGGTTTTAATCGTTTCGACGTAACCGGGGATGGACTGGATCACGGCCACGGCGAGCGTGTGGGGCATGGCCATCTCGACCGGCGCCTGGATCGGGCCGGCGGCCTGTTCCTGCAGATTGGCGGCGCGTCCGTCCCAGAACTGGGCGATGTTGAGCGAGGAGTTGAAGACGGTGGGGGCATTGACCGGCCCCGGTTGCCATTTGTGACCGATGGAAGTCTTGAGGTTATCCACTCCGCCCAGCGACAGGTTGTGGCAGGTGTTGCAGGAGATGATGCCGGATAGCGACAGGCGCGGCTCGAAGAAGAGCTGGCGGCCGAGGTCGACCTTGGCCGGATGATCGATCTTCGCTGGTTCGATCGGCTGGATGATGGCCTTGGCCTTTTCGCGCAGTTCGGCAGAGAGGCTGGGCTGGGCCGCCTGGACGGCGGAGACGGCGAAGACGGCGGCGATCGCGGCGAACAAGGGTTTGCGCATCATGAAGGACCTCCGGCGGAAGAAAAATCTGTAAGGCGACTTTAGCCTACCTTCTCTTTTTCCACAGGGAAAAAGCGCCGAAGTTTGCGCTGGATCAAAGTTACCGCCGAGAGGCGTTGCCGATTCGCGACAGGGTTTCCGCTTCGTTACCGAGGACGCGGCAGGAACGGCAGTTCGATCTCGATCGCATCCAGCGTGTTCTTCACGAGCAGCCCCAGTTCGGTGTCGCCGGAAAGCGCCAGGCGCCGCTGGAAGAAAAGCGTGTCGGCGTCTTCTTCCCGGCGCAGCAGGGCGAGGAAGTCGCGGGTGGTGGCGCGCAGCGTCAGACGCGGCGCGACGTGCGCTGGCAGGGGGCGAAAACCACGTCGGGTGAGGGTGAGGGCGAGCCGCAAGCCGAGGTCGCTCACCTCGATGCGCAGCGGTTGCTCGAGGAGCGCGTCGAGCTCCGGCAGCGGCAGCCGGGGAAAGAGCAGGCGGTCAAGGGCGAAGGCGAGCACGGCCGCCGGCGGGGTCTGCGGCAGGCGGGAGACGATCCGGGCGAGTGCGGGCGGAATGACGAAGCGGTCGTCTTTCATCATCGGGCGGCAAGAGGGGAAGAAGAGGGGGCGCGGTACGCGAAGCCGCTTTCACCGTACCAGAAGCCGTTGCACGACTCTGGCTCGGGCGCGGGCATTTCACCCAGGCGTCGGGCGCGGTCGAGGGCGGCGATCCGCTCGAGGGTGCCTTCGGGGGCGGGCACGAGGCGCAGAGCCTGGGCGAGCGCGGTGGCTTCGTCCAGGCGGTCTATCAAGGACCAGGGGCGGGCAGAGAGCACCTGCACGCCGTTGAGCACGAGGAAGTCGGCCCCCTCGCGCGTGGCGAGCGGCAGTCCGGCTGGATGCGCCAGGCAGCGGAATTCGCAGGCGTCCTTCTGCAGCCGGTAATGGCGGGCGGTGAAGCAGCGCGCCGAATGCGCCAGCGCAAGGGGGCCCCATACCGGCAGTTCGGTTTCGATCGTTCCCTGCTCCAGAGCGGTGAAACCCTCCAGCAGGTGCGCGAGCGCCGCGCGGGAGAGCTCCGGCGGCGGCAGCCAGCGGCGCGCCCCGGCCTCATGGAGCTGCGCGAGCGCATGGGGATTGTAGACGTTGAGCGAGGCGCCGGCGATCCAGTCGCGGCGGCCGGCGGCCGCGAGCAGGCGCACCGTGCCCATCTCGTTCGCCTCGACGGCGAATTCGTCCTGTTCCACCAGGCGGCGCACCCATTTGAGGTGCGATTCGGATTCGATGAGGGCGTAGCCGGCGAGGACGACGCGCTTGCCTGCGGCGGCGAGGTCGCGTCCGAGCGCGATCCAGTCGGGCAGGCGCAGCTCGGCGCGGCGGGCACAGACGGTCTCGCCGAGCACGACGGCGTCGACGGGCGCTTCGGCGATCGCCTCGTAGAAGGAAAGGACACGCCCGCGCGGCCAGAAGTAGGGGATGGGTGCGAGCACCAGTTCGAACGAAAGCGGGTTCATGGAGGTCATTTCCACGGCCGGGAATAGGCGCCCAGCGTGTGGCTCGCGCCTTCGCTGACACGGTCGAGCGCGGCGAGCCACTGCGGGTGTGGGGAGAAATCCTGGGGGGCGGCGAGGGCAGCGTCGATCGCTTCGCGCCACACGCGGGTGACCTGCGCCACGTAGGCCGCGCTGCGCTGACGGCCTTCGATCTTGATGGCGGCGACGCCGATCTCGATGAGGCGCGGCAGCAGCTCCAGCGTGTTGAGGCTGGTGGGCTCCTCGATGGCGTAGTAAGTGTGTCCCCCCACCGCGAAACGGCCCTTGCACAGGGTGGGGTAGCCGGCCGGTTCCTCAGGGGCGTAGCGGTCGATGAGAAAGCCGTTGAGCCGCGCCTCCAGCCCTTGCGGCGTTTCGTCCCAGCGCACGAATTTGGCCGGCGAGCAGGCGCCGTGGCAGTTGGGCGACTGTCCGGTGGCGTAGGCCGACAGCGCGCAGCGCCCCTCGACCATCACGCACAGCCCGCCGAAGCCGAAGACCTCGACCGCCACGGGGCTCTGCCGCACCACTTGCGCCACTTGTTCGAGCGAGAGCACGCGCGGCAGCACGGCGCGCTCGATGCCGTAGCGCTCGTGATAGAAGGCGAGCGCCTCGTGGTTCGTGGCCGAGCCTTGGACCGACAGGTGTATACGCAGCTCGGGATGGCGCTCGCGCGCATGGGCCAGCAGGCCGAGATCGGCAAGGATGAGGGCGTCGACCCCGAGCGCCGCGGCCCGGTCGACCGCCGCCGTCCAGTGGGCCCACCCCTCGGCTTGGGGATAGGTGTTGAGGGCGAGGAAGACGCGGCAGCCGTGCGCATGCGCCAGCTCGATCGCCTGCGCGAGGCTGCGTTCGTCGAAATTGAGGCCGTTGAAGTTGCGCGCGTTGGTGGCGTCCTTGAAGCCGAGATAGACGGCGTCCGCTCCGTGTTCGACGGCGGCCTTGAGCATGGCCGGGTTGCCGGCGGGGCAGACGAGTTCAGGGCGGCGCACGCGGGAGGAATTCATCATCGGGCGCAGGAATCCGACTCGGAAAGTTCGCAGGATAGCGCGCGAGGGCGATGCCGTCCTTGACGGAAGTCAAGGTCGAGCCCCGATGGGGGTGATTCGGGGCGCGACCCTCGCTGTCGGGTGCGGCGCCCGAAAGTCAGAGCAGGGCGAACTTGAGCAGGAACACGCCGGCGATCACGGCTACGGCGAGCGGCAGCTCGCGCACGCGCCCGGTGAGGAGCTTGAGGGCGGTGTAGGTGATGAAACCGAAGGCCAGACCGTTGGCCACCGAGAAGGTGAAGGGGATGGTGATGGCGGTGACCGCTGCCGGTGCCGCTTCGGTGAGGTCGTCCCACTGCACCTGCGCCAGCCCGCGCGCCATGAGGATGGCCACGTAGAGGAGCGCCGGCGCGGTGGCATAGGCCGGGACCATGGCCGCGAGCGGGGAGAACACGAGCATGGCGAGGAAGAGGATCGCCACCACCACGGCGGTGAGCCCCGTGCGCCCGCCCACCGAGGCTCCGGCGGCCGATTCGAGGTAGGTGGTGGTCGAGGACGTCCCCAGCGCCGCGCCGAGCACGATGGCGGTGGAGTCGGCCATGAGCGCCCGCCCCAGGCGCGGCAGGCGGCCTTGGGCGTCGAGCAGCTTCGCGCGCTGGGCCACGGCGATGAGCGTGCCGGAGGCGTCGAAGAGTTCCACGAGGAAGAAAGTGAGCACGATGGAGAGGATGCCCGTGTCGATCGCCCCTTTGATGTCCATGGCCAGAAAGGTGGGGGCGAGCGAGGGCGGCGGGGCGAAGAGGCCCTTGAAAGGGACGAGCCCCAGGGCCACGGCGGCGAGTGTCACCCCGAGGATGGCGATCACCACCGCGCCGGTGACGCGGCGTGCTTCCAGCGCCAGGATGGCGAGGAAACCGATCACGGCGAGCAGCACCGGCAGGCGGTGCAGGTCGCCGAGCGTGACGAAGGTGGCCGGGTGCGCCGCCACTAGCCCCGCGTTCTTCAGGCCGATGAGCGCGAGGAAGAATCCCACGCCGGCCGAGATGGCGAACTTGAGACTGGCGGGGATGGCGTCGATGATCCACTCGCGGATGCGCAGCGCGGAAACGATGAGGAAAAGGCAGCCGGAGATGAAGACGGCTCCGAGCGCCGTCTGCCAGGAATAGCCGAGCGTTCCGACCACGACGAAGGCGAAGTAGGCGTTGAGCCCCATGCCCGGGGCGAGGGCGATGGGGTAGTTGGCGTACAGCCCCATGATGGCCGAGCCGATCGCCGCCGCGAGGCACGTGGCGGTGAAGACGGCTTCGCGCGGCATGCCGGCCGAGCCGAGGATCTCGGGGTTGACGAAGACGATGTAGGCCATCGTCAGGAAGGTGGTGAGCCCCGCGAGCACTTCGGTGCGCACGTCGGTGCCGTGGGCCTTGAGCTGGAAGAGGCGTTCGAGCATGGAGATGGCGTCCAACGAAGACGCTGCATTGTAGGAAAAGTCAGCGAAGGAAGGCAATCGATATAATCGCTTCCTGGCATCCGGAGGAAAGGAAATGAAGTGGGCGTGAAGCGCGGAAGGCGAGGGGTGGGGCGCTCGGGCGCCGTGGCGCTGCTGGCGCTGTTGCTGCTCTTCGTTTGGCTGTGGACGGGGCGCAGCGCCCTGCCACAGGATTCGCCCGGCGGCTGGCCGCGCGTGCGCGACACCGTCGACCGGCTGCTCACCACCGAACTCGTCAATCCGGGTTTCGTCGTCGGTTATTCCGAATGGCATGGCGTACCGCGCTGGGTGGCCTATCGCGCCGATCCGCCGCCGGGTCATCGCCTGCAACGGCGTCCGGCGCAGTTCGAGCCGGATCCCCGCACTCTGCGCTGCCGTCTGGGCTGGCATTGCGTGCGGCACGAATCCTACCGCGGCTCGGGGTTTGACCGCGGGCACATGGCGCCGAATTTCCTGATCGGCACCCGCTATGGGCCTGAAGCGCAGCGCGCCACGTTTCTGCTCTCCAACGTCGCGCCGCAGCGCCCGCAACTCAACCAGGGAAGCTGGCAGCGGCTGGAGGCGGTGGAGGCCGACCGCTTCGCACCGAATTCGCGCGTGCTGTGGGTGGTGGTGGGGCCGGTGTTCGACGAGAATCCGCCGCGTTTTTCCCCGGAATGGATCGCGATCCCCAGAGCGTTCTTCCGCATCTTCTGGGGCGAGGACGAGGAGGGGCGACGGCGGGCGCTCGCCTTTCTCATGCCGCAAGACACGCCACCGCAGGCCGACCTGCGGGCATATCTCACCACGGTGCGGGCGATCGAGCAGGCCACGGGAATCGACTTCTTCCCCGATTTGCCTACGCAGGAGCAGGAGCGACTGGAGACGGCCGCGCCGGACGCCCAAGCCTGGGGGCTCACCGAAGAATGGGCCCGCGCTCCGGGGCGCTATCGGGCCGAATGAGCGAGGCTAGACGAGGAAGGGGTTGTTCAGGCGCTCTTCGCCGAAGGTCGACATCGGCCCATGCCCCGGCACGAAACGTACGTCGTCGCCCAAGGGCAGCAGCTTGGCGAGGATGCCGCTGATGAGCTGTCGGTGATCGCCGCGGGGAAAATCGGTGCGCCCGATGGAGCCGGCGAAGAGCACGTCGCCCACGAAGGCGAGCCGCTCGTCGGGCGCGAAGTAGACCACGTGCCCCGGCGTGTGGCCGGGGACGTGGAGGACTTCCAGCGTGTGTTCTCCGATGGATACTGTGTCGCCCTCTTCGAGCCAGCGATCGGGCAGGAAGGCTTCGACCTTGCCGAAACCGAAGGTACGCGCCTGCTCCGGCAGCGCCTGCAGCCAGAAACGTTCTTCTTCTTGCGGCCCGAGGATGGGTATGCCACCCAGGCGCCGGGCAAGTTCCGGGGCCCCGGCGGCGTGGTCGATGTGCCCATGGGTGAGCAGGATCTGGCGCACGTTCAGATTGCGGGTGCGGATCGCCTCTTCGATGCGCTCGAGGTCTCCGCCCGGATCGATGACGGCGGCCTCACCGGTGCGGTCGCACCACAGCAGCGAGCAATTCTGCTCGAAGGGCGTCACGGGAATGACGAGAACGTGGAGCATGGCGAGCATCCGCGGCAAGGAATGCCGATATTGTAGCAGCGAGGCGCCTCACGCAGCGCCCGGGTAAAGCCAGGAACAGATGAAAACCGCCGCGGCCACTCCGGCCAGATCCGCCGTGAGCCCCGCGGCGATGGCGTGGCGCATCTTCTTGATGCCGACGGCGCCGAAGTAGACCGCCAGCACGTAGAAGGTGGTCTCGGTCGAGCCCTGCAGGGTGGAGGCGAGCCAGCCGGCATAGCTGTCGGGGCCGACGCTCGGGTCCTTGAGGAGATCGGCAAGGAGCGCGAAAGCCCCGGAGCCCGACAGCGGCCGCAGAATGGCCATGGGCAGCACTTCGGCGGGAAGGCCCAGCGGCTCGGTGATCGGGGCGAGCAGGGCGACGAAGAAAGGCAGGGCGCCGCTTGCGCGCAGCAGCGCCGTGGCCGCGAGGATGGCGACTAGATAAGGAATGATGCGCAGCGCCACCTGGAAGCCGTCCTTGGCCCCGTCGACGAAACTCTCATAGACCGCCACGCCGCGCGTGAGGCCATACACGATGAATGCCACGATGAGCGAAGGGACGATCCAGGCCGAGACGATCTGGCCGTAGCGTACGCTGGCGACGATGAGAGCGACGAAGGAGAGCGCCGCCGCCCAGCCTGCCCAGCGCGGCAAGGGGGCGAGCGCTGCCTCTTCGTCCGCTTGCGCCTGCGCAGGCTGGGACATTGGCGCCGGGGCAATGCGTGGCGCGGGAAAGAAGCGGGCGAAGAGCGGTGTGAGGAACACCGCCGCCAGCGTGGCGCAGGTGGTGGCAAAGAGGGTGGTGGGCAGGATGGCGGCTGGGTCGCTGCTACCGGCGGCCGCGCGCAGGGCGATCACGCCGGTGGGAAGCAGCGCCAGGCCGGAGGTGTTGATCGCGAGGAAGCGCACCATGGCGTCGGTGGCCGTTCCGGGATGGGGATTGAGCCGGTCGAGCTCCTGCATGGCGCGGATGCCGAAAGGCGTGGCCGCGTTGCCCAGCCCCAGCAGGTTCGCCGAGAAGTTCATGATCATGGCGCCCATGGCCGGGTGCTGCGGCGGCACTTCGGGGAAGAGCCGGCGCATGAGCGGGGCGATGAGGCGGGCGATGCCGGTGAGCAATCCGCCTTGTTCGGCAATCTTCATCAAGCCAAGGAAGAAGGCCATCACGCCCACCAGCCCCAGGGCGAGCTCGACGGCGGCGCGTGAAGCGTCGATGACGGCCTTGCTCATGGCCATCATCACGCCCGGCGTGCCCGTGAGCTCGCGGCCGGCGCCAGTCGCAAAGGCGATCAGCAGGAAAGCGGCGAAGATGCGGTTCATGCCGAAGAAAGGATCAGGAAGAGGAATCCAGGGTGACGGCAACCTGGCGCCGTTCGGTGCCGCGCAGCACGTCGAGCGTTACGGTGTCGCCGGGCCGGTAGCGCTCGAGCGCGTCGAGGAGCGTGTCGAGATCGGGCGTAGGCGTGCCGTCGATGGCCACGATCAGATCGCCCACCACGACGCTGCCCTCGGTGACCGGAACGAAGGGTTTGAGCCCTGCGCGCGCCGCCGGCCCATCGGGGTCGACGCGCAGGATGGCCACTCCAGGCGGAAGGCCCAGGGCCTTGTTGAAGGCGGGGGAGGCCGCGGCGATGCCGAGCACGGGACGGCGGATGCGTCCCTCGCGGATGAGCCGCGGCACGATGCGGTTGACCTCGTCGACGGGGATGGCGAAGCCGATGCCGGCAGAAGCGCCGCTGGGGCTGTAGATGGCGGTATTGACGCCGATGAGCCGACCGGCGCTATCGAGAAGCGGCCCGCCGGAGTTGCCAGGATTGATGGCCGCATCGGTCTGGATCACGCCGCGGATGGTGCGGCCGGTGACGGATTCGATCTCCCGATTGAGGGCGCTCACCACGCCGGTGGTAAGGCTCTGGTCCAGCCCGAAGGGGTTGCCGATCGCCAGCACTTTCTGCCCCACTTTGAGCCCCTTGCTCTCGCCGATGGGGATGGGGCGCAGGCGTTCGGGCGGGGCGTCGATGCGCAGCACCGCGAGGTCGCGGTCGGGATAGACACCGACGAGCTTGGCGCGCCAGGTGCTCTGGTCGGCCAGGGTGACGCGGGCCGCGTCCGCTCCCTGGATGACGTGGAAATTGGTGACGACATGCCCGGCTTCGTCCCAGACGAAGCCGCTGCCGGTCCCCTGGGGGATTTCGAGCACGTTGAGGGTGAAGAGGTTGAGCGCTTGGCGGGCGGTGGTGATATGGACCACCGAGGGCGAGGTGAGGGCGAAGATCTCGACGGTATTGCGCTCGTCGGCGGTGAGCTCGCCGCGCGGGGCGATGGCGCGCGGCTGGGCCGGGGTCGTTCCGGCGGTCTTCGCGAGCAGCGTGCCCAGCGAGGCGGCGAGCACGATGAAAAGGATGAAAAGGAGCGAGAGCAGCGTGAAGCGATGGGCGGAGCGCATGCGGCGGATTCCTGACGGTGCGAAGCGCTCATTGTACGGGAAAGGGCGAAGGCAGGGGGGATGGGGCGGGCAAAAACGGCGGCCACGCAGGCCGCCGTCGGACAGGGATGAAGAGAAGGTCAACCTTGAACGGCGATGCGCCGGGTTTTTGCGGTCTCGGCCTTGGGCAGCGTGATTTTGAGCACGCCGTCGCGATATTCCGCCTTGGCCTCTTCGGCCTTGACCGGCACGGGGAGCGCGATGGCGCGCTGGAAGCGGCCGTAGGCGCATTGCATGAGACGGTATTGCCCCTGTTTTTCCTCGCGCTCGAGGCGTTTCTCACCGCGAATCACGAGCTGGCCGTCGAGCACCTCGACTTCGAGATCCTCTCGGTCGAGCCCGGGGATCTCGACGCGGACTTCGAGCGCCTCGTCGGTCTCGTAGATGTCGGCGCCGAGCACCGCCCAGCGAACTCCACCGGCCGGTGCCGGTACGTTACCCGATGGGCTTTTTTCGTCGTTGCGCTCGCGGGGCTGGAAGCGGGTGAGCGCGCCGGCGGCCCGTTCCCATAGCTGACGCCAGCCCTCCATCAGATGCTCCCAGCTTTGGCCGAGGCCGGATTTCCATTGCTCCAGTACCGAACTCATACTTCGTCCTCCTCTTCGTCAGACGAAGGCCGCCCCGGGGTGGGCGGCCAAAAAGGCCATTTCCGTTCCGGAAATGAAGGAATCAGCCAGCCTGCACCGTGATGCGCTTGGGTTGAGCCTGCTGATGTTTCGGAATGCGCAGCTCGAGCACGCCCTGGTTGAGCTTGGCCTGGATGCCGGCGGTGTCGAGGTCGCGCGACAGGGTGAAGCTGCGGGCATAGCGCGGGGCGCGGATCTCGGCGTAGATCGGCTCCATGCCTTCGCTCACGGGAAGCGACACGTTGCCTTCGATGGTAAGGGTGTCGCCCTCCACCTTGATCTCCAGCGAATCGCGGCTCACACCGGGCAGGTCGGCCCACAGGGTGATGCTGGTCTGATCCTCGATGATGTCGACGCGCGGCACCGCGGTCGGGACGCGCTGGGCTTCCTGGGCGGTGACGTTGGTGCCGGGGCGGGTGGTGACGTTGGTTTCAGCCATGGTCGTTCCTCCTTTCGCGATCATTTGATTTCGATGCGGCGCGGTTGCAGATGGGCTTTGCGCGCGATGCGCAGCCGCAGCACGCCGTCGCGGTAGGTCGCCTCGACCTTGTCGGGGTCGAGATCCTCGGACAGGCTGATGGTGCGGCGGAACTTGCCGGCGAAGCGCTCGTTGGCATAGACCGTGACCTGGTCGTTCTCCGGAATCGGCGAGGAGCGCTCGCCGGCGATCGTCAGCACGCCTTGCTCGAGCGTGACTTCGAGCTTGGCCGGGTCCACACCGGGCACGAAGGCATACACTTCCACCGCTTCGGGTGTGCGGCCGATGTTGATGGCCGGATAGACGGTGTCGAGCGCTACTTCACGAATGGCCGCAGGCCAGCCGCTCCACAGGCGGTCGAGTTCGCGCTGCAGCCGGTCGAACTCCTCGAACAGGTTGGTGGGAAAGAGTGTCGTGACCATCGTGCTGCCTCCTTGAATGTTGGCCGGGCGGAGTCGCCCGGTACCGGGACCAACGATGAACGCGTGCGTTGCGTTTATCGATATAGGGTGTCCCGCCGAGAATTTCAAGGGTTGCATCACGTGTGCGGTACTGGTACTTCATCGCGCCTGCTGCCGCAGGGCGGGTCGGCCCCGAGCCTGGTTGCATCACGTGTGCGGTACTGGTACTTCATCGCGCTGCGCTTGTAATTTCCCTCGCCGCCAGCAATAATGGAGAGGCCCGGGCAGCGAGAAACCGTCGCCGCCCGGAGCGCACTCATCGGCTGTTCGGAGGCGGTACGGAATGAAGTTTCGCGACTACTACGAGATTCTCGGCGTGCCGCGCACGGCCACGGCGGAGGAAATCAAGAAGGCGTGGCGCAAGCTCGCGCGCAAGTACCATCCGGACGTGAGCAAGGAGCCCGACGCGGCCGAGCGCATGAAGGAGGTCAACGAGGCCTACGAGGTGCTCTCCGATCCGGAGAAACGCGCCGCGTACGATCGCCTTGGGGAGCACTGGCGCCAGGGCGAGGACTTCTCGCCGCCGCCGGGCTGGGATGCCGGCTTCGAATTCCGCGGCGCACCGGGCGGCGGTCCTTTCGAGGGGATGGATTTCTCCGATTTCTTCGAGTCGCTCTTCGGGCGCATGCACCGCGGCGCGGCCGGTGCGCGCCAGCGCCGCAGCGGGGGTTTTGCCCTGCGCGGGGAAGACCATCACGCCAAGATCCTCATCGATCTCGAAGACAGCCTGCATGGCGCCACGCGTTCGATCACCCTGCGCGTGCCCGAGCTCGACGCTTCCGGCCACGTGGTGCTGCGCGAGCGCACCCTCAACGTGCGCATCCCCAAGGGCATCCGGCCGGGACAGAAGATCCGGCTCGCCGGTCAGGGAGGGCCGGGGGTGAACGGCGGCCCGCCGGGCGATCTCTACCTGGAAGTGGAATTTCGCCCCCATCCGCTCTATCGCGTCGAGGACAAGGATCTCTACTTGACGGTGCCGGTGGCGCCGTGGGAGGCAGTCCTCGGCGCCAAGATCCAGATCCCGACGCCATACGGACCGGTGACGCTCACCATTGCGCCGGATTCGCAACACGGTCGCAAGCTGCGCCTGCGCGGCAAGGGACTGCCCAGCGATCCCCCGGGTGATCTCTACGCGGTGCTCGAGGTGGTCTTGCCCCCGTCGAGCGATCCGAAAGTGCGGGAACATTTCGCGGCGATGGCGCGCGAAGTGCTGTTCGATCCCCGCGCGCGCTGGGGCCGGTGAGGAGGGGCAGCGATGAAGACGGCGATCGTGGTGCATTGCGAATGGCTGGGCGGCGAGCGTTGGCTCACGCTCGATGAGTTGGCGCAGGCGGCAGGCGCCTCGCCTTCCTTCGTGCGCGCCCTGTGGCAGGAGGGCTTGATCGAGGCCGGGCAGGTCGAGGCCGGGGCGCCGCGCTTCGAAGGGGTGGCCCTGGAGCGGGTGCGCCGTATGCGCCGCCTGATGCGCGATTTCGAAGCGAGTTTCACCGCGGCGGCGATGATGATGGAGCTCATCGACGAGATCGAGCGGCTGCGGCGGCTACTCGAACGCGCCGGTATTCCCTGGCGCGACGAACCCTGAAGGGGAAGGGCATGAACGAAGAGCAATTGCGCAAGTGGAACGTCGGCTACTGGCTCATTGCCATCGCCCTGCTGCTTTTTTTGCAGAGCCAGTGGCAGGCGGCCAATACCGTAGAGACGGTGTCCTACCCGGAATTCGAGCAGGCGCTCGCCGAGGGGCGCGTGGCCGAGGTGATCATCGGCGACCGGGTGATCACCGGCCGCCTCAAGACGCCGGACGGCAGGAAGGTCGCCATCGCCACGGCGCGGGTCGAGCCGGATCTGGCCGCGCGGCTCGACCGCTACAACGTTCCCTATACCCGCGTCATCGAAAACACGTTCTTCCGCGATCTCCTCTCGTGGGTGGTCCCGGTGCTCGTCTTTTTCGCGCTGTGGTACTACGTGTTCCGGCGCGTGATCGAGAAGCAGGGCATGGGCGGGTTCATGTCGATCGGCAAGAGCCGCGCCAAGGTCTATGTCGAGCAGGATACCGGGGTCACGTTCGACGACGTGGCCGGCGTCGATGAGGCCAAAGCCGAACTCAAGGAGGTGGTGGAATTCCTGAAAGATCCGGCGCGCTACGGCCGGCTCGGGGCCCGCATGCCCAAGGGCGTGCTGCTCGTAGGACCTCCGGGCACCGGCAAGACGATGCTCGCCAAGGCGGTGGCAGGGGAGGCGAAAGTGCCGTTCTTCTCCATCACCGGTTCGGAATTCGTGGAGATGTTCGTCGGCGTGGGCGCGGCGCGGGTGCGCGACTTGTTCGAGCAGGCACGGAAGCACGCCCCGTGCATCATCTTCATCGACGAGATCGACGCGCTGGGGCGCGCCCGCGGGGCCTATCCGGGCTTCGGTGGGCACGACGAGAAAGAGCAGACGCTCAACCAGCTGCTCGCCGAGATGGACGGGTTCGATTCCTCGACCGGCATCGTGGTGCTGGCGGCCACCAACCGCCCAGAGATCCTCGATCCGGCGCTGCTGAGGCCCGGGCGCTTCGACCGGCAGATCCTGGTCGATCGGCCCGACAAGAACGGGCGGTTGCAGATCCTGAAGGTGCACGTCAAGAAGATTCGCCTGGCGCCGGAAGTCGACCTCGAGCAGATCGCAGCCATGACCACCGGTTTCAGCGGGGCGGATCTGGCCAACCTCGTCAATGAAGCGGCCATCGTCGCCACCCGCCGCGGAGCCGACGCCGTGGCCCAGTCCGATTTCACCGCCGCCTTCGAGCGCATCGTCGCCGGCCTGGAGAAGAAGACCCGGGTGCTGAGCGAGCGCGAGCGCCGGGTGGTGGCCTATCACGAGATCGGGCACGCGCTGGTGGCGCGCGCGCTGCCGGGAGCCGATCCGGTGCACAAGATCTCCATCGTGCCGCGGGGCATCGGTGCGCTCGGCTACACCCTGCAGCGTCCCTCCGAGGATCGCTACCTCATGACCCGCGAGGAGCTGCGCCACAAGATCATGGTGCTGCTCGGCGGGCGCGCCGCCGAGGTGCTCGTCTTCAATCGCCTTTCCACCGGCGCGGCCGACGATCTGATGCGGGCGACCCAGATCGCGCGCGACATGGTGACGCGCTACGGCATGGATGACGAGCTGGGCTTCGTGGTATTCGAGCAGAGCCGTCCGCGCTTCCTCGACGCGCAGGTTCCCATGCCGGGCGAGACCTTGGGGGTGTCGGAATCGCTGCACGAGCGCATCGATGCGGCGGTGCAGCGCATCGTCATGGAAGCCTTCGAATGCACCCTCGCCGTGCTCCGCGAGAACCGCGACCAGCTCGAGGCGGCGGCCCGGGAGTTGCTCGCCAAGGAAACCCTGGAGGAAGAGGACGTGGCGCGTCTGCTCTCCGGCTTGCGCCGACCGCCCTGCGTCGGGGAGATCGACGTCGGCGACGCCGCTGCGGCGGCAGGAGAATCCTCGACTTCGGCGGCCGCCTTGGCAGGCGGTCGACAGGGCGAAGAGGGCACGGTCGGAACCTCCCCGACGGGAGCTCCGCGAGATGGCTGAGGCCTTGTGGTACGACGCGCTCGGGGTGCCGCATCGCCGCGTCACGGGCACGCCGCGCATCGTCTCGCTGGTGCCTTCGCTCACCGAGACGCTCTTCGCTTTCAGTTTGGGCGAGGCGGTGGTGGGGCGCACCGGTTTTTGCGTCCATCCCGCCGAGGTGAAGGGGGTGCCGAAGGTGGGAGGGACCAAGGACGTGCGGCTCGAGCGCCTCTTCGCCCTCGAGCCGACGCACGTCATCGCCAACGTCGACGAGAACCGGCGCGAACAGGTCGAGGCGATCGCCGCGGCCGGCATCGAGGTGATCGTCACCCACCCCTGCCGCCTGGAAGACAACGTCGCGCTCTTTCGCCTGCTCGGCGGGGTGTTCGACCGCGAGGAGGCGGCGGACTACGCCGTGCAGGCCTTCGAATCGGTGCTGGAACTCGCGCGCACGATCGCCGCCTCCCTGCCGCCGGAGCGCGTGCTCTATCCGATCTGGCGCGGGCCGTGGATGACGGTGGCCCGCAGTACCTGGATCTCCGCCATGCTGGAAGCCGTCGGCTGGCAGACCTGGCCCGCGATCGAGGAACCCCGTTATCCCGTGATCGACGAAGAATCCGTCCACCGGGCGGGCATTGCACGGGTGCTGCTGCCTTCCGAACCCTATCGCTTCGGCGAGGAGCACGCCGAGGAGGCACGTCGCCTGCTCGGTGCGGACGTGCCGGTGACGCTCGTCGACGGCGAAATGGTGTCGTGGTACGGCACCCGCGCCATCTCGGGTCTGTGCTACCTCGCCGCCCTGCGTCGGGATCTGGCCGAAGCGCTTTCTGCCTGATGCCTTTGCCGGAAAGGGTATCCCGGGGGCGAGACCCTGTCGGGCTCAGAAGCGATGGTTCAGGCCGAGGTAGAAGAGGCTGGTATCGTCCACCTCGCCGTCGGCTTTGTGGCCATTGTCGTCCTGGCCGAGGGCGGTGGCCTGATCCCAGCGCAGATCGTCGTGGTCGACCTAGGTGTAGGCGGCGTAGACGGTGGTTCGCTTGGAGAGCGGATGCAGATACGCCGCGCCCAGCGACTTGGGCTTGACGCTGCCGCCCTCGCCCATGATGGCGTTGCCTCCGTCGAGCTTGGCCTGGCCATAGGCGAGGTTGAACGTGTCTTCGCCCACGACGGGGATGATGAGGCCGATCTGCCAGAGATCGACGTCGAACCCGCTGGCACCGAGCACGTCACGACCCTGCTGCCAGGAGCCGGCCAGGGTGGCAAAGCCGAAGTCGTAGGCTGCGCCCAGCATCCAGTCTTTCTGCGTCTCGTCTTCGCCGGAAGAGGCCTCGAGCCAGCCGCCGTCGTAGTGCGCCTTGTATTTGACGGCCTGGTAGATGGCCCCGATTTTCAAGGGGCCGTTCTCGTAGCGCAGGCCGAGGCCGTATTTGTCGTCGTCGGTGCGCGAGGCGCCGTGCGCCTGGTCCGTCTCGAGGTTGCCGGCCGAGTAGATGGCGCTCACGCCGACGGTCGCGAATTCGCCGGTGTAACCGACGGAGTTGTTCCAGCGCGCCGGGGCGTTGGGGGTGATCGTGAGGTTGGCCAGCTGCGAGAGCCAGTTCTGCGGGCTCGGGGTCATGCCTTGCAGGGCGTCGTAGGGGTCGGTGAAATACCCGGGGCATATTGGCGCCCCAGGGCGAGCTGGCCGAAGGCGCCTTTGAGGCCGACGTAGGCTTGCTGGGTGAAGGTTTCGCTGCCGGAGTTGGACGAGGAATCTTCCTCGCTCATGCAGCAGGATTTGCCGCTGTCGATGCTGAAGCCTTCCTCGAGGACGAAGACGGCTTTCAGGCCGGCTCCGAGTTCCTCTTCGCCGCGAAGACCGAAGAAGCTGTTGCCGATACCCCCGTCGTCGATGCCGGAGGTGCTGTCACCCATCACCTTGCCGTATTTGAAGAAGGCGTCGGCCGAGCCGTAGAGTTGCACGCCCGATTGGGCAAGCGCCGGCAGGCAGAAGAGACTGGTGAGCGAGAAGGCGAGCGTTTTTTTGTACATCGTTTTTTCTCAGGGCTGAAGGATGGAAAACCGGGTCGTGTGTCGCTCACGACCCGGACAGGGGTCAATCGCGGAAAGGAGCGAGCTCGCCGGGGCGGCGCAACATCTTGTTGACTTCGTCGAAGTGCATTTCTTCCTCGACGATCATCTCCCGGGCGAATTCTTCGAGCAGAACGGATTTCCCTTGGGTGATTTTCAACAGATCATGATAACCCTGGAGCGCCAGGCGTTCATGCTCGAGGCTTTCCCGCAGGATTTCCTCGATGTCATGACGTTGTGTTTCTAGGAGGGTGCCGATCTTGAGCGAGGGGTGCCCGCCAAGCAGCGTGATCAGCTCTCCGACCCGTTGCGCGTGATCGAGCCCGTCTTTGGCGTTGTCTTTGAGCCAAGAGACGATAGGGATGCGATTATACCCGTAGACCATGAGCGAATAATGCGTGTAGCGCACGACGCCGGCGAGCTCGACCTCGAGCACACGGTTGAGGGCTTCGATGGCGGCCCGGCGGTCAGCTTCGGATAGGGTATCTATCATGATTTCGTCCTTGATGGATGGATGAGAAATGTCGATTCAATGAGGATTCGCGTCTTCCGTGGCGTTTTTTGCGGCTTCGTTCTCCTCGAGTCGGGGGAAGAGGGTGCGGGCAAGCGCAGAGACGCTGGGGTTGTCGACGAAGACGCAGCGTTTCCCTGTGCGTTTGCAGTGGTCCTTGACCCGCCAGTAGGCTTTGTGGCTGATGCATCCCGTCTGGCAAATGACGAGATCGGCTGCGGCGAGGTTGGCATCGAGCTGTCCGAGGTTGTCTTCCAGACCGCCATCGTGATGAACGAAGCGCCCGCCTATGCGTTCGATGATGCTGCGATAATCGGTGACGTTTCCGCTGCGTCCGCCTACGCAGAGGATGGTCTTGTCCTGTAGCTGCGGCTCGGCGGCGACGTGGGGCGAGGGTTGCCCGGCAGACGGACACGCTTCTGCACAGGTCGGCGCTTTGCTCCTGTGCTGCCGTGATGCGGCGAGTTCGGCCTGGGCCCGGCTGAGTTCTTGGCGCAGTGCGGCCAGTTGCTGCTCGAGCGCCTTGGTATGGGCTTTTTCCGCGTTGAGCTTGCGCTTGAGTTGCAGCCGGGGTTCGAGCTCGGGCAGCGTTTCGCGCACTTCCGCCAAGTCGCTGCGCAGGCACGCGATGGTGGTGTCGCGGCACAGCAGGGCGGCGCGCGCTTGCATCAGCTCTTGTCGGAGTCGTTCGAGTTCCTGGGTCTTCTCCGTCACGAGACGGGTACACCGTTCTTGCACTTTGCCGAGTTCGCGCAGCAGGGCGGCATTTTCCTGCATGAGCGCTTCGAAGCGGCTTCGCTCGACGCGGGTGGTGGCGCCGGCCTGGTGTTGCAGCATGTGCATCTCGCGACACAAGGCGAGTTCGAGCACGGGGGTGCAGCGCGGATGGGTGAGGGTGGCCCAGAAGGGACCGGCCACGTCTCCCTCGTCGACTGCTTCCTGCCACAGGGATTCGAGTGCTTCGCTCGTCTTGGCTGCCTTGTAGCGGCGGATCACGGTGGCGTAACGCCGATCGAGTTCTTGTTGCAGCAGCTCGGAGAGCCGGTTGCGACGGGTGCAGGCATTGACGGCGCCGACGTGCAGATCGTAATCCCCCAGCGGGGCTGTCTGGCTGAGCGCCTTGCCGACCAGTTTGCGCAGAAGCGGCAGCGGCAGGCAGACGCCGATCACGGGGCAGTGGCTTTCCCGCGACAATTCCCATAGCCGGCGCCGACGGGACCCGAGGCGGGAGAAGAGCGAGGGAGGTGGGGGCTCGAGGGTGAGCGCAGGCGTAGTCGTGGCGAAGGCGGTCTCGCACATGGCTTCATTCTCCTTGCGGCTGAAAACGGATATCGGATGCTGTTAAACGAATAGATAGTGCTATTGTAAACGATAACCATTTTCATTTGCAAGAACTATCGGGACTCCGCAGCCAAGAATTTGCTCCAGAGGAGCCGCGATTCAGCGCCCAAAAATCTGGGTGCTCCGCTTCTTACGGGGATTTGAGGGAAGAACTTCGGGGTTCAGGAGATACTACCAGAGGGTTCGATCCACTCGTAGATCTGCAGGCGTTTCGGGTCGCAGGCGCAGCAGCTCTTGCCGCAGGAGGAGCCGGCGGGAAGGCGCCGCACGCGGCCCTTGCGCTCGAGCGTGGCGAGCATGGCTTCGAGCGCCTCGGGGGCGGCCTGCAGTGCCGTGGCCAGATCGTCGAGGCTGGCGCGCCGCTGCTGGCGCAGGGTGTCGCTGAGGCGGGAGAGGATCATGCGGAACCCCCTTGGCGGACTGTCTTGGTGCCTCCGGCTGCCGCCGGGGAGAGGAATGCGCCGCCGCTGCGGCGCATGAGGAGATAGGCGAGGGCGAAGAACGCGGCGATGCCTGCGATCCACGCGGTCGAGGCGAGCGGCGCGCGGCTGAAGGTGGCCGCCTGATAGAAAAGCGTCGCTGTGGCCCAGGCGATGCCCGTCGTCCAGGCGACGACGAAGAGCGTCCAGCGCCGGCCGGATTCCTGGTAAACCGCAGCAGTGGCGGCGGCGCAGGGGGTGTAGAGCAGGATGAAGAGCAGGTAGGCAAGCGCTCCGACCGCGCCGTCGAAGCGCGCGGCCATGGCGCCGAAGGCGGCCTGCGAGACTTCCTCGTTTCCTTCTTCGGCCTGCCGCAGCCCCAACGGATCGGCCCAGGCGCCGAGCGCATCGGCGAGATTCTGCGGAATGGTGGCGAACGCCGCCGCGACCGCTTCGCCTAGAGAAAACGCGGCTTCCTCTTCTTGCGCCGCGCCGGCGTCTTCGGCGGCGAGCGCCGTATAGGTGGCGTTCAAGGTACCGATCACGGCTTCCTTGGCGAGCACGCCGGTGAAGATGCCCACCGTGGCGGGCCAGTTCTCTTCGGTGAGTCCCATGGGGGCGAAGACGGGGGAGAGGGTGCGGCCGACGGCGGCGAGCACGGACTTGTCGCTGTGCTCGTTGCCGTAGCTGCCGTCGGTGCCGATCGCGTTGAGGAAGTTGATGACCACGACCATGGGGACGATGAGCCGGCCGGCGCGCACGATGAAGGTCTTGAGGCGCTCCCAGGTGTGCAGCAGCACGCCGCGCGCGGTGGGCAGGTGGTAGGGCGGCAGCTCCATGATGAAAGGCGTGGCCTCGCCCTTGAGCAGGGTGTTTTTGAGGATGAGCCCGGTGAGCACCGCCACGGCGATGCCGATGAGGTAGAGGGCGAAGATGACGTTCTCGCCGCCCGTGGGGAAGAAGGCGGCGGCGAAGAGTGCATAGACGGGCAGGCGCGCGCCGCAGGACATGAAGGGGGCCATGGCGATCGTCATGAGGCGGTCGCGGCGGTGCTCCAGGGTGCGCGTGGCCATGATGGCCGGGACGTTGCAGCCGAAGCCGACGATGAGCGGCACGAAGCTCTTGCCCGGCAGCCCTACCCAGCGCATGAATCGGTCCATGACGAAGGCGGCGCGCGCCATGTAGCCCGAATCTTCGAGCATTGAGAGGAAAAGGTAGAGGAAGCCGATCACCGGGATGAAGGTGGCCACCGTCTGGATGCCACCGCCCACGCCGTGGGCGAGCAGCCCGGTGAGCCAGTCGGGCGAGCCGATGGCGTTGAGCGCCTCGGCGAAGCCATCGACGAAGATCGCCCCGGCGAGCTGGTCGAAGAAATCGATGAAGGCCCCGCCCACCCGGATCGTGAAGAGGAACATCAGGTACATCGCCACAAGGAAGATGGGGATTCCCAGGGCGCGGTTGAGCACGACGCGGTCGATCCGCTCGGTGAGGTCGGCCGGGGCTTGGCCGGCAACGTGCACGGCGTGATGCACGATGTCGTTGGCGAGGCTATAGCGGGCGTCTGCCACGAGGATGTCGAGTTCGCCGCCGAAACGCTCGGCAAGGGCTTGGGCGCGCCGGGCGAGGGGTTCGTCTACGCTCGCGCGCGCGAGCGCGTCGCCCTCGAGCAGCCGCACGGCGAGCCAGCGCGGGGACCAGCCTTTCTGCGCGGCGATCGGTTCGAGCTCGGGCACGAGTTCGGCGAGCGCCGTTTCCACTTCCTCCCCATAGGGAACGGCGCGCGGCTGGGGGGCGGTGACGATGGCTTGCCGGATCGCCGCCTTGAGCTCGGCGATGCCCCGGTTCTCGCTGGCGACGATCGGGACTACGGGGCAGCCGAGCCGCTCACTAAGCGCCGCCACGTCGATCTTCATGCCTTTCTTCTCGGCGACGTCGACCATGTTGAGCGCGACGAGCAGCGGCACCTGCATCTCCGCCAGCTGCAGCGTGAGGTAGAGATTGCGCTCGAGGTTGGCGGCGTCGACGACGTTGACCACGAGGTCGGCCTCGCCCGAGAGGACGTAATCGCGGGCGATGCGCTCGTCGAGCGAGATGTCTTCGCCCACGACGTCGAGCGAATAGGTGCCGGGCAGGTCGACCACCTCGACTTCATCGCCTTCGAAACGGTACTCGCCGGTCTTTTTCTCGACGGTGACGCCGGGCCAGTTGCCCACGCGCTGCTTGGCGCCGGTGAGCGCGTTGAAGAGCGTGGTCTTGCCGCAGTTGGGGTTGCCGACGAGGGCGATGGTGTAGGCGTTTTTCATTGGATTTTTTCCACCTCCACGGCGGCGGCTTCGCCCTTGCGCAGCGACAGGGAAAAGCCGCGGGTGCGGATCTCGAGCGGATCGCCCATGGGGGCAATGCGGGTGACGACGAGCTCGGCCCCGGGCGTGAGGCCCATCGCGAGCAGCTTGCGGCGGTAGGATTCGCCGCCGGGCGCATAGCCGGTGACGCGGGCGCGCTCGCCCACGGCGAGGTCACGCAGCAGCATGGGCATCGCGTTCCGCCACGAGGGATTCATGCACCAGGATCTTGTGCGCCATGCCGCCGCCGAGTGCGAAGCGCGTCTCGCCGCGCTTGACGACGAATTTTCCGCCCTCGCGTTGCTGCAAGGTGATCTCGCAGCCGACGTTCAAGCCGAGTTCGGTGAGACGGCGCGTGAATTCGGCGCCGCCGTGGAGCGCGGCGATGCGCAGGCGGCAACCGAGCGGGGCCACGGGAAGGGGAAAGGCTTTGGCGGCGGACTCAGGAACCATGGCAAGACTCCGGGTAGCGATGGGCAAATTCGATCGGTTGGATAGGCCTGATTGATTATAGTTCTCATTTACTGGCGTAGCAAGGGCTTTTTTTAAAATTTTGCACCGGATTTTTCTTTTTGCTGCAGTGGACTTGGCGGCTCGTTCCGGGTTCAGAGCATACCGAGTTGCGCGAGCGAGACGACGTTACCTGCCGTGACGATGAAATGGTCGAGCAGGCGTACGTCGATGAGCGCCAGCGCCTCGCGCAGCGTGCGGGTAAGTGCGGCATCGGCGCGGCTCGGCTCGGCGGCGCCGCTGGGGTGGTTGTGCGCGACGATGACGGCGCTTGCGTTGGCGTGGAGCGCCAGCTTGACGAGTTCGCGCGGGTGGACGGCCGTCTGGTCGACGGTGCCGCGAAAGAGTTCGTGGGCGGCGAGCAGGCGGTGGCGGTTGTCGAGCAGCAGGGCGTAAAAGACTTCGTGCTCCAGCCCGGCGAGCCGCAGGCGCAGCCAATCCTTGACGCTCTCGGGATCGGAGAGAAGGTCGGCTTCGCGGGCGGTTTCGGCCAGCGCCCGGCGGGCGAGCTCGAAGGCGGCCTGGAGCTGCGCGTATTTGGCCAGGCCCACGCCATGCACGGCGGCGAAGGCTTTGGGCTGGGCGGAGACGAGCGCGCGCACGCCACCGAAGTGTGTGAGTAGGTCGCGCGCGAGATCGACGGCGCTCTTGCCTCGCACGCCGACCCGGAGGAAAATCGCCAGGAGCTCGGCGTCCGAGAGGGCTGAGGCGCCGCGTTCGAGCAGTTTCTCGCGAGGGCGTTCCTGTTCCGGCCAGTCGGTGATGGGCATGGGGCGCCTGCGCAGCGAACGAGACGAGATGCATTTTCCATGAAGTGCGCCCAGGGCGCAACGGGGAAGAGGAGAGACGATGGAGCGCAATGAAAGCGGGGCGCCGCCCTTTCTGTTCGGTCGGCGGATCGTGCTGGGCGTGACGGGGGGTGTGGCGGCCTACAAGGCGGCCGAACTCGTGCGCCGGCTCGTCAAGGCCGGGGCGCAGGTCGACGTGGTGCTCACGCCGGGCGGGGCGCACTTCGTCACGCCCACCACCTTCCAAGCGCTCTCGGGGCGGCCGGTGTGGTGCGACCCTTGGGACGAGCGGCGCGCCAACGCCATGGCGCACATCGATCTCACGCGCGGGGCGGATCTGCTGCTGGTGGCGCCCTGCACGGCCGATGCCATGGCGCGCTTCGCCCAGGGGCAGGCCGACGATCTGTTGGCGACGCTCGCGCTGGCGCGCGCCTGCCCGATGGCCGTGGCGCCGGCGATGAACCGCCAGATGTGGCTGCATCCGGCCACGCAGCGCAACCGGGAACGGCTCGTCGCCGACGGCGTGCTCGTCTGGGGGCCCGCCGAGGGCGAACAGGCCTGCGGCGAGACTGGCCCCGGGCGCATGATCGAGCCCGAGGAGATCCTGGCGCGGCTGGAAGCGTTTTTCGCGCCGAAGTGGTTCTCCGGGCATGCGGTGCTGGTCACGGCCGGGCCGACCTACGAGCCGCTCGACCCGGTGCGCGTGCTCACCAACCTCAGTTCCGGCAAGATGGGCTATGCGCTGGCGCAGGCGTTCGCGCAGGCCGGCGCCGCGGTGACGCTCGTCTCCGGCCCCGTGAGCCTGCCCACGCCCTTGGGCGTGACGCGGGTGGACGTGACCACCGCCGAGCAGATGCGCGCGGCGGTGCTGGAGCGCGTCCCGGGGCATCGCATCTTCGCCTCGGTGGCGGCGGTGGCCGACTATCGGCCGGCGCGCGTCTCGCCGCAAAAGATCAAGAAGGGGGCGGAACGGCTCACGCTGGAGCTGGTGCGCAATCCCGACATCCTCGCCGAGGTGGCGGCGCTGCCCGAGCCGCCCTGGTGCATCGGGTTCGCCGCCGAGAGCGAGAATCTGGACGAATACGCCGAGCGCAAGCGCCGGGAAAAAGGGCTGCAGCTGGTGGTCGGGAACCTCGTGCAGGAGGCGATGGGGCGCGACGAGAACACCGTCGTGCTCTACGACGAGAACGGCCGCATTCCCTTGCCGACTGCGGACAAGGTCCAGGTTGCCTGGGGCATCGTGCGGCACGTGGCGCAGCGCCTTGGCTTGATCGACACGGCCGTGGAACGGGGGGATCTATGAGCGCTCCGACGCAGGGTAATGACGAAGTGACGGTGCAGGTGCGCTTTCTCGACGAGCGCATCGCGGCCCGCCCGCCGCAGTACGCCACGCCGGGTGCCGCGGGAATGGACCTGCGCGCGGCGATCGCGGCTCCGTTCGAGCTCGAGCCCGGTGCCACGGCGCTCGTGCCCACCGGCATCGCGCTCCATCTGGCCGATCCGGGCCTTGCGGCCCTCATCCTGCCGCGCTCGGGGTTGGGACACAAGCACGGCATCGTGCTGGGCAACCTCGTCGGGCTCATCGATTCGGACTATCAGGGAGAGATCCTCGTGTCGCTGTGGAATCGCGGCGATGAGGCGTTCGTGGTCGAGCCGCTCGCGCGTATCGCCCAGCTGGTGATCGTGCCGGTGATCCATGCGCGTCTCGTCGCGGTGGAGTCGTTCGACCCGAGCGAGCGGGGCGCGGGCGGATTCGGCAGCACGGGGCACGCTTGAGCGCCACGCCAGTGCGGTTCGCCATCCCCACCGCGGTGCAGGTACGGCTCTTCGACGAGCAGGGCCGGGTGCTTTTCCTGCGCCGCGCCGGTACGGGCTTTTTCGACGGGTTCTGGAGCCTGCCGGGCGGGCACGTGGAAAACGGCGAGAGCCTGCGGCAGGCCGCGGTGCGCGAGCTCGCCGAGGAGCTGGGCATCGAGGTGGCGCAGGAGGCGCTCACGCCGGTGGCGGTGGTGCATCGCGCATCCGACACCAACCGCATCGAGTTCCTCTTCGAGGCACGTCGCTGGCAGGGGGAAGCGCGCATCGCCGAGCCGCACCGCTGCGACGGATTGTGTTGGGCCGATCCGGCGCGGCCGCCCCAGCCCTTCGCGCCCTACCTCGCGGTGGTGTGGTCGCGGTTGGGGCAGACGTGGTTGCTCGAGGTAGGATGGGACTGACGCCCGGTGAGAGGCGGTTTCTGGCGTGCCGCGCATCCCTTTTCCTCTTTTGCCGCAAGCTGCGGCGGGGGCTTTCGATGGCGCCGCGGCCTGCAGTGCTGCTGGCGCCGCGCCGCGTTAGCCCGTAAAATGGCGCCTTTGCGCCGCCATCGAGCCTCCGGACGGACCATGAGCGAAGAAAAACCCACGTTTCAGGACCTCATCCTGCGCCTGCAGCGCTACTGGGCCGAGCTGGGCTGCGTGCTGCTGCAGCCCTACGACCTCGAAGTGGGCGCGGGAACCTCGCATACCGCCACTTTCCTGCGGGCCATCGGCCCCGAGCCGTGGAATGCCGCCTACGTGCAGCCCTCGCGTCGGCCCAAGGACGGGCGCTATGGGGAGAACCCCAACCGGCTGCAGCACTACTACCAGTTCCAGGTGGTGCTGAAACCCTCGCCGCTCGACATCCAGGATCGTTACCTCGCCAGCCTCGTGGCGCTGGGGATCGACCCGCGCGAGCACGACGTGCGTTTCGTCGAGGACGACTGGGAGAACCCCACGCTCGGCGCCTGGGGTCTGGGCTGGGAGGTGTGGCTCGACGGCATGGAAGTGACGCAATTCACCTACTTCCAGCAGGTGGGCGGGCTGGACTGCCGGCCGGTGCTGGGCGAGATCACCTACGGGCTCGAGCGCCTGGCGATGTACCTGCAGGGCGTGGAGAACGTCTACGACCTCGTCTGGACGCGCACGGGCGATGGCCGGGTGGTCACTTACGGTGACGTCTTCCACCAGAACGAGGTGGAGCAGTCGAAGTACAACTTCGAGTATTCCAACGTGCCGCTGCTCTTCGAACTTTTCGGGCATTTCGAGCTTGAAGCCAAGCGCCTGATCGAGGCGGCGCTGGTGCTGCCCGCCTATGAGATGGTGCTCAAGGCTGCGCACACCTTCAACCTGCTCGATGCGCGCGGGGCGATCTCCGTGACCGAGCGCGCCGCCTACATCGGGCGCATCCGGGCGCTCGCCCGCGCGGTGGCGCAGGCTTATCTCGCCAGCCGCGAGGCGCTGGGCTTTCCCATGCTCGCCGCGGCCGCAAAGAAAGGAGCCTGAGTCATGAGTGAACGGGAAACCCTGCTGGTCGAACTCGTCACCGAGGAACTGCCGCCCAAGGCGCTGCCGCGGCTGGGCGAAGCCTTCGGGCGCGGTGTGCTCGAGCGCCTGCAGGCGCGGCGCCTGGTCGATGCCGACGCGCCCTGGCGCTGGTTCGCCAGCCCCCGGCGGCTGGCGGTGCAGGTGGGCGGCGTGCGCGAGCGTGCGCCCGATCAGGCCAAAGAAGAACGCCTCATGCCCGTGGCGGTGGCGTTCGATGCCGCCGGCAAGCCCACGGCGGCGCTGGAAAAGCGCCTCGCCGCCAAGGGGCTCACGCTGCAGAACGCCAAGCTCGAGCGCCGCATCGAGGGCAAGCAGGAAATGCTCTACCTGCACACGGTGGAAGCAGGGGCGCGGCTCGACGAGGCGCTCGCCGTGCTCGTGGCCGAGGCGATCCGCGCCTTGCCCATCCCCAAGCTCATGCGCTGGGGCTCGGGCGAGGCGCAGTTCGTGCGCCCGGTGCATCGCCTGGTGCTGCTGCACGGCGCACGGGTGGTGCCGGGGCGAGTGCTCGACCTGGACTCGGGCCGCGAGACCCTGGGGCATCGCTTCATGAGCCGCGGTGCGATCGAGCTCGCCCATGCCGAGGCCTATGAGCCGACGCTGCGCGCCGAGGGCAAGGTCATCGCCGACTTCGCCGAGCGGCGCGCCGAGATCGAACGCCAGCTGCAGGAAAAGGCCGCCGCCGAAGGGGACGTTCTGGGCGAGCATGCGGCGCTGCTCGACGAAGTAACCGCCCTCGTCGAGCATCCCACCGTCTATGTCGGGCGCTTCGAGGAGGAATTCCTCGCCGTGCCGCCCGAGTGCCTCATCCTGACGATGCAGGCGAACCAGAAGTATTTTCCCTTGTTCGATGCGCAGGGGCGGCTGACGAACCGCTTCCTCATCGTTTCGAACATGCACCTGCCCGAGCCCAAGAGCCGCAACATCGTCGAGGGCAACCAGCGGGTGGTGCGCCCGCGCCTGGCCGATGCGCGCTTCTTCTACGAGCAGGACCGCAAGGAACGGCTGGAATCGCGCCTGCCGCGGCTGGACGCCATCGTCTATCACAACCGCATCGGCACCCTGGGCGAGCGCGTGGCGCGGCTGGAATCGCTCTCAGGCTGGCTCGCCGAGCGGCTGGCCGCCGACGTGGCGCTCGCGCGGCGTGCGGCAAGGTTGGCGAAGTGCGACCTCGTCACCCAGATGGTGGGTGAGTTCCCCGAGCTGCAGGGTGTGATGGGGCGCTACTATGCGCTCGCCGACGGGGAGCCGGAAGCGGTGGCCGAGGCGATCGAGGATCACTACAAGCCGCGCTTTGCCGGCGACACGCTGCCGCGCCGGCTCACGGGGAAAATCGTGGCGCTCGCCGAGCGGCTCGACGCGCTCGCCGGGCTCTTTGCCATCGGCGAGATCCCCACCGGCGAGAAAGATCCCTATGGTCTGCGCCGCGCCGCGCTGGGGGTGCTGCGCATCGCCGTCGAGACGCCGCTGCCACTCGAGCTCGACGCGGCGATCGAGCGCGCGCTCGCCGAGCAGCCCCCTGCGGTGCGCGCCCAGGCTCCGGCCGATACCGTCGAGAAACTGCGCCGCTTCTTCGACGAGCGTCTGCGCCATTGGCTGCGCGAGGCGGGGCATGCGCTCGATGCGATCGATGCAGTGCTCGCGCTGCGCCCGGGCCGCATCGACACGGTGCCGGCGCGGCTCGAGGCGGTGGCCTCTTTCCTCGAGGCGCCGGAAGCGCCCACGCTCGCCGCGGCGAACAAACGCATCGCCAACCTGCTCAGGAAAGCGGGCGAAGAGGGCGCGGCGCACGTCGACGTGGCCCTCTTTGCCGAACCCGAGGAGAAGGCGCTCTTCGAGAAGATGCACGCCGTGGCCCCTTACGTCGCCTCGCATCTGGAAAACGAGGCCTACGCCCAGGCGCTCGGCACGCTGGTGGCGCTCGCCGCGCCGGTGGATGCCTTCTTCGATCGCGTGATGGTGCTGTGCGACGAGCCGCTCTTGCGCGCCAACCGTCTGGCGCTGCTGCGCGAGCTGTGGCGGCTCATGAACCAGGTGGCCGACCTGTCGGTACTCGCGCGCGAGGCCGGCGCCTGAGGGGGGCAGCGATGAAACTCATCGTGCTGGATCGCGACGGGGTGATCAACGAGCATTCCGAGCAGTTCGTCAAGAGTCCGGAGGAATGGATCCCCATTCCCGGTTCGCTCGAGGCGATCGCCCAGCTCACCCAGTGGGGCTGGCGCGTGGTGATCGCCACCAACCAGTCGGCGATCGGTCGCGGCCTCATCGGCATGGATACCCTCAACGCGATCCACGAGACCATGCTGCGGCGCCTGGCCGAAGTGGGCGGGCGCATCCACGCCATCTTCTTCTGCCCGCACGCCGAAGTGGAGAACTGCGCCTGCCGCAAACCCAAGCCGGGGATGCTGCTCGAGATCGGGCAGCGCTTCGGCGTGGATCTGTCGCAGGTGCCGGCGGTGGGCGACGGCATCCGCGACATCCAGGCGGCGGTTGCCGCCGGCTGCCGCCCGTGGCTGGTGCTCACCGGCAAAGGGCGGCAGACGTTGGCAAGCGGTCTGCTGCCGGAGAACGTGACCATCGCCGAAGATCTGGCCGAAGTCGCCCGCCGGCTCACGGAGTCGCCATGAGCCCCCGCCGCGCCCCGCTCTCGGCCTGGATCCGCTCGATCCTCTTCGTCGTGCTCATGACGCTCGTGACGGTGCCCTATTCGCTGGTGACGGTCGCCGTGCGTCCCTTGCCGCCGCTGCCGCGCCATCGCATCGTCAGTTTCTGGGCGAAGATCACCGCCTTCCTCATCTGGCACGTGCTCGGCATCCGCTGGCGGGTGGAGGGGAGGGAGAATATCCCGGCGCGGCCCTGCGTCTTTCTCGCCAAGCACCAGTCGGCCTGGGAGACGCTGGTGCTGGAGGCGATCCTGCCGCGGCTCGTCTTCGTGCTGAAAAAGGAGCTGCTGCGCATCCCCTTCATCGGCTGGGGACTGGCGAGCTGCTCGATGATCGCCATCGACCGCAACGACCGGCGCGGCGCGCTGCAGCAGGTGATCGAGCAGGGCAAGGAGCGGCTCGCGCAGGGCTTCTCGGTGCTCATCTTCCCCGAAGGCACCCGGGTGGCGCCGGGGCACACGAGGCGCTATCTCGCTGGCGGCGCGGCGCTTGCCGTGTCGGCGGGCGTGCCGGTGGTGCCGATCGCGCACAACGCCGGTGAATTCTGGCCCAAGGGGGCCTTCGTCAAGATCCCGGGTGAAGTGCTGGTGTCGATCGGACCGCCGATCGATCCCCAGGGAAAGAGCGTCGACGAGGTCAATCGCCTGGCGGCACAGTGGATCGAGGCCGAGATGCGGCGCCGCTTCCCTTGGCATTATGGCGACGGCGACGTGACGGCGGGGGTGCGAGCGTGAGCGAGAAAAAGGAAAGGAAACCCCCGCGTCCGGTCTGCGGTGCCGAGACGCGGGAGAAAATCCTCGATGCGGCCGAGGCGCTCTTTGCCGAGCACGGCTTCGAAGGCGCTTCCATGCGCATGATCACTGCCCGCGCCGGGGTCAACCTCGCGGCGGTCAATTATCACTTCGGATCCAAAGAGAACCTGCTGCGCGAGATCTTCCGCCGGCGTCTGGCCGAGATCACGGAGGAGCGACGACGCCGCCTGGCGCAGCTTCAGCGCGACGCCGAGGCGCTGGGAAAGGCGGTGCGACCCAGTCGCATCGTCGAAGCCTTCTTCGCCCCATTGCTGGAACTGGCCCGCACGGAAGGAGGGCGGCGCTTTCTCCAGCTCCTGGGCCGGACGATGACCGATCCGAGCGCCTTCGTGCGGCACGTGCTCGCCAAGGAGTACGGCGACGTCACCGACGAATACCTCGAGGCGCTCTACCGCTCCCTGCCGGGCGTGCCGCACGCGGAGATCTTCTGGCGTTTCCACTTCATGCTGGGCGCCGTCTCCTACGCCATCGCCGGCGCCGGGGGGCTGCAGCAGCTTGCCGGAGAATCCTTCGACGATCACGATCCGGCCAAGCTCGAAGCGCGGCTCATGAGTTTCCTTTTGGGGGGATTGCGCGCACCGTTGCCGGATTTTGCGGCACAAGCGCACGCCGGCTGAGCTTGGCGTATCATGAACGGGCCGTGATCCATTCCCCGGAGGAGACCCGAACATGGACCAATCCCAGACGACCGCCGCCGAGCCCCTGGTGCACACCAAGCTCGAAGACGGCGTGCTCACCCTCACCCTGAACCGGCCGCAGCAGTACAACGCGCTCTCCTGGGCGATGCTGGAAGCCTTGCGCGAGGCGCTGAGCTCGGCGCAGGATCCGGCCGTGCGCGTGGTCGTGCTCGCCGGCGCCGGCAAAGCCTTCTGCGCCGGGCACGACCTCAAGGAGATGCGGGCCAACTGCACGCTGGATTTCCAGCGCCGGCTCTTCGCATTGTGCTCCGAGGTGATGCTCTCCCTCATCAGATTACCGGTGCCGGTGATCGCGCGCGTGCATGGCATTGCCACGGCCGCCGGTTGCCAGCTCGTGGGCATGTGCGACCTTGCCGTGGCGAGTAGTCAGGCGCGCTTCGCCGTCTCCGGCATCAACGTCGGGCTGTTCTGTTCGACTCCCTCCGTGGCCCTGTCCCGCAACATGGGGCGCAAGGAAGCGTTCGAAATGTTGGTCACGGGGGAATTCATCGATGCCGAAGAAGCCTATCGTCGCGGCCTCGTCAATCGCGTCGTCGATCCGGAGGCGCTCGACGAGGAAGTGGAACGGCTCGCCGCCGCGATCAAGGCGAAATCTCCGGTGGCGGTACGCATGGGCAAGGAGCTTTTCTACCGTCAGCTGGAGATGGGGATCGAGGCGGCCTACCAGCTCGCCGGCGAGGTGATGGCCTGCAACATGATGGCCGAGGACGCCGCCGAAGGGATAGACGCCTTCATCGAGAAACGTCCGCCGCAGTGGCGCGGATGCTGATCGACACCCACCTGCACTGGGACGCCGAAGAATACGACGCCGATCGCGAGGATCTGCTCGCGGCAGCGCGCGCGGCCGGTATCGGCCTTTTCGTCGTGCCCGGCGTGGTGCCCGGGCTTTTCGCCCGGCAGGCGGAAAAATGCCGGGACGTGCCCGAAGCGCGGCTCGCCTGGGGCGTGCACCCGCTCTACGTACACGAGGTGCAGCGCCACGCCGAGGCGCTTGCCGGAGCCAAGCCGGATGGGCCGGGCGCCTGCGCCGCGGCGATGGCGCAGCTGGAATCCTGGATCGCGGCGCACCCGACGGTGGCGATCGGCGAGATCGGGCTCGACCGCTTCGTCGCTTCCCCTTCGCTCGAAGCGCAGCGGCCCTGGTTCGAGGCCCAGCTGCGGCTGGCACAGCAACTCGGTCTGCCGGTGATCCTGCACGTGCGCCGAGCCGTCGAGGACGTGCTCCAGAGCCTGGCGAAGCACCGCGTGGCTGGCGGCATCCTGCACGCTTTCAATGGCTCCTTCGCCCAGGCGGAACGGGCGCTGCGCCTGGGATTTGCTTTGGGATTCGGCGGCACGATGAGCTACGAAGGGTCGCGCCACGTCCGCCGGCTCGCCGCCGAGCTTCCCTGGGAGGCGATCGTGCTCGAGACCGACGGGCCGGACATCCCGCCCGTCTGGGCGCAGGACCGGCGCACCGTGCCGGCGGATCTGGCGCGCTACGCCGAGATCCTCGCGGAGCTGCGCGGCTGCACGGTTGCTGAAGTGATCGAGCGCACGGGCGAGAACGCGCGCCGCGTGCTTCGGCTGTGACATGCTCCGGTCGTCTTGTTCCGTCGTCGCTCGCGACGGTTGGACGCGGCGCCCTTCATTCGGCGTGCAGGCGCTCGCTGCTGCCCTCGTCGTCGCCCGCAGCGGGTCCGGTGATCCAGCCGGCGATGCGCGTCTTCAGACGCTCGATTTCCTGCGGCATGCGCTCGACGTGCATGAGCGAGAAGCCGAAGACGTAGGCGTAGAGGAGCGTGGCCCGCGCCGTGGCCTCTTCTTCCGAAAGCCCCAGCGCGAGGAAGAGGTCGCGGGCGCAGGCGAGCCGGATCGCATCGACTTCCGCCACCACTTCGGCCACTTCCGGGTCGCGTTGCGCCCATTCGCGGATGGCGAGTTCGATGAGGATGCCCTTGCGGTTGCGGCTCGCGCTATAGACGTCGATCACGTGGCGCAACTGCTCGGCCTCGTGCCCTGGTCGGGCACGGGTCTGTTTGTGGATGTCGCGGATGCGCCCCTCGCGCCAGTGCTCGAGCAGCGCCCGCTGCAGCGCCCGGCGGTCGCGGAAATGCCAGTAGAAGCTGCCCTTGGTGACGCGCAGCTTGCGCGCCAGCGTCTCGATGCGCAGGCCGGCGATTCCTTCCGTGGCGATGAGATCGATCGCCGCCTCGATCCAGGCGGCGCGATCGAGCGAGGCACGCTCGACGGGGGAGCGGTTTGGGTCGTTCACGGTTGCCATCTTGACGAAATCCTTTCCATACGATACCGTATGGAGCACGATCCCGCAAGGGGTGGCCCGGCCCGGCCGGGCGAGGTCGAGATGGCATACTCAACTCGGGGAGAAAAATGAAGATCCTGGTACCGGTCAAACGCGTGGTGGATTACAACGTCAAGATCCGCGTCAAGCCCGACGGCAGCGGCGTGGATACCGCCAACGTCAAGATGTCCATGAACCCCTTCGACGAGATCGCCGTGGAAGAGGCGATCCGGCTCAAGGAAGCGGGCGTGGCGAGCGAGGTCATCGTGGTCAGCTGTGGCGTGGCCCAGTGCCAGGAGACGCTGCGCGCGGCCATGGCCATGGGGGCCGACCGCGGCATCCTGGTGCAGACCGACGTGGAGCTGCAGCCGCTGGCGGTGGCCAAGCTCCTCAAAGCCGTGGTGGAGAAAGAACAACCGGGGCTGGTGATCGCCGGCAAGCAGGCGATCGACGACGACGCGAACCAGACCGGCCAGATGCTCGCGGCGCTGCTCGGCTGGCCGCAAGCCACCTTCGCTTCCAAGGTGGAGATCGCCGACGGCAGGGCCCGGGTCACGCGCGAAGTCGACGGCGGGCTGGAGACGGTCGAGCTGCCGCTGCCCGCAGTCATCACCACCGACCTGCGTCTGAACGAGCCGCGCTTCGCCACCTTGCCCAACATTATGAAGGCGAAGAAAAAGCCCGTCGACACGCTCACGCCCGAAGCGCTCGGCGTAGATGTCACGCCGCGCCTTGCCACCCTCAAGGTCGAAGAGCCGCCCAAGCGCAAGGCAGGGGTGATGGTGGGCAGCGTCGATGAGCTCATCGAGAAACTGCGCAACGAAGCCAAAGTGATCTGAGCCGGGAGCCAAATACCATGAAGATTCTCGTCATCGCCGAACACGACAACCAGAAACTCGCTCCGGCCACGGCGCATGCCCTGGGCGCCGCCAAGGCGCTGGGCGCGGCAGCCGACGTGCTGGTGGCCGGCCATGGCTGCCGGGCGGTCGCCGAACAGGCGGCCAAGCTCGAGGGCGTGGCCCGCGTGCTGCTGGCCGATTCGTCGGTGCTCGCCGATCTCACCGCCGAGGCGCTCGCCGCCCAGGCGCTCAAAATCGCCAAGGAATACACCCACATCCTAGTGCCGGCCACGGCCTTCGGCAAGAACGTGGCCCCGCGCATCGCGGCGCTGCTCGACGTGGCCCAGATCTCCGACATCGTCAAGGTGATCGACGCCGACACCTTCGTGCGCCCGATCTACGCCGGCAACGCGCTCGCCACCGTGCGCTCGGGCGATCCGATCAAGGTGATCACCGTGCGCGGCACCGCGTTCGACGCCGTGGGGGACGGCGGAAACGCCCCCATCGAGGCGATCGAGGCCATCGCCGAGCCGGGGCCCACCAAGGTGGTCGGCCGGGAAGTGACCAAGTCGGCGCGCCCCGAACTGACGAACGCCCGCATCATCGTCTCCGGTGGGCGCGGTCTGGGCAGTGCGGAGAAATTCCACGAGGTGCTCGAGCCGCTTGCCGACAAGCTCGGCGCGGCCATCGGCGCCTCGCGCGCCGCCGTGGACGCGGGTTATGCCCCCAACGACTATCAGGTCGGCCAGACCGGCAAGATCGTCGCGCCCGAGCTCTACGTCGCCATCGGCATTTCCGGGGCCATCCAGCACCTGGCCGGCATGAAGGATTCCAAGGTGATCGTGGCGATCAACAAGGATCCCGAAGCGCCCATCTTCCAGGTGGCCGATTACGGCCTGGTGGCCGATCTCTTCCAGGCGGTGCCGGAGCTGACGCAGAAACTGTGAGCGACACGGCGCGAGATGAACCTGCCTTCGGCGCTCTTTTCCGCAGAATGGATCGCCGGTTCCTGGGTGCTGGCGGGGCTGTGGCTTTGGCGCAGCGCTCGCCACACCCCTTGGCAAGCGCTCAAGGACGACCGGCGTTTCCATCTCGTCGCGGGCTGGGCGCTGGGGCTGGCGTTGCTGTGGAGCATTCGCGCCGGCATCGAAGCGGGGCTTACGTTTCATGTGCTCGGGGCGATGGCCGCCACGCTCTCGCTGGGGGCGCCGCTCGCCACCCTGGCGCTCGGCTTGGCCCTCGCCGTGGTGTGCGCCAATGGGGCGTTCGATGCACCGGCCTATGCGCTCAATTTTCTCGTGACGGCGGTCTGGCCGGTGATCTTTGCCGATGCCTGGCGCCGCTTCGTCGCGCGATTCTTACCGGCGCATTTTTTCGTGTTCATCTTCGTGGTGGCCTTCTTCGGGTCGGGATTGACGCTGCTCGCCGAAGGGGCGCTCGCCATCCTGGTATTGTGGGGAGCTGGCGCCTATACGCTGGAGCACCTGCTGCAAGATTGGGCACCTTATTTTGTGCTCATGGGCTTTGCCGAATCGTGGCTCAGTGGGGTGGTGATCACGATGTTCGTGGTCTATCGTCCTGACTGGGTGGCGGCTTTCGACGATGCCCGATACCTGAAAAACAAATGAAAAAACGAAGCCGGCATTCGACCGGGGTGGAAAGGGAACAGGTACCGGAGCCCAGGCTCCGGGATTCGAACGACGAAAACCCTGTAGGAGTAATCCATGAGTGAATATCGTGCCCCGCTGAAAGACATGCGTTTCGTGCTCGAAGAGCTGATCGGCCTCGAGCGGATCGCGCGCCTGCCGCAGTGCGAGGAGGCGAGCCCCGACGTGGTGGCGGCCATCCTCGAAGAGGGTGGCAAGTTCGCCGAGGAGGTGCTCGCCCCCTTGAACCGGGTCGGCGACGTGCACGGCGCCGTGTGGCAGGACGGCGAAGTGAAGACGGCGCCCGGCTGGAAAGAGGCCTACACCGCTTTTCGCGAGGCCGGTTGGACGGCGCTTGCCTGCTCGCCCGAGTTCGGCGGGCAAGGATTGCCCAAAGTGGTGGTCACTGCCGTGATGGAGCTGTGGAAAGGCTCGAACCTCGCCTTCTCGCTGTGCCCCATGCTCACCCAGGGGGCGATCGAGGCCCTCATGCTGTGCGGCTCGCCCGAGCAGAAGAAAATGTATCTGCCCAAGATGGTGAGCGGCGAGTGGACCGGAACCATGAACCTCACCGAGCCGCAGGCCGGTTCCGACCTCTCGGCGGTGCGCACCCGCGCCGAGCCGGTGGGCGACGGCACCTACAAGCTCTACGGGCAGAAGATCTTCATCACCTACGGCGAACACGACCTGGCCGAGAACATCGTGCACCTCGTGCTCGCGCGCCTGCCCGGCGCGCCCGAGGGGGTGAAGGGCATCTCCCTCTTCGTCGTGCCGAAATTCCTCGTCAATGCCGACGGCAGCCTCGGGGCGCGCAACGACGTGCGCTGCGTCTCCATCGAGCACAAGCTCGGCATCCACGCCAGCCCCACCTGCGTGCTCTCCTTCGGTGACCACGGCGGCGCGGTCGGCACCCTGGTGGGCGAGCCCAACCGCGGCCTCGAATACATGTTCATCATGATGAACGAGGCGCGCTTCGCCGTCGGCCTCGAAGGGCTGGCGCTGTCCGAGCGCGCCTATCAAAAGGCGCTCTCCTACGCCAAGGAGCGCATCCAGGGGTTCGAGGTCGGTGTCAAGAGCGGGCCGCGCGTGCCCATCATCCGCCACCCCGACGTGCGGCGCATGCTGATGCTGATGAAATCGCAGACCGAGGCCATGCGTGCGCTCGCCTATACGGTGGGGGCGGCGTTCGATCTGGCGCACCACCATCCGGACGAATCGGTGCGCCAGCGCAGCCGCGGCTTCGTCGAGCTCATGACCCCGGTGGTCAAGGGCTGGTGCACCGAGAACTCGGTGACCATCGCCTCGCTCGGCGTCCAGGTGCACGGCGGCATGGGCTTCATCGAGGAGACGGGCGCGGCGCAGCACTACCGCGATGCGCGCATCACCCCCATCTACGAAGGAACCACCGCGATCCAGTCCAACGATCTCATCGGCCGCAAGATCGCCCGCAACGGCGGCGTCATCGCCCGGGGGCTCATCGAAGAGATGCGGCTGGCGGCGGAGAAACTGCGCGCGCAGCCGGGCGAAGAGTTCGGCGTGCTCGCGCGCCGGCTTGGCGCCGGCATCGATGCCCTGGAAAAAGGCGTGGCCTACATCCTCGAGACCTACGGGTCCAACCCAAAAGCGGCCCATGCGGTTTCGGTGCCGCTGCTCGAACTCTTCGGCATCGTCTGCGGTGGCTGGCAGCTCGGTCTGTCGGCGCTGGTGGCGGCCAAGCGCCTGGCCGAAGGCGGGGGAGACGAGGCGTTTTATCGCGCCAAGATCGGCACGGCGCGCTTCTATGCCGACCATGTGCTCGCCCGCGCCCCGGCGCTGGGGATGACGGTCACCGAAGGCGCGGCCGGTGTGCTGGCGCTCGACGAGGAGATGTTCTGAGTCTGGGTAGCAGCGGGGAAATCTCATGGTGAAACGCCTGCTCCTTGGCGTACTCGTGCTCGTTGCCGTCGCCGTGGCTGCGCTAGCGGTGTTCGTGGCCACTTTCGATGCGGTGCGTTACCGCGACGAGATCGACCGCTGGGCGCAGGCCCACCTGGGGCGTTCCCTCGAGGTGCACGGTGGGCTGCAGCTCGCGCTCTGGCCCCGCCTTGCGCTCGAAGCGCAGACGGTGCGCCTGGGCAACCCGCCGGGGTTCACCTCCCCCGCCCTGGCCGAGATCGATCGGCTCGCGCTTGGGGTGGATCTTTTGGCCTTGTTCTCCCGCCGGATCGAGGTGGATACGCTCACGCTGGAAGGCGTGCGCCTGCACCTCGAGCGCCGCTCCGACGGGCGGCAGAACTGGCGGTTCGACCGCCCGACGTCCGTGGTCGCGGCGTCCGGAGCCGAGGCCGAACCCGCGCCTGCGGCCGAGCCGGCGGGGGCGAGGGCGGCCGCCCTGCCGCTTGCTTTGGGCCGCGTGTCGGTGCGCGAGGCGTATGTCCTGTGGTATGGGGCGGGGCGCGAGCAGCCGTTTCGCCTCGGGCCGCTCGCGCTCGAGGCCGGGCCGGTGGTGTCCGAGGCAGCGGTGCCGCTGAAAGCGACCCTGGCGCTGTCTGAGCGCAGCCAGATGAGCCTGGCCGGCCGGCTGGAGCAGTGGCCGCGCGCGCCGCGCTGGGTGGGGCGGCTGGAAGTGCCGGAGTTCGATCTTCGCGCTTGGCTCGAGGCGCAGGGCGTGGCGCTCGATCTGCCGTCGTCGGCTCTGCGTCGGGTGCGCCTGTCTTCCGACGTGCAGGCCGACGCCGCCGCGCTGCACCTGGACGCGCTCGAGCTCAGCGTGGACGAGGTCGCGCTGCAAGGGCGGTTGGGGGCGGATCTGCCGGGCGATCGCGTGGAGACGGCGCTCAGCGGAAGTGCCTACGGCGGGGCCCTGCGCCTTCAGGCAAACCTGGACGATCTCGCCGGGTCGACTCACTGGCAAACGGAGGGGCGGCTCGAGGGGGTCGACGTGGCGCGGCTGCTTACCGCCGTGTACGGCAAATCTTCGCTCACCGGCCAAGGGAGCGTCGATTTCGCCTTGCGCGGACGGGGGCTGACGGCCAACGAGGCGCTGCGCTCGGCCCAGGGCACGCTGCGCGCACGGGTGCGTGACGGAGCCGTGCTGGGGGTGGACGTCGAACGCCTGTTGCGCGACGCTTCGGCCGTGCTGCGCGGCGAGCGGCCGGCCGGCGGCGGAGGGGACCGCACGCCGTTCGAGGAACTCTCCGGCAGCGGGGTACTGGCCGGCGGCGTGCTGCGCAACGACGACCTCTTCGGCCGCACGGCGCTCTTCACCGCCGAGGGGGCCGGTCGCGTGGATCTGATCCGTTCGGAGCTCGATTACCGCCTGCGGGTGCGATTGACCGCCACGCCCGAAGTGCAGCAAGACGGACCGCTCGCCGTCCTGCTCGGGTTGCCGATTCCGCTGGAAGTGACGGGGCCGCTCGCTTCGCCCGCCTACCGGGTGGTGACCGAGGAACTGGCCCGGGATTTCGCCAAGGAGGCGATCCGCCGGCGGCTTGCGCCACCGGAAGAAGGGCAGGTGCAAGAAGAACAGCCGCCGGTGGTGCCGGCGGTGAAGGAGATCTTTCGCGGGCTGATCGGCCGCTGAAGTGGCGCAGGGGGCTTCCTGCAAGGAGCAGGGGCACCCCTTGCTTCTTTCTTATTCCACTTTCGCTTTCGCGACCAGCTCTTCGAGGTGCTTCTGGATCTTCTGCTGCTGCAGCTGCTGCTCGATCTGCGGCCGGATCTGCTCGAGCGGCGGCGGGGTTTGCGGGCGCACGTCGTCGACGCGGATCACGTGGTAGCCGAACTGGGTCTTGACCGGGGTCTTGGAGGTCTCGCCCTTCTGCATCTTGCCCAGCGCCGTGCCGAAGTCGGGCACGAACATGTCGGGCGTCACCCAGCCGAGATCGCCTCCTTTGTCCTTGCTGCCGGTGTCTTTCGACTGCTTGGCCAGCTCATCCCACGAAGTGCCTTTGTTGAGCTTGGCGATGATGTCCTTGGCTTCGTCCTCTTTCTCCACCAGGATGTGGCGCGTGTGGAGTTCGTTGCCCGAGTACATCGTCTTGATCTTCTCGTAGGCGTTCTTGATCTCTTCTTCGCTCACGGGATTCTTGGCGACGAAATCCTTGAGGTAGGCGCGCACGAGCACGCCCTGACGGGCGAGCTCCATCTCGGCCTTCACTTCGGGGCTCTTGTCGAGCCCCGCCTTCTTCGCTTGCTCGGCGATGACGGCGCGGCGGATGAGCTCGTCCTTGACCGCCTGGCGCAGCTGCTCGTTGTCGGGCAGCCCCTGGGCGACCTGTTCCTTGACGATCACGTCCATGTAGATCTGGGGGATGGGCTGGCCATTGACCTTGGCCACGTTCTGCGCCAGGGCGGGCAGGGCAACGAGCCCGAGGCCGAGGACGGCGGCCCGGACGGGAGTGCGGAGTTTGGCGTACATGGGTTTCCTTTCACGGATGACGGTTCCGGCGCGCCGCGATGCGCGCCGCGAATCCGAGTGTAACCGATGACGGCCGAAAGTAATTCATCGACCTGTAGCAAACTGCAAGCGGGCCTCACTCGCCCGGGGCAAGGGCGGTGACGGCGAGCGCGTGAATCCCTTTTTGCATCAGATCGCCCGCAGCGGCGAACACCAGGCGGTGGCGTTGCACCCGGGAAAGCCCTGCGAAGCGGGGCGAGACGAGGCGCACGCGGTAATGCCCGCCGCCGGCCGCTCCGGCGTGGCCGGCGTGCGCGGCGCTGTCGTCGCGAATCTCGAGTTCGAGCGGTTCGAGCGTCTGTAGCCGCCGGCGCAGTTCGGCGATGGGGTCGTATTCAGGCATCGGATCGTTCCTCTTCGAGATGACGGGACAGCCACAGGGATTGGGCGAGCACGAAGAGCAGCATCGCGCCCAGGGTGCCGAAGAGCTTGAAATTCACCCAGACGGTTTCGGAATAATGCCAGGCGACGTAGAGGTTCAGCGCGCCCATCGCCAGGAAGAATCCGCTCCACAGGTCGGAGAGCCGCGCCCAGACGGGATCGGGCAGCCGCAGCTGCGCCTGCATGGCGCTGCGGATCAGGTTGCGGCGCAAAAACCGCGCACCGATGAGCGCCGCGGCGAAACTCCAGTACAGCGCCGTGGGCTTCCACTGGATGAAGGCGGGATCGTGCAGGAAGAGCGTCGCCCCGCCCAGAACCGTGACCAGAACGAAACTCACCCACAGCATGCGATCGACGGGGCGTCCGCGCAGGCGCAACGCCAGGATCTGGGCGACGGTCGCGAGCATCGTCGCGGCAGTGGCGGTGAGGAGGGGCAGGGTCGAAGGGGGCGCTGCCAAGACCGTTCCCAAGGGAGCGACCGCTTCGGGAAAGAGTCCGGCGACTCGATAAGCGAGAAAGAAGACGAGAATGGGAAGGAGGTCGAAAAGCAGTTTCATGGAGCGTCCTGCGAGGAGGAAGGGTTGGGAAGCGGAGGGGGTGCGGGCGGCAGTTCGAGGGTCACGGCAAGCCCGCCGCCGTCGCGGTTGGCGAGCGTGAGGCGCCCGCCGAGCGCCTCGATGGTGCGCTTGACGATGGCTAGCCCCAAGCCCGAGCCCGTCACGCCGCTGCGCATGGCCGATTCGGTACGGGCAAAGGGGGCGAGCACCCGCTCGAGCTGGTCTTCGGGGATGCCGGGACCGCGGTCGGCCACGGTAAGGGTGGGGGCGGCTGCGTCCTCGCCGAGCAGGATCTCGATGGGGTGTTCGGTTCCGGCATATTTCTTCGCGTTGTCGATGAGATTGACCAGCACCCGGCGCAGGGCCGCGCGGTTGGCGCGCACGAAGACGTGGGGCACGTCGCTTTTCCATTCGATGGGGGTACCGCGCAAACGTTCCTTGGCCACGACTTCTTCGACGAGGTCATCGAGCGCGAAGGTCTCGTCGGCAGCGAGCGCGTCGACTTTGGCATAGTCGAGGAATTGGCCGACGATGCGGTCGATGTCGTCGAGATCGGCCTCCAGCGCCTGGGCTTCGCGCTCGTCGATGGGGAGCAGCGCCAGGGCGAGCCGCAGGCGCGTGAGGGGGGTGCGCACGTCGTGCGACACGCCGGCGAGGATGAGCGCCCGTTCGGTCTCGTTGAGCCGCAAGCGTTCGACCATGGTGTTGAAAGCCAGCACCAGCTTGGCGAGCTCGGCCGAGGCAGGCATGGGCAGCAAGGTGGGCTGGCCGCCGGCGGCCACCATCTCGGCGGCGCGGCGCAGCACCCGCAGCGGGCCGCTGATCCAGCGGGCGATGACGAAGGCGCCCAGGAGCGCCAGGGCGAGGATGACGCTGGCGAGCATCAGCCATTGCCGCGGATCGGGGCGAGGAATGCGCTCGGGGGGAAAGCGCAGCCAGTAGCCGCGAGGGTCCTCCGGCGAGAGGCGGAAGTACACCCACAGTCCGGGCTGCTCGCGCCAGCTCTTGCCTACCTGGGTGGAGGGGCCGAGCAGTCGGCGCAGTTCCTCCTGCAGGGCGCGATCGGGATCGTCGTCTGGCAGTGGCTCGACCTCGTCGCCGAAATCGGCCGGATAGACGGCGATGCCCTCGAGCGTGACCCAATCGATCATCAAGTCGCCTTGAAAACGCTGGGGGGTGTGGCGCAGCGCCGAGCGCGTCAGGTTGATCACCGAGGCGATCAGCCGGGCATTGTCCCGGGCGCGCTGTTCCGTCTCGATCTGCCAGGACAGCCACCACCAGCTGGCGGCGGCGGCGAGAAGCAGCGCGGTGATCGAGACGAAGAGCTGCCAGAAGAGGCTCACCCGGCACAGCAGCGCCCGCAGTCCTTTTTCACGCGACCCGCTCATGGCGAGGATTCGGCCTCCCCGGCGGGCGCATCGGGAACGAAGACGTAGCCCACGCCCCAGACGGTCTGGAGGTAGCGCGGTTTGCTCGGATCGGGTTCGACGAGGCGACGCAGGCGGCTGATCTGCACGTCGATGGCGCGATCGAAGGGGCCATGCTCCCGACCGCGGGCGAGCTCCATGAGCTTGTCGCGGGTCATGGGCTGGTTGGGGTGCTCGGCGAGCACGCGCAGCACGGCGAATTCGCCGGTGGTGAGCGGAATTTCCTCGCCGTGGCGCGTCAGGCGCCGCGTGGTGAGGTCGAGCACGTTGTCGCCGAAGACCACCGTTCCGCCCTGGGGCGCCGGGGCGCCGAGCGGTTCGCGCGGGCGGCGGCGCATCACGGCGTGGATGCGCGCCACCAGCTCGCGCGGGTTGAAGGGCTTGGGCAAATAATCGTCCGCGCCCAGCTCCAGCCCCCGGATGCGGTCTTCCTCGTCGCCCTTGGCGGTGAGCATGATGACGCCGAGTGGCGCCTCGCGCTGGCGCAGGCGGCGCAACAGCGTGAGCCCGTCTTCGCCCGGCAGCATCAGGTCGAGAATGACCATGTCGAAATGCTCGCGCTCTAGCGCCCGCTCCATGGCCGCCCCGTCGGCCACGGCCTTGACGGGAAACCCCTGGGTGTGCAGGAAGCGCGTGAGCAACTCGCGCAGGCGGGCGTCGTCATCGACGAGCAGGACGCGGCAGCGGCCGATTTCGTTCATGGTTCGATCCTCCCCGGCTGGAAAAACGTCAACGGCGTTTGGTGGGATTGTCGCAGATCGCACGCGAAAATGCCCCGCCCGGCGGTAAAATGCCCTCATGGATCTGCTCGCGATCGAAACCTCCGGCGAAATCGCCTCCGTGGCGCTGCAGCGCGGCGACACCGTCTGGGAACGCCGGCTGCAGGGCTACGCCCGCCACGCCGAACACGTGCTGCCCGCGGTCCAGGCCGTGCTCGAAGAAGCGGGGCTTGCCGTGGAGCAGCTCTCCGCCATCGCGTTTGGCGCCGGGCCCGGGGCCTTCACCGGGCTGCGGCTTGCCTGCGCCGTGGCGCAAGGGCTCGCCATGCCGTGGTCGCTGCCGCTCGTGCCCGTCGGCTCGCTCGAAGCCCTGGCGGCGCAGGCGGGCGAGGGCACGGTGCTGGCGCTTGCCGATGCCCGCATGGGCCAATGCTATCACGCCTGGTTTCGCTGCTGCGGCGGGCGAATCGAAGCGCTTGCCGCAGCAGGGGTGGACGCGCCCGAAGCGCTTTTCCCGCCCGCTGGGGTCGGCCCATGGCACGTCATCGGCCAAGGGATGGAGCCGCTGTGGCCGCGCCTGCCGGAAGCTATCCGCGCCGGCGCGGTCGAAATCGTGCTCGATGCCACGGTCCAGTCCCGCGACCTGTTGCCGCTCGCGCGGCGCATGCTCGCCGAGGGACGGGCGCTTCCCCCCTGGGAGGCCGCGCCCTACTACGTGCGCGACAAGGTGGCGCTCACGGCCGAAGAGCAGGCCGCCTTGCGCCAGCGCAGGGTGCAGGCGTCGTGAACTGGCTGCGCCTGCGCACCATGCGCGAGGACGATCTTCCTTGGGTGGTCGCGCTCGAACGCGACGCGCAGGAAATCCCCTGGAGCGAAAAGAGCTTTCGCGAGGCGCTCGCGGCGGGTTACGCCTGCTGGGTGGCGGAAGTTCTCTCGGGGGATGATCCGGCCACGGCTTTGGCCGAACCGGTGGGGTTCCTCATCTTGCTGCTCGTCGCCGGTGAGGCCGAAATCCTCAATCTGGCAATCACGCCGACTCATCGCGGCCGCGGGCTGGGGCGCGAGATGTTGGAGGCTGCGCTCGACGAAGCGCGCGAGCGCGGCGCCGCCAGAGTATGGCTGGAAGTGCGCGTCTCCAACCAGGCGGCGATCGCCCTTTATCAGCGCAGCGGTTTTACCATCGTGGCCCGGCGCCGCGGCTATTACGCCACGCGGGAGGGGGCAAGGGAAGACGCGCTGGTGATGCAGCGGGAACTCGTTCGATGAGCGCGCCCCTCGACGAAAAAGAGCGCTTTGCCAAGCTCGAGGAAATGGGCTTGACGCCGCTGTGGCGTCTGCGTACCCGCTTGCAACCGGCCTGCGAGGCGGGTGAGGCCAAGGCCGCGCACCAAGAACTCCCTGCCGTCGCGGCCTCGACCGACCAGACACTGGATACGCCGCCGCAGAAACCCACTACGGCTGCAGTGGCAGCGCCCGCGCCGGCCAGGGAGCGCCCCAGGGTTCGGCCGCTCCATGCTCCTTCCGGACCGGTCGGACCGCCTCTGGCTCCGCCTCCTGTTCCGGCCGCATCCCGCGCCGCTGGCGCTTCGGCGCGGACCGTCGACCCGGATCGCGCCGCACGCATCGCCACGCTCGACTGGGAGGCACTGGAAGCGGAGATCCGCGCCTGCACCGCCTGTGCGCTGCACCGCACGCGCACGCAGGCGGTGCCGGGCGTGGGCAACCGTCAGGCGCGCTGGATGTTCGTGGGCGAGGGGCCGGGGCGGGAGGAAGATCGGCGCGGCGAGCCTTTCGTCGGCCCGGCGGGCAAGCTGCTCGACGCCATGCTCTTCGCGCTGGGACTGGACCGCACCCAGGTCTACATCGCCAATGCGGTGAAGTGCCGTCCGCCGGACAACCGCACGCCCTCGCCCGAGGAGATCGCCGCCTGCGCGCCCTTCCTCTTCCGCCAGATCGAACTCGTACGCCCGAAGGTGCTGGTGGCCCTGGGGCGTCCGGCGGCGTTCGCGCTCCTCGATGAGGATGTCAAGATCGCCCAGGCGCGCGGCCGGATCTTCCGCTACGGCGAGATCCCCGTCGTAGTCACCTACCATCCCGCCTACCTCTTGCGCAACCCCGCCGACAAAGCCAAGGCCTGGGAGGATCTGTGCCGGGCCAGGGCGCTCGTCGAAGGGCAGGGGTAGTGCGCCGAGCGTTTTCGTTACACGGCGTTCATTCCGGGTTAAGCCTTCGTCCTTTCTCGGCGGTTATCCTATGGCGATGCCAATAGGATAAATATTTCTTGTGGAGGTATGTGATGGATCGGATGCGCCATGGGTTGTGGACCCTGCTGCTCGGCTCTGCCCTGTTGTGGCTGGCGGCCGAGCCGACATTCTACGAAGCGGACACGCTCTTCGCCTGGCGCGAGGTGATGACGCAGTTGAGCGGCGTGCTCGCCTTCGGCTGCATGAGCGCGGCCATGGTGCTCGCGCTGCGCCTGCGCCCCGTCGAGCGCCTTTTCGGCGGGTTGGACAAAACCTACCGTCTGCACAAGTGGCTGGGAATCGGCGCGCTCGTCTTCGCCCTCACCCATTGGTTGTGGGTCAAGGGGCCGAAGTGGGCGGTGCAGCTGGGTTGGATCACGCGCCCGCCGCGCGGGCCGCGACCGGAGCCGAGCAATGCGATCGAGGCGGCGTTTCGCGCCGTGCGGGGTCTGGCCGAGACCATGGGGGAATGGGCCTTCTACGCCGCCGTGCCGCTGCTGCTGATCGCGCTGCTGCGCCGCGTGCCGTATCACGTCTTTGCCAAATTGCACCGCATGATCCCGCTGCTTTTCCTCGTCTTCGCCTTCCACGCCCTCGTGCTCGTGAAGTTCTCCTACTGGGGCACGCAGCTGGGAGCGCTGCTCGCGCTGGAGATCGTTGCCGGAGTTTGTGCCGCCGCCGTCTCGCTCGCCGGACGCATCGGTGTTGCGCGGCGCATCCTGGGGCGGCTGGAGGCGGTGGAACCGTTGCCGGGCGCGGGAGCGCTCGCGCTCACCGTGGCTCCGCAACGCTGGCCGGGGCACACAGCCGGACAGTTCGCCTTCCTCACGCTCGACGTGCGGGAAAAGGCTCATCCCTTCACCATCGCCAGCGTCTGGGACGAGCGCTCGCCGCGGCTCTCCTTCGTCGTCAAGGCGCTGGGAGATTTCACCCGCAGTTTGCCGCAGCGGCTGCGCCCGGGGCAAGAGGTACGAATCGAGGGGCCTTATGGCGGTTTCACGTTTGCCGACGAGGCGCCGCGCCAGATCTGGGTGAGCGGCGGCGTGGGGGTGACGCCGTTTCTCGCCGCGCTGCAGCAGAAAGCGCTACGCGGTTCGCCTTCCTGCCCGGTCGATTACTTCCATTCGCTGACGGCGCCGGACGAGGCCGCCGAGGCCTGGCTGCGGGCGCTCGCCGAGGCGGCGGGGGTGGCGCTGCACCTCGTCTGGCCGCAGCGCGACGGGCGGCTCACCGGCGAGCGCATCCGCGCTGCCGTGCCGCAGTGGCGCGAAGCGAGCCTGTGGTTTTGCGGCCCCGAGGGGTTTGGTGAAGCGCTACTGCGCGACTTCTCCGCGCAGGGATTCGACGTGCGCCGGCGCTTCCATCGCGAACTCTTTGCGTTTCGCTGACGGGGCGAAACGCCGCGCCTCAATGCCGCTCGACCATCTCCAGTAGGTGGAGCGAATCGATGCGGCGCTGGTTGGCGCGATGCCATGCCCAGATGGCGACCATGGTACCCGCTACGAAGAGCCCGAAGAGCATGATCACCTGGTGGACCGGCAAGTCATACCGCAAAAGGATCGCGTAGAGGCCGGTCATCACCAGGATGGCGAGGTTTTCGTTGAAGTTTTGCACCGCGATCGAATGCCCCGCCCCCATGAGGACGTGGCCGCGGTGCTGCAGCATCGCGTTCATCGGCACCACGAAAAAGCCGGCGAGCGCCCCGACGGCGATCATCAGGATGATCGCCAGGGCGAGCGAATGCACGAAGATCATGCCGATCGCCGCGAATCCCATGACGATCCCCAGAGGAATCACCCGCGGCGCCTCGCGTAGCGCCACCCATTTGGCCGCCGCGACCGCCCCCGCCGCGATGCCCACGGCCACCACTCCTTGCAGCATCGACGCCTGGGATAGCGGCAAACCGAGATTCACCTCAGCCCATTTGAGCACGATGAACTGCAACGTCGCCCCCGCGCCCCAGAAAAGGGTCGTCACCGCCAGAGAGATCTGCCCCAGCTTGTCGCGCCACAGCAGCAGGAAGTAATGCCCGAACTCGTGCAACAGATAGAAGGGGTTCTTCTTGAGCGGCACGTGCGCCACACCCGTGTCGGGTACGTAGAGGTTGCACACCGCAGCGACGCCATAGACCAGCACCACCACGAGCAGGGACACCCACAGCCCGTTGTGCAGCCAGGGGAACCAGGCGTCGAACCGGGCGACCAGACCCGGGGCCACCAGGGCGCCGCCGAGCAGCGTTCCCAAAATGATCGCCCCGACCGTGAGCCCTTCGATCCAGCCGTTGGCTACCACCAGCAGGCGGTGCGGCAGGTACTCGGTGAGGATGCCGTACTTGGCCGGCGAATAGGCCGCCGCCCCCACGCCGACGATGGCGTAGCCCAGCAGGGGATGCACGCCGAAGACGATGAGAAGGCACCCGACGATCTTGATCGAATTGGTGATGAACATCACACGCCACTTCGGCATGGAATCGGCGAATGCCCCTACGAAGGCGGCGAGCAGCACGTAGGAGAGGGTGAAGAAGAGCTTGAGGAGCGGCTCGTATTCGGGTGGCGCCTCGAGTTGGCGCAGGATTCCCATCGCGACGATCAGCAGGGCATTGTCGGCCAACGCGGAAAAGAATTGCGCGGCCATGATGGAATAGAAACCGCGGGGCATCGGAACGGCGCTCCTCGTGCGACTGCGTAGGATGCGGATACCGCCTAGTGTAACAAGAACCGCGGATCAGAGGCGCGCCCGGCGGGGAAAAAGTCGGACAAGTCCCCCGTCTCTCGTACCGCTCCCAGCGCGTGCGACAGGGGTTGACGTCCGAAAGGCGAGCCCGTATCATTGCGGTCTCTGCACACGACGGGCGGTTAGCTCAGCGGTAGAGCACTGCCTTCACACGGCAGGGGTCAGTGGTTCGATCCCACTACCGCCCACCACCCCAGGTGGGTCATACCGTCGTGCAAGATCATGGGCCGGTAGCTCAGCTGGGAGAGCGTCGCGTTCGCAATGCGAAGGTCGGGAGTTCGATCCTCCTCCGGTCCACCAAGCACTTCCCCCAAGACTCTCATACGACGCTCCATACCGACGACAGCGCCTCGGCCTGCGCCAGCACGGTCTGTACGGCAGAGTCTTGCAGGTCGGGCGGGTAGCCGTATTTGCGCAGGATGCGCTTGACCAGCACCCGCAGCCGGGCGCGCGCCGATTCACGGTGGGCCCAATCCACCGAGACGTTGTCCCGCAGGCTCATCAGCAGTTCGTGGGCGATCACGCGCAGCTTGTCGTCTCCCATCACCTGCACCGCGGATTCGTTCTCCGCCAGGGCGTCGTAGAAGGCGACTTCTTCGTCCGACAGTCCCGATTCCTCGCCCCGCTTCCGGGCGGCGCGGATGTCGCGGGCCAGCTCGATCAGTTCTTGCAGCACCTCGGCGGTGGTGATGGCGTTGGCGTGATAGCGGGCGATCGCCGCTTCCAGACGTTCGGAGAAGGCGCGGGTTTGGACCACGTTGGTGCGGGTGCGTGAGTGGATGCCGTCGCCGATGAGCTTGCGCAGCGCTTCCAGCGCCAGGTTCTTCTTCTCCATCTGCTGCACTTCGGCCAGGAACTCGTCGGAGAGGATGGAGATGTCCGGGCTCTTGAGCCCGGCGGCGCGCAGAATATCCACGATCTCGGTCGAGACCACCGCGCGGCTGACGATCTGCTGGATGGCAAGCGAGCGCTCTTGGGCGGAGGAACCGGAAGCGCTGTCCGATTTGACGAGCGCCGCCCGCACGGCCTGAAAGAAACCCACTTCTTCGCGGATGCGACGTGCTTCGTCCGAGCTGGCCGCCAGCGCAAAGGCTTTCGAAAGGGCGAGCACTGCGTCGGCAAAGCGCCGGTGCGCGGCCTTCTTGCCTTCGGGGGTGGTTTCCTGCTCCGCCCAGTGCTGCTGCTTGGCGAGGATCCATTCGATGGCTTCGGCCAGCATCGCCAGACGCGCTTGCGGTGAGGCATTCAAGGCGGGGCGGTAGTCCAGCCCGAAAAACAGGTCGCGCACGACTTCGTACTTTTCCTGCAGGGCGGCGACGGCCTCGGCTTCGTCGATGCCGGTCTGCTCGCGGTCGCGGGGCGAGTACTGGGCGAGCGCGTTCTTCAGGTTCTGGGCAATGCCGATGTAGTCCACGACCAGCCCGGCCGGCTTGTCGCGAAACACCCGGTTCACGCGGGCGATGGCTTGCATCAGGCCGTGGCCGCGCATGGGTTTGTCGAGGTAGAGGGTGTGCAGGCAGGGTGCGTCGAAGCCGGTGAGCCACATGTCGCGCACGATCACGAGTTTCAGCGAATCGGCCGGGTCCTTGATCCGCTTGGCGAGCAGATCGCGCCGCGCCTTGTTGCCGATGTGCTTCTGCCATTGCGGCGGATCGGCGGCGGAGCCGGTCATCACGATCTTGATGGCGCCTTGGGTGTCGTCGTCGCTGTGCCA
>NZ_SBIK01000003.1:100000-146609 GCF_006503695.1 Tepidiphilus succinatimandens
TTTCGCGGAACTGACCCGATACCCCACGGAAATGATGGCGTCGAGGTTGTAGTGCTTGAGCCGGCGTCGTACCTGCCGCGCGCCCTCCTGGCGAACTACCGAGAAATCCTCGGTAGTTGCCGCCTCCTGAAGCTCCCGCTCCTTGTAAATGTTCTTGAGGTGCAGGCTGATGTTGTCACTGGAAGTGCCGAACAGCTCGGCCATCTGCGCCTGCGTCAGCCACACGGTCTCTCCCTCCAGCCGCACCTGGACCGGACCGTTTTCAGCTTCGAAGATGACGAGTTGCCCAGCTTCGTTCATAAGTCACGTTCCTTGAGGAAGGCTTGGGCATCGGAGATACGCAGCGTGCCGGAAATCAGGCCGTGCGGGACGTGCACATCGAGCAGGGCGGGCAGATCGGACGGTGTGACCTTGCGGATCGCGTCCTGCCGCGCCTCCGGCGGCACCCCGGGGTTCAGGCGGGCAACGGCGTCCTCGACCCGCCTGCGCAGCACCACCTCATTGTGGCTCTCGCGCTCCGGCCGGTGGCCGTCGGGGCCGATGTCCTCCTCGCGTTCGATCCTGTATCCGAGCCCGTGCAGCTGGTCCAGCAGCGCGCTTTCGATTTCGGCCTCCGACAAGAATGCCAATGCGCTTCTCCTTGTTCTTGGCGGGAACTCTGACGGGAGTCTCAGAAACACTCAAACTCTACTTGCTATCTCAGTTCCAAAGCAGGACTGAACCAGCTCGCAAAATTTGCTGATGGCTTCCGCATCAATCTGATTGGAAGCATAGCAATACAGTATATGCTGAGGTTTTCTGTCGACACGACCGGGATGCGGGACACCTAATAGGTTTTCAAGATTATTTGGTATCGTTACAACCTTGCGTGTAAATTGTGCGTTTCTCGAATCAAGAATGAGCTGATTGAGTCCCTCGTGCTTGTCACTGTTGTTGTCGTCGTCAATCAGGACAGCATGGGAGACGCCAAGGCCGCTTAGTAGATTCATGAAGCGGTGGATGTTATATTTTCCTAGACAGTCCAGCACATAGACCCCTTGCGGCAAGGATAGCTTTCCATCGTCCAGCAGACGATTGATCAGCGCTGTTTCGCTTGGCCCTTCCACCAACAGGACATGCTGGGCAAATAGCAATCCCGCCCGATCCGGATTTAGCCATAAGAAGTACTTTATGGATTCCATTTCTGGCCGCCGATCATCGGCATGCATATCTTTTGCTAATTTGGGATACTTCTTGGCAACCTCTTGAATGCTTTGATTGGCATCCACGATGAGGTTCCACCGCGCGTCATCTATTTGATAGATAGACACGATCCCGTTACTCCGTCGAGCTCGGATGATCGCGGGGATCCGCGAGACATTCCTACTCACAAAGTGGGCGGAGTGTGTGGTGCATACAATTTGCCAATCCTCCGCATCGCTTACTTTGACAAGGTTTCGCGCCAGATCGACCTGTTGAGGCGGATGCAGGAATGCTTCGGGCTCTTCGAAGAGCACCAGGTTCAGAGAGGGCGAGAAGTCCTTCGCCTTCTTTGACACTTTCTGGGGTACGTACTTCGCACCAAGCTGAATAAGCGAATAAATGAAGTGGCGCTGAAAACCGGAACCAAAGTATTCAACTCCTTGCGGCTTTTCATGGCAATCGTCGCGGATACTCCATCCAAGCATGGACTTGATGATCTCCGCGGTAGATGGAGCCGTGAACTCTAGACTGAATCTTGCTTGCCATGACGCAAGCGACGCATTTAGGTCGTCCTCAAAACTCGACAGTGACCGCTTGTCCTCGGTCTCTATCGCCCGAACGCTATCCGCAAAGGCCTTAACACTATTAGCCAGAGCTGTGTAGGCATCACTCTTCTCCACAACATCCGACATGATGTTGGTAATCAGGTCGCGTAGGGCCGATGGGCCACTCAGCTTGGTATGTTCGTCAACCTTGCTGATTGCCGGAATGTAGATCAGATCACCGAACTTGCCGCTTTGAACATTCTTTGCGCCGTAGAACGGAGTATTTGACAGGACACCATCGGACTTATAACCCAGTATCCAGCCAGCAGCATTTTTTCCGTCATCGAGCTTTTCGTTCGTCTGAAAGTACTTCCTAACCTTCAGAGATTTGCTGTCTGTCTTGTATTCATCCTTCAGGGATTCATGCTCCTCATCTGTCAGAGCAAAGGTTAGTTCAACCCAAGACTCTTGATCAGTAGCGCCTTTGAGGGGAAAGTCGGCCTCCTTCTTGAACTTGAATCCGTCCTTTTCGTAAAAGGCACGGATGCAGTCAATGATCGTGCTTTTACCCGAGTTGTTCGCGCCAACAATGAGCGAGTAAGGATGAAACGCCATGGATGCGTCCAAGATTCCACGAAAATTGTGGATCGAAATATGTGTCAGCTTCATGCCATGGCCTCCATGAACTTATCGACATCCGGAACGCGCATCTCGCCGGAGATCAGTTTGGGCAGAAGGGTGTCGCGGAGTTGGGAGAGGAAATGAGATTCTCGTTGCTTCGAACGGATTTGCGCAAAGCTCTTATTCGCAAATACGTCGAATGCCTCTCCTATAGTTTCGACCGGAGCCAAAATGGGAATTGATCTAATGCTATCCGAGTTAACCGCAGTGGCTATAGAAGATGTGCTTCCAAGCGAGCCATAATCGAATTGTTTCAAGTAGCAGTACAGGTAAGGTGCCGATACTTTATTTCCTTCTTTTGGAATGAAATGAGCAATCGCCTCGTTGGACAGCATTTCGCTATCGGTGATTGCGACTCGACCGACAGTAAGCTTAAAACTCAGCACAACCGTGTTGGCAGGAATGCGCCGAACTCGAAAACGCTCAACTGCTTCGGCGGTCAGGTATTCACTCACCTCTGATATGTAAACCCCTGAATTCCCCAGGTCTTTAATGGACATCCAAGGAATATCCTTTGGATTTTTGGAAAACCAATGGGATTCTTTACGGGGAGGGGTTTTTCCGATGCCCACATCATAAATTTCTCCGGCACGTGCAATCGTCCACCCCTCCGGAATCTCCCCCAGCTCCGATTCGACGAGGCGGTCGGGGAAGAGGTCGTAGAGGTGGGCGGGCAGGCCGGGCAGGGTCTCGCCGCGCCGCCAGCGGCCCTCCATCTTGGCGCGCACGGGCTCGAAGTCCACGAACCATGCCTTGAACAGGGCGCGGGCCATGGCCTCCAGCGTTTCATTCTGGCGGCGCAGGTTCTCGATCTTGTCGTCCAGCGTGCCAAGGATGTGGGCGATGGCGCGTTGTTCGGGGAGTGGTGGCAAGGGGATTTCGAGCGATCGCAGATAAGTTACCGGCTGCGCAATCGAAGGCACGCCGACCTGCGATGTGTTGGCGAGTAGCTTATGCCGGCCTTCGGGCGAGCGGAAGTAGGCGACGAGAAATTCGGGCAATACCTTGGTGAAATCAGGGCGCAAGTAAAACTGTCGCTGGGAAATGACGTAGCGCTTGTAAACGGACGTGGGTGGTATGTAGGCAACCTGACCAATATTTCCTGCGTGGGTAAAAATCACATCGCCACACTGCACATTCGCATTCCGTAACTTTTCCGCATGCTCCTGAGTGATGAAGTTGAAACTTGACTTGTCGTCAACGCGCGAACCGTGCAGATGCTGGCCGCTGATGACCGGAACGCCTTCCGGAACAAAGGTTTCGACCTTAATGGAAGAACCGAACGGCCCCATGGCCACCCGCTCGGCCACTTCTTCTATGCGAGCAATTTGCCACTCACCCGCCATACCCAATCTCCGTCCAGTCACCGCATCTGCCACACCCCGCCCGAACGTTTCGCCGCGCAAATCACATCTTCGTCCGCCACTCACGCCTGCGCTCCTTCATTCAGAATGTCCAGATACCGCTGATAGGCAAACACCCGTTCGCGGCTTTTGTGGGTGAGTTCGTGCAGGATTCCGAGGTGCACGAGTGCCTCCACGTGCCGGGCGGCGGTGGCGAAGCTGACGCCGGTTTGCTGGGCGAGCATGCCGATGGTGGCCACGGGGCGGCGGCGCAGGGCGTCGAACAGGTGTAGCGCATTGGCGGCGCTGCGGCCGAGGGTGCTCACGCGCACGGCGTCTTGCTGAAACAGCGCGAGCAGGCGGTGCGCGGTGTCCATGGCGCCAGTGGCGGTTTGCTCGACGCCTTCGAGGAAGAAATCCAGCCAGGATTCCCAGTCGCCGGTGTGGCGCACGGCGTCGAGCTGGCGGTAGTACTCGGCGCGGTGCTGTTTGAAATACAGCGAGAGGTACAAGAGCGGCTGGCGCAGCACGCCGTCGTGATGCAGGATCAGGGCGATGAGGAGCCTTCCCACGCGCCCGTTGCCATCCAGAAACGGGTGGATGGTTTCGAACTGCACGTGCGCGAGCGCCGCCTTGACGAGCGCCCCCGGGGCGTCAGGCGCGTGCAGGTAGCGCTCCAGCGCGCCCATGCAGGGTTCGACTTCCTGCGGCGGCGGGGGCACGAACTGGGCGTTGCCCGGCCGGGTGCCGCCGAGCCAGTTCTGGCTGGTGCGAAATTCGCCGGGTTGCTTGGTCGCGCCGCGCCCGCTCGCCAGCAGCCGGGCGTGGATTTCGCGCAGCAGCCGGTTGCACAGCGGAAAGCCTTCACGCAGGCGCGCCGGGCCGTGTTCCAGCGCGGCGACGTAGTTGGAGACTTCGGTGACATCGTCGAAGGGCACGCCGGGCGCCTGGTCGAGCTCGAACATCAAAAGATCGGACAGCGAGGACTGCGTGCCTTCGATCTGGCTGGAAAGCACCGCCTCGCGCCGCACGTAGGCGTAGAGGAAAAGATCGGGCTCGGGTAGCAGTGCGGTGATGGCATCCAGCCGTCCGCAGGCGAGCAGCGCGCGTTCGAGCAGGCGCTGGCGCGCGCCGGTCAGCTCGATGGCGGGTGTCGGCGGCAGGGGCGCCGGCACAAAGGCGCGTACCGTCTCGCCCGCCACGGCGGTGGCGGTGTATGTTCCCGTGGTTCCGCGTTGCACCGCTGGCCTCCCTGAGATCGGCTGTTTTCACGAGTGAAAATGAGGCACTAGGCTATTTTTACATGAATCGACCCGTGAAAATAGCACATTTTCAAAACTCTGTAGCGGACAATATGTGCTACGAAACCGGACCGTTCTATTTGTTGACAACAGCCCTGTGAGCAATACGAGTACCGCGAAAGCGAATGCACGCGTGCATTTTTATGGGAATCGCGCATAAATATGAGCGGCTCTTCAAAACTTATGAGCGCGCTCATATCTTTTGTCCCCGCTCATACCAGGCGCCCTTGCGCGCACCATGGCGCACCAGGCGGCCCTCGTCCACGAGCCGGGACAGCAGCCGTGTGGCCTGGTAGGGGCCGATGCGGCATAGCTCCGCGACTTCCCGGCGTGTGATCCGCCCGTGTTTTTCCACGTATTGCAACACCATTTGCTCCTGCTGCAACGGCTCGAATCCGCGCTGCCGGACGTAGCCCGCTTTGTCGCCCAACAGCCTATAGACGGCGGCGGCCAGATGCCAGGTGCGGCCTTTCTTCTGTCCGCGCTCTTCGACGAGGCCCGCTTCCACCAGAGTGTGCAAGGTGGAGCGGGTTTGCGCTTCGGATTTCTGCAGGAGGTGTGCGGCATCACCGGTCGTGAGGCTGCGCTCCTGCCACAAGGCGTTGAGGATCAGCAGCTCGTCCAAACCCAAGACACGTCCACCTTGACCTTCCGTGACGAGCAGACGCACGAAATCGAGATTGGCCTCGCCGCCGGGGATGACGAGGGTGACCCCCGTTGCATCGCTGCGTGCGTAAGACGGCGCCGGGCGACCGTTGCGCAACTGCTCGTAGAAGATGGTATCGATGCCGCGCGCGGTGCGTTCGACGATGCCGGCGCGCTTGAATGCATCGGCGAGCAGAGGGTTCCTTGGGCGAGGGGCGGTGACGAGCAGGTTGTCGAGGCGCACGCCTTCGGGAAAGCCGCCGGGATTGCTGATTTCGATCCGGTCCCGGTGCCATTGGAAATGCACCGCCCCCAGACGCAGATAGTCGCGGTGGATGAGGGCGTTGGCTACCGCCTCGCGCAGGGCACGCTCGGGGTAATCCGGCACGCCTACGCGCAGCAGGCCGACCATCAGCTCCTGCTCGCGGTTGCGGGCGCGGATGCGAGCCTCGATTTCCTCCATGATCCTCAGCAGCGGCCAGCGGAAGAAGTCGTTGACCTCCACGTCGAGTCCGCGCAGCACCTGAAAAGCCGCTTCGTGGGCGGGCACAAAACGGCGCAGGGCGTCTTCCTTGCCAAAGAGCAGCAGAGCGGCCAGGCGCACGCCGCGCACGCTGCCGTTGGCTTCGACCACGCCGAGTGCCTTGGCAAGGTCCAGATCCGGAAGGTCGAGCAGGCTTTCGTCACTGCGGCCGCGCCGCTCACGTACGCTGCGGCGGAAGCGCTCGAACTCCAACGGGTCGAGGTCCTGCCAACGGGCTTCAGCGATGATCTGCGCCGAGGGATCCAGCAACCCTCGACCGGCTTGCAGGGACTGCACGTCATGGGCATCCATCGGCATGCAGGCGGGTTTCCCGTCACCGCCTGTTGTTCGGCGTAAAAAGACGCCGTCCGCGCTGGCTATGGGGTGCTGCTGCGGTGGAATTTCAATCACGAGTACAAAGCGGCCATCGAGTTCGACCGACTCAACCCGCACCGCTACCGAAGGGCGGGTCTGGTTGGCGATCAGGGCAGCGAGCTTGTTGCGGTCGGTGGTGTCGCCGTGTCGCGGGCGTGCACCGGTGATACGTCCATCGTCTTCGACGCCGATCAACAGGTATCCCGGTTCATGTCCGCTGCGATTGGCCAGGCACACGACGGCTTTCACGAGGTCGCGATCGTTGAGCGGTGTCCGTTCCTCGCCCTTGAACTCGACCGCGAGGGTTTCGCCTGCGGCGATCATCTGCAAGAGCTCATCGGCTGTCATATCGCGCTCCACTTGGGGGGCACACAAAGGCAGCTATGTTCAACGCAGCGTTCAAAACCCCAGCTCCCGCAGATTGCGCTCGATCGCCGCGTCGAGCCGTGCCGCTTCTTCGCGCTGGGCGCGCCATTGCGCCGACAGCCGTGCCATCTTCTCGGCGAAAGGTTCGCCGTCGTCCTCCTGTGCCGCCGCGCCGACGTAGCGGCCGGGGGTGAGGACGTGGCCGTGCTGGCGGATGTCGTCCAGCGTGGCGGATTTGCAAAAGCCGGGCTCGTCGGCGTACTCGCCGGCATCCGGTTCGCCGCGCCACGCGTGGTAGGTGCGGGCGATTTTCTGGATTTCCTCGTCGGTGAGCTCGCGCCGGGTGCGGTCGACCAGCACGCCCATGCTGCGCGCGTCGATGAAGAGCACTTGTCCGCGCCGGTCGCGCAATCCTTTGCCGGGGTTCTTGTTGCGGGCGAGGAACCACAGGCAGGCGGGAATCTGGGTGGAGTAGAAGAGCTGGCCGGGAAGCGCCACCATGCAGTCCACCACGTCGGCTTCGATCATGGCGCGGCGGATCTCGCCTTCGCCGGACTGGTTGGAACTCATGGAGCCGTTGGCGAGCACCACGCCCGCCACGCCGTTGGGGGCGAGGTGCCAGTGAATGTGCTGCAACCAGGCGAAGTTGGCGTTGCCCACGGGCGGGGCGCCGAACGTCCAGCGCACGTCCTCGCGCAGGCGCTCGCCGCCCCAGTCGGAGACGTTGAAAGGCGGGTTGGCGAGGATGTAGTCGAAGCGCAGATCGGGGAATTCGTCCTTGTGGAAACTTCCCTCGTTGTTCCAGCGGATGTCGGCGTCGATGCCGCGTACGGCGAGGTTCATCTTGGCAAGGCGCCAGGTGGTGTAGTTGCTCTCCTGGCCGTAGATGGCGATGTCGCCGATGCGCCCGCCGTGCTCGGCCACGAACTTTTCCGATTGCACGAACATGCCGCCGCTGCCGCAGCAGGGGTCATAGACGCGGCCGTGGAAGGGTTCGAGCATTTCCACCAGCACGCGGACCACCGAGCGGGGCGTGTAGAACTCGCCGCCGCGCTTGCCTTCGGCGCCGGCGAACTGGCCGAGGAAGTATTCGTACACGCGGCCGAGCACGTCCTTGGCCCGGTTGGCTTCTTCGCCCAGGCCGATGTTGGAGAGAAGGTCGATGAGCTCGCCGAGCATCACTTTGTTGAGCGCCGGACGGGCGTAGTCCTTGGGCAGCACGCCTTTGAGGGACTCGTTGTCCTTCTCGATGGCGCGCATGGCTTCGTCGATGAGGCTGCCGATTTCCGGGCGCTTGGCGTTGGCCTGCAGATGCGACCAACGCGCTGGCGGGGGCACCCAGAAGATGTTGTCGGCCAGATACTCGTCGCGGTCTTCGGCGGCCAGCGGGTCGTCGGCGAGGAGCGCCCGATGTTTGGCTTCGAACGCGTCCGAGATGTACTTGAGGAAAATGAGCCCCAGCACGACGTGCTTGTAGTCGCTGGGTTCCATGTTGCCGCGCAGCTTGTCGGCGGCCTTGAAGAGTTCAGCCTCGAATCCGAGGTTCGCGCCGTTGGTGGGAAGACTACGTTTTTTGGCCATGGACTTGCTCTGTGCGTTTTGCCGCGAGGCGGCGATCAAGGATGCACGTCGGGAATGAAGCGCAAGACTTCACCGTTGATGCAGTAGCGCAGGCCGGTGGGCGCAGGGCCGTCGTCGAAGACATGTCCTAGGTGGATGCCCGTGCTGGCGCTGCGCACTTCGGTACGGATCATGCCGTGCGAGCGGTCTTCGTGTAGCGTCACCGCGCCGGGGAGGGCTTCATGGAAGCTCGGCCAGCCGCAGGGGCTGTCGAACTTCGCCTCCGAGCGGAAAAGCGGTGCGTTGCTCAGGCGATCGACATAGACGCCAGGGCGCCGCTCGTCGAGGTGGGGGCCGGTGAAGGGGCGTTCCGTGCCTTGCTCGCAGGCGATCCAGCGCGCGAGCGGCGGCAGGTGGCGCTCGGCGAGCGTGCGCCAAAAGGAATGCGGCATGCGCACGCCCGTGCCTCCCAGGCCGCAGTACCCGTTCGGGTGCTTCAGCAGGTAGTGCTGATGGTATTCCTCGGCCGGCGTGTAGGAAACGAGCGGGGCGATTTCGGTGACGATCGGCCCGTAGCCGGCGGCCGAGAGCGCCCGTTGATAGGCGTCGCGCGTGGCGAGCGCCGCTTCTCTTTGTTCCGGCGTGGTGGTGTAGATCGCGCTGCGGTAGTTGCTGCCGAAGTCGTTTCCTTGTCGGTCGAGCTGGGTGGGATCGTGGTTTTCCCAAAACCAGGCGAGCACGGCTTCCGGGAGCAGCAGTTCGGGGTCATAGACGACCTTGACGACTTCGGCATGATTGCGTCCGCTCACCGATCCCCGGAGCAGGCGCTGCTCGAAGTCGAGCACCGCGTCGTAGGTGGGGTCGGGAAAGCTGCCTCCTGCGTAGCCCACTTCGGTTTCGAGCACTCCGGGCAGCGCGGCCATGCGCTTTTGCGCGCCCCAGAAACATCCCATGCCGAGGACGAGGGTTTCTCGCCGATCACTCATACAGCCTCCTTGGTCCGCACTTGCAGCCGCAGCTGCAGCCGGTAGCAGAGCCACATGAACCCCACCCAGATGGGCAGGGCGATGACGGAAGCGCGCGTGCCGGGGTTGTCGAGCATCAGAAAGAGCAGGAAGGCGACGAAGGCGAGGCAGAGGTAGTTGGCGAGCGGGCTCCAGAAGGCCTTGAAAGCAGGGGTGACGTGGCGCTGCTGCAGGACGCGGCGGAATTTGAGGTGGGTGAGGCTGATCATGGTCCAGTTGATCACCAGGGCGGCCACGACGAGCGACATCAGCAGTTCCAGGGCGCTTTGCGGCAGGAGGTAATTGACCGCCACGCAGAAGAAGGTGATGAGCGCGGAGACGCCCACCGCCAGGACCGGTACGCCGCGGCGGTTGATTCTCATGAGGGCGCGGGGGGCGTCGCCTTGTTCGGCCAGGCCGTAGAGCATGCGGCTGTTGCAATAGACGCCGCTGTTGTAGACCGACAGGGCTGCCGTGAGCACGACGAGGTTGAGCAGGTGCGCCGCCGTGTCGCTGCCGATGAGCGAGAAGATGCGCACGAAGGGGCTGGCGCTGTAGGGATCGCCGGCGGCGCTGAGCGAGGCCACCAGCTGGTCCCAGGGATAGAGGGAGAGCAGCACGGCGATCGCGCCGATGTAGAAGATGAGGATGCGGTAGACCACCTGATTGATGGCCTTGGGGATGACGCGGCGCGGGTCGGAGGCTTCGGCAGCGGTGATGCCGACGAGTTCGAGGCCGCCAAAGGAGAACATGATGATCGGCAGGGTAACCACCAGGCTGCCGAAGCCGTGGGGGAAGAATCCGCCGTGGCGCCAGAGGTTGGTGACGCTCGCCTGCTCGCCGCCCCGGCCGCTCATGAGCAGGTAGAGGCCGAGCACGATCATGCCGACGATGGCGGCCACCTTGATGATGGAGAACCAGAATTCGGCTTCGCCAAAAGCGCGCACGTTGGCGAGGTTGATCAGGTTGATGAGGAGGAAGAACGCCAGAACGGTGATCCAGGTGGGGATCTCCGGCCACCAGAACTGGACGTATTTGCCGATCGCCGTCAGCTCGGCCATGCCGACGAGCACGTAGAGCACCCAGTAGTTCCAGCCGGAGAGAAAGCCGGCGAAGCGGCCCCAGTAGGTGTGGGCGAAGTGGCTAAAGGAGCCGGCCACGGGTTCTTCGACGATCATCTCGCCGAGCTGGCGCATGATGAGGAAGGCGATGAGGCCACCGATGGCATAGCCGAGCAGCATCGACGGTCCGGCCGTGGCGAGCACACCGGCCGAGCCGAGGAAGAGCCCGGTGCCGATGGCGCCGCCCAGGGCGATGAGCTGGATGTGACGGTTTTTCAGGCCGCGGCGCAGCGGGGCCTCGTGGAGGGTGGAAGCGGTCATGGGCGACTTTCAGGATCGTGGCAATGGGCGCAATCTTACACGCGTCTTGGGACGGCGCGCCGATCGGTCGAGTTCCTGGAGTCTAGGGGGGATCAGCGGTTTGCGTCGGCGATCGCCGCGCGGGCGCATTCGCGGATCCGCTCGATCATCGCCCGTAGTCCGTTGCCACGCGTGGGGGATAGGTGAGCGAGCAAGCCCAGACGCTCGAAAAGCGCGAGGGTGTCGAGTTCCAAGGCTTCCCGCGGCGTTTTGCCCTCGTAGGTGGCGAGTACGATGGCGGCGAGCCCCCGTACGATGAGCGCATCGCTGTCGATCGCCAGGCGCAAGCGGCCGTTGTCGAGGCGGCAGACGAGCCAGACGCGGCTTTGGCAGCCGCGCACGAGGTTGGCGTCGGTACGCTCGGCTTCCGGGAAAGGGGGCAGCGAGCGCCCCAGCTCGATGAGGTAGTCGTAGCGACCGTCCCAGTCGTCGAAGAGGGCGAAATTCTCCTCGATCTCAGCGAGCGTCGTCATAGCAGCCCCAGTTCGAGCCGTGCGGTTTCGGAGAGGCGGTCGGATGTCCAGGGAGGGTCGAAGACGACGTTGACCGTGACCTGCGCCACGCCTGGCAGCTGTTCGATGCGTTGCTTGACTTCCTCGCTGAGCACGGGGCCGAGCGAGCAGCCGGGGGCGGTGAGGGTCATGTCGATGTCGACATGGGCGCCGTCCTCTTTCTCTTCGACGTCGAGGCGGTAGATGAGGCCCAGGTCGACGATGTTGACCGGAATTTCAGGATCGTAGATCTGGCGCAGCACTTCGAGGATGCGCTCGCGCAGGTCGCCTTCGGTGGGCATCGGCGAGGGGGCGTAAGGGTCGAGCCCGAAGGCGTCGGCATCTTCGCCGGCCACGCGCACGAGGCGTCCGTCGTGGAGCACGGTGAGGCTGGTGCCCAACGTCTGCGTCAGGCGCACTTCGCTGCCTTGGGGGATCGTGACGGGTTCCCCCGAGGGGACGACGATACCGTAGACGTCGCGCCGGGTGGTGACCGTTTGGGCGTTCATGGGGCTGGGGCTCCCAGACGTTCGAGGGCGCGGGAGAGCGCCGACAGGGTTTGGTCGATGTCTGCTTCGTTGTTGTAGAAGGCGATCGAGGCGCGCACGGTGCCGGGCAGTCCGTAGCGGGCGATCAGCGGCATGGTGCAATGGTGCCCGACGCGCACCGCGATGCCTTGCGTGTCGAGCAGGGTCCCGAGGTCGGCCGGGTGGGTGCCGGCGACGTGGAAGGAGGCGATGGGGGCCTTCTCTTCCGGCGGAAGGTCGGCGAGGAGCCGCAGCCCGTCGATCGCTACCAGGCCGTCCCTCAGCCTGCGGTAGAGGTGGGCTTCCCAGGCGGCCAGTTGCGCCCGATCGAATTGGCGTAGGTAGTCGATCGCGGCACCCAAAGCGATGGCTTCGGCGATGGGCGGGGTGCCGGCCTCGAACTTGTAGGGAAGTTCGTTGGGTTCGAAGCCGTGCTCATCGACCCAGGCGATCATCTCCCCGCCGCCTTGCCAGGGAGGCATGGCTTCGAGTACTTCCTGCCGCCCCCAGAGCACACCGATGCCGGTAGGGCCGAGCATCTTGTGACCGGAGAAGGCGTAGAAGTCGCAGCCCAGCGCCTGCACGTCGACGGGAAAATGCCCCACCGCCTGAGCGCCGTCGATGAGCACGGTCGCCCCCACGGCCTTGGCTTCGGCGATGAGCTCGGCCACGGGATTGATGGTGCCCAGGGTATTCGAGACGTGGGCGAGCGCCACCAGTCGGGGTCGCCGCTCGAGCAACTGGCGGTAGCGTTCCCGGTCGAGCGTTCCGTCGTCCCGTACCGGCACGAGGGCGAGTTCGGCGCCGGTGCGCCGGGCGAGCATCTGCCAGGGGACGAGGTTGGCGTGGTGCTCCATCTGGGTGGCGACGAGGAGATCTCCCGCCTTGACGAAGGCATTGCCCCAGGCTTGGGCCACGAGGTTGATCGCTTCCGTGGTGCCGCGCGTCCAGAGGACTTCTTTTTCGCTCGCGGCGTGGATCCAGCGGGCGACGGTGGTGCGGGCGGTCTCGAAACAGTCGGTGGCTTCCGTGCTCAAGGCGTGCGCGCCGCGGTGCACGTTGGCGTTGCGGTTCTCGTAGAAATCGGTGAGCGCCTCGATTACCTGCCGTGGCTTCTGGGCGGTGGCGGCGTTGTCGAGGTAGATGAGGGGCTTGCCGTAGACCCGTCGGTGCAGGATGGGAAAGTCTTCGCGCCAGCGCTCGACGGTGGCCGCCTCAGGCAGCGGCGTCGTCAGGGAGGGGGAGACGGGAGTGGACATGGCGGAGGACCTCTGCAAGGGTGAAACGCTGCAGGACCGGAGCGAGGAAGGCGTCGATGAGCAGTTGCCGCGCTTCGACTTCGGGAATGCCCCGGCTGCACAGGTAGAAGAGCGCTTCGTCGTCGAGCCGGCCGAGGGTGGCGCCGTGGCCGCAGGCGACGTCGTCGGCGTAGATCTCGAGCTCGGGCTTGACGTCGGCAGCGGCGCCGTCGGCCAGGAGCAGGTGATCGAGCCGCATGGCGGCGTCGGTACGCTGGCCGGCGGGCTCGATGAGGATGCGGCCGATCACGGCCGAGTGCGCTTCGGCCGGCACCAGGCCGCGCCAGCGCACGTCGGTGGCGGCACCGGGGGCGGCGTGGCGGATGCGCAGGGCGACGTCGGTGGAACCGTCGGGCTCGCCATGGGTGATGCCGGAGAGGCGCAGCGCGGCGGATTCGCCCAGTGCGACGTCCCATTCGAGTCGCTGATAGCCGCGGGTGGCGGCGAAGGACTGCACGTCGAGGCGGGCACGCGCGCCGAGCCGGGCGCGGACGCGGTGCAGCAAGGCTTCTTGCGCCTTGGCAGTGAAGACGCCGTGGGTGAGTTCGGCGCCTTCACCGAGCCAGAGATTCACGGCGCCGTTTTGCGTGGAAGGGCCGAAGGAGGCGAACGTCTCCACGATCGCGCCGCGCGCGCCTGCAGCGACTTCGACGAGCAGGAGGGGCTGGACCCATCCGGCGCCGTGGCGGTAGTGGATCTGCAGGGGAGCGTCGGCCGTTTCTTCGAGTTCGAGGAGCAGCACCGCATCGGCTTCGACCAGGTTGCGCACCGAGAAGTAATCCTCGCCCGGCTCCAGCCGCTCGCGCCAGCGTGCGCGGGTGGCTTCGTCCAGCTCGGACCAGGGGCGCAGGCGCCAGGCGCGGGTGTGCGCGGCCACGGGCCGACCCTGGTCGAAGTATATCCATTCGCCGGCGAGCGGCTCGGGCGAGGGGAAGGGGAAGTCGAGGCCGCGGCCGGCGCGCTCGGGGGCGAAACAGGCGGAAAGCCGCGAGTAGCGCCAGAATTCGTCCTTGCGCGAGGGGGGTGTGAGCGAGGCGAGCCGCTCGGCGAGCTGCTCGTGCCAGGCGCGCGTTGCTGCGTCTTCCGCCCAGCCGCAGCGGTGGCAGACGGCGAGTGCGGTATTCATGCGACCGACCCCTCGAGCACGGCGGCATAGCCGCCCGCTTCGATCTGGTGGGCGAGCTCGGCTGCGCCCGAACGGGCGATGCGTCCGCCGTGCAGCACGTGCACCCGGTCGGGGCGGACGTATTCGAGGATGCGGGGATAGTGGGTGATGATGAGGAAGGCGCGATCGGGGCGGCGCAGGCGATTGACGCCGGCGGCCACGAGCTTGAGCGCGTCCACGTCCAGGCCCGAATCGGGTTCGTCGAGAATGACGAAGCGCGGTTCGAGCAGCAGCATCTGCAGGATTTCGTTGCGTTTTTTCTCGCCGCCGGAGAAGCCTTCATTGACGCCGCGCTTGAGGAAGTCGGCCGGCAGCCCCAGCACTTGCGCCGCTTCGCGCGCGGCGCGCAGCAGGGCGGCGCTGTCGAGTGGCGCTTCGCCCCGGGCCTTGCGCAGGCAGTCGAGCGCGGTGCGCAGGAATTGCAGGTTGCTCACGCCGGGGATTTCCACCGGATGCTGGAAGGAGAGAAAAAGCCCCGCCTGGGCACGCGCTTCCGGCTCCATCGTGAGCAGGTCTTGGTCATCGAGGAGCGCTTTGCCTTCCAGGACTTCGTAGCCTTCGCGGCCGGCCAGGACGTTGGCGAGCGTGCTCTTGCCCGCGCCGTTGGGGCCCATGAGGGCATGGACTTCGCCTGCGGCGATGTCCAGATCGAGCCCGTCGAGGATGCGCCGACCTTCGACGGCGACGGTGAGGTTGCGTATCGTGAGCATCATCCGACCGATCCTTCTAGACTGACTTCGAGGAGTTTGCCGGCCTCGACGGCGAATTCGAGCGGCAGTTTCTGGAACACGTCCTTGCAGAACCCCCCCACGATGAGGGCGACGGCGCGCTCGGGGTCGATGCCGCGCTGGCGGCAATAAAAGAGCTGTTCTTCGCTCACGCGCGAGGTGCTGGCTTCGTGTTCCACGATGGCGCGCGGATTGCGGCTCTCGATGTAGGGGAAGGTGTGCGCGCCGCAGTGCGGGCCGATGAGCAGCGAATCGCACTGGGTGTAGTTGCGCGCCCCGCTCGCGCCGGGGTTGATGCGCACCAGCCCCCGGTAGGCGTTCTGGCTGTGGCCGGCGGCGATGCCCTTGGAGACGATGGTGCTGCGGGTGTTGCGCCCCAGGTGGATCATCTTGGTGCCGGTGTCGGCCTGCTGCCGGCCGCGCGTGAGCGCCACCGAGTAGAATTCGCCCACGCTGTCGTCACCCTTGAGGATCACGCTGGGATATTTCCAGGTGATGGCCGAGCCGGTCTCGACCTGGGTCCAGGAGATCTTGGCGCCGCGCCCGGCGCACAGCCCTCGCTTGGTGACGAAGTTGTAGACGCCGCCGCGCCCTTCTTCGTCGCCGGGGTACCAGTTCTGCACCGTGCTGTAGCGAATCTCGGCCCCTTCGAGGGCGATGAGTTCGACCACCGCGGCGTGCAGCTGGTGCTCGTCGCGCATGGGGGCGGTGCAGCCCTCGAGGTAGGAGACGTAGCTGCCTTCGTCGGCGATGATGAGCGTGCGCTCGAACTGCCCGGTGCGGGCGGTGTTGATGCGGAAGTAGGTGGAGAGCTCGAGCGGACAGCGCACGCCCTTGGGGATATAGACGAAGGAGCCGTCGCTGAAGACGGCGGAATTGAGCGCGGCGAAGAAGTTGTCTCCCGGCGGCACGACGCTGCCGAGATACTTCTGCACGAGTTCGGGATATTTTTGCACCGCCTCCGAGATGGGGCAGAAGATGACCCCGGCTTCGGAGAGCTTGTCCTTGAAGGTGGTGAGCACCGAGACCGAATCGAAGACAGCGTCGACCGCCACTCCGGCGAGCGCGGCGCGCTCGTGCACCGGCACGCCGAGCTTTTCATAGGTCTCGAGGAGCTTGGGATCGATCTCGGTCTCGCTGCGGCGCTTGGGCGCGGCGTAGTAGATGAGCCCTTGATAGTCGATGGGCTCGTAGCGCACGTGGGCCCAGTGCGGCTCCTTCATCGTCTGCCAGCGACGGAATGCGTCGAGCCGCCATTGGCGCAGGAATTCGGGCTCGTTCTTCTTGGCCGAAATGTATTCGATCACCTGTTCATCGAGGCCGGGCGGCAGCGTCTCGGTCTCGATGTCGGTGACGAAGCCGGCCTCGTAGGCTTGGCTGAGGGCGGCGTCGAGTTCGGTGGTGGACATGCGGTTCACTCCCCCGGAAGTCCGTGGATTTGTTGACCATTATACTAGGTTTTTGCAGGGAGAGCGCCTATGCGCTCCCTAGCCTGGCTCTATTGGGGGAGGGGAGGAGAGGTTTCGTTGAGGACGATGTTGACTTCGAGGATCTCGAGGTTGTCTTGCCGCTCGAGCTGGACCTTGATGTCTTCGGGGGCGATCTTCACGTACTTCGAGATGACGTCGAGCAGTTCTTTTTGCAAAGCGGGAAGGAAGTCGGGCGAGGACTTGCCGTCGACGTGCTCGCGCGCGATGATGAGCTGCAGGCGTTCCTTGGCGATCGCCGCGGTCTTTTTCTTTTCCCCGAAGAGGCGCGTGAGCAGCGACATCAGGTGCTCCCGAAGAGGCGTTTGATGAGGCTGGGTTTCTCGTAGGAGACGAAACGCAGCGGTTTGTCCTCGCCGAGAAAACGGGCGACGACGTCGGCGTAGGCTTCGGCCACGTCCGTGCCTTTGAGGTGGATGGCCGGAACCCCCTGGTTGGAGGCGTGCAGCACGGCGTCGGATTCGGGGATGACGCCGATGAGGGGCACGCGCAGGAGTTCTTGGATGTCCTTGTAGGAGAGCATCTCGCCTTCTTCGACGCGCTTGGCGCTGTAGCGCGTGACCAGCAGATGCTCCTTGACCGGTTCGCGCCCTTCGATCGCGCGACGGGACTTGGATTGCAGGATGCCGAGGATGCGGTCGGAGTCGCGCACCGAGGAGACTTCGGGGTTGGTGACGACGATGGCTTCGTCGGCAAAGAGCAGCGCCATGAGGGCGCCGCGCTCGATCCCGGCGGGCGAATCGCACACGACGTAGTCGAAGCCCATCGCTTCGAGCTCGCGCATCACCTTTTCCACGCCTTCTTCGGTGAGGGCTTCCTTGTCCTTGGTCTGGGAGGCGGGCAGGATGTGCAGGGTGTCGACGTGCTTGTCTTTGATGAGCGCCTGGGTGAGCTTGGCCTCGCCCTGGAGGACGTTGACGAAATCGTAGACGACGCGGCGTTCGCAGCCCATGATGAGGTCGAGGTTGCGCAGGCCGACGTCGAAGTCGACGACGGCGGTCTTGAAGCCGCGAAGCGCCAGGCCCGAGGCGAAAGCGGCGCTGGTGGTGGTCTTGCCCACCCCTCCTTTGCCGGAAGTGACGACGACGATGCGCACGTGGTAAGCCTCTCAAATGGTTTCGATGGGTTCGATGAGCAGGTGGCTTTGCCCTTGAATGACTTGCAATTTTACCTGCACGGGGCGGTTTGCGATAGAGGCGGGAAGACCGTTTTCGAACGTCTGGTACACCCCGGCGATGGAAACGAGCTCGGGGCCGAAGTGGGTGGCGACGATGCGGGCTTCCAGGTTGCCGCCGGCTCCGGCGAGCACCCGTCCGCGCAGGGGGCCCCAGCAGTGGATGCTGCCGGCGGCGATGATCTCGGCGCCGGGGTTGGAACCGGCCATGAGCACCACGTCGCCTTCCGGAGCGTAGATCTGCTGGCCGGCGCGCACCGGGCGATCGATGAATTTGGTGGAGGCGGCGCGCGCCGTACCGGTCTGCGGGGAGGCGGGAGCTTGCGCCGAGGTTGGGGCGGCAGGCGGGGGCTCGGTTGGCCGGGCGGCCTCGAGCCGCAGCGCGGCCTCGTCGAGGTTGGCCAAATGCAGGCGCTTCAAGGCGGCATCGAACGATTCGGGCACCCCGCGCACGCCGATGGGTTGCAGCCCGAGGCGGCGGAAGAAGGCCACGAGGCCGCTCCAGTCGACCTGTTCGGGCCAGTCGCGCACTTCCGAGAAGTCGAGCACGGCGGGTTCGCCGCCGAAGTAGCTTTCCGTGCCAGCGAAACGTTTGTGCAGCACGTCGGCGAGCCGTGCGGGACTCACGAGCGGCGAGCGCACGACGATGCCCTCGAAGCGCCCGCTCTCGAATCGTACTTCTTCACTCATGATCGAAATGGCCTTTGCGGTCAGTGGCGGGTGGCGGGTGCGGTGCCGTCGTCCTCGGTGAAGATGCGGGGAAGATCGTCGCGGCTGAACCGGTATTCGAGGCCGCCGAGCTCGTCGCGCACGACGATCTCTCCGTCGCGCGCGAGTTGCGCTTCGATCTCGTCCCGGCCGAGGAGCCGCAGCATCTGGATGACGGCGGCTTCGTTGGGCTTGACCTCGTGGGTGATGCCGAGCGCCGTGAAGAGGCGCACCGTCTCTTCGGGGAAGAGGCGGGAGAGGAGCTCGGGGGCGTCGAACGCGAGCAGTTCGGGCTCGGTGACGGTGTCGGCGAGGCGGGTGAGGCGGTTCCAGCCGTCGGGGTCTTTCTCGTCGGCGGAGGGGAGCTTTTGCAGCAGGAGCCCCGCGGCGGCGTGCGCGTCGGCGGCAAGCCACAGGCGCGCCGGTTGCTGCTCGGACTGGGCGAGGAAGGCTTCGAGCGTATCGCTCAGGGTTTGGCCACTCCAGGGAACGATGCTCACGTAGGGTTCCTTGGAGACGGGGAGGTCGAGCACCATCTGCAGCTGGGCTTCGCCCAGGAGCTCGCGCGCGCTGGCATCGGGCCGGGGTGCCCGCTCGCCCTCGTAGCGGGCGAAGGCGCGCAGGTTGCGCTCGGGGCTGAGGTCGACCACGAGCAGGCTCACGGGCCCTTCTCCCTGAGCCTGGAAGGTGACGCGGGTGGGATCCTTGAGCCGGGCGGCGATCATGGCGGCGAAAGCGGCGAGTTCGCCGAGCAGGCGCTGCACCGCGGGGGGATCGTTGCGGCGCGCGGCGATGCCTTGCCAGGATTGGACCAGGCGCACGTGGGCGCCGCGGATGTCGGCGTTGTCGATGAGGAAGGGCTGGACGGCGTCGTGCATGGGGGGACCTCAGCGCTCCAGGGCGCGGGCGAGCGCCTGGGCGAGTGCGCTCTCGGGGGCAGGGGATTCGCGCCGGCCGGGCTTGGCGGGTTTGGCCGCCTTGGCGGGGCGGCGTGCTTCCTTGGCGGCGGGTTCGGCGCGCGGCTGGGCCGTCGGGGCCGCTTCGGTACGTTCCTTTTTCAGCGACAGGGCGATGCGGCGCCGTTCGAGGTCGACTTCGAGCACGCGCACGCGCACGATCTGGCCCGGTTTGACGACTTCATGCGGATCGCGCACGAATCGGTCGGAGAGTTCGGAGACGTGGGCGAGGCCGTCCTGGTGGACGCCGATGTCGATGAAGGCGCCGAAATTGGTGACGTTGGTGACCACGCCTTCGAGCCATTGGCCGGGGCGGAGGTCTTCGAGCGATTCGATCCCTTCGGCGAAGCGTGCGGTGCGAAATTCCGGCCGCGGGTCGCGCCCCGGCTTGACGAGCTCGGCGAGGATGTCGCGCACGGTGGGCAGCCCAAAGCGCTCGTCGGTGAATTCGGCCGGGTCGAGCGTTTCGATGAGGGCGCGCTGGCCGAGGACTTCGCGTACGTCCTTGCCGATGCGCTGGAGGATCCTGCGCACCACGGGGTAGGCTTCCGGGTGTACGGCCGAGGCGTCCAGCGGGTCGTCCCCTTCGGGGATGCGCAGGAACCCGGCGGCCTGCTCGAAGGTGCGCGGGCCGATGCGCGGGACTTCGCGCAGTTGCTCGCGCCGGCGAAAGCCGCCGTGGCGCTGGCGCCAGGCGACGATCTCTTCGGCGATGCTGCGGTTGAGCCCCGAGACGCGGGCGAGCAGCGCGGGGCTGGCGGTGTTGAGGTCGACGCCGACGGCGTTGACGCAATCCTCGACCACGGCGTCCAGCGTGCGCGACAGTTGCGTCGCGTCGAGGTCGTGCTGGTACTGGCCGATGCCGATCGACTTGGGATCGATCTTGACGAGTTCGGCGAGCGGATCCTGCAGGCGGCGGGCGATGGAGACGGCGCCGCGCAGGGAGACGTCGAGCTCGGGGAGTTCCTGCGCGGCGAGCTCGGAGGCGGAGTAGACCGAGGCGCCGGCTTCCGAGACGACCACTTTCTGCGCCCGCAGTTCGGGGTGGCGCGCGAGGCACTCGGCGACGAGGCGCTCGGTCTCGCGGCTGGCGGTGCCGTTGCCGATGGCGATGAGTTCGACGCCGTGCTGGGCGATGAGGGCGGCGAGCGCGGCGATGGTCGGCTCGTAGTGGCGTCGCGGCTCGAAGGGGTAGAGGGTGTCGGTGGCGATCACGCGGCCGGTGGCGTCGACCACGGCGACCTTGATGCCGGTGCGGATGCCCGGGTCGATGCCCATGGTCACGCGGGCGCCGGCCGGTGCGGCGAGCAGCAGCTCCTTGAGGTTGCGCCCGAAGACGCGGATTGCTTCCTCGCCGGCGCGCTCGCGCATGCGGTTGAGGGCATCGAGCTCGAGGTGGACCGAGAGCTTGGTCGCCCAGGCCCAGCGGGCGGTGTCGAGCCGCCAGCGGTCGGCGGGGCGCCCCTGGTCGGCCAGGCCGTAGCGGCGCGCCAGGACGGTGAGCGCCGGGTGGGGGCTGCCTTCTTCGTGCGGAACATCGACGCTGAGCCGCAGCACGCCTTCGTTGCGCCCGCGCAGCAGGGCGAGTGCCCGGTGCGAGGGGATGGCGGCGATCGGTTCGTGGTGGTCGAACCAGTCGCGGAACTTGGCGCCTTCCGATTCCTTGCCTTCGACGACGCGACTATGAACATGGGCCTCACGCTCGAAGAGGGCGCGCAGCTCGGCGAGCAGATCGGCGTCTTCGGCGTAGCGCTCGGCAAGGATCTGGCGCGCGCCTTCGAGCACGGCCTTGACGTCGGCAAAACCCGCCTCCGGGTTGAGGTAGGTGGCGGCGAGCGATTCCGGTTCGGCGAGCGGGTCGTTGGCGAGCGCGTCGGCGAGCGGCTCGAGCCCCGCCTCGCGGGCGATCATGGCTTTGGTGCGCCGCTTGGGGCGATAAGGGAGGTAGAGGTCTTCGAGCGCCTGTTTGGTGTCGGCGGCGCGCAGTTTTTCTTCGAGCTCGGCGCTGAGTTTGCCCTGTTCGGCGATGGAGGAAAGGATCGCTTCGCGGCGCGCTTCGAGCTCGCGCAGGTAGCCCAGGCGCTCTTCGAGCCGGCGCAATTGGGTGTCGTCGAGCCCGCCGGTGAGCTCTTTGCGGTAGCGGGCGATGAAGGGGACGGTGGCTCCGGCATCGAGCAGCGCCACGGCGGCCATCACCTGGCGCGGCGCGACGCCCAGTTCCTGGGCGATTCGGGTTTCGATCGTCGACATCGGCTATCGTCTTGGCGGGAAAAGGCGGATTGTGGCTGTCGGCGCGGCGGCGGTCAACGTTCGGGCAGCATGAGCGCCTGGCGTCCGGCCCATTCTTCGTCGGCTCGAAGCGACACGGGAACGCTCGCCTGCGCCGCTTCGATGCACACGAAATGGCGCCAGGCACCGGCAGGGAGGTCGGCTGGGCCGTGTTCGCCCGGGTTCCAGAGCACGGTCTCGCCGAAACCCGCCTGCGCGATCTCGGTGCGCAGGGTGGGCGTGGCAAGCGTGAGCACGCGCTCGCCGCCGCGATAGAGCCGATCGAGCGGCGGTTCCAGCCGTGTGACGTTTTCCGGCTCGGCGTGCCACCGGCTGGGATCGGCCGGATCAGTGTATTCGCTGCCCCCCAGCCCTTGCAGGGCGCTGCGCTCGATCTCGGGCACGGCAAGGTAGGTGTGCAGCGCCGCGGTGAATGCGAAAGGCGCAGTGCCGGTGTTGCGCACGGCGAGTTCCACGTCCAAGCGCCGCTCGGAGAGGAGCACGGTGACTTCGGCGAGGAAGTCGTGGGGGAAGGCGGTGCGCGCACCGGGTTCGAGTAGGGAAGGATCGAGCTGCAGGGTCACGAGCACGTAGTCTTCGCCCTGGCGCGTCTCGTCGATGCGCCAGGTGTGCGTGCGGGCGAAACCGTGGCGCGCTCCGGGGCCGAGGGTACCGAACTGGGGAAAGACGATGGGGATGCCGCCGCGAATGGGCTGTGCGCCGCCGAGGGCGGCGGATTCGCTGAGATAGAGGCGTTCCTGGCCGTCTTCGGGGATCCAGGAAAGCACCTGGGCACCAAACGGGGTGAGGGTGGCGCGGGCTTCGCCCAAATGGAGGGTGAGGGCCGGTAGTTCGCCGAGGCGGTGGGTATCGATGCGGGTGGCGGACATGTTCAGGAACCTTGCAGCGGCAGGATGCCTTTCTTGATGGTACGGTCTTCGGGATCGTCGGTGAGGGTAAAGCCGAGGCTTTGCACGAAGCGCAGCATGCGCTCGTTGTTGGCGAGGAAAATCCCGGTCATGTATTTCAGGCCGCGGGCGCGCGCCGTCTCGATGAGCACCTGCATGAGGCGGCGCGCCAGGCCCCGGCCTTGCCATTCGTCGTCGACGACGATGGCGAACTCGCAGGATTCGCCGTCCGGGTTGACGGCGTAGCGGGCTACGCCCAGCTCGATCTCCTTGCCGTCCTTGTCGGTGGTGACGGCGATGAAGGCCATCTCTCGATCATAGTCGATCTGTGTGAGCCGCGCGAGCATGGGCGGAGGCAGCTCGTTGAGGGTGGTCATGAAGCGGAAGTACTTGGTCTCGGGCGAGAGGCGGCGCACGAACTCGGCCTCGAGCTCGGCGTCTTCGGGGCGGATGGGGCGGATGGTGATCTCGGTGCCGTCGCCCAGGGTCCAGGTCTGGATGAGGTGGGAAGGGTAAGGGTGGATCGCCATGTGGTCGTAGCGATCCGCCGACGGGTTGACCGGCTGGATGGTGATCTTGGCATCCAGCGCGATGGCATCCTGGCTATCGACCACCAGCGGATTGATGCTGAGATAGTCGATCCAGGGAAGTTCGCACACCATCTCGGAGACGCGCAGCAGCACCTGTTCGAGCTTGTCGAAGGCGATGGCCGGCATGTTCCGGTATTCTTGCAGCATGGGGTAGACGCGGCTGTTGCGCACGAGATCCTGGGCGAGGAAGCCGTTCAAGGGCGGCAAGGCCACGCTCATGTCCTCTTCCATGCCCACGCGCTTGCCCCCTTCTCCGAAGAGGATCACCGGGCCGAAGACGGGGTCGCGGCGCACGCGGATGGCCAGTTCCCGTCCGTGGCGCTTGATGACCATGGGTTCGATGGCCACGCCGTTGATCACTGCATCGGGCACGTTCTTCTTGACTTCGGCGATGATCTCCTGATAGGCGGTGCGCACCGCGGCCAGGGAGCCGAGGTTCAGGCGCACGCCGCCCGAGTCGGCCTTGTCGATCACCGAGGGGGAATCGATCTTCATCGCCACGGGCAAGCCCAGCTCCTCGGCGAGCACCATGGCTTCGGTGACGCTGCGCGCGACCACCGTCTGGGCGATGGGGATGTGGAAGGCGGCGAGAATGGCCTTGGATTCCATTTCGTTGAGGCGATTGCGCCGCTCGGAGAGCGCCGTCTCGATGACGAGCTGGGCGTTTTCCACCCGCGGCGGTTCGTGGTGCGACAGCGGCGCCGGCGTCTGGGCGAGGAGCTTCTGGTTGCGGTAGTAGGAAGAGACGTGCGAGAAGAGCTCGACCGCGGGCTCGGGCGCCTCGAACGTGGGGATGCCGGCGGCGATGAATTTCTGCCGCGCCTCTTCGACGAGCTCCTGCCCCAGCCAGCAGGTGACGACGGGCTTTTCGGCGTGTTTTTCTTTCTCGATGATGGCTTCGGCCACGGCGGTGGGGTCGGTCATGGCCTGCGGCGTGAGGATGACGAGCACCCCGTCGACTTCGGGCGATTCGAGCACGATCTGGAAGGTCTTGCGGTAGCGCTCGGCGTCGGCATCGCCCAGGATGTCGAGGGGGTTGCCGTGCGACCAGGATTCGGGCAGGAAGGCGCTGAGCCGCCCGAGGGTGTCGTCGCTGAGTTCGGCCAGAGGGATTTTGAGGTCGGCCGCACGGTCGGCCGCCATCGCCCCTAGTCCGCCGCCGTTGGTGATGATGGCCAGCCGATTGCCGCGTGGGCGTAGGCGGGCGAAGAGGGCCGTGGCGGCGGCGTAGAGCTGGCTGATGTTGTAGATGCGGATGACGCCCGAGCGGCGCAGCGCGGCGTCGAACACGGCGTCGTTACCCGGCTGGTTGCCGCTGTGCACGAGGATGGCGCGCATCACTTCCGGTCGACGCCCGGCCTTGAGCACCAGGACGGGTTTGACCCGGGCGGCGGCGCGCAGCGCGCTCATGAAGCGGCGCGCGTTGCGGATGCCCTCGATGTAGAGGATGATGGATTCGGTGCGGTGGTCGGTGGCAAGGAAGTCGAGCACGTCGCCGAAGTCGATGTCGGCCGACACGCCCAGCGAGACGACGGCGGAAAAACCCACGCCGTTGGGCTTGGCCCAGTCGAGCACGGCGGCGCACAGCGCGCCCGATTGCGACACGAGCCCGATGGAGCCCTTGATGGCGGAGGCGTGGGCGAAGGTGGCGTTGAGCCCGATGCTGGGGCGCACGAGCCCGAGGCAGTTGGGCCCGAGCACGCGCATCTTGTAGCGCCGGGCGATCTCGATGATCTGGCGCTCGAGATAGCTGCCGCGTGGGCCGGATTCGGAGAAACCGGAGCTGAGCACGACGATGGCCTTGACTCCGGCGCGGCCGCAGGCCTCGACGATGCCGGGGGCCCGTTCGGGCCGGGTGCAGATGACCGCCAGGTCGAGCCGGTGCGGCACGTCTTCGACCGACTTGTAGCAGGGCAGGTCGAAGAGCGTTTCGTGGTTGGGGTTGATCAGGAAGAGCCGCCCATGGAAGCCGGCCTCCAGCATGTTGCGGGTGACGGTCTGCCCGAGCGAACCCGGGCGGTCGGAGGCGCCGATGATGCCGACGGAACGCGGTTCGAGCAGCGGCTGGAGATAATGGGTCTCTTTCATGACGTCGGGCCCCGAGCGATGAGGCCATAAGTTTATCGCACCCCAGCGCAGCGCGGGCATGGTGCGCGGCGCTCGGGGGTAGAATCGTCGGGCGGCTGTGCGCGCGATGAGAGGAAAGGAGCGAAGGATGTCGCTGGAGGCGGTGCGGGCAAAGGGTTTGCTGGTCGATCGGGCCTGGATCGGAGGGCAATGGTGCGAGGCCGATTCGGGAAGGCGCTTCCCCGTCTTCGATCCGGCAAGCGGCGATCGCCTGGCCGAAGTGCCGGACATGGGAGAGGCCGAGACCCGGCGGGCGATCGCGGCGGCTGCGGCGGCGTTCGATTCCTGGCGCCGGAGCCTGCCTCAGGAGCGGGCGGTGGTGCTGTCGCGCTGGGCGGCTCTGATGCGCTCTTCGCTCGAGGAGCTCGCCACGCTGGTGATGCACGAGCAGGGGAAACCGCTCGCGCAGGCGCGCGGCGAAGTGGCGCACGCGGCGGCTTTCGTCGAGTGGTTCGCCGAAGAAGGGAAGCGCATCTACGGCGAGATCATGCCGACCAATCGGGCCGACCGGCGTTTCCTCGTGCTGCGTCAGCCGGTGGGCGTGTGCGCGGCGATCACGCCGTGGAATTTTCCTGCCTCGATGATCACGCGCAAGGTGGCGCCGGCGCTGGCGGTGGGCTGCACCGTGGTGGTGAAGCCGGCCGAGCAGACGCCGCTCACGGCCCTGGCGCTCGCGCGGCTCGCCGAGCAGGCTGGTATGCCGCCCGGGGTGCTCGATGTCATCACCGGCGCCGATCCAGCGCCGATCGGCCTGGCGCTCACGTCCGATCCTCGCGTGCGCAAGATTTCTTTCACCGGCTCGACCGAGGTCGGGCGGCTGCTGATGGCGCAAAGCGCTGCCACGCTCAAGCGCCTGTCGCTGGAGCTGGGAGGGGACGCTCCCTTTCTCGTGTTCGACGACGCGGATGTGGAGGCCGCGGTGCAGGGGGCGATCGCCTCGAAATACCGCAATTCGGGGCAGACCTGCGTGTGCGCCAACCGCATCCTGGTGCAGGCGGGGATCTACGAAGCGTTCGTGCGCCGCTACGTCGAGGAGGTAGAGAAGCTCGCCGTCGGGCCGGGATGGCAGCCGGGGGTGACGGTGGGGCCGCTCATCGACGAGGCGGCGCTCGACAAGGTGGAGGCTTTGGTGGCCGACGCGCGCGAAAAAGGGGCGCGGCTCTTGTGCGGCGGTCGGCGCGCGCAGGGGCTTTTTTACACGCCGACGGCGCTCGAGGGGATCACGCCCGACATGCGCATCGCGCACGAGGAGATCTTCGGGCCGGTGGCGCCGCTCTACCGCTTCGAGACGGAGGAAGAAGGCATCGCCTTGGCGAACGCCAGCGACTACGGTCTGGCGGGATATCTGTATGCGCGCGACGTGGGCCGCATCCTGCGCGTGGCCGAGGCGCTCGAAGTCGGCGTGGTCGGGGTCAATACCGGCTCGACCTCGAACGAGGCGGCGCCTTTCGGCGGCATCAAGCAGTCCGGCTTTGGGCGCGAGGGCTCGAAGTACGGCGTGGAAGAGTATCTCGAGCTGAAGTCGGTGTGCCTGGCGGGGCTGTAGGGAGGCGCGAAGGGTCGCTGGCGCGGCGAATTCACCCTTGCTGGGCGGCGAGCGCCCGGGCGGCGGTGCGCTGGTTCTCGCCCAGCGCCGCCAGGCCGATGCCCAGGAGCAGCAGCACGAAACCGAGCGCCTGCAGGCCGCCGAGCCGCTCGCCGAACACGAGCCAGGCGAGCAGGCTGCTGCCCACCGGCTCGCCCAGGGTGACGATGGCCACGAAAGCGGCCGAGACGTGGCGCAGCGACCAGTTGTAGGCCGTGTGCCCCACCACCTGCGGCAAGAGGGCGAGCAGCAGCAATGCCTGCCAGCCTGCAGAAGACCACCCCGAAAGCGGCGTGCCGCTGAGCAGGCAGGCGAGCATGAGGAGCGCCGCGGCGCTGGTGTAGACGCTGAAGACGTAGGCCGGTAGCGTGAGCCGAGCCCGCAGCCGGTGGCCCACAAGCAGATAGGCCGAGAAACACCAGGCGCCGGCGAGCGCGAGGAAGTTGCCCCAGAGGGAATCGGCGCCGCCCGTGTGCCGGTCGCTCCAGAAGATGGCTAGGCTGCCGGCGAGTGCGAGCGCCATGCCGGAAAGCAGCGTGCGGTTGAAGCGCTCGCGCAGGAAGAGGAAGCCGACGAGGGCGATCCAGATGGGGTTGGTGGTGACCAGCACCGTGCTCGAGGCGACCGAGGTGAGGGCGAGCGAGCGGATCCACAGCGCGAAGTGCAGGGCGAGGAAGGCGCCGGCGAGTAGCGCAAGCCCGAGCTGCCGCAGGGTCATGGCGCGCAGCGAGGCCCGGTCGAAGAGCAGGGCTGCGGGTGCCACGGCGAGCGCGGCGAAGGTGAGGCGCCATGCGGCCACGGCGAGCGACTCCACCCCCTCGCCCTGGGCGATGCGCGCGCAGATCGCCCCGGCGGCGATCGACAGCATTCCGCCCACGGCAACGAGATAGGCGAGTGCCCGGCGTTCTTTCATGAGACGGCGTCGAGGTAGGCGGCGCGCACCTGGGGGTCGGCGAGCAGTGCCGCGCCGCTGCCCTCGAGCACGATGCGCCCGTTTTGCAGGACGTAGCCGCGGTGCGCGATTTTCAACGCCTGCCGGGCATTTTGTTCTACCAGCAGGATGGTGAGTCCGTGTTCGCGGTTGAGCGCGACGATGGTGCGAAAAATGGTGCGGATGACGAGCGGCGCGAGCCCAAGGGAGGGTTCGTCGAGCAGCAGCAGGCGCGGTTCGCTCATCAGCGCCCGGCCGATGGCCAGCATTTGCTGTTCGCCCCCGGAAAGGGTACCGGCACGCTGGGTACGGCGCGTCTCGAGTACGGGAAAGAGCGAGAAGACCCGCTGCAGGTTTTCTTCGACGTGCGCTCCCTCGAGCGGCGTCGCGCCCAGCAGCAGATTCTCGTAGACGCTCATCTTGGCGAAGACGCGCCGCCCCTCGGGAACGAGCGCAATGCCGCGACGCGCGATCCGGTGCGGCGGCAGCGCCGTGATGTCCTCGCCCTCGAGCAGGATGCGGCCGCTGCTCGCGCGCGGCGTGCCGAAGAGGGTCGTCATCAGGGTGGATTTGCCGGCGCCGTTCGCGCCGATGAGCGTGACGATCTCGCCGGCGCGCACCACCAGATCGACTTCCACGAGCGCCTGGATGGGGCCGTAGTGGGCGCTGACGCGCTGGAGTTCAAGCATCGGCGGCCTCTTCGTCCTCTTCGCCCAGATAGGCGCGGATCACTTCGGGGTCGCGGCGCATTGCCTCGGGCGGCCCTTCGGCGATCTTGCGCCCGAAGTTCATCACCACCACGTGGTCGGACACGTTCATCACCACGCTCATGTCGTGCTCGATGAAGAGCAGCGTCAGGCCGTGTTCGTCGCGCAGCGCCGTGAGGAGTACGTTGAGCTCGGCCGATTCGCGCGGATTGAGTCCGGCGGCCGGTTCGTCCAGGCACAACAGGCGCGGGCGGGCGCACAGGGCGCGGGCGATTTCCACGCGGCGCTGGGTGCCGTAGGGCAAGGCACCCGCCGGTGTATCGGCAACGGCGGTGAGCCCCAGCTCGGCGAGCCAGCGCCGGGCGAATTCGAGCGCCTCGCGTTCGGCGCGCCGATAACCCGGCGTGTGCAGCAGGCCGGCCAGGGCGAAACGCGACGCCTGTGCGAGCGCATGATGCTGGGCTACGAGCAAATTTTCCAGCACCGTCATGCCGCCGAAGAGGCGGATGTTCTGGAAGGTGCGTACGATGCGCGCCTCGCGGGCGATACGGTGACCCTTGAGGCGGGTGAGGTCGCGCTCGCTACCATCGTCCTCATGCAGCAGGATGCGACCGGCGCTGGGGCGATAGAAACCGGTGAGGCAGTTGAAGAGCGTGGTCTTGCCCGCGCCATTGGGGCCGATGACGGCGGTGATCGCCCCCCGTGGCACCTGCAGCGAGAGTCCGTCGATGGCAGTGATGCCGCCGAAGCGCATCACGAGGCGATCCACCGTGAGGAGCGGTGTCATGGTGCGGCGCTCCGCTCGGGATTCAGCCGCACGGTGGGTTCGCGCCGCGCGAGCAGCCCCGTGGGTTTGACCGCCATGATGGTGACCATGGCCGCGCCGAAGACGAGCATGCGGTAGTCGGCGAACTGGCGCCCCAGCTCCGGCAGCACGACCAGCACCGCCGCGGCGAGCACCACGCCGAGCTGCGAGCCCATGCCGCCGAGCACGACGATGGCCAGAATCGTGGCCGATTCGCTGAAAGTGAAACTTTCCGGCGAGATGAACCCTTGGCGGGCGGCGAAGAACACGCCGGCAAAGCCCGCGAGCATCGCCCCGGTGGCGAAGGCCGAGAGTTTGACGGTGGTGGTGTTGAGTCCCAGGGCCTTGCAGGCGATCTCGTCTTCGCGCAGCGCTTCCCATGCCCGCCCCGTAGGCAGCACGCGCAGGCGGCTGATGAGGGCGTGCGTGAGCAGCGCCAGCACCACGATGAGATAGTAGAGAAAAATGAAGCGGTGCATGGGCGAGAATTCCAGCCCGAAGAATTCATGGAAGGTTCGCCCCTCGGCGCTGCGCGCGAACGCCAGGCCGAAGAAGCTCGGGCGGGGAATGCCGCCGATGCCGTTGGGTCCGCCGGAAAACGAGGTCCAATTGAGCAGCACGATGCGGATGATCTCGCCGAAGCCCAGGGTGACGATGGCGAGGTAGTCGCCGCGAAGCCGCAGCACCGGATAGCCGAGCAGGATGCCGAAGAGCGCCGCCAGGGCGCCCGCCGCCGGCAGCGCCTCCCAGAAGCTCCAGCCGAACTGGGTCGATAGCAGCGCATAGGTGTAGGCACCCACGGCGTAGAACGCGACGTAGCCCAGATCGAGCAGCCCGGCGAGACCCACCACCACGTTGAGCCCCCAGCCGAGCATCACGTAGATGCCCAGCGTCGTGGCCGTGTCGATCACATAGCGGTTGTCGGCGAAGAAGACCGGCAGCAGGAGCGCCGCCGCCAGCAGGCTCGTGCCGGCGGCACGGCGCAGCACGGCGTCCCCGCTCGAGAAGACGGCGCGCTTGCGGGCCGGTCTGCGGCTGCGCCAGGCATCAAGCGCCGCCCGCAGCAACAGCCGCCCAAAGAAGAGCGCCGCGAGCGTCGCCCCCCACGCCCCCCAGCGGGTGCGCACGGTGAGCGCACCTCCCTCTTCGACGGTGACGAGCCCGATGAAAGGCAAGGCGAGCAGCCCGCCGAGTACCGTGACGGCGAGCGCGTCGCGCAGGCGCAGGGCAAGCGGCGAAGACGCAGAGATCACGGCGGCGGTCATCACACTTTCTCCACGTCGGGTTTGCCCAGCAGCCCCGTGGGACGAAAGAGCAGCACCAGCACGAGGATGGAGAAGGTGGCTACGTCTTTGTACTCCGGCGAGAGGTAGGCCGACCAGAACGCCTCGACGAGGCCGATGAGGAGGCCGCCCAGCATGGCGCCGGGAATGGAGCCGATGCCGCCGAGCACTGCGGCGGTGAAGGCCTTGATGCCGGCGATGAAGCCGATAGAGAAGTCGATCACGCCGTACTGCAGCACCGCCATCATTCCCGCTACGGCCGCCAGCGCCGCACCGAGGATGAAGGTGAGCGAAATGGTGCGATCGACGTCGATGCCCAGCAAGGCGGCCATTTTGGGATCCTGCTCACAGGCGCGCTGCTGGCGGCCGAAGGAGGTGCGTGTGATCATCCAGGCAAACCCGGCCATGACGATCAGCGTGACGACGACCACGGTGAGCTGTGCCCAGCCGAAGGTGACGCGGAAGTCGTCGGCCGACCACAGCGTCACCCCTCCCTGCCACAGCGGTGGCACGGACTTGATGCGCGCACCCTGGGTGAGCTGGACGTAGTTCTGCAGGAAGATGGACATGCCGATGGCCGAAATCAGCGGAGCGAGGCGCGGCGCCCCGCGCAGCGGCCGGTAGGCGATGCGCTCGACCGCCCATCCGTAGAGGGCGGTGAAAGCGACCGACACGAAGAGCATGGCGAGCAGCACGAGCGGCGTCGGCCCGATCCCCAACGCGGTGCACAGCACGTAGGTGAGCACCGAGAGGAAGGCGCCGATCATGTAGATCTCGCCATGGGCGAAGTTGATCATGCCGATGATGCCATACACCATCGTGTAACCGATGGCGATGAGGCCGTACATCGCCCCCAGGGTCAGCCCGTTGATGAGCTGTTGCAGCGCGTAGCCCAAAAGCGTCTCTCCCTCGTGCGTCCACCCGTGCCTTACTCGGCGTAGTCGTAGCGCCCGCCGGTCCACTTGTAGATGGCGAAGGCCGGTTTCTTCAGGTCGCCTTTCTCGTCGAATTCGAGCGTGCCGATGGCCGTGTCGAATTTCCCTTTGCGCAGTACCGGCTCGAGCTTGGCGCGCTCGACCCCGCCGGCCTGCGTCACGGCCTGCTCGAAGAGCTGCAGGGCGGCGTAGGCATAGAGCACGTACCCCTCGGGTTCGATCTTGGCGGCGCGGAAGCGCTCGACGATGGGCGTGGCCTGCGGATTCTTGCGCGGATCGGGCGTGAAGGTGAAGTAGACGCGATCGGCGAACTTGCCGGCGGCGGTGACGAGCTCGGAGTTGGTCATGGTGTCGCCGCCCACGATGACGAGCGGCAGCCCCACCTGGTCGGACTGGCGCAACAGCAGCGCGACCTCGGTGTGGTAGCCGCCGTAGGCGAGCACGTCGACGCCGGCGTTCTTGAGCCGCGTGACGATGCCGGAATAGTCTTTCTCGCCGGCGGTGATGGATTCGCGCAGCACCGGCTCCTTGCCGGCGGCTTTCATCGCCTTGGCGATCTCGTCGGCGAGCCCCTTGCCGTAGGCGCTCTTGTCGTCGAGCACGGCGACTTTCTTGTCCTTGAATTTGCTGGCGATCCATTGCCCGATCACCGAGCCTTGCTGGTCGTCTCGCCCCATGATGCGGAAGAGGTTCTTCAGGCCGCGTTCGGTCACCTGCGGGTTGGTCGATACCGTGGCCATCACGATGTCGGCGTCGTTGTAGATGTCGGAAGCCGGGATCGTCGAGCTGGAGCACCAGTGGCCATGCACGAACTGCACTTTCTTGTTCACGAGCGCATTGGCCACGGCCACGGCCTGTTTGGGATCGCAGGCATCGTCGCCGTATTCGAGCTTGATCTTCTGCCCCAGCACGCCGCCTTTGGCGTTGATGTCGGCGGCGGCCGCTTCCGCTCCTTTCTTGATCTGGTCGCCGGCGGAGGCGTATTGGCCGGTGAAGGGGCCGGCCACGCCCACCAGCCAGTCGGCGTGGGCAAGGAGCGGTGCGGCAAGGCCGGCGGCGAGGGCGAGGGTGCGCAGCGGAGTCATCGGAGTCTCCTTTCTCGGTGTGGGTAAGAACGGCGCTCGGAGGGGGTGCGGCGCGAAGGATAGCGTGCGCCGCGCTGCCTGCCTATTGGGGTTTTCCCGCCTCAATCCTCCAGCGTCATGAGGCTCGCGTTGCCGCCCACCGCGGCCGTGTTGATGCTGAGGCTGCGCTCATGGATCAGCCGCTCGGGGCGGTAGGGCGGAGTGAGCAGCGGCACGATCGGCCCGGGACGCTCGGCAAGCCGCCTGCGCCACAGGGCGGCGAGCGCGGCTTCCCCCTCGAAGAGCAGCAAATCGATGGGTTCGGCGAGCAGGTCTTCGCTCAGGCGGCAGCGGGCTTGCAGGGAAGCCGGCAGGTCGTGCCGGATGCGCTCGGTCTGCGGGTTTGCGGGCAGCACGAGCGGGGCGCCGTTGGCGAACGCCGTCACGATCTGGCCGGCGTAGCCCTCGGGCGTGGTGGCGAAGCCGCCGATGAGATGGCGCGGCAGGAAGCGCAGGCGATTCTCCTCTCCCGTTGGACCGGGCAAGAGCAATTCCTTGCCGACGAGCGAGCGTCCGCGCCAGGCTTCCAGCGTTTCGAGGAGCCGCTGCCTCGTTTCGGTGCCGAAGAGCGCTTCGCCACGGGCTTCCAGCCAGTCGCGCAGCGGGCCCAAGTCTGGAGGTTCGTGCAGGAGCCGGGCCTGGGGAAAGCGCGGCTCCGGGGCGCGCGCGAGCAGCCGCAGCAGGTAGAGCGGCCCGCCGGCCTTGGGGCCGGTGCCCGAGAGCCCCTCGCCGCCGAAAGGCTGCACGCCCACTGCGGCACCGATGATGGTGCGATTGACGTAGAGGTTGCCGACGTGGGCGCGCCGGGCGACGAATTCCACGGTGCCGTCGATGCGGCTGTGGATGCCCATCGTCAACCCATAGCCCGTGGCGGAGATCTCGTCGAGCAGGGCGTCGAGTGCTTCGGCGCGAAAGCGCTTCACGTGCAGGATGGGGCCGAAGCGCTCGCCGCCGATCGCTTCGATGCGGTCGATTTCGATCACCGTGGGGGCGACGAAGGTGCCGGCAGCGCAGGCGGACGGCGGCTCCAGCCTGTGCACGCGGTAGCCGGCGCGGGCCATGCGCTCGACGTGCGCTTCGAGCGCGGCGCGGGCTTCGTCGTCGATCACCGGCCCGACGTCGGTACGCAGGTCCCGCGGGTCGCCCAAGCGCAGCTCGCGCAGAGCCCCGAGCAGCATGGTCAGGGTCTTGTCGGCGATTTCTTCCTGCAGGCAGAGCACGCGCAGCGCCGAGCAGCGCTGCCCGGCCGAGTCGAAAGCGGAGGTGATCGCGTCGGCCACTACCTGCTCGGTGAGCGCGCTCGAGTCGACGATCATCGCATTGAGCCCGCCGGTCTCGGCGATCAGCGGCACTTCTTCCTCGCGTGCGGCGAGCGTGCGCTGGATGGCACGCGCCACGGCGGTGGAACCGGTAAACATCACGCCGCGGATGCGCGGGTCGGCCACCAGGCGCGCGCCCACCGTCTCGCCGCGCCCGGGCAGCAGCTGCAGCGCTTCGCCGGGGATGCCCGCTTCGTGCAGCAGCCGCACGGCCTCGAAGGCGGTGAGCGGCGTCTGCTCGGCGGGTTTGGCGAGCACGGCGTTGCCCGCCGCGAGCGCCGCGGCGATCTGGCCGACGAAGATCGACAAGGGGAAGTTCCAGGGGCTGATGCACACCACCGGGCCCAAGGGGCGCAGGTTCGGCTCTTCGTCGGCAAGGCGGCGGAGCTCGGCGGCGTAGTAGCGGCAGAAGTCGACCGCCTCGCGGATTTCGCCCACGGCGTCGGCCCAGGTCTTGCCGGCTTCACGCACGATGAGCGCCAAGAGCGCGTCGGTGTGGGCTTCGAGCGTATCGGCCGCCGCCTCGAGCCGGCGGGCGCGCTCTGGTGGCGGGGTTTCGCCCCAGCGGGCCCGGGCGGCGATCTCGAGAGCCGCCTCGATCGCCGGTTCGTCGGCTTCGATCGCCTTGCCAAGCAGGTCGGACCTGTCGGCCGGATTGCGGCAGGGCAGCTCGAGGGCTCCTTGGCGCACGGTTCCCCCCACGAGCGGAGCGGCCGTGCGCCGGATCGTGTCCTCGGCGGCGATGCGGGCCGCGAGCCGGCGCTGGGTGGGACGATCGGCGAGGTCCAGCCCCAGCGAATTGCGCCGCAGCGGCGCAAAGAGTTCGGGCGGCACGGGGATGTTGGGGTGCGGCGCGCCGCCGAGCGTCCGGGCGCGTGCCACCGGGTCGGCGAGCAGCGTTTCCAGCGGCACGTCGGCGGCGATGCGGTTGACGAAACTCGTGTTGGCGCCGTTTTCCAGCAGGCGGCGCACGAGATAGGGCAGCAGCGTCTCGTGGCTGCCCACCGGGGCGTAGATGCGTACCTGGCGGTGGCGTTCGGGGTGCCCGACGAGCGATTCGTAGAGCGGCTCGCCCATGCCGTGCAGGCATTGGAATTCGTACTCGCCGGGCTGCCAGCGCTCGCCGGCCAGATGGAAGATCGCCGCGAGCGTGTGTGCGTTGTGCGTGGCGAATTGGGGGTAGACCACGTCGCGCGCGGCGAGCAGCCGCTTCGCGCAGGCGAGATAGGAGACGTCGGTATAGACCTTGCGCGTATAGACGGGGTAGCCGGTGAGCCCATCGACCTGGGCGCGCTTGATCTCGCTGTCCCAGTAGGCCCCCTTGACGAGACGAATCATCAGCCGGCGCTCGCGTGCCCGAGCCCGAGCCACCAGCCAGTCGATGACGAAAGGGGCGCGTTTCTGGTATGCCTGCACGACGAAGCCGAGCCCGTCCCAGCCGGCGAGCTCGGGGTCGGCGAGCGCCGCATCGAGCAGGTCGAGCGAGAGCTCGAGCCGGTCGGCTTCCTCGGCGTCGATGTTCAGACCGATGTCGTAGCGCTTGGCGAGCCGGCACAGCTGCAGCAGGCGCGGCAGCAGCTCGGCGAGCACGCGGTCGGGCTGGGACCAGTGATAGCGCGGATGCAGGGCGCTCAGTTTCACCGAGATGCCGTTGCCGTCGATCACGCCGCGCCCGGCGTCGCGCCGGCCGATGGCGTGGATGGCGTGCTCGTAATCGGCCAGATAACGCGCGGCGTCTTCGGCCGTCATTGCCGCTTCGCCCAGCATGTCGAAGGAGTAACGGAACCCTTTCTGCTCGAGCGGCCGCACGCGATCGAGCGCTTCCTCGATCGTGCGGCCGGTGACGAAGGTTTCACCCAGCAGGCGCATGGCCACGTCCAGCCCCTTGCGCACCAGCGGCTCGCCGCCGCGCGCGAGCAGGCGCGTGAGGGCGGAGGAAAGCGCCTTTTCTTCGGCAAGGGAAACGAGCTTGCCGGTGACGACCAAGCCCCAGGCGGCGGCATTGACGAAGATCGAGCGGCTGCGGCCCAGATGCTCGCGCCATTGGCCGCGCGCGAGCTTGTCGCGGATGAGGGCATCGCGCGTGGCGGCGTCCGGGATACGCAGCAGCGCCTCGGCCAGGCACATGAGCGCCACGCCTTCGCGGCTCGAGAGGCTGAATTCGGCCATCAGTGCGGCCACCCCGCCCTGCTTGCGCTGACGCTCGCGCAGGGCCTGGGCGAGTTCGGCAGCCAAACCTTCGATGTGCGGCAAGAGATCAGGCGGCCAAGCGGCCTCTTCGACACGGGTCGGTACACAATCTGGTTCCGGCGGCCGGGTGGCGAGCGCGATGAGGTCGCGCCGGGGGTCCGCAGGCGCTGCGGAGGCGGGAGTGAAGCTCATGGCGTCTCCCAAGAGAGGGGGGTGCGCCGATTATAAACCGTCCGGATGGAGGCATTGACGGAGCGCCGGAACCTCGTCGATCTTCCAGTGCGCCACCGCCCAGGCAAGGAGCTCCGCGGGCGGCGCGCCGCGCAGTTCCGCTGGGGGCGTATGGCCGAGAAAATCGAGCGCCTGGGCAAGGCGCACGCTCGCTTCGGCGGCTTCCAGTGGCCGGGCGCGCGTCTGCTTCGAGAGCTTGTCGCCGCGCGCGTCGACGGCCACCGGCAGGTGCGCATAGCGCGGCACCGGCAGGCCAAGGGCGCGATGCAGGGCGATCTGGCGCGCCGTGGAGCCGAGCAGGTCGGCGCCGCGCACCACGTCGGTGACGCCGCCGAGCGCATCGTCGATCACCACCGCGAGCTGATAGGCGAAGACGCCGTCGGCGCGCTTGACGACGAAGTCGCCCACCTCGCGCGGCAGATCCTCGACGACGCGCCCCTGGATGCGATCATCGAACACCACGCAGCCTTCGGCGCGGAAACGCCAGGCCCGCGCCGTTCTGCCCGGCGGCAGCCCCTCGCGGCAGGTACCGGGGTAGAGCGTGCTGCCATCGATCGCCCGCGGCGCCTCGGCGAGGTCTCTGCGGCTGCAGCCGCAGGGGTAGAGCCACCCCCTGTCGCGCAGCGTCGCAAAGGCGGCTTCATACTGCGCCAGATGCCGGCTCTGGTAGGCGACTTCGCCGTCCCAGGAAAAACCGTAGGCTTCGAGCGTGCGCAGGATGTCGGCATCCATGCCGGGAATGGCACGCGCCGCGTCGAGATCGTCGATGCGCACGAGCCAGCGCCCGCCGCGCGATCTCGCGTCGCAATGGCTGGCGAGCGCCGCCAGCAGCGAGCCGAAGTGCAGCCGGCCGGTAGGGGAGGGGGCGAAGCGGCCGACGACGGGGGAGGGCGGAGCGGCACGGGGCGGATGTTTCATCGTCGCTTGCGGCATGGCGGGGAAAGATGGCATGCTCGATCCTACTACGAGACGTGTGCAAGGAGAGGGGGATGGAGGAACGGCCCGTGCAGGGAAAGGACGGTGCGGCGTATCGGCTCCGGGAAGTGCCCCGCTGCCGGCGGCTGCCGCTGCGGGGTCTGGAAGAATCGTGCGTGCGCGAATGGGGGCCGGAAGGCGGGCTGCCCGTGTTCCTGCTGCACGGCTGGATGGACAGCGGTGCCACCTGGCAGTTCGTCGTCGATGTCCTCTTGGAGCAGGCGCCATCCTGCCGTCTGATCGCCCCGGACTGGCGCGGCTTCGGCGACAGCGCCTGGTGTGCCCACGGCTACTGGTTTCCCGACTATCTGGCAGACCTGGAGGCGCTGCTCGAAGCGCTCGCGCCAGGGAAAGAAGTCGTGCTGGTCGGGCACAGCATGGGCGGCAACGTCGCCGGGCTCTATGCCGGCATCCGCCCGGAGCGCGTGCGCGCGCTCGCCCTGCTCGAGGGCTTTGGCCTGCCGGAACATCGGCCCGAAGAAGCGCCGCGGCGCTACCGCGCCTGGTTCGAGCAGCTCTCGGCTCCGCCGGCCTTGAAAGCGCCCGAGTCGATCGAGGAATTCGCGCTACGCTTGTGTCAGCGGCATCCGAACCTGCCGCTGGAGCGGGCGCGCTTCGTGGCCGACTCCTGGCTGCGGCTAGCCCCCGACGGGCGGCTCGCCTTCCGCGCCGATCCGCGGCACAAGATCCTCAATCCCATTCTCTATCGTCTGGAGGAAGCCAAAGCCTGCTGGCGCGCCATCACCGCGCCTTGCCTGTGGCTGTGGGGCGAGGAATCGGAAATCCCCCGTCAGCTCGCTGCCGACTGGGAGGCGCGCAAGGCGTGTTTCCGTCGCTGGGAGGGTAGGACGATCGCCAAGACAGGGCACATGATGCACCACGAGCAGCCCGAGGCGGTCGCGCAGGCACTGGGGGAATTCATCGCCCGGACGGTGCGGATTCCGGGCTGACGTCCTTGGTGGCTCAGTCGATCACTTCCCAGCGACCTTCACCCACGGCGCATGCCTTGCCGCGAACTTTTTCCTTGCGTCCGTCGCGGGTGATCACCGCCTCGTAGTGTCGGCACTTGCGCCCGTTGCGGACGAATTCGTCGAGCGGGGTGACGGCGTAGGCCACGCCGTAAGGAGCGCGCCAGCTCACGGTCTGCCCCCGTTTACCCAGTTCCAGCGTGTGGCCGAAGCACGCCCGATCCTCTTCGTCCATGTCCCGCCCCAATTCGGCGCCGAGTACCGCCCCGAGCACGCTGCCGAGGATGATCGCCGCCGCGCGCCCGCTGCCGTCGCCGATCTGGCTCCCCACGACGGCGCCGGCCATGCCGCCCAGGGCCGCACCGAGCGCCTCGCGGTTGCAGCGTCCGGCATAGATGCCGAAATCATTGCCCCATTTTTTTCCCGAATACCCCAGATAGAGCGGGTCGTGCTGCTTGCGCCAGCCGTGGGCCGGGGCCCAAGAAGGAGGATCGGCAAGCACGGGGGCTGGCAGTGCAGAGGAGAGGAGGGTGGCTGCGGCGGCAATCAGGATGCCACGTGAAAAAGGACGTTCCATCGAAAGACTCCAGGATGTCATGCCGAACGATGCAAGATTATCTCGTGTCGTCGGTCGTGGCGCATCATTTTTTCAGACGGTAACTCAATTGCGGCCGCGTCAGCCCGAGCAGACGCGCTGCCGCCGAGAGATTGCCGCCGGCGCGTTCCACTGCGCGGTGCAAGAGCATGCGCTCGAAGGATTCGAGGGGAACGCCTCGTTCGATCAACGCGTCGGCGAGATCGGTGTGGGTCTCCCTGCTCTTTTCCTCCAGTCCGCCGCTCGTTCCAAGCACGTGGGCGCGCGTCTCCTCGCTTCCGTTGCCGACGAAAAGATGCTCGACCTCGATGGTGCCGTGGTTGGGTGCGAGAATCACGCCCCGTTCGATCACGTTCTCCAACTCGCGCACGTTGCCCGGCCAGTGGTATGCCTTGAGCGCCAGCATGGCCTTGTCGCTGATGCCGGTGATCTTCTTGCCGTGCAGGCTCTGGAAGCGCGCGATCATCGCCTCCACGAGCAGCGGGATGTCGGAGATGCGCTCTCGCAGCGGCGGGATGTGGATGGGGTAGACGTTGAGCCGGTAGAAGAGGTCGCGGCGAAAGCGCCCTGCCTCGACGGCCTGGTGCAAATCGACGTTGGTGGCCGCGACCAGTCGAACGTCAATCTTGCGCACCTGCTCGCCCCCGAGGCGTTCGATCTCCCCTTCTTGCAGCACCCGCAGGAGTTTTGCCTGGGCCGCGGGCGAGAGCTCTCCGACCTCGTCGAGAAAGAGGGTGCCACCGTTGGCGCGCTCGAATTTGCCGGCACGCGGGGCATGGGCACCGGTGAAGGCGCCGCGCTCGACGCCGAAGAGCTCGGATTCGATCAGCTCTTCAGGAATGGCCGCGCAGTTGACGGCCACGAAAGGCCCGTTTTTCCGCGGGCTGAGCTCGTGCAGCGTGCGCGCGAAGCGCTCCTTCCCTACGCCGGTTTCGCCCAACAGCAAGACGGTGACTTGTGTCCCGGCGGCGCGCTCGAGCAAATCGTAGGTGCGCAGAAACGCGGCAGAGGCACCGATGAGCTTGGGGACCCGGCGCGGTTCGACCAGCCGCTCGCGCATGCTCTCGATCTCTTCGCGCAATTCCAGCAGACGCCCGACGATGGGATCTTCCTGAAAGAAACCGATCAGCTCCGGCGCGTCGCTCCATTCTTCGGCCGGCTTGCCGACGATATGGCAACGCTCCTGTCCCATCGCTGCACAAGCGGTCTCCCGAAAGACGATGAAGCGGTTCATGAAGGCCGAGGTATAGCCTGAAGCATAACCGATCATCATCCAGCAGGCCGGCTCATCGCTCGTGCCGATTCCCTGCAGATGTGCCTGCGCTTCCCACGAGTGCTCCCAGGCGAATTCGCCGTGAAACGTTCCGTCTTCGAGCTCGATCGTGAGGGGGATGACGCGGGCGCTGCCCTCGAGCATGTGCAGCTGGGGACCGACGACGAAAGCGTCGCGCAGCGTGCCCTGCGGTCGGGTTTTCTTCGCCAGCTCGGCGTCGCGCATCCCGGAGACGAACCCCATGCGGGTGAGCAGCCGCCTCGCCTGCACCTTCCCGACCGAGGCGACCAATTCCTTGCGCAAGGCCGCAAGCGCTCCGACGTGCAGGAGCAGCATGCGATGTTCGCCGAGCCAGATCAAACCCTCTTCGGGAAGAAAACGCAGCAGGCTGCGCAGATCGGAGCCTTCCGGATACTGGATCGTCGCCATTTCCTCTCCTCGGTGGTTCGGCGTCTGGGCGCCGTGGTGTGCAGGATGTCCGATGGGGATGATGGTACCCGCGGACCTGTCCGCAGCGTCTGTCGTTGCGTTGAGGATGGTTGTTATGATTAAGTCATAAAAAGGGTGTTTGTCGTGTTGCAATGCAATAAATTTGTTGTATCAAATGATCAATGCGCTTTGGCGAATTTTATCAAAAGATCAGCCTGTACCGGAAAAATCTCGAGAAATATCGGTGTTTACGAGAGATTATTTTTTGGCACTGAAATTGCTACAAGGGAGACGCAGGACGAACCTAGGGCAGAAGCGGAGAAAAGGTATGAAACCTGCAGCAGAAGCATTCGACGTCGGGCGCAAGTTCGTGCGCGTGCTGGAGCGGCGTCCCGACGGGCTGGTGGCCTTCGAGTTCGCCATCGGTGAGCCGGATCTGTGCGTCGACATGCTGCTGCCCGCCGAGGCGTTCGCGCGTTTCTGTGAGGAGCAGCAAGTGATCCATCTGGAGGGAGCGGCACGTGAAGACGGGCTTTCCGACTGGGATTGGAGCATGCGCACGGCGGCACAGCAACGGTTTCGCTGAGCATCATTCATTCGAAAGAGGAGGAGAGGATCCATGCAAATTGATCTGCGAACGGTGACGATCAAGCCACTGCGCCATACGTTCGACCACATCGCGCGCTATCTCGGCACCGACAAACCGGTGTCGCGCTACCTCGAAGGCAGCATCGGCATCCAGCCGAAGGACATTTTCCACTACCGCCCAACCTGGGAGCCGGAGCGGGAGATCTTCGATGAGGGACGCACGAAGATCCGTATGAAGGATTGGGATGCGCTCAAGGATCCGCGCCAGTTCTATTACGGTGCCTATACCAGTGCCCGGGCCCGGCAGCAGGATACGGCCGAGGCCAATTTCGACTTCGTCGAATCGCGCGGCTTGGTCGAGGCGCTACCCGAGGAGGTGCGGCAAGCCGCCATCGCGCTGCTCGTGCCCCTGCGCCACCTCGCTTGGGGAGCGAACATGAACAACGCCGCCGTTTGTGCCTACGCCTATGCCGCAATGGCGGCGCAGGCAGCCATCTACCAGTCGATGGACCAGCTCGGCATCGCGCAGTACCTTACGCGCATCGGGTTGCTCTTGGGAGACGTGGAGGCGCTGTCGGCGGGCAAGCAAGCTTGGATGAACGATCCGGCCTGGCAGCCGCTGCGTCGCTACGTCGAGGACAGTTTCGTCGTCAAGGATCCTTTCGAGCTGCACACGGTGCAAAACCTCGTGCTCGACGGGCTGCTCTACCCCCTGGTCTATGACACGATCGTCGATCAGGTCTTCGCCGCGCGCGGTGGGGCGGCGATTGCCATGCTCACCCAGTTCATGACCCAGTGGTCGGCGGAGACGCGCAAGTGGGTCGATGCGACGCTGAAGGCGATCGTGACGGAATCGGCGGAGAACCGCAGCATCGTGCAGGATTGGGTCGATGCTTGGCTTCCCCGGGCGAAGGAGGCCTTGTTGCCGGTGTCGGCGATCGCCGTGTCCGAGCAAGCGCCGGCGCTGCTCGATGAGGTGATGGAGGGGTTTGCCCAGCGCCTGGCCAAGATCGGCCTGTCGGCCTGAGGGAGGAAGAAGATGTCGACCGTATTCATCGCCTTTCAGACGAACGAAGAGACCCGCCCGATCATCGAGGCCATCGTCGAGGACAACCCCCACGCGCGCGTCAATGAAGCACCGGCCATGGTGAAGATCGATGCCGATGGGCGGCTCATCGTCAAACGCAGCTCGATCGAGGAGCGCCTCGGGCGCGAGTTCGATCTGCAGGAGCTGCACATCAACCTCATCTCGCTCTCTGGCAACATCGAAGAGGACGAAGATCAATTCGTGCTGGTTTGGAAAAACTGACACCGGGAAGGAGCAAGGGACATGGATATGCAAGTGGCGAAAAAGAAGCTTGGCCTGAAGGAGAAGTACCAGGTCATGACGCGGGATCTCGACTGGACCCCGACCTACCAGAAGATGGAGGACATCTACCCTTACGTACACTACGAAGGCATCAAGATCCACGACTGGGACCGCTGGGAGGACCCTTTCCGCCTGACGATGGACGCCTACTGGAAGTACCAGGCGGAAAAGGAGAAAAAGCTCTACGCCATCATCGACGCCTATGCGCAGAACAATGGGCATCTCAACGTCACCGATGCGCGCTACATCAACACCGTCAAGCTCTTCCTCACCGGGGTCAGCCCTCTGGAATACATGGCACACCGCGGGTTTGCCCACGTCGGGCGGGCTTTTCCGGGGCTGGGGCCGCGCGTCGCCTGTCTGATGCAGTCGCTCGACGAGATGCGCCACTTACAGACCCAGGTCCACGCCATCTCCAACTACAACAAGTATTACAACGGATTCCACGATTTCCGGCAGTGGTACGATCGGGTCTGGTACCTCTCGGTGCCGAAATCCTTCTTCGATGACGCGATCACCGCGGGGCCGTTCGAATTCATGGTCGCCATTGGGTTTTCCTTCGAATACGTGCTCACCAATTTGCTGTTCGTGCCTTTCGTCTCGGGTGCGGCCTATAACGGCGACATGGGAACGATGGCCTATGGCTTCTCGGCCCAATCGGACGAGGCGCGGCACATGACGTTGGGGCTGGAGGTGATCAAGTTCATCCTCGAGCAGGACCCGGACAACCTTCCGATCGTGCAGCGCTGGATCGACAAATGGACCTGGCGCGGCTATCGGGTACTGACGCTCGTGGCGATGATGATGGACTACATGCTGCCCAAGCGCACCATGAGCTGGAAGGAAGCCTGGGAAATCTACTTCGAGGAGAACGGCGGGGCGCTCTTCCGGGATCTCTCCCGCTACGGCATCCGTATGCCCAAGTGCGCGGAGACGATCGCACTCGAAAAGGATCATCTCTCGCACCAGGCCTGGTGCACTTTCTACAACTACACCGCGGCCACGGCGTTCCATACCTGGATACCGACCGAAGACGAGATGCAGTGGCTCTCGGCAAAATATCCCGAGAGCTTCGACAAATACTACCGCCCGCGCTGGGATTTCTGGCGCGAGCAGGCGGCCAAGGGGAACCGTTTCTACAACACCACCTTGCCGATGCTGTGCCAGACCTGCCAGGTCCCCATGCTCTTCACCGAGCCGGGCGATCCGACCAAGATCTGCTATCGCGAAACCGATTACGAAGGCATGAAGTACCACTTCTGCTCGGACCACTGCAAGGAGATCTTCGAGCACGAGCCGGAAAAATACGTCCAGGCATGGCTTCCGGTACACCAGATCTACCAGGGCAATTGTTTCCCCGAAGGAACCGATCCCACGGCCGAAGGATTCGATCCGCTCAAAGCGGTATTGCAGTGGTACAACATCGTCCACGGTCGTGACAATCTCGACTTCGAAGGTTCGGAAGATCAGAGGAATTTCGCCGCCTGGCGTGCCCAAGCCACGCGAAACGTTTGAATAAGATCATTCTTTTGACATGAGACGACGGTACCAAAGTAACCGTCGTCCTTTAGGGAAGGAGACCGACATGGCCGTTGCCGCCATTCGTGAATATTCGTTCGCACCGCTCGACCTCGAGGAGAAATTCCACGGGAACCGCCTCCTCTACGTGGGTTGGGACGATCACCTGATGTTCTGCGCCCCGTTGGCTTTTCCCTTGCCGCCGACGATGCCCTTCCGCGATCTGGTAGAGAAGGTGCTGCCGCCTGCCTACAGCTACCACCCCGATTTTGCCCGCATCGATTGGGCGGCGGTGCAGTGGTTCAAATCCGGCCAGCCGTGGCAGCCGCAATGGGACGAGAGCCTGGAGCAGAATGGGTTGCGCCACAAGGACGTGATCCGTTTCCGTACGCCGGGTCTGACCGGCCTGCAGGGCTCGTGCAGTTGAGCGCGACTCGAATCACCGGGAGGAAGGGATGAGCCATCAGCTGACGATCGAGCCGCTCGGCCAGACGATCGAGGTCGAGGAGGGACAGACCATCCTCGATGCGGCGCTGCGCGCCGGCATCTGGCTACCGCATGCCTGTTGCCATGGTCTGTGCGCCACCTGCAAGGTGCAGGTGCTCGAAGGGGAAGTCGATCATGGCGAGGCATCCAACTTCGCCCTGATGGATTTCGAGCGGGAAGAAGGAAAAACGCTTGCCTGCTGTGCCCGGCTGGAAAGCGACGTAGTGATCGAAGCGGAGATCGATGAGGAACCCGATGCCGAGATCATTCCGGTGCGCGATTACACCGGCACCGTCAGCCGGCTCGTCGAGCTTACGCCAACCATCAAGGGCGTTTTCATCATGCTCGACGAGCCGCTGCACTTCCAGGCGGGGCAGTACATCAACCTCGAGATCGACGGTGGACGGCTCACTCGGGCGTTTTCGCTGGCCAATCCGCCTTCGCGAGCAACGGAGGTGGAACTCAACGTTCGCTTGGTGCCCGGAGGAGAAGGGACGACCTGGATCCACACGCAGCTTGCCGAAGGCGACCGTATCCGGCTCTCCGGCCCCTACGGTCGCTTCTTCGTGCGCAAGTCCGCTCCGGGCGACCTCATCTTCATGGCGGGTGGCTCGGGGCTGTCGAGCCCCCGTTCCATGATCCTTGATCTGCTGGAAAAGGGAGATCGGCGCAACATGACGCTCATCTACGGGCAGCGCCGCCGCGACGAGCTCTACTACCACGAGGAGTTCGTCGAATTGGCCCGTCGCCATGCCAATTTCCGCTATGTGCCGGCACTCTCCGAGGAACCGACCGAGTCTGCATGGGAGGGGTTCCGCGGCTTCGTGCATGAGGCGGCCAAAGCGGCTTTCGGTGGCGATTTCCGCGGCCACAAGGCATATCTGTGCGGGCCGCCGAAGATGATCGAGGCGTGCATCGCCACCCTGATGCAGGGAAGGTTATATGAGAGAGACATTCATACCGAGAAGTTCATCTCGGCGGCCGACGCGCAACAGGTGCGCAGCCCCTTGTTCCGCACCCTGTGAGGGAGAAGCGCCGATGGTGGTGCGTTCAGGGGCGCAGGGTGAAGAAGTCGCGCGGCATGTGCCGGACGGCTTCGAGCGTGCGCAGGATGTGCTCGCGCAGCACCGCTGCGGCCGCATCGGCGTCTCGCCGCAAGGCCGCTTCGAACAGGGCTTGATGTTCCGCATGGACGTCGCGCGGGATGGGGCGACGGAACACGCTCAGGCGCCGGTAGCGCTCCGACTGGCGATAGAGGATGGCCTGGAAATGAAGCAGCCAGCGCGAGGGGCAAGCCTGGATCAGACTCTCGTGGAAGAGGCGGTTGCGCAGCTCCCATTCCGCCACCACTGCGTGATCCTGATCCAGGCGATCCTCGGCGCGGCTCAGCAGATGAAAGGCCGAGACGAGCTTCGCTTCCCATTCCTCGCCGCCAGCCTGGATCGACTGGCGCAGCGCCTCGGTCTCGAGCAGGACCCGCGTGCGGGTGATGTCCTCGAAGTCGGTCAAGGACATCGGCGCGACGCGAAACCCCCGCTGCCCTTGCACCAGCACGAGGGCATCGGAGACCAGGCGCAGCAGGGCTTCGCGCAAGGTGCCCGCGCCTACGCCGTAGCGGTCCTTGAGATGTTCGACGCGCAGCTTCTCGCCCGGAGCGAGGATGCCCTCGACGATGTCGTCGCGCAGGCGCTGATAGGCCGCTTCGACGAGGGTGGTCGGTTCTGGGGGAGACGGTATGGTTCGGTCGTTCATGGGAATGAAGGAAAAAGTCGAGTCGCATTATAGCCGACTCGAGGGTGCAAGAGCGCTTGCAAATCTCGAAATTTTGTGCTGTAATCAAAAAAAAAGATATGGATCGATAAACAGGAGGAAGGGATGGAGCTGGAGGTTCCGACCACGACCCTGAGCTGGGAAGCGGGACACGC
>NZ_SBIK01000030.1 GCF_006503695.1 Tepidiphilus succinatimandens
ATCCGCGTTGCCCACCGCGCCGGCCTTCGCCCACAAGCTCCACAGCCTCCCACCACCATCAATGAACCAGTCTCACAGCTCTGGTCCTATCGGGGCGACAAGTATTCTGACGCGGGGGGATAGGATGCCCGCATCTCTTTGCCCCGAACGGCACGAAGGCCCGCGACGCGGAGTGAACCTTCTACTGGTGCAACCGTCGCGCTGCTGCGTGACCTCCCAGGCCCGAAGTTCGGCGCAATGGACCGAGACTGGGTGCGCGGGTGTGCCGAGCTAGCAGGCCGTTGAAAAATCCCCCGTCGACGCTGGCGTCGGCCAGTACGATCTGAAGCCATCGGCGAACAACCCAGACGAGGACGATGAGAGGCAACCAAGACTTCCCAGGCAAGCGATGTTCAGCTACATCAGCCTTGAAGAGCGCGTGCCGCAGACACACCCGCTGCGCAAACTGCGCGCCGCAGTCGTTGCGCTGCTGGCGACGATGAACCGCGAGTTCGACGCGGTGTACGCCCGCCGGGGCCGCCCCTCGGTGCCGCCGGAGATGCTGCTCAAGGCCCTGCTGCTGCAGATCCTGTTCTCCATCCGCAGCGAGCGCCAGTTGGTCGAAGCGGTCAACTACAACCTGCTGTACCGCTGGTTCGTGGGCCTGAACATCGAGGACAAGGTCTGGGACCACTCCACCTTCAGCGCCAACCGCGAGCGGCTCTTCAACGAAGACTTGGCCCGCGCCTTCTTCGAGCGGGTCAAGCACACCGCCGATTGGGCGAAGTTGACCAGCGACGAACACTTCAGCGTGGACGGCACGCTGATCGAGGCCTGGGCCTCGCACAAGAGCTTCAAGCGCCGGGACGACGACAGCGCCAGCCCGCCCGGGCGCAACCCCGAGGTGGACTTCAAAGGGCAGGAGCGCTGCAACGACACCCACGCCAGCACCACGGACGCCGATGCCCGCCTGTTCAAGAAGAGCCAGGGCGACAAGTCCCGCCTGTGCCACATGGGCCACATCCTGATGGAAAACCGCAACGGGTTGATCGTGGACGTGGAGATCACCCATGCCAGCGGCACCGCCGAGCGCGAGGCGGCGCTGGCCATGTTGAAGCGTCGGGACAACAAGAACAAGCGGGCTACGGTCGGGGCCGACAAGGGCTACGACAGCAAGGCCTTCATCAAGGGCTGCCGAAAGCTCAAGGTCACGCCGCACGTAGCGGCCAAGGACAAGCACTCGGCGGTGGATGCCCGGATCACCCGACACGAGGGCTACAAGACCAGTCAGAAGGTGCGCAAGCGCATTGAGGAGGCCTTTGGCTGGATCAAGACCGTGGGTGGTCTGGCCAAGACCAAGCTCATCGGTCAGGCCAAGCTCACGGGTCAGGCGCTGCTGTGCTTTGCCACCTACAACCTGGTGCGCATGGGCAGCATCGGCGGCTGGTGGGACGCGCATCATGCGTGAGCCCGGGGATACGTGCGCCCGAAATGGGCGAGATGGCCTGCAAACAGGCCAGATTGGCCGGTGCAATCGCTGCGCAGACGCGTCTGGGGCCACTCGTTTCTTCGAAAACAGCGTCCCTGATGCGTTCGATGCCCACTTTTTCAACGGCCTGCTAAGCGGAGCCGAATCCGGCCCTTCCGCCAAAACACTATAGATGCTACAATCTTGTCCATGCGTCGCTTGTTTATGATTTTTCTGCTGGTATTGATGCCGCTGCAGCTCAGTTGGGCAGCGATTGCATCCTATTGCCAGCACGAAACTGGGGCCGCAGCCA
>NZ_SBIK01000031.1 GCF_006503695.1 Tepidiphilus succinatimandens
CAGGAGGGGTTCCTGAAGTAGTCGGGAAAGTCACGCCTGTCAGGCACGAGCACGGTCATCGAGACGGCTCGGGGCAGGAAGAAAACCGTGCGCACTTTTGCGTACGTTTTTGAGAGCAGAAGTGTCGATGAACGAACCCAGAGCGCAAGAAGAAGCCAAACCTTCGGGGCAAGATCGTCCCCTTGCGGCCGAAACGCCCGCTGCGGCTGTGGGCGGCGCGACTGCCGGGGCTGGAGCCCCTTCCGCCTCCCCACCTGTGGGCGATGCCGCAGCCGCCCAGGCCCAAGGCGGCGCTTCGGCGGATTCGCCGCCAGAGGGGGCGGCCAGTGCAACGCGCGGCGCGCGGGGTGCTTCGACGGAAAGCGCGACTCCGGCGCGAGGGCGCTCCGGCGTCTGGGCGCTCATCGCCGGGATCGCGGCGCTGCTGCTCGCCCTGGGGGCATACGGCTATACGCGCCACGTCGCACAGCAGGAGTCGGAACGGCGCCAGATGCTCGAAGAACGGCTCGGCCGGCTCGAACAGGGAGCGCGCCGCAGCGAGGAATCCTTTCAGCAGCTTCAAGGAGCTTTTACCATCCTGTCGCAGCGCCTGGACACGGTGCAGCACACGCTCGGGCAGGTTCAGGGGCAGGTGGATGAGTTGCGCGAGATCGGCCGTCTGGTGGAACGTTTGACCCAGGCGCTGGCGCAGCAGGATGAACGGCGCCTGCTGCTGGAAGCGCGCGATGCGCTCATCTACGCCCAGCGGCGCATCGACTGGGCGAACGATCCAGCCACGGCGCTCGCCGTGCTCGGCGAGCTCGACGCGCGCCTGGCCAAGGAAAGCCGAGGACTCTTCCTTCCCCTGCGTCAGGCGCTCGCCCGTGACCTGGAGCGGCTGCGTGCCGCCCCGCGCGTCGATCTCGACGGGATCCTCGCCCGGCTCGACGCGCTGGAATCCCGCCTGCCGCAGCTCACGCTCGCCTTCGCCGCTCCCATGCCGGAGACGTCGGCGGTGGCCGCGCCACGGCTCGCCGCCGAGGCTGCGCCGCAGGACGCTTCGGCGCCGGCGGAATCGCCCTGGTATCGCCGCGCCTGGCAGGCGCTGCTGCGCGGCACGGACGAGGTGCTCGCGTCCGCGGCAGGCCTCGTGCGCCTGGAGCGGCTCGATGCCGTCGCGCCGGAGCTGCTCTCGCCGCAGCAGCGGCTGGTGCTCGAAGAGAACCTGCGGCTGTGGCTTGCCAGCGCCCGGCTCGCGGCGCAGGGTGGAGACGAAGCGCGCTACTGCGCCGCGCTCGGCAAAGTGCGCGAAACGCTGGTTCGATTCTATGTGAGCGACGACCCTGCCGTGGCGTCTACGCTCGCCGCCCTCGACGAGCTCGCGGCCCAGCCGCTCGCGGCGCATCGCGTGGCGCTCACCGATTCCTTCGCCGCGCTCGCCCAGATCGAGGCGCGCCTGCAGGCCGAGGCGGCTGCCGCCTCCGCGCCCTGAGGAGCTAACTCTCGTATTACAAAAAGTGCAAATTAGTCCATAAGGGTGTTCATGGAAAATACCATGAGCACAGGCAAGGCGGCAAAACTTCTTGGCGATGAGTGACTGACCATGCACCTTACCCACCGAATCGCCCTTCGTCCCACGCCCGAGCAGGCGGATTACTTCAAACGCGCCTGCGGCACGGCCCGGCGCGTGTGGAACTGGGCGCTCGCCGAATGGAACCGGCAGTATGCCGC
>NZ_SBIK01000033.1 GCF_006503695.1 Tepidiphilus succinatimandens
CGTGAAGGGCGTAGCCCGGAGCGCCTTCCCTCCCCGGCAGGCGCCGCGGCGGACCTACGCGACAACCTGCAGTTCGGGGGTTTGCAGCTGACCGTCAGCCGTGTAGCGCGCGAGCCTTCTCGGGCCATGGAAGATCGCCAGCCGCCCGTCCAGGTAGCGATGCACCCGTACCTTGACCTTCACGTAGTGCATGCGATAGCGATCCGGCGGGATTTGCAACTTCAGCCCCTCGAAAGCGACACAATTGTCCTTGCCCACCACCCGCTCGTATTGCTCGCACAGGAAGTCGTCGAGCTCATCCCCGATCCAGGCCACGAAGGCCGATCCTTCCTCCTGTGCCGGCTGCATGAACTCGGCGTTGAACGCGGGCAGATAGACTTCCTTCAAGTAGCGATTGGCCGCCGCCATGTCGGTGATCCCGGCCGCTGCCAGCTCCTTGGGCAGCCGGTCCTGATGCGTGCGAAACATCCGCTCCGAGCGCCCTCGCGCCTCCGGAGAATAGGCCGGGATCATCTCGATGCCCAGTCGCGCCATGGCCTGCCCGAACTGGGTGAGATGGACCTTGTCCACCTTGCCGCCCGCCTGCGGCGTATGCCAGTAGTGACTGCCCCGATCGGTGTAGAGCGCAGAGAACAGGCCCCGCGCCTCGATCACTTCCTTGACACCGCGCAATGAGGAGGCCGTCCCCTCCTCCTCGACGAAGAACATCGAGTAGTGCTCGTTGGTGGCATCATCCATGGTGACGATCAAATCCCAATACTGTCCAGGCACCCATTCGTGCCGCGAGCCGTCCTGATGCAACAGCATCCCCGGCCAGGCGGCGCGCTCCCGCCGCTTGCGGTGCTTGCCACGGCCCGGGGCCTTCTCGACCACCCCGGCCTCCTGTAACCGGTTCTTCACCCAGGTGTAGCTGCGCTTGCCGCCCTCGCGCTGGTACCAGGCGTGAAAGTGCTTGACGTTCCAGCCCATATGCCGACTACGGTAGCGCTCCACCAGCGCCATCACTTCATCGACCGGCGCCTTGCGGTGCGAGACCTGCCTCAGACGCCGGTCAACCAGGCCCTCCAACCCCTCCTCTTCGTAGCGGGCAATGTAGCGCCGAAATGTCCGGTCACACACCCCCAGGAGCCTGGCCGCCTCTTCCTGCGTCAGCCGACCCGACTGCCAGCCCTCGTACGCTTCCTCAAACCGCATCTTCCGTACCTCCTGTAGCAACTGCGTCCGTCTCATTAGGCACCTCCTTCCATACCTAATGAAAACCGGACAAACCTCGTGCTACAAGTCCGGACAGTTTATTTGTTCGCTACA
>NZ_SBIK01000034.1 GCF_006503695.1 Tepidiphilus succinatimandens
CGGCGCGCGTCAAGCTACTTGTCGCCTCTGTCACGCAGCAATCGGCTGAATGTCTCCTCGGCTCACAGCCGTTGTGACCACAGAGTCGCGTTCAGGGTTGAGGGTAACGGCCCGGATGTGCGACCAGTCGCGTGTGCCGCGTGACCAGCGCGCGGGGTTGCGTTCGCGAGCCTGGAGGTAGACCTGGTGCCGAGCCGCAAGGATCGCGACGTCGTGGCCTTCATGGCGCTGTGCCGGGCTGACGTAGCGGATGCCGCTGTGCCTGTGATCGTGGTTGTACCAATGCACGAATTGGCGCGCCCACTCGCGCGCGGCGCACAGATCCGTAAAGCCCTTTTCTGGGAACTCCGGCCGGTACTTCGCCGTGCGGAACAGGCTTTCGACGAAGGCGTTGTCGTCGCTCACGCGGGGCCGTGAGTACGACGGTTTCACGCCCAGCCACCACAGCATGGCCAGCACGGTGGTGGCCTTCAGCGTGGCGCCGTTGTCGCCGTGCAGTACGGGTCGCTCGTCACGCGGCATGGCGTGAATGCCCTCGGCCAGCGCCGTGCGCTGCACGAGCCGCGCAGCGTGGTCGCAGTCGTCGTCCTCGTGCACCTCGAAGCCCACGATCTTGCGGCTGTACACGTCCATGATGAGGTACAGGAAGAACCAGCGTCCGGCGACATCCCTTGGCAGGAACGTCATGTCCCAGCACCACAGCTGTCGCGGCGCGGTGGCCACGTGAGTGGTCGGTGGCCGGCCCTTGCGTGGTGCCTTGGCGCGCCCGCGGTGACTCATTTGCCCCTGCGCACGCAGCACGCGGCGGAAGCTGGACTCGCTGGCGATGTAGACGCCCTCGTCAGCCAGCGTCGGCACGATGCGCGCCGGCGGCAGATCGGCGAAGCGCGGCTCGTTGGCCACGCTGACGATCTGCGCACGTTCGCGATCACTCAGCGCATGGGCTGGCGCCGGCCGCACGGCCTGCGGCCTGCCATCGCCCGATTCCAGGCCTTGGCCGGCCTTCCAGCGCTGCAAGGTACGCGCGCTGATCCCCATGAGTTCGCACGCTGGCTTCAGGCGCGCACCGGCATCGCAAGCCGCTTCGATGTCTCGGGCAATTTCCTGGCGATCTTCGAGGCCGATCATTCGTCCTCGCCCTTGTTCCTGTTGAAGATCGCCTCGGCTTTTTTTGACAGCACCAGCAGCGCCGCCGCCTCGGCCAGGGCCTTGTCCTTGCGGCGTACCTCTGGCTCGAGCTCTTTGATGCGGCGCCGATCCTCCTTGGTCTGCGAGGGGCTGGCACGTA
>NZ_SBIK01000035.1 GCF_006503695.1 Tepidiphilus succinatimandens
ACAACCGGTACACCAGAGGTGCGTCCACTCCGGTCCTCTCGTACTAGGAGCAGATCCCCTCAAACTTCCAGCGCCCACGGCAGATAGGGACCAAACTGTCTCACGACGTTTTAAACCCAGCTCACGTACCTCTTTAAATGGCGAACAGCCATACCCTTGGGACCGACTACAGCCCCAGGATGAGATGAGCCGACATCGAGGTGCCAAACACCGCCGTCGATGTGAACTCTTGGGCGGTATCAGCCTGTTATCCCCAGAGTACCTTTTATCCGTTGAGCGATGGCCCTTCCATACAGAACCACCGGATCACTAGGACCTGCTTTCGCACCTGTTCGGCTTGTGGGCCTCACAGTCAAGCACGCTTATGCCCTTGCACATACAGCACGATTTCCGACCGTGCCAAGCGTACCTTCGTGCTCCTCCGTTACCTTTTGGGAGGAGACCGCCCCAGTCAAACTGCCTGCCATGCACGGTCCCGGCACCGGATGTACGGTGCGCGGTTAGAACCTCGAGGTGACCAGGGTGGTATTTCAAGGGCGGCTCCACCGAAGCTGGCGCCTCGGCTTCTCAGCCTCCCACCTATCCTACACAGGCCACATCAAAGTCCAATGCAAAGCTGCAGTAAAGGTTCATGGGGTCTTTCCGTCTAGCCGCGGGGAGATTGCATCTTCACAACCATTTCAATTTCGCTGAGTCCCAGGAGGAGACAGTGGGGCCATCGTTACGCCATTCGTGCAGGTCGGAACTTACCCGACAAGGAATTTCGCTACCTTAGGACCGTTATAGTTACGGCCGCCGTTTACCGGGGCTTCGATCAGGAGCTTGCACCCCATCACTTAACCTTCCGGCACCGGGCAGGCGTCACACCCTATACGTCGACTTTCGTCTTGGCAGAGTGCTGTGTTTTTAATAAACAGTCGCAGCCCCCGATTCTCTGCGACCCCGTTGGGCTCGTCTGGCGTGCAGACTCACCTACTTGGGGCACACCTTCTCCCGAAGTTACGGTGTCAATTTGCCGAGTTCCTTCTCCTGGGTTCTCTCAAGCGCCTTGGTGCTTTGACACCAGCCCACCTGTGTCGGTTTGCGGTACGGTCATCGTGCAACTGAAGCTTAGGGGCTTTTCCTGGAAGCGGGGCCTCGGTGGCTTGGGC
>NZ_SBIK01000036.1 GCF_006503695.1 Tepidiphilus succinatimandens
ACACGTGCTCGACCCGCGCACGCACGCGGGCAATGCGCGTGTTGCGCGCTTTCTGCCGCTTGGGCAGTGGCCGGTGGGGCTTGGCCTTGCGCTGGATCTGCGGCCGGTAGCCTTTGGCCTGGAGCGCTTCTTCCCGCTGCTTGCTCGCGTAGCCCCGGTCGGCGTAGACGTCGCGGCACGTGTTGCCCGAGTCGAGCAGGGCCTCGAAGTGCTGGCTGTCGTGGGTGCTGGCCGTGTCGGTCTTCAGGCGCCGGATGAGCTTGTGCTTGCGATCGACACAGACCGAGAGTTTGTAGCCGTAGTAGCTCTTGCCGTGTTTCTTGGTCCAGGTGGCATCCAGGTCTTTTTGACGGCGTTTGGCCGGACTCCAGCCGATGGGCATGGCACGTTGTTCCACGATCTCCTGCTCTTCCCGAGTGAAGTGCTGACGGGGAGCGCGCTACCGGCGTCGCATCCACGATCTGCCCACCCCGGGCGATATAGCCCTTGCGTTCGATTTGGCGCTTCACCGCCTCGAACAGGGCTTGCGCCCCTGCAGCTCCGATGCGGTTCTCGAACAGCCAGATCGTGGTGCGATCCGGAACCGTGCGCGAGTGCTCCAGCCCACAGAAGCGCTTGAAGCTCATCCGATCGAGGAGCTGGAACTCCATCTGCTCGTCCGATAGCCCGTAGAGGCGCTTCAGTACCACGATGCGCACCATCGTCTCGATCGGATAGGGCGGCCGTCCGCCTTTGGGTTGATCCTTGAGCGGAGCGATTCTCTCCACTGCCGCGGCCAACGCCGCGAAGTCGATTACCGCCTCCATTTCCTGGTGAGGATCGCCGAGCCGCTCGAGCTTGGCGCGATGTTCTTCTGCGGCAAAGAGGTCGGGCTGGATCGCAGTGCGGCGCGTCATGGTTCGGGCTCCTCTCGAATCAGGACAG
>NZ_SBIK01000037.1 GCF_006503695.1 Tepidiphilus succinatimandens
ACCTGACCGCGCTCGACGTCTTCGCGCTTGGTGCCGCGCAGCAGCACCCCGACGTTGTCGCCCGCCTGCCCCTGGTCGAGGAGCTTGCGGAACATTTCCACGCCCGTGACCGTGGTCTTCTGCGTCGGGCGCAGACCGACGATCTCGACTTCGTCGCCCACCTTGACGATGCCGCGCTCGACCCGGCCCGTGACCACCGTGCCGCGACCGGAGATGGAGAAGACGTCTTCGATCGGCAGAAGGAAGGGCTTGTCGATGGCGCGCTCGGGCGTGGGAATGTAGGTGTCGAGCGCTTCGGCGAGCTTGAGGATCGAGGGCTCGCCGATCTCGCTCTGGTCGCCTTCGAGCGCCTTGAGCGCGGAGCCTTTGATCACCGGGACTTCATCGCCGGGGAAGTCGTACTTGGAGAGCAGCTCGCGCACTTCCATTTCCACGAGCTCGAGGAGCTCGGGGTCGTCGACCATGTCGCACTTGTTCATGTAGACGACGATGTAGGGCACGCCCACCTGGCGCGCCAGCAGGATGTGCTCGCGCGTCTGCGGCATCGGGCCGTCGGCGGCCGACACCACCAGAATGGCGCCGTCCATCTGCGCCGCGCCCGTGATCATGTTCTTCACGTAGTCGGCGTGGCCCGGGCAGTCGACGTGCGCGTAGTGGCGCTTGGCCGTCTCGTATTCGACGTGCGCGGTGTTGATCGTGATGCCGCGGGCTTTTTCTTCCGGCGCCGCGTCGATGTCGTCGTACTTCTTCGCCTCGCCGCCGTAGTACTTCGACAGCACCGTCGTCAGCGCCGCCGTCAGCGTCGTCTTCCCATGGTCCACGTGACCGATCGTGCCCACATTCACGTGCGGCTTCGTGCGCTCAAACTTCGCTTTTGCCAT
>NZ_SBIK01000038.1 GCF_006503695.1 Tepidiphilus succinatimandens
ATGAGCCCTACTGATCGGCCCGATCCGAACGACCTCGCCCTGTACCACCCGCACCTTGCAGATGCCGCATCCGCCACCGAGGCAACCGACGGGGATTCCTCTGCGCCCCAAGCGGCACATTCCCTCGAGCAGCGTCTCGTGTTCTCTGCAGGCGTAGACCTCACCGGTCTGCACCAGCAGCACTTCATGCTCCCCTCGCTCGCCGCTTGCCTCGACACTCACGGGCGGGGCCAGTCTCTGGGGGGGATCTACCCTCTCCGTCGTCTCCATCTTCTCCTCCGCTTTATGCTGGGGTGCATCCCCTCACGAGCCTTCCGACAGACCCAAAGCAGACAAAGCAGCGCGGGCGCATTCCTCGTCCTGGGCGGCGGAGGCACCAGAGACGCCGATGCCGCCGATGAGGCGATCACCGCAGCGGATCGGCAGCCCGCCACCAAACACAACCACCCCTTTTCGTGAGGCAAACCCAAGCTTCAGCGCTTCGTCTTCGCCAAACTCCGCCATCAAGGCCGAGGTCGAAATGCCGAAACCGGCCGCCGTACGTGCCTTGTCGATGGCGAGTTCGATCGATTGGGAAAAGGAAAGCGGCATGCGCAGGAAGGCGACGAGTAGCCCCGAGGCGTCGCACACGGCCACGTTGATGCGCACCCCGAGCCGCTGCGCGTGCGCTACCGCAGCCGCGATGGCCGCGTGTCCCGCTTCCCAGCTCAGGGTCGTGGTCGGAACCTCCAGCTCCATCCCTTCCTCCTGTTTATCGATCCATATCTTTTTTTTTGATTACAGCACAAAATTTCGAGATTTGCAAGC
>NZ_SBIK01000039.1 GCF_006503695.1 Tepidiphilus succinatimandens
CTGGCACCGCTATAGGATCAAGCGAAGTAAGTGCATGCGGTGGATGCCTTGGCGATCACAGGCGAAGAAGGACGTGCGAGCCTGCGAAAAGCCCGGGGGAGCTGGCAACGAAGCATTGATCCCGGGATGTCCGAATGGGGAAACCCACCCCTTCACAGAGCGCTTTCGGCGGGCGCAGCCCGTCAAAACCCCTCTACTGCGGCAAGCGGGGCGAGGGCGAGAAAACGCTGTGTGAAGGGGTATCCCTGGCTGAATCCATAGGCCAGAGGAGGCGAACCCGGCGAACTGAACCATCTCAGTAGCCGGAGGAAAAGAAATCAACCGAGATTCCCCAAGTAGTGGCGAGCGAACGGGGAGTAGCCTGCACGACCAACCCAACGGCTCAGCAGAACGGCTCTGGAAAGACCGGCCACAGCGGGTGATAGCCCCGTATGCGAAAAGCCGTCGGGGGGTCTAAGCGTGCGACAAGTAGGGCGGGGCACGAGAAACCCTGTCCGAAGATGGGGGGACCATCCTCCAAGGCTAAATACTCGTGATCGACCGATAGTGAACCAGTACCGTGAGGGAAAGGCGAAAAGAACCCCGGCGAGGGGAGTGAAATAGAACCTGAAACCGCATGCATACAAACAGTGGGAGCTCCTTTAAGGAGTGACTGCGTACCTTTTGTATAATGGGTCAGCGACTTACGTTGCGTGGCGAGCTTAACCGAATAGGGGAGGCGAAGCGAAAGCGAGTCCGAA
>NZ_SBIK01000004.1:0-122941 GCF_006503695.1 Tepidiphilus succinatimandens
TCACCACATCCCCCAGAAAGCCCTGGGACATGTCCCGCCCATCGAGGCCATGAAAAGATGGTACAAAGAAAAACCGGAACTTTTCATAAAAGTGCCACGCAATCGTCCGGGACCTGACACCTAGATCTGATCGTCGACCATCAGCTGCCAATATGGGATGCCCTGATCCTGGCCGTCGCTGCAGAGAACCGCTGCCGATTGCTGTTCTCGGAAGATTTTCACGATGGCTTTACCTGGCGCGGCGTCACCGTGGTCAACCCGTTCGTCGCGTCGCGTTCGCCGCTACTCAGCCGATTGTTGCGCATCACAAAGTGACCTCTCACCGCCCTATCGGACGAGACTCCCAGCTTCTTAGGCCGCAGCCATGCCATGGTGGCTGGCACGGCGGCACGCAGGTTTGGTCGTCACAAGGAGCGCGACACAGCATTGATCCTGATCGCGTTCCGGCATGGACTCATGGTGGGCGAACTGATCCATGCGTACCTGGGCCACCGGTTTCAGCATACAGTCGCTACACCGTGCGCCTCAGGCGCTACCCAGCAACAACCATACACCCGTCGCCAGCAGCGGCAGGCCGAGTAGGCCGCGCCGTTCGCCCAGACGCTTTTTCGCGACACAACCAAGCGTCATCCCGGAAAGCTGCAGCACGAGGCTCGCTAGCACCAACCCGAGTACATAGTTCGACAGCGGCGTGCCCAGCGGCATCTCAACACCGTGGGCGTAGCCATGCAGGCCCGCCAGCACCATGACCAGCATCCCGGTCAATCCCGGCACCGCGCGCAGGACACCCACAAGTACCCCGCCCATCACCAACAGCGACCCCGCTAGCAGCAGTTCCAGACCGGGCAAAGCGCCTCCTGTAGCAGCCCACAACACGCCCAACACCATAGCAGTCAGAGCCGCCACGGACCCGATCCAACGCCGCGACAGCATAGAGGCCCAAATGCCGACACCGATCATCAACAGTAGGTGATCGGCACCGCTGAAAGGGTGCAGCAGACCCGCCAGCAAAGCCGGCGCCTCAATATGGCCAGGGTGAGCGAGCGCCACGCCCGGCAGAGACAAGAAGGCAACGAGGGAAGAAAATATGAAATGGCGTGCGTTCATGATGAAGTCTCCTGTATCAGATCAGCGCTGCAGCGCAACGTCGGCATCGGTGCCCGTGAGCAGACCCTGGGTTTCGATGAAGGCGATGATCTCGTCGAGGCCTTTACCGGTCTTGAGATTGCTGAAGATGAAAGGCCGTTCGCCGCGCATTTTCTTCGCGTCGCGCTCCATCACCTCCAGAGACGCGCCCACCATTGGTGCCAAATCGATCTTATTGATCACCAACAGATCTGACTTAGTGATGCCCGGTCCGCCCTTGCGCGGAATTTTGTCGCCGGCCGCCACGTCGATCACATAGATCGTCAGGTCAGATAGTTCCGGGCTGAAGGTAGCCGCCAGATTGTCACCACCGCTCTCCACGAACACGAGGTCCAGATCGGGGAAGGCTGTATTGAGCCGCGCCACGGCTTCAAGATTGATGGAGGCATCCTCGCGTATCGCCGTGTGCGGGCAGCCGCCAGTCTCCACGCCAAGAATTCGCTCCGGCGCCAATGCTTCATTACGCACCAAAAACTGCGCATCCTCCGCCGTGTAAATATCGTTGGTCACAACACCAAGCTGATATCGTTCACGCAAGGCACGGCACAGAGCCAGGATCAGCGCGGTCTTGCCGGATCCAACCGGGCCGCCGATGCCAACGCGCAATGGGCCAGCACGCAGGAGTTGTGTCTGCTTCATATCGTCTCCTATGAGCGAAACAGTCGGGTGTATTGAGTTTCGTGTTGGCAACTGGCAATAGCTAAGCCCGGCGCAAAATTGCTCCACTCCGCTTCGTCGAGATTCACCGCCTCAGCAGCGATCTGCTCCACCGCGGCGCCCAGATGCAGCAGCAAGCGCTGGCCTGCGCTCTGCCCTAGCGGCACGATCTTCACGGCCGCCATCACCTGATTCTCGGCCCAGGCCCAAAGATAGGCGGTCAGCGCCTGGCACGGCGGAATGCACCAGGCTGCAGCAATACAGCCCCACACTACCGGGAAGCTCAATTCGTCGATCTCGCGTAGCCCAGCGCGTTTCTTCGCCGGCACGTCCTGCAGTGCTTCCAACAGCAGGTGCAGGGAATGGCCCATCTGAAGGGTCTCATTGCGCAGTTCGCTGCTCTCACGGCTGGCGACGAAGCGCTCGTTCAACGCGGACAGAAGTCCCCAGTCGTCTGCTTCCGCTGCTGCCATCACGCGAACCAGAAGCGGCGCCTCAAAGCTGCCGACACTGGCTCGCAATACCCCGCCGATCCACTCGCCGGCCGTTGCTTCGTCGCGTACCACACCGCATTCCGCTGCCAACTCCAGGCCCTGGGAATAACTGTAGGCGCCCACAGGCAGGGCAGGGCTGGCCAGCTGCAGCAAACGCGATAGAACAAAGGCAGTCATGGGTGCGCCCCGTACTGATGAATCTTGGAGAGCGCCGACGAATGCCCATGCTGATGACCAAGAGCATAGGCGCCAGCCTCTGGCTCGAATGGGGCCTGCAATTGAGTCGGTCTCAAGCCCAGCCCTTCGAGCATAGTCTGAAGAACCGAATCGGCGGCGAGACGCAGCCAACCTGCTCCCACTTGCACTGGTATGTGGCGATTGCCGAGATGGTAAGCGGCTCGAGCCAGCAACGTCGCATCGTCGGTGCGCACCTCGATCAGCTGCTCTAGAGCAGCCACCACCTCGACAATGCGCCCGTCGTTGCCGCGCAGCCGGTCACCACCACGCAGAATGACGCCGCGCTCCAGGAACAGCCCCACCTCCTCGCCGCTCGCCAGCTTGGTTCGCAAGCGGCTTTTGCAGCGCAGCTCGAAGGGCAGGATCAAATACTCCTGGGATGGCTCGTTGCCGGTGTAGCGTTGTTCGATGACAATCATGATCAGAATAAAAAGTAACGTTGCGCCATGGGCAGGACTTGCGCTGGTTCGCACACCAACAGCTCGCCGTCCACCCGCACGGCATAGGTTTCAGGATCGACCTCCACATGCGGCAGGGCATCGTTGTGCACCATGTCGCGCTTCGAGATCTGTCTAGTGTTCTTCACTGCTACCAGCGGTTTGCTCAAACCCAATTCTTCGCCAATGCCCGCTGCCAGCGCAAACTGAGAGACAAAGGTCACGGAAGTGTTCAAGGCCCCGCCGTAGGCTCCGAACATGGGCCGGTAGTGCACCGGCTGTGGCGTAGGAATGGAGGCGTTGGCATCGCCCATGGGCGCCGCGGCAATCATGCCTCCCTTGATGATAAGCGCGGGCTTCACACCGAAGAATGCCGGCTTCCACAACACCAGGTCAGCCAACTTGCCCACTTCAACCGAGCCGACCAAATGACTGATACCATGGGCGATGGCCGGATTGATGGTGTACTTGGCCACGTAGCGTTTCACGCGGAAGTTGTCATGACGCGCCGTGTCCTGTGGCAGCGTGCCGCGCTGCACCTTCATCTTGTGCGCTGTTTGCCAGGTGCGAATTACCACCTCGCCCACGCGGCCCATGGCCTGAGAATCGCTGGAAATCATGCTGATAGCACCGAGATCATGCAGGATGTCCTCCGCCGCGATGGTTTCACGTCGTATGCGCGACTCAGCGAAGGCGATATCCTCTTCGATAGCCGGATCCAGGTGGTGGCACACCATGAGCATATCCAGATGCTCGTCGATGGTGTTTACTGTGTAGGGCCGCGTCGGGTTGGTGGAGGACGGCAGCACGTTGGCCTCGCCGCAGACCTTGATGATGTCTGGTGCGTGGCCGCCGCCAGCGCCTTCGGTATGGTAGGTGTGGATGGTGCGGCCTTTGAATGCGGCGATAGTGGTTTCGACGAACCCGGATTCGTTCAGGGTGTCGGTGTGGATCGCCACCTGAACGTCCATCTCCTCAGCCACCGCTAGGCAATTGTCGATGGCGGCAGGTGTAGTGCCCCAGTCTTCGTGCAGCTTGAGACCGATGGCCCCTGCGCGAATCTGCTCCCGTGCTGGCTCGGGCAGGCTAACGTTGCCCTTGCCAAGAAAGCCCAAGTTCATGGGGAAGGCATCGGCCGCCCGCAGCATTTGCTTTATATGCCAAGGACCCGGCGTGCAGGTGGTAGCGCAGGTGCCTGTGGCCGGGCCGGTGCCGCCACCGATCATGGTGGTCACGCCCGACATCAACGCCTCCTCGATCTGCTGTGGACAGATGAAATGGATGTGGCTGTCGATGCCGCCGGCGGTAAGGATCAAGCCCTCGCCCGCGATCACTTCAGTACCGGCGCCGATCGGAATGGTCACGCCGGGCTGGATGTCCGGATTACCAGCCTTGCCGATGCCCCAGATGCGACCGTCCTTGATCGCCACGTCGGCCTTGACGATGCCCCAGTGGTCTACGATCAGCGCGTTGGTGATAACCGTGTCCGCAACCTTGTCAGACGTAAGCTGACACTGACCCATGCCGTCGCGGATGACCTTTCCGCCGCCGAACTTGACTTCCTCGCCGTACAGGGTGAAGTCCTTTTCCACCTCGATCCAAAGCTCTGTGTCCGCCAAGCGGACGCGATCGCCAGTGGTCGGACCGAACATTTCCGCATAAGCGCGGCGCGAGAGTGTCGTCATTCGAGCGCCCCCATCACCTTACCGGCGAAGCCGTACACTTTGCGCGCACCAGCCAGCGCCACCAGTTCCACCGTGCGCGTCTGGCCCGGCTCGAAGCGCACCGCGGTGCCAGCTGGAATGTTGAGGCGAAAGCCATATGCGGCCTGTCGGTCGAAAACCAGTGCCGCGTTGGTTTCGAAAAAATGGTAGTGCGAGCCTATCTGAATCGGGCGGTCGCCAGTGTTGGCCACTTTCAGCTTCACCGTAGTGCGGCCGACGTTGATGGCAATATCGCCAGGCTGGGTATCAATTTCGCCAGGAATCATGTCATCTCCTCACACAATTGGATTGTGGACAGTGACCAGCTTCGTGCCATCAGGAAAAGTGGCTTCCACCTGCACTTCCGTAATCATTTCCGCCACGCCATCCATCACATCGGCACGGGTCAGCAAGGTCGCGCCATAGCTCATCAGTTCGGCCACTGTCCGACCCTCGCGCGCGCCTTCAATAATCGCCGCCGAGATATAGGCTACGGCTTCCGGATAGTTGAGCTTGAGGCCCTTTTCCTTGCGCCGCTCAGCCAACAGGCTGGCGACGAACAAGAGCAGCTTGTCTTTTTCCCGGGGGGTCAGTTCCATGGCGTCGTTTCCTCCCTATGTGTTCCAGATCCGCGGCACCATCGGCGCCGTTTGCGTCAAAGGCATACGCAATGCATGCCAGATTTTGGTGAAGTAGTCCCGCGCCTGTTCCGCCGAGTCGCCTAGGTAGCGGGCCACTAGCAGTCCTGGCAGCAGGGTGACGCCACTGCGTCCGCCCGCCAACCCAACCTCGCGGCATGCGACAAGCAGGTCTGCATCGAGCCTGTCGCTCGCCGCGAGCAATATGCCGACAACACCATGTCCAGCCAGCCCCGCAGCCGTATGCAGAAGCGGCGAGGCGCCTGGGATCACTGCCCGCTCCAACCAGACTAGCTTACCTTCCCGCCTCAATTCGGTATGCATGCGCAGCATGCCTCGCGTAAATGTCTCGCCCCGCGCAGTGCGGCCGAGGCACAGCACATCCCAACCCACGAACACCGCGTCGCGCGCCAGCTCAATGCGATTGCTCATCTCCGCATGTGCACCATCGAACACAATGGACTCCTGCGGCAGCCATTCCATTACCGCGCCGTGGTCTACGCGCAGAACCAGCTTCTGCCGCGCCGGATAGGCATCGCTGCGGTACCACTTGGTCGCACTCGGCATGGTGAGCAGCGCATGGGCGCCCGAACCTATCTTAATCTCCACCTCCAGCTCATCGCCGCCGGCAATGCCGCCGGGCGGGTGCAGCACGATGCCATGGCACACCGCTTTGCCCTCTGGATACAGCGGCCGCTGGATGCACAGTGGCCCCGAATGCTTGCGTCGCACCAGGATCGTCGCCTGCTCCCGACGCGCGAACTCCAGCTCCAAGCGCGCCTTCCATCCGCTACGCATGCAGTCGGCAATGGCGACAACGTTATTCATGTGTCGGCTGCTCACCCACATCATCACACCGACAGCAGCTGCCGCACGCCGTCTCGCTCCATGTCGACACCAGCGCCGCGGGCGATGATTTCCCCGCGCTCCATCACCAAATACTGGTCTGCCAGCGAGTGGGCGAAGTCGTAATACTGTTCCACTAGAAGGATCGCCATCTCTCCGGTCTCGGCCACGGTACGGATCGCTCGCTCAATGTCCTTGATGATAGAGGGTTGGATGCCTTCGGTCGGCTCGTCCAGGATCAGTAGCCTCGGGTTCCCCGCCAAAGCACGCCCGATCGCTAGTTGTTGCTGCTGTCCGCCGGACAAGTCGCCACCGCGACGGTGCAGCATGCTCTTTAGGACCGGGAACAGCTCAAAGACGAGGTCCGGCAACTTACTCCCACGCGGACGGCTGGCCAAGCCCATCTGCAAGTTCTCCGCCACCGTAAGGCGTGGGAAGATCTCGCGTCCTTGGGGCACATAGCCGATGCCGGCACGCACGCGCTCGTAGGGCGGCAGGCGCGTCAGCTCGCGGCCATCGAATTGGATATGCCCGGACTTCGCTGGCACCAGGCCCATCAGGCACTTGAGCAGAGTAGTCTTGCCCACGCCGTTACGGCCGAGCAAAACGGTGACTTTGCCAGCCTCGGCTCTGAAGCTGACATTACGCAGGATGTGGCTGCCGCCATAGTACTGGTTGAGGTTTTCGATCGAGAGCACGGTTATCTTCCCAAGTACACTTCGATGACGCGCGGGTCGTTCTGCAGCATGTCCAACGAGCCCTCCGCCAGCACACTACCTTCGTGCAGCACCGTAACCTTGCCACCCAGCTGGCGGATGAAGGCCATGTCGTGTTCCACCACCACCAGGGAATGTCTGCCTGCCAACGACAGAAAAAGCTCCGCAGTGCGTTCGGTCTCATCGTCGGTCATGCCCGCAACCGGCTCGTCGAGTAAGAGCAGCTTCGGTTCCTGCATCAGCAACATGCCGATTTCCAGCCACTGCTTCTGCCCGTGAGACAGCAGGCCAGCCAGCCGGTGCGCCTGGTCTCCGAGGCGGATTAGGTCCAATGTCTCAGCGATGCGATCCTGCTGCTCGCTGTCGATCCGGGCCCGAAGAGTACTCCTGACGCGTTTGTCCGCCTTCATTGCCAGCTCCAGATTCTCGAACACGGAAAGCCGGTCGAAGATAGTTGGCGTCTGGAACTTGCGGCCGATACCAGCGTTGGCGATCTCCGGTTCCGTCATCTGCGTCAGGTCCAGCGTCTGACCGAAGAAGACCCTACCGGAGTCGGGGCGGGTCTTGCCGGTAATGACATCCATCATGGTGGTCTTTCCGGCACCATTGGGCCCGATGATGCAGCGCAGTTCGCCAGCGTCGATAGTGAGCGACAGTTTGTTTAGCGCCTTGAAACCGTCGAAACTAACGGTAATATCCTCCAGATACAGGATGACCTTGTGCGATAAGTCGAGCTCTCCGGGGCGCAGCGTGTGGCCGAAAACTTCACCTGGACCCCCGTAACCATCACCGACCTCCGGATCCAATGTCAGTTGCGTGTCACTCATGCGCTTTCCCCTCCACGCATCCTGCGCAGCCGGTTCCAGAGACCCACTAGACCATCTGGCAGGAAGAGCGTGATCACGATGAACAGCGTACCGAGGAAAAAGAGCCAGTATTGCGGGAAGCTCATGGTAAACCAGCTCTTGGCAAGATTGACGATGCCTGCGCCGATCACTGGGCCGATAATCGTGCCGCGTCCGCCCACAGCGACCCAGACCGCCATCTCGATGGAATTGGCTGCGCTCATCTCGGATGGGTTGATGATGCCGACCTGAGGCACATAGAGTGCGCCAGCGATGGCGCACAACATCGCCGACAGCGTCCATACTGACAGCTTGTACCAGAGCGGGTTGTAACCCAGAAACATCACCCGCGACTCGGCATCGCGGATCGCCACCAACACGCGACCGAACTTTGATTTCATCAGATAGTTGACAAAAACGAGCGTGAGCATCAGCGCCAATGCCGACAGCGCAAACAGCACCACTCGTGTTTCTGGCGAAGTGATGGAGAAGCCGAGAATGCGCTTGAAGTCGGTAAAGCCGTTGTTCCCGCCGAATCCCGTCTCGTTGCGGAAGAAAAGCAGCATTGCGGCGAAAGTCAGAGCCTGGGTAATGATGGTGAAATACACGCCATTGATGCGCGAGCGGAAAGCGAAGAAGCCGAACACGAAGGCCACCAGTGTCGGCACCACCAGTACCAGCAATACCGACCACAGAAAGGAGTCGCTGCCATACCAGTACCAGGGTAGCTCCTTCCAGCCGAGGAACACCATGAAGTCAGGAAGGTCGCTTTGATAGCTGCCATCCCTTCCAATCTGCCGCATCAGGTACATACCGAAGGCGTAGCCGCCCAGTGCGAAGAAGAGGCCGTGGCCGAGGGACAGAATGCCGGCAAAGCCCCAGATCAGGTCGAGTGCTACCGCCACGATGGCGTAGCACAAGATTTTGCCGCCAAGCGTAATGAAGTAGTCCGACAAGTGAAATATGCTGTCCGCCGGGATGGCAAGATGCAGCAGCGGAATCAACACGAAGGCAACCAGCGCAGCAACGACCAGTGCGATCCAGGCACGCCGGTCCAGGGACTGCGCTATGCGGAACACGAACGGGGTGCGGGAAAACGTCGTGGTCTTCACGTCACACACCTCCATAAACCGCCCTCCCTTTGAGGGCAAACAGTCCCTGTGGACGCTTCTGGATGAACAGGATGATGAACACCAGTATGAGAATCTTAGCGATCACCGCCCCGGTCCAGCCTTCTATGAGCTTGGTCAGGATACCCATGCCGAGCGCTGCCCACACCGCACCGGCAAGCTGGCCCACGCCGCCCAGTACCACCACCATGAAGGAATCGACGATGTAGCCTTGGCCCATGTCGGGGCCAACGTTGGAAATCTGCGACAGCGCCACGCCGCCCAGACCGGCAATGCCGGAGCCGAGACCAAAGGCGAGCATGTCGATGCGTCCCGTGTGCACACCAACGCAACTTGCCATAGACCGGTTCTGGGTCACTGCGCGCACGTACAAGCCGAGGCGCGTCTTGCTCAGCAGCAGCCAGACCAGCGCCAGCACGCCTACGGCAAAGCCGATTATGATCACGCGGTTCCAGGGCAGCACCACGTTCGCCAGCACCTCGATGCTGCCGGACATCCAGTCCGGGTTTCTCACTTCCACGTTCTGCGGACCGAAGAGCACTCGTGCCGCCTGGATCAGGATCAAACTGATGCCCCACGTGGCAAGCAGGGTATCGAGCGGCCGGCCATACAGATGGCGGATCACGAGGCGCTCTAGGACCATGCCCACCAGCGCGGCAACCACGAACGCCACTGGGATCGCGGCGATCACGTAATAGTCGGCCAGATCAGGAAAATGTGTGCGAAAAATATTCTGCACCACATAGGTGGTATAGGCGCCGACCATCAGCAACTCGCCGTGGGCCATGTTGATCACGCCCATCACGCCATAGGTGATAGCCAGACCCAGCGCGGCTAGCAGAAGGATGCTGCCCAGCGATAACCCCGAGAACACGTTGCTCAGCGCCTCGCCCCAGGCAAGGTGCGACTCAATGCTCTTTATCGCTGCCAGAGCTGCCTCCCGCACGGTCGGGTCCGGCTCGGCGTAGGTGTCGCCGTTCTTTTGCAGCAGACTCAGTAGCAGCGACTTCACTTCCGCACTGTTGCTCTCGCTCAGGGTGCGCACTGCCACCAGACGCTCCTTCGGATCTGGGCTGTGCAGCTTAGCCTGGGCATGAGCCAACACCAGAAGCTTCTTAATCTGGGGATCGATTTCCAGAGTCAGCGCTTTCTTCAGCACCGGGATCAGCGACGAGTCGATATTGCTCTGCAATTCCTTTGCCGCTGCCAGACGCGCATCACGGTCCGGGTTGAACAGCTGGAACGCGGCCAACGCATTCTGCAGCTTGCCGCGCACACGGTTGTTCACCACGACGCTGTCAGCATAATCCGGTGCGTCAGGAAAGGCTGCACCGGTGGCGGCATCCAGCGCCTTGCCGTCCACTCGGTAAAAGAGTCTGTCGTTTGCCACAAACAATGCATTGTCGTTCATGGCACGCAGCACGGCTTCGGCCTGCTTGTCGCCGCTGGCCAGCAGCTCGCCGATGGCAGCGATCTTCTTGTCCGAATCGTCGGAGGCAAGATCCCTGAGCACGGCGGGGTCAAGGGCCGCGGCAGCGCTGGTCGTCACAAGCAGCAGAAGTAGGGATAGCAAATGAGAAATTATGAAATTCAAAGTACCGCTCTCCCTAATAGGTGATTGGACAAATGCTTTGTGCATCTTTGATTACTCACCTATTCGGTCACGTTTGCCAATGGCTCGCTACCTAATTCAGGCTAGTGACCGGTTGTTGTCTTGATCGGGGGGCTTCTAGCCCCTTCATTTTTCTCTCAGTTCAATTGCTATCCGGCTCGTCCTTCTTCTTCTCGTTTCCTGGGATATAGGGGCTCCAGGGCTGAGCTTTGATCAGGCCCTTGCTTTTCCAAACGACGTTGAACTGGCCGTCAGGACGGATTTCGCCGATGAACACCGGCTTGTGCAGGTGGTGGTTCTTCTCGTCCATTTTCACCACAAAACCGGATGGCGCCTTGAAAGTCTGCCCCGCCATGGCTTCGATCACCTTATCCACGTCGGTGGTCTTGGCCTTTTCCACAGCCTGCTTCCACATATTGATGCCGATATAAGTAGCTTCCATCGGGTCGTTGGTTACTACTTTGTCGGCGTTGGGCAGATTACGCTTCTTGGCCCAGTCACGGTACATATTGATAAATTTGTCGTTTTCTGGGTTCTTGAGGGACATGAAGTAGTTCCACGCTGCCAGGTGGCCAACCAGCGGCTTGGTGTCGACGCCTCGCAGTTCCTCCTCGCCAACGGAGAAGGCCATCACCGGCACGTCGGTCGCCTTCAGACCGGCGTTGCCTAGTTCCTTGTAGAAGGGCACGTTGGAGTCGCCGTTGATGGTGGAGATCACGGCGGTCTTCTTGCCCTCAGAGGCGAACTTTTTGATCTTGGCGATGATGGTCTGGTAGTCGCTATGACCGAAGGGGGTATACTCCTCCATGATGTCTGCATCCGTAACGCCCCTGCTCTTCAGGAACGCACGTAGGATCTTGTTGGTAGTACGCGGGTAGACATAGTCCGTGCCCAGCAGCACAAAGCGCTCGACGGAACCTCCGTCCTTGCTCATCAGGTACTCGACGGCGGGGATGGCCTGCTGGTTTGGCGCGGCACCGGTGTAGAACACGTTTCTCTCGAGTTCTTCGCCTTCATACTGCACTGGGTAGAACAGCAGACCGTTGAGTTCCTTGAACACCGGCAACACGGACTTGCGCGAGACAGAAGTCCAGCAGCCGAACACCACGGCCACTTTGTCTTGGGTCAGCAGCTGGCGTGCCTTCTCCGCGAACAGCGGCCAGTTGGAGGCCGGGTCCACCACCACCGGCTCAAGCATCTTGCCCATCACGCCGCCGTTGGCATTGATCTCGGCGATGGTCATCAGCGCGGTTTCCTTTAGCGCCGTTTCGGAAATGGCCATAGTGCCGGACAGGGAGTGTAGGATTCCGACTTTGATCGTGTCAGCAGCGAAGCTGGGCAGGGAGACGAATGCCTCCGGAAGAGCAACGGCAGCAGTCACCGCCTTGAGAAAATCCCTTCTTTTCATGAGAAGTTCCTCCGTGATAGGTAAATGATGAATGGATTACTCCACGAGTGACTCAGCAAGGGGCGTACCAGGAATATTGCCAACTTACCTTATTAGACAAAAAATTTCATAAAAACAAACAATTACACAAAGAACTGGAAGCTGAGGAACGGACAGCGTCGCCGCACTGCAATTAGCACCGTTGAGCACCATTTTGGTGAAGAGCGAAAGGCCGGTGCGACAATTTGGTGCAAAAGCGGAATCCTTTGTGTCAGGTCCAAGAGCCGCGCGAGGTTCTCCGCCCGCTCCAGATAGCGTGACATCCAAAACAAATGATCTGCCGTTCGGCTCAGCATGATGTGACCCTCAGCATTCGAGTACCCAGGTATCTTTGGTCCCACCGCCCTGCGAGGAATTGACCACCAGCGACCCTGCTTTCAAGGCCACACGCGTGAGCCCGCCCGGCACCATCTCGACCGCCTTGCCCGAGAGAACGAAGGGACGCAGGTCGATGTGCCGCGGCGCGATCCCTTCTTCGACGAAGGTCGGACAGGTGGACAGGGCCAAAGTCGGTTGAGCCACGTAGTTTTCCGGCTGGGTGCGCAATTTGGCGCGGAATTCTTCGATCTCGGCCGTACTCGCCATCGGCCCAATCAACATTCCTTTGCCGCCTGAGCCATGCACTTCTTTGACCACCAGCTCGGGCAAGTGGGCCAGGATGTAGCGCAAATCCTGGGGATCCCTTCCCAGCCAAGTTTGCACGTTGTGAAGAATGGGTTCTTCGCCGAGATAGAAGCGGATCATCGACGGCACGTAGGGGTAGATCGATTTGTCGTCGGTCACACCGGTGCCGATGGCATTGGCCAAGGTCACTCGCCCCGCCCGATAGGCGCGCAACAAGCCTGGCACGCCCAGCAGAGAATCCGGGCGAAACACTTCCGGATCGAGGAAATCGTCGTCCACGCGGCGATAGATGACGTCGACGCGCTTGGGCCCTTGGGTCGTGCGCATGTAGACGGTTTCGTCCTGGACGAAGAGGTCACGTCCTTCGACCAGGTCGATGCCCATCTGTTGTGCAAGGAAGGTGTGCTCGAAATAGGCGCTATTGAACGCTCCCGGCGTCAGAAGGACGCAAGTCGGATCATCCACGCCCGCCGGAGCAGCCGCGCGCAACTGGGCAAGGAGGAGGTCCGGATAATGCTGCACCGGTGCCACCCTGTGGCGCACGAAGAGCTCGGGGAAGAGCCGCATCATCATCTTACGGTCTTCGATCATGTAGGAAACGCCAGAGGGCACGCGCAGATTGTCCTCGAGCACGTAAAATAGCCCGTCGTCGGCGCGCACCAGATCGATGCCGGCGATGTGGGCATAGACTCCGCCCGGTACCGCCAAACCTTGCATCTGCGGTCGATATTGGCGATTTTCCGTGACGACATGCGACGGAATGATCCCTAAACGCAGGATCTCCTGCTCGTGATAGATGTCGTGGAGGAAGCGGTTGAGCGCGGCTACACGCTGGCGCAGACCGCGCTCGATCAGACGCCACTCGTTCGCTGGCAGGATACGGGGGATGACGTCGAAGGGGATCAGCCGCTCCTTCCCCGCCTCCTCGCCATAGACCGCGAAGGTGATACCGACACGCCGAAAAGCAACGTCGGCCTCGGCTCGCTTGCGGGACAGCCGCTCCGGATCGATGGACTGCAACCACTCGACATAGCGTCGGTAGCCGGGTCGCACGGCCCCCGCATCGTCGTACATCTCATCATAAAACGGCATGGCGATCTCGTACCGAGAAGCGACATCATCAATGTTAGCAAGATGCATGCCATGAAAGAAAAGATCGGATGTTGCGCTCTTGAATCGTTCGTGGAAATGGCTAGACTAGCCGTTGGACGTGTCGTTTTTGGTGTGCTTGTGAGGAGGTGTCGCGGGGTTCACGGACTTGACGTTCGTACTGCACAAAAGTGGTGCAGGGAAGCGAGGCTGTTCCCTTGGTTGGTGCGTTCCCTGTGGGCTGGTCCCGCAGGGAACGCACCAACGATGTCTCGCACCGCAAGGAGAAGGCTCATGAAGATCAAACCACTGGCGGCTGCCCTTGCCGCTTTGGGGGGTGTGTTTCGGCGTGCTGGCTGCGCCCGACGAACTGCGCGAAAAGGCCAAGGTGATCATCCAGCCGATCCAGCCGGCGAAAATCGATCATCCGGCCAAGGTCGATCTCGGCCGTCAGCTCTTCTTCGAGCCGCGCCTGTCGATGTCCGGCATCATTTCTTGCAACACTTGTCATAACCTTTCATTGGGTGGCGTTGACAATTTGCCGACGTCCATCGGGCACAAATGGCAGCCGGGGCCGGTGAATGCGCCGACCGTGTTCAACGCCTCGCTCAACTTTGTCCAGTTCTGGGATGGGCGTGCCGCCAATTTGCAGGAACAGGCCGCCGGTCCGATCCAGAATCCGATCGAAATGGGGATGCCGCACACGCTCGCCGTGGCCGTGCTGCAGTCCATCCCCGGCTACGTCGACGAGTTCAAGAAAATCTACGGTACGGACCAGATCGCCATCGAGCAGGTCACCGATGCGATCGCCGAGTTCGAGAAAACCTTGGTTACGCCGAATTCGCGTTTCGACAAGTGGCTCAAGGGCGACGACAAGGCGATCACCGCCGAGGAACGCGAAGGCTTCAGGATTTTCTACGACAGCGGCTGTATCGCTTGCCACAACGGCCCCAACCTCGGCGGCAATTCCTTCCAGAAGATAGGCGTGGTCGAACCCTACAAGTCCACTTCGCCTGCCGAAGGTCGCGCGGCGGTGACCAAGAAAGACGAGGATCGCTGGTACTTCAAGGTGCCGACGCTGCGTAACGTGGAACTCACCTACCCCTACTTCCACGACGGTCAGGCGAAGACGCTGGAGGAGGCCGTCACCCTGATGGGACGCTTGCAGCTTGGCCGCACCTTCACCGACGACGAAGTGAAGAAAGTCGTCGCCTTCCTGCACACGCTCACCGGCGAGCGGCCGCAGATGCCTTTGCCGCTGCTGCCGCCCTCCGGTCCGAACACGCCGCGCCCCGATCCGTTCAAGTGAGGAGCGCATCAGCGTAGCGTCGTGAGGTAGTCGATGATGGCCTGTCGGTCCTGCGGGTCCGGCAGGCCGTCTTCATCCGTCCGTTCAGAGCATGGATTTGGGTGGCGGCGGAGAGGCAGGATGGCCCTACACCGGATCGACGTGCGTGGTCAGGTGCAGCACGGGGTGGCGTGCCTTGACGGTGGCGACGACGCGCTTGGCGATTTCGTGCCCCTCGGCCACCGTGAGGTGCCCGTCGATTTCGAGGTGGACGTCGGCCACGATCATGTCGCCGGTCTTGCGGGTGCGCAGGTCGTGGATGCCGCGCACGCCGGGGATGGCGAGGATCTCGGCGGCGATTGCTGCGGCCTGTTCCTCGTTCACCGCACGGTCGGTGAGGTCGTGGAAGGCGTCGCGGGTAAAGCCCCAGCCCATTTTGACGATCATCAGGCCCACGATCAGGGCGGCGATGGGGTCGAGCAGGGTCACGCCCAGAAGGTTGCCACCGATGCCGATGGCAACGACGAGCGAGGAGGCGGCGTCCGAGCGGGCGTGCCAGGCGTTGGCCACCAGCAGGCTGGAGCGCACGCGCTCGGCGACGGCGAGCATGTAGCGGAAGAGGAGTTCCTTGGCGGCGAGCGCGCCGAGCGCCACCGCCAGCGCAAGCCCGTGCACGGTCGGGATGGTTGCGGGATTCTCCAGCTTGTGCACGGCGGTATTGATCATGCCGAGGCTGACGGCAAGGAGCAGTGCGCCCAGGATGAACGAGGCGGCATTTTCGAAACGCTGGTGGCCGTAGGGATGGTTTGCGTCGGGGGCCTTGCGGCTGTGGCGCAAGGCGAGCAGGACGACGAAATCGGCTACGAGGTCGGAGAGAGAGTGAATGCCGTCGGCCACCAGACCTTGCGAACCGGACCACAGGCCAGCGATTACCTGGGTGAGGGTGAGGCCGAGGTTGACGGCAACGCTCACCCAGGTGGTGCGCTTTGCTGCACGCTCCCGTTCGGGAGCATCGGACTCTTCGTCGAGCTCGTCGAAGTCGTGGAGTTCGTTCATGAGGTTTCGGTCATGGCAGGGAGGGGGTGGAGGGGGGAATCTTCCGAGCGCGGAAAGACCACCCGCATCGTCGTGCCGCGGCCATCCGGCCCTGCTTCGGCGCCGACGCGGCCACCATGGAAGGCTACGATGCGCTGTACGATGGCGAGTCCCAGTCCGGCGCCGCCGCTGGGGCTGCCGGGGACGCGGTAGAAGGGCTCGAACACGCGGGCCCGTTCTTCGGGGGGGATGCCCGGCCCCTGATCGCTTACGGTGAGCGTCACGGTCGCGGCGTCGACGGTGAGGCGGACGTCGACGCGTCCGCCAGCCGGGGAATGGCGGATGGCGTTGTCGATCAAGTTGCGCACGAGGATGCCCAGGGCGAGGGCGATGCCGTGCACGCGGGCGGGTTCCGGTGCATCCAACCCGAGTTCCACGCCGCGCTCGAGCGCGAGCGGCGCTAGTTCGGCCACCGCTTCGCGGGCGATCTCGCGCAGATCGAGTTCGCCGCGCAGGGTACGGGTCACGTCGGGTTCGAGCCGGGTGAGGGTGAGGAGTTGCGAGACGAGGCGGCTCGCCCGGTCGACCCCGGCGATCAGATGATGCAGTGATTCTTCCCGCTGGGAACCCTCGGGGGCGCGCAGGGCGAGCTGGGCCTGGGTTTTGAGGACGGCGAGCGGGGTGCGTAGTTCGTGCGCCGCGTGCGAGGTGAAGCGCCGTTCGCGCGCCATCGCGTCGGCGAGCGCCTCGAGCAGGTGGTTGAGTTCGCCGACGATGCCCCGGATCTCCAGCGGCACTTCTTCAAGGGCGATGGGTGTGAGCTGGGCCGGTGAGCGGTGGGCGATCTCGCACTCGGTGCGGGCGAGCGGCTGTAGGCCGCGGCGCACGCCGGCAAGCACGAGGACGACGAGCAGCGGCAGCGCCACCAGCAGCGGCCCGACGAGCTGGCCGATGACGTGGTAGACCAGTTCGGCGCGACCGGAGAAGGGTTCGCCGACGTAGACTTCGAGGGGGCCGTCGGGGTGGGTCTTGTGCAGGACGCGCCACATCTGTTGCTGGTATGGCCGATCGGCGAAGCCGTTGTCGGGAATGAAGCGTTCCGCGGCGGGGGCGTCTGCCGTGCGCACGAGCAAATGGCCGCGGTACCAGATCTGGAAGGCCGCCTCGTCGTCGTAGGCGCGGATGAGGCGTTCGCTGAAGACGCCGTTGAGCACTTCTTCCGTCGTCTCGTGCTCGTCGTTGAGTTCGTGCCAGGAGAGGTCGAGCAGCACTTCGGCGATCTTCTCCAGCCGGTCGTCGTAGAAGGCGTGGATCTCGCGCCGTGCGTCCCAGAAGACGATGGCGGTGAGCACGCCCCAGGCGAGGGCGAACACGCCCAGCATCAGGACGATCAGGCGTCGCCGCAGCGAGATCATCCGGTCTCCTTGGGCAGCAGATAGCCGACGCCGCGCACCGTCACGATCCATTCCCGACCGAGCTTGCGGCGCAGGTGATGGATGTGGACCTCGATCGCGTTGCTCTCCACTTCGCTGCCCCAGCCATAAATCCCTTCTTCCAGCCGCTCGCGTGACAGCACCTTACCGGCATGCTCCAGCAAAAGGTGCAGGAGGGCGAATTCCTTGGCGGAGAGCTCGACCGGTGCGCCGTTGAGCGTCACCGTGCGCGCCGCTGGATCGAGCACGAGCGGACCGTGGCGCATGGCGCTGTCGGAACGGCCGTGGGCGCGCCGGTACAGCGCCCGCAGGCGGGCGGCGAGTTCTTCGAGGTCGAAAGGCTTGCCCAGATAGTCGTCGGCGCCGGCGTCGAGCCCGGCGACCCGGTCGGAGACCGCGTCCCAGGCGGTGAGGATCAGCACCGGGGTCTTCACACCCGCCGCACGGGCGCGCTTGAGCACCTCGAGACCCGAGAGGCCGGGCAGGCCGAGGTCTAGCACGGCGAGCTCGAACGGTTCGCTACACAAGGCCGTCAGCGCCGCTTTTCCTTCGCGCACCCAATCGACGGCATAGCCTTCCTGTTCCAAGCCGGTGCGCACGGCCGCACCCAGCATTTCGTCGTCTTCGATCAAAAGGAGTCGCATCGGTCTATCGAGCGCCTTCCTTCTGGGCGAGTTCCGCGGGCGCCGCCAGCAAGACGGCGGACATCGTCCGTTTGCGGATCATCCTCGCTGCCTCGTTTTCACGGAACGCGCCGCGCAAAGCGGCGCACCACTTCGGTCTGCTTGCGCAGCAATCGATCGAGCAAGCCGGGCCAGAGGGCGTTGAGGCGCACGACCCAAGGCTCCATTCCGCCGAGCACCACCTCGCGGGCGTCGCGCCGGATCGCCTCGAAAATCGCCTCGGCCACGACCTCGGGCGGATCGACCGCCATCTTCGTCGCCTGGGCCATTTCGTAGACCTGAGGCGGATTGAGCGCGGTGCGCACGGCACGCGGGGCGACGAGCGTCACGCCCACGCCGCTGCCGGCGAGTTCGCGCCGCAGCCCTTCGGTGAAGCCGCGCAGGGCGAACTTGCTCGCTGCGTAGGCGGTGTAGCCGGGCAGCGCGAGCGCCCCGAGCACCGAGCCGCAAAAGACGAGTTGCCCGCTGCCGCGCGCCGTCATCTCCGGCAGCAGCGCTTTGGCAAGCCACATGGCCGAGGCGCAGTTGGTGCGCAACAACCGTTCGATCGTCTCGTCGTCTTCCTCGGTGAACCAGCGGAAGCTTCCTTCGCCGGCCAGATGCACCAGGAGGTCGATGCCGCCCAGCGCGCCGCGTGCTTCGTCCACGGCAGCGCGGCACCCCGGCGCGCTGCCGAGATCGGCGACGACGAGTGCCGCCGAAGGGATGTCCCCGGCCAGCGCTTCCAGGGCTTCACGGCGCCGCCCTACCAGCGCGAGCCGTGCGCCAGCCGCTGCGAGCCGCTGGGCGAGCGGGGTGCCGATGCCGCCGCTTGCTCCCGTCAGCAGGACGCGTTTTCCTCGTATGTCCATGAGCCTCTCCTCATTGCGGCAGGGCGCGGAACATGTCGCCGTAGAGCCGGTACATCTGGCGGGCACAGCGGATCACCGCGCGCTGGTCGTCTTCGTCCTCGAGCCGGTCCATCAGGCGTTCGAAGTAGGCGATGTGGCTCTGGTCGAGATCCCCGTGACTGGTAAGGTAGGAGAACGCCGCATCCGGCAGGCCGAGCGCCGCCTGGATCGCCTTGGCCGCGCGCGTGGCGAGGTTGACGCTTGTGCCTTCGAGCACCAGCACCATGCCGAAGAAACCCACGGGGTTGCGCCGCAGCACCGTGTCCCAGGCGTAGGCGATCATGCGGTCGGTCTCGGGGGCCGGTTCGCCGTGGCGTACCGCCTCGGCATCGACGCCGCAGGCGCGCAAGTCGTCGAGCACCCATTCGTGATGGCCGTATTCCTCGCGGATGTATTCGGCCACGGCGCCGCGCAGCCATTCGAGCCGCTCGGGCAGCCGAGCCCCCACCGCCATCAGCAGAGGCACCGTCTGGCTGACGTGATGATAGGCCTGGGTGAGAAAGGCGCAATAGGTCTGCAGGCTCACTTTTCCTTCCACCGCGGCGGCGAAGAGGGGGATCGCCAGGAATTGCGCGCGTTCGCGCTCCGTTTCCTGCATCAAGGTGTGGTAGAACCCCATCGTGTTTCTCCGTTCAGTTTTCCAGTTTCGACCACAGTCGTTCGAGGGCCTGGGCGTAGGCCGCGAAGATGTGCGCCCGGCGCAGCCGCCCGTTGGGCGTGAGCAGGCCGTTTTCGGGGGTGAAGGGCGCATCGGCCCGCACCCAGGCGGCGATGCGGGCGTAGTCGGGCAGGCGCGCGTTGGCTGCCGCCACCGCCCGTGCGAGCGCCGGTTCGGGCAGCGTCGTGTGGAGCACGGCCAGGTTGTGCGCCCGCCCTTCGCCGAACACCGCTGCCTGCACGATGCCTTCTTCCTGGGTCAATTCCCCTTCGACCCATTCCGGCGAGACGTTGCGCCCGAAAGCGGTGACGTAAATGTCTTTCTTGCGTCCGGTGAGGAAGAGGAATCCGTCCTCGTCGAAGGCGCCGACGTCCCCCGTCGGCCAGAATCCGTCGAGAGACGGGGGCGCTTCCTGTCGCAGATAGCCCGCGCACACCGCGCCGCGCACCAGCACTTCACCGTCGGCTGCGAGCCGGACTTCGGTGTGAGGCAGCGGCCGACCGACGCTGCCGGGGCGTTCTGCCCCGGGGCGATTGACTGCCACCACCGAGGCGCATTCCGACAGGCCATAACCTTCATAGACGGGCAGTCCCGCGGCCCGCGCCCGCTGTAGGAGGTGCAGCGGGACCTTGCCGCCACCTACGGCGAGAAAGTGCAACCGCGCCGTGGGCGGTCCGCGCCGTTCGGTTTCTGTCACCAGCGCGCGCAAGAGCTGGGGGGTGAGCACCGCCGTGTCCGGTTCGGCGCGCTGCAGCGCCGACCACAGGAGAGCGGCATCGACCCCGGCCGCGCCGCGCAACCCGAGTTCCGCCACGGGCCAGAGCACCGTGCCCATGCCGGCGAGCAGCGGGGCGTACAGTCCGGCGATGTTCTCCAGCAGGACGGAGAGCGGTAGCACCGCGAGATGCCGTTCGCCTGCCTCCACCCCCGCCGCCCATACGAGCGAGCGGGCCACCGCTTCCATCGCCTCGCGGCGCAGCAGGACCCCTTTGGGCGCGCCGGTGGTGCCGGAGGTGTAGGTTACCTTGGCGATGCCCGCTGGCAGGGGCGGCGCGCTCGGTTCCAGCATCACTTGCCACAGTCGCACGCCGGCCACTTCGCCCAGGGGGCGAGCTTCCCCCTTGTTGGAGAATGCCTGCGGCTGGTCGGTGAGCACCGCCCCGACGCCCGAGTCGTCGAGCACGTGCGCCGTCTGCGCCGCGGAGAAGAAGGGGGGCAGCGGTACGAGCGGGACGGCGGCCGTCCAGGCGGCCAGATCGCACACCGCCCAGGCGGGGCCGTTGTCGAGGGCGAGCGCCACGCCGCGCTCGCGCCAGGGTTCGAGCAGCGCGGCGAGCACCTCCACCGCAACGGCGGCGGTGGTAAAGTCGAGCGTGCGCTCGCGCCCGATCCACGCCGGTGCCTGGGGGCGCGTTGCTGCCCAGCCGCGCAGCGCTTCGCTCAGTGTCGGGTACATGCCCTTTCCCCCTTCCAACGCATCCCGGCACCGCAGCCCAAGGCAAGCCCGCGCAGCCACAGGGCGAGCAGGCCGTCGCCGCTCGCGGCGAGCATTTCCCGCACTGCGCCGGCACCTTGGGCCACTTCGCCGGCGACCACCTGCGGGTCGCCCTCGTAATACGATCCCCAGCCCGCGCCGCCGTCGGGCAGGCGCCCGGGGTGCGCCGGCGCGAGCGGGTGCAGGACGATGCCGAGCCGCGCGAAGGTGTTGCGCAGCTCGCGGCGCGCGGTAAACACCACCCACTGCACGCGGCAGGCGGCGAGAAAAGCCGTGAGCGTCACCACCAGCGCCCGCGCGCCGCCCGGTACGTCGGCCGCGAGGCTGCCGACTTCGACGATGCCGTCGCGCACGCCGCCGGGAAGGAAGGTGTGCACCGGCGCGTCGAGATAGTGCTCGAGGAAGAAGGGCGCCTCGCCCCGGCGCAGCGCGAGCGCCGCCCGCACCTGGCCGGAAGCATCGCGCAGCGCGAGGAAGGGGCCGCGCGGCGGGGCGATGTGCGCGCCGTAGCGGGTCAGGTAGAGAGTTTGTACGAAGCGGGCGATGTCCTCGCCCATCGCGTCGTTTTCGGCCACCCAGGTCGCTTCCGTGAGCCTGGCGGAGGTTTCCTTTTTCGGTCGGGCGGAACAGACCGTCGTCGCCATTGCGTCCTCCTCGTCTCGTAGGGGTGGGAGATACGATACGGCGGTGAACTTAAGGAAAGCTTAAACGCCGCATCTGCGACAACAGGGGCTTTTCGCCCTCGAAGGCTTCTCGTCTCTTCGGATGTCTGGCTCATCGCGTCGGTGCTTCGTGCAGTACGGGCAAAACGAGGGTGAAGCGTGCCCCGCCCAGGCGGCTCTCACCGGGCTCGATACGGGCACCGAGGAGTTCCGCCGCTTCGCGCACCAACGTCAGGCCCAGGCCCGTGCCCGGCGCGGTGGAGTCGCGCGCAAAGGGTGCGAACAGCGTCTCCCGCCGTTCGGGAGGGATGCCGGGGCCGTCATCCTCGATTTCGAGCCGCACGAGGTTCCCTTCGCGGCGCAGCGACACCCGTACGGTGCTGCCCGGCGGCGTGTGGCGCAGTGCATTGTCGACGAGGTTGCGCACGATGAGCGCGAGCGGTTCCGGCGGGAGCAGAAGGGGCAGCGTCTCGGGCAGATCCACTTCCAAGGCGTGGCCGCGCGCCTGGGCCTGCGGCCAGAGCAGGGCCACTTCCTGGCGAACGACCTCGGCGGCGTCGATGGTGCGGCGCGGCCGGCGCGCGTCGTGCCCTATGCGCGCGAGGGTGAGCAGTTGCTCGATGAGCTGGGCGGCGCGGGTCGTCCCTTCGCGGGCGGCGCGCAGCGCTTCCCGGCGGCGCGTCTCGTTGCCTTCGACGAGGGCGGCATCCAGATGCGCCGCGATGGCAGCGATCGGTGTGCGCAGTTCGTGGGCGACGTCGGCGGTGAAACGCCGCTCGCGCTCGAAGGCCTGCGACAGGCGGGCGAGCAGGTCATTGACCGCCCCTACCACGGGTTCGAGTTCCTGCGGCGCATCGGGCAAGGCCACCGGTTCGAGCGCGTCGGGGCGGCGCTGCCGCAGCGCGTGCGACAGCACTGCGAGCGGACGCAGCCCCCGGCCGATCGCCCACCAGGAAAAAAGCGCGAGCGCGAGCGCACCCAGGGTGAGCGTCTCGACCGAGTGTTCCACCAGATCCTCGGTGAGCTCGTCGTGCGCCTCCAGCGGATGCGCGGCGAACACACGCGCCCCGTCGGAGCGGGTGGCGGCATAGATGCGCCAGCCCGGTTTGCCGGGGATGCGGTGAAAACCGTCTGCGAGGCGGGACAGGTCGGCATTCGACGGCAGGGCACCGAAGCGCACGATCTCCCCGCCCTCGGGGTCGAGCACCAGCACTCCGGCGTGCTTTCCGGCTTTCCGCTGCCTTTTGCCCGGAGGGCCCGAGGAGGGCGGGGCGTCACCCCTGCCCAAAGGGGCTGCAGAGAGGGCTTCGACGCTTGCCACGAGCCGCGCATCCAGCAGTTCCTCCGCCTCCTTGCCGCTCTCCGCCACGACGTAGGCGAGCGAGACGAGCCAGAAAAGGGCCACCCCGGCGAGCAGCCAGAGCGTGAGGCGCAGGCGCAGCGAGCGGCCGAGCCGGCGCCACGGGATCACGGTGCGGCCCCTTGCGCCGCCGGGCCTAGGCGGTAGCCCAGGCCGCGGATCGTGTCGATGATGGCCGGGTCGATCTTGCGGCGAAGATGATGGATGAGCACCTGCAGCACGTTGCTGTCGGGGGCTTCCTCCGCCTCGTAGAGCGCCTGTTCGAGCTGGATCTTGGTGAAGACGCGTCCCGGGTTGCGCGCGAGACGCTCGAGCAGGCGGTATTCCATCGCCGAGAGCTCCACCGGCGCACCGTCGAACCACACGGCGTGTCCGGCCGTGTCCAGGCGCAGACGCCCCAGGTCGATGAACGAACGCGCCCGCCCCTCGCCGCGGCGCACCAGCGCCCGCAGGCGGGCGGCGATCTCCTCGAGCGGGGCCGGCTTCACCACGTAGTCGTCCGCTCCCTCGTCGAGGCCGGCGATGCGCTCGGAGAGCGCGTCGCGCGCCGTCAGGATCAGCACCGGGAGGACGAGCCCCTCGGCGCGCCAACGCCTGAGCGCGTGCATCCCGTCTTCCTGCGGCAAGCCCAGATCGAGCACCACGGCGTCGAACGGCTCGGACTGCAGCAGGCGGAAGGCCGAAGCCGCCTCCCGTGCCCATGCCACGTTCATCCCCAGGGCCTCCAGCCCCCGTTCGAGGCCCGCGCCTAGGAGCGCATCGTCCTCGACGAGCAATACCCGCATCTTTGCTCCTTCATTGGCGCAGCAACCAGTAGACCACGATCGCCACCCAGACGAACAGCACGACGGCCATGGGGGTGTAGGGCTGCTCGATCGCTTCCTGCGGCGCGGCGCGCTTCACTCCGAGCACCATCGCGCGTACCAGATTCTCGCGATGGGCGAGGCTGCCGACGAACACCCCTGCCAAGTGCACCAGCACCACGGCGAGCATGAAGTTCGCCAGCGCTTCGTGCGCCTTTTCGGCGAACTTGCCGCCGATCTCCTCGTAGGCGAACCATCCGAAGAGCGGAGTGAGGATCCCGAGCGCGAGTAGGGCGAGGATCGCGATGCCACCGGCCGGATTGTGCCCGGTGTAATGGCGCGGCTGCAAGCGTGCCAGCCCGACGAGGTAGTCCCAGGCTTCGCGCCAAGGACGCACGAAAGAAGAAAACCGCGCCGGCCACGGGCCGACGAAGCCCCAGACCACGCGAAAGAGCACCACTGCGGCCACCGTGCCGCCGGCGGCGACGTGCACCAGACGCAGGCGCTCGGACTCCCCCGTGAGCCAGGCGACGAGGAAGCCGAGGGCCATCAGCCAGTGTCCGAGCCGCACGACGGCGTCCCAGATCAACACCTTGTTTTCGTTCGGCTCCATGACGGGGCTCCTTCAGTCCTTGTACGGGCCATAGCCGGGGATGTCGATCTCGCGCTCGCGGTACGAGCCTTCTTCGGCGCGCTTGTGGCAGGCACCGCAGTTGGCCGGGGACTTCACCCGTGGATCGCGCCAGGCCGCGGCGGGAACCTCGTCGTGCTCTTTCTGGAACCAGCGGGTCTGCGTGATGCGCGGCGGATCGCCCGCCCCTTGCGTGCGGCGGGCATCGCCCGCGTGCTGCACGAGAAAGTCGGTGAGCTCCTGCGCCGTCTGTGGCGACAGCGAGGCGTCGTCGCCGTAGTGATGGGCGAGATCACCCATCACCTTGCGCCAATCCTCGGCCGAGAGCAAGGACGGCGGGAAGGGAACGTGGCAGCTGCCGCACTCCTGGCGGTAGAGCGGCGAGAGCGGCGCCCCTTTGCTCTTGTCTTTATAGCGGGTCTCGTGTTTCTCCTGTTCGGCGCGTTCGTGCCGCTCCTCGGCCGAGACCACGATCGGCGCAGCGATGAAGGCGGCGCACAGGGCGGCGGTGAAAAGATGTCCGTAGCGGCGATAAAGTCGTCCGATCGCATTCATGTCAGGTCTCCTTCAGTCATTGGCGCACGAGCCAGGCGAGAAAGTCGGCTTTCTCCGCCGCCGTGCATTCGCGTCCCACCACTTCCTTGCAGTTGCGGCGGAACCACTTCTCGATCTTGGCTTCGTCGGTGAAGCGCTCGGGATTGACGCTCACGGCCATGGGTGCAATCTTCTTGCCGGTGACCACGTGTTTGCCGCTCTGCCGGGGATCGGCGCCATGGCAGGCATGGCAGCCGGGCATGTCGGCCGACACGCCGTGATTCTTGCGATAGAACGCCTCGCCGCGCGCAGGGTCGGGGGTGAAGCCGGGCTGCTCCTGGGCGGCGCGCTGCGCGTAGCGCTCGGCCATCGCCGCTGGCGTTTCGGCGGTGACAGCGAGGGAAAAGCCGGAGAGCAGGGCGGGAAAGAGCCAGCCAAGCAGCTTGCGGAAGATGGGGGATTTCATGATGACCTCGTCGTCGTGATGCAGACGGTGTCATTGAATCATGCCGTCCTTAACCGGGGGTTAAAACGCGCGATTACATGATCGGTTACAGAAATAGATTGAGAATGATTTTTCTTAAAAATCGAACGATTTAAGGAATTGTTAATTTTTTCCTGCATACTTTATGATTGACAATATTGGTGTCGAGCGAGACGAACATGCGACTCAACCTCCCTGTCACACAGAACGAATACCCTGTGCGCGACGACGTGGTGATCGTCTCGCACACTGATCGCAAGGGCCGCATCACGTTCGTCAACGACGACTTCTGCGAATACGCCGGCATGACGCGCGAAGAGCTTCTCGGGCAGCCGCACAACGTCATCCGCCACCCCGACATGCCGCCGGAAGCATTCCGCGACTTGTGGGCGACGATCAAGGCGGGGGATGTCTGGCAAGGGATCGTCAAGAACCGGCGCAAAAACGGCGATCACTACTGGGTCAAGGCCACGGTGGCGCCGCTGCCCGACGGCTCGGGCTACATGAGCATCCGGCTCAAGCCCCCGGCGGAAGAAAAAGCCGCCGCCGAGTCGCTCTATGCCCGCATGCGCGCGGGGGAATCTCTCCGGCTCGAGCGTGGTCGGCTGCGGCCCGGGCCGTTGCGGCGCATGCTCAACCGCCTCGGTCTCGAGAGTCGCTACTGGATCACGCTCTTCGTCGGTGCCGGCTTCTATGGCGTGGCCGTCCTGCTCGCTCTGGAGGGACGGACCACGGCTCTGGCGTGGGTCTCCGCCGCCGGTTTGCTCTCTTTCATCGGATTGGGCACATGGATGCGACGCCGTTTGCGTGTAGGCATCGGTGAACTCAAGACCATGGCGCAGGCGGTGGCTGCCCTCGACTTGCGCCCGGACATCGATGACGATCACCACGACGAGATTCGCACCTTGCTCGATGTCCTGAAAGTGATCCGGGCGAGGTTTTATGAGACGGTGATCACACTGCGTCAATCGCAAAAGCGGCTGCGTACCGAAGTGGACGAGGAACTCCAGCGCGCCGGGCAGACGCGCTCGTCTGCCCAGGAACAGACGGCCGCGGCGCAGACGCTTGCCGCCTCCAGCGAGCAGCTCGCCCACGCGATGGCAGAGATCGCTGCCACGGCGGCCCAATCGGTCGAACGGATCGACGCGCTGATTGCGACCAATCGCCAGGCGACGGCGCGGGTGCGCGACAGTGCCGAACAGACGAGCAAATTGTCTGACGAGTTGACGGCGATCGCCCACGAAGTCGAGGCGTTCAAGGGGTCGATGGATTCGATGCGCAGCGTCATCGACGTGATCGGCGAGATCGCCGCACAGACGAACCTGCTCGCACTCAACGCTTCCATCGAAGCCGCGCGCGCCGGCGAATCCGGTCGGGGCTTCGCCGTGGTCGCCGACGAGGTGCGCAAACTCGCCGAGCGCACCGCCCAGGCCACGACCGAGATCGGCGCCATGATCGGCAAGGTTCAAAGCCAGGTGGATCACGCCGTCGCCCAGACACAGGCAGGGCGGGAAACGGTCGAGACGACGGTGCACAAGGCGCTCGCCTCGGCCGAGGAGATCGCCGGCATCGAACATGCACTCGAAGCGATCGGGACCGAAGCCGCGCAGATTCCCCGAAGCGTCGAAGCCCAAGCACAGGTCACGCAGCAAGCGGTTGCCGAAATCACCCACATCGCCCGGATGGCCGAACAGCTCGAACGATTGGCCCATCAAAGCGAGGATGCGGCGCGGTTGCTGGAGAGGACGGTACAAGAGATCGTCAGGATGTTGCAGCAATTCCGGACATAGATGCGCGCTTTACCGGCATCCGAGGGCTTGCATCACGGAACCTCTTCCCATCCGCCGCCCAGCGCCTGGTAGAGGCTGAGCGCGGCGTTGAGGCGGGTGAGGCGTGCCTGTACCTCGGCGTCGCGCGCGCCGAGCAGACTGCGCTGGGCGGTGAGCACGTCGAGATAGAGCGCCATCCCTTGCTGGTATTGCAAGGTGGCGATGCGCAGAGCCCTTTGCGCCTGCTCCACGGCGCGCTGCTGTGCGGCGAGCGCTTCGTCGCCGTTGCGCTGGGCGCTGAGGGCGTTTTCCACGTCGCCGAACGCGGAGAGCAGCGTCTGCTGGTAAGTCTGGGCGAGTTCGCGCACGCGCGCTTCGCTGTAGGCGAGCTCACCGCGCAGCCGTCCGCCGTCGAAGAGGGTGACCGAGAGGGTGGCGGCGAGCGTGAAGAGGCGGCTTCCGGGGTCGAGGATCTGGTGCAGGGCGCTGCTTGCACCACCGCCCTGGGCGGTGAGATCGAGACGGGGGTAGAGGGCGGCGGTGGCGGCGCGTGCGTCGGCGGTGGCGGCCTGAAGCGCCGCTTCGGCGCTGCGCACGTCCGGTCGGCGCTCGAGCAGGCCCGAAGGCAGGCCGGCGGGCGGGCTGGGCAGGCGCAGTTGCGCGATGGAGGTGACCTGCGGGGCGAAGTCTTCCGGCGGACGGCCGAGCAGCAGCGCCAGGGCGTTCGCTGCTTGGGCTCGTTGGGTCTGCAGTGGCGGGATGGAAGCCTCGATCGTGGCGATTTCCAGCTCCTGCTGCGCGACTTGCAGGTCGGTGGCCATGCCGGCGCGGCGCTGCGCCTGCACGACGCCGAGCATGGCGCGGGCGGTGTCGAGCGACTCGTGCGCCGCCGCGAGCCGTGCTTCGAGCGCGGAGAGGGTGAACCAGGTGCTAGCGGTGAGGGCGGTGACGCCCAGCTCGACGGTTCGCCGGTCGAATTCGCTACCCTGCAGGCGTGCCGCGGCCGCTTCGGCTTGGGCGCGGTTGTAGCCGAAGAGGTCGAGCTCGTAGCTCGCGCTGAGCAGGGCCTGGTGGCGGTTGGCGATGGCGGATGATTTGCCGTTGCTGCCGCCGCTCTTCTGGCGCGAGGACTCGGCGCTCGCATCCAGGGAGGGATAAAGGCCGGCGGCGGCCACTTGCAGCAAGGCGCGTGCTTCGGCCACGCGTTCGATGGCGGCGCGCAGGTCGTGGTTCTGGGAAAGCGCCGTTTCTTCGAGCGCATCCAGCGTCGGGTCGCCGAAATCGCGCCACCACCGTGGCGCGGGCCAGCGGTCTTCGGCCGCGCCGGCCTGCCAGCCCGAAGGAAGCTCGACGGGGGGGCGTTCGTAGGCGGGGCCGACGGTGCAGGCGGCGAGGGCGGTGACCAGGGGCAGCAGGAGAGGGCGCAGGCGCATGCGGCTCACTCCGTGCTCAGGGCCACGACCGGGTCGAGCGAGGCGGCGCGCTTGGCCGGCAGGTAGCCGAAGACGAGGCCGGTGGCGAGCGCACTGGTGAAGGCGAGCAGGATGGGTGGCACGGTGATCAGCACCGCGGTGCCGAGCCAGGCGGCCACGGCGGTGACGATGAGCCCGCCGGCCACGCCGATGAGCCCGCCCACCGTACAGACCACCAGCGCTTCGGTGACGAATTGCAGCAGGATGTGGAAGGCCCGCGCGCCCACGGCCATGCGCACGCCGATCTCCCGCGTGCGCTCGGTGACGCTCACCAGCATGATGTTCATCACGCCGATTCCGCCCACTACCAGGGAGATGAGCGCCACTGCCCCCAGCATGAGGGTGAGCGTCTGCTGCGTCTCGGCTTGCTGCTCGAGCAGTGCCGTCATGTTGCGCACCTGGAAGTCCAGCGTGCGGTGGCGTTTCAATAGCAGCTGTTCGATCGCCGCCTGCGTGGCCGCCATCAGGGCCGTGTCGCGCACTTCCACCGTGATGAAGCGCAGCCAGGTCTGGCCGGTGATGCGGGCCTGTCCCGTGGTGAGCGGCACGAAAACCATGTCGTCGCGGTCGTTGCCCATCATGTCGGCGCCCTTGGGCGCGAGCACGCCGATGATGCGCAGCGGTGTGTTGTTGATGAGCACGTAGCGCCCGATGGGGCTGGCGGTGCCGAAGAGTGCCTGGGCGGTGGTCTGACCGAGCACGGCCACCGGCGCATAGCCTTGGACGTGCGCCTGCGTGAAGAAAGTCCCTACGGCGACCGGCCAGGCGTTCGCGAGCGTGTATTCGGGGCTGGTCGCCGTCAAGGAGGTAGTGTAGGTGACGTTGCCGGCACGCACCGTGACGGCGCTCGTCGATTGAGGCACGACGTGTTCGACGTTGGGCAGGCGGGCGATCGCTTCGGCGTCGGCCACCACCAGGGTGGTGATGGTGCTGCCGATGTAGCGCACGCCCGGTGCGCCGGGACGCACGACGAGCAGGTTCGTGCCCATGGCCTGGATCTGGTCGAGCACTTTCTGCCGGGCGCCGTTGCCGAAGGCGAGCATCGCCACGACCGAGCCTACGCCGATCATCACGCCCAGCAAAGTGAGCAGGGTGCGAAGGGGGTTTGCCTGCAGCGCCCGCAGCGCCGTGCGCACCGAGGCGGCCACGTCGAGCATCAGCACGGCGTGGCCCTCGCGCGGCGGTTCCGTGAGGGGAAGCGTCGGGACGCGCCCCTCGACGGCTTCGGGCGCGGGGCCACTGTCCTCCACGATGCGTCCATCCTGGATGCGGATGATGCGCTGGGCCTCGCGGGCCACGTTGGGGTCGTGCGTGATGACGACCACGGTGTGCCCCTCGCGGTGCAGTTCATGCAAGAGCGCCATCACTTCCTTGCCGCTGGCGGTATCGAGCGCCCCGGTGGGTTCGTCGGCGAGGATGACCCGCCCGCCGTTCATGAGCGCCCGGGCAATCGAGACGCGTTGCTGCTGTCCGCCCGAGAGGCGGGAAGGGGGGTAGTCGAGCCGCTCGCCCAGGCCGAGCCGGGTGAGCAGCGCCTTGGCACGCTCCCGGCGTGCGGCAGCAGGCAGCCCGGCATAGATCGCCGGGACTTCGACGTTTTCCAGGGCGGTGGCGTTGCTGAGCAGATTGTAGCGCTGGAAGATGAAACCGAAGGTGGACCGGCGCAGCTGGGCGAGCGCGTCGCTGTCGAGTTCGGCCACGTCGCGGCCGGAGAGCAGGTAACGCCCGACGCTGGGACGGTCCATGCAGCCGATGATGTTCATGAGCGTCGTTTTGCCCGAGCCGGAGGCGCCCATGATGGCCACGAACTCGCCGGCCCAGATGGAGAGGGAGATGCCGTGCAGCACCTCCACGGTGATCTCGCCCTGAGTGAAGCGTTTGACGATGTCGTGCAGCTCGATGAGGGGGGCGACGGGTCGGGCTTCAACGTCCGGCATTTCCGCCTCCGCTGCGGGTGCCGGCTCCACGAGGGGCGAGCGAGGGCGTGCCGATGACGACGTCTTCGCCCTCGTTCAGGCCGTCCAGGATCTGGGCGCTGACCTCGTCCTTGATGCCGATTTTCACGGTACGCGGTTGCATCTTGCCCTGGGCCATCACGAACACGCAGTCGGTGCCGGCCGGCGCGCGCGGCGGGCAGCCGGGCAGCCGGATGCCGCTGCTGCGCTGGACCGAGGAGAGCGCGGCAAGGGGCACGGTGAGCGCGTCGTCGGCCTGCGCCACGATGAAGAAGACCTGGGCCGACATCTGCGGCAGCAGGGCGCGATCGGGATTGGGAACTTCGAGCACGGCGTCGTAGAAGATGGCGCCGTTGATGAGCTCGGGCGTCATCTCCAGGCTCTGCAGGGTGGCCTCGATGCGCCGCTCCTGCCGCCCCAGGGTGGTGAAATAGGCCGGCATGCCGAGCGAGAGGCGCGGCACGTCGGCTTCCGAGACCTGGGCGCGCACGATCATGCGTTCGAGCTTGCCGATGCGCAACAGCACCGGGGCGTTCTGCCGGTTGTTGAGCACCTGGCCGACGTGGGCGATGTCCAGTTTGCTCCAGGTATTGCCGTAGACGGCGCTGGTGGGCGTCATGACGATGCCGGAAATCGGGGCGGTGATGCGGGTGTAGTCGAGGTTGGCCTCGTCCACCTTGAGCGTCGCCTTGGCCTTGTCGATCTGCGCCTTGAGGGAGGCGATGGTGGCTTCGGCCACTTTGAGGTCGGCGCGGCTCTGCTCGAGCGCCTGCTCGGTGGCGCCGCCCTGCGGGGCAAGCTGGACGTTGCGCTGCCAGGTCCACTTGGCCAGCGCGAATTTTGCTTCCCAGCTGGCGAGCTGGGCCGTGAGATCGGCGATGGTGGCCCGGTCGACGGCGACCTGGGCCGCGTACTGCGTTGGGTCGATTTGGGCGATGAGCTGGCCTTCCTTGACCTCGTCCCCCAGCCCGACCTTGAGCTCGATGAGCTGCCCCGAGACCTGGGCGCCGACGTCGACGTATTCCGAGGGGGCGAGCACGCCCAGGGCCGAGACCGTTTCGCGGATGCTGCCGCGGGCAGCCTTGGCGGTGGGGTAGTCTTCGGTTGCGCCTTGGCGATGCCGCCAGGCGAAGTAGCCGCCCGCGGCGAGCAGCAGGATCAATGCCGCAAGAAGGAAGCGGCGCCAGCCCGCCGGGATCATGGGCGTCGCCTCATCGGGCGAAGAGGTGCCGGCGCAAGCGCGGTGCACGGCATCGTCGGACTCCAGTACGAGGACATCCCGCCATTATCACCGGGGATCATCGGTACCGTATCTCGCTCGGCGGGCGATTCGTATCGTAAGGTTTCGCGCGCTCAATACCACAGCCCGCTGCCGGGGCGGTAGCGCGGCGCGGACGAAGAGGGTGGAGGAAAGGCGGGGGGAGTGCCTTCGTCTCGCCCCGCGGGCGGGGTGCGGCGTGCGAGTTCGAGCAGCCGGCGCACGCGCTCTTCCGTGGCCGGATGGGTGCGCAGCCACGAGGGTTCGGGCGAGCCCCAGCCGGGAAAGAGCCAGGCGAGCCAGCCGCGCTGCGCCCGCTCGATGGCCATGAGCGCGGAGGCGAGCCCTTCGGGATCGTCGGTGAGAGCGACTGCCGCCAGATCCGCGTCGTATTCGCGCACCCGCGACAGGCCCAGCTGCACGAGCATGGCGATCTGCGGTGCGAAGATGAGCAGCGCCACCGCCAGCCAATTCACCACCGCCGCACCGACGAGCAGCAGCGGCAGGTTGACCAGCAGCAGGATCTGGCCGGTGAGCGAGAGCACGCTCGTCATGCGCGTGAGGGAATCGGCCAGGCTCATGACCCGCACGTCGCCGTGGGCGATGTGCGCCACCTCGTGCGCGAGCACGCCGGTGATCTGGTGCAGATCGAGCCGGGCGAGCAGCCCCGAGGTGAGGGCGATGGCGGCATCATTGCGGCTGCCCACGCTGAAGGCATTGACGATGGGCGTGTCGACGAAGTACAGCCGGGGGCGGCGGGGCAGTCCGGCACGCGCGGCGAGCCGTTCGACGATGGCGTGGAGCTCCGGAGCTTCGCCCGGGGCGATGGGTTGGGCGCGGTAGAGGCGCAGCACCAGCTCGGGGCCGGCGAGCGGCTGCAGCAGGAGCGACACGGCGCAGAAGACGAGCATGTAGAGGATGCCGTCCTCACCCCACAGCAGCCAGCCGACGGTGGAGAGCAGCGCGGCGAGCACGACCACCAGCACCGCCGTCTGCAGGCGGTTCATCCAGGCGTGGCGCTGCCAGAGGTGAGGATCGATGCGTTGCGTCATGCGGCTCCCGGGTTCATTTGTTGCGCAGCGCCACCAAGGGTACCACTCCTTCCTTCTCGAACCGTTTGCGGCCGGGCTCGGCTTCGGGCAGCGGCGTGCACGGGCGCAGGGTGGCGCGGCTGCGGCGCGTGAGTTCCTGGTAAGTCTGCGTGCCGCTAATTTTCCAGTTTAGCTCCTCTTCGCTCAGCTCGCGTACCACCTTGGCCGGAGCGCCCACGGCGAGGCTGCGCGGCGGGATCGTCATGCCGGCTTTGACGAAGGCGGCCGCGGCGACGATGGCCGACTCCCCCACCTCTGCCTCGTCCATGATCACCGCATTCATGCCCACGAGCGCGTTGCGCCGGATACGGCAGCCGTGCAGGATCGCCCCGTGCCCGATGTGGCCGTTTTCCTCGACCACGGTGTCGATGCCGGGGAAGCCGTGCATGACGCAGCAGTCCTGGATGTTGGCGCCGGCATGCACGATGAGCCGGCCGAAGTCGCCGCGCAGGCTCGCGAGCGGCGCCACATAGACGCCGGGGCCGATGTGCACGTCGCCGATCAGCACGGCGTCGGGATGGACGTAGGCGTCGGGATGGACGACGGGCTTGAGGCCGTCGATTTCGTAGCAGGGCATGGCTTTTCTCCGTGCGGCGCCGAAGCTTCTTCGACCCGGCGCCGCGGCATGAAAAAAATCAGGACACGTGCCAGCGACGCTGGATCACGCGGAAGCGGTTGGCGACGAAGGCGGAGTCGGCATAGCTCGCATTGGCTGCCGGGTTCATGCCGGTGCCGTGGTAGTCGGAGAAGGCGGCCGACTGGTTGACGTAGACCCCGTCGGTGAGATTCAGCGACAGGGCCACGCCGGCGCGCCAGCTCACTTCGACCATCGTCTGCTGGTATTCGGGCTTGGTCGAATACACACCGAGGGTGAGGGCGCCGTGCTCGCGCACGATGCGCTCGGCGAGCGAGGCCGCCTGGGCCGCGTCGGGCACCGCTACCACGAAGGCGATGGGGCCGAAGCGCTCTTCCATGTAGGCGGCTTCGTCCTTGGCCTCACAGGCGACGAGCACCGGCGTGCGCACCTGCGCCCGCGGGAATTCCGGGTGCTCGATGCGCCGCGGGGCCAGCAGAACGCGACCGAAGGCGCCGGAGGCGGCCTCTTCGATGCGTCGCAGCGTCTCTTCGGACTGGATGGCGCCGAGCACGGCCGTGGCCACCTTGACGTCGGTGAGCAGTGCCTCGATCGCCCGGGCGAGATCGCGGCCGACGTCCTCATGGGATTTGTGCCCTTCGTTGGTGTCGATGCCGCCTGCCGGCACCAGGATCGCCTGCGTCGTGGTGCACATCTGCCCCGAGTAGAGCGACAGGGTGAAGGCGAGGTTGCGCAGCATGCCTTGGTAGTCGTCGGTCGATTCGATCACCACCGTGTTGACGCCGGCCAGTTCCGCATACACCTGGGCCTGGCGGCAGTGCTCGAGCAGCCAGTTGCCGAAAGCGCAGCCGCCGGTGAAATCGATGGATTTCACTTCCGGGTGGGTGACGAGCCGTTGCGTATGCTCCCGCTGGGCGAAAACGGCCAACTGCACCACGTTCGGGTCGAGTCCCTGTTCGGTGAGCAGCTCGCGCAGCACGCGTACGGTGAGCGCGGCGGGCAGGATCGCATTGCTGTGCGGTTTGACGATGACGGGGTTGCCGGTGGCGAGCGCCGCGAACAGGCCCGGATAGGTGTTCCAGGTGGGGAAAGTGCCACAGCCTATCACCACCGCCGGGCCGCGTCCGACGATCTCATAGCGTTTTTCCATGCGGATCGGCGGATTCTTGCCTTGGGGCTTTTCCCACAGGGCGGTTTCGGGGATACGGCGCATTTCGTCCCAAGCGTAAGTCACTGCTTCCAGCCCGCGATCCTGCGCATGCGGGCCGCCCGCCTGGAAAGCCATCATCCAGCCCTGGCCGGTGGTGTACATCACGGCGTGCGCCAGTTCGAAGCTGCGCCGGTTCAAACGCACGAGGGCTTCGAGCAGCAAGCCCACCCGTCCTTTGGGGCCAAGTTTTTGCCAGTCGTCCTGCGCCTTGCGTGCAGCGGCCACCAGCGACTCGGGCTCGCTCACCGGATAGGAGACGTTCAGCTCCACTCCATAAGGCGAGCGCTCCGGGGCGATCCACTCGCCGGTGCCCGGCTGACCTTCAAGGGAAAACCGCTGGCCGTGGAGGCCGAGCACGGCGGCTTTGCCCTCTTCGAGCGCCGTCTCCCCGTAAATTTTGGGGCTGGGCATTTCGGGGAAAGGGGTCCAGTAGCCACGGCGGGCGATCGCTTCGAGCGCATGTTCGAGCAGAGCCTGGTGTTTTTCGAAGAGCGGATGGGTCATGGAGCGTCTCCTTCGGTGATTCGGGTTATGTTAAGGTAAAACGATTCGCTATTTTTGAAAAACGTCTTGATCCCTTGACCTGGATCAAGTATATTATTGATCGAACGGTCGGTCAAAAAAATTGATGAGGGGGAGGAGACGACATGGCGGAGACCACGGCGGCCGAAGGGCCGACGATCCTGCTGGAAGTGCGCGAGGCGGTGGCCTGGCTCACGCTCAACCGGCCCGAGCGCCTCAACAGCTTTACCACGCGCATGCACGAGGAGCTGCGCGCCGCGCTCGATCGCGTCGAGGCGGGTCGCGCCGAAGGCACGATCCGGGTGCTGGTGATCACCGGTGCCGGACGAGGCTTTTGCGCCGGGCAGGACCTGTCCGACCGGGCAGTGGCCCCGGGCGCGCAGGCGCCGGATCTGGGCGAGTCGATCGAAAAGAACTACAAGCCGCTCGTGCTGCGCCTGCGCCGGCTCGAGCTGCCGGTGATCGCCGCGGTCAATGGCGTGGCCGCTGGTGCCGGAGCCAACCTGGCGCTGGCCTGCGACCTCGTCTTCGCCGCGCGCTCGGCTTCTTTCATCGAATCCTTCGCCAAGCTGGGGCTCATCCCCGATACCGGCGGCACCTGGGTGCTGCCGCGTCTGGTGGGGCTGGCGCGTGCCATGGGGCTGTCGCTGCTCGGCGAGAAACTCTCCGCCGAAGAGGCCGAGCGCTGGGGGCTCATCTGGAAATGCGTGGAAGACGAGGCACTCTTGCCCACGGTGCGCGAAGTGGCCGAACGCCTCGCACAAGGCCCCACGTTCGGCTACGCCATGACGAAGAAAGCCCTGCTCGTCAGTGGCACGAACGATCTGGCCACGCAGCTCGATCTCGAGCGCGACCTGATGTCGGCCTGTGGGCGCAGCGAGGATTATCAGGAAGGGGTGCAGGCGTTCCTCGAGAAACGCCAACCGCGCTTCCGCGGACGCTGAGGGGGAGGAGACGATGCAAGAACGCGAAGGGGGCGCGGCCCTCGCGCCCGGCCACGCCGTGCTGGTGGTCGGCGCCGGGGCGATGGGGCGCGGGATCGCCCTGGTGGCGGCGAGTGCCGGCCATCTGGTGTTTCTTTCCGACGTGAGCGAGGAGGCCCGCCGGCGCGCGCTCACGGCGATCGCCGAAGAGCTCGATGGCGGGGTGCGCAAGGGGCGGATGAGCGCCGAAGAGGCGAGCGCGATCCGCGATCGTATCCGGGCGGTGGCCGAACCGCAGAGCGTCGCCTCGCAGGTGCATCTGGTGATCGAGGCGATCGTCGAGGATCTGGAGGTGAAGCGGGCGCTCTTCGCCGCGCTCGAACCCCTGGTACCGCCTCAGGCGATCCTTGCCACCAACACGTCTTCGCTGTCGATCACCGCCATCGCCGCTCCGCTCGCGCGCCCCGAGCGGGTGGTTGGCATGCATTTCTTCAATCCGCCTACGCGCATGAAGCTGGTGGAGGTGGTGAGCGGTCTGGCCACGGCACCGGAAGTGGCGCAAGCCATTAGGGACACCGCCGTGCGCTGGGGCAAGATCGCCGTGATGGCGCGCTCCACGCCGGGGTTCATCGTCAATCGCGTGGCCCGCCCCTTCTATGCCGAGGCCTTGCGCGTGCTCGCCGAGGGAGCGGCCGACTGTGCCACGCTGGATGCGATCGTACGCGAGGCGGGGGGCTTTCCCATGGGGCCCTTCGAGCTGATGGATCTCATCGGACACGATGTCAATTTCGCCGTCACCTCATCCGTGTGGTCGGCCTATTTCTACGACAAGCGCTTCCAGCCCAGCCTCATCCAGCAGGAGCTGGTCTGGGCCGGACGGCTCGGGCGCAAGAGCGGACGGGGGTTCTACGACTACGCTGCAGGAGCGCAGCGTCCCGCCGCGGCCGAAGCCCCGTCATGTCTCGATCGGGCGCCTTCTGCCGTCGCCGCCGTGGGCGAGTTCGGCCCCTTCTCTGCGCTGCTCGAGCGGCTCGCTGCCGCCGGCGTGGTGGTGCACCGACGGCCCGCCGATGCCGGACCCGTGCGGATCGAGGCTGCAAACACCTGGATCGTGCCCACCGACGGACGCACGGCCACGCGCCTCGCGCACGAGTACGGCCATGCCGACGTCGTCGTGCTCGACTGGGCGCGCGATTGGGCACAGACGCCGCGCGCGGCGCTGGCGCGGGCCGATGGTTGTGCGCAGGATTCCTGGGCATGCGCGCTCGGGCTGCTGCAGCGGGCGGGAATCGCCGTAACCCCGCTCGACGACGTCGCCGGGCTGATTCTCGCGCGCACCGTGGCCATGCTCGCCAACGAGGCGGCCGACGCCGTGCTCGCCGGCATCGGCACGCCGCGCGACATCGATACCGCCATGCGCTACGGCACGAACTATCCGCTTGGGCCGCTCGCCTGGGGAGAGGCAACGGGCGTGGCGCGCATCGTCGGTCTGCTCGATCGGCTCGCCGAGCACTACGGCGAAGATCGCTACCGGGTCTCGCCGCTCTTGCGGCGGCACCTCTGGAACGGACGGCCGCTCGTTGGCGGCGATGAAGGAGAAGGGAAGTGACGGAAGCTTCGTATCGGGATCTCACCGCTGGGCTCGACCCGCAGCAAGTGGCCGAAGCCGTCGGCGCCGGCATGTACGAGCACGACCACTGTGCGCAGCATCTCGGCATCCGGCTGCTGGAGATCGCGCCGGGTTACGCCAAGATGGAGATGACCGTGCGCCGTGACATGCTCAATGGCTTCGCCATCTGCCATGGCGGTATCGTCACCACGCTGGCCGATACCGCCTTTGCGTATTCCTGCAACAGTTACAACGAGATGACGGTCGCTTCCGGCCTGGCCACCGAGTTTCTCGCGCCGGTGCGCGAAGGCGACGTGCTCACCGCCGAGGGGCGCGAAGTCGCGCTGGCCGGACGTACCGGCGTCTACGACGTCGGCATCACTAACCAGCGTGGCGAGCTGGTGGCCGTGATGCGCGGCAAGTCTTACCGCTTGAAGGGGCGGGCGGTGGTCGAACTCGACTGACGCGGCTGCTCCCAGACGAACGAAAAAGGGAAAGGAGGAGATGACCATGCCTGTGAAGAAACCCGCTCCCGGCGATCTGGAGCCGATCGAAACCGCCAGCCTCGACGAGCTGCGTGCGCTCCAGCTCGAACGGCTCAAATGGAGCGTTCGCCACGCTTATGAGAACGTGCCGCACTACCGCAAGCGCTTCGACGAGCACGGGGTGCATCCCGACGATCTGAAATCGCTGGAAGATCTGGCGAAGTTCCCCTTCACGACGAAATACGACCTGCGCGACAACTATCCTTATGGCATGTTTGCCGTGCCGCGCGAGAAGATCGTCCGCATCCACGCATCCAGCGGCACCACGGGCAAGCCCACCGTGGTGGGCTACACCAAGAAGGACATCGACACCTGGGCCGACGTCGTGGCCCGTTCGATCCGTGCCGCCGGAGGACGCCCCGGCGACATCGTCCACGTGGCCTACGGTTACGGACTCTTCACCGGCGGGCTGGGAGCGCACTACGGTGCCGAGCGTCTCGGCTGCACCGTGATCCCCATGTCCGGCGGCCAGACCGAGAAGCAGATCCAGATGATCATGGATCTCAAACCCGACATCATCATGGTCACGCCCTCGTACATGATGACGGTGTTCGACGAAATGGAGCGCCTGGGCATCGATCCCCGCACCTGCTCGCTCAAAGTGGGCATCTTCGGCGCCGAACCCTGGACCGATGCGATGCGACGGGCGATGGAAGAGCGCGGCGGGCTGGATGCGGTGGACATCTATGGGCTCTCGGAGGTGATGGGGCCGGGGGTGGCCTGCGAATGCGTCGAGACCAAGGATGGACCGACCATCTGGGAAGACCATTTCTATCCCGAGATCATCGACCCGGTCACCGGCGAGGTGCAGCCCGACGGCGCCGAGGGCGAGCTCGTGTTCACGACGCTCACCAAGGAAGGGCTGCCGGTCATCCGCTATCGCACGCGCGACCTCACGCGCCTGCTGCCCCCCACGGCGCGCTCCATGCGCCGTATGGCCAAGATCACCGGCCGCACCGACGACATGCTCATCATCCGCGGCGTCAACGTCTTCCCCACCCAGGTCGAAGAGCTGATCCTGCGCATCCCGAAACTTGCCCCGCACTATGTGCTCGAGGTGGAGAAAGAGGGCTATCTCGACCGACTCACCGTCAAGGTCGAACTCAATCCCGAGGAAGGCGTGGGTCGTCATCCGGAGCAGAAACAGGCGCTCGCCAAGGAGCTCTCCCACCTCATCAAGACCTTCATCGGCGTGTCGGCCAACGTCATCGTCGGCGAGCCTTACTCCATCGAGCGCGTGACGGTGGGCAAGGCGCGGCGTGTGATCGACCGGCGTCCGAAAGACTGAGTGCGGCACGGATCGTGGCCGTCGCGGTTATGCTACGGCTTCGATCCATGGTGGCACAAGGGGGGGCGGCGATGGCCCGCAAACGCAGTGAATCCTTCGAACAGCAGCGCAGCGAGATCCTGGAAAAGGCGGCGATGCTTTTTGCCGAAGCGGGCTTTCACGCCGCATCCATGGCCTCGCTCGCCCAGGCTTGCGGCGTGTCGAAGGCGCTCCTCTACCATTATTACCAGGACAAGGAGCACATCCTCTTCGACGTGGCCCTGTCCTACGTCGAGCGCCTGGTGGCCATCGTCGAGGAATCGCTCGGAAGCGAACTGCCGGCTTCCCCTACTCAAGCCGGTGTGGCGCTCGAGCGCCTCATCGCCCGCTTCCTCGAAGAATATCGCCATTCGCAGTATCGGCACATCGTGCTGGTGCAGGACGTCAAGCATCTGCCCGAACCGCTGCGCGAACCGGTGCTGGAGAAGCAGCGCCAGGTGGTACGGGCCTTTGCGGGCGTGATCGCGGCGCTGGAGCCGGAGCTCGCCGCCACGGCGCTCCTCAAGCCGGTGACCATGGTGCTCTTCGGCATGATCAACTGGACCTTTACCTGGCTGCGCCCCGATGGCCCCCTCAGTTATGAAGCCATGGCCCCGATCGTGACGACGATGTTCGTAGCCGGCGTGCATGCGCTCGCCAAACGCGAAGACCTGATGCAGCGCTTCGCCATGGCGCCCGAACGAGCACGAGGCACGGACGAGGCAGCCGTGCCGACCCTACAAGGAGAACAAGGATGAAAGATCGCGCGGTCTATCTCTGTGACGGCATCCGCACCCCCATCGGCCGCTATGGTGGCATGCTCGCCCAGGTCCGCCCCGATGATCTCGCCGCCCACGTGATCGCCACGCTCATGGCGCGCCAGCCGCAGGTCGATTGGGAGGCGGTCGACGACGTCTACTTCGGCTGCGCCAATCAGGCCGGCGAGGACAACCGCAACGTCGCCCGCATGGCGGCGCTGCTCGCGGGCCTGCCGCAGACGATCCCCGGCTCGACCATCAACCGGCTGTGCGGCTCGGGCATGGATGCGATCGGCACCGCCGCCCGGGCGATCGCCTGCGGCGAGGCCGATTTGATGATCGCTGGCGGGGTCGAGAGCATGACGCGCGCGCCCTTCGTTTTGGGCAAGGCCGAGAGCGCCTTCTCACGCAGCGCCAAGATCGAAGATACCACCATCGGCTGGCGCTTCGTCAACCCGAAGATGCAGGCGCGCTATGGCATCGACTCCATGCCCGAAACCGCCGAGAACGTGGCCGAGCAGTTTGGCATCGCGCGCGCCGACCAGGACGCCTTTGCCCTGCGCAGCCAGCGCCGCTACGCCGAGGCGGCCGCGCGCGGATTCTTCGACGGCGAGATCGTGCCGGTGGAAGTACCGGCAGGCAGGAAAGGCGAGAAAGTGCCGGTGGCGCGCGACGAGCATCCCCGGCCCGAGACCACGCTGGAGGCGCTCGCCAAGCTCAAGGGCGTGGTCAAGCCCGGGGGCACCGTCACCGCTGGCAATGCCTCGGGCGTGAACGACGGCGCCGTAGCGGTGCTCGTTGCCGGCGAAGCGGCGGTGGCACGCTACGGCCTGCGGCCGATGGCGCGCATTCTTTCCATGGCTACCGTGGGGGTGGAGCCGCGCATCATGGGCATCGGTCCGGCGCCGGCCACGCGCAAGGTGCTCGAACGCGCGGCGCTGAGCCTCGCGCGCCTCGACGCCATCGAACTCAACGAGGCTTTCGCCGCCCAGGCGTTGGCGGTACTGCGCCAGCTGGGGCTGCCCGACGACGCGGAACACGTCAATCCCAATGGCGGCGCCATCGCGTTGGGCCATCCACTGGGGGCTTCCGGTGCCCGCCTCGTGCTCACCCTCGCGCGAGAGCTCAAGCGCCGCGATGGCCGCTACGGCCTGGCGACGATGTGCATCGGCGTGGGGCAAGGCATCGCCATGGTGATCGAACGCATGCGATAAAATTTATACATTGTCAAATCGATTAGATTTGTGATAATTTCTTCTTCGCCTCATCCCGCCACGGCGGGAGAAGCATACGAAATCCTAAAAAAGGGGGAGACGCAGATGAAGAAGAAAAGTCTAGTCATGGGCCTCGTCCTGGCGCTCGGTTGCTCCCTGGCGCTGGCGCAGGTGAAAGTGGGCGTGACGGTATCGGCCACCGGGTCGGCCGCCTCGCTCGGCGTGCCGGAGAAGAATACGGTGGACCTTCTGCCGCGCGAGATCGCCGGGCAGAAAATCGAGTACCTCGTGCTCGACGACGCATCCGACACCACCACTGCCGTCAGTAATACCCGCAAGTTCATCACCGAACATCAGGTCGATATGGTGATGGGTTCGACGGTCTCGCCCAACGCCCTGGCGATGATCGACGTGGTGGCCGAGGCCAAGGTGCCGATGATCGCCTTTGCCGCCAGCGAGAAGATCGTCTCCCCGGTCGATGACAAGCGCCGCTGGGTGTTCAAGACGGCGCAGAACGACCGCATGATGGCCGAGGCCATCGTCGAGCACATGGCGGCCAACGGTGTGAAGACCGTCGGTTTCATCGGTTTTTCCGATGCCTACGGCGAAGGCTGGTTCGAGAACTTCAAGGCTGCGCTCGACGCGGCGGGCCTTTCGCTCGTGGTCAACGAGCGCTACAACCGCACCGACACCTCGGTGACGGGTCAGGTGCTCAAGATCGTCGGTGCCAAACCGGACGCGGTGCTCATCGCCGGCTCAGGCACGCCAGCGGCGCTGCCGCAGAAGACGCTCAAGGAGCGCGGCTACGCCGGAAAAATCTACCAGACCCATGGGGTGGCCAACAACGATTTCCTGCGCGTGTGCGGGCGCGACTGCGAAGGGACCTTCCTGCCGGCCGGGCCGGTGCTGGTGGCGGCACAGCTGCCAGACGATCATCCGGTCAAACCGTCGGCGATGGAATACGTTCGCGCCTATGAAGAAAAATTCGGCAAAGGCTCGGTGTCTACCTTCGGAGCGCACGTGTGGGATGCGAGCAAACTGCTCGCGGCGGCGCTGCCCGAGGCGCTCACCAAGGCCAAGCCCGGTACGCCCGAATTCCGCGTCGCGCTGCGTGACGCTCTGGAGCACTTGAAGGAAGTGCATGCGGCCATGGGGGTATTCACCATGAGCCCGACTGATCATCTCGGGCTCGATGCGCGGGCGCGCGTGATGGTGCAGATCAACCAGGGAACGTGGAAGTACGTCCGCTGAAGGGTTCATTGTAGTGAAACGGAGGAGGGGGAAACATGAAGACGAAAAAACGCATCATCCTAGGTTTGGCGCTGGCCCTTGGCTGGACGCTGGCGCAGGCGCAGGTGAAGGTGGGAGTGACGGTCTCGGCCACGGGGCCGGCCGCCTCGCTTGGCATCCCGGAGAAGAACACCGTGGAGATGCTGCCGAAAGAAATGGCGGGACAGAAAATCGAGTACCTCGTGCTCGACGACGCATCCGACACCACCAATGCCGTCAACAACACCCGCAAGCTCATCGCCGAAAACCAGGTCGATGTGGTGATGGGTTCGACGGTCTCGCCCAACGCCCTGGCGATGATCGACGTGGTGGCCGAGGCCAAGGTGCCGATGATCTCGTTTGCTGCCGGGGACAAGGTCATCTCTCCGGTCGACGAGAAACGGCATTGGGTTTTCAAGACACCGCAGAGTGACAAGATGATGACCGAGGCCATCGTCGAGCACATGGTGGCCAGTGGCGTGAAGACCGTCGGTTTCATCGGTTATTCCGACGCCTACGGCGAGAGCTGGTACCAGAGCCTGAGCGAGGCGATCGCTGCGAAAGGGCTGCAGCTGGTGGTCAACGAGCGCTACAACCGTACCGACACCTCGGTGACGGGGCAGGTGCTCAAGATCGTCGGCGCCAAGCCGGACGCGGTGCTCATCGCCGGCTCCGGCACGCCGGCGGCGCTGCCGCAGAAGACGCTCAAGGAGCGCGGTTATGCCGGAAAGATCTACCAGACCCACGGCGTGGTGAACCCCGACTTCCTGCGCGTGTGCGGGCGCGACTGCGAAGGAACTTTCCTGCCGTCCAGCCCCGTGGTCGTGGCCCCCCAGCTGCCTGACAGTCACCCGGCCAAAGCCGCTGGCGTGGAGTACTTCCAGCTCTACGAGTCCAAGTACGGCAAGGGTTCGGTGACGCAGTTCGGCTCCTACGTCTGGGACGCCGGCAAGCTGCTCGCGGCGGCGCTGCCCGAGGCACTCGCCAAGGCCAAACCCGGCACGCCCGAATTCCGCGCCGCGCTGCGCGACGCGATCGAGCACCTCAAAGAGGTCCCGGCCGCCAACGGGGTCTACACCATGAGCCCGACCGATCACCTTGGGCTCGATCACCGCGCCCGCGTGATGTTGCGCATCGAAAGCGGGCAATGGAAGTACATCCCCTGAGGAACCGGTCGGGCTGAATCGCCGCCCGATCCGAGGATAGAACACCCATCGACCCGCCGCCCTCGAGGCGGCGGGCAGCGAGGATCGTATCCATGGATTCATCGATCGCGTTGATCCTGACGCAGGACGGCATCGTCAACGGGGCAGTCTACGTGCTGCTCGCGCTCGCCCTGGTGCTGGTCTTTACCGTCACGCGCATCATTTTCATTCCGCAAGGGGAGTTCGTCGCGTTTGCGGCGCTCACGCTGGCCATGCTCGAGAACGGGCGCTTTCCCGGCACCGTGTGGCTGGTGCTCGCCGCAGGGCTGGCCGTGTGCGTCATGGAGGCGGGCGCGCTCGTGGCGCGCCACGACTGGCGCTACCGCCTGCAGGTGCTCGGCTGGAACCTTGCCTATCCCTTGGTCCTGTGGGCGCTTGCGGCGACCATCGACTGGCGCGAGGCCGGCCAATGGGGGCGCATCGCCTTCACGCTTGCCTTGATCGTGCCGCTCGGACCCATGATGTTCCGCGTCTTCTTCCAGCCGATCGCCGCCGCGCCGGTGCTGGTGCTGCTCATCGTGGCGGTGGCGGTGCACGTGGCCCTCGTCGGCCTGGGGTTGTGGATGTTCGGCGCCGAGGGCTACCGTACCCTGCCGTTGTGGGACGAGAATTTCCTCGTCGGACCCTTGCGCATCCCCGGTCAGGCGATCTGGGTGGTGGGGGCTTCGCTTGCCCTCATCGTGCTGCTGGCACAGTTCTTCAGCCGCACGATCTACGGCAAGGCGCTGCGCGCCACTGCCGTCAACCGCAACGGGGCGCGTCTCATGGGCATCTCGCCCAACCTCGCCGGCCGGCTCACGCTCATGCTTTCCGCGGCGATCGGCGCGGTCTCCGGCATCCTCGTCAGCCCCATCACCACCATCTACTACGATACGGGTTTCCTCATCGGGCTCAAGGGGTTCGTTGCCGCCATCATCGGCGGGCTCGCGGCCTATCCGGCCGCCGCGGCCGGAGCGCTCCTGGTGGGGCTGCTCGAATCGTTCAGCTCCTTCTGGGCGAGCGCCTACAAGGAGGTGATCGTCTTCACGCTCATCATTCCCGTGCTCTTCTGGCGCTCGCTGCGCACCCACCACGTCGAGGAGGAGGAAGAATGACGAAAGCGCTTTCCCCCGCCGAACCGCTCGCCGGCCGGCGAGGCATTCCCTCTCGCGGGGTGCTCGCGGCCTTCGTCGCCGTGGTCATCCTCGCGCCGCTCGTGCTGCGTCCTTTCCAGGTGAGCCTGCTCGACTACATCGCCCTCTACGCACTCGTGGCCTTGGGCCTGGTGCTGCTCACCGGCATCGGCGGGCTCACCAGCTTCGGCCAGGCCGCCTTCGTCGGCTTGGGAGCCTACGCTACCGCCGTGGTCACCACGTCGCAGAATCTGCCGGCATGGCTTGCCTGGGCGCAGGGCTCCCCCTGGGGCGGGCTCATCGTCGGACTCGTGCTCACCCTGGTGGCGGCGCTGGTGATCGGTTCCATCACTCTGCGCCTGTCCGGGCACTACTTGCCGCTGGGTACCATCGCCTGGGGCATCAGCCTCTTCTTCCTCTTTGGCAACCTCGAATGGCTCGGCGGGCACACCGGCATGGGCGGTTTGCCGCCGATCTCGCTCTTCGGGTTCGAACTGATCGATCCGGCGCACTTCTATTACCTCGCCTGGGTCGTGCTGCTCGCGGCGATCTGGATGATCAGCAACCTGCTCGACTCGCGCGAAGGGCGGGCGATCCGCGCCTTGCGCGGCGGCCTGGTGATGGCCGAGGCGATGGGGGTAGACACCTCGCGCCAGAAGATGGTGATCTTCGTCGTGGCCGCGGTGCTCGCCTGCGTGGCCGGCTGGATGTATGCGCACCTGCAGCGCTTCGTCAACCCTTCCCCTTTTGGCATCAACATCGGCATCGAGTACCTCTTCATGGCGGTGATCGGCGGATCGGGCTACGTCTGGGGCGCGATCGTGGGGGCGCTCGTCATCACGCTCGCCAAGCAATGGCTGCAGGACTGGCTGCCGCAGCTGCTGGGGCAGAGCGGCAACTTCGAGGTGATCGTCTTCGGCCTGCTGATGGTGCTGGTGCTGCACCGCGCCCGCCAGGGGCTATGGCCCATCGTGCTGCGCTGGGCGCCGGTGGTGCCCTCACCGCGCTCGCTCGATTCGACCCTCGAGCCGCTGCCGCAGCGCCCCAAGCCGCAGCGCGGCACGGTGATCCTGGAAGCGCGCGAGATTACCAAGCGTTTCGGCGGGCTGGTGGCGAACGACAAGATGAGCCTCACCGTCAAGGCCGGCGAAATCCTCGCCCTCATCGGCCCCAACGGGGCGGGCAAGAGCACCCTGTTCAACCAGCTCTCCGGGGTCGATACGCCCACCGAAGGCAAGATCTTCTTCCTCGGCGAGGACGTCACCGGCAAGACCTCGCGCGAGATCGCGCGCATGGGTATGAGCCGGACCTTCCAGCACGTTCGCCTGCTGTCCAATCGCTCGGTGCTCGAGAACGTCGCGCTCGGGGCGCATCTGCGCGGACATGCCGGCGTGTTCGCCGCCATGCTGCATCTGGAGCGCAAGGAGGAAGCACGCCTGCTTGCCGAAGCAGCCCGCCAGATCGAGCGGGTGGGGCTGTGGGAGCATCGCTTCACCGAGGCCGGCGCGCTCGCGCTCGGCCAGCAGCGCATCGTCGAGATCGCCCGCGCGCTGTGTGCCGACCCCTGCCTGTTGTTGCTCGACGAGCCCGCCGCCGGCCTGCGCCACAAAGAGAAGCAGGCGCTCGCCGAGCTGCTCGACCGGCTGCGCGCCGAGGGCATGGGCATTCTGCTCGTGGAGCACGACATGGACTTCGTCATGGGGCTGGCCGATCGGGTCGTCGTCATGGAATTCGGGCAGAAAATCGCCGAAGGGCTGCCGGAAGAAGTGCAGCAGGATCCGGCCGTACTCGAAGCCTATCTGGGAGGGGTGCAATGAACGCCGACACGAGGCCGCTGCTCGAGGTGCGTGGGCTGTGCGTTTCCTACGGCAAGGTCGAGGCGCTGCACCAGGCCGGCATCGAGGTGGGCGCCGGGCAGATCGTCACCGTCATCGGTCCCAACGGGGCGGGCAAGACGACCCTGCTCTCGGCCGTCATGGGGCTGCTGCCCTCGCGCGGCGAGATCGTCTTCGACGGCGAGCCGCAACCACGGCCCGACGTCGAATACCTCGTGACGCGGGGCATGGCCCTGGTGCCGGAGAAGCGCGAGCTTTTCGGAGAGATGAGCGTCGAGGACAACCTCGTGCTCGGCGCCTTCCAGCGCTACCGACGGGGTGAGCGGGACTATCGCGACACGCTCGAAGAAGTCTACGCCCTCTTTCCCCGTCTCAAGGAGCGTCGCGCCCAAGCCGCCGGCACGCTCTCGGGCGGCGAGCGGCAGATGCTCGCCGTGGGGCGTGCGCTGATGGGCAAGCCGCGGCTGCTCATGCTCGACGAACCCTCGCTCGGGCTGGCCCCACTCATCGTGCGCGAGATTTTTCGCATCATCGCTTCCCTGCGCGAGCGCGGCGTCTCCATCCTGCTGGTGGAGCAGAACGCCCGTGCCGCGCTGCAGGTGGCCGACTACGGCTACGTGCTCGAGATGGGCGAGATCACCATGCACGGGCCGGCCCATGAGCTCGCCACCGACCCGCGCGTGATCGAGGCCTATCTCGGCCTGGGCAAACACCAAGAACGACTCGCGCCTTGAGCGCCAAGGAGCCTTTTCCATGACCGCATGGCGACGCATCGAAGACGAACACCAGGCCCACGCCGCGATCATCCACGGGTTGCGCTACCTCATCGAGGCGATCGAAGAGGGCAGGCAGCAGCCCGACTTCGAATTGCTGCGCGCAATGGTGCACTACGTGGCCGAGTATCCCGAGCGCTCCCATCATCCCAAGGAAGATCGTTACCTCTTTGCTCGACTCAAGGAGAAGACGCACGAGGCCGATGCGGTGATTGCTCGACTGGAGCAGGAACATGCCGCCAACGAGAAGCGCGTGGCCGAACTCCAAGAGGCTCTGCGCGCATGGACTGCGGGTGAAGGAGGGGGATTCGAATCGTTCAAGCAAGCGTTTCGGCGCTACGCCGACTTCTACCGTCAGCACATGATCACCGAAGAGCGGGAGATCCTCCCCTTGGCGCGGCGGGTGTTCAGCGCCGAAGACTGGGCGGCGATCGACGAGGGCTGGCGTACCCGCCCCGATCCGCTCGCGGGGGCGACTTTCACCGAGGATTGGGAGAAGGCATTTCGCGAATTGGTCATGAGGGCGCCTCCGCCCATTGGGCTTGGCCCTACTCCCCTTTGAAGGTCGCATTTCGCCAGCCGCACGTTCTTTGCCTTTGTCGTCCCCATCGTCTAGAATGAAAGCGGTTCGACTTTCTTTTTTGGGAGATTACGATGAACGAGCAAAACGTGCAGAGCCGGTCGTCTACTATGACGCCACAGGCGAGCGCAGAGAAGCTCAAGGAAGACCTGCGCCATCTGGCGCAGACGCTCGAAGAGTTGGTGGCCGCAACCGCCGGTGAGACGAGCAGCGAGATCCGCGAGCTGCGCGAGCGTGCCCGTGCCCGCCTGGAAGAGACGCGGTCGCGTCTGACCGATCGCGGCTCTGAGCTCTATCAGCAGGCCAGTGAAACGCTGCGCAGCACCGCCCAGCAAACCGAAGGTTACGTGCGCGAGCATCCCTGGACCAGCATCGGCCTGGGGGCTGCCGTGGGCATGCTGATCGGCCTGCTGATGGGCCGCCGCTGATGGATCGTCCCGCCGGCCCAATGGAGCGCGTCTTCGGCGCCTCCAAGCGCCTCCTGGAGCATCTGCTCGAAGGCGGCGAGATGCGCCTGCGGCTGGCGGTGCTCGAACTGGAGGAAGAACGCGCCCGGCTCTTCGATCTTTTGCTCCTTGCCGGCCTGAGCCTGGCGCTGGCTGCCTTGGGGCTGGCCTTCGTCGGCGTATTCGTGGTTGCCGCCTTCTGGGAAACCCATCGCCTCGCCGCCATCGCGGCGGTGGCTGCCGTTTTTCTGCTGGGGGCCGCATTCGCCGCCTGGCGCCTGCGCCGCCTGGCGCGCCGACGCAGCCTGCTGCGTGCCACGCTCGAGCAGCTCGCCACCGACCGGCAGCTGCTCGCCGAGCCGGGCGAGGGGGCCTGATGCGCCGCGACGAACTCGCCGCCCGCAAGGCCGAGCTGGAAGCGCGCATCGCCGCCCACCGGCGGCGCATGATGCAGGATGCGCGCGAGTGGCGCGAGGCGGTGCGCCCCGTCGATAACGCCTGGCACACCCTCGTGCGCTGGAAAGTGCCGCTCGCGCTCGCCGGCGGTGCACTCCTGTGGCGCCTGGGGCGGCGCGGCACGGCGCAGGCGGCGTTGAAATGGTGGGGGCGGGGGTTGGGCGTAGTCGAGGGCGTGCGGCTGGCGCACAAATTGCTGGGCGGCAAGAGCGGCGGTTGGCGCGATCGGGGGACCGCGTGATACACTGCGGCGCGATCCCCTGCCACTTCCAAGGATGACATCATGAATCCTCCCCCCATGTTCGACGAACTCGCGCAGAAACTCAAGCACCTCGCCGAGACGAGTCCGCTCAAGGATTTCGAGAAGAATGCCAAGGCGCTGCTCGCCTCCATGTTCGAGCGCATGGATCTCGTCACCCGCGAAGAATTCGAAGCGCAGCGCGAGCTGGTCGTCAAGCTGCGGCAAGAACTCGCCGAGCTCGAACGGCGCGTTGGGCTGCTGGAAGCCCAGCTCGTCGGCGGCACGGACGAAGACTGAATTCCGCGCTGCGGGCAAGGCGGTGCCGTTGGATGAAAGAGCCGGCCTGAGGGCCGGCTCTTTTACGTCGAACGATGCTTTCCCCTTATTCCCATGCAATGATAGTCAAAATATCTTGACATGCTCGTCGTTTCCCATGACGATATTGCCATGGACATGGGAGGGGCGGGGGCATGGTACCTTGGGGCAAGGCCGATGTGGCCAGAGGCGTGCGACGTCGCCGCCGTTTTCCCTCTCCCTAGCACCAGAGCCGTGATGGGGCGGTGGAGGAGCTTGGGGGTTGAAGATGGGGGAGGGAGGGGGAGTTATTTCAGTGGCCAACGGCACTACTAGCCCATTGCAGGAGCCGGAGTGCCTGTTCTTTTGGGGCAAGAGCGCACCGGAGGAGTCGGGGGCGGTGCATGGCCACTCCCTGCTTTCCCACCTGCTCGACGTGGCTGCCGTGGCGCGGGTGCTGCTCGAACGATTCGTTCCCCCTTCTGCATTGCAGGAATTCGGGGTCGAGGTGCTTGCCACGCTCGTTGGCTTGCACGATTACGGCAAGGCGATCCCCGGCTTTCAGGCCAAGTGGCCGCAAGGCCGGGCGCGGCTGGAATCGGCAGGGTTTTCTTTTCGGCCGCCGCAGGTGCTGAAACAGGACCGGCACGATCTGGCCAGCGCCGCCCTGCTGCCGAGGGAAGCGAAGTTGGCCGAGGCGCTCGCCTGCATTCTGGGCGGGCATCACGGCTATATCGTCCGATCGGGTGAGCGCAAACATGCCGCGCCGAACCGTGAATCCCCCGAATGGCGCGCGGCGCGACGTGCCTTGCTGGGCGACTATCTCGCAGCGCAGGGGCTCGATGCATCCGCCGTGCCGGACGGGGAATTTTTGGAAACCCGACTCGACGCGGCGCTGTGGCTGGCCGGACTCGTGAGCGTGGCCGACTGGATCGGCTCGAACGACGCCTTCTTTCCTTACGCTGGCCGCCCGCCGGCAGGCCCGGCGTACTGGCGGGATGCTCAGGAGCGCGCCCGACGGGCCTTGCGGGAACTGGGCTGGCACGAGAGAGTCACCCTGCTCTCAGACGAGCGCGAGGACACTGCCGCGCTGCTCACGCGCATGACAGGCAAAGCGCTCGCACCGCGCCCTTTGCAGAGCGCCGTCGAGGAACTGCTGTGCGAGGTCGCCGAACCGCCGCTCGTGCTCATCGAAGCCCCGATGGGTGAGGGCAAGACCGAGGCGGCCTTCCTCGCCTTCTTGCGCCTGCAGCGGCGCTTCGGCCTGCGCGGGTTTTACGTCGGGCTGCCGACGCAGGCGACCGGCAACGCCATGTTCGAGCGCGCGGTACGCTTTTTGCAGGCTTTCGCCGACCGGCACGACGTCCAGCTCGACATCCAGCTCGCGCATGCCGGGGCCGAACTGGTCGAGTCGTATCAGGCGCTGCGTGGCGTGTACGGCGAACCGGGCGAGCACGTCGCTGCGGCGAGCTGGTTCGCCAAGCCCAAACGCGCGCTCCTTTCCCCATTCGGGGTCGGCACCGTCGATCAGGCGCTCTACGCCGTGCTGCACGTCAAGCACCATTTCGTGCGGCTGTGGGGGCTCGCCCGGCGCGTCGTCATCCTCGACGAAGTGCACGCGTACGATGTCTACACCGGCGGCCTGATCGCGCATCTCTTGCGCTGGCTCAAGCGCATGGGCTGCGCCGTGATCCTGCTCTCGGCCACGCTGCCGCGCGCCAAACGCCAAGAACTCCTCGCCGCCTGGGGTGTCGCCGAAAACGAGGAAAGCGCCTATCCGCGCGTCCTGCTGGCCCAAGGCGGGCGGATTGCATCCCGAACGATCATCGCCCGCGAGCAGGCGCCGATTGCGCTCTGTGCGCTTTCCGAGTTGCTCGAATCCATCGCCGAGACGGCGCGGAATCTGACGGCCGAGGGCGGCTGCATCGCCGTCATCGTCAACACCGTCGACCGCGCGCAAACCCTGTACTCGATGCTCGAAGATACGGTCGGAGATGCGGCCGAAGTGCTCCTCTACCACGCGCGCTTTCCCGCCGACGAACGGCAGGCGATCGAGCAAAAGGTGCTTGCGCATTTCGGCAAAGAATGCGAGCGGCCCGAACGCGCGATCCTCATCGCTACACAGGTCGCGGAACAGAGCCTCGACGTCGATTTCGACGCCATGATCACCGACTTGGCGCCCGTCGACCTCGTGCTGCAACGCGCCGGGCGCCTGCATCGGCACCCGCGTCAGCGCCCCGAAGCGCATCGGGAGCCGGTGCTCTACGTGGCCGGTCTGGCCGGCGAGTCACCGCCCGATCTCACCGCGACGCGCTGGAAGTACGTCTATCAGCCCTACATTTTGCTGCGCAGTTGGCGGCAATTGCGCGAGCGCCCAATCGTTCGGCTGCCTGACGACATCGACTCCTTGGTGCAGGCGGTCTATGACGCTGCACCAGCGGATGAGGGCGCGGAGGTGGCGACGGTGCAGGATCAGGATGCGGCCTATGGCCAATACCTCGCCGAGATGCAGGAAATGCGCCAGCGGATGCACAACGTCGCGCTCGATGCCGACGCGCCCGATCTTTTCGCGCTCATCGACATCCCGCAAGCGCGCGAAGCCGGCGAAGGGGGGCTCGAAGTCGTCACGCGTCTGGGCGAAGAAAGCCTTGCCGTGGTGCCGCTGTGGGTCAACGAAGCCGGTTGGCGCGAGCGCCCGGATGCGCCGCCTTTCGATCCACAGCGTCCGCTCGAGCGCGACCGCGCGCGGGCCGTCTATGCACGTCAGCTGCGTGTCTCACGCAAGGCGCTCATCGAAGTCCTCAAAGCGCAAGCAAGGCCGCCGGCGTTCGCCGAATCCCCGTATCTGCGCGACCTCTACCCATTGATTCTCGATGACGAAAGCAAGACAATGGTAGGAAACCTGCAAGTGCGGCTCGATCCCTGTCTGGGGTTGGTCTATGAGAAGGAGGAGACGTGAACCATTTGGCGCGCTACAACCTAATCGACGAAGCCTGGATTCCCGTACGTGGGCAGGATGGACAAAGCCGCACGGTGGGCTTGGCCGAGTTGTTCCGCCATGCTCATATCATCCGAGACCTCGACGAACCCAGCCCCGCCAACCGCGTGGCGCTCTACCGCCTGCTGCTCGCCATCCTGCACCGCGCCTCAAGTGCGCGTTTCGGATCATGGGCCCGGCAGGAGCGCCGACGTTGGCGACGGGAGGGATTGCCGACCGACGCCGTACTCGATTATCTCGAACACTGGCGCGAGCGTTTCTGGCTCGTGCATCCCGAACACCCTTTCATGCAGGTGGCGGCGCTCGCGCACCATCCGGACACGAAAGACAAGAAAAAATCCGTCTTGCACCTTGCTTTGTTGGGTAACGACGGTTTTCTCTTCGATCACCGCAAGACGGCGACCTTGCCATGGCCAGACGCCTTGCGCGACATGCTGGGGTTATTCAGTTTCACGCCCGGCGGCCTCATCAAAATCCTCAAGACTTCCGACAACGCCGGGCCGCTTGCCAACAGCGCCGCTTTTTTGGCGCTGGGTGCGAATCTCGGCGAGACCTTGTTGCTCAACTTGGGTTCGGCTCTACCCAACCGGGACGACATGCCCGCCTGGGAAAAGGCACCTCCCTCGATCCAGGACCTCGCCGCACCCGCCACCTTGGCCTCTGGTCCGAACGACCGCTACACCCGGCCCTCACGCGGCGTGCTGCTCGACGTGGATGAAGGGGGGCTGGTGCGTGAAATCTGGTTCGCCCCGGGGCTTGCCCTGCAAGACGACCCCCATGCGCCCGATCCAATGGTGGCACAGCGCATGAGCAAAGACGGCAAGACGATTTTACGCGTGCGTTTCGACGGTGGCCGTGCGCTGTGGCGCGATTTGCCCAGCCTCACGGCGGACGCAAAAGAAAAGGCTCATGCCGTGTTGCGCCACGCGGCCGACATCACGGACGAAGAGGAAGTACTGCATGTGCTTGCGGCCGGATTGGCCAGCGATCAGGCCAAACTCGAACGCGCCCGCATGGAGCTTCTGCGCCTGCCGCACGCCGTACTCGCCATCGAGGAGGCGGCCGCGCAGTTGCGGGAAGACGTGGCGGCCGCCGAAGCCTTGCACGACAAGCTGCGCGCTTTGGCCGCGCGCGTCGTCGCGCTCACCCAGTCCGACCCCGAACACACGGAAACCCGCAAAAAAGCCCGCGAACGTGTCGCGCAAAGTCCGCTCGCAGACGTCTATTTCACCCGCCTCGAACAACGCCTGCCGGCCTTGATGGCGGCCTACGCCGCCAACGATTGGGAAGCGGCGCATCGTCTCTGGCAGAACGCCATGACCGAGGCCGCGCACGCCTTCTGGCACGAACTAGGCATCCTGCTCTCCGACACGCCGCGCGCCTGGAAGGCCATGGCGCAGACGGAAGCCGAATTCCACACCATCCTCCGCAACCGTAAGGAGAACCGCGATGCCGCATGAGCAAAGCGTCTCGCCAGACAGCCCCCCGCGAGGGTCGACGCAGCCCCGGGTGCAGGCGTTCGTCGAACACCTCGCGAACGTCTGCGAAGACCGGGGCGCGCGCGCCATCCTGCGCCGCGCGGCGGCGTTTGACCCGGGCGAGTATGTGCCCGCCTTTCCCTTCGTCGAGCCCTTCCTGCCCGAAGACACACCCGAGAGCGAGCGGCGTGCTTTTTACCTGTGCGCCATGCTCTACGCGATGCACGGCCAGCACCAGCAAGGCCGTTCGCTCGCCAAGGCCTTCGGGGCGCTGTGGAGGAAGAAAGACCAGCGCCCCAGCCTCGAAAAGCGCTTCATCGCGCTCCTCGAAGCCGATGCCGACGGCCTGTCCGAACATTTGCGCCAGATCGTCATGCTGCTGAAGGAGGAGGCGTTCGACCATGCGGCTTTGCTCACCGACTTACGCGAACTCATGAAGCCTTACACCACCGAGCGGCAAAACCGTATCCGTGCCCGCTGGGCCAAGGACTTTTACCGCAGCGAAACCCGCGCGACCGACGCCTCCACCGCAGCCGACACGTCCGAACCCGCCGCAACGCCTCTACCTTGATCCCGACGACTTTCAGGAGAATGCCATGCCCCCTTTCATCGAAATCCACATCATCCAGAACATCGCCCCCAGCAACCTCAACCGCGACGACACAGGCGCGCCCAAAGACGCCATCTTCGGCGGCTTCCGGCGCGCGCGCCTGAGTTCGCAGGCGCAGAAGCGGCCGGTACGCCGGTTTTTCCGGGAAAGCCGTTTGATCGCGCCGCAGCATCTGGGCTTGCGTACCAAGAAAGTGATGGCGCGCTTGTCCGAAATGCTGCTCACCCGGGGACGTGAGGCGCCCGACAATGCCATTCGTCAGGCGCTCGCCGCCATCCACATGAAGCTCGACGACAAGGGCGAGGCGCAATACCTGCTGTTCCTCGCCGAAGATGAACTGGCGCGTTTCGCCGACCTTATCGACCGCCATTGGGATGCGCTCAACATCGAGGCGGATGGCAAAAAATCCAAGAAAGACGCCAAATCGACGCTGCCCAAGGAGGTGATCGCCGAGGCGAGCCGGATTCTCGACGGCGGGCGGGCTGCCGACATCGCCCTTTTCGGCCGCATGCTCGCTGATCTGCCGGGCGCCAACCAGGACGCCGCCTGCCAGGTGGCGCATTCGATCTCCACCCACGCGGTCGAGCGCCAGTTCGACTACTTCACCGCGGTGGACGATCTTGCCACGCCCGAGGAAAGCGGTGCGGCGATGATCGACAACGTCGAATTCAACTCCGCCACTCATTACCGCTACGCCGCGCTCGACCCGCTGAAACTCCTCGCCAACCTGCAAGGCGACGAGGAACTCGCACTGGCGAGCGTGCGCGCTTTCATCGAGGCGTTTGCGTGCACGCTGCCTTCCGGCAAGCAAAACAGCTTTGCCGCGCACAATCCGCCCGCTTTCGTCGGCGTGGTGCTGCGCCAAAAGATGCCGATCAACCTCGCTAACGCCTTCGAGCAACCCGTTTTCCCGCAGCGCGACCGGGCGCTCTCCGCGCTCTCGGTCGAGCGGCTCGCGCATCAGGAAAAAACCCTGGCCCAAGCCTATGGCGAAGAAGGACCGTGGGCCGTGCTCGATCTCACCGGTGCCTGGGATGCGGGCGGAACCGCCGTGGTCAAGCTCGCCGACCTGGCCGAATGGGCGGCACGGCAGGCGGCGGAACGCTACGCGGCGCGAGGCTGAAAGCCATGCCGACGCTGCTTTTGCGCCTCGCCGGCCCCCTGCAATCCTGGGGTACGACGAGCCGATACGACGAGCGTGATTCCCAGCTCGAACCGAGCAAATCCGGCGTGCTGGGGCTGCTCTGCGCTGCGCTGGGCCGCGACCGGCATCTGCCGGTGGATGACCTCGCGCGGCTACGCATGGGCGTGCGGGTGGATCGGGAAGGCGTGCGGGTGCGCGATTTTCAGACCGTACAGGGCGTGCTCAAGCGCGATGGCAAGGCGGATGCCGATTCGACCATCATCAGCCCGCGCTATTACCTGTCCGACGCCGTCTTCCTCGTCGGGCTGGAAGGCGACGAGGTGGATTTTCTCCGCTCGCTCCAGGCGGCGCTCCATCGTCCGGTCTGGCCGATCTTTCTCGGCCGCAGGAGTTGCCCGCCCGGATTGCCCGTGGCCCTGCCCGACGGCGTGTGTGACACCTCGCTCGAAGAGACTCTGCGCCGCCATCCTTTGCTCGTGGGCGGCGAGGAGGGCGCACGGCCTTTGCGCGTCGTCCTCGAAAACCCCGATGACGGCGAAGGCGCGCTACGCCTCGACCAACCCATCGCGCCTTTTGCCGAGCGGCGTTTTGGCGCGCGTTTCGTGCGCTCGGAGGTCTGGACATGCCCCTTATCCTGAGCCGGCTGGTGCTCGATCCGCGCGACCATGCCGCGCGCCGTGACGTGGCAAACCCCTATGCGATGCACCAGACGCTCGCGCGCGTCTTTGCCGAGCACCCGGATGCTCCGCCAGCGCGCTTTCTCTGGCGCCTGGAGCCGGGCGGGCCGTTCGATCGGCCCACCGTCCTGATCCAGAGCGATCGAGCCGGGAACTGGGAGCGCTTGCCACCACGCTATGGGCATGCCCAAAGCAAGCCCTACGACCCCGCGCGCCTGCTGCAAACGGGGCGCGAACTGCGTTTTCGGCTGTATGCCAACCCGACCCGGGCGCGGAAAGTCGACGGGACGCCCGCGCGTCGCGGGCAGCGCGTGGGGATCCACGATGACCTCGAGGCGCTGGCATGGCTCGATGGCCAAGGCCGAACACGCGGAGGTTTCACGCTGTGTCGCCTCGAGCGTGCCGCGGTGCGAGCCGGCGAGGCGTTTTGGTCGGACCCCGGCGCGAGCGGCGAAACGGAGGTGCCGACCCTGTTCGACGTCCAGGTACGTCGCTCGCGTTGGCGTTTTCGCAAACCGGGCACCGACGCCGCGGCTTGGCTCACGTTCGACGTCGCCTACTACGACGGACGCATGGAAGTGACCGATCCCGGGCGTCTTCTGCAGATCATCGAACAGGGGCTTGGGCGCGGCAAGGCGTTTGGCCTGGGGCTGCTATCGGTGGCGCCGTGAGGTCATCGTCATGAACGAACCGCTGCCGCCACCGCGCCCGATACCGATCAAGGAGCGGCTTTCCGTGCTCTACGTCGAGAAAGGGCAGCTCGACGTCCTCGACGGTGCCTTCGTCATCGTCGACGTCAACGGCGTGCGCACGCATATCCCGGTCGGTGGCGTGGCCTGTTTGATGCTGGAGCCTGGTACGCGCGTCTCGCACGCCGCTTGCGCGCTCGCTGCGCGGGTAGGCACCTTGCTCGTGTGGGTGGGAGAGGCCGGCGTTCGTCTCTATTCTGCCGGACAGCCGGGCGGCGCACGTTCCGATCGTCTGCTGTATCAGGCAAAGCTCGCTCTGGACGATGAGTTGCGCCTCAAGGTCGTGCGCCGCATGTTCGCCATCCGTTTCGGCCAAGAGCCGCCGCAGCGCCGCTCCGTCGAGCAACTGCGCGGCATAGAGGGCGCGCGGGTGCGTGAGATGTACAAGCGGCTCGCCGCGCGCTACAAGGTGCATTGGGTACATCGTGACTACGATCCCGAATCCTGGGATGCATCCGACCGACCCAATCGCTGCCTGTCGGCTGCCACTGCCGCGCTCTACGGCGTTACCGAAGCGGCAGTGCTCGCTGCGGGCTATGCGCCGGCCATCGGTTTCATCCACACGGGGAAGCCCCTATCTTTCGTCTACGACATCGCCGATCTCTTCAAATTCGACACCGTCGTGCCGGTTGCTTTCGAAGTGGCCGCATCGGCGAAAACGAATGCCGAGCGCGAGGTACGCCTGCGCTGCCGCGACGTATTCCGCCGGACGCGGCTTCTCGAGAAGATCATCCCGACCATCGAGGATGTGCTTGCCGCCGGCGGCATTGCGCCTCCTGAGCCGGCGCCCGACCAAGTGCTGCCAGCCATTGCCGAAAAGGAGCCATTGGGCGATGTTGGTCATCGTGGTTGAGAACGTTCCGCCCAGGCTGCGGGGCAGGTTGGCCGTATGGCTGCTGGAAGTGCGAGCCGGCGTCTATGTCGGAAACTATTCGCGCAAGGTACGGGAAGAAATCTGGCGTCACGTCGAAGCCGGCATCGGCGAGGGCAACGCCGTAATGGTTTGGCGCACGAACAACGAGGCGGGTTTCGAGTTCGTGACCATTGGCACCAACCGACGCGTGCCCGTCGATCTGGATGGCGTCCAGCTTGTGTCGTTTCTGCCGCCAGAGCCCGCGCTGCCAACCGAGAGTGCATCGGTAGGTCAGTAGGTGGTTTGTAATGTCTTTAAAAATATGGAAAATCTGGAAGTGTGTTCCCCGCGTGCGCGGGGATGAACCGAAAATCCAGTGTATCCGCTCGACCTATGACCCGTGTTCCCCGCGTGCGCGGGGATGAACCGGCTGCGTTTTAGGGCCGAAACTAAACACCAGAGTGTTCCCCGCGTGCGCGGGGATGAACCGACGCTGGACGAGCTGACGCAGCAGATGAGCACGTGTTCCCCGCGTGCGCGGGGATGAACCGCGGCCGGAGGGGGGGGTTCCATTTATCCCCCCCGTGTTCCCCGCGTGCGCGGGGATGAACCGTACAGCATTGGCAACCATCCATCCAGCCGGGTGGTGTTCCCCGCGTGCGCGGGGATGAACCGCGGAGCGCCGCGTACTGGACGCCCTAGGGCTGCGTGTTCCCCGCGTGCGCGGGGATGAACCGCGATCAGCGCCATGATGAGGTCGCCGTCTGCCGTGTTCCCCGCGTGCGCGGGGATGAACCGCCATCCGCGCCGCCGACACCTTGACCGCCGAGGTGTTCCCCGCGTGCGCGGGGATGAACCGGCGGAATTATGTCCCCCCGCCCGGGCGATCTTGTGTTCCCCGCGTGCGCGGGGATGAACCGCAATCCCTAACGCGGATGTGCATGTGGTGCGCGTGTTCCCCGCGTGCGCGGGGATGAACCGCGCACCCCCACGGCCACACGGCCATCGACCGGGTGTTCCCCGCGTGCGCGGGGATGAACCGTACGGGACCGGTTCAAGGCGATGCTTGGCATCGTGTTCCCCGCGTGCGCGGGGATGAACCGGATGGCGACATCGTCAGCGGCGCCAACCTGCAGTGTTCCCCGCGTGCGCGGGGATGAACCTTTGCGTCGCGGTGTTGTCCAGCAGGCCGAAGAGGTGTTCCCCGCGTGCGCGGGGATGAACCGAACCATGAACCAGCTTCCATCCCCTGCGCGCTCGTGTTCCCCGCGTGCGCGGGGATGAACCGTCGCCACTGGCGGCGGCGCGGGGCAATACCAGCGTGTTCCCCGCGTGCGCGGGGATGAACCGTCGGCGACACCCGCAGCGTGCTGATGGACAACGTGTTCCCCGCGTGCGCGGGGATGAACCGGCCGAGCAGATGGGCATGACCCCGGCGCAGTGGTGTTCCCCGCGTGCGCGGGGATGAACCGATCACATTCACATCGTGGCCAGCCGGGTAGGGGTGTTCCCCGCGTGCGCGGGGATGAACCGTCCTTGATGGTCTGGTGGTGCGCCTTGCTGCCGTGTTCCCCGCGTGCGCGGGGATGAACCGCAGCGCGCCCCGTTGCCGGGGGCGCCTCTGCCGTGTTCCCCGCGTGCGCGGGGATGAACCGCATGAAGCGGTTGCGTGAAGGCGTCCTGTTCCGTGTTCCCCGCGTGCGCGGGGATGAACCGAATTGCGGTATGTTTGGGAATGGTATCTCGAGGGTGTTCCCCGCGTGCGCGGGGATGAACCGGATACCAAGAAGGCGCTCAACCCGGTAGAGTGGTGTTCCCCGCGTGCGCGGGGATGAACCTTTGCCATTGGCAGCCCCCATATCGACTACACCGTGTTCCCCGCGTGCGCGGGGATGAACCGCCATCGGGAGCACGAAACGAGGCGCTGGACTGGTGTTCCCCGCGTGCGCGGGGATGAACCGCCAACCCGCCACACCTGCGCGTCTGGTCGATCGTGTTCCCCGCGTGCGCGGGGATGAACCAGGGGTGGGCTAGGGTTGCTTGAGTTGCGATGCCGTGTTCCCCGCGTGCGCGGGGATGAACCTGCCCGATCTCCCGCCACTGCTCGTCTGTGAGCGTGTTCCCCGCGTGCGCGGGGATGAACCGCCATCCGCGCCGCCGACACCTTGACCGCCGAGGTGTTCCCCGCGTGCGCGGGGATGAACCGGAACTGGCGACGCGCTACGGCGGCGACCCGAACGTGTTCCCCGCGTGCGCGGGGATGAACCGCCCGTCACGTGCTGACCCTCAGCCGCGACTACGTGTTCCCCGCGTGCGCGGGGATGAACCGCCGAATGGCGACCTTCAACGAGGAATACCGCGGTGTTCCCCGCGTGCGCGGGGATGAACCGCAGTGGACTGGTGGCCCTGCCGCCCTATCCAAGTGTTCCCCGCGTGCGCGGGGATGAACCGCTTATTGTCCCCTACCGGCGCCCCGTGCCCGTGTGTTCCCCGCGTGCGCGGGGATGAACCGCGAGGGGGCACCCAATAGCACGCCAATGTGCTGTGTTCCCCGCGTGCGCGGGGATGAACCGGGCCGCGGCTTCCGCGGCGCGCTGGAATACGATCGTGTTCCCCGCGTGCGCGGGGATGAACCGTTAGCTAACCGTTCGAGCCGGTTATCTAACTTCGTGTTCCCCGCGTGCGCGGGGATGAACCGGCAGCGGACGCTCTGAACCAAGCCACGCGGAGGTGTTCCCCGCGTGCGCGGGGATGAACCGATCGAAAACCAGATGCCCCGCGGCCAGCTCGGGTGTTCCCCGCGTGCGCGGGGATGAACCGGCGATATGCGCCGGTGCGCTTAGGGTAGCGCCGTGTTCCCCGCGTGCGCGGGGATGAACCGCACGCCAGCGTGATCGATAGTTATTTCGTCTTCGTGTTCCCCGCGTGCGCGGGGATGAACCGCCTCTTTCACCTCCGGCGGAATATCCGTGATGGTGTTCCCCGCGTGCGCGGGGATGAACCGGGCGACCCCGCCGCCGTGCGCACCTCGACCATGTGTTCCCCGCGTGCGCGGGGATGAACCGGGCGCGAAGCGGCCCCGGCTGGCTGGCGCGGCGTGTTCCCCGCGTGCGCGGGGATGAACCGCTCATGGCTTCTCTTCTCCCCAATCGTCCGGCGTGTTCCCCGCGTGCGCGGGGATGAACCGCCTCTACCGGGTGCGGGATGCACTCGGCCTGAGTGTTCCCCGCGTGCGCGGGGATGAACCGCCACGCGGAGGATGAGGTGGAGGCACTACGTCGTGTTCCCCGCGTGCGCGGGGATGAACCGCATGATGTGCGCGTGCCAGTTGCCATTATGCCGTGTTCCCCGCGTGCGCGGGGATGAACCGCAAAGAGCAGCGCTTGTGGATCGAGCGGCTCAGTGTTCCCCGCGTGCGCGGGGATGAACCGCTACAAACTCATCCCCGGCGCGTCGCGCTCGAGTGTTCCCCGCGTGCGCGGGGATGAACCGTCGCTTTAAACAGGCTAGTGCCGCCAAGCGACGTGTTCCCCGCGTGCGCGGGGATGAACCGCTAATCGGCAAGCGCTGCCTGATCTACTCGGGAGTGTTCCCCGCGTGCGCGGGGATGAACCGCGCCCTGACTTCGCCATGTCCGTGGCAATCATGTGTTCCCCGCGTGCGCGGGGATGAACCGGGCTGCGGCAGTTTCACGGAATACGTGGAACGGGTGTTCCCCGCGTGCGCGGGGATGAACCGTTGTCAGACAAGTGCACGGCACGGCACGCCCCGCGTGTTCCCCGCGTGCGCGGGGATGAACCGAAGCCGATAGACTCTACCAGTCCGGCAATTACGTGTTCCCCGCGTGCGCGGGGATGAACCGTCGGCAGCGATACCGGCGGCGGCGCTAAAGCAGTGTTCCCCGCGTGCGCGGGGATGAACCGCGCGGGATCGAGGGCGTCGAGCGCCCGATCGTGTGTTCCCCGCGTGCGCGGGGATGAACCGGCGCGGGCCAGCCGCCAGCAGTGGAGGGTGGGGTGTTCCCCGCGTGCGCGGGGATGAACCGTGGGTCGCGGTTGCCGTTGGCGGGCTGGTTGGCGTGTTCCCCGCGTGCGCGGGGATGAACCGCCATCCGCGCCGCCGACACCTTGACCGCCGAGCGTGTTCCCCGCGTGCGCGGGGATGAACCGCATATCAGCCACGAGACGATCGGTATCAGTTAGGTGTTCCCCGCGTGCGCGGGGATGAACCGGACACCAGCGCGGTGAATCCATCGATCACCCAGCGTGTTCCCCGCGTGCGCGGGGATGAACCGCGGGCCGAGCGTGTCATCGTGGCCGGAGAGAAGTGTTCCCCGCGTGCGCGGGGATGAACCGGAGCGCATGGAGGACAAGCGGCTGCGCCTGCCCCGTGTTCCCCGCGTGCGCGGGGATGAACCTGCTCCAGCTCGCGTGCGACGCGAGGTTGTTGAGTGTTCCCCGCGTGCGCGGGGATGAACCGATCGCAGCGGCAGAGAAACGGGCGCAAGAGGCGTGTTCCCCGCGTGCGCGGGGATGAACCGGCGGCTTCGGCCGCTATGGACGTGAAGGCCTCGTGTTCCCCGCGTGCGCGGGGATGAACCGCGCTTCTGCAGCTTGGCAAGGCTGGCGTTGCGGGTGTTCCCCGCGTGCGCGGGGATGAACCGTCGCTTGGCAACGTCGGCGGCTCCCTCGCGCAGTGTTCCCCGCGTGCGCGGGGATGAACCGGCTGCGGAAGCGGCCTAATCACAGATACAGAAGTGTTCCCCGCGTGCGCGGGGATGAACCGGACGATTTGGCGTCGAACCATACTATGCCATCGTGTTCCCCGCGTGCGCGGGGATGAACCGCCGCAGGCGCTGGAGCGCATGAAGGCGGACGGCGTGTTCCCCGCGTGCGCGGGGATGAACCGAGCAGGGTATCGGGCGCGGCAAGGCATTCGGCTGTGTTCCCCGCGTGCGCGGGGATGAACCGATGCAATCCTTCAACGTCGTGAAGGATCTCAGGTGTTCCCCGCGTGCGCGGGGATGAACCGACCACATCGCCGACGCCATGCGATATCGCGTGCGTGTTCCCCGCGTGCGCGGGGATGAACCGCAAAAAGCCGCCGAGGCGGCCGCGCGGGCTGAGGTGTTCCCCGCGTGCGCGGGGATGAACCAGTAGCCGCCAGAGGCAGGGACGTTCCAGCATGTGTTCCCCGCGTGCGCGGGGATGAACCGGCGCTCTTTGACATCCGGCTGCATCCGCCACGTGTGTTCCCCGCGTGCGCGGGGATGAACCGCCTCTAGCAGCCTGTCGGACTTAACCAGGCTATCGGCATGAGATAATGAAGACCTCTCAGGCGGCAACCGGACTTCGATGATGGGGCATTTCGTAGGTGCTGATCGGGACACCGACTTCCTGCTTCCCCCTTCCGTTCAGGAGTGGTTGCCTGAAGATCACCTGGCCCGGTTTGTTGTTGAAGTGGTTGATCGGCTCGATCTGTCCGAGCTCACCCGGCAGTATGCGGGGCGCGGCTCACGGGCCCATCATCCTGCCGTATTGCTGAGCTTGTTGATTTATGGTTACGCGACTGGGGTCTTCTCCAGTCGCAAGATTGAGCGCGCCACGCACGACTCGATCGCGTTTCGTTATCTGGCGGCCAACACCCACCCGGATCACGACACGATTGCTGCCTTTCGCCGTCGCTTCCTTCCCCAGATTGAGTCCTTGTTCGTGCAGGTTCTGCTGCTGGCGCGGGAAATGAAGCTGGTGAAGCTGGGCCGGATCGCGCTGGATGGCACGAAGGTGAAAGCAAACGCCAGCAAGCACAACGCGTTGTCCTATGCGCATGCACAAAAGATCGAAGCGCAGTTGAAGGCGGAAGTCAGTGCGCTTGCCGCCCAGGCGGAGGCTGCAGATCAGGCGCCGGTGTGTGAGGGGATGAAGCTTCCCGCCGAGATTGCCCGGCGTGAAGCCCGGCTGGAAGCGCTGGCTCAGGCCAAGCGGGTCATTGAGGCGCGAGCGCAAGAGCGCTTCGAACAGGAGCAGGCCGACTACCAGCACAAACAGGCCAAACGACAGGCCCAGAGGGAGGCTGGAAAAAAGCCCCGGGGCCGGGCGCCTAAACCTCCGCAGCCTGGCCCCCGGGAGAGCGATCAGGTGAATCTGACCGACGAAGCATCGCGCATCATGCCCGTCTCCGGCGGCGGCTTTGAGCAGTGCTACAACGCTCAGGCCGGGGTGGATACCGAGACGATGTTGATCATCAGTACGCACATGACCCAGGCGACAAACGACAAACAGCAGCTCATACCCGCACTGGCCAGAATAGGTGCGCTGCCGCAGTCCCTGGGCAGCGTTACTGATCTGCTCGCCGACGCAGGCTACTTCAGTCAAGCCAATGTCCAGGCGTGCAAGGAGAAGAACATCGAGCCGTTACTGGCGCTGTCCCGAGAGCAACACCACTTATCCGTGTTTGATCGGTTTGCACCCGATGAGCCGGCGCCGGTCACGGACGACCCGGTGGCGCAGATGAAGCACCGGTTAGCCACCCAATCGGGGCGAGCTCTGTATGCGCTGCGAAAACAAACGGTGGAGCCCGTATTCGGAATTATCAAACAGGTGATGGGCCTGAGGCAGTTCTCGATGAGGGGACTAGAGAAGGTTGCGGGCGAATGGACGTTGGCTGCGCTGGCGTGGAATGTGAAACGGATGAAGGTGTTGAAAATGACGGCGTGAGCGCCTGTTGCCCCCGATGAAGGCCTATCATGGCGCTCTTTGGGTACCGTTGAAGGCGCTCAAGGCTCACTGAGCAGTCGGCTGACGCTCAAAGCCGGTAGCCTAACGCACAGAGCCGCTCAAAACGACGTCCGGCAACTGCAAGTCCGACAGGCTGCTAGAAGCCGTTTTTAGATGTGTGGTAATGGTGTTCCCCGCGTGCGCGGGGATGAACCGTAGCCATCGGGCGAACGCGGCGCGCGCGCCATGTGTTCCCCGCGTGCGCGGGGATGAACCGCGTATTGTCTGGGTGAGGCAGCGGCAGACCTAGTGTTCCCCGCGTGCGCGGGGATGAACCGACAAATGCCTCATGTGCCGCGACCACGACAGAGTGTTCCCCGCGTGCGCGGGGATGAACCGCACGCCAGCGGCGTTCCCATCAGCGCGCCGGCGTGTTCCCCGCGTGCGCGGGGATGAACCGCTTGCCTTGCTGCAGGCCGATGGACAACAGGCGTGTTCCCCGCGTGCGCGGGGATGAACCGCTCTTGCTGCTGCAGGACGAGCGCCGCGTTGATGTGTTCCCCGCGTGCGCGGGGATGAACCGTACAACAGGGACGCCTGAACGTACCTACACCACGTGTTCCCCGCGTGCGCGGGGATGAACCGCGGATGAACGCCAAGGGCAACGACGTGTACATATGTTCCCCGCGTGCGCGGGGATGAACCGCCGGGCGGCTATGGCTCGCAGTACGACCCGGTATGTTCCCCGCGTGCGCGGGGATGAACCGCGCATGGGGGAGCAGCCGCCTACGATCATCGTATGTTCCCCGCGTGCGCGGGGATGAACCGAAAAATGGGCGCGATCAAGCCCGACGCTACCTATGTTCCCCGCGTGCGCGGGGATGAACCAGGTACTGCCGACGCTGCGACTGGAGCCCGAGCATGTTCCCCGCGTGCGCGGGGATGAACCGAGAAAGAGCTGCAAGGCGAGCTATAGGCTATGATGTTCCCCGCGTGCGCGGGGATGAACCGGTGCTGGGCGTGGCCCTGCCGCGCGACTTGGAATGTTCCCCGCGTGCGCGGGGATGAACCGACGGAAATCGCGGAGCGTGGGTTCATCGCTGCATGTTCCCCGCGTGCGCGGGGATGAACCGGCAGAGGGCTACGACGTAGCCGACCTAGATCGTATGTTCCCCGCGTGCGCGGGGATGAACCGGGCGACCCCGCCGCCGTGCGCACCTCGACCATGTGTTCCCCGCGTGCGCGGGGATGAACCGAGATGGCCGATAAGGCAGCCTACGAGGACGCCGTGTTCCCCGCGTGCGCGGGGATGAACCGGACTTGGCGACGGCGTTTTGGCAGGGGTGCCGGCGTGTTCCCCGCGTGCGCGGGGATGAACCGGGCGACCCCGCCGCCGTGCGCACCTCGACCATGTGTTCCCCGCGTGCGCGGGGATGAACCGCCCAACGCCTAGGCTCTTTTTCGGGATGGGCTTCGTGTTCCCCGCGTGCGCGGGGATGAACCGCCTAGGCATGACGGCTGCGCAACCATCCACGAGTGTTCCCCGCGTGCGCGGGGATGAACCGCCGTTTTGCACGTTTCGCTATCCGCCGCCCCCGGTGTTCCCCGCGTGCGCGGGGATGAACCAAGGTCTGCGTATAGAGCGACAATTACTCTGGCCGGCGGACGACAACTATTATGGCCGGTTACCCTAAGCTTGGCCGCTTGTTCCGACCCACCAGGGAGCCGGTATGGCGGTCACCAACCAACAGGTCATGCTCTATATGTCACAACGCCAACAAGGCCAGACCCAGGAGGTCGCCGCCGTCAAGGCTGTGTCAAGCGACATCAGAAAGTGACCCCCTGGCGACAGTGAAATCTGACCCCCTTACTCTCTGACGAGCTGCTCGGGATGGTGGATGGAATCGGGCTTGATCAGCCCGGCCTTGCGCTTGGCACGCAGTCGGTAGCTGTCACCGCGGAGGGTGATGACATGACTGTGGTGCAGCAGCCGGTCGAGGATGGCGGTGGCCACCACTGCGTCACCGAACACCTCGCCCCACTCGCTGACCGCCCGGTTGCTGGTCACCAACAGGCTGCCGCGTTCGTAGCGGCGGGTGACCAGTTGGAAGAACAGGTTGGCTGCCCCCGGCTCCAGCGGCAGGTAGCCCAGCTCGTCGATGATCAATAACTTGGGCTTGGCGAAGTGCCTCAGCCGCTCTTCCAGCTCCCCACTGGCATGGGCCTGGACGAGCTGGGTGATCAGTGCCGTGGCGGTGGTAAACAGCACCGAGTAGCCGGCCTTGACCGCTTCCCGGCCCAGTGCCACGGCGAGATGGCTCTTGCCCACGCCCGGCGGGCCGAGCAGCAGCAGGGCATCGCCGTTGGCGATCCAGCGTCCACAGGCCAGTTCGCGGATCTGACCGGGATCGACGGCAGGCTGGGCGCTGAAGTCGAACCCTTCCAGGGTGCGCAGAAACGGGAAGCGCGCGATGCTCAGCCCCATCTGGATGCGCCGTTGCTCCTTGTGGGCTACCTCCTGTTCGCAGAGGTAGGCCAGCGTCTCGCGCAGAGTCAGCTCCCGGCGAGCGGCTTCGTCGAGCAGGCTGTCGAGCCGCTCGCGGATGGCGGTCAGCTTGAGACGCGTCAGCATGGCGTCCAGGCGCTCAGTCTCCGGTGTCGTCATCACCAGCCACCTCCCACCACGGCTTCGTACTCGGTCAGGTCGCGCTGTAACGCAGCCGGCGGGAGCGTGGCTGACGGCAAGGTGGCCACGATCTCGCTGGTGGCCACGGCACCCTCGGTGTCCGTCTTGGGCGGTCGGTAACCGACGATGCCCTGCAGGTGCTCCGGCAGGCAGCGCACCTGACGGCGTCCGCCCAGCTCTGGGTGGCGGGCCACCTCGCGGCCGGCGTGGTGCACCCGAAGCTCGCCGTCGGTCACACTGACCTGGACCGGCTCGCCAATCAGGCGCCAGGGCACGCTGTAGCGGTTGGTGTCGACCTCCACGGTGGCGTCGCGCTGAACCCGACGGCTCAGCTCTCGGGCCTGCTCGAAGGGCGCCCGGTCGTTCAGCGGCTTCAGGCTGGCCTGTTCGGCGGTGAAGCGCACCGCCGGCAGTTCTCCGGTGGTGCCGTGGACTCGCTGGTCGGCGATCTCGCGCATCCACCAGCTCAGGTGAGCCTCCAGCGCCGCCCAAGAGGCGAAGCTGCGGCCGGCGATGGCGTTACGCTTCACGTAGCCGACACCGCGCTCGTCCTTGCCCTTGGTACGGGCGCGCTATGGCGCACAGGCCAGCGGCCGGAACCCCCAGTAACGCGCAAAGGCCGCCAGCCGCTCGTTGAACACCACCTCACGGGTCGCCGCGTTGTGGTGATCGACCAAGGCACGAGCGTTATCCAGCAGCACCTGCTCCGGTACCCCGCCAAAGTGACGGAAGGCGCCTTCCAGGCCGGCGAACCATGCCGATTGCCGCTCGTGCCGGAAGGCGTGGACGTAGTGGCGGCGGGAGTATCCTAGGGTGGCGACAAACAGGAAGACTTTGACCGACTCCCCATCGATGGTGATGTGGCGGCTGCCGAAGTCGATCTGCAGCTGCTTGCCGGGCGGCGTCTCGAACCTCACCGTGGCCTTGGCTTCGGCAGCCAGTGCCTGGCGCAAGGGCGCGCAAGCGCGCTCCACCGTGCGCAGGCTGACCGTGAGGCCGTGTTCGAGCTGCAGATCCTGCAAGACCACGGCAGCGTTGCCGGCGTGTTGCAGGAAGCGGGCCTTCAGCCATTCCTCCAGCCCCTCGAGCGACTTGCTGCGCTTCGGGCTCGCGTAGGGCGCCCACCCACCCTGGCGCAGGTAGCGCTTGACGGTGTTCCTGCTGATGCCGGGCTCGTCGGCAATGCGTTTCGTCCCCCAGCCACAGGCCTTCAGGTGCAGCATGGCGGCAACATCCTCTGGACTCTGCATCGGTTCCCCTCGTACCTGAGTGTGGGGAACGTTATATTCGGATTTCTTCATGGGCGAACCCTCCTGGTGAGCTCACGGAGGGGGCAGTTTTCCGTGTCGCTTGGGGGTCAGTTTTACATGGCGCTTGACACCTGTGCCTGGACAAGGGCTACGACAGTCAGGCACTGCGTCAGTGGCTACGCCAGCAAGGGTTCATTGCGCATATCCCGCGCCGGGGGCAAAAACCCGAGCCCAAACCTGCCGGGGCAAAGGCGCGGCGTTGGGTCGTCGAACAGACCCATTCCTGGCTCAATCGCTACCGTCGCCTGCTCGTGCGCTGGGAGAAAAAGGCGGCCAACTACGAAGCGATGCTTCATCTTGCCGCAGGCATCATCGCGTTTCAACAAGCAGGATTATTCGGATAGGCTCTTAGGGCCTCCCCCGCGTGCGCGGGGATCGACCGTGGCTAGCCGACAAGTACGGCGCGGATCGCATGCCTCCCCCGCGTGCGCGGGGATCGACCCCATAGCCCCAAGAAAACCTGGCTTAAGTGTAAAATATGGACCATAATGTCCTCTTAGATTACCAGAGAAGGACAAAAACATGACAAACACACAACCACTGGAACTTCTGCGGCAGGCCCGCGACAGGTTCACACAGCGCGAGATAGCCGAACATGTTGGCAAGACGCCCAAGACCGTGAGACGCTGGGAAAAGGGGGAAGTCCCGTGTCCTGCCATGCTTGAACCGGCGCTGCGCGATCTGCTGCAAAAAGCCCCGCACAGTCCGGCCAGTGGCAGTCGGTTCCGGTTCATCGACCTGTTCGCAGGGATTGGTGGCATCCGCATGGGCTTTGAGGCTCACGGCGGAGAATGCGTCTTTACCAGCGAATGGAACGAGTTCTCGAAAAAAACCTACGTCGAGAACTTCGGCGACCGACATCCCCGACATCTGTTCGTCGGCGACATTGTCCCGTTTCCGGCAGAGGATGTGCCCGATCACGATGTGCTGCTGGCTGGATTTCCCTGCCAGCCGTTTTCCATCGCAGGAGTCTCAAAAAAGAACTCGCTCGGGCGCCCTCACGGCTTTGAATGCACCACGCAGGGAACTCTGTTCTTCGACGTGGCGCGGATCATCGCCGCAAAACGCCCCAAGGCATTCCTGCTGGAAAACGTCAAGAACCTCCTCTCGCACGACAGGGGCAACACGTTCCGTGTCATCATGCAAATCCTGCGTGACGAGCTTGGTTATGACGTGCATTACCGGATCATCGACGGCAAGCACTTCACCCCGCAGCACCGCGAACGGATCATCATCGTCGGATTCCGCGAGAAAACCAGCTTTTCATGGGACGACCTGCAACTGCCTTCCGAAGGGCCGCGCCTTTCCTCAATCCTGCACCGGACGGACGGTACCGAACCCGTGCTGCCTTGGGATGGTGACAGGTTTTTCGATCACAGGCGGCAGACCGTCCAGCCCAAATACACCCTGACGCCAAAACTGTGGGCCTATCTCCAAGCCTATGCGGAGAAGCACCGCGCCGCCGGTAACGGCTTCGGCTTCGGCCTGGTCACGCCTGACAGTGTGGCCAGAACCCTGTCAGCCCGGTATTACAAGGACGGCTCGGAAATCCTCGTCGCGCAGGGCAACCGCAAGCGGCCGCGCCGCCTGACCCCGCGTGAATGCGCACGCCTTATGGGATTCCCGGACACGTTCCGTATCCCCGTCAGCGACACGCAGGCCTACCGCCAGTTTGGAAACAGCGTAGTGGTGCCGGTCATACGCGAGGTGGCCCGCATCATGGTTCCGCACGTCGAAGCCCTGATCGAGCAGGAGCGGGCCGGCGTCTTCCAGCCACCCCTCGCATTTGCCTGAATGCCGTGGCAGACATAGTAGATGCCGCAACCCGAAGCCGGATGATGTCCGGCATCAAGGGACGGAACACGAAACCTGAAATCCTTGTGCGGAGCCTGCTGCACCGGGAGGGCTTCCGTTTCCGCCTGCATGTCCGGGAATTGCCCGGCAAGCCTGATATCGTGCTGCCGAAATACCGCGCCGCCATCTTCGTGCATGGCTGTTTCTGGCACGGTCACGACTGCCCCCTCTACAGGCTCCCAGGTACCAGGCCGGATTTCTGGCAGAACAAGATCGAACGTAACCGGGCCAGTGACCGCAGGGCACGGGATGCGCTCCTTGCAGCGGGCTGGCGTGTTGCCGTGGTCTGGGAATGCGCTCTTCGTGGACCAGGAACCGATGTCGGACAGGTCGCGCAGAGACTCGCCGGGTGGCTGCGCGGTAATGAACCGGAAACAGGGATCAGGAAATGAAGAAGGGCTATCTGTCACAGTATTTCAAGGGGGTGGCACTCAAGCGCCTGAGCGCCGTCGAGGCCGATACCATGCGGTCGAACCAGCACGAGTTCAACGGTGTGGAATCCTTGCGCTCAATCTTGGGAGAGCCATCCGGCAAAGTGCGGTTCGCGGCGAAGTTCCTCTACCTTTCCGACCAAGACGATGAACCGGTCGTTGAGGATGGGTTCCTGACGTGGTACGACGCCCGGCAGAAGGCAAGGGAAGAGCGCGGAGTAATGCGATGGGAATACCGGCTGTATTTCCCGACCAATCTTGTCTCACAGTGCGCAGCGGAAGGCGACCTGCTGGTAATCGCAAGGCGGGCCGATGGCGAGCTGCTGGCCATCGTGGCAGAGAAGGACACGACCATCGAACGGCAGATCATGTGGCTGTTCGGGTTTTCCGATCTCACGCACCCCGGTTTTTCCGTCAAGTCAGAGCTGGAAACCGAACAGGACAGGATTGGCTTTGCGGCAAGAGTCATCCTCGAACAGATCGGCATCGAACCTGAAGAGGAAGCCCCTAACTATCTGGACGAAATGCTGGCAAGGTTCGGCGGAGGCTTCCCGAAAACGGTCGAGTTTTCGGCCTACGCCAGAAGCACGATCCGCGATCTTTCCAGCCGCGACGACCCGGACGCGGCGCTGGTTGCGTGGATGGAACGAGAAGAAGTCCTGTTCCGCACACTCGAGAAGCACCTCCTCGGCGAGAAACTTCGACGCCTCGTGCAGTCCGGCATCGAGGACACGGGACCATTCATCAAGCTGGTGCAAAGCGCCCTGCAACGCAGGAAGTCACGGGCCGGTTCGGCGCTGGAAAACCATCTGGAACAGGTGTTCACCGATCACGGCGTGACCTACACACGATCCGGCATCACCGAAAAAAAACTGAAGCCGGACTTTATCTTTCCAAGCATAACTCATTATTACGATGCCTCTTTCCCTCAGGCTAGACTGACGATGCTGGCCTCGAAATCAACCTGCAAGGACAGGTGGCGACAAATCCTCAACGAAGCTGTCCGCATCCCGTATAAGCATCTTCTGACGCTCGAACCCAGCATCAGCGAGGATCAGACGAACGAGATGAAGGCAGAGCAGGTGCAACTTGTGCTGCCCCGCAGCCTGCATCAGACCTACACGGCGGCACAGCAAGCTTATCTCATGGATGTGAAGTCATTTATCCAGCTGGTGAGGCAGCGGCAGAACGCCTGATACGCTCCACCGCTTCCAACGGGTGGCCAATCGGCACGGCCTGATGCGCCCCAGTTGTCCACGCTGAATCACTGTTCTCTCAGACCTACCCAAACCTGTCTAGCAGCCTGTCGGACTTGCAGTTGCCGGACGTCGTTTTGAGCGGCTCTGTGCGTTAGGCTACCGGCTTTGAGCGTCAGCCGACTGCTCAGTGAGCCTGGAGCGCCTTCAACGGCACCCAAAGAGCGCCATGACAAGCCTTCATCGGGGGCAACAGGCGCTCACGCCGTCATTTTCAACACCTTCATCCGTTTCACATTCCACGCCAGCGCAGCCAACTGAACTGGCCCCCACTGTCAAGACAGCTTTCATCCGAGTTTAAGCTGCGTCCATCGCTTCACTCGCAGCGCAACAGCGCTGCCCTGTGGTTGCGCTGCCGAACCGATCCGGGATACTCGCGCCGCCTCCCGTAGCATCGGCATACACCGCATTCGGCGTCCGGTTGCCTAACGCCTGGTGCGCTCGCTCACCGTTGTAGAACGCGAAATACTGCGTCAGCCCGATGGTCAGCTCGGCCACCGTACCGTACCCTTTCAAATACACGTCCTCATACTTGAGGCTGCGCCACAGCCGTTCGACGAAGATATTGTCCAGCGCGCGGCCGCGCCCGTCCATGCTGATGGCGATCTCTTCGCGCTGGAGCACGCCCGTGAAGGCCGCGCTCGTGAATTGCGAGCCCTGATCGGTGTTGAAGATCTCGGGCTTGCCGTGCACGCTCAACGCCTCCTCCAGACAATCGACGCAGAACGACGTGTCCATGCTGTTGCTGATCCGCCAGGCCAGCACCCGCCGCGAATACCAGTCGATGATCGCCACCAGATACACGAAGCCGCGCGCCAGCCGAAGGTAGGTGATGTCCGTGCTCCACACCTGGTTTGGTCTGCTCACCGTAATGCCGCGCAGCAGGTAAGGATAGACCCGATGTTCCGGATGCTTGACGCGGGTCGACGGCCCAGGCGCCATCCCCGCCAGCCCCATCAGGCGCATCAGCCGCTGTACCCGCTTGCGATTGACCGCATGGCCCTGACGCGCCAGATACACGACCATCCGCCGGCTGCCGTAAAACGGCCGCCGCGTGTAGTGCTCGTCGATCAGCCGGCACAGCAGCAGCTCTTCCTCCGATTCCTCGCGGGGCGCCTGTCGCCCGTAGAAGCTGGAGCGCGCCACCCCGGCCAAATCGCATTGCCGCGACAAAGCCAGTTCCGCCTCCCGCTCGATCCAGCTCATTCGTAGCTCGCCGCTCATAGTCCGGACTTTTTTTTGAGCCAGTCGAGCTCCATCTTCAACCGGCCGATCTCTGCGTACAGGCACTCTTCGTCGGCCTGCGGCGTCGGCTTCGGCCCTCGCTTGCCCTCGAACAGCGTCGCTGCCCGCTCCACGATCTCCTTCTTCCATTGCCCCACCACAACGGGATGCACGCCGTACTGCTGCCCGATCTCGTTGAGCGTCTTCACCCCCTTGAGCGCTTCCATCCCGACTTTCGCCTTGAACTCGGCACTGTGCACCTTGCGTTTCTTGACCTCACTCATGCTATCGTCCTCCTGGGGCGACAGCTTAAACCAGTGTCTCAAATTCGGGGACCACTATACTCATCGAGAACTGCCTCAGGCCCATCACCTGTTTGATAATTCCGAATACGGGCTCCACCGTTTGTTTTCGCAGCGCATACAGAGCTCGCCCCGATTGGGTGGCTAACCGGTGCTTCATCTGCGCCACCGGGTCGTCCGTGACCGGCGCCGGCTCATCGGGTGCAAACCGATCAAACACGGATAAGTGGTGTTGCTCTCGGGACAGCGCCAGTAACGGCTCGATGTTCTTCTCCCTGCACGCCTGGACATTGGCTTGACTGAAGTAGCCTGCGTCGGCGAGCAGATCAGTAACGCTGCCCAGGCACTGCGGCAGCGCACCTATTCTGGCCAGTGCGGGCATGAGCTGCTGTTTGTCGTTTGTCGCCTGGGTCATGTGCGTACTGATGATCAACATCGTCTCGGTATCCACCCCGGCCTGAGCGTTGTAGCACTGCTCAAAGCCGCCGCCGGAGACAGGCATGATGCGCGATGCTTCATCGGTCAGATTCACCTGATCGCTATCCCGGGGGCCAGTCTGCGGGGGTTTAGGCGCCCGGCCCCGGGGCTTTTTTCCGGCGTCCCTCTGGGCCTGTCGTTTGGCCTGTTTGTGCTGGTAGTCGGCCTGCTCCTGTTCGAAGCGCTCTTGCGCTCGCGCCTCAATGATCCGCTTGGCCTGAGCCAGCGCTTCCAGCCGGGCTTCACGCCGGGCAATCTCGGCGGGAAGCTCCATCCCCTCATGCACCGGCGCCTGATCTGCAGCCTCCGCCTGGGCGGCAAGCGCACTGACTTCCGCCTTCAACTGCGCTTCGATCTTTTGTGCATGCGCATAGGACAACGCGTTGTGCTTGCTGGCGTTTGCTTTCACCTTCGTGCCATCCAGCGCGATCCGGCCCAGCTTCACCAGCTTCATTTCCCGCGCCAGCAGCAGAACCTGCACGAACAGGGACTCAATCTGGGGAAGGAAGCGACGGCGAAAGGCAGCAATCGTGTCGTGATCCGGGTGAGTGTTGGCCGCCAGATAACGAAACGCGATCGAGTCGTGCGTGGCGCGCTCAATCTTGCGACTGGAGAAGACCCCAGTCGCGTAGCCATAAATCAACAAGCTCAGCAATACCGCAGGATGATGGGCCCGTGAGCCGCGCCCCGCATACTGCCGGGTGAGCTCGGACAGATCGAGCCGATCAACCACTTCAACAACAAACCGGGCCAGGTGATCTTCAGGCAACCACTCATGAAGGGAAGGGGGAAGCAGGAAGTCGGTGTCCCGATCAGCACCTACGAAATGGCCCATCATCGAAGTCCTATTGCCGCCTGAGAGGCCTTCATTATCTCATGCCGATAGCTTGGCCAAGTCCGACAGGCTGCTAGACGGCCACGCTTGGGCGTAGTGGGCGTTCGGCGCGTTGGTGGTTGTGCCTCCCGTGCTGATCAGCTGGTCCGCAGGCGAGCGCGGTTTTGGCGCCATCGGCGCCATCGTGGGCTGGTGGGCGTTTTTGATCATCTTGGCACTGATCCTGCTCTAGAGACCGCGCGCGCGAATGACGCGATCGGTGCGTCTGACCCCACTGCGCGAACTCATCCACCTCCATCTCGCCCCCGCATGCGCGGGGATGAACCGCCGCGCCTACCTTGAGGGCCGGGGTATCAGCCCCTCACCCCCGCATGTGCGGGGATGAACCGGCGACTCGGTCGACGTTGGCGAGGCCAGTTTGTGGGACCATCACATCCTGAATACGCTAATATCCTGGGCTGCACTTTTAGATCGAGACCTGTCCCTAACTGGGTCCGGGAGATCATCGATGACCTACACATTGTATGACCATGATTTATCCCCGTGGTCGAGCCTGGATGACGCAAAAAACCAACTGGAGCGCGTCGAGGAGCTGCTGCGCGAGAGGCCGGATGATCGGGGACTCCTGGCAGCTCGTGACGATATCCGGCGCATCATGGCGCTGATCGAGGCGAGAGAGTGATCCGCATCGAACTCGACGACCGTGCAGTGTGCCGCGCGCTCGAAGACCTGCGCCGGCGCGCATCCGACATGACCCAGGCCATGCACGCCATCGGCCAGGCGCTAGCGGAGGGCAGCCACGAGCGCATCCTCGATGGGCAGGATTAGACCGGGCAGCCCTTTGCGCCCAACAGCGCGGCGACGCTGGCGCGCAAAAAAGGCGATAAGCCCCTGATCGACAGCCAGAGCTTCGTGCGCACCCGGCTACACTACCAGGCAGACGCCGACGTTACGCCCGGCTAAAAATCCGGGCGTGGATTGAAACCGAGCTGTATGTAATGCTGCCCTCCGATCTGGTGGAGTGGATGGCGTCAGACGACTAGCGGCGGCGCGACTCAAGCCACTGGAGGATGCAGCCGATGACGTTCGCGCCGGCGATGATAGCCGGCCATAACATCCAGCCGACCAGCAGCAGCGCGATGCCTCCAACGATGCTCCATGCGGCAATAGTGGCAAGCGCATCAATCACGAGAGGACTCCATCATGGCAGGTAAAGACATCGCGCTTGGCGTCGTCATTGGCGGGGTGGTTTCCGCCACATTTGGCCGTGCGCTCAATGTCGTTGACAAAAGTATAGACGTATAGACGACTTGAAGCGAAAGGGCGACAAGGCAAAAATCTGGCAAAACGTCATCGGCGAGACGATGAAACTCCAGCAGGAGTTTCGGGCCGCCCATCTGTCCGGCTCCGCTGCGGCAGACGGCATTCGCGCCAAGATCGAGAAGAATCAAGCCGCCATCAAAGCGGCTGGGTTCGCCGTCGACAAACTGGCCGACAACTACACCCCGCTTGTTCCTCCCGGCTAAAAAACCGCGCGTCGATCGCAGGCGTCACCCCCTCAGCCACCACCCCGCCGCGAATGCCGCCGCCCAGAGCAGCACCCACACGAGCCGCTCGCGGCGGCGGCTGGCTGATTCGCGTTCGGCGCGGCGGCGGCGCAGTTTTTCCTGCTCGCGCTCGGCCAAGCGTTCGCTGAGGTCGCGGTGCATGAGGCGCGGCAGCTGCGGCAGGATCTTCGCCCATTGCGGCGCTTCTTCTTCGAGCTGGCGGCGCAGCGCGCGCCAGCCGACCTGCTCGCTCATCCAGCGTTCGAGGAAAGGCTTGGCGGTCTGCCACAGGTCGAGTTCGGGGTCGAGCTGGCGGCCCAGTCCTTCGATGTTCAGCAGCGTCTTTTGCAGCAGCACGAGCTGGGGTTGCTTCCATCCGGCACTAGCGTGGTGCATTCCTCCCCATTTATGCGCACGCGACGCGTGCCACGGCTGCGCTGCAAAATCGCCCCGCCGCGCCCAACCAACTGAACTCAAACGACAAACGCCGAAAACGCAGAAATGGCGCGCAACTTGCTATAGCACAGGTGAACCGGATGGGTCGCCTCCGGCACTCATGACGCTTAGCACAATCAGGAGTAACTTCGAGGAGATCATGCCATGCCCACATTGCGCTCGCTGAACAAGACCCTCCTCGCCGCCGGCCTCGCCGTCGCGACCTTGCTTTCACCGCTGGCAACCCTGGCCGCCGAGAAACTGAAGATCGGCACCGTTGTCTGGGCGGGCTACGGCCCCTTCTACGTCGCCGACAAGCTCGACCTGTTCAAGCCCTACGGCCTGGACGTGGACCTGCAGTTCTTCAATGACCCGTCGCTGATTTCCTCCGCCATAAGTAGCCGTGCGCTGGATGGCGGCACGCTCACCTACGACCAGGTGATCGTCTCGGTGGCCAAGGGACTCAAGCATCGCGTGGTAATGCCCATCGACTTCTCCAACGGCGGCGATGCCATCGTCGCCGATGCCTCGATCCGGTCCATTGCTGACTTCAAGGGCAAGAAGGTCGGCTTCAACCCGCTGTCGCCGTCGCACTTCCTGCTGGCCTACGCGCTGCAGCAGAACGGCATGAGCGAAAAGGATATCAATGCCGTCAACATGACTCCCGAGGGCATTCCCGGCGCCATGGCCTCGGGCAACCTGCCGATTGGCGTGACCTACGAGCCCAATGTCTCGAAGATTCTCTCCATGGGCGGTGGAGACAAGTTCAAGGTGGTCTATTCGTCCAAGGACGCGCCGGGGCTGATCACCGACGTGCTGGTCTTCGACGAGGCGGTGATTGCCAAGAAGCCCGCCGCCATCAAGGCGATGATCCAGGGGTACCTGGACGGCCTGGCCTATATGCAGATGCACCCCGAGGAGTCGGCGAAGATCATCGGCGAAGTGCTCGGGGTCAGCGCCCAAGAGGCCATCAAGCAGATGGCCGGCGCTTACAACATCCCGCTTGCCGAGATGGGCAAGATTTTCACGCCAGGCGAGGACACCCATTCGTTCCATGGCAGCGGCGCAATCATCGCCAAGCTACTCAAGGACAACGGGCAGATCCCGACCATCCCTGATTTCAGCAAGACCTACGACGCCCAGTTCATCAAAGCGCTCGCCCGCTAAGCCGATGCCCGGCGGGCAGTTGCCTGCCTGTGCTGGAGAAGAAGACCATGATTACCAAACCTCTATACCGTTATGCCGATGGCCGCTTGCCCAACACCCTGGCCATGCTCTATACCGCACTCGCCTATAGTGGTGGGCTGGCCCTGCTGTTCGCCCCGAATGGCTGGCTGAACGCACTGGGCACGCTACTGCTGGCCCACGGCATGATTATTGCCGCCTACCTGATTCACGAATTCGCTCATGGCACGATCTTCAGTGTGCCCAAGCATAACGAATGGGCTGGCAACGTCTGCAGCTGGCTGTGCGGCAGTTGCTACGCCGAATTTCAGGACCTGCGCAAGAAACACATGCGCCATCACGTCGACCGCGCTGACGTGATCACCTTTGACAGCAAGGCCTTTCTCAAGGCGCGCCCCGTTTGGTTTCAGAAACTGGTGCTGGCGCTGGAATGGGCCTATGTGCCAGCGGTGGAGCTGATCATGCATTTCTACGTGGTTGTGCTGCCCTTCATCACCGACAACGACAAGCACCGCGCCCGCCGTGGCAAGGTTGCGAGTGTGCTGGTCGTCCGTACACTGCTCTTCGCCGGGCTCGCCTCGCTCTCGCTAAAGGCCGTGCTGCTCTACGCCGTGGCCTGGATGATCATGCTCAGCGTGCTGCGCTTCGTCGATGCTTACCAGCACACCTACGAGGCATTCGCCATGCTGGAAGATGGCGGCAAGTTGCCGGAGGACAAGCGTCGCGACCGCAGCTACGAGCAGCAGAACACCTACAGCAATGTAGTCTCCGAACGCTGGCCGGCGTTGAATCTGTTGCTGCTCAACTTCTCCTTCCACAACGCCCACCATGAGAAACCGGGGGCGCCCTGGTATCGCCTGCCCAAGCTGCACGCCGAGCTGTACGGTAGCACCTACAACCAAGTGATTCCGATGCGCAAGCTGCTCGGTAGCTTCCACCGCTACCGCGTACGCCGCGTGCTGGACGATGACTACGGCGTGGTCAGCGAGGGGCCACACAAGGCCGACAATTTCTACGGCGCCGTGGGCGTCTCCTTTCTGACGGCGGTGTGACATGCACAAGGAACTGGATTACCGCGGCCGCTGCGTGGTCATCACTGGCGCTGGCGGTGGCATCGGCCGTGGCCTGGCACAAAGCTTCGCCGCTGCCGGCGCCACGCTGGAATTGCTCGACCGCGACGCCGACGCTCTCGCCCGGCTTGCCGGCGAGTTCGCTGGCGAGACGCCGTTGCATTGCACCGCACTGGACCTCAGCGACTGGCAGGCAGTGAAGCAGTATGCCGAAGACCTCACCTGTCGCGGCCTCAATGCCGATGTGCTAGTGAACAATGCCGGTGTCGAGTACGCCACGCCGCTGGCCGATTGGAGTCACGAAGCCGACCAACGCTGGTCAGCGCTGCTGGAGAACAACGTCAGCTCCATGCAGCGCCTGACCCGCGCCCTGCTGCCGCGTCTGCGTGCCGGTGCCAGTGTGATCAATCAGGCCTCGATCTGGGGACTGAAAGGCATGCCGGGTTTTTCCGCCTATGTTGCCAGCAAGCATGCGGTGATCGGCCTGACCCGCTCGCTGGCCTGGGAATTGGGCCCGCGACGTATTCGGGTGAACGCGGTGTGTCCAGGCTGGGTCGGCACCGATGCGGCCATGCGCTCGCTGCAGGTGATGGCCGACGTCAACGGTCGCAGCGACAGCGCCGAGCTGGCGGCGATCCTTGCTAACCAGGCCATTCCGGAGCTGCTAATGCCAGCCGATCTGGGCGGCATCTTCCTGTTTCTAGGCTCGCCACTGGCGGCTGCCCTGACGGGTCAGGCGCTATCGGTCAGCTACGGCGAGGTGATGCACTGATGGCTACCAAATGCTTCGCAGGCCAGACCGCCCTGGTCACTGGCGCGACGACCGGTATCGGCCGCGCCACCGCACTTGCGCTGGCTGCCAGAGGCGTGCGGGTCTGGATCAACCATCGTGACCAACACGACCTAGCGCAACGATTGGTCGAGCAGATCACCGCCAATGGTGGCAACGCCTGGGCCATCGAGGCCGATGTCAGCGATCCGGCCGCGGTCGCGGCGATGTTCGAGACCATCGAGGAACAGGGGCCGCTGGACCTGCTGGTCAACAACGCCGGGGTAATCCTAGAAAAGCCTTTTCTCGAGACCAGCGAGGCGGACTGGGCGCTGGTGCTGGGCGTCGACCTGGCCGGTGTCTACCGCTGCTGTCGCCATGCGCTGGTGCAGATGAAGCCCCGGCGCAACGGCGCCATCGTCAATGTCGCCTCGGACCTCGGCTTTCTTGGCCGCGAGCAGTACGTCGCCTACTGCACGGCCAAGGCCGGGGTGATTGGTCTCACCCGTTCGTTGGCACGGGAGTTTGCCATCGATGGCATACGCATCAATGGCGTCGCACCCGGCCCCATCGCCACGGCGATGGTCAGCCCGGAGCACATGAGCGACGAGTGGATGGCCAAGGAACTTGCGATCCCCATGGCGCGCTTGGGCACGCCGGAGGAAGTCGCGGCGGCCATCGTCTTTCTGCTTTCGCCACAGGCGAGCTACTTCACCGGACAGATGCTCGGGCCCAATGGCGGCTCATGGATGGGCGCATGAACAGCCTGATGCCACAGGGCATGCTGATCGGCGGTGCCATCATGTGGGGCCTGGGCTGGCTGCCGCTGCAGTTCTTCGCTGCCCGCGGTCTGGCCGGCATGCCGCTGGTGCTTCTGACCTATTCGTTGCTCAGCCTGTTGGCGCTGCCGGTGCTATGGCAGCAGCGTCGGCAGTGGGCGAGCCAGTATCGCCAGGTGCTTACCATGGGCCTGTGCGGCGGCTGGGCCACCGCGGCGCTGGTCACGGCGCTGGCCGCAGGGAACGTGGTGCGGGTGATGCTGCTGTTCTACCTGGCGCCTGTGTGGGCAATGGTCGGCGGCTGGCTGCTGCTGGGCGAACACCTCAGCGGCACACGGCTGTTCGCGCTGGGGCTGGCGATGCTCGGCATCGGCCTAACCCTCGGCATCACGGGTGAAGTCATGGACGCGCCGGACGCGAACGATTGGCTGGCACTGTCCGCAGGCCTTGCCTTCAGCCTCAACAACCTAGCCACTCGCGCCGCTGACCGGGTTCCGCTGGCGAGCAAGGCGCTGGTCAGTTTCGTCGGCAGCGCGCTGCTCGGTGGGCTGTTCTGCCTGCTTCTGCGCCAGCCGCTGCCGCCGCTGGATCTGACCCTAACCTGGCAGATCGCTCTGTTCGCCTTCGGCTGGCTGGTCAGCATGACGGCCGTGCAGTACGGCCTCACCCATCTGGAAGCTGGCCGCGCCGCGGTGCTGGTGGTGTTCGAGCTGATCTCCGCGGTGCTGTCGTCCGCCTGGTTCGGCAGCCACGCCATCGGCCCGAACGAATGGCTCGGTTCGGCGCTAATCACCACCGCCGCGCTGATCGCCGGCTGGCCGGAACGTCCCCCTTCAATCGCGACAAGGAGCACCTAAGCATGACCGTGCATATGGATCAACTGAGCTGGGTCGATTATGAACGCCACATCGGCGATGGCGCCGTGGTCTTTCTGCCCTGTGGCGCCACCGAGCAGCATGGTCCGCACTTGCCGCTGGGCACCGACGCGCTGCTGGCCAGCGCCATCAGCGCCGACGTGGCAGCACGGGTCGGCGGACTGGTCGCGCCGGCGCTGTCCTATGGCTACAAGTCGCAACCCAAATGCGGCGGCGGGCAGCATTTCTGTGGTACCACCAGCCTGGATGGCGCGACCTTGAGCGCCCTGGTGCGCGACGCTGTGCGGGAGTTCCACCGCCACGGTGTGCGCCGCCTCGTGCTGGTGCTTGGTCATTACGAGAACCAATGGTTCGTCGCCGAAGGCATCCAGCTTGCGCTGCGCGACCTCGGACCGGCTGCCGGACTGGAGGTGATGCGCCTGGAGCACTGGGATTTCTGCCGCGAGCAGACCCTGGTCGATGTCTTCCCCGACGGCTTTCCCGGTTTTGCCCTGGAGCATGCTGCGGTGATCGAGACCTCGTTGATGCTGCATTTCCACCCGCAACTGGTGGCACTGGAGAAGATTCCGGACGACGCCCCGGCCGATTTCCCGCCCTACGACATGTATCCCACCCGTACCGAGTGGGTGCCGCCTTCCGGCGTGCTGTCCTCGGCCAAGGGCTCTAGTGCGGCGAAAGGCCGGCGGCTCGCCGAAGACATCGTCGACGGCATTGCCACCGCGGTGTGCAAGGAGTTCGCGCTGTGAGTCTGACGACGAACCTGAACCATGGACGCACGGCACTGCTGGTGATCGACATGCAGCGCGACTTCTGCGCCCTGGGCGGTTACGCCGACCAGGTCGGCATGGACGTCAGCCGCCTGCGCGCGCCGATCCCGGTGATCCAGACGCTGCTGGATCGCGCCCGTGGTCTCGGCATGCTGGTCGTGCATACCCGTGAAGGGCACCGTGCCGATCTTTCCGACCTGCCCGAACCCAAACGCCGCCGTGCTGAAGCGAGCGGCGCGCCCATCGGCAGCTCCGGCCAACTCGGCCGCTTGCTGGTGCGTGGCGAATTCGGCCATGACCTGATCGACGAACTGCAGCCGTGCACCGGCGAGCCGGTGGTTGATAAACCCGGCTACAGCGCATTTGCACATACCGATCTGGAGCTGATCCTGCGCTGCCGCGGCATCGAGCAACTGATCCTGACCGGCGTTACCACCGAGGTTTGTGTTGCCTCGACGCTGCGCCAGGCCATCGACCTTGGCTTCGACTGCCTGACCGTCCGCGACGCCTGTGCCTCGTCCGACCCACAGCTGCACACCGCTGCACTGGCGATGATCGAAGTCGAAGGGGGGCTGTTCGGCGGCGTGACTGACAGCGCCGACCTGCTGCGGCGCCTGGAGCGTGCCGCATGACTGATGTATTGAAGCTTTGGCCGCTGCTGACTGCCACGCATCGCTACGACAAGTCGATTTCCACCCGCAATCGCGGCCAGGGCACGCTGATCGATGCACCGATCCTCGCCTTTCTTATCGAAACCCGACAGGGTCGCGTGCTGTTCGACGTCGGCTGCGACTACGCCAAGCTCAGCGATCCGCAACTGCGTGCGCGCTGGTTCGATCCGGTGGCGTTTCCCATGGGACCGCCAGAGATGACCGAGGAGCAGCGGCTACCCGCCCACCTCGCCCGACACGGGCTTTCACCCGCAGATATCGACCTGGTGTTTCTCAGCCATCTGCATTTCGATCACGCCGGCGGCTTGTGTGAGCTGTGCGGTTGCGAGGTGCATGTGCACGAAGTGGAACTCGCCGCCGCCCGCGCCCAAGCGGACGACGTCTACTTCGCCGATGACTTTGCCGGCGAGCATCACTGGAAGCTGCAGCACGACGAGTACGAGCTGCTGCCCGGACTGCGCGCCATTAATACACCAGGACACACCGCTGGCCACATGTCGCTGCTGATCGAGCTGCCTCACGGCAAGCCGGTGATCCTCGCCGGGGACGCCGCCGACCTGACCGAGAATCTCGTCGACGAAATCGCACCCGGCCTCTGCTGGCAGGAGCGCGACGACCTGGCGCTAGCCAGCATCCGCAAGCTCAAGGCGACCGCTGTCGAGACCGGCGCCGAACTGTGGCCGAATCACGACATGGCCTTCTGGCGTACCCTCAAATGCTTTCCGGAGTACCACGCATGAAGACCGTTCCTGATGCTTATCTCGGTGTGTGGCGCCGGCGCTTGCTGACCACCACTTCCGGCTTGCGTGACGAAACCAGTGAGGTGTACTGGCTGCAAACCGCCATCCTGCACGCCGACCTGCGCCTGCCGCGGCCGCAAGCGCTGCCGCCAGCAGCTTCGCTGAAAACCTGCAGCTATGCCCAGCAGCTGGCGCTGGCCGAACAGGCGGGCTTCGCCGGCGTCACCGAGGTCAACGGCGATATCTGCCAGTGGCATCGGCTGATCGACTTCCAGCCGCTGGACGGGCCGGCGGACATCGGTCTGATGCGCTTCGAAACCCCGGAGCGCTTGCTGGAAGACGGGCTGGACGGCAGCTACCACGAAATCTGGCAACGCCTGCCCGAATCCGCTGGCGTCAACTGGGGCCTCTGGTTGCGTGCCGCCGAGGAGCCTTCACGCCAGGCCTGCCTGCTGGTAGCTGGCGACTACTTCCTGTTCGCCGCCGATCGTCCGCTGCCCATTTCAGCGGGCGACAAGCACCTGCGCGAACAACTGGGCGCCGTTGATCCTGCCTTGCGGCCGCAACTGCTGGCATTCGAGCTCTCCTTCGGCCGCCATCGCAACGGTGCCACGCCTTGGCAGATCACCCATTCGACACTCCCTGGCCGCGTCGGCGACACCCTGCTGTCGAGCTACTGGAACTTCGCCGACCCCACCAGCCTGCCGACCGCCGACCTCGCCGCGCTTGGTCGTTATCCAGCGGCAGGTGGCTGGCAACGCGTTGAACTCGATGTGCCCACCGTTTCACAGGGGGTTCCTGCATGACAGAGCAGATCAACATCCCCTCCGCTTCCACCTCCGCGCAGCAGCGACACACGGCAACACCCGCTGCACCGGCCGAGCAGGTGGTGCGCAAGAGCAGTTTCTGGCGCATTCGCGGCGAGATATCCCGGCGCAGCGCCTGGCTGCTGACTGTTGCCGGACTGAGCCTGCCCTTCGTCGTCTGGTGGCTGTGGACCGCGCTCGGCTTGGCCGACCCAATGTTCATGCCCAGCCCCGGCGCCGTGCTGGAACGCATCGGCCGCTGGTGGACTAGCGAGGGGCTGGTGACTGACATCGGCATCAGCGTCTGGCGGGTCATGGCGGGCTTCGGCGCCTCGGCGCTGCTCGCCCTGCCGTTGGGGCTGTATATCGGCACCTATCGACCGGTGCAGGCCTTTCTCGAACCGCTCATCGACTTCATTCGCTACATGCCGGCGGTAGCGTTCATTCCGCTGGTGATGCTCTGGGTCGGTATCGATGAGGGTTCGAAGGTGCTGATCATCTTCATCGGCACCTTCTTTCAGATGGTGCTGATGGTTGCCGAAGACGTGCGCCGCGTGCCCATGGCGCAGATCGAGGCGGCACAGACCATGGGCGCCAACCGCGGCGAGATCGTCAAGCTGGTGATCTTGCCGTCGGCGAAACCAGCGCTGCTCGACACCCTGCGCATCACCTGCGGCTGGGCCTGGACCTACCTGGTGGTGGCCGAACTGGTGGCGGCCAATTCCGGCCTTGGCTACGCCATCCTCAAGGCACAGCGCTACATGCACACCGACAAGATCTTCGCCGGTATCCTGCTGATAGGCCTGATCGGTCTGCTCACTGATCAGGCCTTTCGCTGGTTGCACCGTCGCGCCTTTCCCTGGATGAGGAAATGACCATGTCCGATGCGAAGATTCGTATCCGCGGGGTCGGCAAGACTTTCGTCAACGAGCAGCGCGAGGTGCAGGCGCTGCAGTCGATCGATCTGGATATCCAGCCAAACGAGTTTGTTACCTTTGTCGGTGCGTCTGGCTGCGGCAAGTCCACCCTGCTGCGCATCGTCGCCGGGTTGGAAAGCCCGAGCCGCGGCGAGATCCTGCTCGACGGCAAGCCCATCGACGGCCCCGGCGTCGACCGCGCCATGGTTTTCCAACACTACAGCCTGTACCCCTGGCTGACGGTGATGCAGAACATCAAGTTCTGCCGCCAGCTCAAGGTGATCCGCGATACCGTGCGCAACGACAGCGACGTGGAGACCGCCGCCGGCCGCGCCGACGCGCTGCTCAACCTGATGGGCCTGACGCGCTTCGCCGACGCCTACCCCAGCCAGCTATCCGGTGGCATGCAGCAGCGCGTCGCCATCGCCCGCGCGCTGATGCCCAAACCTGCGACGCTGTTGATGGACGAGCCGTTCGGCGCGCTGGACGCGCAGACCCGAGAGGTGATGCACGATCTGATTCGCCATGTGCACCGGCTGGAAAAGAGCACTATCTTGTTCGTTACGCACGACGTCGAGGAAGCCATCTATCTGGGCAGCCGTATCGTGCTGATGGCGCCACGCCCTGGGCGTATCGATTCCATCTACGAGGTGCCGCTGCCGGCCCAGCGGCATCAGGACATGAAGCTGTCGCCGGAATTCACCGAGCTCAAGCGCGAGATCCTCGCCCGCATCCGCGAAACTTCCGGCATGCAGACCGACCTTGAGCAGCTGGCCAAACTCAGTGCCGTGACCGGCTGAAGGCTAATACCCGAAGCTTGGCCATCGCCGTGAACACTTGCTGCATTGCCGCTGCACTGCGACTAGGTCCGCCGGCGCAATGGCCCTAGGCCGACTCGAGCACCTCCACCTCGGTACCCGGAATTAGCGAGGCCTCGTGGCGCGCGTCCTCGACGGCGAGGTACAGGTCAGTGCTGCCGGGCATAAGGATGGTCCGTGCGCGGATACGACCCAGCGCTTCGGCCAGCGAGCCATCACCAAAACTGCGGGCCGGGTCGGCCGATTGCCAGCTGTGCAGCACGCAGAGCAGGTCGTTGGCGTCTTGCTCCAGATAGTCATGCTCCCAGTAATCGAGCAGCTCCTCAAGGCTATGGAAACCTGGTTCACGCTATAGCTCGTGTCAATAGAAAGCCTGGGAATAGACTCGGCGACGTCGACCAGCCGGCACCCAGCAGATCGGTCAGCGCCACGCAATAGTCGCCGCTCTCGAGCAGGCCGTCTGCACCAAAAAGGGGCAGTCTGCCCCAATGTGTACCACCGTCGTAGCTCGGAATCAGCACCAGGGTGTCCTGCGTGCGCTTCGGCGTACCCAGCACCTGATAGCAAAAGTGCGCATAGCGCAGGTGCTCACCGTTTTTCTGGTGCATTTCTCCCAACACGAAAAAAATTCTTTGCCTTTTTCAATCATCTGCGTGAATCTGGCATCGACTAAAAGGGATGAGGCGGCACCAGCGACGACCCGTTTTTATACACTCTGGCATGTATCTTGCTGCGTGGCATTTGTATTGTTGAAGGAATCGTGCCAGCGGCCCTGGCCGCCACTCATGACGCCAAGGAGCACAAGCAGATGACCAGCTTTCCTCTCTCCTCCGAGCGCGACGACATGACCAAGCCCTGCTACGACCCACGTCTGCTGATGGACAACCTGCCCATCATCGACGAGCTGGTCGATGCCATGAACGAGATGGGCTGGGGCGTCTACTCCTTCGACCACGAGGACGCCAACGGCCAGTTCGAAACCGACTTCAAGGACGCCGACGCCCTCAGCATGGTCGGCCGCTTCGTGTTTTTCCGCATGATGGCCAATGAAATCGCGTGCAAGCACGGTGCCTTCGCCACTTTCATGCCCAAGCCCTCGGCCGACCGCACCAACATGCTGCGCATTCCGTTTCAGGGTGCACGCGTGGAATGCCGCGCCGCGGATATCGGCTGCAATCCCTACCTGGGCGCCGCGATGATCCTTGCCGCCGGCCTTGAAGGCATCCGCGACAAGCTCGATCCGGGCCAGCCGCACCGCGAAAACATGTACCACTACAGCGAACAGGAAGTGGCGCAGATGGGGATCGAAACCCTGCCGCGCACCCTCAGCGAAGCCATCAACGCCTTCGAGGCCGACCCGCTATCTCTCCTAGTGTTCGGCGACGCGATGTACCAGGCCTTCGTCGACTTCAAGCACGACGAATGGAATGCCGACCATGCCCATGTTTCCGACTGAGAAATCCAGCGCTATCTGAAATTCTTCTGACCAGGGAGTAACACCATGCACGGCACCATCAAAAAACTGCTCTGCGCTGGGGCCATCGCCCTCGCCGTCCTCGCCCCTCTGGCTCATGCCGAGAAGAAAAAGACCTTCAATATCGCCTGGACCATCTACGCCGGATGGATGCCATGGAAGTATGCCGATGAGTCCGGAATCATGAAGAAGTGGGCGGACAAGTATGGTATCAAAGTGAACATCATCCAGATGAACGACTACGTTGAGTCCATCAACCAGTACAGCGCCGGCCAGTTCGACGGCGTGACCGCCACCAACATGGATGCGCTGTCGATCCCGGCAGCCGGTGGCGTCGACACCACCGCGCTGATCGTTGGCGACTATTCCAACGGGAACGACGGGCTGGTGATGAAAGGCACCGACGATCTCAAGCAGATCAAGGGCCAGAAGGTGCATCTGGTCGAGCTGTCGGTGTCGCATTACCTCCTGGCCAAGGCGCTAGACAGCGTCGGTCTATCGGAGAAAGACGTCAAGGTGGTGAACACCTCGGATGCTGATATCGTTGCCGCCTTCAGGACCGCCGACGTGCGCAACGTGGTCACCTGGAACCCGTTGCTGCAGGAAGTGGCTTCCGCCCCCGACGCGCATCTGGTGTTCGATTCGACCAGAGTTCCGGGTCATATCATGGACCTGCTTATCGTCAACAGCGCGACGCTGGCCGACAACCCGGCTTTCGGCAAGGCGGTCACCGGCGCCTGGTACGAGGTGATGGCGATCATGGCCAGTGACACGCCCAAGGGTGCCGAACTGCGCGCCCAGCTCGGCGCCGCCTCCGGCACCGACCAGGCCGGCTACGAGGCCCAGTTGAAGTGCACGCACATGTTCTACACCCCGGCAGAGGCGGTAAGCTTCATCTCAAGCCCGCAGGCATATGAAGCCATGGACAGCGTGCGCAAGTTCTCCTTCAAACACGGCCTCCTGGGCGATGGCGCCGATTCGGCGGATTTCGTCGGTATCGCCATGCCAGCTGGCAAGCTCGGTAACCAGGGCAACCTGAAGCTGCGCTTCGATACCACCTACATGCAAATGGCCGCCGACGGCGCACTGTGAAGGAGAGTTCGCCATGTGTCCGTTCAAATCGGCTCTGCCGGTCATCTCCCCGCTGCATACCGGCGCCTTGGCCACCTCTGGAACATCCAACCGCCTACTGGGTCTTTCCGCGACTATGCAGGGTGCCTGCCCATGCGCCTGATCAATCGCTCGCCCAGCCGCGGTGGCCGGCTGGCATTGGCCATCCTGCCCTTTGCCTTGCTGCTGGCGCTGTACCTGGCTCACTCGGCGCAGCGTCTGGAACTCAATCCCAACGACAAGCTGCTGCCCAGCTTCGGCCAGATGAGTGCGGCCGTCGAACGCCTCGCCTTCACCCCCGACGAGCGCTCCGGCGACTACCTGTTTTGGCTGGACACCGCCTCCAGCCTGAAGCGCCTCGGCACCGGCCTGGCCATCGCCGCCGTTGCCGGGCTCTGCCTGGGCGTTGCTGCCGGCACCCTGCCGCTGTTCGGCGCGCCGCTGTCGCCTTTGATCACCGTGCTCTCGATGGTGCCGCCGCTAGCGATCCTGCCCATCCTGTTCATCGTCTTCGGCCTCGGCGAACTGTCCAAGGTGATGCTGATCGTCATCGGCATCACGCCGATACTGGCCCGCGACCTCGAACAGCGCGCCCGGGAAATCCCCCCCGAGCTGCTGATCAAGGCGCAGACCCTGGGCGCCAACACTTGGACGCTGATTCTGCGTCTGGTGCTGCCGCAGCTGATGCCGCGCCTGCTGATCAGCCTGCGCCTGGTGATGGGCTCGGCCTGGTTGTTTCTCATTGCCGCCGAAGCCATCGCCTCCACCGATGGTCTGGGCTACCGCATTTTCCTTGTACGCCGCTACATGGCGATGGACGTGATCTTGCCCTACGTCGCCTGGATCACGCTCCTGGCCTGGGCCATGGACTACCTGCTGTGGCGCCTCACGCGCCTGCTGTTCCCCTGGCATGAAGGAGCCAAGGCATGAGTGACAAGAAGGGCGGAACCGGCGCATTCATCCAGGTGAAGAACGTCTGGAAGCAATACGGTGACCAGGTGGTACTGGAACGCCTGAACATGAACATCGCCGAAGGCGAATTCTGCACCCTGGTTGGCGCTTCCGGCTGCGGCAAATCCACCTTCCTGCGCCTGCTGCTCGGCCAGGAAGCGCCAAGCCGCGGCGAAATTTTGCTGGACGGCCAGCCGCTGGCCGCCGAGCCGGATGTCAGCCGTGGCGTGGTCTTCCAGCGCTACTCGGTGTTCCCCCACCTGTCGGTGCTGGACAACGTCGCCCTCGGCCTGGAGTTGCCACGCGCCCCATTCCTGGGTCGACTGCTTGGCCGCAGCAAACGCGACGCCCGCGAACAGGCAACGCAGATGTTGCACAAGGTCGGCCTCGACCACGCGCTGGACAAGTATCCGGCGCAGCTATCCGGCGGCATGCAGCAACGCCTGGCGATTGCCCAGGCGCTGATCATGAAGCCCCGCGTACTACTGCTCGACGAACCCTTCGGTGCGCTCGATCCGGGCATCCGTAAGGACATGCACGCACTGCTGCTGGAACTGTGGCGGGAAACCCGGCTGACGGTGTTCATGGTCACTCACGACCTCTCGGAGGGCTTCTCCCTCGGCAGCCGCGTCCTGGTCTTCGACAAGCCGCGCATCGATCCTCACGCACCGGGCGCCTATGGCGCGCGGGTGACCTACGACATTTCGCTGCACGACGGCCACCGCACCCCCGTCGCGGCCGACAGCCTGCCGGCCGATCTCGCCGGTCCTTTTCAAACTGCCTACCAAGGAGCCTGATATGAGCGCTTCCCTCAGCCTTCGCCCAACCCTCTATGAGGAAACCGTCCCCGGCGGCGGCCATACCTCTTTCGTGCTCAAGCGCGGCCAGCTGCTGCGCATCACCGACATCCAGGGTGGTGCCAACGTCAGCCTGCTGCTGTTCAACGCCCAGGAAAAGAGCGAACGACTGAACTTGCCGGACACCCTCAAGTGCCAGCACACCGCCAAACTCACCGCCGGCCACTGCCTGTACTCGGACATGGGTCGCGTGTTGGCCTGCATCACCGCCGACAGCTGCGGCTGGCATGACAGCTTCGGCGGCGTGCTGTCGGCCGACGAGGTGAAGGAGAAATACGGCGAAGGCCGTTACCAAGAACTGCGCAACGGCTTCTTCCGCAATGGGGTGGACAACCTGCTGGTGGAAATGGGCAAGTGGGACCTGAATCTGCAGGACCTGCTGATGACTCTCAACCTGTTCAGCAAGGTGACCGTGGACGTCGACGGCGGCTTCGCCTTTCAGCCCGGCAACAGCAATGCCGGCGACTATGTCGAGCTGTACGCGCCGATGGACACGCTGGTGGTGCTCACCGCCCTGCAGCATCCAATGGACCCAAACCCGGTCTATGCGCCCAAGCCGGTGCAGCTCACCTGGAAGAAGGTCGAGAGCGACGGCGTCACTGTGCTCTGCCGCACCTCGTGCCCCGAGAACGAGCGCGGCTTCCACAACACCGAACGGCTTTACATCTGAGGGGGGATGCCACCATGACCATCCACGAAAGCAACCTGCGTCCCGAAACCGCCGTCTTCCGCCACGTAATCCCGGCCGGCGAGCCCTATCTGCTCGAGGTCAAGGCCGGCCAGACCCTGCGTCTGCTCGACCTGGAAGGCAACCAGGCGATCGACACCCTGTTCTTCGCCGCGAACAACCCGCGCGAACGCTTTGACCCGCAGCGCACCATGCGCCGGCAGAACAAGGTCTACCTCACCACTGGCACGGTGCTCTATTCCAACCTCGGCAACCCGCTCTTGACCATCGTCGCCGACACCTGCGGCCGCCACGACACCCTGGGCGGCGCCTGCGCGCAGGAAAGCAACGCGGTCCGTTACGCGCTGGACAAGCGCTACATGCATAGCTGCCGCGACAATTTCCTGCGCGCCAGCCTGCACGACGGCCGCTTGAGCAAACGCGACATCGGCGCCAACATCAACTTCTTCATGAACGTGCCGGTCACTCCAGAGGGCGGCCTGACCTTCGAGGACGGCATCTCCGCGCCGGGCAAGTACGTAGAGCTGAAGGCGCACGTGGACGTGATCGTGCTGATCTCCAACTGTCCGCAACTGAACAACCCGTGCAACGGCTGGAACCCCACTCCGGTGGAAGTGCTGATCTGGGACTGATGGTGGATGACGCTGCACGGTCATCCAGCCTGGGCTGTCCCCGGCAGCCGTAGGGCAGGAAACGGAGCATCCTTTCCCCTGAGGGATTTCGACCACGGACGACCGTGGTGCTGACCGAATGACGGCGGGACGACCCGCCACCCTTCGATGAGTCCTCGCATGTTCGCCAAACTGCTGATTGCCAACCGCGGCGCCATCGCCTGCCGCATCCTACGTACCCTGCGCGCCATGAACGTGGCGAGCGTGGCCGTTTACTCCGAGGCCGACGCCGCCAGCCTGCATGTCCAGCAGGCCGACGAAGCCTTTAGTCTCGGCGAAGGTCCCGCCGCCAATACCTACCTGGTAGTGGACAAGATTCTCGACATCGCCCGGCAGAGCGGCGCCCAAGCCATCCACCCGGGCTACGGCTTCCTCTCCGAGAACGCTGCCTTCGCCGAGGCTTGCGAGACCGCCGGCATCTCCTTCGTCGGTCCGACGCCCGAACAGCTGCGGGTGTTCGGCCTCAAGCACACTGCCCGCGCCCTGGCCAAGCGGCACGGCGTGCCGATGCTAGAAGGCACAGAACTACTGGAAAGCCTCGACGCGGCGCTGACCGCCGCAGAACAGGTCGGCTATCCTGTGATGCTGAAGAGCACCGCCGGCGGCGGTGGCATCGGCATGCGCGTATGTCGTTCGGCCGCCGATCTGTCGGACGCCTTCGAGGCGGTCAAGCGTCTGGGGCAGAACAATTTCAGTGACTCGGGCGTGTTCATCGAGAAGTACATCCAGCGCGCCCGCCACTTGGAAGTCCAGGTGTTCGGTGACGGCAAGGGCGAGGTGATCGCCCTTGGCGTGCGCGACTGCTCGGTGCAGCGGCGCAACCAGAAGGTGCTGGAGGAAACCCCGGCGCCGAACCTGCCGGACGGCATGGCCGAGGCGCTGTGCGAGGCGGCGATCACCCTGGCCAAGGCGGTCAGCTATCGCAGCGCCGGCACCGTTGAGTTCGTCTACGACGTCGAAGCCCAGCGCTTCTACTTCCTTGAGGTGAACACCCGTCTGCAGGTGGAGCACGGCGTCACCGAGCAGGTCTGGGGCGTCGATCTGGTGCGCTGGATGATCGAGCTGGCCGCTGGCGACCTGCCGCCGCTGGTCGAACTGATCCGGGGGCTAGAGCCTAGGGGCCATGCCATCCAGGCGCGCTTGTACGCCGAGGACCCGGGCCGCGATTTCCAACCCAGCCCTGGCCAGCTCACCGTCGTCGACTTCCCCGAGGCCGACGGCAAGCACCTGCGCATCGACACCTGGGTGGAAGCCGGCTGCGAGATTCCGCCATATTTCGACCCGATGATCGCCAAGGTCATCACCTGGTCGCCGAGCCGCGAAGAAGCCCGCGTCGCGCTGGATGCCGCCCTCGGCGACACCCTGCTCTACGGCGTGGAAACCAACCGTGATTACCTGCGCCAGATCCTTGCCTTCACCCCCTTCGCCAGCGGCAATCCCTGGACCCGCTGCCTGGATGGCCTCGCCTACCGAGCCGACACCGTCGAGGTACTCTCCGCCGGCACCCAGACCACGGTGCAGGACTACCCCGGTCGCCTGGGCTACTGGGCGGTAGGCGTGCCGCCGTCGGGACCGATGGACGATCGCGCCTTGCGTCTGGGCAACCGCCTGCTCGGCAACCCGGAAGGTGCCGCTGGCCTGGAAATCACCATGAACGGGCCGATCCTGCGCTTCAACGCCGACGCCGTAGTGGCGGTGACCGGCGCCGACATCCCCATTGCCCTGGACGGGGTCACACAGCCGATGAACACCGCGCTGTTCGTCCCGGCCGGCGCCACCCTCAGCCTAGGCACCATCACCGGTGCCGGTGCACGCAGCTATCTCGCCGTGCGCGGCGGCCTGCTGGTGCCGGACTATCTCGGCAGCAAGAGCACCTTCACCCTCGGTCAGTTCGGTGGCCACAGCGGCCGCGCCCTGCGCGCTGGCGACGTGCTGCACCTCGCCCCGCTGGCCGACGTCTCCGCAGGTGCCGCGCTAGACGTCGAACTGTGTGCGCCGCTGCCGGCCGTGCGCACCCTGCGGGTAATCTATGGCCCGCACGGCGCGCCGGAATATTTCACCCCGGCCTACATCGACCGCTTCTTCGCCACCGACTGGGAAGTGCACTTCAACTCCAGCCGCACCGGCGTGCGCTTGATCGGCCCGAAACCCGAGTGGGTGCGCGAGAGCGGCGGAGAAGCCGGCCTGCACCCGTCGAACATCCACGACAACCCATACGCCATTGGCGCGGTGAACTTCACCGGCGACATGCCAGTGATCCTCGGCCCGGACGGCCCGAGCCTCGGCGGCTTCGTCTGCCCGGTGACGGTGATCGAGGCCGACCTCTGGCAGCTCGGCCAGCTCAAGGCCGGCGACAAGGTGCGTTTCGTGCCGGTCGACGTCGACACCGCCCGCGCCCTGGCCAAGGCCCGCCAGGCGGAAATCGCGACTCTGGCCCCGGTCGCCGTCGACTGGTGGCCGATCCCGCTGGAGTCGCCGGTGGTGCTGGACATCGGCAGTCAAGACAAGCGCCTGACCGCGCGCCTCTCCGGCGACACCTACCTACTGCTGGAAATAGGCCAGCCGGAACTCGACTTGGTGCTGCGCTTTCGTGGCCATGCCCTGATGCAGGCGCTGGAAGCGAAGAACCTCGCCGGCGTGATCGACCTCACCCCCGGCATCCGCTCCCTGCAGGTCCACTACCAGCCGGAAACCCTGCCGCTGCAGACGCTGCTCGACATCGTCGCCGGCCTGTGGGACTCGGTGTGCTCGGCGCAAGACCTGAAGGTGCCGTCGCGCATCGTCCACCTGCCGCTGTCCTGGGACGATCCGGCGTGCCAACTGGCAATCGAGAAGTACATGACCACGGTGCGCAAGGACGCCCCCTGGTGCCCAAGCAATCTGGAGTTCATCCGCCGCATCAACGGCCTGCCGAACCTCGAGGCCGTGTACCGCACCGTCTTCGAGGCTAGCTACCTGGTGATGGGCTTGGGCGACGTCTACCTCGGCGCGCCGGTGGCCACCCCGCTGGACCCGCGCCACCGGCTGGTGACCACCAAGTACAACCCGGCGCGCACCTGGACCGCAGAAAACTCCGTAGGCATCGGCGGTGCCTACATGTGCATCTACGGCATGGAAGGCCCAGGCGGCTACCAGTTGGTCGGTCGCACCCTGCAGATGTGGAACCGCTACCGCGAGGTGAAAGCCTTCGGTGGCCAACCATGGCTCTTGCGCTTTTTCGACCAGATCCACTTCTACCCGGTCTCGGCGGACGAACTGCTGAAGATCCGTCGCGACTTCCCGCTGGGCCGCTATCCGTTGAAGATCGAAGAGACCGAGCTGCGGCTGTCCGACTACCAGGCGTTTCTCGACCGCGAGGCCGAGGGCATCGATGCCTTCCGCCAGCAGCAACGCGCCGCCTTCAACGCCGAACGCCAGCGCTGGATCGAATCCGGTCAGGCGCATTTCGAGAGCGAGGAGGTCGCCGCCGACCTCGGCGAGGATGCGCCGCTGAGCGCCGGCGAGCACGGCATCGAGAGCCCCATCGCCGGCAACCTCTGGCAAGTGCAGGTGGAACCGGGCGCGACGGTCGCGGCCGGCGACGTGCTGGTGATCCTCGAGAGCATGAAGATGGAAATTACCCTCACCGCGCCGGTCGGCGGGGTGGTGAAGGAAGTCCTCGTGAAACCCGGCTCCCCCGTGCGCGCCGGCCAGCGCGTGGTGGTGATCGAGGAAGCCTGAACTTCATAGCGTCGGACAACCGGAGGGTGGATCACGCTGCACCGATCCACCAACCGGCCTGCAGGACCGGCCTGAACATCAACTGAGGAAAAGGCTACGCCGTTTTTCCCCTACGAAGGACACGAACATGAACAACACATTCGACCTGCGCCTCGACACCCTGCGCGCCGCCTACACCGCTGGTGACACCACGCCGCGCCAGCTGTTCGCCGAACTGCACGACAAGGCCGCCGCCCTCAACCCCGAATTCAACTTGTTCATCCGCCTCTTGACACTGCAGGAACTGGAGCCCTACCTCACCGAGCTCGACGGCAAGTCGCCGGCCGAGCTGCCGCTATATGGCATCCCCTTCGCCATCAAGGACAACATCGACCTGGCCGGCATCCCCACCACTGCTGCTTGCCCGGCCTTCGCCTATACGCCGGAAACCAGTGCAACCATCGTCGAGCAGCTGATCGCCCTTGGCGCCGTGCCTCTGGGCAAGACCAACCTCGATCAGTTCGCCACCGGCCTCAACGGCACCCGTTCGCCCTACGGCGAATGCCGCAACAGCGTGCATCCGGACTATCCGTCTGGCGGCTCCAGCGCCGGCTCGGCGCTGGCCGTGGCGTTGGGCGTGGCGAGCTTCGCGCTGGGCACCGACACTGCCGGTTCCGGCCGGGTGCCGGCGGCGCTGAACAACCTGGTGGGGCTCAAGCCCAGCAAGGGCCTGATCTCCACCGCCGGTGTGGTTCCGGCATGCCGCACGCTCGATTGCGTCACCTATTTCACTGCTACCGCCGCCGAGGCCAGCCAGTTGCTGGCGCTGACCGCCCGGCTCGACCCGCGTGATGAATACAGCCGCGCCAATCCGGGGTGGAACGACGGCTCGGCCTTCGGCCAGGTGACGAGCTTCCGCTTTGGCGTGCCGAAACAACTAGAATTCCTCGGCTGCCCCGAAAGCCCCGCACTCTTCGCCGCCACCGTCAAACAGCTCAAAGCCGTCGGCGGCGAGCCGGTGGAGATCGACTTCGAGCCCTTCCTCGAGGCTGCCCGCCTGCTCTACGAAGGCCCCTGGGTCGCCGAGCGCTATAGCGTCGTCGGCGATCTGATCGAACAACAGCCCGACGCCGTGCTGCCGGTGATCAAGGCCGTGCTGGAAAAGGCGCCCGGCATCACCGCCGTGCAGCTGTTCCGCGCCCAGTACCGCCTGCAGCAGCTCAAGGCCATCTGCGATCGGATCATGGCCGAGGTGGATTGCGTTCTGACCCCCCCCTACCCGCGGCCGGTAACCCTGGACGAGCTGCATGCCGAACCAGTCAAGCGCAACTCGGACCTGGGCTACTACACCAACTTTATGAACATGCTGGACTACGCCGCGGTGGCGGTGCCGGCTGGCTTCATGGGCAACGGCCTGCCCTGGGGCGTGACTCTGTTCGGCCGGGTTTTCACCGATCAGTACCTGCTGAGCCTGGCCGACGCCCTGCAGCGCCGGACCGCGCTGTCGCTGATCGGCGGAAACGCCCTAGACGGCCCGGCGCCGACCACTCCGGCACACAACGACCGCGCCCGGGTGGTGGTCTGCGGCGCACACCTGGACGGCCTGCCGCTGAATTGGCAGCTGAAGCAGCGCGGTGGCCGCCTGCTCGAATCCACCCGCACCTCACCAGACTACAGGCTCTATGCTTTGGCCGGCGGCCCGCCGCTGCGCCCGGGAATGGTGCGAGTCACCGAGGGCGGTGCGGCCATCGAGGTGGAAGTCTGGGAGATTCCGAGTTCGGAGTTCGGTTCTTTCCTCACCAGCATCCCCGCGCCGCTGGGCTTGGGCAAGGTGCAACTGGCCGACGGTCGCTGGGAGACGGGCTTCATCTGCGAACCCTACGGTCTGGAGGGCGCGCAGGACATCAGCGCATTCGGCGGCTGGCGCGCCTACCTGAAGAACCGAGGCTGAAAATATAGGAACCAGTGCCTAATCGCCCGCAAGAACAGGACGTCACCCTGGCTCATCCGCCAGGAATACCTGAAGGAGCGGACACGCCGATAAACTTCATAATGGAAACAATGGAGGTGTTCATGACCAAGAAGACTCGACGTTTATGCAATGTCAACTACTTTGGCCGGTCGGCGACGATTAAAATGGCCGGTTGGGTGGAGTAGTTATCGTCAGTCCGACGCCCCGGTCTTTCCTCCTTGTAGTTGACGTTGATCACGCTTGCGATAGCGCTCCCCGCTCAGTTCCATCAGCGTGGCGTGATGCACCAACCGGTCGCGCAAGGCCTACTGGGCCGCCTGGAGCTCTTGAACCAGGCTCGAGGCGCTGGTGTAGCGCACCCGGTAGCCCTGTCGATCAACGCAAGGCCAAGTCTGGCGCGGCTTCACTTTTTTCCGCTTTCCTGAACAGGCAGCGAATTTCACGCCTTGCCCATCTGCAAAACCGCGCGTGGATCGCAGGCGTCACCCCCTCAGCCACCACCCCGCCGCGAATGCCGCCGCCCAGAGCAGCACCCACACGAGCCGCTCGCGGCGGCGGCTGGCCGCTTCGCGTTCGGCGCGGCGGCGGCGCAGTTTTTCCTGCTCGCGCTCGGCCAAGCGTTCGCTGAGGTCGCGGTGGATGAGACGCGGCAGCTGCGGCAGGATCTTCGCCCATTGCGGCGCTTCTTCTTCGAGCTGGCGGCGTAGCGCGCGCCAGCCGACCTGCTCGCTCATCCAGCGTTCGAGGAAGGGCTTGGCGGTCTGCCACAGGTCGAGTTCGGGGTCGAGCTGGCGGCCCAGTCCTTCGATGTTCAGCAGCGTCTTTTGCAGCAGCACCAGCTGGGGCTGCACTTCCATCTCGAAGCGCCGGGCGGTCTGGAAGAGCCGCAGCAAGGTCTTGCCGAAGGAGATGTCCTTGAGCGGGCGGTCGAAGATGGGTTCGCACACGGCGCGGATCGCGCCCTCGAATTCGTCGACGCGCACGTGCGGCGGCACCCAGCCGGCTTCGAGGTGGGCGATGGCCACGCGCCGGTAGTCGCGTTTGAAGAAGGCGAGAAAGTTTTGCGCGAGGTAGTTCTTGTCTTCGTTGGAGAGCGTGCCGACGATGCCGAAATCGAGCGCGATGTAGCGGCCGTCGTCGGCCACGAGGATGTTGCCGGGGTGCATGTCGGCGTGGAAGAAGCCGTCGCGGAAGACCTGGGTGAAGAAGATCTCCACGCCCATGGCCGAGAGGCGCTTGAGGTCGATCCCCTTGGCGCGCAGCGTCTCGATCTGGGAGATGGGAGTGCCGACCATGCGCTGCATCACCATCACTTCGCGCCCGCAATAGTCCCAATAGACTTCGGGCACGAGCAGCATGTCGCTGCCGGCGAAGTTGCGCCGCAGCTGTGAGCAGTTGGCTGCCTCGCGGATGAGGTCGAGCTCGTCGTGCAGCGATTTGGCGAATTCCGCCACCACTTCGCGCGGCTTGAGCCGCCGGCTCTCGGGCCACAGCGCTTCGAGGAGCCGCGCGGCGGTGTCCATGAGCGCGAGGTCGTGCTCGATCACCGGGGCGATGCCCGGGCGCAGGATCTTGACGGCCACCTGCGTGCCGTCGAAGAGTTCGGCGAAGTGCACCTGCGCCACCGAGGCCGAGGCCACGGGGTCGCGCTCGAAGCGGGCGAACACGGATTCGAGCGGCTTGCCGTAGTGCGCTTCCAGCAGCGCCCGCGCCTGCTCGCTGGGGAAGGGGGGGACGCGATCCTGCAAGAGCGCGAGCTCGTCGGCGATGTCCGGCGGGATGAGGTCGCGCCGGGTGGAGAGCATCTGGCCGAACTTGACGAAGATCGGCCCGAGCGATTCGAGTGCCCGGCGCAGGCGCACGCCGCGGGGCACGGCGCTGCGCCGCCAGAAGAAGATCCGGCGCCACCAGCGCGTCAGGCGCCCCGAGGCGTCGGCCTGGGCGACGATCTCGTCGAGCGAGTAGGCATAGACGATCCAGAAGATGCGGGTCAGTCGCAGCAGGCGCACGGTGGGATTCGACGGGTTGCGGAATGGCCAAGGTTAGCGCAAATCGGCGCGTTTGGGGCGGGCGGGACGGCTATAATTGCAGTTCGACGAACGCAGAACCGAGTCATGATGAGCCAAGATCCCTCCCTGTCCGTGTCCGACCCCAAGGTGCTGCTCGCCGCGCTGTTGCGCCAGGCGCTGATGGCGGTCGTGCCGCAATACGCGCATCTGCCGCTCACGCTCGAACGCCCGAAAGCGGCGAGCCACGGCGACTGGGCAAGCAACATTGCCTTGCAGTTCGCCCGCCAGATCAAGCGCAATCCGCGCGAGCTCGCCCAGGAGCTCGTCCGCGAGATCACGCCGCATCCCTGGGTGGCCAAGGTGGAGGTGGCGGGCCCTGGCTTCATCAATTTTACGCTCGCGCCGGCGGCGAAGAACGCGGTGGTGCCGCAGGTGCTCGCGCGCGGGGTGCGCTACGGGGCGGGGGAATCCACCGGGCGGCGCATCCTGGTGGAATTCGTCTCGGCCAACCCCACGGGGCCGCTGCACGTCGGCCACGGGCGCGGGGCGGCCTACGGGGCGGCGCTCTCGGACGTGCTCGCCTTTGCTGGCCACACCGTCGAGCGCGAGTACTACGTGAACGACGCCGGCCGGCAGATGGACATCCTCGCGCTCTCCACCTGGCTGCGCTATCTCGAGCGTTTCGGCATCCGCGTCCCCTTCCCGAGCAACGCCTATCAGGGGCGCTACGTCATCGACATGGCAGCCACCATTGCCGAGCGCCATGGCGATCGCTTCGCCAGGGTGCGCGCCGAGGACGTGCTGGCGGGTACGCCGGGAGAACCCGATCCCGAGCGCACCGACCCGCAGGCCGTGGAGCAGCGCGAGCGGCACCTCGATCAGCTCATCGCCAACGCCAAGTGCCTGTTGGGTGAGGATTACGCCTGGATCCACGAGTTCGCGCTCGCCGAACAGTTGGGCGACTGCCGTGACGATCTGGCCGAGTTCGGGGTGCGGTTCGACCGCTGGTTCTCGGAGAAGAGCCTCTACGACACGGGGATGGTCGAGCGCGCGGTGGAGACCCTGAAGCAGCGCGGCTATCTCTACGAGCAGGACGGCGCCTGGTGGTTTCGCTCCACCGACTTCGGCGACGACAAGGATCGCGTGGTGCGCCGTGAAAACGGTAGTTACACCTATTTCGCCTCCGACATCGCGTACCATTGGAACAAGTACGAACGCGGCTACGATCTGATGATCGACATCTGGGGGGCGGATCACCACGGCTACATCCCGCGCGTGCGCGCGGCGATCCAGGCGCTGGGGCTCGATCCGGAGAAGTTCGAGGTGGCGCTGGTGCAGTTCGCCGTGCTCTACCGCAATGGCGAGAAAGTGTCGATGTCGACGCGCGCCGGCGAGTTCGTCACGCTGCGCCAGTTGCGCGCCGAGGTGGGTAACGACGCCTGCCGCTTCTTCTACGTGTTGCGCAAGTGCGACCAGCACCTCGATTTCGACCTCGATCTGGCCAAGAAGCAGTCGAACGAGAACCCGGTCTATTACGTCCAGTATGCGCACGCGCGCATCTGCTCGGTGCTGCGCGAGTGGGGCGGGGCGATGGAGGATCTGCGCGAGGCCGACGCGTCGCTGCTCACGAGCGAGCCGGCGCTCGCGCTGTGCGTGCGCCTTCAGGCCTTCCCCGAAGTGGTGCAGGCGGCGGCCGCCGAGCGCGCGCCGCATCACATCGCGTTCTATCTGAAGGATCTGGCGGCCGACTTCCACGCCTGGTACAACGTCGAGCGCATCCTGGTGGAAGAAGAGCCGCTGCGCCTGGCGCGGTTGGCGCTCGCGGCGGCGGTGAAGACGGTGCTCGCCACGGGATTGGGGCTGCTGGGGGTTTCGGCGCCGGAGTCGATGTGAGGGGAAGATGATGGGGATGCCGCGGTTTCGCCGTAGAGGAGGAAAAGAGGAGGGCGGGACGCTGCTCGGCATCCTCCTCGGCTTGGCGCTGGGTGCGATTCTCGCCTTCGGCATCGCGTGGTGGTTCACCCGCAATGCCCCTTTCCCGGCGCAGACGCCGACGGACAAGAACCAGGGATCGCCTGGGGGCACGGCGCCGACCGAGACGAAGTTCGATTTCTACAAAGTCTTGCCCGAGGGTTGGGGCGGAAACGAGGCGAAAAACCAGAAACCCGCCGAACCGCCGAAGGCGGCCGAAACCAAAACGCCGCCGCAGCCGGCCACCGTGGTGCCGACGCCTCCGGTGACGCCGCAGGTCGCCGCCATCGCGCCTGAGCCGCCGAAACCGCAAGGCACGGAGCGGCTCTACTGGCAGATAGGGGCTTTCGCCACCGAGAAAGAGGCGAGTCGCGTGCGCGCCGAGCTGGCGATGGCTGGTATCACCTCTACGGTGGAACCGGCCAGGATGCCCGATGGTCGTACGCTCTACCGGGTGCGCGCCGGCCCCTACCGCAGTCAGGATGAGGCGCAGGCGGCGCGGGCCCGGCTGTTGGCGGCGGGTTATGCCCCGACGCTGGTCAAATGAGGAGCGACGAGGACGATGAAGAAAGAAAGTATCGACCGTAGGCGGTTTCTGCAGGCTCTGGGCCTGTTCGCCTTGGCCGGGGTCGGCAGCGCCGCCCGGGCCCAGGAGGGCAAGACCTTCGTGGAGCTCTCCCCGGCTCAGCCCACCCTTGCCGGCAAGATCGAGGTGATCGAGTTCTTCCACTACGGCTGCCCGCATTGCCGCCATCTCGATCCGCTGGTGGAAGGATGGAAGAAGACTTTGGGCGGAGACGTGGCGTTTCATCGCTCGCCCGTGATCTGGGGGCAGGGAGCGCTCGCGGGCCTGGCGCGGCTGTATTTCTCGCTCGAGGCGACGGGGCAGCTCGAGGCGCTGCATCCGAAGATCTTCGCGGCGGTGCAGGACGAGCGTCGTCTCGTCTACGACCGCGACGGCGCGCGCGCCTGGGTGCAGGAAAACGGCGGCGACGGCAAGGCGGTCTATGACGCCTGGACTTCTTTCGGCGTGGAGACGCGCGTGAAGGAATCCGATGCGCGCGCCCGCGCCTACAAAATCGACGGGGTGCCGACCCTGGCAGTAGGGGGGCGCTACCTCACTTCCGCCTCGCTCACGGGCAGCCACGAGGCGGCGCTCAAGGAAGTCGACCGGCTGATCGCCCAGCTGCGCCGCGGCTGAGGGGCAAGTTTCGCCCTTCGCCGCGCTTTCGTGGGAAAATCGGGTCTTTCCCATGAACGGGGCGGGGCGAATCGTCCTGCCGGCGACGAGGACGTAGACGGATGGACGTATTGGAGGATTTGCGCGCGCGCGGCCTGATCGCGCAGACGACCGATTTCCCGGCGCTGCAGCAGCGCCTGCAGGAAGGCCAAATCACGCTCTACTGCGGTTTCGACCCTACCGCCGACAGCCTGCATCTGGGGCACCTCGTGCCGGTGCTGGTGCTGCGCCGCTTCCAGCAGGCGGGGCACCGGCCGATCGCCCTGGTGGGCGGGGCGACCGGCATGATCGGCGACCCGAGCTTCAAGGCCAACGAACGCAAGCTCAATTCGCTCGACGTGGTGGCGCAGTGGAGCGAGCGCATCCAGCACCAGCTCGAGCCCTTCCTTTCCTTCGAGGGGGGCAACCCCGCGATCCTGGCGAACAACTACGACTGGTTCGGCCGCATGAACGTGCTCGACTTCCTGCGCGAGGTCGGCAAGCACTTCTCGGTGAACGCCATGATCAAGAAGGAGGCGGTGCAGCAGCGCCTGGCGCGCGACGAGGTGGGCATCTCCTTCACCGAGTTCGCCTACAGCCTGCTGCAGGCCTACGATTTCGTCGAACTCTACCGCCGCCACGGCTGCCTCTTGCAGATCGGCGGCTCGGATCAGTGGGGCAACATCACCGCCGGCATCGACCTGGTGCGGCGTCTGTGCCGCGCCGAAGTCTATGGACTGACGCTGCCGCTGGTGACCAAGGCCGACGGCACGAAGTTCGGCAAGACCGAATCCGGCGCGGTGTGGCTCGACCCGCGCAAGACCTCGCCCTACAAGTTCTATCAGTTCTGGCTCAATACGGCCGATGCCGACGTCTACAAGTTCCTGCGCTACTTCACCTTCCTTTCGGTCGAGGCGATCGCGGCGATCGAGGAGGAGGACCGGCAGCGCGAGCGGCCTCAGGCGCAGCGCCTGCTCGCCGAGGAAGTGACGCGGCTGGTGCACGGGCCCGAGGCCCTGCGTGCGGCCGAGCGCATCAGCGCGGCGCTCTTCTCCGGCTCGCTCGAAGCGCTCACGGAAGAAGACTATGCGCAGCTTGCGCTGGACGGCATGCCCAGCGTGGCCCTGTCGCGCGAGCAAAGCGGCCTGGTGGATGCGCTGGTGGCCGCGGGGCTGGCGAAGTCGAAGAGCGAGGCGCGCACCTTCATCAGCAGCGGCGCGGTGGCGGTCAATGGCGTGAAGGTCACGGCGCTGGACGCGGTGATCGGTGACGCCGACCGGCGCTTCGGACGCTACACGGTGCTGCAGCGCGGCAAGAAAAACCACTGCCTGATCGTCTGGGGATGAACCTCGCCACGGTGCTCACGCGCGCGGCCACCGGCGTCGACACGGCGCGGGTGGCGGTGGAGGTGCATCTGGCCAATGGGCTGCCCGCGTTCAACCTGGTGGGTCTGCCCGATGCCGAGGTGCGCGAGGCGCGGGAGCGGGTGCGCGCGGCGATCCTCACCGCCGGGCTGGAGTTTCCGCCGCGGCGCATCACGGTCAATCTCGCCCCGGCCGATCTGCCCAAGAGCGGCGGACGCTTCGACCTGCCCATCGCCGTGGGCCTGCTCGCGGCAAGCGGCCAGGTGCCGCCGTCGGTGCTCGCCGATCACGAATTCCACGGCGAACTGGGGCTGGACGCGAGCGTGCGGCCGGTGCGCGGCGTGCTTGCCGCGGCCCTGGCGGCGCGGCGCGAGGGAAGGCGCGTGGTGGTGCCGCGGGCGAACGCCCATGAGGCGTTGCGCGTGGGGGCGCAGACGGTGGCGGTGGCGTCGCTTGCCGAGCTCGTCGCCTGGCTGCGCGGCGAGCGCGAGCCGGCGCCGCCTGCGCCGATGGAAGAGGCCGCAAGCCCTGTCTGGCCGGACCTTGCCGAAGTCAAGGGGCAGGCAGGGGCGCGACGGGCGCTGGAGATCGCCGCGGCCGGCGGTCATTCCCTGCTCCTCTATGGGCCGCCGGGCACGGGCAAGTCGATGCTGGCGCAGCGCCTGCCGGGGCTCTTGCCGCCGATGACGGAAGAAGAGGCGATCGAAACCGCGGCGGTGTGGTCGAGCGATGGGCGCTTTACGCCGCAGCACTGGCGCGTGCGCCCCTTTCGCGCACCGCACCACAGCGCCTCGCCCGCGGCCATCGTGGGCGGCGTGGGCGGCGGCGGGGCGGTGCGCCCCGGCGAGATCTCGCTCGCGCACGGCGGCGTGCTCTTTCTCGACGAATTGCCGGAATTCGAGCGCCGGGTGCTGGAGGCGTTGCGCGAGCCGCTCGAGACGGGGCGGGTGGCGGTGGCGCGGGTGAAGGAGCGGGTGGAATACCCGGCGCGTTTCCAGCTGGTGGCAGCGATGAACCCTTGCCCCTGCGGCTACCTGGGCGATCCGTCCGGGCGCTGCCGCTGCACGCCGGCGCAGATCGAGCGCTACCACGCCAAGCTCTCCGGGCCCCTGCTCGACCGCATCGACCTGTGGGTGGAAGTGCCGCGCCTGCTGCCGGAGACGCTCGCCGCGGCCGCGCCGGGGGAGTCTTCGGCGCAAGTGCGCGCTCGGGTGCTCGCAGCGCGTGAGCGGCAACTGGCGCGCCAAGGCAAGGAGAATGCGCGCCTCTCCGGCAGCGAACTGGAAACGCACGGCAGGGCGGGCGAGCCGGCGCTGGCCTTGCTCGGGCGGGCGATGGCGCGGCTCGATCTCTCGGCGCGGGCCTACCACCGCATCCTGCGGCTCGCGCGCACCATCGCCGACCTGGCGGGCCATGAGACGATCGAGCCGGTGCACGTGGCCGAGGCCGTGCAGCTGCGCCGGCTGCCGTTCTAAAGGGAAACACCATGACGCGCATCGATCTGCGCCACGTGCGCCGCGAACACGACCGCGATACGCTCGACGAGGATCGCATCCATCCGGATCCCTTGATGCAGTTTCGCGCCTGGCTCGAGGAGGCGATCGACGCCGGCGTGCCGGAGCCGAATGCCATGACCGTGGCCACGGTAGATGAGCGCTGCCGCCCGTCGACGCGCCCCGTGCTCCTCAAGGAGGCCGACGAGCGCGGCCTCGTGTGGTACACGAACTATCTCAGCCGCAAGGGGCGCGAGCTGGAGCACCATCCCTTCGCCGCCCTGCAGTTCTTCTGGCCCGATCTGGAACGGGTGGTGCGCATCGAGGGTCGGGTCGAGAAGGTCTCGCCCGAGGAGTCGGACGCCTACTTCGCCCAGCGCCCTCTGGCGGCTCGCCTCGGCGCCTGGGCGAGCGAACAGAGCCAACCGATCGCCTCGCGCACCGAGATCGTGGAGCGAGCCGCCCGCTACGGGCTCAAGTTCGGCCTCAATCCGCCGCGCCCGCCGCATTGGGGCGGTTTTCGGCTGATTCCGGAGTATTGGGAATTCTGGCAGGGACGGCCCTCGCGCCTGCACGATCGCATCGCCTACCGCCCCGACGGCGCCGGGGGGTGGGTTCGCCAGCGTCTGGCGCCGTAGGTCATTCACGCCGCCCTTCAGAGCTCGGAGAGCGGCTGGGGTTTGTGCACCGCGTAGCCCTGCAGATAGTCCACGCCCAGCTCGCGCAGCGTTTCGATGATGGCGTCGTTTTCCACGAATTCGGCGATGGTGGCCATGCGCATGAGCCGCGCCAGGCTCACCATGGTCTGCACGATCACCCGGTCTTCGCGCCGCTCGTGCACGTGGCGCACGAACTGACCGTCGGCCTTGAGGTAATCGGCGGTGAAGCGGCGCAGATAGCCGAAGGAGGATGTGCCCGAGCCGAAATCGTCGAGCGCGATCGCCGCGCCCAGGCCGCGCATCCGCGTGATGAAGGCCACCGCCACTTCGGTCTGCTCGATCACGGTGCTCTCGGTGATCTCGAAGACCAGGCGCTCTGGCGGGATGCCATGTTCGCGGAGCAGGGCTTCGAGATACTCGACCCAGCCTTCGTCCGACAAGGTCTGCCCCGAGACGTTGAGGCTGATGACGTCGGCCGGCCACGGGCGATTCTCGGCGAGCCGCCGCCCCAGGTCTGCCATCACCTTGCGCACCACGATGCGGTCAATGCGCGGCATGAGCTGAAAGCGTTCGGCGGCGGAGAGGAATACGCCCGGCGTGAGCCGTTCCCCTCGCTCGGTGACCAGCCGCATGAGGATCTCGGCGTGCAGCCGGCCTTCGCCCACGGGAACGATGCGCTGCACCCAGGGTTCGAACGCCTCGGTGCGGATGGCGTTGAGGAGCACCGGCAGCAGCTCGATCTCACGGCGGCGCCGCTCCACCCAGGGATGGGTGGGGAGGTAATTGACGACGCGGTTGCCGCCGAGCTGCTTGGCGACGTAGCTGGCGATGTCGGCGGCGATCTTCAGGTCGGCGACGGTGGAAGGGACGCGGTCGGCGCGTACGAGTCCGATGCTCGCGGCCACCGTCAGGTTGAGGCCGTTGTCGGTGATGGGGTGGGCCAGGATCTTGGCGCCGATCTCGCGCGCGAGCGCCTCGTTGGGTGCATCCTCGCTCGTCCCCACCCAGCAGGCGGCGAATTCGTCGGCATCGTGGTGCGCGAGCACGGCCTGTTCGACGCGCGGGGGAATGATCTCTTCCATGAGGCGGGCGACGTCGCGCAGGACACGGTCCCCCGCCTCGTGGCCGCAGCTGTCATTGACGGCGGCGAAGTGGTCGAGATCGATGGCACACACCCAGATTCGTCCCGGTTCGTAGCGTTGCAGGAGGTTGCCGAGCGCTTCGTCGAAGTAGATTCGGCTGTGCAGGCCGGTGAGCGCGTCGTATTCGATGCGGTGGTGCAGCTCGTCGATCCTTGCGGCCACGGCGTCGGCGAGCGCGTTGAGGCTCTGCGCGAGCACGCTCACTTCGTCGCTGCCGCTTGCCTCGGCGCGGCGTGAGAGATCGCCCGCGGCGAGCGTGCGACTCAATTCGGCCAGCGCCGCGAGCCGCTGGGCGAGCCGCCGGGCAACCCCGTCGAGCAGCAGCCCACCCAAGGCGAGGGAGAAGAGCAGGAGCAGGGCAGTACTGAGGACGAGCCGCTCTCGGCCTGTCTCGAGAGGCGCGAGCGAAATGCCCAGCACGAGACTGCCGAACGAGATGGGTTCTCCTTCCGGGGTACTGGCGATGGCGTGGTGCCAGACGCGCACAGGCTGCCCCTGCCATTCGAGTTTCGCGCCTGGGGGAGGGAGGGTTTGCGTGGAATCTTGCCAGCCGTAGGTGGCCACTGGTTGGCCGTCTTCGTCGAGGACGACGGCGAAGGCGATGGTCTCGCCGGCGAGGAGCGCTTCGAGCCGATCCTGCAACTGCTCGTAGTCGTGCGTGAGCAACGCCTGACGGGCGAGGGTGTCGAGCTGGCGCGTGTAGTGCTGCGCTTCCCGCTCGGCAGCGCGCGACAGGGCCTCGTCGAGCGCACGCCAATGGGCGTAGGTGAAGCCGGCGACGATGAGGAGCAGTACGGCGCCGGCAGCCAGCAGGATCTGGAGGCGGAAGGGGATGTGGCGGTACCAGTTCATCGTGAAAGCTCCGGCGGGGAGCCATACCGTCGATCTAGGGCCGGCAGAAAAGGGGCCATCTCGGCGAAGTCGGCTTCGGTGATGGGGACGAAGCGGCGGTAACCCGTGTCCGCGAAGAAGCGGCGTCCCGCCTCGGTTTCATGGAACGAGAGGAGCGCGGCGCGAAAGCGCGTGCGCAGCGCCTCGGGCAGGGCACGTCGGGCCGCGGCCATGAGGTGCGGCACGTCCAGGCCGAAGGGGACGGCCTGCAGCGAGGGGTACCTGGCGCGAAACTGGCCATAGACCGTGTTGGCGACGATGGCGTAATCGACGCTGCCGTTGGCGAGCACCTGCAGCGAGGCGCCATGTGAGGCGGTGAGCACGAGGGTGAAGTCGCGCTGCGGCACGAGTCCGAGACGGTCGAGGGTTTCGCGGGCGACGAGCGAGACGATGGAGTCCGGGTCGCCCAGGGCGATGCGCCGCCCGCGCAGGGCCTCGGCTTCGGGCGCGGGCGTGGCGTTGCGCCCCACGAGGATCGCCGACATGCGCACTTCGTACTTGGCTTCGAGCTCCCAGTCGCCGCGCCCGGCGAGCCAGACGGCGATATGCGGCGGCATGATGGCCAGATCGAATTCACCGGCTAGCAACGCCTTGGTATAGGCATCGTAGGTGGGGCGGGTGGAGAAACGCAGCGGCCGACCCAGCGCTTGGGCGAGGGTATCGAGCAGCCCTTTGTGCAAGGTGAGCAGGACCTCGGCCGTGCGAAAGGGCTGGATGCCGAAGCGCAGGGGTTGCGCTTCCTCGGCGCGCGCGCAGCCCAGCGCGCCCAGCGCCACGGCGGCGAGCAGGCCCAGCGTGCGCCGGCGAAAAGGGTCGATGGGCGGTTCCATGATGCCTCATTGTAGAAGACGCCGGCATGCCGCGCCAGCCGGATTCGATTCAGCAAGGTCCGCGCAAGACGCCCAGATCTTCGAGGAGCCCGTCGCCGACGTCGTAGATCCAGCCGTGCAGCATGGGGCCTTCGCCGCGATCCCAGGCGCGGCGGATGACGGGGTTCTGCGCCAGGCGCTCGATCTGGGTGACGACGTTGAGGCGCACGAGGCGGTTGGTGCGCTCCGGTTCGGGCAAGGCGTCGAGCTCGGCGCGGTGCTGCAGGTAGAGTTCGCGGATGGGATGCACCCAGTGCTGGACGAGCTCGGGGGCGTCGGCGCGGATGGCGGCCTTGACGCCGCCGCAGTCGGAATGCCCGACGATGAGGATGTGGCGCACTTGCAGGCGGGCGACGGCGAATTCGATGGTCGCCGCACAGCTCAGGTCGGCCGCCTGCACCTGGTTGGCGATGTTGCGATGCACGAAGACTTCGCCGGCGGTGAGTCCGATGAGTTCGTTCGCGGGCACGCGGGCGTCCGAGCAGCCGATCCAGAAGAATTCCGGCTGATGGATGTTTTTCAGGCGCTCGAAGAAGAGGGGGTCGCGCGCACGCATGGCCTCGGCCCAGGCGCGGTTGTTGGCGATCAAGGCGTCGATTTCAGGGGGACGGAGCATGGGGGATCCTTTCTTCAAGGCGCGGCGCACAGACAATGGGCATAGAGGCCGCGGCGGTCATCGAAGGCTCGAAGCAGGCGGCGCGGTTCGGCGAGCGACACGCCCGGCGGGAGCAGCCCCAGCGATTGCAGGCGGCTGTCGAACTCGTCGCTGCGCCCTTCGAAGAGCAGTTTCATGAGCACGTCGCGGGCGGAGAGCGGCGGCAGCAGCCAGCGAGCCGGCGCCTGCGGGAGCTTGGCGCGTTCGCGGGCGCGATCGAGGGCTGCATCCAGCCCGCCGAGGGTGTCGACCAGGCCGAGCTTCTGGCCCGTCTCGCCGAGCCAGACGCGTCCCTGGGCGATCGGATCGACCTCGGTTTCCGGGATCTTGCGCCCCTCGGACACGACGGCGAGGAATCGGCGGTAGCCGTGTTCGATCTCGGCTTGCACGGCGCGGGCCACGGGATCGGCGAGCGGCACGCGCGGGTCCAGCCCGTCGGCGAAGGGCCCGGTCTTGACGCCGTCGGTGTGCACGGAGAGTTTGTCGAGCAGCCCCGCCGCTTCGGGGAAGAGGGCGAAGATGCCGATGGAGCCGGTGAGGGTGAAGCGGTCGGCGAAGATTTCGTCGGCGGCCGAGGCGATCCAGTAGCCGCCGGAGGCGGCCGTGCCGCTCATGGAAACGATCACGGGCTTGCCGGCTTCCTTGACGCGCAGCACGGCACGGCGGATGCGCTCGGCGGCGAAGGCGCTGCCGCCGGGGGTATCGAGGCGCAGCACCACGGCCTTGATGGTCTCATCCTCAGCCGCCTCGTCGAGCCGATCGACGATGCTGTCGGCCGAGGCCATGCCGTCGCGCGGCGGTCCGTCGATGAGGGTGCCCTGGATGGGCAGCAGGGCCACCACCGGGGCTTTGGCGGCGGGCAGGGCCGGCGCGGTGGCGTACAGATAATCGTCGAAAGCCACTTCCTCGGCCTGGTTTCCTTCGCGCCCATACCGTTCGAGGAGCCCGTCGTGCCAGTCTTCGTAGCCTTGGAGCTGGTCGACGAGGCGCTCGGCCTGGGCCGCCTTGGCCGAGTCGCCTTCGTGTGCGGCGAGCACCTCGTCGTAACGCTCGCTGTAGCGGCGCAGCACGGCAGGCGCGAGCGAGCGATCGCGGGCGAGGTCGTCGAGCAGGCGCTGCCAGATGCCGCCGATCAGGTCTTGGGTGACCTCGCGCTCTTCGGGCGACATGTCGTTGCGCGTGAAGGGTTCGACGAAGGACTTGTGCTTGCCCACGCGGAAGGCGTGCACCCGCACGCCGAGGCGGTCGAACGCGTCGCGGAAATAGTTCTGGGTGACGGCCACGCCCGGCAGCAGCACCATGCCCTCGGGGTCGAGCGTGACTTCTTGCGCCGCAGCAGCGAGGTAGTAGGCTTTCTGCGGCAGAACGTCGCCGTAGGCGTATACCGGCTTACCGGCCTGGCGCAGCCGGGCGATCGCCCCGCGCAGCTCTTCGATTTGGGCAAACGATGCTCCGCCCAGGCGGCTGAGGTCGAGCGCCACCGCGAGCACGCGCTCGTCGCGGCGGGCGCGATCGAGCGCATCCAGCACGTCGCGCAGCACAAGGGGAGCCGGGCCCGGTTCGAGCGAGCGCAGTGAACGCAGCCCGTCGGGCAGCGGCGGCTGCTCGACGAGGTCGCCGTCGAGCGCGAGCGTGAGCACGAAGCGCGGCGGCAGTTTGAGGACCGGTTCCCATTGGCTGATCAGCAGTGCCGCGACGAAGACGAGCACCGCGAGGCCGATGGCGATCCGGCCAAGGAATTCGACGAGGCGCAGCGGCAGCAGGATCAGCCAGCGCAGCGCCCGCCACAGGGCGCGAAAGGGGCGAAAACTCATGGTTGGACTCCTCCCTGCGGACGGGGGGATGGGCAATGGAAGTTCGGACACCGCGTCACGCGCACGGATCGCTGCCTGGTGTCGTGCCGGGAGGTTCGCTCATTCATGGGCGGGTGCTTGCATGGGCGGCGCTTCGGCGCGGCGGCGATAGACGAAATCCCACACGCCATGCCCCAGGGCGCGGCCGCGGCGCTCGAACTTGGTCTCGGGGCGCCAGGAAGGCCGCTCGGTGGGATCGGGGTGGATCGATTCCAGGCGCGGTTCGGCCGAGAGCACCTCTTCCATCCATTGGGCGTATTCTTCCCAGTCGGTGGCGCAGTGCAGGTAGCCGCCGGGAGCGAGCCGCTCGGCGGCTAGCGCAACGAAGCCGGGCTGGACGATGCGGCGCTTGTGATGGCGCTTTTTCGGCCAGGGATCGGGGAAGAAGAGGTGGATGCCGGCGAGCGTTCCCGGGGCGATCATGTGTTCGAGCACTTCGAGCGCGTCGTGCTGGATGACGCGCAGGTTGGTGAGCCCCTGGGTCTCGATGAGGTTCAGGAGATTGCCCACGCCGGGACCGTGCACCTCCACGGCGAGGAAATCGCTGCCGGGGTTGGCGGCGGCGATCTTCGCCGTGGTCTCGCCCATGCCCGCGCCGATCTCGAGCACGAGCGGGGCGCTGCGGCCGAAGATGCTGGGCGCATCGAGGGGCTCGGGGCGATAAGGAAGGCCCCAACGCGGCAGCAGGGTGTCGAGGGCGCGGCGCTGCGCCTCGGTAAGCCGCCCCTGGCGCAGCACGAAGGTGCGGATGCTGCGGGTGGAGAGATGCCCGCGCTCTGCGTCGAGTGCCTGCGTCATGGCGTGGGCCTGCCGATGACGCCGGTGAGCGGCGAGCTGGGGTCGGCGGCGTAGAACTTGCGCGGCATGCGCCCGGCGCGGTAGGCTTCGCGCCCGGCTTCCACCGCCAGACGCATGGCGCGCGCCATGCGCACCGGGTCGCCGGCGTGCGCGATGGCGGTGTTGGTGAGCACGCCGTCGCAACCCAGCTCCATGGCAATGGCCGCGTCGGAAGCCGTGCCTACGCCCGCGTCGACGATCACCGGCACGCGGATGCGCTCGAGGATGAGGCGCAGGTTCCAGGGATTGAGGATGCCCATGCCCGAACCGATGAGGGAGGCGAGCGGCATGATGGCCACGCAGCCCATCTCTTCGAGCAGCTTCGCCTGGATGGGATCGTCGGAGCAGTAGACCATCACTTGGAACCCTTCGGCCACCAGCCGCTCGGCGGCTTTGAGCGTTTCGGGCATGTTGGGATAGAGCGTTTCGGCATCGCCCAGCACTTCGAGCTTGACCAGGGTGTGCCCGTCGAGGAGCTCGCGCGCGAGCCGTAGCGTGCGCACGGCCTCTTCGGCCGTGTAGCAACCGGCGGTGTTGGGCAGAAGAGTGAAGCGCTCGGGCGGAAGGTAGTCGAGGAGATTGGGTTCGTCCGGGTTCTGGCCGAGATTGACGCGGCGGATCGCCACGGTGACGATCTCGGCGCCGGAGGCTTCGATCGCCTCGCGCGTCTGGGTGAAGTCGCGGTATTTGCCGGTGCCCACCAGCAGGCGGGAGCGGAAGCGGCGGGCGCCGAGCGTGAGGAAGTCGGTATCTTCGGGTTCGGTCATGATGGGATCGGGAAGGAAGGGTTTAGCCGCCGCCCACGGCGACCACGATTTCGAGCACGTCGCCTTCGGCGAGGGTGGTTTGGGCGTGGAGGCTGCGGGGGACGATCTCGCCGTTGCGCTCGACGGCGACGCGCTTGCCCGCCCAGCCGCGGGCGGCGAGCAGCTCGGCGATCGTCGTACCGGCGGACAGGGTGAGGCGCTCGCCGTTGACGCGGCAGGTGAGGGTTTGGGGGATTTCGTCAGGCATGGTGAAAAGTTTAGCACAGTCGACTGGAGACTTTTTGCAGGATTGCTTTTTGTTGGATATTTTGCTATTTTTTCTGACACGAAGGGATTCCTTGCCATGAACACCGCACAAGCCATCCGCGAGCGTATCGCTGCCCAGCCTGCAGAAGAACCATTCACCCCCGCCCTGTTCGCGGGCTTGGGGTCGCGCGCGGCCATCGACCAGACGCTGATGCGCTTGACCCGGCAAGGGGTGATCGAGCGCATCGGTCGTGGGCTCTACATCGTTCCCAAGGTAAGCCGGTTCGGACTCAAGAGCATGCCCTCGCCCGAAGCGGTGGCCAGGGTGGTAGCCGAGGGCGCCCCCATCGAAGTCCATGGGGCCGAAGCGGCCCGGCGTTTTGGGCTCAGCACGCAGGTTCCAGCTCAACCCGTTTTCTACACGACAGGCTCTTCGCGCACCGTGCGCTTGGGCAATCTGCGCGTGCGGTTGCAGCACGTGGCGGCACGCAAGCTGGTGCTTGCCGGGCGTCCGGCAGGGCAGGCCTTGGCTGCCTTATGGTATCTCGGGCGAGAGCACGTGAGTCCGGACACCATCGAGCAGATTGCCGCCAGACTGCCGCCCGACGAGTTCGAGGCGCTACGCCGTGTCAAGTCTTCGATGCCGGCCTGGATGGTCGAAGCGCTGCGCCGCTACGAAGAACGCAGCGCACAGTCCCATGGCTGAATCGTACTTTGCGCTATCTCTTGACGATCAGGCCGACCTGCTGCGGGCCTTGGCGTCCCGGATGGGTCGTCGCGCCGAGATTCTCGAAAAGGATCTCTGGCTGTGCCAGGTGCTCGGCATTCTCTTTCGGCTGCCGTGCCGCAAGTCCATGGCATTCAAGGGCGGAACTTCGCTCTCCAAGGTCTACAAAGTCATCGAGCGCTTTTCGGAAGACATCGATGTCACGATCGACTACCGTAGCCTGATCGCGGATGCGCCCGACCTGGAATCGATCACCACCAACAGCCAGCGCCGCAAGCTGTCTGATACCTTACAAGCGGCACTCGCGGCGCACGTGCGCGACGATCTGTTGCCCGCGTTGCAGTCGGCGCTTGCCTCGTCATTGCCCGGTCATCCCCTCTCTTTTCAGCTGAGCGAGGACGCCGAGAAACTGTGGGTGTTCTACCCCAGTGCTGTCGAGAAGGCGGATGCTTATGTGCGTCCGAGCATCTTGATCGAGTTTGGCGGCCGCAACTCGACCTGGCCTCGAGCACCACAGACGATCGTGCCCGATATCGCGAAATATGTCCCCGGCCTGGATCTGCCGCGGGCGCAGGTGGTTGTGTTGTCGGCCGTGCGTACCTTTTGGGAAAAAGCCACCCTGATCCATGTCGAATGCCACCGGCCACAGCCCCGGGCCGGAGCCGAGCGGCTCTCGCGCCATTGGTATGATCTGGCTTGCTTGGCCGATCATGAGATCGGCCGACAGGCCGTGGAGGATATGGGCTTGCTACGGGACGTCGTGCGCCTCAAAGCCACGTTTTACCGCAGCAGCCACAGTCATTACGAACGCTGTACTGCGGGAGGATTGCGCCTCGTCCCGCCCGAGCCCCTTCTCGGGGCGCTGCGGCGAGACTATCAGGCAATGCGGGATGCACAGATGTTCTACGGTGAGTCCTGGGCGTTCGAGGCGATCATCGAGCGGCTTCAAGCACTGGAAGACGAGATCAATCGTCGGGTGTCCGCAAGCCTTTGATCGAGCTTGCGCCGACGGCAGGCGCTCGGCTATAATTCACCGGATTCGCGGGTGTAGTTCAATGGTAGAACGGCAGCTTCCCAAGCTGCATACGAGGGTTCGATTCCCTTCACCCGCTCCACGTTCCTGCGTACCTTACAAGCCCGGCCTGCGCCGGGTTTTTTCGTCTACGGGGCGAGTTCCCGATAGGCCCCGCCGAAGAAGACGAGCGGCTCGCGTGGATAGGCTGCGTGATGGCATACTTCGGCCAGAAACAGCAGGTGATCGCCGCCGTCGTGGCGTATCGCGTTGCGGCATTCGAAGTGGGCGCAGGCCCCGACGAGCAAGGGCGAGCCGAAAGGTCCGGGAAACCATTCTACGCCCGCGAAGCGGTCTTGCGCCGGGCCGGCGAAACGATCCGACAGCGCGCGCTGTCCGGCAGCGAGGAGCGAAATGCCGAAGTGGGACGCTTCCTCGAACCACGGCAGCAGGCTCAGGCGCCGCGCCAGGCTGAAGACGACGAGCGGCGGCTCGAGCGAGACCGAGTTGAACGAATTGATGGTCAGCCCCAGGGGCGCCCCGTCGGGCGCGCGCGTGGTCAGCACGGCAATGCCGGTGGCGAACTGTCCCAAGGTGCGGCGCAGTTGCCGCGCATCCAGTATCGCAGGGGGCGAGACGGCGTGCGTCGAATCCATCGTGAGAACCCTCGTCTCCGGCATCGACCGGGTACATGAAGCCGAAACGCAAATGTAACGCAGAAATGACGACAGACCAAGACTTCGTTGATTGCCCGAAAAATTCGCTTTGGGGCGGGAGCGACGCGATCTTCGCCGTCCGCCTGGTGGATTGGCAGCGGCGCTGTGGCCGGCGCGATCTGCCCTGGCAGGGGAACGACCCGTACCGCGTGTGGCTCTCGGAAGTGATGCTGCAGCAGACGCAGGTGCGCACGGTGCTGCCGTATTTCGCCCGCTTCGTGGCGCGCTTTCCCACGGTGGAGGCATTGGCGGCGGCGCCGCTCGACGAAGTGCTGGCGCTGTGGAGTGGGCTGGGCTACTACGCCCGCGCGCGGCACCTGCACGCGGCCGCCCGCCTGTGGGTGGCGCGCTGGCCGCGTTCCTGTCCCCGGGGGGCGCAGGAATGGGTGCAGCTGCCGGGCGTGGGACGCTCGACGGCGGCGGCGATCGCGGCTTTCGTGCAGGGCGAGCGGGTGCCGATTCTCGATGGCAACGTGCAGCGGGTGCTGTGCCGCCTCTTCGCCGTGGAAGAAGACCCGCGCGCGGCGGCCACGGCGGGCCGGCTGTGGGATCTGGCCCAAGCCCTGCTGCCGCAAGATTCCGACGACATGCCAGCCTATACTCAGGGCATGATGGACCTGGGCGCGCTGGTGTGCACCCGGTCGCGGCCGCGGTGCGACGTGTGTCCGGTGGTCGATCTGTGCGCCGCGCACCGCCTGGGAATTGCGGCGGAACTGCCGCGCAAGCGGGCGCGCGCCCCGGTGCCGGAGCAGGACCTGCGCTGGGGCTGGTACGAGGAGGACGGAGCGGTCTGGCTCGTGCGCCGCGCGCCGCAGGGCATCTGGGGCGGGTTGTGGTGTTTGCCGCAGGAAGACCAGGCCCCGCCTGGCGCATGGCGCGCAGCCGGAGAGATCGCCCGGCTCACCCACCGCCTGACGCATTTCACCCTGAAGATCACCGTGACGCGCTACCTGCCCCAGGCGCCACGGGCGGTGGAACCCGCTGCGGCATGGGGAGAAGAGGCGCGCTGCCTTGCGCCCGCCGACGCGCTGGCGTTGGGGGTGCCGCAACCGCTGCGGCGGCTGCTGGAGCGGGCGGTAGATTCGCTGGCCGAGTCCGGTAACGAAGGCGAACGCCGCATCGGCGTGGCCAAGGGCAAGTTTGAGGTTCTGGAGCGCATCGACGGGCACGACAAGGAAATCGAGCGTCTGCTCCGGGGAGGGGGAAAGCCATAACGCGATGCGGCAGGGATCGTGCTATGTTCGTACGAATGAAGGAGCCGATCATCCATGGTCTGGCGTGGCGTATTGAGTAGGGAGCGCGCGGCGCGCAAGAATATGTGGCTCAAAGGAGGGAGTGATGCAACAATCCGATCCGGCCTTTCTCTGCCTGTCGCCGCCCTCGTTTCGACAGCGCCATGCCGGCGTGCCCCTGCGCTACGGGGTGATCGGCTCGCCGTTCGGGGCGCTTTTGCTGGCGCTTGCGCCGGATGGGGTGTGCCGCGCGGAGTTTCTCGATGAAGGCGAGGCGCCGCAGGATAAGCTCGGCACCTGGCAGGCGCGCTGGCCGTGGGCCCTCTGGGCGCCGCTTGCCGCGGCCGAATGCGCGGCGCTGGAAGAACGGTTCCTAGCGCGGAACCTGCCGGTGGCGGTGGAGGGCACGCCTTTTCGCGGCCTGCTGTGGCGCACGCTGCGCACGTGCACCGCTGCCGGGCAGACGTGCTCGTATGGCGAGCTGGCGGCGCGGCTGGGCCCTCCGCGCCTGGCGCTGGCCGTGGGGCAGGCGCTGGCGGCCAATCCCGTGGCCTGGCTCATCCCCTGCCACCGGGTGCTCGATGCCGGCGGCGGCCTGCGCGGCTTTCGCTGGGGGCTCGAGCGCAAGCGGGCGATGCTCGAGTGGGAGGGGAAGAGTGTCTGAACCGCAAGCAGGCTATCTCGGCCTGGCGCCCTTTCTGCGCGCGAGCCTGGGGGAGGGGGATCTGCCGGCGCTCGCCCGGCAGTGGCTCGATCGGGCCGGACGGGAGGACACGGCGGCGGCGTGGATGAACCTTGCCACGGCGCTCTTGTGCCTGGGGCAGACGCAGACGGCGCTCGCGGCCCAGCGCGAGGCGCTCTCTCGCGCGCGCACCTATGCGCTGCCGGGGCCGGACGAGCCGGCGCCGCGGCTCTTGCTGCTGGCGCTGCCGGGGCCGCTGTCGGCGAATACGCCGCTCGACTGCCTGCTGGAGGGGCAGGGGCTGCAGCTGGTGGTGCATTTCGTGGACCCGGCCGTGCCGCTTGCCGAGGCGTTGCCGGAGCACGACGCGCTGATGCTGGCGATGGGGGTGAGCGAGGCGGCGTTGCCGGTGCTCGCGGCGCTGCAGGAGCGGCTCGCCGGCTGGCCGCGCCCGGTGTTGAACCCGCCGGCGGCGATCCGGCGCACGGAGCGTGCGACGCTGAGCCGCCTGCTCGCGGACGCGCCGGGGGTGCTCATGCCGCCGACGCGGCGCGTGCCGCGCGCGCTCCTGGAGTCGGCCGCGGCGGCCGGTGCCTGGCCCGAGGGGCTGGAGGCGCCGCCTTTTCTGCTGCGTCCGCCCGATTCGCAGGGCGGGCATGGTCTGGCGCGCATCGACACGGGCGAGGCGCTCGCCGCGTATCTGGCGGCGCAGCCGGAGGGGGAGTTCTTTCTCACGCGCTACGTCGACTATGCCGGACCGGACGGGCGTTTCCGCAAGATCCGGGTGGCGCTGGTGGGCGGGCAGGCGTTTCCGGTGCATCTGGCGGTGTCGGAGCACTGGATGGTGCATTACGTCAATGCCGGCATGTACGGCGATGCCGCCAAGCGGGCGGAGGAGGCGGCGTTCTTTCGCGCTTTCCCCGAGTTCGCCCAAAGGCATGCGCCGGCGTTCTCGGCGCTCTCCGAACGGCTGGGGCTCGATTACGTGTGCGTGGATCTGGCCGAGACGGCCGATGGGCGGCTGCTGATCTTCGAGGCCGATCCGGCGATGGTGGCGCACGCCATGGAGCCGGGGGCGGAATTCGCCTACCGGCGCGAGGGGATCGCGCCGCTGCGCGAGGCCTTCGTCGGCTGGGTGCGGGCGAGGAGGGAGGGGTGGGGATGACGCTGTCGGCGAACGCGCGCAATTTTTCCGGCGGGCCCGGGGCCTTGCCCGAGACGGTGCTTGTGCAGTTGCGCGAGGCGATGATCGCGGTGCCGGAGGTGGGGCTGTCGGTGCTGGGCATCAGCCATCGTTCGGACTGGTTCGCGGCGGTGGTGGCCGAGGTGGAGGTGCGGCTCAAGGCGCTGCTCGCGCTGCCGCCGGATTTTCACGTGCTGCTGCTGCAGGGCGGCGGCACGCTGCAGTTCGCCATGGTGCCGCTCGCGCTCGCGCGGGGCGCCGACGTGCCGGCGGAGTATCTGCACACGGGCTATTGGAGCGGCAAGGCGATCGCCGAGGCGAGGAAACTCGCCCCGGTGCGGGTGGTGTGGAGCGGCGAGGACGAGGGGTTTTCCCGGCTGCCGGACGACGAAGAACTCGTCTTCGATGCGCGCGCACCCTATCTGCACGTGGTGACCAACGAGACGGTGGAGGGGCTGCAGTTCCACCGGACGGTGGGGCTCGAGGAGGTGCCGCGGGTGGCGGACATGTCGTCCGACTTTCTCTCGCGCCCCTTCGATGCCGGGCGCTATGCGCTCATCTATGCCCATGCGCAGAAGAATCTCGGCCCGGCGGGGGTGACGGTGGTACTGGTGCGCGAGGCGGTGCTCGAGCGCGCCCCGGAGGGCTTGCCGGCCATGCTGGACTACCGCGCGCAGGCGCAGGCGCATTCCATCCTCAACACGCCGCCGGTGTTCGCCATCTATGCCGTGCTGCTGGTGCTGCGCTGGCTCATGGACGAGATCGGCGGGCTCGAGGCGATGGCGGCGATCAATCGCGCCAAGGCCGAGCGGCTCTATGGGGTACTCGACGCGAGCGAGGGTTTCTACCGCCCGCGGGCGCGGCGCGCGGATCGTTCGCTCATGAACGTGGTCTTCGATCTGCCGAGCGAAGCGCTGCGCGCGGCCTTCCTTGCCGAGGCGAACCGGGCGGGCTTTGCCGGCTTGGCCGGGCACCGCGCACTGGGCGGCATCCGCGCGTCGATCTACAACGCGGTGACTCTGGAGGCGGTCGAGGTGCTCGCCGACTTCATGGAGACGTTCCGGCGGCGGCATTAGGCAGTTCGGCCGGAGCGCGGCTCATTCGCTCGGCCCGTCCAGGCGCTCCAGCGACACCCAGCGTCCGTGCTCGATGCGGGTGAGTTCGCCGCCCGTGCGCTGACCGAGGTGGTCGGTGGGCGAGAAGCGGTAGCGCGGGCTGCCGAATAGGTCTCCGGGATAGTCGAGCCGCTCGAGCGCTTGGGCGATCGCTTCCGGCGTGGGCTCGGTCGCTGTGGCGATGGCGCGCACCAGCAGTTCGGCGGCGACGTAGCCCATGGCCGACCAGACGTTGGCTTCCGCCCCGTAGCGGGCGCGGTAGGCGTCGAGCCAGGCGAGCAGCTCGGGCGAGGCGCCCTCGCGATAGGGGATGCGGATGGGGTTGGTGACGCCGTAGAGCCCCTCGACGGCGGCCCCGCCCAGGATGTGCGTCTGATCCGAATAGGCCGAGGCCGAGGTGAGGAAGAGCGGCTTCCAGCCCATCTCGCTGGCCGTGCGCAGCAGGGCGACGGTTTCGCGCACCAGCGTGCCCAGCGCCACCAGTTCGCAGCCGGCCTCGCGTAGCCGCGCGATTTGGCCGGTGAAGTCGGTGGCGCCGCGCGCGTGCCGCGCTTCCTGGGTGAGGGAAAGCCCGGCGCGCTCGAGCCCGGCGCGCACGCCGGCACTCACTTCTTCGCCGAATTCGTCGTCCTGAACCAGGGTGCACACGCGTCGCACCTGGGGGTGGCGGCGCAGCACGGCGCGCACGGCGGGGTCCATGTAGCTGCGATAGGGCGCGTAGATCTGGAATTTCAGCGGATGCAGCGGCGCGTAGGTGGCTTCGTGCGGCGAGAAAGGGAAGAGATGCAGCCGGCCACGGCGCAGGATCTCGGGCATGGTCGCCAGCACCACCGGCGTGCCCAGGTTCGAGAGGAAGGCGATCGCGCCGTCGCGTTCGGTGAGCTTGCGCGCCGCGAGGATGGCGCGCTTGGGGTCGTAGCCGGTGTCTTCGACGAGCAGGCGCAGGGTGATTCCCGGCAGTTCGCCGCGTGCGTTCGCTTCGGCGAAACGCATTTCCATGCCGTTTTTCACCGGCACGCCCAGGAGCGCCGCCGGCCCCGAGAGATCGAGCAGCGCGCCGACGGTGAGCACCCGTTCGGCAGCGCGTACCGGGGCCATGGCCAAGGCGAGGAGGGCGATGACGGCAAAGAGGCGGGCGCGCATGATCTTCCCCGAACTTCTTCGAATGTCTGCGATTTTAGTCCATTTTACGGAAAACTGCGACGAAGACGACGGTCAGCCCCAGCACCAGGGGATCCCAGCCGCCGAGCGCGCCGACGAGGGGGCGCAGGCGGTCGGCGAGCTCGGGCAGGGCGACGAAGGCAAGGCTCGCGAGGATGATCCCGGCCGGATGGCGCAGGCCGCCGAGAAAGGCGATGACGAGGAGTTCGAAGGAGAGCGGAAGGGCGAACTGTTCCGGACTGATGAAACCCAGCGTCTGCGCGTAGGCCGCCCCGCCCAGCCCGCCGCACAGGCCGGAGGCGACGAAGGCGAGTTGGCGCAGACCGCCCACGTCCAGGCCGAGCGCGAGTGCTGCCTCCGGCGCCTGGGCAAGCGCACGCCAGGCGCGTCCGAGGGCGGCGCGATCGAGCCGGTACAGCAGCAGCACGGCAAGGCCGAGGCAGAGGGAGGAGAAAGCGAGCGCGACGCTCGCCTCGTCGAGAGCGTTCAGGGCTGGCGGGGCGACGAAGCGGCCGGCGGTGCCGCCGGTGAAGGCGACGGCGCGCATTGCCAGCACTTCGGCGATGACAGCGCAGGCCATGCTCGCGAGCGCGAGCGGCAGGCCCGAGAGGCGGCGCGCCGGCAGCGCCATGGCGGCTCCGGCGAGCGCCCCGGCCGCGGCGGCGGCCGCGAGCGCGAGCGGCAGCGAGCGGGGGGCGAGCGCGGCCCAGGTGTAGGCGCCG
>NZ_SBIK01000004.1:122951-142717 GCF_006503695.1 Tepidiphilus succinatimandens
AGGCGCCGGCAGCCATCGCCGCGCCTTGCCCGAGACAGACCTGGCCGGCGCGCCCCTGCACCAGGGCGAGCCCCAGGGCGGCGGTGGCCATGGCACCAGCGAGGGTGAGCAGATGGGCGAGATAGCGCGCCCCGCCGCTAGCCCCGAGCGCGCCCACGGCGAGCACGAGGAGGACGGCGAGCAGCCGGGTGCGCCGGCGAGGATCCAGGAGGAAACGGCTCATGGCGCCGCCACTCGTTCCCGCGGCAGGGCGAGCAAGGCGGCGATGAGCACGAGCTGCAGCAGCAGCTCCTTGCCGCCGGGGGGGAGTTGCCAGGCGGCGAGCGCTTCGAGCACCCCGAGCGCCACGCCGGCGGCGAGCACCGCGGGGCCCGGCTTCATGCCGCCCAGGACGGCGGCGGGAAAGGCGTTGAGCGCGAGGCTGCCCAGCTCGGGATGCACGAAGGTGACGGGGGCGGATGCAAGCCCGGCCGCCACGGCGAGCGCCGTGCCCACGCCCCAGGCTTGCCGCCGCAGCCGGGCGACGTCGATGCCGAGCCGCTCGGCCGTCACGGCATCTTCGGCGCTCGCGCGCACGCGCCGCCCCCAGTCGGTGCCGCGCAGCAGCAGGGCAAAGGCCGCGGCCACGCCGGCGGCGGCGAGCATCACCGCCCATTGGCGCGCCGCCAACCCCAGCCAGCGCCCCTCGCCCACCCAGTCGAAACGGTACCAGCCCTGGGTGGCGGCCGGCAGGCTCAGGAGCACGCCGCGCAGCGCGAGCGCCAGACCGAAGGTGGCGAGCGTCGCCACCCAGGGCGCACGCGTGCGCACCGGTTCGAGGGCGCAGCGCGCCGCGAGCGCCCCGAAGGCGTAGCCGGCGGCGATCGCTCCGAGGGCGGCGAGCGCGAGCGGTGCCCCCAGCGCCGCAAGCCCCACCGCCACGTAGGCGCCGGCCGCCATCGCTTCCCCCTGCATGAAGGAGAGCACGCCGGTGGCGCGGTAGAGGAAGACGAGGGAGAGCGCCGTCAGGCCGTAGAGGCAGCCCTGGGCGGCGCCGCCGAGCACGACCTCCGGCGCAAGGCTCATGGCCGTTGGCGCGCGGCCTCGACCGCCCGGGCAAAGCGCTTCAGCCCCTCGGCGAGCCGCGAGCGCGGGCAGCCGAGATTCAGGCGAACGAAGCCGGGAGCGCCAAAGGCCGCGCCATCGGAAAGCCCCAGGCCATGGGCTTCGAAGTGCGCCGCCGCATCCTCGAGCCCCAGTTTGCGAACGTCGATCCACGAGAGGTAGGTCGCCTCCGGCTCGGCCACCGGTAAATCCAGTGCCCGGATCGACTCCAGGGCAAACGCCACGTTCCCGCGCAAATATTCGAGGAGCGCCTCGCGCCAGGCCCAGCCGTCGCGGTAGGCCGCCTCGGCGGCGACCAGGCCGAAGAGGTTGGGCGAAGAGGGGATGCGTCCGCGCAGCGCCCGGCGGTAGCGTGCACGCAGCGCCTCGTCCGGAATCACGGCGAAGGCGCATTGCAGCGCCGGGACGTTCCAGGTCTTGGAAGGGGCGAAGAGGGTGATCGTGCGCGCGGCCACTTCGGGGGCCAGCGTGGCGATGGGGCGGTGGCGCCGCTTGCGCGTGAGCACCAGCCCGGCGTGGATGTCGTCGCTCACGAGGATTGCGCCGTGGGCGAGCGCGAGTTCCGCCAGCCAGGCCAGTTCTTTTTCGTCCCACAGCCGCCCCGTGGGATTGTGCGGGTGGCAGAGCAGCAAGGCGCCGACGTCGCCCGGCGCAAAGGCCGCGACCATGGCCGCCTCGTCGTGCACCCAGCGCCCCTTGGCGCACACCAGATCGACCGCGCGCAAGCGCTTGCCGACGTTGGCCGGCGCGGCGAGAAAAGGCGGATAGACCGGCGTGTGCGTGACGATGACCTCCCCCGGAGCGATGGCGCAGCCGAAGTGAAAGCCCGGGATCACCCCCGGCAGCCACACGAGCCATTCGGGGGCGACCGTCCAGCCATGATCGCGCTCGATTCCGGCACACACCGCTTCCACGAGCGAAGGCCAAGGGTCGGTGTAGCCATACACCGGGTGCGCGAGCCGGCGCGCCAGGGCCTCACGGATCTCGGGCGCGACGGCGAAGTCCATGTCGGCCACCCACATGGGAATCACGTCGCGCCCGGCGTAGCGCCCCCATTTCTCGCCGGGGATCGTTGAGCGGTCGGGAGCGGAGTCGAAGTCGTAGGTGGGGCTCATGCGGCGGGCTCCTTGCCTGGCGCCGCTCCGGAGGTCTCTTCGGACTGAGGCGGTTTGCCGCCGATGCGCGCGGTGATGTCGGCGACGGCGCGGCGCATGGCCTGAGCGAGCGGCCCTTCCCAGGAAGCGTCGAAACGGCTCTCCGGGCCGAGCATGGTGAGCGCCAGCGTCAGATGCCCGAAGGCGTCGAACACGGGGGCGGAGAAGGCATTGATGCCCGGGATCGGATGGCCGAGCACGCGCGCCATGCCGTGGCGGCGCACTTCTTCGAGCGTCTCGTTGACGAAGGACCGCGACAGACGCAAAGGCTCGCGCCCGCCCGAGAGACGTTCGAGCTCGCGCTCGATGAGCGGGCGGGTGAGGCGCGCAGGAAGATAGGCGGCGAAGACGCGGCCGGTGGCGGTGGTGAGCAGCCCCATCACGGTGCCGGGGCGCATGTTCACGTGGATGGCGCGGGCCGATTCCTCGATGGCCACCACCGTGGCGCCGACGTTGCCCCACACGGCGATGGCTACGTTCTGTTCGGTCTCGTCGGCGAGGCGGGCGGAGACTTCCACGGCCGCACGCAGCGGATTGAGACCCTGCAAGGCGGTGAGCCCCAGGCGCAGGGCGAAGGGGCCCAGTTTGTAGCGACCGGTGAGCGGATCCTGCTCCACCAGGCCGAGTTTGCCGAAGCTCACCAGATAAGGGTGGGCCTTGGCCGGGGACATGCCGGCAGCCGCGGCCAGATCGCGCAGCATCATCGGCGCACCATGCGCTTCCAGCGCGGCGAGCAGCGCCCCGCCGACCTCGATCGACTGGATGCCGCGGCGCTCGCGCACGCCGTTCTCCGGCGCGAGGGGTTCGTTTCGTTCCATGCGGATCTCGTGTAGTCAAACGCGCTTCGGGCATCAATCATAGCCCGAAACGTTGGCATGATCGAAATTCACCATGAACGAATCGATTGACACATGATGAATCACGTGCCAAGATAAAACGCATCGACAGGAGGAGCGATCCATGAATGCCAAAGCCTTTGCCTCGGTGGCCGACCTCGAAGAGAAACCGGTTTCGTTCGAACGCCTCTCCGAACACGCCTGGGCCTACACCGCCGAAGGCGATCCGAACACCGGCGTGGTGATCGGCGACGACTCGGTGATGATCATCGATGCCACCGCCACCCCCGTGATGGCCAAATCGGTGATCGCCAAGGTGCGCGAGGTCACCGACAAGCCGATCAAATACGTTGTGCTCACGCACTACCATGCGGTGCGCGTGCTCGGCGCTTCCGGCTATCGCGACGAGGGACTGGAACACATCATCGCCAGCTATCCCACTTACGAGCTCATCCGCGAGCGCGGCCAGCAGGACATGGAATCCGAGATCGGGCGTTTTCCCCGGCTCTTTCGCGCGGTGGAGAGCATCCCCGGTCTCACCTGGCCCACGCTCACTTTCAAGGAAGAAATCACCCTGTGGATGGGCTCGCTCGAAGTGCGCATCCTGCATCCGGGTGCCGGGCACACCAAGGGGGACACGGCGGTCTGGCTGCCGCAGGAGCGCGTGCTCTTCTCCGGCGACCTGATCGAGGCCGAAGCCGCCTGCTATACGGGCGATGCCTACCTTGCCGACTGGCCGGCCACGCTCGATCGGCTCGAAGCGCTGCAGCCGGCCAAAGTGGTGCCGGGGCGCGGGCCGGCGCTCAAGGACGAGGCGGCGGTGCGCGCGGGGTTCCAATACACGCGCGACTTCGTCACCACGCTCTATCGCTGCGCCCAGGAAGCGGTGGCGCGCGGCTATGATCTCAAGAAGACCATGGAATACACCCGCAGCGTGATGGACCCGAAGTTCGGCCACGTCTTCATCTACGAGCATTGCCTGCCGTTCGATGTCACCCGTGCCTATGACGAGGCGAGCGGCATCCGCGATCCGCGCATCTGGACCGCCGAGCGTGACCGGCAGATGTGGCACGCGCTGCAAGAAGGCTGAAACGGGAAAAGCAGAGGCGCGGCCACGCAGCCGCGCCCGCGAGAGACGAGGGCGAAGACCACGCCAAAGGAGGAGGAAACCGTGCTGAAAACATATCAGTATCCCAAGTTCCCGTTCGTGCGTCCAGCCGAGCTGGATTCCCCGCAAACCCGGCACGTGCCGGTGATCGTGGTCGGCGCTGGGCCGGTGGGCCTGAGCGCCGCCATCGATCTGGCGCAGCGCAACATCCCGGTGGTGGTGCTCGACGAAGACGACACCGTGAGCATCGGCTCGCGCGGCGTGTGCTATGCCAAGCGCGCGCTCGAGATCCTCGACCGCTACGGCGTGGGCGAGCGCGTGGTGCAAAAAGGTGTGTCGTGGAACGTCGGCCGCACCTTCTTTCGTGACGAGGAAGTCTTTCGCTTCAACCTGGTACCGGAGCCCGATCATCACCGTCCCGGCATGGTCAACCTGCAGCAATACTATCTCGAAGAATACCTGATCGAGCGCGCCCGGGAGCTGCCGAACATCGACCTGCGCTGGAAGAGTACCGTGATCGGCGTCACGCCCGGCGAAGACGCCGTCACGGTGCGCGTCGAGACGCCCGCCGGGGCCTATGCCCTGTCCTGCGATTGGCTGATCGCCGCCGACGGCGCGCGCAGTCCCATCCGGCGCATGCTCGGCCTGGACATCGAGGGCAAGATCTTCATGGACCGGTTCCTGATCGCCGACGTCGTCATGAAGGCCGACTTCCCGCCGGAGCGCTGGTTCTGGTTCGACCCGCCGTTCCACCCCGGTCAGTCCGTATTGCTGCACCGTCAGGCCGACGACGTGTGGCGAATCGACTTCCAGCTCGGCTGGGACGCCGACCCGGAGGAAGAGAAAAAGCCCGAGCGCGTCATCCCCCGCATCCGCGCCATGCTGGGTGACGACCGCGAATTCGAGCTCGAATGGGTGAGCGTCTATACCTTCCAGTGCCGCCGCATGAAGCGCTTCAACCACGGGCGCGTGCTCTTCGTCGGCGATGCAGCGCACCAGGTCTCGCCCTTCGGTGCGCGCGGCGCGAATTCCGGCATCCAGGACGTCGACAACCTCGGCTGGAAACTCGAACTGGTGATGCAGGGCAAGGCCCCCGCGGCCCTGCTCGATACCTACAGTGACGAGCGCACCTACGCCGCCGACGAGAACATCCGCAACTCCACGCGCTCGACCGACTTCATCACCCCCAAGGGCAACGTCAGCAAGACGTTCCGCAACGCCGTGCTCGGTCTGGCCAGGCATCATCCCTTCGCCCGCGGCCTGGTCAATTCCGGTCGACTGTCGGTGCCCTCGTTCTACGTCGATTCTCCCCTCAATACGCCCGATGCCGACGCCTTCGCCGGCCGCATGGTGCCTGGTGCACCGATGGACGACGCCCCCGTGTCGGCCCCCGGCGGCGGCTCGCCCTGGCTGCTGCCGCACTTCGGCCAGGGATTCCGGCTCATGATCGCGCTCGACGATGCGGCCGCCCTCGATGCCGCCACGGCCGAAGGGCTCGCCGCCCTGCGCCGTGGGGCGATTCCCGCCGAGCCGATCGTCGTTGCCCGCGAAGGCGCCGCCCCCGGCGGCATCGAGACCCTGCACGACGTCAAGGGCCGAGTGCGCGAGCGCTACGACCTGCAGCCGGGCACCGTCTATCTCATTCGCCCCGACCAGCACGTCGCCGCCCGCTGGCGCCGCTTCGACCCCACCGCGATCGAGGCCGCGCTTCGCCGTGCCAGCGTCCAGGGCGCCTGAACGCAAGAGAGGAGGAGAGGATGATGATCAATCTGGAATACAATTTCCGCGAACCGCGCACCCGCACTTTCTACGGATATGAAGCGGGTGATGCTTTCTACGAAGCGCTCATCGAGGCGCACCGCGATCTTGACGAGGAGCAGAGCGCTCTGGTGAACGCCCGCCTCGTGCTGCTGCTCGCCAACCACGTCGGCGACGTCGATCTGCTGCGCGAGGCGATCCGGCTCGCGCGCGAAGACGTCACGGGCGGCTGAGGCGCGTCCGGGGCATCACGCCCCGGGCCCTGTGCCGTTGCCGACGAAGTGCCGCAGATGGGTGCGGAACGCCTCGGCGGCCGGAGACAACGCCCGGCCATGCCGCGTGAAGACGAAGAATCGGCGATGCACGTCCGGTTCGGTCAGGCGCCGCATCTCCATGCCATAGCGGCGCACCATCGGCTCGGCATAGGAGACGCAGATCGTCACGCCCAGGCCGATCGACACCATGGCGAGCGCCGTCGACATGAAGGCCACGGTCGTATCCGGATGCAGATCGAGATCGCGCACCACCTCGTGCAGGTCCCGCGAGAGTTTCTCCGGGAATTGCCCCTGCAAGGTGATGAGGGGAAACTCCGCCAGCCGCCGCCACGGCACCACCTCCTGCGCTGCGAGAGGATGACCCGGTGGGAAGACGACGTGAAAGGGCTGCACGAACAGAAGCTCCGCCTCGATCTCGCCGGGTACGTCCCGCTCCGGCCCCACGCCCAGATCGGCTTCGCCCGAGAGCACGCAGGCCGGGACCGATTCCACGCCGCAGTCGATGAGGCGGATCGCCACGTGCGGAAACTCGCGCGTGAAGCTCGCGAGCACTTCTGGCAGCAGGGTGGCCGCCATCAACTGCGGCGCGGCGATGCGCACGATGCCGCGCTTGAGCGCCTTGAGCGTGGCCACTTCGTGCAGCACGGCGTCCAGATCGGCCAGGATTTTCTCCACCAGCGGATAGAGTTCGCGCCCGACTTCGGTGAGCTGCACGCGCCGGGTGCTGCGGTCGAAAAGCTGCACGCCCAAGGCATTCTCCAGCTCCTTGATCGAACCGCTCAAGGCCGACTGCGTGGTGTACAGATGCTCGGCGGCGACGGTGAAACTACCGAACCGTGCGACCGCAAGAAAAGCGCGCAACTGGCGCAGGGTGACATTCATCGTCACATCCGATTAATCGATCGAAAAAAACCGTTGAAACTATAAGTTTTTCGGCAATACAATGCAAGCATGACTGATGGTCGGAGGAGTCATCCGGCCCCACACGGAGGAAGACGCCATGGCACTCATCCAGAAAATCCACCACGCCGCCTATCGCTGCAAGGACGCCCTCGAAACCGCCCGCTGGTATGAAAAATACCTCGGCATGAAGCTGATCCTGTCGATCGCCGAAGACCAGGTTCCCTCGACGAAAGAGCCGGATCCGTACATGCACATCTTCCTCGATGCCGGCAATGGCAACGTGCTCGCTTTCTTCGAGCTGCCCACGCGGCCGCCGATGGGTCACGATCCCAATACCCCGGCCTGGACCCAGCATCTCGCGCTCGAGGTTGCCTCGATGGAAGACCTGCTGGCGACGAAAGAGCGGCTCGAGGCCGACGGCATCGAAGTGATCGGCCCGGTCGATCACGCCCTCTTCCAGTCCATCTACTTCTTCGATCCGAATGGCCATCGCCTCGAGCTCGCCTGCAATACGCTACGACCGGGCATGCTAGAGGCGCTCGACGAGGTGAAATGGGAGATGCTTGAGGAGTGGTCGAAGACGAAGAAAGCGCCCAAGCATGCGCGCTGGATGCACGACGGCCGCTACAAAGAGATGTTCCCGCTCGCCTGAATCCTTTGGAGATTTCCGACCGATGAAACTCGCCACGCTCAAAAGCGGCGGGCGCGACGGCACGCTCGTCGTCGTCAGCCGTGACCTCGGCCGCTGCTACCCCGTCGGCGCCATCGCCCGCACGCTGCAGGAGGCACTCGATCGCTGGGACGAAGTACGCGACGATCTGGCGCTCGTCGCCGAGTTGCTCGAACGCGGTGCCCTGAAGGACGCCCGTCCTTTCGACCCCGCCGCCTGCCACAGCCCGCTGCCGCGCGCCTACCAGTGGGCCGACGGCTCGGCCTATCTCAACCACGTCGAGCTCGTGCGCAAGGCGCGGGGGGCCGAAGTCCCCGCCTCGTTCTACGACGACCCGCTGATGTACCAAGGGGGCTCCGACAGTTTCATCGGACCGTGCGACGACATCGTCGCCGACGAATCCTGGGGGATAGACTTCGAGGCCGAAGTGGCGGTGATCACCGGCGACGTGCCGATGGGCATCGACCCCAAGGCCGCGCTCGAAACGATCCGCCTCGTGCTGCTCGTCAACGACGTCACCCTGCGCAACCTCGTGCCCGGCGAGCTCGCCAAGGGTTTCGGATTCTTCCAGTCCAAGCCCGCCTCCAGCTTCAGCCCCGTGGCGGTCACCCCCGACGAGCTGGGCGATGCATGGCGCGACGGCAAGTTGCACCTGCCGCTCGAAGTCCAATACAACGGCCGCCCCTTCGGCCGGCCGAACGCCGGCGTCGACATGACTTTCGACTTCGGACGCCTCATCGCGCATGCCGCGAAGACGCGCGAGATGGAGGCCGGCAGCATCGTCGGCTCGGGCACCGTCTCCAACAAGCAGGGCGGACTCTACGGCTCCAAGATCGAGAACGGCGGCGTGGGCTACTGCTGCATCGCCGAGGTGCGCATGTACGAGACCATCGAATCGGGCGCCCCACAGACGCCTTTCATGCGCCATGGCGACACGGTCGAGATCGCCATGCACGACGCGAGCGGCGCCTCGATCTTCGGCAGCATCCGAAATCGGGTGAGGGGGCTGGAGAAATGAAACTCTACACCTACTTCCGGAGTTCCGCCGCCTATCGCGTGCGCATCGCGCTGGCGCTCAAGGGGCTGGACTATGAGGCGGTGCCGGTGCACCTGCTGCGCGACGGCGGCGAGCAGCACCGGCCGGAATACCGGGCGATCCATCCCGGGGGATTGGTGCCGGCGCTGCAGACCGACGGGGGCGAAGTGCTGGTGCAATCGCTGGCCATCATGGAATACCTCGAAGAAACCCATCCCGAGCCGCCCCTGCTGCCGCCCGACCCGCTGGGGCGGGGGCGAGTGCGCGGCCTGGCGCTGACGATTGCCTGCGATACGCATCCGCTCAACAACCTCGGCGTGCTGCGCTACCTCACCGAGCGGCTCGGCGCGAGCGAGGAGCAGAAACTCGACTGGATCCGGCACTGGATCGAGCGGGGGCTTGGCACGTTCGAGCGCTTGCTCGACGATCCCCGCACCGGCCGTTTCTGCCACGGCGACACGCCCACGCTGGCCGACTGCTGCCTCGTGCCACAGGTCTTCAACGCCCGACGCTATGACTGTTCGCTGGAAGCGTTCCCGCGCATCCGCGCCGTCGTCGAAGCCTGCGAAGCATTGCCGGCGTTCCAGGAAGCAGCTCCGGCCCGTCAGCCGGATGCACCGCAGCCTGCCTGAGGGCAGCGCTGTCATCCCAATCAGGGCGGCGCAGACCGCCCGTCTGCGGAGCGCCCGGTCGTGCGCTCCCGGAGTTCCTTTTTCGGCCGCACCGGGGAGGGGGAGATGCATCAGCCGAACGATGAACCGCGCAAGTCCGTCTATTATCGCTACCAGGTCTTCCCGCCTTATCTGCCCCGCGAAACCGAAGCCCGCCAGAAAGTGGTCATCGTTGGCGCTGGGCCCGTGGGAATGACGCTGGCGCTGCTGCTCGCCCGTTACCGCGTCCCCAGCGTCATCCTCGACTCGGAAGTGCAGGTGAGCGAGGGCAGCCGCGCCATCGTCTATACGCGCCGCTCGATGGAGATCCTGCAGCAGGCGGGCGTGGCGCGCCGCATCGCCGAAATCGGGCTGCCGTGGCGCTTCGGCAACTCCTACTATCGCGGGCAGCGGGTATTCCGCATGGAGGCGCCGCACGACGAAGACAGCCGTTTCTACCCCATGATCAACCTGCAGCAGCAATACCTCGAAGAGTTTCTTCTCGACGAGGTGTGTCGCAGCGGCCTCGTCGAAGTGCGCTGGGGCAACAGGCTCATCGGTCTGAGCCAGCGCGACGACGGGGTGGAGGCGCGCATCGACACGCCGCTGGGGGAATATACCCTCTCGACCGACTGGCTCGTCGCCGCCGACGGTGCCCGCTCGAGCGTGCGCAGCCTCCTGGGGCTGTCGCTGGTCGGGGATTCCTACGCCGGGCGCTTCGTGATCGCCGACATCAAGATCGACCTCGATCTGCCCACCGAGCGGCTCGCCTTCTTCGATCCCGAATGGAATCCCTGCAACACCGTGCTGATGCACCGCCAGCCCTTCGGCATTTGGCGGATCGACTTTCGCCTGCCGGAGGGCGAAGAGCCGCAGGAGGCGCTGCGCTTCGAGATACTCAAGGCGCGCATCGACGCGCACCTCGAGATGATCGGCTACGAAGGCAAATCCTGGGAGCTCGACTGGTGCTCGGTCTATTCCGCCCGTGCCCTCACGCTCGAAAACTACGTCCATGGCCACGTCGTCTTCGCCGGCGACGCGGCGCACGTACTGCCCATCTTCGGCGTGCGCGGTGCCAACACCGGATTCCAGGATGCGTTCGACCTCGCCTGGAAACTCGCCTTCACGCTGCACGGCTGGTCCGGCCGCTCCCTGCTCGCCTCCTATTCCGAAGAACGCGTCGGTGCCGCCAAGGAGATCATCGAGGAGGCTGGACGCAGCACGCGCTTCATGACGCCGCCCACCACGGGCCATCGCACGATGCGCGACGCCGTGCTGTCGCTGTCGATCGAGAACGGTTTCGTCGGGCCGCTCTTTCACTGGCGCACGTCCCGCCCGCACGTCTATGCGCGCTCGCGCCTCAACGCGCGTGACGACGATCAGGCGCTTTTCCTCGAAGGGCCGGTCGATGGAGCGCCGATCCCCAACGTCAAGCTCGGGCTCGACGATTTCCTGCTCGATCACTGGGACGAATCGATCCACCTGCTCGTCTTCACCGAACACGAAGCGCTGCCGGCCGACGTCACGACGCTGCAGCAACGCCTGCGGGCGCGGGGCGTGCCGCTGCGCCTGCTCGCCATCAGCCTCGGCCGGCGCCGCGTCGAGGGCGCCGACCTGACGCTGCCCGATCCCGAAGGCCGCTGCTGGCGCAAATACGGCGCGAGTGCCGACGGCGCGACCTACCTCGTGCGTCCCGACCAGCACGTCGCCGCCCGTTGGGGCAACTGCACCGCCCATCGCATCGCCCCCGCCCTCGAACGGCTCGTCAACCGCCTGGGAGAATCCGCATGAACGTCGCCGATCTGGAACGAATCTACGATCTGCTGGCCGACACGATCGACGCCGTCCCCGAAGACAAGGTCCGGCTCTTCCTCGCCAAATTCGCCCTGCTCGCCGCCCATGCGCTGGATGATGCGCGGCAGGTGACCGCGCTCATCGAAAACGCCAGGACGGATTTGTGAAGGAAGGGGCGAGAGGGCGATATCCTTGTTCGTGGCGGGATAATCTTGTCTGGACAGCAAGATCTTCCCGCAAACGAAACGGAACGCCGATGACCGAACTGCAAACCGTCGTCCTGCTCTCCCTCCTGCTGGGGCTGCAGCCGATTACCACCGACCTCTATCTACCGGCCCTGCCGGGGATCACCGCCAGTCTGGGGGCGAGCGTGGCGCAGGCGCAGCAGACGCTGGCGGCGATGCTCTTTGCTTTCGGCGTGGCGCAGCTCTTCTGGGGCCCCTTGTCGGATCGCTTCGGACGCAAGCCCATCCTGCTCGCGGGGCTGAGCCTCTACGTGGCGGCGGCACTGGGCTGCACTTTCGCTACCTCCATGGCGCAGCTGCTCGGCTGGCGCGTGGTACAAGGGGTGGCGCTGGGGGCGTCGGTGATGGCGGGGCGGGCGATCGTGCGCGACCTGCACGATCCCCTGGCCGGGGCGAAGCTCTTGAGTCGCGCCTTCTCCGGCCTCGGGCTCCTCGCCTGCCTCAGCCCCCTGGTCGGCGGGGCGACGGTGCGCGTCCTGGGCTGGCGGGCGACCCTCTTCGTGCTGGCCGTGGCGGGGGCGATCACACTGGCGCTCACTTGGCGCATCTTTCGCGAGACGCTGGCGCGGCGCAACCCACACGCCCTGCGCCCGGCGGCGCTGCTGTGCGCCTGGCGCGAGGTGCTGGGGCACCGGGATTTCTGGATCTTCACCCTCCTTGCCTCATCTTCCTACGGTGGGCTCTTCACCTTTCTCGCCAGTTCTTCCTTCATCTTCATCAATTTCTACCGGTTTTCACCCACGGAATACAGCCTGGTGATGCTCGCCAGCGCCACCTCCTATCTCTGCGGAACGGTGCTGTGCCGCCGCCTGCTCGGGCGCTTCGGACTGAGGCGCACGGTACAGTGGGGCGGTGTGCTCTCCTGCGCGGCGGGCGTGGTGATGGTGATCCTGCTGCTGATCGGGCGAGGCGGGCCGATGGGATTGCTCCTGCCGTTCTGCGGCTTCATGATCGCGCATGGCATCCATCAGCCGTGCGGCCAGAGTGGGGCGGTCGGCGCGTTTCCCAAGTCGGCGGGCGTGGCTTCCGCCTTGAGCGGGTTCGTGATGATGTCGATCGCCTTTCTCACCGGAGCGGTCCTCGGCATGCTGGCGCGCGACACTCCCTGGCCCTTCGCGGGGTTCGTCGCCTTCTGGGGGACGATGCTCTTCGTGCTCGCTTTCGCCTTCGTGCCCCGTTCCCGGCTCGTGGCCAGTGAATCGGCTCAGAGCGAACGCGCCGGCTGATACACCGCCACGTCCAGCCCGCGCTCGGCGAGCGCCCGACCGTGCCACTGGCTCAGCAGCCCGCGGTCGCAGTAGAGCAGATAGCGCCGCGCCTCGGGTAGCTTCGCTTCGCGCAGGGCAAAGAAGGGAATCGCCAGGTCGGCTTCGGGCAGCGGCGCTTCGTCGGCGAGTTCGGGGGGGGGGCGGATGTCGATGAGGATCTCGCCCGGAGATTTCTGCGTCACGATGTATAGTGGCCACCGAAATCAAGACACTGGGGAACCTCGATCAACCCCTATTTTCCGGGAAACTCGCGGTGAAACAGACTCTTCATGACACTCGGCACTGAATGCCACTCTATTTCCCCCCGTTTTGGCCGCTCGTTGCGGCCTCGTGCCCCGGTTTTTTCCTGTCCCCGGCCGCCTTGGGCATACTGCGGCCGTGGGCAGGCCTCACCAGGCGATGGCGTTAGACTTCACGAGCCACACCGTGCGCCGGATGTTGTCGCAGGCAGCCATCAGGGTGAGGGCAAAGTCGGCTCTGGCCTGTCCGATGGTGCGGATCATCTTGCCGCCCATGGCTTCGATGGCGGCAAACACGTGCTCGACCCGCGCGCGCACGCGGGCAATGCGCGTATTGCGCGCTTTCTGCCGCTTGGGCAGTGGCCGGTGGGGCTTGGCCTTGCGCTGGATCTGCGAACAGGGCTTGCGCCCCTGCCGGTCCGATGCGGTTTTCGAACAGCCAGATCGTGGTGCGATCCGGAACCGTGCGCGAGTGCTCCAGCCCACAGAAGCGCTTGAAACTCATCCGATCGAGGAGCTGGTATTCCATCTGTTCGTCCGAGAGCCCATAGAGGCGCTTCAACACCACGATACGCACCATCGTCTCGATCTGATAGGGCGGCCGTCCGCCTTTGGACTGATCCTTCGAGGGAAAAATCTTCTCCACTTCCGCCGCCAGCGCCGCAAAGTCGATCACCGAGTCCATCTCCTGCAGGGGATCGCCCAAGCGATCGAGCTTGGTGCGATGTTCTTCTGCGGCAAAGAGGTCGGGCTGGATCGCGGTGCGGCGTGCCATGGTTCAGGCTCCTCTCGAATCAGGACAGAGGAATTTTATCAGAGGCCGGGGGTGGAGGGGTTTTTCGAGGTGCCCGTTTGTATGGCCGCCTTCTTGTGCTCAGGCTCGAAATAGGACCACTTAGCGCGCAGCTCGCGCGCAAACTCGATCACTTCCTGCGCTGTTAACCGCCTGGCCGGATGATCATCAGGCTGCCCAAGCTGGGCCAGCTGCTGCATGACGGCCTCCTCGCGGGCCCGCTCCTCTGCCATGCGCTCCCGAAGCTCGTCCAACGTAATGACGTCATTGGCGAAGGCCATCTGCCACTTCCGCTTGCGTCGCTTGATCTCTTCCAGTTCGCGCTCCAGCTGTTCGCGCAGCTGGTCCTCATCATCGGGCCGGTTTCCGTCGTCGATCTCGACATCATATTGTTGACATTTGCGCTTGGGGTGGATTAGAATGGAATCGAAAATATGCGAATCCAATTCAGTGAACAGCTTTCTCGGTTAGGAGGTGAATTAGAACGCTATTATTATTGCTCCGCATCTGCTGCAAGAGTGAATCTCCTGCTTCTATTTCACCACGGAATACAGCCGACATTGTTTGGATGCATTCCGGGGGGGTGCGCCATGACTCAATATCCGCTTCGAATTGCGATTGTGGGTATGGGGCCACGCGGTCTTTCTGTTCTAGAACGCCTCTGTGCTAATATTCCTGAACTCATACCGGATCAACGTATTGAAATCCATGTCATAGACCCGTATCAAATTGGCGCAGGGAGTGTATGGAGAACTGACCAGTCGAAGCATTTGTTGATGAACACTGTGGCATCACAGGTTACCGTGTTCACAGATGAGAGTGTTGTCTGTGAAGGGCCGAAAATACCAGGTCCAAGTCTATACGAATGGGCACGGTTTCTCCCCTTATTGGATGAGGAAGATCAGTACGATGAGTGGGTATTAGAAGAAGCTCGCGAACTTAAGCCAGATTCTTATCCCAGACGAGCACTTTATGGTTATTATTTACAATGGGATTACCGAAAGATCTTACGTTATGCTCCGGCCAATGTTACTATTCGTTCTCACAAAGCTCGAGCAGTGTCCCTTGATGATTATTTTGATGGTCGACAAGTGATTAAACTTGACAATGAGGAACAACCACTTATTGTTAACGCTGTTGTGCTTGCTTTGGGTCATACTCCTATAGCACTGAGCGAAGAAGAACAGTGTTTACAAAAATTTGCTTTAGAAAACGGATTGCTATACGTCCCACCGGCAAACCCTGCAGACGTATATCTCGATAACATTGGTGCGGGGGAAAAAGTTATCCTTCGGGGCCTTGGATTGAATTTCTTCGACTACATGGCGTTATTTACAGTTGGTCGAGGTGGTCGTTTTATCAGACACCAAGGACGATTGGTCTACGAACCTTCCGGACGTGAACCACGGCTTTTTGCCAGTTCTCGACGTGGCGTTCCTTACCATGCACGTGGGGAAAATCAGAAAGGGCCATATGGACGCTATCATCCGCAGTTTCTCACACATGAAGTGATTGATCAGTTACACGTTCGAACCAAAAAAGGAGAACAAATCAATTTTCGCAGGGATGTGTGGCCTCTCATTGCAAAAGAGGTAGAAACTTTATATTACTATACATTAATCCGATCGCGTGATTGTGAATGTCGGGCGGAAAAGTTCAAGGAACTTTACAAAAAATGTCCATGGAACAGCCCAGAAGAGGAAGGAATTTTAAATCAGTTTGAAATTGACCAGGATCAGCGTTTTAGTTGGGAGCGGCTGGCGAATCCATTTGGCACAAGAACATTCGAAAGCCCTGACGAGTACCGGGAGTGGTTACTCGAATATCTCCGCAAAGATGTGTCCGAGGCGCGAAAGGGAAATGTTGAAGGACCACTGAAGGCAGCTTTAGATGCGCTGCGGGATCTCCGCAACGAAGTTCGTTTGGTGGTTGATCACGGCGGTATCAGTGGCGAATCCTACCGTGATGATCTTGATCGTTGGTATACACCCTTCAATGCCTTTTTGTCAATTGGACCGCCGGCTTCGCGAATTGAAGAAATGATAGCTCTCATAGAGGCTGGTATTCTTGAAGTAATAGGGCCGGAGTTACAGATTGAAATGTTGAAAGATCCACCGCGATTTAAGGCAATCTCGCCACGTGTAAAGGGTAGCGATGTGGAGGCTCGTGTGCTCATTGAAGCCAGGATTCCAGGGGTCGATTTACGGCGTACCACGGAACCCCTCTTAAAACATCTCCTGGAGACGGGTCAGTGCCGAGCCTTTGCTATACCCTGTTCTGATGGGACGGCCTATGTCACTGGGGGACTTGAAGTGACCCCACCGCCCAACAGATTGGTTGATGCGAATGGAAACGTACATCCTCGTCGTTTTGCGCTCGGAGTTCCCACTGAGGGGGTACACTGGGTAACGGCCGCAGGAATCCGTCCGGGGGTCAACTCGGTTACACTAAGTGAATCGGACGCAATAAGTCGAGAAATATTGAAGGTAATCTCTAGAGACCTCAAGCAAACTCAAAATAAAATGCATCGCACGACCGTATCCGGAGGTCGCAGAAAGGGATGCTAAAACTTCTCTGTGTAACCATTGCCGGTATCTGTGCCCTTGTGATCGCCATGGGAATTGGAAGGTTTGCATATACCCCCATTTTTCCATTGATGCAAGAGGCTTTACACTTTTCAAATGCTGATGCCGGTTATATAGCTGCCAGCAATTACTTTGGTTATCTTCTGGGCGCGTTGTTGGGCAGTAGAGTCCAAAAGAGTAACAAACAAAAAGTGTTTCGCGTTTCTCTTGTAATCAACATTTTATGCAATGGGGCTATGGCATTAACAACATCTTTAGTAGGATGGGCAGTTTACCGATTTATTTCGGGAATAAGCAGTGGTATTGTCTTCGTACTTGCCTCGAGTATGACACTGGATTTTCTTGCGTCTAAGAACAGATCAGCATGGTCCGGGCTTTTCTATAGCGGTGTTGGAATTGGTATTGTGATCAGTGGGCTTTTCGTCCCCTTTTTGAATCAGCTGGCCGATTGGAGAGGCGCGTGGCTAGGGTTAATGCTTTTGTGCCTATTACTCAGCCCGGCCCCTTTATTCTGGACAGAGGATTCACGTAAATCGGTGGTGTCTGACACTGAAACTATCCAAACACAGCAAGATCAAAATGCGAGTTTCTTCTACTGGTTACTCGCTTCATATGGCTTGGAAGGGTTGGGGTATATCATTACAGGAACGTTCCTGGTGGATATCGCCATGTCTTCTCCATCTACCAAGGAGGTAAGCTCGCTCAGTTGGGTGATTGCTGGCCTTGGGGCTATTCCGTCTACTCTTTTCTGGGCTTGGGTTGGGAAGCGTTATGGACACGTAAGAACACTCGTGTGTGCATACCTGTTGCAAGCTATCGGTATCGTCATTCCTGTGGTTCAATCGAATGCAACAGGAATCCTTCTGAGTGCATTTCTATTTGGTGGAACGTTCATGGGGATTACCACCTTGGCCACTTCGCTTGCAAGAAACATTTCTGATCAGAGCAATCGTTCGATCGGGTATTTGACGGCTTGTTATGGCATTGGTCAAATATTGGGGCCAATTGCAGGAGCTCTTATCGAACAGCAAACTCACAGTTATAGTTGGTCCTTAATAGGTGCAGCTATTATCATCTTTGTGGGGGGCGTGTTGCTTGTGATGGGTCGGTACGCGTCATGTTCCCAAACAATTCAAGTAAGTCGAAGGGGTGGTTACCATGTGGAATGAGACGGTGCTAACCCGAGCGTTAGGTATCCAGTATCCAATCATTCAGGCTCCCATGGCTGGAGGGCCGACCACACCCGAATTGGTTGCAGCCGTTTCGAACGCTGGAGGACTTGGTTTTCTGGGAGCGGGTTACATGTCCGCGGACTCAATGCGGGCAGCGATTCACAGAATACGGGAATTGACGGATAAGCCATTTGGCGTGAATCTTTTCGTTCCGGAAAGGGATGAGCAAGTAGATTTGACCGCCGTTGCTTCGATGAAGGACCATCTCAAGCGGATGGTACCCCATGCAAGTGGTGTTGCTGACGAGATTGAGAATGTACCTATAGAGCAGCCGTCAAAGGATCAATTTGTAAAGCAATTGGAAGTCGTGCTAGAAGAAAGAGTTCCCGTTTGTAGCTTTACGTTCGGTCATCCAACTGCGGAAGAAATAGAGGAGTTAAAATCAAAGGATATTTATGTTATTGGTACTGCGACTACTGTCGAGGAGGCAACAACACTTGAAAAAATGAATGTGGATGCCATCGTTGTCCAAGGCTATGAAGCCGGTGGACATCGAGGATCTTTTCTCGGCTTCGATGAATCTCGGTTAATAGGCTCTATGGCGCTCATCCCGCAGGTGGTGGATAGGGTCAGCGTGCCCGTCATTGCAGCAGGGGGAATCATGGATGGAGGAGGGATCGTGGCCTGTTTCGCGCTCGGGGCATCTGGTGTTCAGATGGGGACAGCTTTTCTCGTTAGTCGTGAGAGCGGGGCACACCCTGAATACAAGCGAGCGATCCTGAATAGTCGGGATGTCGATACCGTTATCACGACTGCTTTTTCAGGTAAACCTGCCCGTGGAATTCGAAATGCTTTCATTAATTCCATGCAACATTACAAGGGAGCAATACCCCCGTATCCCCTCCAAAACGCCCTAACTCGTCCCATTCGAAACTGGGCTTCACGGGAAGCAAATCCAGATTTCATGTCTTTGTGGGCGGGACAGGGATCAGGTTTGAGTCGAGAAGCGAGTGCGGGCGAAATTGTACGACGGCTTGTTCAAGAAACGGAAGAAATTTTGGATCGGTTTACGAGGATCATGATAAAGTGAGTTTTGGTTATTTTCTTGGGTTTCCGACGATTGTGCTGGTCAATGGGATACAACTCACGGAGATGAATCCGGGGCAAGGACTTTCCTCAGTATTTTGACTCATTGTTCTAGTGTAACTCCTAAGGTTATTTTTGACCATTGCTATCTTGATGAGAAAGGAGCGATTTTTCCATGGTGAACGAGTTGAAGTACCAAGAAGGATTAAAGGTTCGTAAAAAGGTTCTGGGTGAAGATTATGTCGAGAGGGCATTTGCAACTGCGACGGATTTTTCGAGACCGTTTCAAGACTTGGTTACCCGATTTGCTTGGGGAGAAATTTGGACTCGCCCTGGTCTTGATCTTAAGACAAGGAGCCTCATCAATCTTGCAATAATGACAGCCTTAAACAGACCTAATGAATTAGCGATTCATATTCGGGGAGCACTGCGTAATGGTGTAACTATTGAGGAAATCCGTGAGGTTTTCTTACAAACTGCCGTTTATTGTGGGATTCCTGCCGCACTGGATAGTTTCAAAATCGCACAAGACATTTTTGATGAGGAACAAATGTCAGAGAGAGATTGAAAGAACATAAAAAACCTTCATCTGATTTACAGATGAAGGTTTCCGTTTTTTCTTTCATAAATTAACAAACTGTATGCCTGCGCGAATGAAGGATAGAGAAAGGAAAAGTAGTACCTGCAAGACATGTCTAGAGGCATTCGAGCGTCTACAAGCATGATATTTGCTGAACCCGTTTACGGGGTTGCCATGGCTAAGGGTTTGCCAAGTGGTATTGGGTTCCAATGACGTTTTTGGGTCTAACACCAGACCATTAGGGGGAATTTTAATGAATGGGAATCAATATAAAATTGTCTCGATTAACGTAGCAAAGCCGAAAACTGTTCTATACAAGGGGAAGGAGGTATCTACCGGTATATTCAAAAAACCCGTAGAGCACCCAGTTTACCTCTCATTTTTGAACTTTGGGTTGTGTACCATCCTTTCTGTAAATTCCGTTTAGCGCCTCTGGCAGGAAGTGCGCGGCGCTCGGTCTGACGCCATGACTTCGAGAAAGGAGTATGCCCATCATGGCGATGCGTGTCG
>NZ_SBIK01000040.1 GCF_006503695.1 Tepidiphilus succinatimandens
CCCGCCCGCATCCCTAGGTTACTGCCGGAGGAACGGCAGGTTCCCTCCAAGGTTTCCCTTGTGGAACAATCACTTACGCGACCTCACGTCGCACTGATGCGTTCCAGCCCGTTGGTGGTGCGCAAACGGATGCGGTGCGCAGCCGGAAAGTCGAACACCGTCAGACTCTCGAGCACCGCCATTTCGGCCCATTGGGCCAGTTTCGGATGCTCCTTGCGCCAGAGCTCCAGAGCTGCTTTGAAGAGCCGCTCGGCTTCTGCCTTGTCCGGAGCGTTGAAGATCGCGCGCAGTGTCGCGGCGACGTGCTTTTTCGCCTCCTGCCGGGTGACGAACTGGCCGGCGTTTTGCTGCAGATGGAACTGGCAACGCTGCCAGGGAACAGAAGGCAACACCGCTTTGCGGGCAGCTTTGAGGCCCGCATGATCATCTGCGACGATGAGCTTGACACCGTGCAACCCTCTGGCCAGGAGGGATTCGAGGAAACGTCGCCAATTGATCTCGGCTTCCGACGTGGCCACCGTGCACCCGAGCACCCGCCGTTTGCCTGTTGCATCGACGCCGACGGCGATCAAGACGGCACAATCGACGATTCGCCCTTCCAGCCGCACTTTCTCGTAACGGGCATCCAGAAAGAGATAGGGCACTTCGCCCAGAGGACGCTCGCGCCA
>NZ_SBIK01000041.1 GCF_006503695.1 Tepidiphilus succinatimandens
GCCAGACTATTCGCCTGACCGATTTCTTCCCCGCCGAAAGGGCTTTACAACCCGAAGGCCTTCTTCACCCACGCGGCATTGCTGGATCAGGCTTGCGCCCATTGTCCAAGATTCCCCACTGCTGCCTCCCGTAGGAGTCTGGGCCGTGTCTCAGTCCCAGTGTGGCGGATCGTCCTCTCAGACCCGCTACCGATCGTCGCCTTGGTGGGCCTTTACCCCACCAACTAGCCTAATCGGACATCGGCCGCTCCGAGAGCGCGAGGCCCGAAGGTCCCCCGCTTTGCTCTTCCGAGTTCATGCGGTATTAGCCAGCCTTTCGGCCGGTTATCCCCCTCTCCCGGGTACGTTCCGATGCATTACTCACCCGTTCGCCACTCGCCGGCACCCCGAAGGGCCCGCTGCCGTTCGACTTGCATGTGTAAGGCATGCCGCCAGCGTTCAATCTGAGCCAGGATCAAACTCTCAGGTTCAATCCAAAAACCTCGCACGCATCCTGCGATGCGCGTGCCAGCGC
>NZ_SBIK01000005.1 GCF_006503695.1 Tepidiphilus succinatimandens
CATCTTCCGTACCTCCTGTAGCAACTGCGTCCGTCTCATTAGGCACCTCCTTCCATACCTAATGAAAACCGGACAAACCTCGTGCTACAAGTCCGGACAGTTTATTTGTTCGCTACACTTGGCTCTTGACGGCCTGGCTCAACAAGCGCACCTTTAGCTATGATTGCCTGATGGAGCACGCCGACGCCGAAGAGCTGCGGGCGCTGGAGGCGCGCGAAGGGGGAACCTTCTTCTGGCTCGGGGCGATCGGTGCGGCACTTGCCTATGTGCCGCTGCTCAATCTCTTCGCGCCGGCGCTCACGGGGCTGCTCTTCGTGCATGCCGGGCTGGAGGCGCTGCGGCGGCTGCGGCTCGAGCGAGGTGCCTGGATCGTGGAGATGGACTTGCCCAAGGGGAAAAGATGAGCGCATTCGGGGCCTACATCATCGGCGACGAGATTCTCTCGGGCCGTCGCGAGGACAAGCACTTCGCCAAGCTGCGCGAGCTGCTGCACGCGCGGGGGCTGCGCCTTGCCTGGGTGCACTACCTGGGAGACGATCCGCAGCGGCTCACCGAGGCGTTTCGCCGCAGCCTTGCGAGCGAAGACATCGTCTTCAGTTTCGGCGGCATCGGTGCCACGCCGGACGATCATACGCGGCAGTGTGTGGCGCACGCCCTGGGCGTGCCGCTCGAGCTGCATCCCGAGGCCGAGGCGCTGATCCGCGCGCGCTTTGGCGAGCGCACCACGCCGCAGCGTCTGGAAATGGGGCGCTTTCCCCGCGGCGCGCGCATCATCCCCAACCCCTACAACCAGATCCCGGGTTTTTCCGTTGCCGATCACCATTTCGTGCCAGGCTTTCCGGTGATGGCCTGGCCGATGGTCGAATGGGTGCTCGACACCCAATACGCGCACCTCTTTCATCGCGAGGACTACGTCGAGGATTCCGTCTACGTGTGGGACGCGCATGAGGGGGATCTGGTCGATCTGATGCAGGCGCTCACCGTGCGCTATCCTGAAGGCACGCTCTTTTCGCTGCCGTCGGTGCCCGAAGAAACGGGAGGACGGCGCCGGCTCGAGCTCGGTTTCAAGGGTCCCAGAGCGGTGGTCGAGGCGGCGATGCGCGACATCGTCGCCGCGCTCGAAGCCCGAGGTTTGTCGTGGGAGCGCCCTCGGAGTTGATTCCCTAACCTAACCAGAAGAAGGAGAGACACCATGCCCCGTATCCTGCATACCATGATCCGCGTCGGCAATCTCGACCGTTCGATCGAGTTCTATACCAAGGTGCTCGGCATGCGGCTGCTGCGCCGCGAAGAGTACCCCGAGGGGAAATTCACCCTGGCCTTCGTCGGCTATCAGGACGAGAGCGAGGGGGCGGTGATCGAGCTCACCTACAACTGGGGAGTCGATCATTATGAAATGGGCAACGCGTTCGGGCACATCGCCATTGCCGTGCCCGACGCCAAGGCGGCCTGCGACGAGATCCGCGCCCGCGGCGGGAAGGTGGTGCGCGACGCCGGGCCGATGAAGCATGGCACCACCGTGATCGCCTTTGTCGAGGATCCGGACGGCTACAAGATCGAGCTCATCGAACGGCCTTGAGCCGGCATCCCAAGGCCGGGATCGTCAGAGATGGCTTTGTGTCCAGCGCACGATCTCGGCCGTGCCCACGGCGCCGGAGTGCCGCGCGACTTCCCGTCCCTGGTGAAAGAGGATCATCGTCGGAATGCTGCGGATGCCGTAGCGCGCGGCCGTTTCCTGGGCCTCGTCGGTGTTGAGCTTGGCGAGCAGCACGCGCGGGGCGAGCTGGCTGGCGGCATGGGCAAAGGCCGGAGCCATCATGCGGCAGGGACCGCACCAGGGGGCCCAGAAATCGACCAGCACGGGAAGGTCGTTCTTCGTCAGATAGGCGTCGAAGCGCGCTTCGTCGAGCTCGACGGGGTGGCCGGGAAAGAGCGGCTGGTGGCATTTGCCGCAGTTGGGCCCTTGGTGCAGACGGTCGGTGGGGACGCGATTGACGGCGAAGCAGTGCGGGCAGACGACGTGCACGGTGTCGTTCATGGGGAGTGCTCCACAAGGAAATCCGATGAAACTATGGGGGCAAAGAGAGCGATGGTCAAGAGGGCGTGCGCCGCATCTACCCGGAGTGCCTGGAGGAACGGAACGATGTCGCTGAAGTCCTGCGTTTTGGCCGTGCTGGTTGGGATGGCGCTACCGCTGACGGTTTGGGCGCAGCCGCGCGCGGAGCTGACGATCGGCATGTACCGGATCGTGGCCGAGGTGGCGGCCGACGAGCCCTCGCGCGAACGCGGCCTGATGTTTCGCCAGCACCTGGGGGCGAACGAGGGGATGGTGTTCGTCTTCCCTGCGGCGGGGCGTCAGTGCATGTGGATGAAAAATACCCCCATCGCGTTGTCGGTGGCCTTTCTCGACGAAGCAGGGCGCATCCTCAACGTGGAGGAGATGGCACCGCGCACCTTGGATTCGCACTGCGCTGCAGCGCCGGCGCGCTACGCGCTGGAGATGCCTGGAGGGTGGTTCCGCGAGCGCGGCATCGGTCCCGGTACGCGCATCGAGGGGCTCGAGGCGCTGAAGTGATTCGTTGGTGCCAGGGAGGGGAGTCGAACCCCCAAGCCTCGCGGCGGCGGATTTTAAGTCCGCTGTGTTTACCGATTTCACCACCCTGGCCCGCGAGTCCGACGATTGTAGCGAAAAATCTCGGCCGGTGTAGAATCGTTTCCATACTACGCAGTGTGGTTTTTTCATGATCGACGAACAGCAGGTCGAGGAATTGCGGGCGCGGATGGCGCGCGTCGTGATCCGGGATGATCCCGCCTGGATGGCCGAAGAAGCGCGCCCCTTGCTCGCTTCCATCGACGAGACGCTGCAGCAGGCAGGGGATTTGGCCTTTCCCCTGCCTTCCGACCTCGTGGTGGCGCTGCAGCGCGTGCTCTCCACGGCCATGGACCGCCTGGAGAACGGGGTGGAGGAGGCGCGCCGCAACCCGCGGGTGGCGAACATCTTCGCCGCGTTCGCATTGCGCACCTATCTGCTCGCGCTGGTGAGCCGCGTCGGTTTGCCCGCCGGTTTCTGGCGTACCTTGACGGGGCTCTGCCTCTCCCTTCTGCATGAAGGAAATGCGGCCATCCGGGGCGAGCTCGCCTGGCTGCTCGCGCTCGCGGCGGCCGATCCCCGCTTCATGGACGCGCGCGAGCTGCTGTGGGCCTTGCGCTGGGTGCAGTCGAACGATCCGGTCATCGTCTTGCATCGCCCCGATGCGGCAGAAGAGGACGGCTTCGTGATGTCACTGCAGCTCGACGAGCCGCCCGAGCCGAAAGCATGGTTTTTCAAGCGCGCGGATAGCCCCGAGCCGAGCCTCTCCTTCTCGCTCGAGGAGCTCGCCAAGCGGGCGGAAGAGGAGATCCGGCAGCTCGACGGCATAGACTGGACGATGCGCCGCCGCGTGGAAGGCGGAGTGACGGCCGACGGCCGGGTGGCGCTGCTGCGCGAGTTGCTCGATCGCTGGCGCTACGGCTGGCAGCAGCGTCTGCCGCGCAAACCGTTCGACGCGATGGCCGAACTGCTGGTCGGCTGGGAAGATGTGCTGCGGCAGCGCATGGGTTTGCCAACCCACATCCGGCCCGTGCGCGTGACCGACGTGAGCATCAGTGGCTATGAACTGCGCTGGACCGATCGTGAGCAGGCCCTGTTCTTCCCCGGCCAGGTGGTGGCGATCCGCGCCGGCGGTGATCTGCGTTGGATCCTAGCGCTGGTGCGCTGGCTCAGGCAGCATCCCCACGGGCTGCAGATGGGGATCCAGGCGGTGGGGTTCGAGCCGGAAGTGGTGGCGCTCAGCCACGGGAAACCCGCTCCTCCGGGCTTTCCTGCCCAGATGGCCCTGGCGGTGCGCAAGACGCCGCCGCTGCGGGTGCAGCCGGCCTTGATCTGCCCCACGGGGACGATTGCCGGCTCGCGGCTGGCGATGGCGAGCGAGCCGGCGGTGGGGCAGTGGCTTCTGAGCCAGGTGCGTTTCATCCGCTTCGAGGCGCAGACGCGCTGCGTCGAGGTGCTTCAGTACGAGGTCGATCCGTTTCCGGAAGATTGAGCCGGCAGCCGGGCGAGCGTGGCGCCGAAGACGGCGCCTGCGAGAATGACGGCCCACAGGACGTAAATCCACACGAGAAAGATGGGAATGGCGGCAAAGGCGCCATAGACGAGATCATAGGTGGCGAAACGGGAGATGAAGGCGGTGAATCCGCGCTGTACCAGCAGGAAGGCGAGGGTGGCGAGAAAGGCGGCGGTGCCGGCGTGGCGGGAACGCACGGGGTGGCGCGGCACGAGCTGGTAGAGTGCCCAGAGGAAGGCCCAGATCAACACGAAAGAGACGAGCGGCGTGGCAAGCGCCCCGAGCCCAGCCATGCGCAGCGATTCGCGCGCGAGCCGGGTCGTGAGATAGACTCCGGAGCCGAAGAGAAGGGGCCCGGCGGTGAGGACGAACCAGTAGGTGACCAGCCGTGCTGCGATCGGACGCGGGCGGCGCAGGCGCCAGATGCGGTCGAAGGCCGATTCGATGGTCGCGAGCAGCAGCAGCGCCGTGACGATGAGCATCAGCGTGCCGATCACCGAAAGCCGGGCGGCGTTGTCGACGAATTCGCGGGTGTAGAACGTCACCAGTTTGGCGGCGGCTTCGGGCAGCAGGTTGGCGCTGAGGAAGTCGCGCAGCGCGAGACCGATTTCCTCGAAAGCGGGGAAGTTGCGAAAGACGAGCACCGTGATGGTGAGTAGCGGCACGAGCGCGAGCAGCGTGGTATAGGTGAGCGCGGCCGCCACCATCAGGCAGTCGGCGCGGCGCAGCCCCAGGACGAAGCGCCGGGCGAACCGTGCGACTTGGCGGGGCGAGGGCAGGGAGAGGGACGGTATCGGCACATCCGCTCCGGCGGACTGAAAAAGAGGACGGAATGGACGGCCATTGTAGGGGAAAAACCCGATGCTGGGCGCGAGCGGCCTTTGTGCTCGCCTTGGCGCTGGCGCTGTGGTGCGTGCTGTGGGAAGGGTGGCTCGCGCCGCTGCGCCCCGGTGGCTCCTGGCTCACGCTCAAGGCGCTGCCGATCGCTGCCGCCTTGCCGGGATTGTGGCGCGGCCGGCGCTACACGGCGCAGTGGGCCTCGCTCGTGACGATTTTCTACGTCGCCGAGGGCGTGCTGCGCTGGGGCGATCCGCAGGGGGTGGGCTTCTTCGCCAAAGGGGAGACGTTCCTTGCCTTGGCACTCTTCGCGGCGCTGCTCGTCTTCGCCCGCCGCGCGGGGCGGCAGGGAGAAGACGAGCCGGCATGAGGCTCACAGCTGCGGGTTGATGCGCACGGCGTCGTGGCTCAGCTTGTTGAGGGCGTTGAGGTAGGCCTTGATGGAGGCGACGATGATGTCGGTGTCGGCTCCCAGGCCATTGACGATGCGCCCGCCCTTGCTCAGCCGCACCGTGACTTCGCCCTGGGCATCGGTCCCTTGCGTGATGGCATTGACCGAATAGAGGACCAGCTCGGCGCCGCTGTGCACCAGGGCTTCGATCGCCTTGAAGGCGGCATCCACCGGCCCGGAGCCGTCGGATTCGATGACGTATTCCTTGCCGTCGATCGCGAGCGTGAGCTTGGCGTGCGGCGCTTCACCCGTCTCGGAGTGGATCACGGCCGAGACGAGCCGGATGCGCTCTGCTTCGCTGGGCGCCGGTTCTTCGGCCATGAGGGCGAAGAGGTCTTCGTCGAAGATCTCGTGCTTCTTGTCGGCGAGCTCCTTGAAGCGGGCGAAGGCCTGGTTGAGCTGCTCTTCCGATCCGATCTCGATACCCAGTTCTTCCAGGCGGGCGCGGAAGGCGCGGCGGCCGGAGTGTTTGCCGAGTACGATCTTGTTGGCCGTCCAGCCCACGTCTTCGGCGCGCATGATCTCGTAGGTCTCACGGTGCTTGAGCACGCCGTCCTGGTGGATGCCCGATTCGTGCGCGAAGGCGTTCGCCCCGACGATGGCCTTGTTCGGCTGCACCGGAAACCCGGTGATGGTGGACACGAGCTTGGAGGTGGGCACGATCTGCGTGGTGTCGATGCGCGTGTCGCAGGGGAAGGCGTCCTGGCGCGTGCGTACTGCCATGACGATCTCTTCGAGCGCGGCGTTGCCGGCGCGCTCGCCCAGGCCGTTGATGGTGCACTCCACCTGACGCGCTCCGGCGAGCACCGCCGCGAGCGAGTTCGCCACCGCCAGCCCCAGGTCGTTGTGGCAGTGCACCGACCAGATCACCTTGTCGGAGTTGGGCACGCGCTCGATGAGGCGGCGGATTTTCTCGGCATATTCGTGCGGCAGGGTGTAGCCGACGGTGTCGGGGACGTTGAGGGTGGTGGCGCCGGCTTCGATCACTGCCTCGAAGATGCGGCACAGGAAGTCGAGTTCGGAGCGGCCGGCGTCTTCGGCCGAGAATTCGACGTCGTCGGTGAATCGTCGGGCCAAACGGACCGCCTCGACCGCCTGCGCGACGACCTCGTCGGGCGTCATGCGCAGCTTTTTCTCCATGTGGATGGGGCTGGTGGCGATGAAGGTGTGGATGCGCTGGCGCTTGGCCGGGCGGATGGCCTCGGCGGCGCGCTCGATGTCGGCCGCGTTGGCGCGGGCAAGCGAGCAGACGGTGGATTCCTTGATCGCTTCGGCCACGGCCCGTACCGCTTCGAAGTCGCCAGGCGAGGCGGCGGCGAAACCGGCTTCGATGACGTCGACGCGCATGCGCTCGAGCTGGCGGGCGATGCGCAACTTTTCTTCCTTGGTCATGGAGGCGCCGGGGCTTTGTTCGCCATCGCGCAAGGTGGTGTCGAAAATGATCAATGGGTCTTTCATCGTGCGGCTCCTGAGATAAAAGGACGAAATCCGGCCTTTGCCGCGACCGGCGGGTCGGGGCAGGGAAGGCAAACGGCAGGGGAGAGGGGAGTGTGTATTTAGCGCGCGAGGCGCAGCAGCGGGCCCAGCAGCAGGCCGGCCGTGAGAAGGAAGGAGCGAAGAAGAGGGCTTTGCGTCTTCATGCGGCAAAATCTACACGGAAATTCGCATCGAAGCAAGCGTTTTTGCCATCGAAAAAAGCTATGGCTGGGGTGAGGCGTCGGCGCTGTGGCGGCGTTTGTGGCGCCAGCGCCAGAAGGCGAGCACGTAGCCGGAGAGCGCGTAGCCGAGAAAGAGAAGGAAGAGCAGCCCCGGGTAGATCGACACGAGGGCGAAAGAGAGCACCACGCTTGCGGCGGCAACGAAGGGAAAGGAGCGGCGCAGGTCGATGCTCTTGCCGCTCCAGTAGAGGATGTTGGTGACCATGCTGATGCCGGCAAAGGCCGTGAGGAGAGCGGCGGGCCAGCGCAGTTCGGCTCCGGTCCAGCCCAGATCGTGCGCCACCCAGGCGAAGCCGGCTACGAGGGCGGCGGCGGCCGGGCTGGGCAGGCCCTGAAAGTAGCGCTTGTCGATCACGCCGAGGTTGGTGTTGAAGCGCGCCAGGCGCAGCGCGGCGCCGGCGCAGTACAGGAAGGCGACGATCCAGCCGATCTTGCCCAGCGGCTGCAGCGCCCAGGTGTAGCTCAGCACGGCGGGGGCGACGCCGAAAGAGACCATGTCGGCCAGCGAATCGTATTGCGCGCCGAACTCGCTCTGGGTGTGGGTGAGGCGCGCGATGCGCCCGTCGAGCCCGTCGAGCACGATGGCGGCGAAGATCGCTACCGCCGCCGTCTGGAACTGCCCGTCGAGCGCCTGCACCACGGCATAGAAACCGGCAAAGAGCGCCGCCGTGGTGAAGAGGTTGGGCAGAAGGTAGATGCCGCGGCGCTTGGGCGGCGTGGTGTATTCGTGTTCTTCGCTCATCGGGCGGCCTCGCGTTCTGCCGCCGGAAATTCGGCGAGGATCGTGCTCGTCGCCTTGACTTTTTCCCCGAAGACGACTCGCGGGCGGCTGTCCGGCGGCAGGTAGAGGTCGACGCGCGAGCCGAAACGGATGAAGCCGTAGCGCTGCCCGCGAGTGAGCCGATCGCCCGGTTCGACGTAACAGAGGATGCGGCGTGCCACGAGCCCGGCCACCTGCACGCAGCTGAGCTCGTGCCCGGTGTCGCTGCGCAGGTGCAGCGCATTGCGCTCGTTTTCGCAGGATGCCTTGTCGAGCGCCGCGTTGAGGAACTTGCCGGGGTGGTACCAGCGCGCGAGCACCGTGCCGTCGACCGGACTACGGTTGGAATGCACGTTGAACACGTTCATGAAGACGCTGATCTTGAGCGCGTCGCAGTCGCGCCAGGGGTCGTGCGCCGGCTCGATGGCCACGATGCGCCCGTCGGCGGGAGAGAGCACCGCCAGCGGCTCGGTGGGGATGGGGCGCGGCGGGTCGCGGAAGAACTGCAGCACGAAGAGCGCGAGCAGCCACAGGGGCCAGGCCCAGCAGAAGCCGGCCATGACCTGGACGGCGAGGGCGAGCAGGACCGCTCCGGTGAGGAAGGGCCAGCCCTCGCGGGCGATGAGGGGGTGGGGATAAGGGTGGGAGGTCATCGTTGCTCTCTGAAGGTTTCGTCCTATTTTACCGGAACGGCCGCTTTGGGGGGCGGGAGGTGCAATCCAGGGCGGGATGGGCGATAATTCGCCACTGGACGAAGCGGCGTGGGATGCTCCCGCGGCCGGTGCATTGGATCAGGAGAATTTCTCATGGCATTGCGGGTTTCCCGTGCGAAGCGATGGATGTGGGGGATCGTGTGCCTTGCGGCAGCCTTGCCGCTGCAGGCCCAGGAGGCAGCGCCCGAGGCGTCCGCCGGCGAGCCCAAGACCGAGGCGCCGGCGGCCGAAGGGGAAAAATCCCCGCCGCCGGTGCAGCAGCCCGCGGCTGCGGGGGCTTCGTCGACCAAACGCTCGGTTCGCTCTCCTGGCGCTTGGGGATATGGTCAGACGAACGGTCCGTCCCAATGGGCGAAGCTGTCGCGGGATTATTTCTGGTGCGGCATCGGCAAGAACCAGTCGCCGATCGATATCCGGCGCGAGGATGTGCTCACCACCGATCTGCGGGCGATCGAGTTCGCCTACGGGCCGGTGAATGGCCGGCTGCGGCGCGACAACGGCGTGCTGACGCTGCAGGTCGTCTCCGGCAAGGCGGCGATCACGGACGAACAGCACCGCTTCGCGCTGACGGCGATCCAGTTCCATTCCCCCAGCGAGCATACCGACGGCGGCAACCATTATCCGCTGGAGGTCCAGCTGGTGCATAAAGACAAGGACGGCAACGTCGCGGTGGTGGCGGTGTGGTTCCGGCGTGGCGAGGACAATCCGGCGCTCGGCGAGATCCTCGCCGCCGCGCAGAAAAAGGGCGGGGCGAGCGTGTCGCTCGATCCGGGCAAGCTGCTGCCGCCCACGACCGATTTCTATCGCTACAACGGCTCGCTCACCACGCCGCCCTGCATCGAGGGCGTGCGCTGGTACGTGATGTCGGAAGTCGCCGAGGCGAGCGAGGAGCAGCTGCGCGCCTTCTTGTCGCTCACCGGCCGCAACAACCGCCCGGTGCAGCCGCTGAACGCGCGCCGCGTGTTCGAATGAGGCCGTGAAGGCGCCGCAGCCCTGCGGCGCCCGGACTCACATGCCGACGTAGATCGGCCCTTCGCCGCCCTGCGGGGGGACCCAGTCGATGTTCTGCGTCGGATCCTTGATGTCGCAGGTCTTGCAGTGCACGCAGTTCTGCGCGTTGATCTGCAGGCGCGGCGTGCCGTCTTCTCTCACGATCTCATAGACGCCGGCCGGGCAGTAGCGCTGCTCGGGGGCATCGTAGATCTTGAGATTGACGTCGATCGCCACCTTGGGATCGCGCAGCACGAGGTGGCAGGGCTGGTCCTCGTCGTGGTTGGTGTTGGAGAGGAAGACCGAGGAGAGCCGGTCGAAAGTGAGCACGCCGTCGGGCTTGGGATAGGCGATCGGTTTGCATTCGGCCGCGGGTTTGAGCAGGGCGTGGTCGGGCGTGTCGCGGTGCAGCGTCCAGGGTGCCTTGCCGCGGAACACCATCTGGTCGATGCCAAAGAGCAGCGACCCGGCCCATAGACCCTTCTTCATGAGCGGCTTGAAGTTGCGGGCGCGGTAGAGCTCCTCGTGCAGCCAGCTGCGCTCGAAGGCCTGCGGGTAGTCGGAGAGCTCGTCGTGCGCGCGACCGGCGGCAAGCGCAGCGAAGGCGGCTTCCGCCGCGAGCATGCCGGACTTGATGGCCGCGTGGATGCCCTTGATGCGCGAGGCGTTGAGGTAACCCGCATCGTCGCCGATGAGCGCGCCGCCGGGAAAGACTGTCTTGGGCAGCGCTTGCAGGCCGCCGGCCACTAGCGCCCGTGCGCCATAGGCGATGCGTTTGCCGCCTTCGAGCATGGAGCGGATGGCAGGGTGGGTCTTGAGCCGCTGGAATTCCTCGAAGGGCGAGAGATAGGGATTGCGGTAGTCGAGCCCGACGACAAAGCCGATCGCCACCAGAGGGCCCTCGTCGAGGTGGTAGCAGAAGGAGCCGCCGTAGGTGTCAGGGTCGAGCGGCCAGCCGGCGGTGTGCATCACCAGTCCCGGTTCGTGCTTGGCCGGATCGATCTCCCACAGCTCCTTGATGCCGATGCCGTAGGCTTGCGGATCGCGCCCTTCGCGCAGCTTGAAGCGCTGTTCGAGCCGCTTGCCCAGGTGCCCGCGGCAGCCTTCGGCGAAGAGCGTGTAGCGCGCCCGCAGCTCCATGCCCGGCTGGTAGTTGGGGCCAGGAGTGCCGTCTTTCTGCAGCCCCATGTCGCCGGTGACGACGCCGAGCACGCGGCCTTCTTCGTCGTAGAGCACGTCGGCGGCGGCAAAGCCGGGGTAGACGTCGATTCCCATGGCTTCGGCCTGCTCGCCCAGCCACTTGACGAGGAAGCCGGCGCGGACGATGTAGTTGCCATGGTTCTGGAAACATTGCGGCAGCAGGGCGTTGGGCACCTTCATCGCCCCGCCTTCCTTGAGGAAGAGGAAGCGGTCTTCGCGCACCTCGGTCTTGACCGGCGCGCCGCGTTCCTTCCAGTCGGGAATGAGCTCGGTGAGCGAGCGCGGATCGAGCACGGCGCCCGACATGGTGTGCGCGCCCAGCTCCGCGCCTTTCTCGATCACGCACACGGAGAAATCCTGCCCCTTCTCGGCGCAGAGCTGCTTGAGGCGGATCGCTGCCGCGAGCCCGGCCGGGCCGCCGCCGACGATCACTACGTCGAATTCCATCGCTTCTCGTTCCATCTTCGGGAGTCCTCGCGCTACAATAGGATGAGAGGCCATACGCTGCCGTATGTTGGCAGAAAACGGGCCGACGATCAATCACGCTTTCGAGGAGACGCGATCATGACACAACGCCCGGCCCATGCCCGGAAAGTACTCACGACCAAAATCCCCGTGCGCTGGGGCGACATGGATGCCTTCGGCCATGTCAATAATACGATCTATTTTCGCTATTTCGAACAGGCACGAGTGGAATGGCTCGAAGCGCTGGACTATCGGGGGGTGGCCGGTGTGTCGCCCTCGCCGGTGCTGGTGCATGCGGACTGCAATTTCCTCAAGCCGGTGACCTATCCGGCCGTGTGCGAGGTCACGGTATATGCCGGCGAGCCGGGGCGCTCGAGCGTGACGAGCTGGTACGAGCTGCGCCTGGTGGGCGACGAGACCCTCTACGCCACCGGTTCCGGTAAGATGGTGTGGGTGGACGCCGCCACCGGCCGTTCTACGCCCTTGCCCGATGATCTGCGTCGGGCGCTGGCGGGTTCTCCCGGCTGAGCCGGGAACCGCTGCGGCGGCTTACGGAAAATATTCATAAAAAAATCAACCAAAAGGAGGAAGGACATGAGCGAGACGAACCCCATCTGGGTACCTTCGGCCGAACGGGTGGCGAGCGCCACGATCACGGCGTTTACCCGCCACGTCGAAGCGCGCTGGAGCCGGAATTTCCCCGACTACGCGGCCTTGCACCGCTGGAGCATCGAGCATCCCGAGGAATTCTGGGTTTCGGTGTGGGACGAAGGCGGGGTGATCGGCGAGCGCGGCGAGGTGGTGCTCGTCGATGGCCACAAGATGCCTGGGGCGCGCTGGTTTGCGCAGGCGCGGCTCAATTTCGCCGAGAACCTGCTGCGCCGGCGCGACGGGCGCGAGGCGATGGTGTTCTGGGGCGAGGACCGGGTCAAGCAGCGCTGGAGCTGGGAAGAGCTGTATCTCGAAGTGGCCCGTGTGGCCCGGGCCCTGGCCGAAGCGGGGGTGACGCGCGGCGACCGGGTCGCGGCCTACATGCCCAACATGCCGCACACGGTCATCGCCATGCTCGCCACGGCGAGCCTGGGAGCGATCTTCACTTCGGCTTCCCCCGATTTCGGCGTGCAAGGAGTGCTCGATCGTTTCGGCCAGACCGAGCCCAAGGTGCTCTTCACCGTCGACGGCTACTGGTACAACGGCAAGGCGGTCGATATCCGCGGCAAGGTGGCCGAAGTGGTGGCCGGCCTTCCGTCGGTGCGCCGGGTGGTGGTCACGCCGTATCTGGAGGCGCTGCCCGATCTCTCGATGATCGACCGCGCGCAGGGCTGGGCCGAGTTCACCGCGCCGCACCGCGACGCGACCGAGATAGACTTCGTGCGCCTGCCGTTCGATCATCCCCTCTACATCCTCTATTCCTCCGGCACCACGGGGCTGCCCAAGTGCATCGTGCACTGCGCCGGCGGGGTGCTGCTGCAGCATCTCAAGGAGCACAAGCTGCACGGCGACGTCAAGCCCGACGACCGGCTCTTCTACTTCACCACCTGCGGCTGGATGATGTGGAACTGGCTCGTCTCGGGCCTGGCCTCGGAGGCGACGCTGCTCCTCTACGACGGCTCGCCCTTCGTCAAGGACGGCACCATCCTTTTCGACTACGCCGACGCCGAGCGCATGACGCATTTCGGTACGTCGGCGAAATTCCTCGATGCGGCGGCGAAGAAAGGGCTCGCACCCATCGAAACGCACCGGCTCGACACGGTGCGCACGATGTTCAGCACCGGCAGCCCCCTCATGCCCGAGGGCTTCGATTACGTCTACACCCGCATCAAGCGCGACCTCTGCCTGTCGTCGATCTCCGGCGGCACCGACATCGTTTCCTGTTTCGTGCTGGGCAACCCGACGCTGCCCGTGTGGCGCGGCGAGATCCAGTGCAAGGGGCTGGGGATGGCGGTGCAGGTGTTCGACGAGAACGGCAACCCCGTCGTCGGGCAGAAAGGCGAGCTCGTGTGCACCCGTCCCTTCCCGGTGATGCCTCTGGGATTCTGGAACGACCCGGACGGCAGCAAGTACCGCGCCGCCTACTTCGAGCGCTTCCCCGGCGTGTGGTGCCACGGCGATTACTGCGAGGAAACGATCCACGGCGGCTTCATCATCTACGGCCGCTCGGACGCCACGCTCAACCCCGGCGGGGTGCGCATCGGCACGGCCGAGATCTACCGCCAGGTGGAGAAACTGCCCGAGGTGGAGGAATCCATCGTCATCGGTCAGGACTGGCAGGGCGACGTGCGCGTGGTGCTCTTCGTGCGCCTGCGCGAGGGGCTCGCGCTCGATGCGGCGCTGGAGGAAAAGATCCGCCGCGTGATCCGCGACAACACCACGCCGCGCCACGTTCCGGCCAAGATCGTGCAGGTGCCCGACATCCCGCGCACCAAGAGCGGCAAGATCGTCGAGCTCGCGGTGCGCCAGGTGGTGCACGGCCAGCCGGTGAAAAACGTCGAGGCGCTCGCCAACCCCGAGGCGCTCGAGCACTTCCGCGATCGTCCCGAACTGCGCGATTGAGGGGGCGAGGATGAAGATGCATGTCAGGGAGAGCGCCCTGCTCGTGGTCGACATCCAAAGCGGCCTGCTGCCGGTGATCGAGCACAAGGAGCAGGTACGGGAATCCGCCGCCTGGCTGCTGCGGCTCGCCGGCAAGCTGCAGGTGCCGGTGGTGGTGAGCGAGCACTTCCCCGAGAAGATCGGCGAGACGGTGCCGGAATTGCTCGAAGTGCTGCCGCCCGCGGCCGAGCGGGTGCGCAAGACCGCTTTCTCGGCGGTACGCGACGGCGTGCTCGAGGGCACCGCCGTAGGGCGCGCCGAACAGGTGGTGGTGGCCGGCACCGAGGCGCACGTATGTGTGCTGCAGACGGTGCTCGATCTGCTCGAGGCGGGCAAGCAGGTGTTCGTGGTGGCCGAGGCGGTCGGCTCGCGCCGTGCCGAGGATCGGCTGCTCGCCCTCGAGCGGATGCGCCAGGCTGGGGCCGTGGTGGTCTGCCGCGAGATGGTGGCCTTCGAGTGGCTCGAACGCGGCGGCACGGACCTCTTCCGCGACGTGCTGCGCACCCTGATCCGCTGAAGCGCACGGCGTTCGCGAAGCGGCCGGGATCGGCTATCATTCGCTTTTCCAGCCAATCCACGTTCCCATGACCAAGTACGTGTTCGTGACCGGCGGCGTGGTCTCCTCGCTCGGCAAGGGGATCGCCGCCGCCTCGCTCGGGGCCATCCTCGAATCGCGCGGCATCCGCATCACCCACCTCAAGCTCGACCCCTACATCAACGTCGATCCGGGCACCATGAGCCCGTTCCAGCACGGCGAAGTCTTCGTTACCGAAGACGGCGCCGAGACCGACCTCGACCTCGGCCACTACGAGCGCTTCACTCGTGCCAAGATGAGCCGGCGCAACAACTTCACCACCGGTCAGATCTACGAATCCGTCATCCGCAAGGAGCGCCGCGGCGAATACCTCGGCAAGACGGTGCAGGTGATTCCGCACATCACCGACGAGATCAAGCGCTTCATCGAGCGCGGCGCCGAAGGGGCGGACGTGGCCATCGTTGAAGTGGGCGGCACGGTGGGCGACATCGAGTCGCTGCCCTTCCTCGAAGCCATCCGCCAGATGGGCATCGAGCTAGGCCCGCAGGGCGTGTGCTATATCCACCTCACGCTTTTGCCCTACATCGCCGCGGCGGGCGAACTCAAGACCAAGCCCACGCAGCACTCGGTGAAAGAACTGCGCGAGATCGGCATCCAGCCCGACATCCTGCTGTGCCGCGCCGACCGGGCCATTCCGGAAGAAGAGCGGCGCAAGATCGCCCTCTTCTGCAACGTGCGCCCGCAGGCGGTGATCGAGTCGCGCGACGCCGACACCATCTACCGCATCCCGCTGCTGCTGCACGAGCAGATGCTCGACGAGATCGTCTGCCACAAGCTCGACCTCCTCGCCCGTCCGGCCGATCTCTCCGTGTGGCGGCGCATCGTCGACGCCTGGGAACACCCGCGCGCCGAAGTCGACATCGCCTTCGTCGGCAAGTACGTCGATCTCACCGAATCGTACAAGTCGCTGGTCGAAGCGCTCACCCACGCCGGGCTGCACACCCGCTGCCGGGTGAACATCCACTACATCGATTCCGAAACGCTGGAAGACGAAGGCTGCGCCGCGCTCGCCGGCATGGATGCCATCCTCGTGCCCGGCGGGTTCGGGCGGCGCGGCACCGAAGGCAAGATCCTCGCCATCCAGTACGCGCGCGAGCACCGCATCCCTTTCCTCGGCATCTGCCTCGGCATGCAGCTCGCGGTGGTCGAATTCGCCCGCCACGTCGCCGGGCTCGAAGGGGCGCACTCCACCGAGTTCGACCCCGAGACGCCTCACCCCGTGGTCGGCCTCATTACCGAATGGCAGGACCGCAGCGGCAAGATCGAACGGCGCAGCGAAGAATCTGACCTGGGCGGCACGATGCGCCTGGGCGGCCAGGTGTGCCTGCTCGCCGAGGGCACGCTCGCGCGGCAGATCTACGGCGCGCCGCAGGTGGTCGAACGCCACCGCCACCGCTACGAGGTGAACAACCGCCTGTTGCCGCTGCTGCAAGAAAAGGGGCTCGTGGTCTCGGGCCGTGCGCCCGGCACCGAGCTGTGCGAAATGATCGAACTGCCGCAGGACGTGCACCCCTGGTTCGTCGGCTGCCAGTTCCACCCCGAATTCACGTCCAACCCGCGCGAAGGCCATCCGCTCTTCATCGCCTACGTGCAGGCGGCGCTGGAAGCGCGCCGGCGCGCCGGGCGTCCCACGGCGATCGCATCGAGCAAGGAGGCGGCATGAAACTGTGCGGATTCGAAGTCGGGCTCGACCGGCCCTTCTTCCTCATTGCCGGCCCCTGCGTGATCGAGTCGCGCCAGATGGCGCTCGAATCGGCGCAGGCGCTCAAGGAGATCACCGCCGCGCTCGGCGTGCCCTTCATCTACAAGTCGAGCTACGACAAGGCCAACCGCACCTCCAGCAAATCTTTCCGTGGTTTGGGCATGGCCAAAGGGCTGGAGATCCTGGCCGAGGTGCGCGAGCGCGTGGGCGTGCCGGTGCTCACCGACGTGCACACCGAAGCCGAAGTGGCGCCGGTGGCCGAAGTGGTCGACGTGCTGCAAACGCCGGCCTTCCTCTGCCGCCAGACCGACTTCATCCAGGCGGTGGCCGCGAGCGGCAAGCCGGTCAATATCAAGAAAGGGCAGTTCCTCGCCCCCGAGGACATGGTCAATGTGGTGGCCAAGGCCAAGGAAGCCAACGGGGGAGCCGACACCCTCCTCGTGTGCGAGCGCGGCGTGAGCTTCGGCTACCACAACCTCGTGGTCGACATGCGGGGGCTCGCCATCATGCGTGCCACCGGCTGCCCCGTGGTGTTCGACGCCACCCACTCGGTGCAGCTGCCCGGCGGGCAGGGGCAGGCTTCGGGCGGGCAGCGCGAATTCGTCCCCGTGCTCGCCCGGGCAGCGGTGGCTGCCGGCATCGCCGGGCTCTTCATGGAATCGCACCCCGATCCCGACAAGGCCCTCTCCGACGGCCCTAACGCCTGGCCCATCCCGCGTCTGGCCGAGCTCCTCACCACGCTCGTCGCGCTCGACCGGGTGGCGAAGCAAAGAGGGTTCATCGAACAGGAGATGATGCAATGAATGCGAAAGCCTATGTGATCGTCGTCGCGCGTCGTGCCGACCATGAGGCGCTTGCGCGTTATCGTGAGCTTTCCGCCCCGGCGGTGGCCGAGCACGGTGGGCGTTATCTCGCGCGCGGCGGGCGCTTTGCCGTGCTCGAAGGGCAATGGCAGCCGCAGCGCGTGGTCGTCGTCGAATTCCCTTCGTTCGAGGCGGCGCAAGCGTTTTATGACTCGGAATCCTATCGCAAAGCGCGGGCGGCGCGTGAAGGGCTGGCCGAGTTCGACATGCTGGTGGTCGAAGGCCTGCCGTCCGCCTGAAAGATTTGTTCATTCTGTCTGGAGCATGAAATGAGTGCCATCGTCGATATCGTCGCGCGGGAGATCCTCGATTCCCGCGGCAACCCCACCGTGGAAGCGGACGTGCTGCTCGAATCCGGCGTGATGGGGCGCGCCGCCGTTCCTTCCGGCGCCTCCACCGGTTCGCGCGAGGCCATCGAGCTGCGCGACGGCGACCCCGCCCGCTACCTCGGCAAGGGCGTGCTGCGCGCCGTGGAGAACGTCAACACCGAGATCTGCGAAGCGCTGCTGGGGCTCGACGCCGAGGATCAGACCTTCATCGACCAGACCCTCATCGAGCTCGACGGCACCGAGAACAAATCCCGCCTTGGGGCGAACGCGATGCTCGCCGTGTCGATGGCGGTGGCCAAGGCTGCGGCCGAAGAGGCGGGATTGCCGCTGTACCGCTACTTCGGCGGCTCCGGGCCCAAGCAGATGCCGGTGCCGATGATGAACGTCATCAACGGCGGCGCGCACGCCAACAACAGCCTCGACATCCAGGAATGCATGATCATGCCGGTGGGCATGGAATCCTTCCGCGAGGCGCTGCGCTGCGGCGCCGAGATCTTCCATCACCTGAAGAAACTCGTCGATCGCAAGGGGCATCCCACCACCGTGGGCGACGAAGGCGGCTTCGCTCCCAACGTGAAGAACACCGAAGAGGCGCTCTCCCTCATCCTGGAGGCCGTCTCCGCCGCCGGCTACGAGCCGGGGCGCGACGTGCTGCTCGCGCTCGACTGCGCCAGCTCCGAATTCTACAAAAACGGCGAATACGTCCTTGCCGGCGAGGGGCTGAAACTCTCCGCGGAGGGCTTTGCCGACTATCTCTCGGCGCTGGTCGACAAATTCCCCATCGTCTCGATCGAAGATGGCATGGCCGAAGGCGACTGGGCGGGGTGGAAAATCCTCACCGAGCGCCTGGGCAAAAAGGTGCAGCTCGTGGGCGACGATCTCTTCGTCACCAACACGCAGCTCCTCGAGCGCGGCATCCGCGAAGGAGTGGCCAACTCCATCCTCATCAAGATCAACCAGATCGGCACGCTCACCGAAACCTTCGCCGCCGTGGAACTCGCCAAGCGCGCCGGCTACACCGCCGTGATCTCGCACCGCTCGGGCGAGACGGAAGATTCGACCATCGCCGACATCGCCGTGGGCCTTTCCACCGGCCAGATCAAGACCGGCTCGCTGTCGCGTTCCGATCGTCTGGCCAAGTACAACCAGCTGCTGCGCATCGAAGAAGACTTGGGCGACACCGCCCGCTATCCGGGCCGGACGGCGTTCTACAATCTGCGCACGCAGTGAGGCAGGCGTGAGCCTGTGGGTGCGGCTGATCCTCGTCGTGCTGCTCGCGCTCCTGCAGTACCAACTGTGGCTCGGCCGCGACGGTCTGCTGCACCGCCAGCGGCTCGACGCCCGCCTCAACGAGATCATCCAGCGCAACGAGGCCCTGGCGGCGCGGAACGCCGCCGCCGCGGCCGAAATCGAAGAGCTGAAAAATGGCGGCGAGGCGCTCGAAGCGGTGGCACGCGGCTCGCTCAACTACCTGCGCCCCGACGAAGTACTCCTCACGCTGCCGCCCAGGGCGGCGACTCCCTGAATCCTCAGCCGATGCGCGTGAGCGCCGTGCGGTAGCGCTGCGCCGCCTCGCGGTAGTGCGCCGCGTTGGCGTGCAGCCGCGACACTTCTTCGTCGGTCAGGGTACGGATCACCCGTCCCGGCGAGCCGACCACCAGGCTGCGCTCCGGAATCACCTTGCCTTCGGGAATGAGGGCGTTCGCGCCGATGATGCAGTGCGCCCCGATCACCGCGCGGTTGAGGATCACCGCGTTGATACCGATGAGGCAGCCGTCCCCCACGGTGCAGCCGTGCAGCATGGCCATGTGGCCGATGCTCACGCCCGCGCCGATGGTGAGAGGGATTCCTTCGTCGTCGTGCAGGATCACGCCGTCTTGCACGTTGGTGCCCGCGCCGATCGTGATCGGTTCATTGTCGCCGCGCAGCACGGCGTTGAACCAGATCGAGACCCCGCGCCCGAGCCGCACGTCGCCGATCACCTCGGCGCTGTCGGCCACCCAGCAATCGGGCCCGAGCTGCGGGCGTTTGTCACCCAAGGCATAAAGCGCCATCGTCTTCCTTCCTTCGTTGTTCATCAACGCTTCGGCGGCAAGCATAACACGTCGATTTCCGCGATGCAGCAAAAACAGGGAGCGAAAGCGGCGCGTCCGGCTTGCGTTTTCTGCGGAATCGGCTACAATAGCGAACTCGTCGGGGCGTAGCGCAGCCTGGTAGCGCACTTGCATGGGGTGCAAGGGGTCGCGAGTTCAAATCCCGCCGCCCCGACCAATCACACCAAAAGCTTACGCGATCGCTCGCGTAGGCTTTTTTCATTTCTCCCGCATTGCCTTCCCATCCAGCCCAAGCTAAACTGAATCCCGTTGGCTTGGGAGGCTCTTTTCATGGTCGGCAATTTCGTCGAACGGCGCCGCGAGCGGCGCATTCCTCTGCCCGGCGGCGTTCCTGCCCGCCTGCTTTCGCCGCGCGGCGAAGTGCATGAGGCCGTCTGCTTCGAGCTCTCGGCGGGCGGCATGGCGCTGCGTACCAACTATGTCCCTGCCGCGTCCGAGCTCCTCGCCGTCCAGGTCGAACAGCCCGGCGGGGTGCGCGGCATGCCGGCGCGCCCCTTGCGCGTGCGCCTGGAAGTGCGCCGCTGTCTCGGGCTCGAAGGCGGCCTCTGGCGCTGCGAGGTGGGCGGGCGAATCGTGGAAGTCTTGTCTTGAATCAGCCGCGGCGCAGCACGAGCCAGGCCGCGAGCAGGGCGAAGGCGGCAAACCACAGCGCCGACCAGTTGGCGATGGTAAGCCCCAGGAAAGTCCAGTCGATGGCCGTGCACTGTCCCTCGCCGGCAAAGACCTTGGGCAGCCATTCGGAAAGGGGCAGCGTCTCCACCAGATAATCCAGCCCCGGGCCGCAGGCGAAGGGGTCGCTGGGCGGGTGCTGCTGCAGCCAGCTCTGCCACAGCGCCAGGCCCAATCCGCCCAGCGCGCACAGCAGCATTCCCCCCGCGCAGCCGCGCCCCGCCCACGGCCAACGCGCGAGCATCGTGCCCAGCAGCGCGAAGAGCCCCACGCCGAAGAAGGCGATGCGCTGCAGGATGCACAGCGGGCAGGGCTCCAGCCCCAGGCCGTGCTGCAGGTAGAGGCCGAAGGCAAGGAGCGCCGCCACGGTGAGGGCGGCGGCAAGGAAAAGGGCACGCAGGGGCAGGGAAATCATGCTCGGCTCGGCGGGGCGCTCACGCCATTGTACCCCGGGTTGCAGCCAGCGACGCCGTCGCGGCCACCCCCGGCAGGCATCCTCGCCCCTGCGGCGTCAACGCCAGCAGCCGGCCGGCCCCTTGGTGCCGGCGCTGTCCAGGGTGAGCGGCGTGCAGCCGGTGTCGCGCGTCTGTGCCCCTTTGGCCGTGGCCTTGAGCTTGTAGCCCGTCTCGGACGGCGTTCCGTCGAGGGCGAAGGTATAGAAATTGCCCAGCTCGTTGGTGCACGAGAGCGCCGGCAGGGCGGCGTTCTTGTACGTCATCTTGGTGGTGTAGTAGCGCTCCATCCACTGCGCGAGCTCCATCAGGCAGCCCTGCGCCGCCGTGCGGCGCGTCTGCAGCACGTGGCGCTGGTAGCTGGGATAGGCGATTCCGGCCAGGATGGCGATGATGGCCACCACGATCATCAGCTCGATCAGGGTGAAGCCGCGGCTGCGGCGTGGGGTGCAGTGCATGGTGGATTACTCCCGGATCAGTTCGCGCCAGTTGACGCGGTGGGGAAGTATGTTTGGCAGATTGACGGTGGTCGAGGCGGTTTCGCCGCTGGAGCCCCCCACCACGAGTTTGTCCCCCACGATCTGCGCCTGGCCGGGCATGCCGATGCCGAGATCGACGGAACCGACGGGGATTTTTTGACCGTTGAAGGTCAAGGTGCCATAGTCGGTAAAGAATGGTGTTCCGAGTGCGGCGCCGGTGAAAGGATCAATCGCATTGACGTAGCCCGTGCCCCCGGGCGTACAGGGATCGTCGCTCGGGATGATGCTGCTGGCTAGAAGAACGGAACCGTAGAACTGGGATGAGGTGATCATGCGCTCGCCAGGGTCGAGGTCGACATACCAGCCTTTCTTGTTATTCATATCGCCGCTGGTAGCGAGCTCAAAAGCCCGAACTGGATTGCCCGTGTTTGAGTCCGTTCCCCGCGCGACAACCTTACGCTCTTTGAGCTGACTGCGTGTTACGGGATTCTTGCCATCGTCGATGATCCCGTACCAACTTTGGGTGGAGGTGTCGGAGACGTCACCGGTCGTCAGGTAGCGCCCCGTGCCGAAGAAGACCCAGAGACTGCCGTCGGCTGGATTGGCCCCAAGGGACGGACGAGCGGTAATGGGCTGGGCCTTGCCGTTCTTATCCTGCGCGTGGAAAAGCGCCTGTTTTTGGTTACCCTGCTTGAGGGCGACATCCCATTTGCTGGCGTTGTTGTCCGAGAGATCGAACTTCCACAAGTTGCCCTGCAAGTCGCCGGCATAGACGTAGTCGATGGTTCCATTGCCGTCGTTATCCCAACCGCGGACGGCAGAAAGCCCATTCGAAGAACCCGCGCCGGTGTCGATTTTCTGGATCAGTGCCCCCGTGTCGAGGTCGACGACGAAGAGCACGGCGTGTTCGTTGGTGCTGTTGTAGCCGTTGCCGAAAACCACTGCGGTTTTTCCGTTGTTGAGCTTGGCGAGCAGCATCTCACCGATCACGAGCCCAAGATCGGGGTCGTTGCCGAATTCCCACTTGACGTTGGTGGCGGAGAAGGACTTTGGATTGGTCACGTCGAGAGCGAAGAGCCCTTTGCCGCCGTAACCGAGGCTGGCGACCAGGATTTGCTTGTTGGGCGTGAGCGTGGAATCGGAGACGGAGATCGGCCCGTCGACGAAATAGCGGTGGGTGTAGGCCGGATCAGAAAGCGCGGCGAGGTTGGAACCGATGAGGAGATTGGGCACGTAGGCGAAGATCTCCTGCCCGTTGGTGGCGTCGAAGGCGTGCAGCATGCCATCGTTGGCGCCGACGAAGACGGTCTGCGCACGTTCGGCCCCGTCTTTGTGGTTGTCGACATATACGGGGCTGGAGTGAATGATGTCACCCAGCAGGCTCGCGCGGTTGCGCAGCGTGCCGCCGTTTTTCACTTCCTTGCTCTGGTCGCCGCGCAGGTAGTTGACGATGTCCTGTTTGACGGTGTCGGTCTGGGAACCGAGGGCGGTCTTTTGCGCTGGGGTGAGAGCGTTCCAATCGAAGGCAATGCCACCGTTGCTGCCGTTCCAAGTGAAGATCTGGCGCGAACCGACGCCGGGGATACTGGCCGACCATGCCGGCGTCGTGCCGACCCCGTTTATCGTGATAGGGTAAGCGAGAAGCTCGCCCGTCCAGTCTCCTGGTTTGTAGCGGGCTTGGAAGACCAAAGTGTTGGAGGTGATACGGGGGAGGTTTACGGCGACGTTGCTGGCAGAGGAGGTACGGTCGCTAATCGCGCCGAGCGCATTTTTCAACCCTTGAGCAAATTCATCGGGGTTCTTGGCGGCAAAGAATTGTCCATGGCCATTGACGGCGGCGTGCCAGAGATCGTCGACGCGAGTTTCATTTTTGTTTTTTGTCGGGTCGGGCCAAGATTTTGTGCCCGCGGTAATGGCAGCGAGGTCGTCAGGATACGTGAGTGTTCCGGCGACACCAAGCGAGAGCGCAAACGTAGTCATGTGTTGCCAGAAAGCGGGGTCGGCTATGGTCGTCGGAACGTTGTTGTCCAAGTCGGATCGTAAGTCTTTTTTCCAGTACTCCATGGCGACGTCGGCAAGTGTGTTTGAGTAACTGTCTTTATAAGGGTTTTGCGGGGTGTATTGGTAGGAAGTTTTTCCGTCGGCCGAAGTTATTGTTGGACCATTGGTACCATCGGAATTGCCCAGTTCTGAAAGACCGTAGCCCGTGTCCCAATACCCGTCGGTAGTAAGAATGGTGAATGATTGACGGCAGGAAAGTTGCTTTGCTGTACCTTGGATGGTAACTTTTGGTCCCCATGGGCCGTTATCGTCAGATTTTTTATAATTATTACCAGCCCAATCCAATCCTTCCCTTAAGGGAGTTCCTACTGCGTTGATTGTTACTTTGGTAAAAGTATCGAAAAAATTCGATTTATTCGTCCCTGAAAATTTTCTTGTCGTTGGGATGGCGATATTGGGTGTTGCGTTGCGGTTATTACACGTATTGATCGTACAAAATCCTACGCGGAAATTTTCGCTCAAATCGGCAAAAGCGTTGGTGACGCCGGCCTGAACGGCGAGGATACGCGAGCGATAGTAGCTGAACCAATTGGCGAAGTTCTGAACTTCCTCGTCGGTGGAGCGTCCCCAGGGCAGGGTAGTGAGTGCTTGTTCGGTATTGGACCTGGTTCCGACCTGCCATTGATAGAACGTTCCGTTGCGGTATTGATAGCGGATGTAGTTCGTCCGGGCGGTGACGTCGCCGCTGCCGACATAGACATAGAATGTGATAGGGTAAGATAAAGTGGTTCTCGAACAGTTACTTCCCGTCATGCCCCCCGTTTTTAGATTGATTTTGCAATTATTTCTTCCTGCCGGGTCGTAAGGGGCGCTTGCAGGATCGATATTGGGATAGGAACTGCCGTCCGCTTTGCGCCAGGGCTGGTAGGTGACGGTAGGATTGTAGAAGAGTACGTTTTGAGTGGAGGAACGCAAGGTAACGTTAGGGTTTTGGGTGTCGTCCAAGCCGAGGTAGGCGTTGTTGTAAGTATTTCCCCCATAGGGATTGGAAGGCTGGGGAAAAAGGAAGTAGGTGCCCGATGAAGTCAAAGTATCGGGGAGGATTTCGAACTGCATCGATCCCGAATCGTCGAGTATGAGCATGATGTTTGGGTCGACGCCTACCCCTGTGTTGAGCGGCACGTTGGGGATGTCTAACGGGCTGCCAGCTGCGACCGTGGACAGGATGACTAGGGTGGTGGCGAAGACGAGGCGGTGGATGCGGGACATGTCCGTCTCCAGGTTCTGGGTCAGGAGCCTTGGTACTGGCTTTCGAGGATGACGGTAGCGCCTGGCGTGCGGACGGCGCGAACGGTGACGCGGTAGCGGCGACCAAGACAATTGGGAGGCACGGGATTTTCCCGGTCGCAGAGGTACCAGTTGGGGTAAGTGCCCAGGTATTCGTAGAAGCCTTCGACAGGCAGGGGAACGTCCGGTGGGCTGAGAATGGAAATCCAGCCGGTGAAGGAAGAGTCTTTCCAACGGGGTGTGCAATCGGCGTCGGGAGGGGCGCATAGGCCACCACTGCAGGAGGTTTGATTACATACGCCATCGGTATTGTTCGGTTGTGCAGTGGGCGGGGTGCTTTGTAGGGCAAGCGCTTCGGCGCGGCGCAATCCAGCTTCGGCCGATTGGAAGGCGATGGCGCGATCGAAGATGCCGCTGGCCATCTTCTCTTCCTGGGCGACGAAACGGGTGGCACCGAGCGCGATGAGGGTGACGATCACCAGTAGGATGAGGGTGGTGGCGAGCGCAGCCCCGCGTTGGCCGAGGGGTACGGAGGGCGAAGGAAGGCGGAGGGGAAGGGGTGCCATGGCGGAAACCTCAGCTCAGGCGGTTGCGCAAGGCAATGGTGAAGGGGTATTCACGGCGCAGGGGTTGGCCGTCGGTGCCGATTCTGTCCGTGGAAACGCTGCGTACCATGATGCGCACGGCCCGGACCTTGGTCCAGTCGGTGACGCTGGCGATGGGTTGGTAGGTCGTGCCGCCAACGGAGAGAAAACTCAGGGAGAGTTGATCGATGTCAGGGACCATTTCTACGGCGGCGTCGTTGCCGACCTTGCGGTAGAGAGAGGTGCCGCCGCGGTCGTTGGTGCCGACGTACCAGAGGACGTGCTGGAACTTCAAGAGGGTGCCGCCGGTGAAATTGCGGCAAGAGGCGGGTTGGGGGGCCGCGCCGCCGCTGCCGCAGATGACGGGGGTACTGAGGCATTTGGTGCAGTTGCCGGGGGCGATGCTGTTGCCGTCGTTGTGGACGACCGTCAGGCTGCTGCTGTTCACCTTGGTCGCTTGGAAGATGGCGGCATCAGGCCCTTCGCATAGAAAAAGGATGTCTCCTACATCGAGGCCAGTGGTGGAGGAGAGGGTGAGGGTGGCGGCAGCGGGATTGTGATCGGTGACGTGGATTTCATTGGAAGGGTCGCTCCCCTTGACGATGGAGAGCACGGGGCTGCCGGCGGCGACGTTGGAGGGGGCGGGTGAGGGGAGCGTCTCGCCGGGGGCGTAGGCGGTGAGGGATTCTCCTTGCCAGCTCCATGTGGCGGGGGTTCCATTGAGAACGTTGGCGAAATTCGTGGCGCCGCAGGCCGTGGCGCCGGCCTCGCGTACGTCGCGCGCCATGAGCTCGAAGGCGAAGCGCAGGTTCTCCTGCATGCGCGCGAGGTTTTCGGTGGTGCGGTAGGTCTGCCGGTTGGTGAGGAAGAGGTTGACGACCGCGCCGATGACGACGAGGCCGAGCACGAGGGCGACCATCAGTTCGACCAGGGTGAGGCCGCGCTGGCGCAGGGGGGAGGAAGGGCGGTTTTTCATAGACGACTCGTGACCGAGATGAGGGTTGCGGGCTTGCCGCCGAGGCAGTTTCCACTGTCGGTGTTGTCGCCGCCGGCGCTGTCGTCCCAGCAGACTTCGACGCGATAGGTGAAGGTGTCGGCGTCGATGGCGGTGACGCGACCACAGGCGGAGGGGTGCACCAAAGGGGGATTGCTCGACGTGCCGCGCATGCTGTCGATCCAGGTTTTGAGGTCGGAGAGGGGGAGCGTCGATCCGCTGGGAGCGCTGCAGCGCCAATCCGATGAGACGTAGGCAGCAGCGAGGGTAGAGCGGGTTCCTGGGTCCGTCGTGCTCATCACCGCCGCGCGCATGGCGTCGAGGATGGTGTAGGCGGACATGACGGCGGCGGAGCGTTCGTAGCTGGAGTTGGCCGCGGCGAGCGTGCGAGCCTGCAGTCCCGCCAGGCCCAGCAGGCCGATGGCGAAAATGAGGGCGGCGATCAGCACTTCGAGGAGGCTGAAGCCGCGTTGTCGGAATGGGTGAGCGCGGAAAGGCATGGCATGGAGTCTCAAGGCGACGGGCAGGTTGAAGCAACGCCCGTCGGGGTGGTGAGGACGATGCGCCCGGAGGCGATCAGCACCAGATCGCGCGCGCGGCGATCGTTGGTGAGCGCGGTGCTGATGGAGCACACGCGCAGGGTGCCGGCGAGAAAGGCGCCGTTGAGTTGTTTGCTCGCGCCGTCGGCAGTGAAGGAGGCGTAGGAGGAAAGGGGGGCGTTGGCGACCGCCACGATGCCGGCCGGCAGTGGACCGCCGCGAAAGAGGATGTCGTTGGCGCTCTCGGGGGCGGGCGTATTTCCGGGCGTTTGGTCGACGAAGGCGATCCAGCCGTCACGCCAGGCGCCGGAGCACGCGGTGGCGGTGGGGGCGGCGGGGCAGACGGTGACGCGGACGTTGCGGCGGATGGCTTCGGTGCGCGCCGTTTGCAGGGCCGCGACGAGTTCGTTGGTGGCGGAGGTGAGGCGGTTCGAGGCGATGAGGGGGGCGAACGCCGGGATGCCGATGGCGAGCAGGATCGCGAGCATGGCGATCGCGACCATCAGTTCGACGAGGGTGAACCCCGCTGCGTGGCAGGATGGCTGGTGCATTCCCTGCTCCTTGCCGACATTGTAATTTATTATGACGCTGTCTGAGCGAGAATGCAAGACGAAGAGATCCGGCCTGATTGCGATGTGGGACTGTTACAGCACCTCCGCCGCATAGTCCGCGAGCCGGGAGCGTTCGCCGCGCGACAGCAGCACGTGGCCGCCGTGGGGCCAGCCTTTCATGCGCTCCACCACGTAGGTGAGCCCGGAGCTGCCTTCGGTGAGGTAGGGGGTGTCGATCTGGGCGAGGTTGCCCATGCATACCACCTTGCTGCCAGGGCCGGCGCGGGTGATGAGCGTGCGCATCTGCTTGGGCGTGAGGTTTTGCGCTTCGTCGAGCACGAGGAACTTGCGCACGAAGGTGCGTCCGCGCATGAAGTTGAGGCTCTTCACCTTGACCTTGCTGCGCACCAGGTCCCCGGTGGTGGCGCGGCCCCAGTCGCCGCCTTCGTGGGCGCCGCCCAGGAGCACTTCGAGGTTGTCTTCGAGGGCGCCCATCCAGGGGGTCATCTTTTCTTCTTCGCTGCCGGGAAGAAAGCCGATGTCTTCGCCAATCGGTACGGTGGTGCGGGTGAAGATGACTTCGGTGTAGCGTTTCTGCTCGAAGGTTTGCGCGAGCGCGGCGGCGAGCGTGAGGAGCGTCTTGCCGGTGCCGGCCTGCCCGAGCAGGGTGACGAAGTCGATTTCGGGGTCGAGCAGCAGGTCGAGGGCGAAGTTTTGCTCGCGGTTGCGCGCGGTGATGCCCCAGACGGCGTTTTTCTCGTGGCGGCGGTCGGTGAGGGTGCGCAGCACGGCGCGCTTGCCCTCCAGGGCGACGACGCGCGCTTCCAGCGGCTGCGGCCCTTCGAGATAGACGAATTCGTTGAGGAGGAGCTCGGGCACGATCGGTCCCTGGATGCGGTACCAGTCGTGGCCGGCGTCGCGCCAGGATTCCAGCCCTTTGGCGTGGGTCTCCCAGAAGTCGGGCGGCAGCGCCCGCACGCCGGGATAGACGAGGTCGGTGTCTTCGAGGATTTTGTCGTTGCGGTAATCTTGCGCGGCAAGCCCCAGCGCGCGGGCCTTGATGCGCAGGTTGATGTCCTTGGAGACGAGGATCACCGGGCGTGGGGCGAGGCGCTGCGCCATGGCCTTGACCACGGCGAGGATCTGGTTGTCGGCGCGCGACAGCGGCAGGCTCGTGGGGAGTTCCGCTTCCAGCGCTTCGGTCTGCAGGTAGAGCCGGCCCGTGGCCTGGCCGCCGGAGGGGCCGGAGAGGTCGAACCCTTCGGCGAGCGAGGCTTCGCGGCCGCTGACGATGGCTTCGAGCGCGCGGCTCGCCTGGCGGGCGTTGCGCGCCACCTCCGAGAGCCCTTTCTTGTGCGTGTCGAGCTCTTCGAGCGCCACCATGGGCAGGAAGAGGTCGTGTTCCTCGAAACGAAAGAGCGCCGTGGGGTCGTGCATGAGCACGTTGGTGTCGATGACGTAGAGCTTGCGTTCGGCGGCGTTCGGGCGGCGGCGGGGCATCGACGGTCCTTTGGCGGATGTTCAGGCGAGGGCTTTTTGCAGGGCGGCGAGCACTTCCTGGGCGTGGCCGTCGACCTTGACGCCGCGCCACAGGTGCAGGATGCGCCCATCGGGGCCGATGAGGAAGGTGGAGCGCTCGATGCCGCGCACGGGCTTGCCGTACATCGTCTTGTCCTTGATCACGCCGTAGGCGGAGCAGGCGATCTCGTCGGGATCGGAGACGAGCTCGAAGGGGAGCTGGTACTTGGCCTTGAAGTTCTCGTGGGATTTGACGCTGTCGCGCGACACGCCCAGGATCACGGCGCCGAGGGCGGAGAATTCGGGGGTGAGGTCGCGAAAGGCGATGGCTTCGTTGGTGCAGCCGGGGGTGTTGTCCTTGGGGTAGAAGTAGAGGACGACGGGGCGGCCGCGCAGGGCCGAGAGGGTGATTTCCTGGCCGCCGGTGGCGGGCAAGGTGAAATCGGGGGCAAGGGTGCCGGGTTCGAGCATGATCGTCTCCTGCCGTATCAGGTGAGGATGAGGCCAGCGACGACGCGGCGGCCTTCGCTGGCGGTGACATTATAGGTGCGGCAGGCGGCCGCGAGTGTCATGAATTCGAAACCTTGGCCGGCGGCGGCGAGCCGGCGCAGCAGCGGCACGGGGGGGCGGCGCAGGGTGGCGCCGGTGGCGATCAGCACGAGCTCGGGGCGCAGGGCGAGGAGGGGTTCGAGCGCCGGTTCGTCGAGCGCATCGAACCCGCCCTCGAACCAGGGGGCGACGGTTTCGGGGGTGAGGATGAGGTTGGTTTCGTGGCGTTGGCGGTCGATCTCGACCCAGCCGGGGCCGTGGGCGGTGACGAGGCGGATGTCGCGGGGCTGCTCGAGGCGAAATTCCATGATCTTCTTCCCGGGGAAATTGCCGCAAGGCGGTAATTTTTGGCTAAGATTACCGTTTCGCGCCCGGCCGGGCAAGGCGGGCGCTTTCGTGCGAGGACGCAAACATGGGAATGCGCAGCGGAAACGTGGTGCCGGTACGGCAGGGGCAGACGGAGAAAGAAGCGCCGGAGGCGGTGGTCGAGGCCGCGCCGCCGTCTTTGCGCCGTATCCTGAAATCGTCCAAGCTCGACGACGTCTGCTATGACATCCGCGGGCCGGTGCTGGCGCGCGCCAAGCAGATGGAGGAAGACGGCCACAAGATCATCAAGCTCAACATCGGCAACCTCGCGCCCTTCGGTTTCGAGCCGCCCGAGGAGATCGTGGTCGACGTGATCCGCAACCTGCGCGAGGCAGGGGGCTATTCCGATTCCAAGGGGCTCTTCTCGGCGCGCAAGGCGGTGGTGCACTACACGCAGCAGAAGGGGATCGCCGGGGTGGACGTGGAGGACGTGATCCTGGGCAACGGCGTCTCCGAGCTCATCGTGATGAGCCTGCAGGCGCTGCTCGAGCACGGCGACGAGGTGCTGGTGCCCTCGCCCGATTATCCGCTGTGGACGGCGGCGGTGAGCCTGGCGGGCGGCAAGCCGCGGCATTACTTGTGCGACGAGGCGTCCGACTGGTTGCCGGATCTGGCCGACATCCGCAAGAAGGTCTCGCTGCGCACCAAGGCGATCGTGGTCATCAATCCGAACAACCCCACGGGGGCGCTCTATCCGCGCGAGATCCTGGAAGGCATCGTGCAGATCGCGCGCGAGCACCAGCTGATCGTGTTCGCCGACGAGATCTACGACAAGATGCTCTACGACGGCAACACGCATACCTCGATCGCGTCGTTGGCCGACGACGTGCTCTTCATCACGATGAACGGGCTGTCCAAGAATTACCGCGCCTGCGGCTATCGCGCCGGCTGGATGGTGATTTCGGGCGAGAAGCGGCACGCGGCCGACTACATCGAGGGGCTCAACATGCTCGCTTCGATGCGCCTGTGCTCCAACGTGCCGGGGCAGATGGCGATCCAGACCGCCTTGGGCGGGTATCAGAGCATCCAGGATCTGGTGGCGCCGCAGGGGCGGCTCACGCGCCAGCGCGACACGGCGCATGCGCTCTTGAGCCGGATTCCCGGCGTGTCTGTGGTCAAGGCCAAGGCGACGCTCTATATGTTCCCGCGGCTGGATCCGAAGGTGTATCCGATCGCCGACGATCAGGAGTTCATCCTCCAGTTGCTGGAGGAGGAAAAGGTGCTGCTGGTGCAGGGCACGGGGTTCAACTGGCCGCAACCGGATCATTTCCGCATGGTGTTTCTGCCGCACGTCGACGATCTGCACGAGTCGATCGGGCGCATCGAGCGCTTTCTGGAGCGCTACCGGCGACGGCATCAGGTGGTGATGGGTTCAGCGAAAAAGGATAAATGACAAATGACGATGAAGGCGATGCAGGTGGGGCTGTTGGGGATCGGGACCGTCGGTGGCGGGACGTGGCGCGTGCTGCAGCGCAACGCCGAGGAGATCACGCGCCGTGCCGGGCGGCCGATCCGCATCACGCGGGTGGCCGACCGCGACGTGGAGCGCGCCCGGGCGCTCACCGCCGGGGCGGCGGAGGTGACGGACGATGCCTTCGCCGTGGTGCGCGCACCGGACATCGACATCGTGGTCGAACTCATCGGCGGCTACACCCTCGCCAAGGATCTCGTGCTCGCGGCGATCGAGGCGGGCAAGCACGTGGTCACCGCCAATAAGGCGCTGCTCGCCGTGCACGGCAATGAGATCTTCGCCCGGGCCCAGGAGAGGGGCGTGATGGTGGCGTTCGAGGCGGCGGTGGCCGGCGGCATCCCCATCATCAAGGCGCTGCGCGAGGGCCTCACCGCCAACCGCATCGAGTGGGTGGCCGGTATCATCAACGGCACCACCAATTACATCCTCACGCAGATGCGCGAGCGCGGCGTGACCTTTGCCCAGGCGCTCACCGAGGCGCAGCAGCTCGGCTACGCCGAGGCCGATCCGACCTTCGACGTGGAAGGAATCGACGCGGCGCACAAGGCCACGCTCATGGCCTCGATCGCCTTCGGCGTGCCGATCCAGTTCGAGCGCGCCTACGTGGAGGGGATCACCCGGATCGAGCCGCGCGACGTGGCCTATGCCGAGGAGCTCGGCTATCGTCTGAAACTGCTGGGGATCGCCAAGCGCCGCGAAGGCGGATTCGAGCTGAGGGTGCATCCCACCCTGGTGCCGGCCGATCACCTTCTCGCCAACGTCAACGGCGCCATGAACGCGGTCCTGGTCAAGGGCGACGCGGTGGGGCAGACGATGTTCTACGGCAAAGGGGCAGGGGCGGAGCCCACCGCGAGTGCGGTGATCGCCGATCTGGTCGACGTCACGCGGCTGCACACGGCCGATCCCGAACACCGGGTGCCGCACCTCGCCTTCCAGCCCGATCAGGTGCGCGAAGTGGCGGCGCTGCCCATCGAGGAGTGCCGTACCGCTTCCTATCTGCGGCTCGCGGTGGCCGACCGGCCCGGGGTGCTCGCGGAGATCACCCGCGTGCTCGCTGCCGAGGAGATCTCCATCGCGGCCATGATCCAGAAGGCGCCGGCCTGCGGCCGGGCGGAGATCGTGATGACCACGCACGAGGCGAGCGAAGCGGCGATGAACCGGGCGATCGCGGCGATCGAAACGCTGCCGGCGGTGCAGGGGGCCGTCACGCGGCTGCGCATCGAACCGCTCGCGGACTGACGGCGCGCGATGGACGAATTCGACGGGGAAATGCCGCGGGCGCGCCATCGCCTGCCGGCCGAGTCTTTGCGCCGGGTCACGGATCCGGCCGCGATCGCGGCGGTGCTGGCCGAGCCGGGCGAGACGGTGCCCGTGGGGCTGGGGCAAGAGCGGGCCGAGGAAGCGCTGCGCTTCGCTCTGGCGATGAATCACGTGGGTGGCTATCACGTGTTCCTCTTCGGTCTGCCGGGCACGGGGCGACACGCGATCGCGCTGCATCACATCGGGGAGACGGCCCGCCGCCTACCGGCGCCGGAAGACCTCGCCTACCGCTATGATTTCTCCGACCCGCAGCGCCCGCGCCTGCTCAAGTTGCCCGCGGGCACGGCGCGCGTGCTCTCCGACGACTTGCAGAATTTCACGCGCCAGCTCGAACCGGCGGTGAACGCGGCCTTCGAGGCGAAAGCCCATCAGGAACGGATCGAGGCGCTGGAGTCGGCGCACAAGGAGCGCGAGAGCCGGGCGATCGAGGCGATCGTGCAGGCGTGCGCCGAGGATCGGCTCAAGTTGCTGCAGACCGGCGATGGTTGGGCCTTCGTCCCCGTGGACGAGGCGGGCGAGCCGCTCGAACCGGAGCGCTACGAAGCCCTGCCGGCCAAGGAGAAGGCGCGCATCGAACAGGCAGTGGAGCGCTGGCGCCAGCGCCTCGTGGAAGTGCTCGACGAATTCCCCGCCTGGCGCGAAGCGCTCTATGCCGCGATCCGGCGCGCCGAGCGCGAGGCGCTCGAACCGGTGGTGCGGCACCTGCTCACCCCTTTGCGGGAGAAATACGCCGGTTTGTCCGCGGTGATCGGCCTGCTCGACGAGATCGAGCAGGACATCCTCGACGGTGAGCGCGAGTGGCTGGAGGACGAGGAAGAGGGCGGACGCAATCCGGCGTTTTCTCCGCTCATCCGCTACCAGATCCACGTGCTGGTGGCGCACGAGGCCGGTGAGGGTGCGCCGGTGGTGTTCGAAGACAACCCGAGCTATGCCAACCTCGTGGGCTGGGTCGAGACGCTGCAGCAGCTCGGCGAGCGCATCACGCATTTCCAGCTGATCCGCGCCGGGGCGCTCGCGCGGGCGCGCGGCGGGTTCCTCCTGCTCGATGCCGAGCGTCTGCTCGCCCAGCCGGCGGCCTGGGACGCCTTGAAACGAGCCCTGCAGCGGCGCGAGGTGCGCATCGAGCCGCCGCCCGAGGCGGCCGGCTGGGGCAGCGTGCGCATGCTGGAACCCGAGCCGATCGACTGCCCGCTCAAGGTGGTACTCATCGGTACGGCCGACACTTTCCATGCGTTGTTCGATCTGGATGATGATTTCCAGGATCTCTTCAAGATTCCGGCCGAGGCGGCCGACGACGTGCCGCGCACGCCCGAAACCGAGGCGGGTCTGGCGCGATTGTTGGTGCATCTGGCACGCGAGAACGCCTTGCGACCGCTGTCGGCCGAGGCGCTGGCAGCAGTGCTCGATCAGGCCGCTCGCGAGGCCGAACATGCCCATCGGCTGACCTTGCGCACGCGAACGCTGGTGGATCTGCTGCGAGAGGCGGACGCCCTGACGCATGCCGATGCAGCGCAGGAGATCACAGTGGAAGCCGTGCGTGCGGCAGTGGCGGCGCGTGAGCGGCGCCTTGCCCGTCATGCCGAGGAGACGATCGAGGCGATGCTCGAGGGGGAGCTCCTCATTTCTACCGAGGGCGCGCGCGCCGGGCAGATCAATGGCCTGGTGGTGGTCGACGTCGCGCATCAGAGCTACGGCTATCCGGTGCGCATCACCGCCACGGTGCGCCTGGGCGGCGAGGGCGAGGTCGTCGACATCGAACGCGAGACCGAGCTCGGCGGGGCCATCCACTCCAAGGGGGTGATGATCCTCGCGTCTTTCCTTGCCGGGCGCTTCGGCCGCCATCAGCCGCTGTCGCTGTCGGCGAGCCTGGTGATGGAGCAATCCTACGCCTTCGTCGAGGGCGATTCGGCTTCGCTCGCGGAGCTGTGCGCCCTGCTGTCGGCCATCTCCGGCCTGCCGCTCGCCCAGGGAATCGCGGTGACCGGCTCGGTCAATCAGTTTGGCGAGGTGCAGGTGATCGGCGGCGTGAACGAGAAGATCGAAGGGTTCTTCGCCCTGTGCGCCCGCCGGAGACTCACCGGCGAGCAGGGGGTGATCATCCCCCGGGGCAACGTGCGCCATCTGATGCTGCGCGAGGAAGTGGTCGAGGCCGTCCGGGCGGGCCGTTTCTCGATCTGGACGGTGGAGACGGTGGACGAGGCGATGGCCCTGCTCACCGGCCTCCCCGCCGGTGCACCCGACGGGCGCATTCCCACCGGGCGAGCACGCACGGTGAACGAGGCAGTCGCGGCGCAGCTGCGCCGCATGGCCGAGATCCATGCCGCCGCCGGCGAGGGAACGCCGCTGCGCAGGCGTTGGCGCCGGCGGGAGAAGGAGGGCGGGGATTGATCGGAGCCTCTGCCGCTCAAGCCGCAGCGATCGCTCTGGGCGCGGCGCTGGGGGCTTTGCTGCGCTGGCAGCTGGGCGTGCGGCTCAATGCCTGGTTTCCCGAACTGCCGCCGGGGACGCTCGCGGCGAACCTGATCGGCGGATTCGTGATCGGCGCGGCGATCGCGGTGTTCTCGGCTTGGCCGGGGATGCCGGCGGGGTGGCGCCTTTTCGTCACCACAGGGTTTTGCGGGGGGCTGACGACTTTTTCCACCTTCAGCGCCGAAGTCTTCGCCTTACTGGAGCACGGGCGCCTCGCGCTCGCGCTCGTCGCGCTGGCGCTGCACGTGGGCGGATCGCTCCTGGCGACGGCAGGCGGTTTCGCCATCGTGAGGATGCTGCGGGCGCTGGCGTAAAAAAAATCTGCACGCAGGGAAAAATGTATTGACGCCGGCGTAAAAGGCGCGTATCGTAGCGACAGTGTTCGAAGCGCGCATCGTCTTCACCGCTTGCGGAGATTCGCGATTCCTGCTCGGCACACCGTGGGTCGAATGGCCCGTTTCAATAAAGTAGTAACGAAGGAAGCTTCATCATGGCAACTGGTACTGTCAAGTGGTTCAACGATTCCAAAGGGTTCGGCTTCATCACCCCCGATGACGGCGGTGAGGATCTGTTCGCGCATTTCTCCGCGATCAACATGCCGGGCTTCAAAACCCTGAAGGAAGGCGAGAAAGTCAGCTTCGAAGTCACGCAAGGGCCGAAAGGCAAGCAAGCGTCGAACATTCAGAAGGCCTGACGTCTGCCCCGCCGCGGCGGGACGTTGGACCGCCTGGCAGCAGAGAAGCCACCCGATTGGGTGGCTTCTTTTTTTATGCGTGCGCCCGGCACGGGCGCACTCTTAGAGGTGAAAACACTTCCATGAGTTGATCACGGCGAACGAAGCGAAGCGCAATGGGCCTGCTTTGGTTTCAGTGCGTTTTGTTGCAGCCACCTTCGAAGCGCCGCAGCTGCTCCAGCGCCTTCGTGCCGGGCCAGCCATCGGCTTCGAGTGCCTGGCCGCCGCATTCCTGCTGGAAACGGCTCAGTGCCTCCCGCGTCTGGGCGCCGGCCACGCCGTCGATGGTGCCCGGATCGTAGCCCAGGGTGGAGAGACGTTCTTGCAACTCCAGCGTTTCCGAACGGGTGAGCGGCGGGTCGTCGGTGGGCCAGGCTTGCACGAAAGGCTGCTTGGGATCGAAGCGGGCGGCTTTCAGGGGATCTTTCAGCGCATCGTAGAGGAGCCCGATCGCCAGGGCATAGGATTCGGCCGCGTTGTAGCGAAAGATCGCGTCGTAGTTGGGAAAGGCCAGAAGCGCCGGGCCTTGGCGGCCGGCCGGCAAGAGCAGGGCGGCTTTTTCCGGTAGGGTGCGCGGCCAGGGTTTGCCGTCGGCGCGGGGAAGACCCATGGCGAGCCATTCGTTCGTCGGGCGTTTTTTCGTGCGCCCTGCGAGCTGGACATCGAACGAGGGCGGCAGTACGACTTCGATCGCCCAGGGTTCGCCGCGCCGCCAGCCGGCTTGCTTCAGGAAGTTGGCGGTGGAAGCGAAAACGTCGGGCAGGGAATGATAGAGGTCGCGCTTGCCGTCGCCGTCGAAGTCGACGGCGTAGCGCGCGAAGGTGCTGGGCATGAACTGGGTCTGTCCGAAGGCGCCGGCCCAGGAACCCCGCAGGCGCTCGGCGCCGGTTTCTCCACGTTCGAGGATGTCGACCGCCGTGAGGAATTCGGGGCGGAAATAGCTCTGCCGCCGGCCGAAGCACGACAGGGTGGCGAGCGATTGCAGCAGGTCGTCGCGCCCGAGATTCTGTCCGAAATTGCTCTCCACCGCCCAGAAGGCGACGACGAGCTCGGCATCAACGTCGTAGGTGGCCTCGACGTAGCGCAGCAAGCCTTCATTCTCGTGCAGCTTCTCCTGCGCCGTCTGGATGCGGCGCGTATCGACGAGGTTGGCGAGATACTGCCAGATGGGGATGACGAATTCGGGCTGACGATCCAGCCGGGCGATCACGCTCGGGTCGGGGCTGAGGCTGGCCGTGAGGGCGGAAAAGCGCTCGGCCGGGATGCCGCGCCGCTCGGCTTCGGGGGCGAGGCGCTCGAGGCAGGCGCGGAATTCCTCCGCGGAAAGCGAAGGATAGGATTGCCCGTTGGCCCCGGCCACCGGCAGCGCCAGAAGCAAGGGGACGAGCCAGCGGGGAAAGCGCCGTGGCGCGAAGAAGGGCGGGCGGTTCACGATTCGGATCCGAAGAATCGATGCAGGATTTCGTCGGCGAGCGCGATGCCGGTGCGCCGCGCCTGCTGCAGCACGGCCCAATAATAGCGGTAGGAGGCGCGGTCGTGAAGGTGGCCCGCGTCGCGGATCGGACCCCAGGCGGCGTCTTGGGCTGCGGTGAGGATGCGCACCGCGTCTTCGATCTCTGCCGCGCTGGGTTGCATCGCTTCGAGGATGGGGCGGATCTGGTTGGGATGGATGCTCCACATGCGCAGGAAGGCGAACTCGGTGCGGGCGCGATGTGCGTCGGCATAGACGAGGGAGGCATCCTCGAGCTCGGTGCAGACGTTGTGCGCCGGCACGATGGTCGCGGCGTGCGCGGCGGCGGCGATCTCGGCCTTGGCGCGGCGGATCAGGGGGTGTTCGAACTGCAAGGGCGAGCGCATCGCCTCTGCCCCGATCGCGCCGCGGTGCGAAGAGACGAAATCCATCAGACCGAAATCGAGGCATTCCACGCCCGGTTCATGGGCGATGCGCGCGACTTCGGCGAGCGCCTCCGGCGTTTCGATGAGCACGTGCAGCGGCGGGGGCCGAGTGCCGGGCGGCAACAGCGGGCGCATCGCTTCGCGCACGGTGCGCACGTCGCGCGCCGAGCGCACCTTGGGCACGGTGAGGTAGGCAAGGCGGCCTGCGGCGATCGGCAGGATGGTTTCCAGATCGCGCAGCCAGTGCGGGTGGGTGAGATCGTGGATGCGCACGCCGACGCGGCCGTGGCGGTTTTCGCTCGAGACGGCGAGCTCGGCGCACATCTTTGCGTGTGCCTTTTCATTGCCGGCCGGTGCGCCGTCTTCGCAATCGAGCGTGACGTCGAACACGGGCCCCATCTCGGCCTGCAAGGCCAGCGCCCGGCGCATGAACTTCTCGCTGCCGGCGTAGTGGTCGACGGCGGGGATGTCGGGCAGCTGGCGTTCGCGTTCGAAGAGGACTTGGGCCGGGCGCAGCAACTTGGATTCGGTCATGGCGGCATCGAGACTGCGAAGGACGAGAAAAAGGCACGCGGCCGCAATGCGCGGCGACGTGCCTTCATGATACACGCTTTGTTCGGGGTTTGCCTCAGCCGAGGAGATCCTTGACCCCTTCGCGCTCTTCCATGAGTTCGTTGAGCGTGGCGAGGATGCGCTCGCGGGAGAAGTCGTCGATGGGCAGCCCCTGGACGATGCGGTATTCGCCGTTCTCGCACACACAGGGGAAGCCGAAGACGATCCCTTCGGGGATGCCGTAGGAACCGTCGGAAGGCACACCCATGGTCACCCAGCGGCCGTTCGTGCCCAGCCACCAGTCGCGGATGTGGTCGATGGCGGCGTTGGCAGCGGAGGCGGCCGAAGAGAGGCCGCGCGCCTCGATGATGGCCGCGCCGCGTTTGCCCACGGTGGGAATGAAGACTTCGCGGTACCAGGTTTCGTCGTTGATGAGATCTTTGACCGACTCGCCGTTGGAGGTGCAGAAGCGATAGTCGGGGTACATGGTGGGGGAGTGGTTGCCCCAGACGACGATGTGCTCGAAGCTCGACACCGGCCGGCCGGTCTTGATCGCCAGCTGGGCGAGTGCCCGGTTGTGATCGAGCCGCAGCATGGCGGTGAAGTTCTTGGAGGGGACGCGGCCGACTTTTTCGGCGGTTTTCATCGCGATGTAGGCGTTGGTGTTGCAGGGGTTGCCCACCACCAGCACCTTGCAGTCGGGGTTGGCGTGTTCGGCGATCGCCTTGCCCTGCACGGTGAAGATCTTGGCATTTTCCGAGAGCAGGTCCTTGCGCTCCATGCCGGGGCCGCGCGGGCGCGCGCCCACCAGCAGGGCGATCTGCGCATCCTTGAAGGCGACGTTGGGGTCGTCGGTGGCGATCATGCCGGCGAGCAGCGGGAAGGCGCAGTCTTCGAGTTCCATCATCACGCCCTTGACGGCTTTCTGGGCCTGGGGCAGGTCGAGCAGCTGCAGAATGACGGGTTGATCTTTACCCAGCATTTCTCCGCTGGCGATGCGGAACAGCAGGCTGTAGCCGATCTGACCGGCGGCGCCGGTGACGGCGACGCGAACGGGGGCTTTGCTCATCGGTGCTCTCCGTGGTGGACGATAATCTTAGAATCCTAGTCCGGCGGCCGGGGCTTGTCAATCCATGTCTTATATCTTATATAAGACGGTGGACATGGTAGACGTCCTATCCTTTTTGTGCTGAAATAACGAACATGGCCTCGAATGCACCCACCTTCAGTCCGTTGTATCGGCAGATCAAATCGTTGATCGTCCAGGCGCTGGAATCCGGCGAATGGCGACCGGGCGAGGCCATTCCCAGCGAGCAGGAGCTGGCGGCCCGTTTCGGCGTTTCGCAAGGCACCGTGCGCAAGGCCGTCGATGAGCTGGCCGCCGAGAACGTGCTCGTGCGCAAGCAGGGCAAAGGCACTTTTGTGGTCTCGCACCACGATCCGCGCCAGTTCTTCCGTTTTCTGCGGCTCGTGCCCGACGACGGCAGCCTGACCCAGCCGCAGAGCGTGCCGCTCGACTGCTGGCGCGCCAAGGCGGGGCAGGAGGCGGCGCGTGTGCTGCAAATTCCCGTGGGCGATCCTATCATCATCCTGAGGCGCGTGCTCAAGTTTTCCGGCAAGCCCGTGGTGCTCGACGAGATCTACCTTCCCGGGGAGGTGTTCGAGGGGCTCACGCTCGACACGCTCAAGGAGTGGAAAGGCTCGCTCTACAGTTTCTTCGAGACGCGCTTCGGGGTGCGCATGCTGCGGGCCGAGGAGCGCATCCGCGCCGTGGCCGCCGACCGCATGGCGGCCGAGACGCTGGGCGTGAAGGAGGGAACGCCGCTTCTGTCGGTGGAGCGCGTGACGTATACTTACAACGATCGGCCGGTGGAATGGCGCCGCGGGCGCTATCTCACCACGCAATACCACTACCACAACGAGCTGACCTGAGCACCGGGTCGGCGAGCACCGTTTTTTCGAGGGTGCGTCCGCGACGGCGGACGCGTGTGTGTGACCAAGGGAGCAAGCGCGATGAGCGAAGCAAGCGTGGCACGAAAGGCGCGGCCCAAGTTTCTCGACCTACGGGAAATTCGGCTGCCGTTGCCGGGGATCGTCTCGATCCTGCATCGGATTAGCGGGGCCGGATTGTTCCTGCTGTTGCCGTTCCTGTTGTATCTGTTCGACCTGAGCGTGTCTTCACCCGAGACCTTTGCCACCTATAAGGCAATCGTCGGCCATCCGCTGGTGAAGCTGATCCTCTTCGGCCTGCTGTGGGCCTACCTGCACCACTTCTGCGCCGGCATCCGCTTCCTGCTGCTCGATCTGCACAAGGGCATCGAGCTCGAGCCCGCGCGCCAGAGTGCGCGGCTGGTGCTGATCGTCAGCCTCACGCTCACCGTGATCCTGGGAGTCTGGCTATGGTAAAACGTCTCGTCGTCGGCGCCCACTACGGCCTGCGCGACTGGCTCGCCCAGCGTGCCACCGCCACGTACATGGTGCTCTATACCATCGTGTTCGCCTTCGCGGCGCTCACGCTGCCCAAGATGGATTACGAGCATTGGTCGGCGCTCTTCTCGGGCGGGCTGATGCGCTTCCTCACCTTCCTCTTCTTCATGTCGCTTGCCTATCATGCCTGGGTCGGCGTGCGCGACATCTGGATGGACTACGTCAAGCCGCTGGGGCTGCGCCTGGCGCTGCACCTCATCACGCTCTTCCTGCTCGTCGGCTACGCCGGCTGGGCGGCCAAAATCCTGTGGAGACTCTGACCGTGAAAGTCGCGAAGCATACGTTCGATGCCGTGATCGTCGGTGCCGGCGGCGCCGGCCTGCGCGCGGCGCTGCAACTGGCCGAAGCGGGGCTGCGCACGGCGGTACTCACCAAGGTCTTCCCCACGCGCTCGCACACCGTGGCGGCGCAGGGCGGGGTGGCCGCCTCGCTGGGCAACTCCACGCCGGATCACTGGCACTGGCACATGTACGATACCGTCAAGGGTTCCGACTGGCTGGGTGACCAGGATGCGATCGAATTCATGTGCCGCAAGGCCAACGAGGTGGTCATCGAGCTCGAGCACTTCGGCATGCCGTTCGACCGCACCGACGAAGGCAAGATCTATCAGCGTCCCTTCGGCGGGCATTCGATGAACTACGGCGAGGCGCCGGTGATGCGCTCCTGCGCCGCGGCCGACCGCACCGGGCACGCGATGCTGCACGCGCTCTACCAGCGCAACGTGCGTGCGCGCACGCACTTCTTCGTCGAATGGATGGCGCTCGATCTCATCCGCGACAGCCAAGGGCACGTGCTCGGCGTCACGGCGCTCGAGCTCGAGACGGGCGAAGTGGCGATCTTTCACGCCAAGGCCACCATCTTCGCCACCGGCGGGGCGGGGCGCATCTACCACTCTTCGACCAACGCCTTCATCAATACCGGTGACGGCCTGGGAATGGCCGCGCGCGCAGGCATCCCGCTCGAGGACATGGAGTTCTGGCAGTTCCACCCCACGGGTGTTGCCGGCGCCGGCGTGCTCATCACCGAGGGCGTGCGCGGCGAAGGCGGCATCCTGCGCAACTGCAACGGCGAGCGCTTCATGGAGCGCTACGCGCCCAACCTCAAGGATCTCGCGTCGCGCGACGTCGTCGCCCGCGCCATGGTCACCGAGATCAACGAAGGGCGCGGCTGCGGGCCGAACAAGGACTACGTGCTGCTCGACATCACGCACCTCTCGCCCGAGATCATCATGAAGCGGCTGCCGGGCATCCGCGAGATCTCCATCCAGTTCGCCGGGGTCGACCCGATCAAGGAGCCGATTCCGGTCGTGCCCACCTGCCACTACATGATGGGTGGCATTCCGACCAACTACAAGGGCCAGGTGGTGATGCCCCAGGATGGCGACCCGAACGCGCCGGTCCCCGGCTTCTATGCCGCCGGCGAGTGCGCCTGTGCGTCGGTGCATGGCGCCAACCGTCTGGGGACCAACTCCCTGCTCGACCTGCTCGTCTTCGGCAAGGCTTCGGCCGAGACTGCCGTGGCCGACATCAAGAGCGGCAACCTCACGCTGCGTGAGCTGCCCAAGGATGCGGCCGAGCCGAGCCTCGCGCGCCTGGCGCGTCTCGAGAACCAGAAAGAAGGCGAGCCGGTGGCCGACGTGCTGCTCGAGCTGCAGCGCACGATGCAGAAACACGCCGGCGTATTTCGCTTCAAGGACATGCTCGAGGAAGGCGTGCAGAAGATCCTCGAGGTCGAGGAACGCGTACGTCGTACGGCCATCCGCGACCATTCCAAAGTGTGGAATACGGCGCGCATGGAGGCGCTCGAGCTCGAAAATCTCATCGAGGTGGCCAAGGCGACGATGATCTCGGCGGCGGCGCGCAAGGAATCCCGCGGGGCGCACGTGCGCGACGATTGTCCCGACACCCCCGAATTCCCCAACGGGCGCAACGACAAGGAGTGGCTCAAGCATACCCTGTGGTTCCGTGACGGCAACCGGCTCGTGTACAAGCCGGTGAATCTCAAGCCGCTCAACCCCGACACCCAACCCATCGCGCTTGCCAAGCGCACGTACTGACCGGCGGGAGAACCGACCATGACCCGAGTGGTGCAGTTCCGCATCTATCGCTACGATCCCGACAAGGATCAGAAACCCTACATGCAAGACATTTCGGTCGAGCTCGAGCCGACCGACAAAAAGCTGCTGCAGGCGCTGGTGCGCCTCAAGGCCAAGGATGATTCGCTGTCGTTCCGCCGCTCCTGTCGCGAAGGGGTGTGCGGGTCGGATGCGATGAACATCAACGGCAAGAACGGTCTGGCCTGCCTCACCGACATCGACAGCCTGACACAGCCCATCGTGCTGCGGCCGCTGCCGGGCCTGCCGGTGATCCGCGACCTCATCGTCGACATGACGCAGTTCTTCAAGCAGTACCATTCGATCACGCCGTATCTCATCAACGACGATCCTCCACCCGAGCGCGAGCGCCTGCAGACGCCCGAGGAGCGCGAGGAGCTGAACGGCGTCTATGAGTGCATCCTGTGCGCGTGCTGCTCGACTTCCTGTCCGTCCTTCTGGTGGAACCCGGACAAGTTCGTCGGCCCGGCCGGGTTGTTGAACGCCTACCGTTTCATCGCCGATACGCGCGACACGGCCACCAGCCAGCGGCTCGACGATCTCAACGATCCGTATCGGCTCTTCCGCTGCCATACGATCATGAACTGCGTCGACGTCTGTCCCAAGCATCTCAACCCCACCAAGGCCATCGGCAAGATCAAGGAGCTGATGGTCTCGCGTGCGGTATGACGAGCCCCAAGGGACGGATCCGCTGGCACTGCCGGCGGGCCCTGCTCGAACTCGACCTGATCTTCCAGGATTTCCTGGCGGTCGAGTTCGAGCGGCTCGACGACGAGGAACTCGCAATTCTGGAAGAGCTGCTGGCACTGGAAGACCATGAACTCTGGGCCCTCGTCAACGGTACCCGACCCATTCCGTCGCCACGCTGGGTCGGGATGGTCGAGAAACTGCGCGGCGTGAGAAGGCATCGACGCACGCGCCTGATGGGTGAAGAGGGACGGGGATCCCTCGAAAATCAAGGAGAAAACGCATGAGCACGGAACGCAAGGCGACGCTCGTCATCGACGGCAAGGAATATCACTATCCCATCCTCTCGGGCACGCTCGGCAACGACGTGATCGACATCCGCAAGCTCGGGGCCGAGACGGGGCATTTCACCTACGACCCCGGTTTTCTCTCCACCGCGAGCTGCCGCTCTTCCATCACCTACATCGACGGAGACAAAGGGGAGCTCCTCTACCGCGGCTATCCCATCGAGCAGCTGGCCGAGCAGTGCTCCTTCATCGAGGTGGCCTATCTGCTGCGCAACGGCGAGCTTCCCTCCAAGGCCGAACTGGAAGACTTCGACAACCGCGTGCGGCGTCACAACATGCTGCACGACCAGATGAACCGTTTCTTCACCGGCTTTCGCCGCGACGCGCATCCCATGGCGGTGATGGTCGGGGTGGTGGGGGCTCTTTCGGCTTTCTACCACGACGTGCTCGATTTCGGCGACGCCGAGCACCGCACGATCTCCTTCATCCGTCTGGTGGCCAAGATGCCCACCATCGTGGCCATGGCTTACAAGTACAACGTGGGCCAGCCCTTCATGTATCCGCGCAACGACCTCTCGTACGCCGCGAACTTCCTGCACATGATGTTTGGCACGCCCTGCGAGAAGTACGAGCCCAACCCGGTGCTGGTGCGCGCCATGGACGTGATCTTCACGCTGCACGCCGATCACGAGCAGAACGCTTCCACTTCCACCGTGCGCCTGGCCGGTTCCTCCGGCGCGAACCCCTTCGCCTGTATTTCCGCCGGCATCGCCTGCCTGTGGGGGCCGGCGCACGGCGGCGCCAACGAGGCCTGTCTGCGCATGCTCGAGGAGATCGGCGACGTCTCGCGAGTGGGCGAGTACATCAAGCGGGCCAAGGACAAGAACGATCCCTTCAAGCTCATGGGCTTCGGCCATCGCGTCTACAAGAACTACGATCCGCGCGCCAAGCTCATGCGCAAGATCTGCTACGAGGTGCTGCAGGAGCTGGGGCTGGAAAACGACCGGCTCTTCAAGCTGGCCATGGCGCTGGAGAAGATCGCGCTGGAAGACGAATACTTCGTCGAGAAGAAGCTCTACCCCAACGTGGACTTCTACTCCGGCATCGTGCAGCGTGCCATCGGTATCCCGACCTCGATGTTCACCTGCATCTTCGCGCTCGCGCGCACCGTGGGCTGGTTCTCGCAGTGGGAAGAGATGATCACCGATCCCGAATACAAGATCGGCCGTCCGCGTCAGCTCTATGTCGGTGCTCCGCGCCGCGACGTCGTGCCGCTGGAAGCTCGGGGCTGAAGCGCCGTATGATCGGAATACAGGCTCGAGCCTGAAAGAGAGAATCCCCATGTACAAGGAATTCCAGGACACGACCGTCCTCTTCGGGGCCAACGCCCCGTTCGTCGAGGAGCTCTACGAGCACTATCTCGCCGATCCGGATTCGGTCCCCGAAGAGTGGCGGCATTATTTCGACGCTCTGCGCCAGGGGCCAGGGCCAGAGCAGGAGGTGCCGCACGCCCCGATCCGCGCTGCGTTCGAGCAGATGGCCAAGATGGGGCCGGTGCGTTTCGTCAAGGCCGGTACCGACGATGGCCAGCGCCAGGTGGGCGTGCTGCAGCTCATCAACGCGCACCGCTTCCTCGGGCACCGTGTGGCCGACATCGACCCCCTGAAGATGCACGAGAAGCCGCGCGTCGAGGAGCTCGAACCGGCCACGTACGGGCTCACGGAAGCCGACCTCAACCGCGAGTTCAACGTCGGCTCCTTCCGCGGGCTGGAGAAGCAGACGGCCACGTTGCGCGAGATCCTCGAGGCGCTGCGTCAGACGTATTGCCGCACCGTGGGCGTCGAGTACATGTACCTCACCGACACGGCGCAGAAACGCTGGCTGCAGGCGCGCTTCGAGCCGGTGCATGGCAAGGCGAGACTCACGGTCGATCAGCAGAAGCGCATCCTCGAGCGGCTCACCGCGGCCGAAACCCTGGAGCGCTACCTGCACACCCGCTACGTAGGCCAGAAACGCTTCTCGCTCGAAGGGGGCGAGTCGGCCATCGTTGCGCTCGACGAGGCGATCCGCGTGGCCGGCCGGCACGGGGCGCAGGAGGTCGTCATCGGCATGGCGCACCGCGGGCGTCTCAACGTGCTGGTCAATGTCCTTGGCAAGCCGCCGGCCATGCTCTTTGCCGAATTCGAAGGCAAGAAGGCCGAAGAGCTCACCGCCGGCGACGTGAAGTACCACATGGGCTTTTCGAGCGACGTGCTCACCCCGGGCGGGCCGGTGCACCTCTCGCTCATGTTCAACCCCTCGCACCTCGAGATCGTCAACCCCGTCGTGCTCGGCTCGGCCTACGCCCGCCAGCAGCGCCGCGACCCGGCGGAAGCCAAGGATCAGGTCGTGCCGATCATCATCCACGGCGACGCGGCGGTGGCCGGGCAGGGGGTGAACCAGGAGGTGCTCAACTTTGCCCAGACGCGCGGCTATGGCGTGGGCGGCGCGGTGCATATCGTCATCAACAACCAGATCGGCTTTACCACGTCCGATCCGCGCGACCTGCGCTCCTCGACCTACTGCACCGACATCTTCAAGATGGCGGAGGCGCCCATCTTCCACGTCAATGGCGACGATCCCGAGGCGGTGGCCTTCGTGATGCAGCTCGCCATGGAATTCCGCAAGGAGTTCAAGAAAGACGTGGTGGTGGACATCGTGTGCTTCCGCAAGCTCGGGCACAACGAACAGGACGAGCCGGCGGTGACCCAGCCGCTGATGTATCGCCGTGTCCGGCAGCATCCGGGTACGCGCAAACTCTATGCCGATCACCTCGTGCAGAGCGGCGTGATCGCCCCGGACGACCCCGAGCGCTACATCCAGGAATACCGCGAACATCTCGACCGGGGCGAGCTCCTCTACAACCCGGTAGTGGCCAACGTCGTGCGCAAGCACGCCATCGACTGGACCCCGTTCATCCGGCAGGAATACACCGACGAGTGCGACACGTCCATTCCGGCGGCCGAATACCGGCGCCTGGCCGAGCGGCTCACCACGATCCCCGAAGGTTTCGAGCTGCATCCGCGGGTGCAGAAGATCATCGAGGACCGGCGGGCGATGGGGCGTGGCGAGATGCCGGCCGACTGGGGCTTTGGCGAGAATCTCGCTTATGCTTCCTTGGTCGCGCAAGGGTTCGGCGTGCGGCTCTCGGGCGAGGACGTGGGCCGCGGTACCTTCTTCCACCGCCACGCGGTGCTGCACGACCAGAAGCGCGAGCGGCGCGACGAAGGCACCTACGTTCCGCTGCAGAACATCCAGGAAGGGCAGGCGCCGTTCTACGTCTACGATTCCACCCTCTCGGAAGAAGGGACGCTGGGCTTCGACTACGGCTATGCCATCACCGAGCCGAACCAGCTCACCATCTGGGAGGCACAGTTCGGCGATTTCGCCAACGGCGCGCAGGTGGTGATCGACCAGTTCATCGCCTCGGGCGAAGCCAAGTGGGGGCGCTTGTGCGGGCTCACCTTGCTGCTGCCGCACGGCTATGAGGGGCAAGGGCCCGAGCACTCTTCGGCGCGCATCGAGCGTTATCTGCAGCTGTCGGCCGAGCGCAACTGGCAGGTGTGCGTGCCTACCAACGCAGCGCAGATCTTCCATCTGCTGCGCCGCCAGATGCTGCGGCGCGTGCGCAAGCCCCTGGTGGTGTTCACGCCCAAGTCGCTGCTGCGCCTGAAAGAGGCCGCTTCCCCCATGGAGGACTTCCTGCGCGGCGGCTATCGGACCGTGATCGGCGAAGTCGAAGAGCTCGCGCCGAAGAAGGTCAAGCGCGTGCTGCTGTGCCAGGGCAAGATCTATTACGAGCTGCTCGCCTACCGGCGCGAGAAAGGGATCGACGATACGGCCATCATCCGGTTGGAGCAGCTCTATCCCTTCCCGGCCGAGGCGCTCAACGCCGCCCTCAAGCCTTTCGCCCAGGCCAAAGAGCTTGTCTGGGTACAGGAAGAGCCGCGCAACCAGGGCGTGTGGTACTGGCTGCTGTCGCGCCAGCACCTGAAGAACGAGCTCGGGCGCGGTCGTCGGCTGTTGCTCGTGTCTCGCCCAGCCAGTTCCTCGCCCGCCGTGGGCTATCTCGCCAAGCACGTGGCACAGCAGAAAGCCGTGATCGAGGGGGCGTTTGGCCCGATCCTGGCCGATTGAGCGCCTACCAGACCGTCAGGAGAATGATATGTTGATCGAAGTGAAAGTGCCGCAGCTGTCCGAATCGGTGGCCGAAGCCTCGCTGGTGGCCTGGCACAAGAAGGAAGGGGAATTCGTCCGTCGCGACGAGAACCTCGTCGATATCGAGACCGACAAAGTGGTGCTCGAGACGCCCGCCCCCGCCGATGGGGTGCTGGTGAAGATCCTCAAGGGGGATGGGGCTCCCGTCACCTCGGGCGAGGTGATCGCCCAGATCGATACCGAGGCCAAACCGTCTGCCGGTGAGCCGGCGGCGGCTGCGGCGCCTGCACCGACGGCCCAGCCCGCGGCCCAAGCCGCAGCGACGGCTGCCGTGGCGAGCCCTGCCGCGCGCAAGATCCTGGAAGAAAAAGGGGTGGCGCCCGAGAGCGTCGCCGGTAGCGGGCGCGGCGGACGCATCACCAAGGAAGACGCGCTCGCGGCTCAGCCGGCGGCTGCCAAGCCGGTCGTGGCCGCTGCGCCCGCCGTGCCGCCCGTCGCCGTGAGCGGGGAGCGTCCCGAGCAGCGCGTGCCCATGACCAAGCTGCGCAAGCGCATCGCCGAACGCCTGCTGCAGTCGAAGAACGAAAACGCCATGCTGACCACCTTCAACGAGGTCAACATGGCCGCGGTCATTGAGCTGCGCAAGAAGTACGGTGAGAAGTTCGAGAAGGAACACGGCGTGCGCCTTGGCTTCATGAGCTTCTTCGTCAAGGCCGCCTGCGCCGCCTTGAAGAAGTTTCCCATCCTCAACGCCTCGGTCGATGGCGACGACATCATCTACCACGGCTACATCGACATCGGCATCGCCGTGGGTTCGCCGCGCGGTCTGGTGGTGCCCATCCTGCGCGACGCCGACCAGCTCTCCATGGCCGAGATCGAGCAGAAGATCGCCGAGTTCGGTGCCAAGGCCAAGGATGGACGTCTGTCGCTCGAAGATCTCACTGGAGGTACCTTCTCCATCTCCAACGGCGGGGTGTTCGGCTCCATGCTCTCCACGCCGATCATCAACCCGCCGCAATCGGCCATCCTCGGCATCCACGCCACCAAAGACCGTCCGGTGGTCGAGAACGGCCAGATCGTGATCCGTCCGATCAACTACCTGGCGCTTTCGTACGACCATCGAATCATCGACGGGCGCGAGGCGGTGCTGGGACTCGTGACGATCAAAGAGGCTCTGGAAGATCCGGCGCGCCTGCTCTTTGGCGTGTGAGTGCCGCGGGGGCGGCGCGGGCCGCCCCTTTTTCGTCACGAGGAGGAAGGATCGATGCAAAGTTTCGACGTACTGGTGATCGGCGGCGGGCCCGGCGGTTACGTCGCGGCCATCCGCGCCGCACAGCTCGGCTTCAAGACTGCTTGTTGTGAATCCAACCCGTATGCCGACCCCAAGGGCGAACCGCGCCTGGGCGGCACCTGCCTCAACGTGGGCTGCATTCCGTCGAAGGCGCTGCTGCACACGTCGCACCTCTATGAAGAGGCGGCGCATACGTTTGCCGGTCAAGGCATTCGTGTCCAGGGGCTCGCGATCGACGTGCCGGCGATGATGCAGCGCAAGGCTGGCATCGTCACCCAGCTCACCCAGGGGATCAAGGGGCTCTTTCGCAAGAACAAGGTGAGCTTGCTGCCGGGCCACGGGCGGTTTCTCGGCCGCGAGGGGGAATCCTGGCAAATCCGCGTGGGCGAGGAGACGGTGCTCGCCAAGCACGTGATCGTGGCCACTGGCTCCAAGGCGCGTCACCTGCCGAACCTGCCGGTAGACAACCGCATCGTGTGCGACAACGTGGGAGCGCTCGAGCTGCAGGTCGTGCCCGAGCGGCTCGTCATCGTCGGTGCGGGCGTGATCGGGCTCGAGATGGGGTCGGTGTGGCGCCGTCTGGGGTCGGAAGTGACCATCCTCGAAGCGCTGCCCGACTTCCTTGCCGCCGCCGACGCGGACGTGGCCAAGGAGGCACTGTCGCTCTTCACCAAGCAGGGCTTGAAGTTCCAGTTCGGCGTCACCATCGAGGGGGCCGAGCTGAAGGGTGACGGGGCGGTTTTGCGCTACCGCGACCAGGAGGGCAAGGAGCAGACGCTGGAGGCCGACCGAGTCATCGTCTCGGTGGGGCGTGTGCCCAATACCGAAGGGCTCGGCGCCGAGGAAGTCGGGTTGCAGGTCAATGAGCGCGGCCAGATCGCGGTCGATGAGCACTGCCGCACCAACCTGCCCAACGTCTGGGCGGTGGGCGACGTGGTGCGCGGTCCCATGCTCGCGCACAAGGCGATGGAAGAAGGGGTGATGGTGGCCGAGCGCATCGCCGGGCAGGCGGGGCACGTGAATTACGACGCCATCCCGTGGGTGATCTACACGGCGCCCGAGATCGCCTGGGTGGGCAAGACCGAAGCCCAGCTCAAGGCCGAGGGCGCGGAGTATCGCGTCGGCAAGATCCCCTTCCTTGCCAACGGTCGGGCGTTGGGCATGGGGGCGCCGCAGGGTTTCATCAAGATGATCGCCTGTGCCAAGACCGACCGTATCCTGGGCGTGCACATCATCGGGGCGAACGCCTCCGAGCTCATCGCCGAGGCGGTGGTAGCGCTGGAGTTCGGCGCCGCTGCCGAGGACATTGCGCGCATCTGCCATGCCCACCCGACGCTGTCCGAGGTGATGCACGAGGCGGCGCTGGCGGTCGATCGCCGGCCTCTGCATTTCTGATGGCCGAGCAGGTTGCGGCTGCGGCGGGCGACATCGTCGCGGCCTATGAGGCGGCGCTCGCCGAGCGGGGCTATCGTCCTGATCCGGCGCAGCGCCGCGCCGTCGAGCGCCTCCAGCGGCTGTGCGAGGACCTGTGCCGCGGCGCAGGGGCCCGGTCGCGCACCGAAGGATCGTCGCGCTCGCCGCTGGGCTTGCTGCGCCGCGTCTTCGCGGCCAAGGAGACGGCGCCGCCCGAGCCGGCGGTGCGCAGCGTCTACCTCTGGGGCGGGGTGGGGCGCGGCAAGAGCTTCGTGATGGACGTGTTCTTTGCCGCTTGTCCCTTTGCCGCCAAGCGCCGGGTGCATTTCCATGCCTTCATGCAGCGCGTGCATGAAGACCTGCGGCGGCACCGCGAAGTGCCCGATCCCTTGGCGAAGGTGGCCGAGGACATCGCCGCCGAGGTGCGGCTGCTGTGTTTCGACGAATTCCACGTCTCGGACATCGCCGATGCCATGATCCTGGGGCGGCTGCTGGAAGCGCTGCTCGCGCGCGGCGTGGCCTTCGTGCTCACCTCGAACTATCCCCCGCACGGGCTCTATCCCAATGGGCTCATGCGGGTGAATTTTCTGCCCACCATCGCGCTCATCGAACGCACCTTCGACGTGCTGGAGGTCGATTCCGGCACCGACTACCGCCTGCGTACCCTGGAGAACGTCGAGCTCTACCTCGTGCCGCCTTCGCCGGAGAACGAGGCGAAATTGCGAGAGGACTTTCGGCGCCTGACGGGCCAAGATCCCGTGCCAGGCATGCTCGAGCTCTTCGAGCGCGAGATTCCCTATCTCGGCCGGCACCAAGACGTGATCTGGTTCACCTTCGCGGCGCTGTGCGACGGGCCGCGCTCGCAGAACGACTACCTGGAAATCGCGCGCGAACACGACACGGTGCTCCTGAGCGGCATTCCCCGCATGGGGCCGGCGCAGTCCTCGCAGGCGCGGCGCTTCACCTGGCTCATCGACGTGCTCTACGATCATCGGGTGAAACTGATCGCCACCGCCGCAGCCGAACCGCAGGAGCTCTACCGTGAGGGCTTGAACGCGCACGAGTTCGCCCGTACCGCGAGCCGCCTGATCGAGATGCGCACGCGCGATTATCTGGCCGAAGCCCATCGGCCCGGCTGACGGAAGCGGCAATGGACGGGGAGACGCTCGAGGCGCGCATCGAAGAGGAGCTCGGCCCGGGCGGACGGCTCGCCGCGGCGATTCCCGGTTTCGTCCATCGGCCGCAGCAGCACGAGATGGCGCTCGCGGTGGTCCGCGCCATCGAGGAGAAAGCGGTGCTGCTCGCCGAGGCCGGCACCGGCACCGGCAAGACCTTTGCCTATCTGCTGCCGGCCTTGCTCTCCGGGCGCAAGGTGATCGTGTCGACCGGCACGAAGACCTTGCAGGATCAGCTCTTTCACCGTGACCTGCCGCGTCTGAAGGAGGCGTTGAAGATTCCGGTGCGAACGGCGCTCCTCAAGGGGCGCCAGAACTACGTTTGCCACTACCACCTCGAACGCAATCTTGCCCACGGCCGCTTCACCACCGCCGAAGATGCGGCGCTCTTGCGTCGCATCGCGCGCTTCGCCCAGCACACGACGTCCGGCGACAAGGCGGAATGTCCCGAAGTGCCCGAGGATGCCTTCGCCTGGGTCTTCGCCACGTCCTCGCGCGACAACTGTCTCGGTCAGGACTGTCCTCATTGGCAGGAGTGCTTCCTCATGAAGGCGCGGCGCGCGGCGCAGGAGGCCGAGTGCGTGGTGGTGAACCACCACCTCTTTTTCTCCGATCTGGTGCTGCGCGACGAGGGGGTGGGCGGTCTCTTGCCCGAGGCGGACCTGGTGGTGTTCGACGAGGCGCATCAGCTGCCCGAGCTCGCGGCGGTTTTCTTCGGTGAGAGCCTGGCGTCGAGCCAGTGCTTGGAGCTCGTGCGCGATGCCCGGGTGGAGGCGCTGGTGGCGGCGCCGGATTTCCGGCCGCTACGCGAGGCGATCGACGCCTTCGACAAGGCGGTGAAGGACCTGCGGCTGAGCCTGCCGGCCGAGACGCTGCGCTGGCCGCGGCAGCAGGCGCTGGAGCAGGCCGTCGGGTTCGAATCGGCCCTGCAGACCTTGACGGCGAGTGCGGCGGCCTTGCGTGAGGCGCTGGCAAGCCAGCAGGAACGCAGCGAGAACCTGCCGCGGCTCGCGGCCAGGGCCGAGGCCTTGGAGCGCCTGCTCACCCAGTGGGGCGAAGGGGAGGAGCGCTTCGTGCATTGGGTGGAGGCGGTCGGCACGCGGCTCACCCTGCACCGTACGCCGATCGAAGCGGGGCCGGCTTTTTCCCGGCTCATCGGCGGCGGGGAGCGGGCCTGGGTGATGACTTCGGCGACGCTCGCAGTGGCCGGTTCGTTCGCGCATTTTCGCCGTGACCTTGGCCTGTTCGACGAGGAACTGCCGGTGCGGGAAGGAATCTGGGCGAGCCCGTTCGACTATCGCCGCCAGGCTTTGCTGCTGGTGCCCCAAGGGATGCCGGAGCCGGGTTCGCCGCAGCATCTGCCGGCGGTGGAGGAATTGGCCGAGCGGCTGATCCGTGCCGCCGAAGGGCGGGCTTTCGTGCTTTGTACCTCGCTCAAGGCGATGCAGCGCCTGGGTGAGGGTCTGCGAGCGCGCTTGGGGGTAGAGTACACGGTGATGGTGCAGGGCGAAGGATCGCGCCATGCCCTGCTCGAGCGCTTTCGCGCCACGCCGCGGGCCGTACTCGTCGGCAGCCAGAGTTTCTGGGAAGGAGTGGACGTCGCCGGCGAGGCGCTCTCGCTCGTCATCATCGACAAGCTGCCGTTCGCCCCGCCAGACGATCCCGTGCTCGCCGCGCGCATGGCCCGGCTCGAAGCGCAGGGGGAGTCGCCCTTTGCCTTGTTGCAGTTGCCGCGTGCTACGATCCAACTCAAACAGGGTGCGGGACGGCTCATCCGCAGCGAGCGCGACCGCGGCGTGCTGTGTATCTGCGATCCGCGCATGGCGACGCGCGGTTACGGTAAGATTCTGTGGTCCAGTCTGCCGCCCATGGCGCGGTCGCGCGAAGTGGCACGGGCAGAGTCCTTCCTGGCGACGCTTGCCTGCGAGGCGCGCGGAGAATGCCCTTCGCCCTAAAGTCCTCAGGAAGGCGGGGCACAATGAATCCCCAAGAGAGGAAAAGGAAATGGCGCAAAGCCTGATGTCGTTCGAAGAGGGCTTGTCCCGCTTGCTCACGGCCGCGGAGCCGGTGCTCGAAGAAGAACTGATCGAGACGCTGGAGGCGGAGCGGCGCGTCTTGTCGGAGACCCTCTATTCTCCGATCGCCTTGCCCCGCCAGGACACGGCGGCGATGGATGGCTATGCCGTGCGCTGCGCCGACGTCGCGCACCTTGGCGCGCGTCTGCCGGTACGCCAGCGAATTCCGGCGGGCTCGGTCGGCGTGCCGCTCGAGCCGGGCAGCGCCGCGCGCATCTTCACCGGTGCGCCCTTGCCCGAGGGGGCCGATGCGGTCGTGATGCAGGAGCGGGTGGAGGTGGAAGGAGACGAAGTCATCTTCCACCACGTTCCGTATCCGTGGGAATCGGTGCGGCGGGCGGGCAGTGAAATCGCCCTGGGATGCGAGATCCTGACGGCGGGCACCCGCCTGAGTCCGCAGGCGCTGGGCCTTGCGGCCGCCGTGGGGTATGCTACCCTGCCGGTGCGCCGCCGCGTCCGCGTGGCGCTCTTTTCGACGGGCGACGAGCTGGTGATGCCGGGACAGCCGCTCGGTCCAGGCCAGATCTACAATTCGAACCGCTATCTGCTGCGCGCCTTGCTCAAAGAGCTCGGCTGCCTGGTCGAGGATTACGGCGTGGTGCCGGATCGTTTCGAAGAAACCCGGGCGGCGCTGCGGCGGACGGCCGACGGGGCGGACGTCGTCCTGACGAGTGGCGGGGTCTCCGTAGGGGAGGAGGATCACGTCGTGGCCGCCGTGCGGCAGGAAGGGCGGCTGGACCTGTGGAAACTGGCGATCAAGCCGGGCAAGCCGCTTGCCTACGGGCGCCTCGGGGCGGCGCACTTCCTGGGGCTGCCGGGGAATCCGGTCTCCGCTTTCGTCACCTTCGTCCTCTTCGTCCGTCCGTTCCTGTTGCGCCTGCAAGGGGTGCGGGAAGTGCTGGATCCGCCCCTGTGGGTGGAGGCGGGCTTCACCCGCCTGAAGGCCGATCCACGGCGGGAATTCCTGCGGGCCCGGCTCGATGCCCGGGGTCGGGCGGTGCTCCATCCCGATCAGGGATCGGCGATGCTCGCTTCCCTCGTCTGGGCCGACGGCCTGGTCGAGGTGCCGCCGGCCACCCCTATCCGCGAAGGGGACCTGGTCCGCTACCGTCCTTTTGCGCGTTTGCTGGGATGAGGATCGAAGGGAAGGAGGGGCAGAGATGGCGGTGAGAGTGCTCTATTTCGCGGCGCTGCGCGATGCCTTGCCGCTCGCCGAGGAATCGGTGGCGCTGCCGGCGGGGGTCGAGACGATGGCGGCGCTGCGCGCCTGGCTCGGTGCCAGGGGAGAGGCGTGGGCGCCGCTCGTGACGTGGAAGACGCTGCGCTGTGCCCGCAACCAGGCGCTCTGCGCCTGGGACGAACCGGTGCGGGACGGCGACGAGGTGGCGTTTTTCCCACCAGTGACGGGGGGGTGAGACGATGTGGACCGTCCGGGTGCAGATCGAAGACTTCGACGTGGGGGCCGAAGACGAACGGCTACAGGGGGCTTCGCCCGAGGTGGGCGCCGTGGTGAGCTTCGTCGGCACCGTGCGCGGCGGCGAAGTGCGGTCGATGACTCTGGAGCATTATCCTGGCATGACCGAGAAGTCGCTCGAGGCTCTGGTCGAGGAGGCGCGCCGCCGTTGGTCTTTGATCGCAGTGACGGTGATCCACCGCGTGGGGCGATTGATGCCGGGCGAGCGCATCGTGTTCGTGGGCGTGGCGAGTCGCCATCGCGCAGATGCGTTTGCGGCGTGTGAATTTTTGATCGATCGCCTCAAGACCGAGGCGCCCTTCTGGAAGAAGGAAGAAACGGAAGGGGTCGCCCGTTGGGTCGAGGCGAGGGAGTCGGACGAAAAACGGGCACGCCGCTGGTGAGCGGCCCGCCCGCTTCGTAGGGGGCGATTACTTCTTGGCGCCGCCTTGCGTTGTTTGCTGGGCGCCGGAGATCATGTTCTGCCAGGCTTCGGTGGTCATCTTCGACATTTGCTCGAGCACGGCGCGGGACTGGTCGATGGCGCTCTGCACGGCTTTCATCGGGTCTTCACTGCCCATTTTCGGCAGGTTGGTGCCGAGCGACTGCATGGCCTGCGTCCATTCCTGGGAACCCGTGGTGATCGCTTCGGAGACGAGGCGGTTGAGCTCGGCCTGGGCCTTGACGGTGAGCTGGGCGATCTCGTTGATGCAGCCCATGATTTTCTCGGCCGATTTCTGCGCGAATTCCTGACGCAGCTTGAGCTGCTCTTCGGGGGCCTGGGCGGCGAGCAGGGCTTGGGTGCTGCGCGCACCTTCTTCGAAGAGCGCCTTGGCGGTTTCGATCTGCAGCGCGAGCAGGCGCTGGGTATTGTCGATGGCCATCTGGGTGAATTTCATCGCGTTTTCCAGCTGTTTTTGCTGCAATTGCGCGAAATTGGTCTGATTCTTCATGGTTGGCTCCCGAGGTAGGATGTAGCGACGTCGACAAAAAGTTTTTTTCACTATAGCATCGTTCATGCAGGGGTGCAAGAAAAAAGTGATGCAGCGCACAATGCCATCGTATAAATTGTATGGCATTTTTCTCCGTCGGTCTTGAATTTCCCCGGGCCGGAGCCTATATACAAGGCATCGACAATTTTCTTCGACGGAGTCCTCCATGAGATTCGACAAGCTCACCACCAAGTTCCAGCAGGCGCTGCAAGAGGCGCAGAGCATCGCGGTGGGGCACGACAACCAGTTCATCGAGCCGCAGCATCTGCTGCTGGCGCTGCTCGAGCAGGAAGACGGCTCGAGCGTGAGCCTGCTGCAGCGCGCCGGCGTCAATGTGGCCGGACTCAAGGCGGCCTTGCACCAGGCGATCGATGCGCTGCCGCAGGTGCAGGGCACGGGCGGGGAGGTGCAGATCGGGCGCGATCTGGCCAATCTCCTGAACCTCACCGACCGCGAGGCGCAGAAGCGCGGCGACCCCTACATCGCCACCGAGATGTTCCTGCTCGCGCTCACCGAGGACAAGGGCGAGACGGGGCGCATCGCGCGTGAGCACGGCCTGAACCGCAAGGCGCTGGAGGCGGCCATCGAGCAGATGCGCGGCGGGCAGAAGGTGGAGACGCCCGAGGCCGAGGCGCAGCGCGGGGTATTGGAGAAGTACACCATCGACCTCACCGAGCGGGCGCGCCGCGGCAAGCTCGATCCGGTGATCGGGCGCGACGACGAGATCCGGCGCACCATCCAGATCCTGCAGCGGCGCACCAAGAACAACCCCGTGCTCATCGGCGAGCCCGGCGTGGGCAAGACCGCCATCGTCGAGGGGCTGGCGCAGCGCATCGTCAACGGCGAGGTTCCCGAGAGCCTGCGCGACAAGCGCATCCTGGCGCTCGACATGGCCGCGCTCATTGCCGGGGCCAAGTACCGCGGCGAGTTCGAGGAGCGCCTGAAAGCCATCCTCACCGAGATCACCAAGGAAGAGGGGCGCATCATCCTCTTCATCGACGAGATCCACACCGTGGTGGGCGCGGGCAAGGCCGAAGGGGCGCTCGATGCGGGCAACATGCTCAAGCCTGCGCTCGCGCGCGGTGAGCTGCATTGCATCGGCGCGACCACGCTCGACGAGTACCGCAAGTACATCGAGAAGGATGCCGCGCTCGAGCGCCGTTTCCAGAAAGTGATGGTGGAAGAACCCACGGTGGAGCAGACCATCGCCATCTTGCGCGGTCTGCAGGAGAAGTACGAGATCCACCACGGGGTGGAGATCACCGACCCGGCCATCGTCGCCGCGGCCGAGCTCTCGCACCGCTACATCACCGACCGCTTCCTGCCGGACAAGGCGATCGACCTCATCGACGAGGCGGCCGCGCGCATCAAGATGGAGATCGACTCCAAGCCGGAGGCGCTCGACAAGCTCGAGCGGCGCATCATCCAGCTCAAGATCGAGCGCGAGGCGGTGAAGAAGGAGAAGGACGAGGCCTCGCAGCGGCGCCTGAAGCTCATCGAGGAAGAGCTCGAGCGGTTGCAGCGCGAATACAGCGAGCTCGAAGAGGTGTGGAAGGCCGAGAAGGCGCGCATCCAGGGGACCAAGCACCTCAAGGAAGAGATCGACCGGCTGCGCGCGCAGATGCTGGAGTATCAGCGCAAGGGGCTGCTCGACAAAGTGGCCGAGATCCAATATGGACGGCTGCCGCAGCTCGAGGCCGAGCTGAAGCAGGCCGAGGAGGCGGAGAAATCCGGCGCGCCGTTCAAGCTCTTGCGCACCCAGGTCGGCGCCGAAGAGATCGCCGAGGTGGTTTCGCGCATGACGGGCATTCCCGTGAGCAAGATGATGCAGAGCGAGCGCGAAAAGCTCCTCAAGATGGAAGAGCATCTGCATCAGCGGGTGGTGGGACAGGACGAGGCGGTACGCTTGGTCTCCGACGCCATCCGGCGCTCGCGCGCGGGGTTGGGCGACGAGAACCGTCCCATCGGCTCCTTCCTCTTCCTCGGACCTACGGGGGTCGGGAAGACGGAGCTGTGCAAGGCGCTCGCCGACTTCCTCTTCGATTCCGAGGATCACATGATCCGCGTCGACATGAGCGAGTACATGGAGAAACACTCCGTGGCGCGGCTCATCGGTGCGCCTCCGGGCTACGTCGGCTACGAGGAAGGGGGCTATCTCACCGAGCAGGTGCGGCGCAAGCCCTATAGCGTGATCCTCTTCGACGAGGTGGAGAAGGCGCACCCGGACGTGTTCAACGTGCTGCTGCAGGTGCTCGACGACGGTCGGCTCACCGACGGACAGGGGCGCACGGTGGACTTCCGCAACACGGTGATCGTGATGACGTCCAACCTCGGCAGCCAGCGCATCATGCAGATGTCGGGGGACGACTATCAGGTGATCAAGTTGGCCGTGCTCGCCGAGGTGCGCGGGTTCTTCCGGCCCGAGTTCCTCAACCGCATCGACGAGGTGGTGGTGTTCCATCCGCTCGCCGAGGAGCACATCGCCGGAGTGGCGCGCATCCAGCTGCGCCGGCTCGAGGCGCGGCTCGCGCGCATGGACATGACCCTGGAGGTGACGGAAGAGGCGCTGCGCGAACTCGCCAAGGCGGGCTACGATCCGGTCTACGGTGCGCGTCCCTTGAAGCGCGCGATCCAGGACCTCATCGAGAACCCGCTCGCCAAGGCGATCCTGGAAGGGCGCTTCGGACCGAAGGACAGGATTCGCGTCACGGTGGAGAACGGCATCTTCCGCTTCGACAAAGCCTGATCGCTCCTGCGCCGAGAAGGGCGGGAACCGGCAAGTGGGCCGGTTCCCGCTTTTTTACGTCCAAACAGGGGAAATGCCGTTCTTCGGGGGCGTTTTTCTGCCGTTGACCTTGTCGTCGCGGCTGCGATCATGAAAGGGTCGGGTAGTGGGAGGGCCACGGCGTGGCCGAAGAGAGCGATCTCGAAAAGACCGAACAGCCTTCGGCGCGGCGGCTAGAGCAGGCGCGCGAGGAGGGGCAGGTCCCGCATTCGCGCGAACTCGGGACTTTTCTCGTGCTCTTCGCCGGCGTGATGACGCTCTTGCTCGCCGGGGAATGGATGGGGCGGCGTTGGGTGCGGGTGCTCGCCGACGGATTCGCGTTCGAGCACGATACGGCTTTCGATCCGGTTCGCGTGCTATGGCTGCTGCGCCGGGTGTTCGTCGAGTCGCTGCTCACGTTTGCCCCGATCTTCCTCGTCTTGCTGGTGGCGGCGGTGGCCGGTCCGCTCCTGCTGGGCGGCCTGGTGTTTTCCCCCAAGGTTCTGAGTTTCCGCTTGGAGCGGCTCGATCCGATGAACGGACTGCGCCGCATGTTCTCGCTGCAAGGGGCGATGGAGGTGGTGAAGTCGCTGCTGAAAGTGGCAGCGGTGGCGGGGATGGTTTGGGTGACCTTTCGGCGGGAGCGCGATACGGTGCTCTCGCTCGCGGCGTTGCCTGTGAACGACGCGGCGGCGAGTTTCCTGCACGAGATGGTTTTCGGGGCGGTGCTGATCGTGGCGGGGCTCGCCTTGATCGCGGCGGTGGATGTCCCGTTCCAGCTGTGGCAATACTACAAGAACCTGCGCATGACCAAGGAAGAGGTCAAGCAGGAATACAAGGAACAGGAAGGCGATCCACACCTCAAGGCGCGCATCCGTTCGATGCAGCGCGAAATGGCGCGCAAGCGCATGATGGAGGAGGTGCCCAAGGCCGACGTGGTGGTGACCAACCCGACGCACTTCGCCGTGGCCTTGAAGTATGATCAAAAAACCATGGCCGCGCCGGTGGTGGTGGCCAAGGGCCGGGGGGTGATCGCGCAGAAGATCCGTGAGCTTGCCGATGAGGCCGAGGTGCCGCGGGTGGAGGCGCCGCCCTTGGCGCGGGCGCTCTATGCGCACGTCGACATCGGCCAGACGATTCCGCCTACGCTCTTCGCGGCGGTGGCCGAGATCCTCGCTTATGTGTTCCAATTGGATCGTTGGATGGCCGTGGGCGGACCCAAGCCGCAGCCGCCGCAGGAGGTTCCGGTGCCGCCGGAGCTCGATCCGGGCGAAGTGGCGGCGGCGGATGAAGACGGGGAGCATGGAGCGTGATGAGCGCAGCGATGGAGCGGGGCGATGGCAGCAGGTGAGCGGGCCTTGATCGATTGGCGGACGTGGTTCGTGCCGGCGAAGCTGCGGCTGCTGGCCGCGCCGGTGTTCATTTTCGCCGTGCTGGCGATGATGGTGCTGCCGCTGCCGCCCTTCGCGCTCGATCTCTTCTTCACCTTCAACATCGCCATGTCGGTGGTGGTGCTGCTGGTGGCGATGTACACCGTGCGCCCGTTGGATTTTTCGGTCTTCCCGACGGTGCTCTTGGTCACCACCTTGTTGCGCCTGTCGCTGAACGTGGCTTCGACCCGGGTGGTGCTGTTGCACGGTCACACGGGGCCGGATGCGGCCGGGCGGGTGATCGAGTCCTTCGGGCATTTCCTCGTTGGCGGCAACATGGCCATCGGCATCGTGGTGTTCGTGATCCTGGTGATCATCAACTTCGTGGTGATCACCAAGGGCGCGGGACGCATCGCCGAGGTGAGCGCGCGCTTCACGCTCGACGCGATGCCCGGCAAGCAGATGGCGATCGACGCGGATCTGAACGCCGGCCTCATCGACGAGGCGGAGGCGCGGCGCCGGCGCAAGGAGATCGCGCAGGAGGCGGATTTCTACGGCGCGATGGACGGTGCGTCGAAATTCGTGCGCGGCGACGCGGTGGCCGGCATCCTCATCCTGCTCATCAACATCATCGGCGGGCTCATCGTCGGCGTGGCCGGACACGGCATGGATCTGTCGCGTGCGATCGACTCCTACGTGATCCTGACGATCGGCGACGGTCTGGTGGCGCAGATCCCGGCGCTCATGGTGTCGATCGCCTCGGGCATGGTGGTGGCCCGGGTGGGCGAGGAGTCGATGGATCTGGGCGATCTCATGATCCAGCAGGTGTTCACCAACCCGCGGGTGCTGGCGCTCTCCTCGGGCATCCTCGTGCTGCTGGGCATGATCCCGGGGATGCCGAACTTCGTCTTCCTGCTCATCGGCGGCGGCCTGGGGTGGCTTGCCTGGAAGCGTTGGGCGCAGGAGCGCGAAGAGACGGCGGCGCCGGCGGCGGCCGCGGCGGCGCCGCCCCCGCCGAAGGAAGAGGTGGTGGAGGCGAGCTGGGACGACGTGCAGCCGGTGGATGTCTTGGGCCTGGAGGTGGGCTACCGCCTGATTCCGCTCGTCGATCAATCGCAGGGCGGCGAGCTCCTGAAGCGGATCCGGGGCTTGCGCAAGCGCTTTGCCCAGGAAGTGGGTTTTCTGCCGGCGCCGGTACACATTCGCGACAACCTCGAGCTGCGGCCCAACGCCTACCGTATCCTGCTCAAGGGGGTGGAGATCGGCAGCGGCGAGGTTTATCCAGGGCAATATCTGGCGATCAATCCGGGGCAGGTGCTCGGCACCATCGAGGGGCGCCCCGGCACGGATCCGGCCTTCGGCCTGCCGGCGCAGTGGATCGACGCCGCGCTGCGTGAGCGGGCGCACGCGCTGGGCTATACGGTGGTCGATGCCGCCACGGTCATCGCCACGCACCTCAACCAGGTGCTGGTCGAGCACGCGGCCGAATTGCTGGGTCGCGAGGAGACGCAGGCGCTGCTCGATCGCATCAAAAAGGAGTCGCCCAAGCTCGTCGAGGATCTGGTGCCCACGGTGGTGCCAGTGACCACGGTGCAGAAGGTGCTGCAATATCTGCTGGAAGAGGGGGTGGCGATTCGCGACATGCGCACCGTCCTCGAGACGCTCGCCGAGTGGGCGCCGAAGACGCAGGATCCGATCGAGCTCACCAGCCGGGTGCGCGAAGCCCTGGGACGCGCCATCGTGCAGTCGCTCGCCCCCGGCAGCGGCAAGGTGCCGGTACTGATGCTCGATCCGGCGCTCGAGCGCATCCTGATGCAGGCGGTGGGCGCGGGCGGCGGCAAGCCCGGGGCGATCGAACCGGGGCTGGCCGATGCCTTGCTGCGTCAGACCGGCGCGGCGGCGCAGCGTCTGGAGCAGCAGGGGCAGGCGCCCATCCTGCTCGTGCCGCCGCAGCTGCGCTGGCTGCTCGCGCGTTTCTTGCGCCGTTCGGTACCGAGTCTGCGCGTGATCTCCACCAGCGAGATGCCCGAGGAGCGCTCCATCGAGATCGTGGAGATGATCGGCTCGCCTGCGGGGTGAGGTCGGCAGAAGACGGGCGCTCGGAGAAAAGCGGGGTTTACCCCGCTTTTTTCATGCGACGGCAAAAGGGGCATTCACCCGATAATGGGATCGAGGGGCCGACCGGACGGCCCGCGGATCGGGGAGCAGCCAGATGGATGTCAAACGGTATTTCGCACCGACGGCACGGGAGGCATTGCGCCAGCTCAAGCAGGAACTGGGGGCGGATGCGATCGTTCTGGCAAACCGCCCCGTCGAGGGGGGAGTCGAGATCCTGGCGCTGCCCGCCGAGGCGGTGGGGGCGCTGCCCGGCGGTTCGTCCGCCCCTGCGGCGGCGCGTCCTCCGGAACCGGCAAAAGGGGGCCATCGCGCCGCGGCCGCCTATGCCCAGGCCGCTTCCTCCGAGGAGGAGCCGGTGGTGACGCTCTCCTCGCGCGGTCCGCAGCGGCGCAGCGCCCCCGAGATCAAGCCGTTCGCGCCACCGCGCATGGAAACGCCGGAATACGTCGTGCGCAAGGAAGAGGAAGAGGCCGAGCGCATCCGTCGGGCGATGGAAGCGGCGCGCAAGGAGCCGCCGGCACCGGAGCCTCTGCGCGAACCGGGCTGGTTCGGCGCGGCGAGCGTGGCGCCGCCGTCTGCGCCGGCGGTGGAGGCGCGCATCGAGGCGCTGCAGGAGCAAAACGTCCTGCTCGCGCGGCAACTGGGCAAGATCCAGGAAATGATCGAGCGGCAGCTGGCCGGATTCGCCTGGAACGAGGCGGTGCGCAAGGCCCCGGCCCGCGCGCGGCTGCTCGGTGAGATGCTGGAAGCGGGGTTCTCGCCGGCGCTCGCGCGCGAGGTGTGCGACCGCATTGAGGCGACCGAGGACTGGGACGCGGCGCGCGAAGCGGCCATGGCGCGGTTGGGGGCGCGGCTGGAGGTGGTCGGCAGCGACGACGACCTGATCGACCGCGGCGGCGTCTACGCCATCGTCGGCCCGACGGGCGTGGGCAAGACCACCACTACCGCCAAGATCGCCGCCCGCTGCGTGGTACGCCACGGCGCGGCTCGGGTGGCGCTCATCACCACCGACGGCTACCGCATCGGCGCCCACGAGCAGCTGCGCATCTATGGGCGTATCCTGGGCGTGCCGGTGTTCGCCGCGCGCGACGCGAACGATTTGCGGGCCACGCTCAGCGAGCTGCGCGGCCGGCACATGGTGCTCATCGACACCATCGGCATGAGTCAGCGCGACAAGGCGGTGTCCGAGCAGGTGGCCATGCTCATGGGCGCGGGGCCGGTGCGCCGGCTCGTGTGCCTCAACGCCACCAGCCGCGGCGATACGCTCGAGGACGTCGCCCGCGCCTTCGGCGGCGAAGGGCTCGCTGGCTGCATTTTCACCAAGGTCGATGAAGCGGCCACCATCGCTGCGGCGCTGGACGTGGCGATCCGGCACCGGCTGCGCGTGCACTACGTCGCCAATGGGCAGCGCGTGCCGGAGGATCTGCATTTGCCCAACCGCGCCTGGCTGCTGCAGCGGGCCTTTCGCGGTGCAGGGGCCGAACGGGTGACGATGGCCACCGACGAGGCGGCGCTGTGGCTGGCGGCGGCGGTCGGAGCGTGAGCAAGGAGAACATCATGCGTGAGATGCTTGGAGACCAGGCAGGAACCCTGCGGCGCCTGTTCCGGCAGCGCCCACCCGCCGTGTGCGCGGTGTTTCCTGCCGGCAATGGGTGGGCGGATCATACGATGCGGCTCGCGCGGCGGCTCGCGCGTTCGAGCGGCCCGGTGCTCGTGGTCGACGAGGCGGTCTCCAGCCCCACCTTGCCCGAGGCGGCGGGTGCCGGCCGCACCGCCGATCTGCTGAGCGCCCTGGGCTCGACCGAGCGGGCGATCCGTCTCATCGTGGCGCTGCCCGGCGGCGTGAGCTATTTGAACGTCAAGGCGGCGGCGCTCGCCTTGCCGCTGCTCGACGAGATGCGGCGCGAGCGCCTCCTGCGCCTGTTCCAGACCTTGCTGCGCCCCTTCGAGACGGTGCTGGTGCACGCCGGTCGCGGCGAGACGGCCGATGCCTCGCCTTTTCTCACGAGCGCCCCGAGCGCCGTGGTGCTCGCTGAACTGTCGGCCGATGGCGTGCGCGAGTCGCTGGCCCGGGCGCAGGATGCCGCCCTGCACGGGCGCTCTCGCCTGGGCGTGGTGACGGTGGGCGGACGCGATGCGGCCGAGGCGGAGACCTTCGTGCGCGAACTGCAGGGGGTGTGGTGGCGTAAGGTGTCCCTGCGCTTGGCCGGGTGGTGCCGGCTCGAAGCGCTCGATGCCGCGGGCTGGCAGGCGATGACGGGGGACGATGGAGGAATGGCCTTGCCCAAGGGGTGGCCGCCGACGGAAGTTGGTCGTGCGAAGGCAAGGACGCGATCATGCTGACTTCCACCCTTCCCCCCCCTGGCAAAAAAATCCGGGCTGAGGGAAAATCCCCTTTATGGGCGGGGCTGGTGCGCGGCGCGGTAGCGCGCAATCCGTCGAAACCTAGGATCGCGTGGATGGTGGACGAGACGGGGAAACCGGACGTGGCGGCGTTGGTCCAGGCGTATGCGCCGATGGTGAAGCGCCTCGCCCTGCGCCTCGTGAGCCGCCTGCCGCCCAACGTGGAGCTCGACGATCTCATCCAGTGCGGCATGATGGGTCTGATCGAGGCGATCGAGCGCTACCGCGACGACGATCGCGCCGAATTCGAGACGTATGCGCTTGCCCGCATCCGCGGGGCGATGATCGATGCCCTGCGCGAGACCGACTGGGTGCCGCGCCAGGTGCGCAAGGAGATGCGCCGCGTCGAGGAGGCCATTGCGGCGCTCGAGCAATCCCTCGGCCGTCATCCGACGGAAGGGGAGGTGGCCGAGGCGCTGGGCCTGGACCTGGAAGCCTATCAACGGCTGCTTTCCCAGGCCAAGGGGCACCAGATCCTCTACTTCGACGATCTGATGCGGGAGCCGGAAGACGGCGAGGATTTCCTGGAACGGCATCTGGGCGACGACGAACCCGGTCCGCAGGATCTCACCGAGTCGGCCGAGCTGCGCGCCCAGCTCGTTCGCACCATCGAGAGTCTGCCGGAGAAAGAGAAACTGGTACTCTCACTCTACTATGAGCACGAGCTCAATTTCAAGGAGATCGGCGCCGTGCTGGGGGTGAGCGAGTCGCGCGTCTCCCAGCTGCACACTCAGGCGATCCTGCGCATGCGCGCGCGCCTGCTTGGCGGGGAAGAAGGCCATCTGCCGAGAGGACGGCGCGGGCGCCCGCCCAAGAATGCGCCGACCTGCGGCGAGGCGCCTGCCGGTGAGACGGGGCGCTGATGGATGTCACCAGCCTCATCGGCCTCGCCCTTGGTTTGTCGGCCATCGTCGTCGGCCAGTTCCTCGAAGGGGGGAATCTCTCCTCGCTGCTGCAGCCCACGGCGTTTCTGATCGTCATCGGGGGGACGACGGGGGCGGTGCTGCTGCAAACGCCGCTGCGTGTCTTCGTCGGTGCGGTGAAGATGCTGGCCTGGATTTTCCGTCCGCCGGCGTCCAACCCCCAGGAACTGATCGGCAAGGTGGTCGATTGGGGGCGCACCGCCCGGCGTGACGGTCTGCTCGCCCTGGAGGCGCGCATCGCCGCCGAGGCCGATCCCTTCGTGCAGAAAGGGCTGCAGCTGCTCGTCGACGGCATCGAGCCGACGCGGATGCGGGAGGTGCTCGAGACCGAGATCGACATGAGCGAGGAGCAGATGAAGCTGCGGGCGAAAGTGTGGGAATCGGCCGGAGGCTATTCGCCGACGATCGGCATTCTCGGCGCCGTGATGGGGCTCATCCACGTCATGGAGAACCTCGCCGATCCTGCCCGCCTCGGGGCGGGGATTGCCGTGGCCTTCGTCGCCACCATCTACGGCGTGGGTTCGGCCAACCTCATCTTCATCCCTATCTCGAAGAAACTCACCACCTACATCCGTTCCATCGTCATCCAGCGGCAGATGCTGGTCGATGGCCTCGTCGGCGTGGCCCAGGGGGACAACCCGCGCCTGATCGAGAGCCGCATGCAGTCCTATCTCGCCGAAAGTGGCGAGGAAGCGCCGTCCGAAGAAAAATCCTGAAGGAGGACGTGCCATGGCGCGGCGCGGCAAAAAGGAAGAAGAGCACGAGAACCTGGAGCGCTGGCTGGTGAGCTACGCCGACTTCATCACGCTGCTCTTTGCCTTCTTCGTCGTCATGTACGCCCTGACGTCGGCCAACGAGGGCAAATACCGCGTCATTTCCGAATCCTTGAGCCAGGCGTTCCGCGCCGGTCTGGTCACGCCCCAGGTGCAGGAGGGGAAGGACACCGTCGTGCCTTCGGTGGTGCAGGGCTTGCCCCTGGCGGTGCAGCGCCGCGCGGCGCCCGAGCGCAAGAGCGAGGGGGAAGGAGGTCCCCGCGAAGGGGAGGAGCAGGTGCGTCAGGTGCTCCAGACCACGGCCCAGACGGCGACGGCGCTGCGCTCGGCGCTCTCTCCCCTCATCGAGGCCGGCAAGGTCTCGATCAACGACGGTGCCTTCGGGGTGACGGTAGAGATGGACGCCGGCATCCTCTTTCCCAGCGGCGAGGCCACGCTCGGGCCGATGGCGATCGCCGCGCTGCGGCAGATGGCGCGCGTGCTCGCCTTCACGGGCGATGCGCCCATCTGGGTGGAGGGGCACACGGACAACGTTCCCCTGCGTCCCGGCGCGCGCTACGCTTCCAACTGGGAGCTCTCGGCGGCGCGCGCGGCGGCGGTGGTGCAGCTCTTCATCCAGGAAGGCGTGGCCCCTTCGCGCCTGGCGGCCGTGGGCTACGCCGACCAGCGTCCCATCGCCGACAATTCCACCGAAGAGGGGCGGCAGAAGAACCGGCGCGTCACCATCCGCCTGGAGTCGCGCGTTCCCGTGAGCGGCGCGAATGCGGCCGCACCGGCTAGCCAGGCTGCCCCGGCGAGTGGGTCGATCGGCAGCATTCTTCCTCCGTCGCCTTGAGGCATTCCTCCACCAGCGCCGGGCCGCGGTAGATGAGCCCGGTGTAGAGCTGAACGAGGGACGCGCCGGCGCGCAGCTTGGCGCGCGCATCTTCGCCCGAGAGGATGCCGCCGGCGGCAATGAGCGGCACCCGCCCCTGCAGGCGCTGGGCGAGCGCCGCGAGCACGGCGGTGGCGCGCTCGCGCAGCGGCTCGCCCGAGAGCCCTCCCGTTTCCTGGCCATGCGGCAGCTGCGCCACCCCCTCGCGCGAGACCGTGGTGTTGGTGGCGATCACGCCGTCGATGCGGTATGCGAGCACTTTCTCGGCGATGAGGTCGAGCTCGGATTCTTCCAGGTCGGGGGCGATCTTGAGCACGAGCGGCGTGCGCTTGCCCTGGCTCGCCGCAAGCCGCTCGGCTTCTTCGCGCAGCCCTGCGAGCAAGGCATCGAGCGAGTCGCCGCGCTGCAGTTCGCGCAGGGCGCGCGTGTTGGGTGAGGAGACGTTGATCGTCACGTAGTCGGCCGTGGTCCACACGCGGCGCAGCCCCAGGAGGTAATCGTCGAGGGCGCGCTCGATGGGCGTGTCGGCGTTCTTGCCGAGGTTGATGCCGAGGATGCCGCGCCAGCGGCGGGCGCGCGCCCGCTCGACCAGGGCATCCACGCCGTCGTTGTTGAACCCCATGCGGTTGATGAGCGCACGCGCTTGCGGCAGGCGGAAGAGCCGCGGTTTGGGGTTGCCCGGCTGCGGCCGCGGCGTGACGGTGCCCACCTCGATGAACCCGAAGCCTAGTCGCGCCAGACCGTCGATCGCCTCGCCGTTCTTGTCCAGTCCGGCGGCGAGCCCGACGCGGTTGGGAAATTCCAGCCCCATGAGGGTGATCGGGGCGCGGCGTGGCGGCTCTGGTGGGGGCAGCATCCGCCCCAGGGTGGCAAAGGCGCGGATCGTCAGGTCGTGGGCGGTCTCCGGATCGAGGGCGAAGAGCGCCGGCCGGGCGAGGCAGTAGGGGATCATGGCAGGGTCCGAAACAGCGGTTCGATGCGCTCGAAGGGCAGCCAGCGGCCCCGCCAGTAGCCTTCGAGCGGGCGGAAGCGCGCTTTATACGCCATTTTGCGCGAGCGGGCAATCCAGTAGCCGAGATAGACATAGGGCATACCGCTCGCCTGGGCCTGGGCGATGTGCCATAGGATCGACCAGGTGCCGAACCCCGCCCGGGGATCGTCGGGATCATAGAAGGTATAGACGCAGGAAAGCCCGTCGTCGAGCACGTCGACGAGGCTCACGATCACCACCCGCCCTTCGGGGTCGCGGAATTCGACCAGACGCGTGTCGATGTGCGAGGTCAGCAGGAACTGCTCGTAATTCTCGGGCGAGGCGTCTTCGTCGGCTTCGTCGTGGCGCGCCATCACGTAGCGGCGGTAGAGCCGGAAGTGCTCGGGAATGAAGACGAGCGGCTGCTCGGCGGCGCTGAGCTTGCCGGCCCAGCGCTGCCAGGTACGGCGCTGGGAGCGGTCCGGCTGAAAGCGCGCCGCCGGCACGCGCACCGACACGCAGGCTTCGCACTGGGTGCAGATCATGCCGTAGGAGAAATGGCCACTGCGCCGGAACCCTTCGCGCACCAGGCGGCTGTAGGTGGCGGCATCGACCAGGTGCGCCGGCGTGGCCACGCAGGAGCGCGCCGTGCGCTCGGGCAGATAGGGACAAGGGTAGGGCTGGGAAGGGTAGAACCGCAGGATCTCCGGCGGGGTGACGTGTCTCATGCGCAAGCTCCTCCTGATTTTTCCTCGGCGAGCGCGGCGGCTGGCATCTCCCCCTGCCAGTGCTGCGGCTCAGGACGCTCGGGCACGAGCCGGGCAAGGCGGGCGAGGAATTCCTCGCGCGGGATCTCCTCGGCTCCCAGCGAGCGAAGGTGCGGCGTGCTCATCTGGCAGTCGATGAGGGCGATGCCGCGCGCACGGCATTCGGCGCACAGGCGCACCAGCGCCACCTTGGAGGCATCCGGTACGAGGTGGAACATCGACTCGCCGAAGAAAACCCCTCCCAGGGCGACGCCGTAGAGTCCCCCCACGAGGCGGCCTTCGTGCCAGGTCTCGATGCTATGCGCGTGGCCGAGCTCGTGCAGCCGGACGTAGGCGTCGATCATCTCCGGCGTGATCCAGGTCCCTTCGGAGCGCAGCCGGGCGCAGTTGGCGATCACCGCCGGGAAGTCCACGTCCAGCGTGGTGACGAAACCGCGGTGGCGCAGCACCTTGCGCAGCGAACGGCGCACCCGTAGCCGCTGCGGTTCGAGCACCAGGCGCGGCGCCGGGCTCCACCAGAGGATGGGCTGCCCTTCCGCGAACCAGGGGAAGATCCCTTGCCGGTAGGCTTCCAGCAGCCAGGAAGGCGCAAGGCTGCCGCCGGCGGCGAGCAGACCGTTGGGTTCGGGCAGCGCCTGCTGCGGCGGAGGGAAACGCGGAGGGAAGCGTGGATCGAGCCAGGGGATCATGGAATCGCACGAAACGGCGAGGATGAAAATGAGATTACCTTATAATTTCGTGGATCGCAACGACGGAAACGATGCTCCCATGCCCACCTACCTCGTCACCGGCAACGCCGGCTTCATCGGTTTTCACACGGCGCGCACCCTGCTCGAACGGGGCGTGGGCGTGGTCGGCATCGACGTCGTAAACGACTACTACGATCCGGCGCTCAAGGACGCGCGGCTGCGCGAGCTCGAAGCCACGGCCGCGCGTACCGGCACGCCTTACACGTTCTACCGGGCGGATCTGGCCGAGCGCGAAGTGCTGGAAACCTGCTTCGCCGCGCACCGGTTCGACGCGGTCATCCATCTGGCCGCCCAGGCGGGCGTGCGCTACTCGCTGGAGAACCCGCGCGCCTACGTGCGCAGCAACATCGACGCCTTCGTCAATGTATTGGAATGCTGCCGCGCCGCCGACCCGCACCCGCACCTCGTCTATGCGAGCACCTCCAGCGTGTATGGTGCCAACACCCGGCTGCCCTTTTCCGAACACCAGCCGGCCGACCATCCGCTGCAATTCTATGCCGCCACCAAGCGCGCCAACGAACTGATGGCGCACGCCTATAGCCATCTCTTCGGCATTCCGACGACGGGGGTGCGGTTCTTCACCGTCTACGGCCCCTGGGGACGGCCGGACATGGCGCTCTTCATCTTCACGCGCAAGATCCTCGCCGGCGAGCCCATCCCGCTCTTCAACGAGGGGCGGCACACGCGCGACTTCACCTACGTCGAGGAGATCGTCGAAGGGGTGCTGCGGCTCGCCGCCAAGCCGGCCGAACCCGACCCGAACTGGTCGGGCGATGCGCCCGACCCCCAGTCGAGCCGCGCCCCCTGGCGCATCTACAACATCGGGGCGAGCCGTCCGGTGCCGCTCATCGACTACGTCGAGGCGCTCGAAGAGGCGCTCGGCAAAAAGGCCAAACGCGAGTACCTTCCCCTGCAGCCGGGCGACGTGCCCGACACCTACGCCGACACGAGCGAGCTGGAGGTAGCTGTGGGCTACCGCCCCAAGACCAGCGTGCGCGAGGGCATCGCCAAGTTCGTGGCGTGGTATCTCGACTATTATGGGCGGGAGTGAACTCCCTGCCTTTTTCGCTATCATAGGCGGCATGTGGCGCCGCCTCCTTCTCTCCTTCTCGCTTGCCGCCTTCACCGCCCAGGGTTGGGCCTACCAGCTGCCCGACCTGGGCGCGGTGGCCACCGATGCCTTCAGTACGCAGGAGGAAGAGGACGTCGGCCGCATGGTCATGGTGCAGGTGCGCGAGCGCGAGCCCAGCTACATCGACGATCCCGAACTCGAAGATTACCTCAACGCCGTGGGGCGCAAGCTCGCCGAGGCTTCCGACCAGCCGTTCCGCCGCTACCGCTTCTTCGTGCTGCGCGATCCGACCATCAACGCCTTCGCGCTGCCCGGCGGCTACATCGGCGTGCACAGCGGCCTCATCCTCACCGCCGAGAGCGAATCGGAGCTCGCAGCGGTGCTCTCCCACGAGATGGGGCACGTGATCCATCGTCACATCGCGCAGCTCATCGACAAGCAGAAAACGACGAGCGCGGTGATGCTCGGCTCGATGATCCTGGCGATCCTCGCCGCGCGCAGCGGCTCACAGGTCTCGGAGGCCGCGGCGGTAGGGGGGCAGGCCTTCGCCGTGCAGCAGCAGCTCGGGTTCTCGCGCGAATTCGAGCACGACGCCGATCGCACCGGGCTCGATATCCTCGCCAAGGCGGGGTTCGATCCGAGCGCCGCGCCGCGCTTCTTCGGTCGGCTGCTGCGCGAAAGCCGCCTCTACGAGAACAACGCGCCGGTGTATATGCGCACGCACCCGCTGACGACCGACCGGATCTCGGATCTGGAAAACCGCATCTCCTCGCCGAATTTCAAGTATTCCCTGCGTCCGCGGCTCGATTCCCTCGGCTTTTCGGCGGTACGGGCAAAGCTCATGGCGATGAACGGCACCCCATCCGAGGCCTTGACGCGGGTGTTCGACGGCAGCGCCACCGGGATCGACCGCCAGATGGCGCGGGTGCGTGCGGCCTTGCGCGCCAACGACGTCAAGCGTGCCCGCGCGGCCTTCGATCAGTACGCCAAAGGCTGGCCCGACGAGCATTGGCGCGACCTGCTGGAAGCGGAGGTGCTCACCACCGAGGGACGTCTGCCAGAAGCCCTAGCGAAGCTCGAACGGGCCATGCAACGCGCGCCCGAGGCGGTGGCGCCGCGCCTCGAGGCAATCGACGTGGCCTTGCGCCTGGGGCAGACGGAGCGGGCCGAACGGCTCGCGCGCGAAGCCGTCGACCGTGACAAGGACGAACGGCGTTATTGGCAGGCGCTGGGCAAGGTGGCCGCGGCCAAGGGGGACGAGGCCTGGGTGCATCGGGCGCAGGGTGAGAGCTTCGTGCTCGATGATCGGTTGGAAGCGGCCATCGACCAGTTCGAGCAGGCGCGCCGAGCCCGGCGTGGGGATTATTATTGGGAGGCGGAGCTGGATGCGAAGATCCGGGCGCTCAAGGACGAGGTGCGCCAGCGCAAGCGCGAGGGAGGCAATCTGGCGCGCTGAGTCGAAAACCTATCAAAAACATGTCAGGGAGGGGAGATGGCGAAGAAAGTCCTCGTGGTCGACGGTGATGAAAACATCGTCATCGCCCTCGATTTCCTCTTGCGCCGGGCCGGCTATGAAGTCGCGGTGGCGCGCGATGGCGAGGAGGCCTTGTCGCTGACGGATTCCTTCGCCCCCGACCTGATCCTGCTCGAGACCGTCCTGCCCAAGATGGATGGTTTCGAGCTCTGCCGCCGTCTGCGACAGGATCCGCGCCATGCCGGACGCAAGATCCTCTTCCTCACCGCGCGCGGGCGCGACATCGACCGTGCCAAGGGTCTGGCCCTGGGCGCGGACGGCTATCTCACCAAGCCTTTCTCCACGCGCGAGCTGCTCGAGCATATGGAACGGCTGCTGGCGCCGGGAGCGGCTTGATGCAGGCGCGCTGGCGTTTCGCCCTGGCGGTGGCGGTGCTCGCCGCCCTGATGACCGGCCCCTTCGTGCTCACGGCCGTCATGGTCTGGGCCGACACGCCCGCCGAGACGCGCTCCGCCTTACATCTGCTCGCCGACCGCTGGTTGCCGTTGGGGGTGTTGACGACGCTGGCCGGCTTTGCCGTGGGCATCGCGTTGCTCGGCCGGCTTTTTCGCCATTATGTCCAAGGGCTGCTGCGCATGGCCGAGGGCCTGGACGTGCTGCGCCGCGCCAACTCCGGTTTTCGCGTGCCGGAAGAGGGGCCGCGCGAGGTGGTGTCGCTTGCCCAGGCGATCAATCGCCTCGCCGATGACCGCGACCGCTTGCTCGCCGAGCTCGATGCGCGGGTCAGCGAGGCGCGCCGCGCCGTCGAAGAGGAGCGCAACCGCCTGGCCGCGCTGATGGCGCAACTGGCCGAGGCGGTGATCGTGTGCAACGCCGAGGGGCGAATCATCCTCTACAACGAGGCGGCGCGGCGGCTAGAGCGGGCCTTCGGCACCTCGGCCACGGCGGCGAGCGGCTGGATCGGGCTGGGGCGCTCGATCCACGCGCTGCTCGATCCCGACCTGGTGGCCTACGTCTTCGATGCGCTCGAGGCCCGGCGAGGAGGGGGCGAGGCGCATCCGCAGCTGCAGGTGGTGACGGCGACACCGGCCGGCTCGCTCATCCGGGTGCGCGTCTCGCCGATCGCCGGGGAGGCGGCGGGAGAGGAGATCAGCGGCTACGTGTTGATGTTGGAAGACGTCACCGAGCAGATCGAGCGCGAAGCCGCGCGCAACGAGCTGCTCTTCGAACTCACCGAGGGCAACCGCGCGGCCATTGCCAACATCCGGCTCGCCGCCGAGATGCTGCACCTGCCCGACGTGGACGAGGCGATGCGCGCGCGTTTCCACGCCGTCATCGCCCGCGAGGTCGAGGCAGTGAGCGAACGCCTGGAGGCGGCCTCGCGCGCTTTCGCCGACGCGCTGCGTGCGCGCTGGCCGCTCGAGCCGATGCGCGGCGCCGATCTGGTGCGCGCGGCGGCGGCCTATCTGCAGCGCCGGCTCGAGGTCGCGCTCAAGCTCGAGATCCTCGACGAGGAGCTGTGGTTCGACGCCGATCATTTCTCGCTGTTGCAGGCGCTCGCCTTCCTCGCCGGGCGTCTGGTGGAGGATTACGGCGTGCGCACGCTGCGCCTGCGCCTGTCGGGCGACGAGCGCCTGGTCTACCTCGACCTGATGTGGTCGGGCGGCAGCCTCAGCAACGAGATCGTCACCGGTTGGGAGCTGGAACCCCTGAGCCTGGGCGGGACGCGCTCGCCGCTCACCCTGCGCGAGGTGCTCGAGCGCCACGGCGCGGCCATGTGGTTCGACCGCGAGAAAGCGCGCCATCGCGCCTTCGTGCGCCTGGCCCTGCCGCGCAAGCAGTCCGTTCGCCTCCCGCCGGCGGCGGCGCCCACCATGCCCCCTTTGGAGGAGGGACGGCCCGAATTCTACGATTTCGATCTCTTCGCCTGGTCGGACAAGGCAGGCGCGCTCGAAGACCGTCCCCTCACCGAGCTGAGCTACACCGTGTTCGATACCGAAACCACCGGGCTCGACCCGACCGGCGGCGACGAAATCATCCAGATCGGCGCCACCCGCATCGTCAACGGCCGGCTGCTGAAGCACGAATCCTTCGAGCAGCTCATCGACCCGCGTCGTCCCCTCGATCCGGCCTCCATTGCCGTGCATCACATCACGCCCGAGATGCTGGAAGGGCACCCGACGATCGCGGAGGTGCTGCCGGCCTTCCATCGCTTTGCCCACGATACCGTGCTCGTGGCGCACAACGCCGCTTTCGACATGCGTTTTCTCCAGCTCAAGGAGGAAAAGCTCCGCATCCGCTTCGATCAGCCCGTGCTCGACACGCTGCTCTTGGCGGCCTTTCTCCTGCCGAACCAGGAGCATTCGCTGGAAGCGTTGGCGCTCTATTTCGGGGTGAGGGTCTTCGGCCGGCACACGGCGCTGGGCGATGCGCTGGTGACGGCGGAGATCTTCCTCAAGATGATTCCGCTCCTTGCCGAGAAAGGCGTGATCACTCTGCGCCAGGCGCGGGAGGCGTCGCAGCAGACCTATTACGCGCGCCTGCGGTATTGAGTCGGGGAGGGCGATGAATCCTTCGGCCGGGCGCTTCTACTTCTTCTATTTCATCGGGTTTGCCCTCTTTTGCGCCGCGCTCGCGTTGGGGGAATCCTTCGGCATGTCGGCGCGCGCGATCGGCTTCACTTTTCTCTTCGCCACCATCGCCCTCTATGCGGGCGTGGGGGTGTTGGCGCGGACCTCCGACCTGCTCGAATTCTACGTCGCCGGCCGCGGCGTGCCGGGCATCGCCAACGGCATGGCGACCGCCGCCGACTGGGTGAGCGCGGCTTCCTTCATCGGCCTGGCGGGAATCATCTACCATCAGGGCTTCGAGGGACTGGCCTACGTCACCGGCTGGACCGGCGGCTTCGTGCTGGTGGGGCTCCTGCTCGGCCCTTACCTGCGCAAGTTCGGGCGTTTCACCATTCCGGAGTTCCTCGACGAGCGCTACGGCAGCGCGGTGGCGCTCGCCGGCGTGGCGGCGGTGGTGCTCGCCTCCTTCGTCTATCTGGTGGCGCAGATCTACGGCGTCGGGCTCATCGCCAGCCGCTTCGTCGGCGTGGATTTCGGGCTCGGCGTGCTCATCGGCATGGCCGGCATCCTCGTGTGTTCCTTTCTCGGCGGCATGCGCGCGGTGACCTGGACGCAGGTGTCGCAGTATCTGATCCTCATCGTCGCCTACCTCGCACCGATCCTCGTGCTCTCGGTGGAGCGCTACGGCGTGCCGCTGCCGCATCTGGCGATGGGCGAGATGGTGCAGACGGTGGCGCAGGGCGTGGCCGAGCGGCGAGACCGCCCCGACGAGCAGCTCGCCCGTGCGCTCTACCGGGCCCGGGCCGAGCAATATCAGCACAAGATCGACGCTCTGCCCGCCTCGCTCGCCGAGGAGCGCGAGACGCTCGAGCGTGAGCTCGCCCGCTTGCGGCAGGAGGGCGGCGATCCGCGCACCATCTACCATCTGGAGCGTCAGCGGCAGCTCCTGCCGACGACGCCGGAAGCGGCACGCGCCCATTGGCGGCGGCTGCGCGATGCGGCGCTCGCCCAGGCCCGGCCGCCACGCGATTTCAGTCGGGCCTGGCATGGCGACACGCCGGCGGCGCGCCAGCATGCCCGGATCAACTTCCTCGCCCTGCTCTTCGTGCTGATGTGTGGCACGGCGGCGTTGCCGCACATCCTGATGCGCTACTACACCACGCCCACCGTGTCGGAGGCGCGCAAGTCCACCGCCTGGACGCTCTTCTTCGTGGCACTCCTCTATCTGGGCGCACCGATCTACGCCATGCTGGCCAAGATCGAGGTGCTGCAGCACGTCGTCGGACACTCCTTCGATGAATTGCCGGCCTGGCTCGTGTCCTGGTATCGCGTCGGCCTCGTTTCCTTCGAGGACATCAATGGCGACGGCAAGCTGCAGCTGGCCGAACTCGCGCTCGACCCGGACGGAATCGTCCTGGCCCTGCCGGAGATGGGGGGCCTGCCCGCCTTCTTCGTCGGATTGGTCGCCGCCGGCGGCCTGGCCGCGGCGCTCTCTACCGCCGATGGGCTGCTTCTGACCATCTCCAACGCGCTGGGGCACGATCTCTATTACCGGCACCTCGCGCCGCAGGCGAGCACCCAGCGGCGCCTGGTGGTCAGCAAGATGCTGCTGCTGGCGGTGGCGATCATTTCCGCCTGGGTGGCGACGCTGCGCTTCGACAGCATCCTCTTGCTGGTGGGGCTGGCTTTTTCGCTCGCGGCCTCGCTCCTCTTTCCCACGCTCATCCTGGGCATCTTCTGGCGCCGGGCCTCTCCTGCCGGCGCGCTGCTGGCGATGGTGCTGGGGCTGGGAACGAGCCTGGGCTATTATTTCCTGACGCACGAGTCCTTCGGCGGCCGGGTCGACCTGCAGCTCTTCGGCATCCAGCCGGTGGCTTGCGGCATCTTCGGCGTACTCGTGGGCCTGGCGGCGCACGTCGTGGTGAGCCTCGTCGGGCCGGCGCCGAGCGCACGGCAGCAAGCCCTGGTGGATTTCCTGCGCCGTCCTTCCTGAGCCGGGGTCGCCCTTTTCGGCTAAACTAAACAGTTCGCTTTTTCGTCCCATTCGACGCCCATCCCATGAAAACATCCGACATCCGCAAAACCTTCCTCGACTTCTTCGCGAGCAAGGGGCATACGATCGTGCCTTCCAGCTCGCTCGTGCCCCAGGGCGACCCGACGCTGCTCTTCACCAACGCCGGCATGAACCAGTTCAAGAACGTCTTCCTCGGTCTGGAAGAACGCCCCTACAAGCGTGCCACCACGGCGCAGAAATGCGTGCGTGCCGGGGGCAAGCACAATGACCTGGAAAACGTCGGCTACACCGCGCGGCACCACACTTTCTTCGAGATGCTGGGCAACTTCAGCTTCGGCGACTACTTCAAGCGCGAGGCCATCGCCTACGCTTGGGAGCTGCTCACCGAGGTCTTCAAGCTGCCGCCCGAGCGGCTGTGGGTGACGGTGTATGCCGAAGACGACGAAGCCTATCGCCTCTGGGCCGAGGAGATCGGTGTGCCGCGCGAGCGCATCGTGCGCATCGGCGACAACAAGGGGGCGCGCTACGCTTCCGATAATTTCTGGATGATGGGCGACACCGGCCCCTGCGGACCGTGCACCGAAATCTTCTACGATCACGGCCCCGAAGTGCCCGGCGGCCCGCCCGGATCGCCCGACGAGGACGGGGATCGCTACATCGAGATCTGGAACCTCGTGTTCATGCAGTACAACCGCGACGAGCAGGGCGAGATGCATCCCCTGCCCAAGCCCAGCGTCGACACCGGCATGGGGCTGGAGCGCATCGCCGCAGTGCTGCAGGGCGTGCATTCGAACTACGAGATCGACCTCTTCCAGCGGCTCATCACCGCAGCCATGGAACTCACCGGCTGCGCCGACCGCGATCAGCCCAGCCTCAAGGTGCTGGCCGACCACATCCGCGCCGCTTCTTTTCTCATCGCCGATGGGGTCATTCCCGGCAACGAGGGGCGAGGCTACGTGCTGCGCCGCATCATCCGCCGCGCCATTCGGCACGGCTGGAAGCTCGGCGTGCGCGCGCCTTTCTTCTACCGACTGGTCCCGGCGCTGGTGGCCGAGATGGGCGAGGCCTATCCCGAGCTCGTGGCGCGCCAGGCAGTGATCGAGGCGACGCTGAAGCAGGAGGAGGAACGCTTTTTCGGCACCATCGAGCACGGCATGTCGCTGCTGGAAGCCGTGATCGCGCAGATGCAGGCCAACGGCCAGAGCGAGCTCGACGGCGAGATCGCCTTCAAGCTGCACGACACCTACGGTTTTCCGCTGGATCTGACCGCCGACGTGCTGCGCGAGCGCGGCTTCACCGTAGACGTGGCGGGGTTCGACGCGGCCATGGCGCGGCAAAAGGCCATGGCGCGCGCCGCAGGCAAATTCAAGATGCAGGCGGTGCTCGAATACGAAGGGCCGACGACGCGCTTCGAGGGCTACGAGACCTTGGAAGACGAGGGGGAGATCGTGGCGCTCTATCGCGACGGCGCGCCGGTCGAGGAACTCGCCGAGGGCGAGGAGGGCGTGGTGGTGCTCGATCGCACGCCGTTCTACGCCGAATCCGGCGGCCAGGCGGGCGATCGCGGCGAGCTGCGCGCTCCGGAGGGGATCTTCGCCGTCGAGGATACGCAGAAGATCCAGGCCGAGGTGTTCGGCCATTACGGCGTGGTGCGCACGGGGCGGCTCGCGCTGGGGCAGCGCGTGCGCGCCCGTGTCGATGCCGAGGCCCGCGCCGCCACCGCGCGGCACCATTCCGCCACGCACCTCTTGCACAAGGCTTTGCGCGAAGTGTTGGGGCCGCACGTGGAGCAGAAAGGCTCACTCGTCGATGCCGATCGCCTGCGCTTCGACTTCGCGCACCCTCAGCCGCTCAGCCAGGAAGAGATCGAGCGCATCGAATGGCTCGTCAATCGCGAGGTGCTCGCCAACGTTCCCACGCGCGCCGAGGTGATGCCGCTCGAAGCGGCCAAGGCGAGCGGGGCGGTGATGCTCTTCGGCGAAAAATACGGCGAGACGGTCCGGGTGCTCACCATCGGCAGCTCGAAGGAGCTGTGCGGCGGCACGCACGTGACGCGCACCGGCGACATCGGCCTAGTGAAGATCGTGGCCGAGAGCGCGATCGCCGCCGGCGTGCGCCGCATCGAGGCGGTGGCGGGCGAAGTGGCGCTGCGCTGGGTGCAAGGCATGGATCGCAGCCTGGGGCGGCTCGCCCAGGCGCTCAAGGTGGCGCGCGAGGAGGTGCCGACGCGCGTGGAAGCGTTGCTCGAGCAGGTCAAGGAAGCCGGGCGCGAGCGGGCGCGGCTCGTGCAGCGGCTCGCCCAGGCCGAGGCAGTGGCGCTTGCCGCCGCGGCCGAGACCGCGGGCGAGGCGAAACTGCTGGTGCGCCGGGTGGAGGCCGACTCGCCCGAGACGCTGCGCGAACTCGCCGACGCGCTGCGTTCCCGCCTGCCCAAGGCCGCGGTGCTGCTCGGGGCCGTGATCGAGGGTAAGGCCGTGGTGCTCGCTGCGGTGAGCAAGGAAGTGACGTCCCGCCTCAAGGCCGGCGACTGGGTCAAGGTCGCGGCCGAGGCAATGGGCGCGCGCGGCGGCGGTCGCCCTGAACTCGCCCAAGCGGGCGGCGGCGATGCCGCCAAGCTCGACGAGGCGCTCGCGCAGGGCAAGGCGTGGGCGCTGGAGCGGCTGAAACACTGAGCGTGACGAGCCCGGTGGAGCGCTGCATGCCTCATCGTGTCGGGGCGTTTTGCCCGCCAAAGGAGTGGCGTGATGGGGCATAAAGCACTCACCAAAGTCGGGCGCATCTCGTGGAATGCGGAAAAGAACGAAAAATTGCGTCGAGAGCGGAATGTTTCTTTTCAAGACGTGGTCTACGCCATGGCGAACGGTGCCATTCTCGATACGTTCGATCATCCCAATCAGGACCGCTATCCTGATCAGAAAATCCACGTCGTCGACATCGATGGGTATGCCTATCTCGTCCCTTTCGTAGAGTCCGAAGACGAGATTTTTTTGAAGACGATCATCCCGAGCCGTAAGGCGACCAAAACCTATCTGGAGCGAAAGGCATGAATGGGTTGGATCCGGAAGAACGGGAAATCCTCGAAGCCTTCGATGCGGGGGCGCTCAAGCGGACGCCACAGGCGGATCAGCTCAAGTCCCGCCATCAAAGTTATGCGAGAGAAATGGTTGGTCGGGAACGATTGATCCGCCTGCGTCTCTCTGAACGCGATATGCTGCGTCTGCGTCAGAAAGCGCAGGAGGTGGGCATCCCCTACGAGGCACTAGCCGCTCAGATCATCCATCGCTATGTCGAGGATTGAGTCTCAAAACGGCAGTTCCACCCCCGGCCACACGCTCGTGAGGGCGCGGCGGAAGTCTTCCTGGATGCGCGCGAGCGCTTCGGGCGTGTCGGCCTCGAAGCGCAGCACCACCACCGGGGTGGTGTTGGAGGCGCGCGCGAGGCCGAAGCCGTCGGGGTATTCGACGCGCACGCCGTCGATGGTAATGATCTCACGCGCACCGGTGAAACCGCTGTAGCCTTGCAGCCGTTCGATGAGGGCAAACGGCTCACCTTCTTTCATTTTGACATTGAGCTCGGGCGTGGCGATGCTGTCGGGCAGCGCCTCGAGCACGGCGCTCGGATTTTCGTGCCGCGAGAGGATTTCCAGCAGGCGCGCGGCGGCATAGAGGCCGTCGTCGAAACCGTACCAGCGATCCTTGAAGAAGATGTGCCCGCTCATCTCGCCGGCGAGCGGCGCCCCCGTCTCGCGCAGTTTCGCCTTGATAAGCGCATGCCCGGTCTTCCACATGAGCGGCACGCCGCCGTGCGCGCGGATGACCTCGGCGAGCTTGCGCGAGCATTTGACGTCGAAAAGGATCTGGGCGCCAGGATGGCGCGAGAGCACGTCGGCGGCAAAGAGCATCATCTGCCGGTCGGGGAAGATGATCTTGCCGCTTTTGGTGACCACGCCCAGTCGGTCGCCGTCGCCGTCGAAGGCGAGTCCCAGCTCGGCGTCGCTGGCGGCCACGCGCGCGATGAGATCCCGCAGGTTCTCGGGTTTGGACGGATCGGGATGGTGGTTGGGAAACGTGCCGTCGACTTCGCAAAAGAGCGCGTCGACCCGGCAGCCGAGCCGTTCGATGAGCTCCGGGGCGAAGGCCCCGGCTACGCCGTTGCCGCAGTCGACCGCGACCTTCATGGGGCGGGAGAGCTTGACGTCGGAGGTGATGCGCGTGAAGTAGGCTTCGCGCACGTCGGCCCGGCGCAGCTGCCCCGCGCCGCTTTCCAGGTCGCCTTCGGCCAGACGCCGGCGCAGATCCTGGATGAGCGGCCCAAAGAGGGTCTCGCCGGCGAGCACCATCTTGAAGCCGTTGTACTGCGGCGGATTGTGGCTGCCGGTGACCGAGACGCAGGAGCGCGTGCCGAGATGCTCGGCGGCGAAGTAGGTGACCGGCGTGGGGACTGCGCCGATATCGATGACGTCCACCCCCGCAGCCATGATCCCTTCGGCGAGCGCCGCGGCAAGCCGTGGGCCCGACAGGCGCCCGTCGCGCCCGACCACGATCGCCTCCACGCCACGCCGGCGCGCTTCGCTGCCGATCGCCCGGCCGATGGCACGGGAGGCGTCTTCGGTGAGGGTCTCGTCGACGATACCGCGGATGTCGTAAGCTTTGAAGATGCTGGCGTCGGGAAGCGTCATCGCAGGGGCTCGCACGGGGGTCAGTGGTGGTGTTTGGGCAGGGGGCCTTCGAAGCGGAAGCGCCGGCTGCAATAGGGGCAGACGGCTTCGCCTTCGGCCGTGGGGTCGAGGAAGACGCGCGGATGCAGCAGATTGACCGGTTCGCCGGGAAGGGGGCAGTGCAGCGGCAGATCTTCGGCGCGCACAGCGATCTCGTGTTCCTTGCGCACGGTCTCGAGCGGATTGGGGACACTCATGGATGCGCTCCTTACAGGTAGGCGAGCCAGTGGTCGTACTCGGGCGCGCGGCCGGCGACGATGTCGAAGAAACGCTGCTGGATGCGAGCGGTGACGGGGCCGCGCTTGCCCTCGCCGATGACGCGGTCGTCGAGCTCGCGGATCGGCGTGATCTCGGCGGCGGTGCCGCTGAAGAAGGCTTCGTCGGCGATGTAGATATCGTCGCGCGTGAGCCGGCGCGACACGAAGGGGATGCCGAGTTCCTCGGCGATGCGGATCACCGTGTCGCGAGTGATGCCCGTGAGCGCCGCGGCGATTTCGGGCTCATACAACACCCCATCCTTGACCACGAAGAGGTTTTCCCCGGCGCCTTCGGCCACGAACCCCTGGGTGTCGAGCAGCAGCGCTTCGTCGTAGCCCTGACTGGTGGCTTCCATGTTGGCGAGGATGGAGTTGGCGTAGGTACTGGAGAGCTTGGCGCGCGGCATGGTCACGTTGACGTGCTGGCGCTGGAAGGAAGCGGTCTTGATGCGGATGCCGCGCTCCAGGCCGTCTTCGCCCAGATACGCGCCCCAGGGCCAGGCGGCGATGGCCACGTGCACTTTGGCGCCCTTGGGCGAGACGCCCATCTTCTCCGAGCCGTAGAAGGCGATGGGGCGGATGTAGCAGGATTCGAGGTTGTTCGCGCGCACCACCTCTTTCTGCGCTTCCATGAGCTCCTCGAGCGGCCAGGGAATCGGCATCATGTAGATCTTGGCCGAATTGAGGAGCCTTTGGGTGTGCTCGCGCAGGCGGAAGATCGCCGTGCCACGCTCGGTGGCGTAGGCGCGCAAGCCTTCGAACACGGCCAGGCCATAGTGCAGCGAATGGGTGAGCACGTGGGTGGTGGCTTCACGCCAGGGCACGAGCTTGCCGTCGTACCAGATGAAGCCGTCGCGGTCGGACATCGACATGGGGTTCTCCTCGGGTGGATGGGCTCGGCGTTTGCGCCGTGTAACCGCAGATTGTAGCGCAAAGCGCCGAGGGATCAGGACCCGCCGCGACTTCGGAGAAAACCGCTGCGCCGCGCGCTCACCACAGTTGCCACCAGGGTTTGTCCGGGCCTTTCTTTCCGCCCTTGAAGTAGGCCGACTGGGGGAAGTTGTGGCGCAGCACGCGCTCGGCGTCGGCGCGCAGATCCTGCAGGCCGAGCTTGTCGTAAGCCTGCATGAGGATCCACAGCGCGTCTTCTTGCGCCGGGGAATCGGGGAATTGCTCGAGCACGGCTTTTGCCCGGTTGGCGGCGGCCAGATACGCTCCGCGGCGCAGGTAGTAGTCGGCCACATGGACTTCGTAGCGGGCCATGGCGTTGGTGAGATAGACCATGCGCTGGCGCGCGTCGTCGGCGTACTTGCTGTCGGGGAAACGCTCGATGAGCTCGCGGAACGTCTCGTAGGATTCGCGCATGCCCTTGGGGTCGCGCTCGGAGAGATCCTGGTTGGAGATCGTCCCGAGCAGGCCGAGGTCTTCGTTGAAGGTCGCCAAGCCCTTGAGGTAGTACATGTAATCGACGTTGGGGTGGTTGGGGTGCAGCCGGATGAAGCGATCGGCGGCGGCGATCGCCTCTTCAGGCTCGCCCGCCTTGTAGTGGGCATAGGCCGTTTCGATCTGCGCCTGCTGGGCGTAGCGCCCGAAGGGATAGCGCGCTTCGAGCTTTTCGTAGAGTTCGACGGCCCGTTGATAATTTCCTTCGTTCAGGGCATCCTTGGCTTCGGAATAGAGTTTTTGCGCGTTCCAGCCGCGGGTCTCGTCCTCTTTTTCGGGGATGAGGCTGCAGCCGGCGAGCGTGAGCGAAAGGGCGAGGAAGAGCGCGGTGAGCGAACGCAGGATCATGGCGGATGACGATCTGGGCATGAGTGACTCGGTGACCGATTATAAGGCGGAATGGGATGGCGACGACGAAGAGGCGATCACGGCCGAAGAAGAGGCACGCCTCGTGCCGGTCGCGCTCGCGGGCGAGCGGCTCGACCGCGTCGCCGCGGCGCTGTGGCCGGAGCATTCCCGCTCACGCCTGCAGCAGTGGATCGAGCAAGGCTTCCTGCGCGTAGACGGGCTGCCCGCCGGCTCGGTGCGGCGCCGGCTGCTGGGCGGAGAGCGGCTGGTGCTCGCGCCGCCGCCATTCGCATTGGGGGAAGTCCCGCGGGCACAGGCGATGTCATTGTCTCTCCTCTATGCCGATGAATCGATTTTCGTCATTGACAAGCCGGCCGGCCTGGTGGTTCATCCCGGCGCGGGAAACTTGGAGGGGACCTTGCTCAACGGGCTGCTCGCGCTCGATGCCGGCCTGGCGGCGCTGCCGCGGGCCGGCATCGTCCACCGGCTCGACAAGGACACGAGCGGCCTCATGGTGGTGGCGCGCACCCTGGAAGCGCAGACGGCGCTGGTGCGTCAGCTGCAGGCGCGCACGGTGCGCCGTGAATACTGGGCGGTGGTGGCGGGGCATCTGGAGCGGGCCGGAACGGTGGAAGCGCCCATCGGACGGCATCCCCGGGTGCGCACGCGCATGGCGGTCGTACCGCAGGGCAAACCCGCGGTAACGCACTATCGCCCGCTGGAAGCCTTCGCCGAGGCCACGCTCGTCGAGTGCCGCTTGGAAACCGGGCGCACGCACCAGATCCGCGTGCATCTGGCCCACCTCGGTTTCCCTTTGCTGGGAGACCCTCTCTACGCCCCGCGGGCGGTGGCGGCGCGTTTTTCCCGGCAGGCGCTGCACGCCCGGCGGCTTGCCCTCGTGCATCCCGCAAGCGGCGAGCCATGCCGTTGGGAATCGCCCCTGCCCGAGGACATGACCCGGCTGCTCGAGACCCTGCGGGGAGAAAAGCGATGATTCGCCGGATCCATTGGCCGGAAGCGCCGCGCAACGTGGTGCTGCGGCTCACCGACCGCGAGGGCGGGGTGAGCCGTGAGCCGTATGCCTCCTTCAACCTCGCCACGCACGTGGGCGACGACCCCGCGGCGGTGGTGGAGAACCGCCTGCGCCTCGCGCGGCTCCTTCCCGCCATGCCGTTGTGGCTCGAGCAGGTGCACGGCGCGCGCGTCTTCGATGCCGATCGCGAGCCCTGGGAGGGAACGCCGCCGCAGGCCGATGCGGCGGTGACGACCCGGCCGAACTTGCCGCTTGCCGTGCTCACTGCCGACTGCCTGCCCGTGGCTTTTGCCGCCTGCGACGGTGCCCGAGTGGCGGTAGCGCACGCCGGCTGGCGCGGGCTCGCCGGCGGGGTGCTGGAAGCGGTGGCGGCGCATTTTCCGCCCCAGGGCTTCGTTGCCTGGATTGGCCCGGGAATCGGGCAGGCGCACTACGAGGTGGGGGAGGAAGTGCGCGGAGTTTTTCTCGACCAGACCCCGTCGCTTGCCCGGTTTTTCGTACCCGGCCGCGACGGTGCGCATTGGCTCGCCGACCTCGTCGGCATTGCGCGGGCGAAGCTGCTCGCCGCGGGAGCGGCCGCAGTCAGTCTGGGCGGTATATGTACATTTCATGACAAGGCGTTCTATTCCTACCGCCGTGAAGGGAGGTGTACCGGCCGCTTCGCTTTGTGCCTCTGGCGCGCCTCGGGGTACATGACGCATGCTGCAGCGCATGATTGTCGCCATGCACCTTTCGTGCCACAATGAATTCGACCAAGGAGAAAATATGACGTCTTTCCCCAATCCGCCCGGCGTTTCGCTTCCTCCGGGGCATCCCTTGCAGGCATGGCAGCAGTACTGGCAGCTCATGGCCGGTGATCCGGACAAGCTGCGCCAGTGGCAGCAGCAGTGGCTGGCGCAGCACGCCCAGCTGTGGGACCAGCTGCTGCATCGTCGGCCGGGCGAGCCCGCCGAGCCGGTGGTGCCGCAGGTGCGCGGCGACAAGCGCTTCTCCTCGCCTGCGTGGCAGGAAAGTCCCATCTTCGACTACCTCCGCCAGGCCTACTGGATCAACGCGCAGATGCTCACCCGCTGGGTGGAAGAGAGCGACTTCCCCGACGGCAAGACCAAGGCGCGGGCGCGTTTCCTCGTGCGCCAGATCGTCGATGCGCTCGCTCCGTCGAACTTCGCCGCCACCAATCCGGAATTCATCCGTCAGGCGCTCGAAACCCAGGGCGAGAGCATCCGGCGCGGCATCGCCAACCTGCTCGAAGACCTGCACAAAGGTCACATCTCGATGACCGACGAGTCCGCCTTCGAAGTCGGACGCAACCTTGCGGTCACTCCCGGCGCGGTGATCGCCGAAAACCCCCTCATGCAGCTCATCCAGTACGCGCCGCTCACGGAGAAGGTGGGCGAGCGGCCGCTCCTCATCGTTCCGCCCAACATCAACAAGTTCTACATCCTCGACCTCCAGCCGGAAAATTCCCTCGTGCGCTTCGCTCTGGAGCAGGGTCACACGGTGTTCATGATCTCGTGGAAGAATCCGGGCATCACCGAGGCGCGCTATGGCTGGGACGATTACCTGGAACTGGGGCCGCTGCGGGCGTTGGAGATCGTGCGCGAGCTCACCGGCGTGACCGACCCCAACGTGCTGGGGTTCTGCGTCGGCGGCACGATGCTTTCCTGTGCGCTCGCGGTGGCGCGCGCCCGGGGTGAGACTCCGGTGCGCAGCCTCACGCTGATGACGACCCTGCTCGATTATGCCGAGAGCGGCGATCTCGGCTGCCTCGTGGACGAGGCGAGCGTCACCGCACGCGAGGCGGCGATCGGCAAGGGCGGATTGATGCTGGGCTCGGAACTCGCCAACACCTTCTCGGCGCTGCGTGCCAACGACCTCGTCTGGAACTACGTGGTGAACAACTACCTCAAGGGCGAGGCCCCCAAGCCCTTCGACCTGCTTTTCTGGAACAGCGACAGCACCAACCTGCCCGGGCCGTTCGTCACCTACTATCTGCGCAACATGTATCTCGAAAACAACCTGCGCGTGCCCAACAAGCTGACGATGCTCGGCGAGCCGGTGAGCCTCACCCGCCTCGACATGCCCGCCTACGTGATGGCGGCGCGCGAAGACCACATCGTGCCCTGGCGTGGAGCCTACTTGTCGCAGCGGCTGCTCGGCGGTCCGCGCCGTTTCGTGCTGGGGGCGAGCGGTCACATCGCCGGGGCCATCAACCCGGCGCGCAAGAACCGCCGCAGCTATTGGACCAACGATTCCCTGCCCGAAGAGCCGGAAGCGTGGCTGGCCGGGGCGCAGGAGCAGCCCGGCAGCTGGTGGTGGGATTGGGCCCGCTGGCTGGAAACGCACAAAGGCAAGCTCGTGCCGGCACGCACCGCCCTGGGCAACGATCGCTACCGTCCGATCGAACCGGCCCCCGGCCGCTACGTGAAAGAACCCGCGCTGCCGCTCGTGCGCGAACCCGTTGTGTAAGCCGGCGCCGCCAGCGGCGCCATTCAACCATCGAAGAGGAGAAGGGAAATGACGACACGCATCGCATTGGTGACCGGAGGCATGGGAGGACTCGGCGAGGCGATCTGCATCAAGCTCGCCCAGATGGGCTATCGCGTCGTGACCACCCACTCGCTCGGCAACACCAAGGCCCCGCAGTGGCTCGCCGAGATGAAAGCCAAGGGGTTCGACTTTGCCGCCTATCCGGCCGACGTGGCCGATTTCGATTCCTGCAAGGCCTGCGTGGAGAAGATCGTGCAGGAGGTCGGCCCGGTGGACGTGCTCGTCAACAACGCCGGCATCACCCGCGACATGACCCTGCGCAAGATGACCAAGGCCGACTGGGACGCGGTGCTGCGCACCAACCTCGACAGCGTCTTCAACATGACCAAGCAGGTCATCGACGGCATGGTCGAGCGCAAGTGGGGCCGCATCATCAACATCTCTTCGGTCAACGGCCAGAAAGGCGCCTTCGGCCAGACCAACTATGCCGCGGCCAAGGCCGGGATGCACGGCTTCACCAAATCGCTGGCGCTCGAAGTGGCGCGCTACGGCGTCACGGTCAATACCGTCTCGCCGGGCTACATCGGCACCAAGATGGTGCTTGCCATTCCGCAGGAGATCCTGGACTCCAAGATCCTGCCGCAGATCCCCATGGGACGTCTGGGCAAGCCCGAAGAGATCGCCGGACTGGTGGCCTACATCGCCTCCGATGAGGCTGCTTACATGACCGGGGCCAACATCGCCATCAACGGCGGCCAGCACATGTATTGAGGATCGGCACCTCCCTCCTTGGAAGAGGGGCTACGGTCACCGGGTCTGCAGAGGCGATGCCTTGTCGGTGTCACCCTGCGGACCCTGCATTTTTCGGCCGCGGGGAACCTCTGCCTTTTGCTACGGTATAATGTTTCGTCGCGACCTCCTTGTGGGAAAGATCGGCAATGACCGATGCGCAGCAGATCCGCCTGATCAAGAAGTACCCCAATCGCCGTTTGTACGATACCGTCAGCAGCGCCTACATCACGATCGGCGACGTGAAGAATCTCGTGCTCGCACACGAGCCTTTCCGTATCGTCGACGCGAAGACGGGGGAAGATCTCACGCGCAGCGTGCTGCTGCAGATCATCCTCGAAGAGGAAGCCTGCGGCCAGCCGCTCTTTTCTTCCGAGCTGCTCGCGCAGATCATCCGTTTCTATGGCCAGGCGTCGCAAAACCTGATGGGGCGCTATCTGGAAAACAGCATCGCCGCCTTCGTCGAGATGCAGAACAAGTTCCAGGAGCAGCTGCGCTCGCTCTACGGGGACAAGGCGCCGCTCGGCACCGACTGGATGGCGCAGTTTCTTTCGCTGCAGGCTCCGGCGCTACAATCGATGATGAACGCCTATCTCGAGCAATCGCGCCAGCTGCTCACCCAGATGCAGAAGCAGGCGGAGAGCCAGACGCGCGGGCTCTTCGGCGCCATGTTCTCCGGCCTGCGGCCGCAGGCGGACGAATCCGCCCAAGGCGGCACGACCTCACCGACCAAGCCTGATGAAACTTGAGTTTGCTGCGCCCCGCGTGGGCATGGTAAGCCTGGGCTGCCCCAAGGCCACCGTCGACTCCGAACGCATCCTTACACGCCTGCGGGCCGAGGGCTATGCGCTCAGCCCCGACTACGAAGGGGCGGATCTGGTCATCGTCAATACCTGCGGCTTCATCGACGCGGCGGTGGAAGAATCGCTGCAGGCGATCGGCGAGGCGCTGGCGGAGAATGGCAAGGTCATCGTCACTGGCTGCCTGGGCGCCCGGCCGCAGCGCATCCTCGAAGAATTCCCCCAGGTGCTGGCGATCACCGGTCCGCATGCGGAGGCCGAGGTGCTCGATCTGGTGCACCGCCATCTGCCCAAGCCGCACGACCCCTTCACCGACCTCGTCCCCCCGCAGGGACTGCGGCTCACGCCGCCGCACTACGCCTACCTGAAGATCTCCGAGGGCTGCAACCACCGCTGTACCTTCTGCATCATCCCGTCGCTGCGCGGCGATCTCGTCAGCCGCCCCATCCACGAGATCATGGCCGAGGCCGAGGCGCTGGTCGAATCCGGCGTCAAGGAGATCCTGGTCGTGTCGCAGGACACCGCCGCCTACGGGGTGGACCTCAAGTACCGCACGGGCTTCGTCGACGGTCGGCCGGTACGCCAGCGTCTCACCGAGCTCGCCCGTCTGCTGGGTGAGCTCGGCGTATGGATCCGGCTACACTACGTCTATCCCTATCCGAGCGTGGACGAGCTCATCCCGCTCATGGCCGAGGGCAAGATCCTGCCCTATCTCGACGTCCCGTTCCAGCACGCCAGCCCCCGCATCCTCAAGGCGATGCAGCGGCCGGCGGCCACCGAACGGGTGCTCGAGCGCATCCGGCGCTGGCGCGAGATCTGCCCCGACTTGACGATCCGCTCGACCTTCATCACCGGCTTCCCTGGTGAGACCGAGGAGGATTTCGACTTGCTGTTGCAGTTCCTCGAAGAGGCGCAGCTCGACCGGGTCGGCGCCTTCGCCTATTCCCCCGTCGAGGGCGCGGCGGCCAATGCGCTTCCCGGTGCCGTGCCCGAGGAGGTGCGCGAGGAACGGCGCGTGCGCCTGCTGCAGTGGCAGGAGGACATCTCCACGCAGCGGCTGGAGCGCTGGATCGGGCGCCGGATCACGGTCCTGGTGGAAGAGGTCGACGAAGAGGGGGCGCTCGCGCGTTCGAGCGCCGACGCGCCCGAAATCGACGGTCTCGTCATCATTCCCAACGGCGAGGACTTGCAGCCGGGCGAATTCGCCGAAGTCCTCGTCACCGACTGCGACGTGCACGACCTCTATGCGGAAGTGCCGTCGCGCTGAATCACCCCTCTCTCCCCGTAGTTCAATGGATAGAACGAGCGCCTCCTAAGCGCTAGATCCAGGTTCGATTCCTGGCGGGGGGACTCCCTTTCAAGGTTTTTGTCATGCCTGTGCTCCGCCTCGACGACGCCCATCTTGCGTTTGGTCACGTTCCTCTGCTCGACGCCGCGTCCTTTCAGCTCGACGAGGGTGAGCGGGTGGTGCTGATCGGGCGCAACGGTGCGGGCAAATCCAGCCTGCTGCGCGTGCTCGCCGGCGAGCAGCCGCTCGACGACGGGCTCCTGTGGCGCCAGCCGGGCCTGCGTCTGGCCTACGTGCCGCAGGAAGCGGACTTCCCGCCGCAGGCCACGGTGGCCGAGGTGCTCACCGAGGGGCTGGGCGAGGCGGCAGGCCTCTTGCGGCGGTTTCAGGCGCTGTCGCGCCACGTGACGGCCACTCCCGAGCCGGCGCTCCTTGCCGAACTCGACGCCGTCCAGCAGGCGCTGGAGCGGGAAGGCGGCTGGCAGTGGCAGCACCGCATCGACGCCGCGCTCGCGGCGCTGGGGTTGGAGGCCGAGGCGCGCATCGCATCGCTCTCGGGCGGCGGGGTGAAACGCGTGGCGCTCGCCCGCGCCCTGGTGGCCGAGCCGGAAGTGCTGCTCCTCGACGAGCCGACCAACCACCTCGACATCGCCGCGATCGAGCGGCTGGAGCAGATGCTGCTCACCTTTCGTGGCAGCGTCGTGCTGGTGACGCACGACCGGGCTCTGGTCGATCGGGTCGCCACCCGCATCGTCGAGCTCGACCGGGGGCGGCTGGCGAGCTTTCCCGGGTCGTTCGCCGAGTACGAACGGCGCAAGGCCGAGCAGCTCGCGGCCGAGGCGCAGGCGCAGGCGCGCTTCGACAAGTTCCACGCCCAGGAAGAGGCGTGGATCCGCAAAGGGGTGGAGGCGCGGCGTACGCGCAACGAGGGCCGGGTGCGCCGGCTGGAGCGCTTGCGCGAGGAACGCGAGGCGCGCCGCGAGCGGCTCGGGCGGGTGCGCCTGCAGCTCGAGGCGGGCGAGCAGAGCGGTCGGCTGGTGGCCGAGCTCGTGGGCGTGACGAAGTCCTGGGGGGAGAGGACGGTGGTGCGCGACTTCTCCACCACCATCCTGCGCGGGGATCGCATCGGCTTCATCGGCCCCAACGGGGCCGGCAAGACGACCTTGCTCAAACTCATTCTGGGCGAGATCGAACCCGATGCGGGTCTGGTGCGCCACGGCACGCGCCGCAACGTCGCCTATTTCGATCAGATGCGCGCCCAGCTCGACCCCGAGGCGCGGCTGATCGACGTCGTCAGTCCCGGTTCGGATACGGTGGAGATCGCTGGGCAGCGGCGCCACGTCGTCGGCTACCTCGAGGACTTCCTCTTCTCGCCGCAGCGGGCACGCTCGCCAGTGAAGACGCTCTCGGGCGGGGAGCGCAACCGGCTGCTGCTCGCGCGCCTCTTCGCTCAGCCGGCCAATGTGCTGGTGCTCGACGAGCCCACCAACGACCTCGACCTCGACACGCTGGAGCTCCTCGAAGAGCGCCTGCTCTCTTATTCGGGGACTTTGCTGCTGGTGAGCCATGACCGGCGCTTCCTCGACAACGTGGTCACGCAGGTGATCGCCTCGACCGGTGACGGGCGCTGGGAAGAGTGCGTCGGCGGCTACAGCGACTGGCTGCGGCTGAAGGGAGAGGTCGCATCGGTATCCGCGGCTCCGGGTCCGACCAAGGCCCCTGTCAAAGCCAAGGTTGCCGCGCCGGAGGAACCTCGGTCTTCCCGACCGCGGCGGTTGTCGTACCGCGAACGCCAGGAACTGGAGGCGCTGCCGCAGCGCATCGAGGCCCTGGAGGCCGAGCAGGCGGCGCTCACCGAGGCGCTCGCCGATCCGCGGCTCTACAGCGAGCGGGCGCAGGAAGTGGCCGGCCTGAAGTCGCGGCTCGCGGCGCTGCAGGAAGAGATCGAGGCGCTCCTGGAACGCTGGTCGGAGTTGGAGGTGCTCGCCGCCGGCGAGGGGTGAGCGCTCATTCGCCGCCGGAGGGGGCGTCCGGCCCGGAGGGCTTGGACGCATCCGCCGAAACGGCGGCCGCCGCTTCGCCGCTCGTTTGGGTGGGCGGCGTCGTCTCGCCTGCGGGGCCGAGCAAGCGCGCCATCGCCTCTTCCGGCGCGCCGAGCTGCTTGAGCAGGATCTCGCGATTGACGTGCACCAGTTCCTGGATGGCGTCGAGGTCGGCCGGGATGCGCGGATCGTTCCAGCCGTGGGCGAGGTGGCGCGCAAGCCGCGTGGCGAGCCATACCGTGCGCGTGCGCGGATTCTCCAGGAGGTGGTCGTCGAGCAGCTTTTTCAGGATCTCGGGTAGTTCCAGCGCGTCGATGAGGCCGTTGCGGATCTCGACTTCGGTGGCGTTGAACACCTTGCGCTGCAGCTGCTCGAGCGGAATGGCAGGGTAGGTGCGGCGCAGGCGGATGAGCAGCGACATGAGCCGGGGCGCGTAGAGCCACATCAGGACTTCGGTGATGTCGTGCAACAGCGCCGCGACCACCACTTCCGAGACTTCGATGTCGCGGCGCAGCAGCGCCCATTCACGGGCGAAACGCGCCGCGCGCCGCAGCCGGGCGATGAGCCGCAGCAGCATGGTGAGCTCGTCGGGCAGATCGGCGAGTTCTTCTTCCACCAGCGCCATGCGGTCGCATTCGGCATAAAAGGCGCGAATGCCCAGCATGAGGAGGATGCGGTCGATGGTGGTGAGCTCGCGCGTGCGCAGGTCGGGCGGGCGGCGCTTTTGCAGCGTCACCATCAGCCGCAGCGTGAGGAGTGGATCCTGCAGCACCACCTGCGAGAGGACGTGGGCATTGAGCGTTTCCGCCGCCGGGCGCAGTTCCTCGAGGCGGCGCTTGGTATGCCTGAGGATGGGGACCTTGTCGGCGCGCTCGGCGAAGAACCGGATCCAGGCGGCCGCATCCGGTAGCGGGTGTTCGAGTCGTTCCATCGCCTTTCTCCGGCCGGGGACGCCGCGATTATCCCCAGCGGCCGGGGTTTTGCCAAGAGGCGCTCAGTCGTCGGGGTAATCCGCCCAACAGTTGGGCGTCTCGTAGAGGCGCACCCGGCGCAGTCGCAGCCGATCGCCATGGGCGAGGTGCAAGCGCTCGGACAGGAGCTCATAGGCGATGCGCGCGAGGTTTTCGGCGGTGGGAACGGCGTCGAGCACGACCGTTCGATGGTCCGGGATGCGCTCGAGGAGCGAGCGCACCAAGGCGTCGTCGCGATGCACGAGGAAGGCGTGATCCCAAGGATCGACCACGGTTTCGTGGACGAGGGCCTTGAGGGCGGAGAAGTCGAGCACCATTCCCTCGTCGCTGCGTCCGGCCTCTGGGACCGGCTCACCGATGAGCGTCACCTCGAGTGCATAGCGATGGCCGTGCAGGTGGCGACACCGGCTTTCATGGTTGGGAATGCGGTGCCCGGCGTCGAATTCGAAGCGTCGGGTGATCTGCATGGGAGGATTCTAGCGGAAAAAACCGCCGCGGCCTGCAGGGTGCAAGGTCGCGGCGGTCGCCGTGATCCCGTCGATCGCGGCCGAGCCAGGAGGCTCAGTCTTCCACCGTTTCCCCTTCTTCGACGGGGGCGGACGTCTTTCCCTGGTTTTTCAGCCAGGCGCGCGCTTCTTTCTTGAGTTCCTTGAAGCGCTCGGCATCGGTTGCCTTGAGATATTGCGCGACTTCCCAGTCTTCCCGCTTGATCTTGTTCACGTCGATCTGCTCGACGTGGACGAGGCGCAGCAGCGCCTGCACGGGGCGAGGGATGTTGCGCCCGCTCTCGTAGCGGGAGCCCCCGCTCTGGGTGACGCCGAGTTTGGACCAGAACTGGGACTGGTTGAGGCCCAGTTTCTTGCGCAGTTCGCGGATGTCGCCGCCGGTAAGGTTTTTCATCGAGATTGGCTCCATTACTCGTGGATAGGAGATCATGCCTCGCTCATGTCGTGCCTGAGCGAGGCATAATCATATAACGAGGCAAATTGTAAGACAACCATTTTTCGATAGCGAATACGAATTTTTTGTATCGCTCTTTATCATCGTCTCGAAAGTGCCGCGGCGGAAGTGCGAGGAGTTCGCCGCGTGGCGTGAACACGCGATCGTTGATAAAATTCGAAGTTTCAGATCGTTTCCGAGGGGAAGATGGCGCTCATCGTGCAGAAATACGGCGGTACCTCCGTGGGCTCGCCGGAGCGGATTCAGAACGTCGCGCGCCGCGTGGCGAAATACCGCCAGCAGGGGCACCAGGTGGTGGTGGTGGTCTCGGCCATGAGCGGTGAGACCAACCGGCTCGTGGCACTCACCCAGGCGTTGTCCGACGCACCCGATCCGCGCGAGGTGGACGTCGTGCTCGCCACTGGCGAGCAGGTGACGATCGGACTCACCGCGATCGCCCTGCAGTCGCTCGGCATCCCGGCCAGGAGCTATACCGGCTGGCAAGTGCCCATCCATACCGACAGCGCCTTCACCAAGGCGCGTATCCTGGAGATCGAGCCGGAGCGCATGCTCGCCGATCTGGCCGCAGGCAAGGTCGTGGTCGTGGCCGGCTTTCAAGGGGTGGATGGCGAAGGCAACATCACCACGCTCGGGCGCGGCGGCTCCGATACCACCGCCGTGGCACTGGCGGCGGCGTTGCAGGCCGACGAGTGCCAGATCTACACCGACGTCGACGGCGTCTACACGACCGACCCGCGCATCGTGCCCGAGGCGCGGCGCTTGTCGCAGATCACCTTCGAAGAAATGCTCGAGATGGCCAGCCTCGGCTCCAAGGTGCTGCAGATCCGCTCGGTGGAATTCGCCGGCAAGTACAAGGTCAAGCTGCGGGTGCTTTCCAGTTTCGAAGAAGAGGGAGAAGGGACGTTGATCACGGTCGAGGAAGAAAAGAACATGGAACAGCCCATCATTTCCGGCATCGCCTTTCAGCGCGACGAGGCCAAGGTGACGTTGCTCGGCGTGCCCGACAAGCCGGGAGTCGCCTACCAGATCCTGGGGCCGGTGGCCGATGCGAACATCGACGTCGACATGATCGTGCAAAACGTCGGCCATGACGGCACCACCGACTTCAGCTTCACCGTGGCGAAGAACGACCTCAAGAAAGTGATGGAGATCCTCGAGCGGGTGAAGAACGATCTCGGGGCGCGTCAGGTGATCGGCGACAAGTCGGTGTGCAAGGTCTCGCTGGTGGGCGTCGGGATGCGTTCGCACCCCGGCGTGGCGGCCAAGATGTTCCGCACGCTTGCCGAAGAGGGGATCAACATCCAGATGATCTCCACCTCCGAGATCAAGATTTCGGTGCTGATCGACGAGAAGTACCTCGAGCTCGCCGTGCGCGCGCTGCACAAGGCTTTCGGACTCGATCAGCCCGAGCCGGACGTCGCTTGACGCCCGAGCCGGGGATTGCGCCGTCCCGCCTTTTTTGACGGACGCTCTTGCCTTCGTTATAATGCCGGGCCTGCCGTACGCGGCAGGCCATTCCACACGCCCGCAAGCGACGAGGGTCCGTGTTCGCGCACGGTGGGTCGCGGGCGGAGGTTCAACCCTTATCCATTGGAGTCTTCATGAACGTCACGATGCGTCAAATGCTCGAGGCTGGCGTCCATTTCGGGCACCAGACCCGTTTCTGGCATCCCAAGATGGCCCCCTACATCTACGGCGAGCGCAACAAGATCCACATCATCAACCTCGAGAAGACGCTGGCGAAGCTGCGCGAAGCGGTCGAATTCGTGCGCCGGCTCTCGGCCAAGGGCGGCACGATCCTTTTCGTCGCCACCAAGCGCCAGGCGCGTGACATCATCGCCGAGGAAGCCCAGCGCTGCGGCATGCCTTTCGTCAATGAACGCTGGCTCGGTGGCATGCTCACCAACTTCAAGACGGTGCGCCAGTCCATCGCGCGCTTGAAGGAGCTCGAAGCGGCGTTCGCCGACGGCTCGGTGCAGCAGTTGCCCAAGCGCGAGGCACTGGGTCTGCAGCGCGAGCTCGACAAGCTCGAGCGCAGCCTGGGCGGAATCAAGGAGATGGATCGTCTGCCCGACGCGCTCTTCGTCATCGACGTGGGGCACCACAAGATCGCCGTGTCCGAAGCGAACAAGCTGGGCATTCCGGTCGTGGCGGTGGTCGACACCAACCATGCGCCTGAGGGCATCGATTACGTGATCCCGGGCAACGACGATTCGGCCCGCGCCGTGCGCCTGTACGCCCGGGCGATCGCCGACGCGGTGCTCGAAGGCAAGGCCATGGCGCTGCAGGAAGTGGTCGCTGCGGCTTCCGACGAGTTCGTGGAAGTCGAAGGCGCCGAAGGTGAGACGGCCTCCGAGGAAGGCGAAGCGCCGGCGGCCGAGTAAGGCAGAAGCAGTGTGCATGCGGCGGGCGCGCTTCGGGCGCGTCCGCCCGACAATCTTTCGTGAGGACGGATGATGGCTGAAATTACCGCAAGCATGGTCAAGGAGCTGCGCGAGCGCACCGATGCGCCGATGATGGAGTGCAAGAAAGCGCTCGCGGAGGCCGGCGGCGACATGGCGCGCGCCGAGGAGATCCTGCGCGTCAAGCTCGGCAACAAGGCGAGCAAGGCCGCCAGCCGCGTGGCCGCCGAAGGCATCGTCGCCATCTGGGTGTCGCCCGATGCCAAGCTCGCGGCCATGGTCGAGGTCAATTGCGAGACCGACTTCGTAGCGAAGAACGACGAATTCATCGCCTTCGCCAACCGCCTGGCGCAGCTGGTAGCCGAGCGCAATCCGGCCGACGTGGCCGCGCTCTCCCAGTTCGAGCTCGACGGCAAGCCGGTCGAACAGGTGCGCACCGAACTCGTGGGCAAAATCGGCGAGAACATCACCATTCGCCGTTTCGTCCGCATCGAGGCCCAGGGCAAGGTGTACTCCTACGTGCACGGCGGCGCCAAGATCGGAGTGCTCGTCGATCTCGTCGGCGGCGACGAGGCGCTGGGCAAGGATCTGGCCATGCACATCGCCGCGTGCAAGCCGAAGGCCCTTTCGGCCGATCAGGTGCCCGCCGAGCTCATCGAGACCGAGCGGCGCATCGCGCGGCAGAAAGCGATCGAATCGGGCAAGCCCGAGGCGATCCTCGACAAGATCGCCGAAGGCGCGGCGCAGAAATACCTCAAGGAGGTCACCCTGCTGGGGCAAGGCTTCGTCAAGGACGACAAGCTCAGCGTCGAGGCGCTCCTGAAGCAGCGCAACGCCAGGGTCGCCTCTTTCGCACTCTTCGTCGTCGGCGAAGGCATCGAGAAGAAACAGACCGACTTCGCAGCCGAAGTGGCGGCGCAGGCAGCGGCCGCGGCCAAGTCCTGAAGACGAGGCGAGCCCATGTCCACCCCTGCCTATCGCCGCATCCTCTTGAAGCTGTCGGGCGAGGCCCTGATGGGCGACGACCCCTACGGCATCAACGAGAAGGTCGTCGAACGCATCGTCGGTGAAATCGCCGAAGTCTCCGGGCTCGGCGTGCAGATCGGGATCGTGATCGGCGGGGGCAACATCTTTCGCGGCATCCAAGGGGCGGCGAGTGGCATGGACCGGGCGACCGCCGACTACATCGGCATGCTCGCCACGGTGATGAATGCCATGGCGCTGTCGGACGCCTTCCGGCGGCATGAGGTCGAGTCGCGCGTGCTCTCGGCGCTGCGCATCGAGCAGGTGGTCGAACCCTACATCCGCGCCCGCGCCATCCGGCATCTGGAAGAAGGCCGCATCGTCATCTTCGCTGCCGGTACGGGGAATCCTTTCTTCACCACCGACACGGCGGCCGCGCTGCGCGGCGCCGAGATCGGGGCGCAGATCGTGTTGAAGGCGACCAAGGTCGACGGGGTCTATACCGCCGATCCGCAGAAAGACCCCACCGCCAAGCGCTATCACCGCATCAGCTTCGATGAGGCGATCGGGCGCAATCTCGCGGTGATGGATGCCACCGCCTTCGCCTTGTGCCGCGACATCAAGCTGCCCATCAACGTGTTTTCGATCTTCAAGCCGGGGGCCTTGCGCCGCGTCGTCATGGGCGAGGACGAAGGCACGCTCGTGCATTCGTAAGGAGTCGAGATGAACGTCGCTGAACTCAAGAAGGACGCCGAGCAGCGCATGGCCAAGGCCGTCGAGGTGCTCAAGGTCGATCTCGCCAAGGTTCGTACCGGCCGCGCCCACACGGGCCTGCTCGACCACGTCATGGTCGAATATTACGGTTCCATGGTTCCGGTGTCGCAGGTGGCCAACGTCACCCTGATCGATTCGCGCACCATCGGCGTGCAGCCTTGGGAAAAGAACATGCTCTCCAAGATCGAAAAAGCGATCCGCGAGAGCGATCTGGGGCTCAACCCTTCCAATATGGGCGAGATCCTGCGCGTGCCCATGCCGCCGCTCACCGAGGAGCGCCGCCGGGAGCTGGGCAAGGTGGTCCGGCACGAAGGGGAGCAGGCGCGCGTGGCGGTGCGCAACGTGCGCCGCGACGTAAACCATGAGATCAAGGAAGCCCTGAAGAAGAAAACGATCAGTGAGGACGAGGCGCGCCGGGCCGAGGAAGACGTCCAGAAACTCACCGACCGCTACATCGGCGAGATCGACAAGCTTATCGAGAAGAAAGAGCAGGAACTGCTGCAGATCTGATCCCATTCCCCCGCCGCAGCGTCCGGCGGGGCTGCGCGAGGCACCGTGGCCGAACTTCCCCTGACATCGACGATGGGCATCCCCGAAGTGCGCCCGATCCCGCGGCACATCGCCATCATCATGGATGGCAACGGTCGCTGGGCGAAGCAGCGCGGACTGCCCCGCATGGAGGGGCACCGTCAGGGCGTGGAGGCGGTGCGCCGCGTCGTGCGCCATTGCGCCGAGCTGGGGGTCGAGCATCTCACCCTCTTTGCCTTCAGCTCGGAGAACTGGCGCCGTCCGGCGGAAGAGGTGGGCTTTCTCATGGGGCTCTTTCGCATGATGCTCCAGCGCGAGGTCGCGCGCATGCACCGCAACGGCGTGCGGCTCACCGTCATCGGCGATCGCAGCCGCTTCGATGCGGAATTGCAGGCGCTCATCGCCAGGGCCGAGGCGAAGACCGCGGCCAACACCAAGATCTGCCTCAACATCGCCGCCAATTACGGCGGTCGCTGGGACATCGTGCAGGCGATGAACCGGCTCACCAGCAAACATCCCGAGCGCGCCGGCGGTTACACCGAGGCCGAGCTGCAGGCGGAGCTCGCCCTGGGTTGGGCACCCGAACCAGATCTCTTCATCCGCACTGGCGGCGAGCAGCGCTTGAGCAATTTCCTGCTCTGGCAGCTCGCCTACACCGAACTCTATTTCACCGACATGCTCTGGCCGGATTTCCGCGAGGAGGCACTCGACGAGGCGGTTCGCTCCTACCAGTGCCGCGAACGGCGCTTCGGCCGCACGAGCGAGCAGCTCGCCGCCTCTCCATGATCGCCCCTCTCGGGAATGCCTCGCGCCGGCTCCTCACTGCGGCGGCCTTGATCGCCGGTTTGCTCCTCTTGCTTTTTTTTGCGCCGGCCACTTTGTGGGCGGTGGCCGTCGCGTTCGTCGTGTTCCTCGCCGGCCGTGAGTGGTGCCGGCTCATCGGTTGGGCCGAGGTGCCCGCCTGGGGCGGGGCTCTGGGTTACGTGGTCGGGTATGCCTTCTTGTGGCGGGTAAGCGGCGTGAGCCTGGGTGAACCCGTGCTGCCGGTGCTCGAGGCAGTAATGATCGCCGGGGCTGCTTTCTGGCTGAGCCTCGCGCCCTGGACGCTGCTCGCGGGTTGGCGCTGCCGCAGCCGTTCGTTGTGGGCTGCGGTGGGTGCTCTGGTGCTGTGGCCCGCTGCTCTGGCGGTCGTGGCGCTACGGGAGTTCTCTGCCTTGCACCTGCTGGCGATGATGGCGCTCGTGTGGGTGGCCGATGCCGCCGCCTACTACGTCGGGCGTCGTTGGGGACGGCACAAGCTTGCCCCGACGATCAGCCCGGGCAAGACGATCGAAGGTGCGTTGGGCGCATTCGTCGCCGTGGGGGGGTATGCCACACTTTTGTATTTGCTCGGCCTTGCTCCCGCGGGCACGCCCTTTGGGCATTTCTTCGTTGTACTGTTGGCCTTGACGGCGGTGGCGATCGAAGGGGATCTCTTCGAATCCTGGATGAAACGTGTCGCCGGCGTGAAGGATTCCGGCGATGTCTTGCCCGGGCATGGCGGGGTGCTCGATCGCATCGACAGTCTGACGGCGACGATGCCTTTTCTCGCCCTGTGGTGGCTGGAGCGGCAATGAAGCGGGAACGCTTGGCGATCCTCGGCGCGAGCGGTTCGATCGGCGCGAGCGCGTTGGACGTGGTCTCGCGCCACCCGCAGCGCTTCGAAGTCGTAGCCCTCACGGCGCAGCGCCGCTGGAAAGAGTTGCTCGAAGCGTGCCGGCGGTTTGAACCCCGCTGGGCGGTGCTGGGCGAGGCGGACGCTGCGGACGCCTTGCGCGCGGCACTGCGCCGTGAGGGCATTCCGACCGAAGTGCGTCAAGGAGCGACTGCGCTCGCCGAAGTCGCCCGCCATCCCGAAGTGGATACGGTGATCGCCGCCATCGTTGGCGCGGCGGGGCTGCCCCCTGCCTGGGCCGCCGCGTGTGCGGGCAAGAAGATCCTGCTCGCCAACAAGGAGGCCCTGGTGCTCGCCGGCGGACTCTTCATGGAGGCGGTGGCGCGTCACGGGGCGCGGCTGCTGCCGCTCGATTCCGAACACAACGCCATCTTCCAGGCGCTGCCGCCGGACTACGACCGCAGCCGGCCGGACGATTTCGGCGTGCGGCGGATCCTCCTCACCGCTTCGGGGGGGCCGTTTCGCGAGCGGCCGCAGGAGACGTTTCCTGCCATTACGCCGCAAGAGGCGTGTGCCCATCCCAACTGGTCGATGGGGCGCAAGATCTCGGTCGACTCGGCCACGATGATGAACAAGGGGCTGGAGGTGATCGAGGCGTACTGGCTTTTCGGCCTGCCACCCTCGCGCATCGACGTGCTGATCCATCCCCAGAGCGTGGTGCATTCGCTGGTGGAATACCGCGACGGTTCGCTGCTCGCGCAGCTGGGCACGCCCGACATGCGCACGCCGATCGCCCATGCCTTGGGCTTTCCCCAGCGGCTCGAGGCGGGGGTGAGGCCACTCGATCTGGTGCGCGTGGGCCGGCTCGAATTCGAACCGCCCGACCTGGAGCGTTTTCCTTGCCTGCGGCTCGCCTACGAGGCGCTGCGCGAAGGCGGCTCGGCCCCTGCCGCGCTCAATGCGGCCAACGAGGTGGCGGTGGCTGCGTTCCTGCAGGGGCGCTTGCGGTTCGACCGCATTCCGGCCCTGATCGAAGCCACGCTCGCGCAGCTGCCGAAGCGCGAGCTCGACACGATCGAGGCGGTGCTGGAATTCGACCGCCTGGCGCGAGACCGGGCCGAATCCTTGCTCGCGGGGGAGGGCGCATGAACGTCTTCTCCTACCTCATTCCTTTCGTGATCGCCCTGGGTGGCCTCATCTTCTTCCACGAGCTGGGGCACTACCTCGTCGCCCGGGCCTGTGGCGTGAAAGTGCTGCGTTTTTCCATTGGTTTCGGGCCAGCGCTGTGGTCGCGCCGTTTCGGGCGCGATGGCACGGAATGGGTGCTCGCCGCCGTCCCCTTGGGCGGCTATGTGAAAATGGTCGATGAGCGGGAAGGCCCGGTGGCGCCCGAGGATCTCGCCCGTGCGTTCAACCGTCAGCCGGTGGGCAAGCGCATGCTGATCGTGGTCGCCGGCCCCCTGGCCAACCTCTTGTTGGCGATCGTTCTCTATGCGGCGCTCTATACGGTGGGAGTGCGCGAGCCGGTGGCGCGAATCGATCCGCCGCCCGAGAGCATCGCGGCGCAGGCAGGGTTGCAGCCGGGCGACCGGGTGATGGCCGTCGACGGGCGCGAGGTGCTGAGCCTGCCGCAGCTGCGTTGGGAAGTGCTCGCCGCGGCCCTGCGCCGCGATGCGGCGACGCTGGAGGTGGAGCGCGCCGGCGAGCGCCTGACGATCTCTTTGCCGCTCGCCGGGGTCGTCGTCGATCACGGCAGCGACGACGTCATGGTACAGCTGGGGCTCAAGCCCTGGCGTCCGCCCCTGGAGCCGGTGGTGGGCAGCGTCGCTCCGGGCAGCCCGGCCGAGCGCGCCGGCATCGTGCCCGGGATGCGGGTGCGCGCCATCGAGGGCAAGCCGATCGCCGATTGGCGGGATCTGGTCGAGATCGTGCGTGCGAATCCCGGCAAGACCTTGCGTTTCACCCTGGAGCAGGAGGGCCGGACGCTCGAACGGGAGGTGTTCGCCGAGTCCGCCGACGATGGCCAAGGGGGAACGATCGGACGCATCGGCGTGGCGGTACGCCCCGTTCCCGACGAGGAATTCCTCGTATCCGTGCGCTATCCGCCGCTGCAGGCGCTGAATCTGGCGTTGCGGCAGACGTGGGAAGTGAGCGCGATGAGCTTGCGCCTCTTCGGGCGCATGCTCATCGGCGAGGCCTCGCTCAAGAACCTCTCCGGGCCGCTCACCATCGCCGACTATGCCGGTCAGACGGCGAAAATGGGTCTGGAGCACTATCTGCGCTTCGTCGCCTTGGTGAGCATCAGCCTGGGGGTGTTGAACCTGCTGCCGGTGCCGATTCTGGATGGCGGGCATTTGCTGTATTATTCGCTCGAAGCCGTGCGCGGCCGGCCGCTCTCCGAGCGGGCGATGGAGATCGGCCAGCAGATTGGCTTGGCGCTGTTGATGACGTTGATGGCGATTGCGCTGTTCAACGATGTGTCCCGGATTTGGTCGAGTGTGAGCGGATGAAGAAAAAACTGGCGGCGACGGTGGCCCTGATCGGAGCTTTGCTCGTGGGGTCGGTCCAGGCGTTCGAGCCGTTCGTGGTCAAGGACATCCGCGTCGAAGGGATCCAGCGCGTCGAGGCCGGGACCATCTTCAGCTATCTGCCGGTGAAGGTGGGCGAGCGCATCACCCAGGAGCAGGCCGACGAGGCGGTGCGCAAGCTCTTCGAGACGGGATTTTTCAGCGACGTGCGCATCGAGGCCGACGGCGACGTGCTGGTGGTCCTCGTCGATGAGCGGCCCGCCATCGGCGAGCTCCAGTTCGTCGGCATGAAAGAATTCGACGTCGACTCCATCAAGCAGGCGCTGCGCGGCGTTGGTTTGGCCGAATCGCGCATCTTCGACCGCTCGCTGCTGCGGCAAGCGGAGCAGGAGCTCAAGCGCCAATACCTCTCGCGCGGCTATTATGCGGTGGATATCCAAACGACCATCACGCCCTTGCCGCGCAACCGGGTGGCCATCCGTTTCGACATCACCGAAGGGGAGCCGGCCAAGATCGCCGAGATCAAGATCGTCGGCAACAAGGCCTTTTCCGAAAAAGAACTCCTGAAAAAGTTCCAGTTGACCACCCCGGGCTGGCTCACCTGGTACACCAAATCCGACCGCTATTCGCGCGAGAAACTGCAGCAGGATCTGGAATCGCTGCGCTCATTCTACATGAACCAGGGATACCTCGATTTCGAGATCGAGTCGGCTTCGGTGTCGATCGGACCGGACAAGCAGAACATCTACATTTCGATCTCGGTCAAGGAAGGGGAGCGCTACACCGTTTCGGCGGTGCGCTTTGCCGGCAATCTCATTCTGCCGGAAGAGGAGTACCGCAAGCTCGCCCAGCTCAAGCCCGGCGACGTCTTCTCGCGCGAGAAGCTCAATGCCACGGTGAAGGCGGTAACCGACCGGCTCGGCAACGAAGGCTACGCCTTTGCCAACGTCAATGCCGCCCCCGAGATCGATCGCGAGAAGCGCCAGGTGGCTTTCACCATCTTCGTCGATCCGGGCCGGCGTACCTACGTGCATCGCATCAACGTGGGCGGCAACGTGCGCACCCGCGACGAAGTGGTCCGCCGCGAGATGCGGCAGATGGAGGGCGAGTGGTACGACGCCGAGAAGATCAACAAGTCCAAGCAGCGCATCGACCGTCTGGGCTACTTCGACGACGTGCAAGTAGAGACTCAGCCAGTGCCCGGCACCACCGACCAGGTCGACGTCAATTTCACCGTCAAGGAAAAGCCCACGGGCAACCTGATGGTCGGGGCGGGTTTCTCGAGTTCGGATAGCGTCGTGCTCTCGGGATCGGTCACGCAGGACAACATCTTCGGCAGCGGCAAGTCGCTGGGCCTGCAGCTCGACACCAGCCAGTCGAAACGCACCGCCTCGCTCTCCTTCACCGATCCGTACTATACGATCGATGGCGTCTCGCTCGGCTACGACCTTTACTACCGCACCTTCGATCCCTCGGAAAGCTACAACATATCCCGCTATAAGACTCGTTCGATGGGCGGTGGGTTGCGCATGGGCTGGCCGATCGGCGAGGACGACAACATCCAGTTCGGTCTGGCCTACGATCTCACCAAGATCGACGTCTATTGGGATAGCCCGCTGCGCTACATCGAGTTCTGCGGTCCGGGCAGTGACTATGACTGCGATGGTGTCTCGTCGCTGGCATTTACGGCCGGCTGGGCGCGCGACACCCGCGATTCGCGCATCTACCCGATGAAAGGGCGCTATCAGCGCGTCTCGGCCGAAGTGGACCTGCCGCCGGGCGACATCGAGATCGTCAAGCTCTCCTACCAGCATCAATGGTGGATCCCGATCACCGAGCGCCAGGCGCTCATGTTGAACGGCGACATCGGCTGGATCGAGTCCTACGGCGACAAAGACGTCCCCTTCTTCCGCAACTACTACGTGGGCGGCATCGGTTCCGTGCGAGGGTTCGAGGCCGGTAGCCTCGGGCGCAAGGACGAGAACGACGACGCCTACGGCGGCACGCGCAAGATCGTGCTCAACGCCGAGTACTATTTCCCCTTGCCAGGCATGGGGATGGACAAGACCTTCCGCATGTCGGTCTTCGTCGATTCGGGCTATGTGTGGGATCAGGACGATCCCATCCAGCTCAACGACATGCGCGTGAGTACGGGGGTCGGTTTCTCCTGGTCTTCGCCGCTGGGGCCGCTGAAATTCAGCTTCGCGGTGCCGCTGCGCAAGGACGTCGGAGGTTCGAATTACAAAGACGATACGCAGAACTTCCAATTCCAGTTTGGGACCATGTTCTGAGCCTATGTCCCGGTTTTTCCGGCGTCGGCGTGAGGATGCCGGAAGGTGGGTTGTGCAATGACGACGAGAGAGGTCAGCGTGAAGAGAAAATCCGTGGCGGTGTTGGTGGCGTTGTCGCTGGGCCTGACGAGCGCGATGGCCTGGGCGGAGGCCAAGATCGGGTTCGTCAATTCGGAGCGCCTGATGCGCGAGGCTCCGCCGGCGGTGGCGGCGCAAAAACGCCTGGAGAAGGAGTTCGAGCCGCGCGACCGGGAGTTGAAGCGCATGGCCGACGAGCTGCAGGCGCTGCAGCAGGAATTGGAGCGCAAGGGCTCGTCGATGAACGAGAGCGAACGCAGCCGCAAGGAACGGGCGTTTGCCGAGATGAGTCGCGACTTCCAGCGCAAGCAGCGTGAATTCCGTGAGGATCTCAACCAGCGGCGCAACGAGGAGCTCGCGCGCGTGCTCGACCAGGCCAACAAGGCGATCAAGAAAGTCGCGGAAGACGGCAAATACGACCTCGTGTTGCAGGACGCGGTCTACGCTAGCCCGCGCATCGACATTACCGACCAGGTCATCAAAGCGCTCGAGTCGGCGGGGCAGTGATGGCTGAGCGTACGCTAGGGGCGCTCGCCGAGCGCTTCGGCGTCGAGGTGCGCGGCGATCCCGCGCTCGTGCTGCGCCGCGTCGCCTCGCTCGAATCGGCGCAGCCGGGCGATCTCACCTTCGTGGCACAGCCGAAGTATCTCGCGCGCCTGCCGCAGTGCCGCGCGAGCGCCGTGATCCTCGCGCCGAAATTCGCCGATCGCGCGCCGCCCCACCTTGCCTTGGTGCTGGCGCCCGATCCTTACCTGCTCTATGCCAAGGCAGCGCAGTGGCTGCACCCCGAACCCGAGGTGTGCCCAGGGGTGCATCCCAGCGCGGTGGTGCTGGGTGAGGTCGATCCGAGCTGCGCCATCGGGCCCAACGCGGTGGTGGAAGCCGGGGCGCGGGTCGGAGCAGGCACGGTGATCGGCGCGGGCAGCGTGATCGGCGCCGGTAGCAGCCTCGGACCGGAATGCCGCATCGCCGCCAACGTCACGATTTACCCCGGATGTGTGATCGGCGCGCGTGTGCGCATCCATTCCGGGGCGGTGATCGGCGCCGACGGCTTCGGCTTCGCCTGGGACGGTGGGGAAGAGCGCTGGGTGAAGATCCCGCAACTGGGCCGCGTGGTGATCGGCGATGACGTGGAGATCGGGGCGAACACCTCGATCGACCGCGGCGCGCTCGAAGATACGGTGATCGAGGAGGGCGTGATCCTCGACAACCAAATCCAGATCGGGCACAACTGCCACGTCGGGGCGCACACGGCCATGGCCGGCTGCGTCGGCGTGGGCGGCAGCACCCGCATCGGGCGCCGCTGCCGCCTGGGCGGGCAGGTCGGCATTGCCGGGCACGTGGAGATCTGCGACGACGTGACCATCATGGCCGGTTCCGGCGTGATGAAGCCCATCACCAGGCCAGGCGTCTATGGCGCTGGCATCCCGCTGCAGCCCTATGAGGAGTGGCGGCGCAACTTCGCCCACCTGCGCCATCTCGACGCGATGGCCGAGCGCATCCGCCGCCTGGAAAAGCGCCTGGCCGAACTCGCCGACGAGGACTGATCCTCGTCGCTTTCCCGATTTCCTGCCGCGAGCCCTGCGACATGATGAACATCGAACAGATCCTGCAGTATCTGCCGCACCGCTATCCGTTCCTTCTCGTCGACCGCGTCCTCGAGATGGAAGTGGGCAAACGCATCCTGGCGTTGAAGAACGTCACCATCAACGAGCCGTTTTTCCCCGGACACTTCCCGCATGCGCCGGTGATGCCGGGCGTGCTGATCCTGGAGGCGCTCGCCCAGGCCGCAGCCGTGCTCTCCTTCGAGACCATGGGCACGCGCCCCGATGCCGATTCCATCGTCTATTTTGCCGGCATCGACGAGGCGCGGTTCCGCCGCCCGGTGGTGCCGGGGGATCAGCTGCTGCTGGAAGTGGAGCTGCTGCGCAACGTGCGCGGCATCTCGAAGTATTCGGCCACGGCCCGCGTCGGTGAAGAGGTGGCGGCCCAGGCGCAGCTCATGTGCGCGCTCAAAGGGCTGAAATGAGCACGGTCGACATCCACCCGAGCGCGATCGTCGCTGCCGGCGCGGAGCTGGCCGAGGGGGTGAAGATCGGCCCTTACTGCGTGATCGGTCCGCACGTGAAGATCGGCGCGCGCACGCGGATCGAGGCGCACTGCGTGCTCGAGGGGCACACGGCGCTGGGGGAGGACAACCACGTCTTTCCTTTCTGCTCGCTGGGGCAGGTGCCGCAGGATATGAAGTACGCGGGGGAGCCCACGCGTCTGACGATCGGGCATCGCAACACCATCCGCGAGTATTGTTCCTTCAACGTCGGCACGGTGCAGGGCGGCGGCGAGACGCGCGTGGGCGACGACAACTGGATCATGGCCTACGTGCACGTGGCGCACGACTGCACGGTGGGTAATCACACCATTTTCGCCAACAACGCTACGCTCGCGGGCCACGTCGTCGTGGGGGACTGGGCGATCCTCGGCGGATTCACCGGCGTGCACCAGTTCGTGCGCGTGGGGGCGCACAGCTTTTGCGGCGTGGGCACGGTGCTGCTGCAAGATCTTCCGCCCTACGTGACGGTGGCGGGCAACCCGGCCGCGCCACACGGCATCAACGCCGAGGGGTTGCGTCGTCGGGGGTTTTCGCCCGAGGCGATCGCCGCCATCCGGCGCGCCTACAAGCTCCTCTATCGCAGCGGGCTTACTTTGGCCGAGGCGCGCGAGCGCATCGCGGAACTGGCCGTCGAGCAGCCGGAGCTGCAACCGCTCATCGACTTCCTCGCACAACCGGGCCGTGGCATCGTCCGCTGAAACGCCTTCGGTCGCGCTCGTGGCCGGTGAGGCTTCGGGCGATCTCTTGGGCGGGCTGCTCCTCGAGGGTTTGCGCCTGGCGCTGCCCGGGGTTCGTTTCTGGGGCGTGGGCGGCGAGGCGATGCAGGCCCAGGGGTTCGATGCGCGTTGGTCCTACGAGCCCCTGGCGGTGCACGGATTCGTCGATGCGCTCAAGCGCTATCCTCGGCTCGCGCGCTTTCGCCGCGCGCTCGTGCACGCGCTCGCGGCGCCGCCGGTGGATCTCTTCATCGGCATCGACGCGCCGGATTTCAACCTCGGGCTCGAGGCGCAGCTCAAACGCGCCGGTATCGGCACGGTGCACTTCGTCAGCCCCTCGATCTGGGCCTGGCGCCGCCGGCGAGTGAAGACGATCGCCCGCGCGGTCGATCTGATGCTGTGCCTTTTTCCTTTCGAGCCAGCGCTCTATGCCGAGGCCGGGATCGAAGCGCGCTTCGTCGGCCATCCGCTTGCCGACCGGCTGCCGCTCGCACCGGACCAGGCGGGGGCCCGGGCCGCGCTGGGAATCGCACCGCAGGCGCCGGTGCTGGCGCTGCTGCCAGGCAGCCGCGAGGGGGAGTTGAGGCACCTCTTGCCGGTCTTTCTCGCCGCGGCGGCGCGCCTGCGGCAGGCGCTGCCCGATCTGGTGCTGCTCTTGCCCACGGCCAACGCCTTGGGCGATGCCCTCGTGGCCGAAGCCTTGGCCGAGGCGCCCGAGCTCGGGGTGCACGTGCTGCCGCGCCGGGCGCACGAGGCGATGACGGCGGCCGACGTGGTGCTGCTCGCCAGCGGCACGGCCACGCTGGAAGCGGCGCTGCTCAAGCGCCCGATGGTGATCGCCTACCGCATGAATCCGTGGCAATATCGCCTGCTGCGGCGCATGGCCTATCTGCCATGGGTGGGTTTGCCCAACATCCTGCTGTGCGAGACGGTGGTGCCAGAGCTGCTGCAGGACGAGGCGAACCCCGCCGATCTGGCCGCGGCGGTGTTGCGCTGGTTCGAAGACGCACCGGCGCGTGCGCGGCTCGCCGAGCGCTTCACCGAACTGCACCTCATGCTGCGCCAGGACACCGCCCAGCGTGCAAGCGAGGCGATCCTGACGCGGTTCGGCCCGAAACTCGGGAGGGGATAGACGATGTCGACGCTCACCTGCGGGGTGGATGAGGCAGGTCGCGGACCGCTCGCCGGGCCGGTGGTGGCCGCGGCGGTGATCCTGCCGCCCGGAACGTCGCTCTCAGGGCTGAACGATTCGAAGAAACTGAGTCCGCGCCAGCGCGAGCGGCTTGCGGCGGAAATCCGCGCCACCGCGCTCGCTTGGGCAGTGGCCGAGGCGTCGGCCGCGGAGATCGATGCCTGGAACATCCTGCGCTCGACGCTGCGGGCGATGGCGCGCGCCGTGGCGGCATTGCCCTTGACGCCCGACGAGGTGCTGGTCGATGGCAACCAGGCACCGGCGCTGGAGGTGCCGGTGCGCACGATCATCGGCGGCGACGCCCTCGAACCGGCCATCATGGCTGCCTCTATCCTTGCCAAGACGCATCGCGACGCGCGGCTCGTGGCGTTGGAAGCCCGCCATCCCGGGTATGGCTTTGCCCGGCACAAGGGCTATGGCACGGCCGCGCATCTGGCGGCGCTCGCGCGGCTCGGTCCCTGTCCCGAGCATCGTCGCAGTTTCGCCCCGGTACGTGCGGCGCTGGAGCGCATGGGGCGATGAGTTCCTGGCAGGAGATCCGCTCGCGCGACAACCCGCAGGTGCGCGCGATCCGGCGCTGGCTGAACGAGGCATCCTTTCGCAGGCGCGAGCCGTGGCTCGTGCTCGAGGGTGATCACCTGCTCACCGCGGCGCTGCAGGCCGGCTGGATGCCGGAGGCGGTGTTCGTCGAGGAGGGACGGGAAGCGCGTTTCGCGGCCGTGCTCGAGGCGCTGCCGCCCACGTGCGCGCGTGTTCGCGTCGCTGCCCCGGTTTTTCGCGCGCTTGCCGCCACCGAGACGCCGTCTGGCATCGTGGCGCGGTTCGCACGCCGTACACTGGAAGTCACGCCGGAAGAACTCGCCGGGCGCGATCTCGTGCTGCTCGATGGGGTGCAGGAGCCGGGCAACGTCGGCGCGATCCTGCGCACCGCCGCCGCCGCGGGCGTGGGCGCGGTGCTGCTCGGGCCGGGCTGCGCCGATCATTGGGCGCCCAAAGTGCTGCGTGCAGCGATGGGCGCGCACTTCGTGTTGCCGATTGCCGCGATCGACGATCCCGAGCCCTGGTTCGCCGCACGTCGCGGCCGGGTTTTCGCCACGGCGCTCGCCGAGAAGGCCGTGCCGCTCTACGCGCTCGGTCTGAAAGCGCCGGCGCTGTGGCTTTTCGGTGCGGAAGGGGCCGGGGTGCGTCCCGAGTGGTTGGCCGTGGCGGATGCCTGCGTGCGCATCCCCATGCCAGGGGCGATGGAGTCGCTCAACGTCGCCGCAGCGGCTGCCGTGTGCCTGTTCGAGGCGGTGCGGCAGCGCGTCAGCGCGGGAATTCGCGCATAATTCTTGAGTCGGAGTCGGCCAGACCGGATGTCTGATCCCCGTGCCCGCCGGAGAAATGCACATGAACTTGTCCGAGATCATCTTCGATCACGCGAAACGCTTGCCGCCCCCCTTGCAGCAAGAGGCGCTGGATTTCATCTCCTGGCTCGAACGGCGACATGGGGTGCGTCTCCCCAAGCCGCCCCGGACCGTGTCCCAGCGGACCGAAGTCTTTCTGGAGAAGATGGCAGGATGTCTGGGGGAGGATTTCCCCGATGACATCGACGATGCCGATCTTGGCGCAGATACGCCGCGCGAGCCTCTGGAATGAACGGCTACCTTTTGGATACGAACGTCTGGATCGCCTTGCTGAAGAATCACCACGAGGTGGTGGAAAACGTGCGTGACGTCGGCATCGACGCCCTCTACCTCTGTGCGCCGGTATGGGCCGAATTGTGGTACGGCGCCTGCAAGAGTGGGCGCGTTGCCGAAAACCAGCAGCGCTTGCGGGAATTGGCCGCATATGTCCAAGGATTGCCTTTCGACGACAGGGCTGCTGAACATTGTGGCGAGATTCGAGCTTTTCTGGCCCGCCGAGGAACTCCGATCGGTCCCTACGATATGCAAATCGCCGCCATCGCCCGATCTGCCGGTTTACGGGTCGTGACGCGCAACGTGGCCGAATTTTCCCGTGTGCCGGGCTTGATTGTGGAAAATTGGCAGGATGGCGGTTGAGCGTTTGGGCTAGCTCCTGTACCACTTCACCCATCAGGAGAAAGAGACATGATCCTCGTGATTTCCCCCGCCAAGGCGATGGAGTTCGATACGCCCGCCCCCGTGGCGGAGACGACACTGCCCGATTTTCTCGATCGGGCGCAGGAGCTCGTCGGGCGGTTGCGGCGGTTGACGCCGGCCGAGCTGCAGGAGCTGATGGATTTGTCGGACAAGCTCGCGGCCCTGAACGTGGGGCGTTATGCGGCCTGGTCGCCCGAGCATACGCCCGATGCGGCGAAGGCGGCGCTCTTCGCCTACGCGGGCGATGTCTATGAGGGGCTGGAGGCGGCGAGCCTGCCCCCGGCGGCGATCGCCTGGCTGCAGGAGAATCTGCGTATCCTCTCGGGGCTCTACGGCGTGCTGCGCCCGCTCGACCGCATCCTGCCGCATCGGCTGGAGATGGGAACGCGGCTGGAGAATCCGCTCGGGCGCGATCTCTATGCCTACTGGCGGGAGACGGTGACGGCGGCCCTGCGGCGGCTGCTCGAGGCGCAGGCGGCGGCTGGGCGCGTGCCCGTGCTCGTCAATCTCGCCTCGGAAGAATACTTCAAGGCAGTCGACGTCGCGGCACTAGGGGCACGGGTGGTGAGCCCCGTGTTCGAGGACTGGAAGGGTGGGCGCTTCAAGATCATCAGCTTCTATGCCAAGCGCGCCCGCGGGCTGATGGCGCGCCATGCGGCCCTGAAAAGGGCGGAGCAGGTGGAGGATCTGCTCGGCTTCTCGCTCGAGGGCTACGCCTACGATCCTGCGGCCTCGAGCCCGGATCGACCGGTGTTCCGGCGCAAGGCGGTTTGAGCGCTGGCGAAGAAACCGTCGCGAGCGGTTCGAGTGCGAGGCGCCCGGAGCGCAGCGACGAGACATATCCCGAAGATAGGCGAGGAGCGAGCTCCGCGCAACGAAGAGCAATCGGGCCGCGCAGCAGGTTTATTCGCAAGCTCTAGGGAGGAGAGGGGGTTGTCGTGGTATCAGGGCGTTATGGAAAGCGGTTTCCGAGGCTTTATGCCGCCCTCTTCCTCAACGGTTCGACCGTCACGAAGCGCTGGAGGCGACGATTCAGCGCTACGTGGCGGCACAATCACCCCTTCCCCAGAAGGCCCTGGGACATGTCCCGCCCATCGAGGCCATGAAAAGATAGTACGCGGAAAAACCGGAACTTTTCATAAAAGTGCCACGCAATCGTCCGGGACCCAACACATACCTAATGAAAACCGGACAAACCTCGTGCTACAAGTCCGGACAGTTTATTTGTTCGCTACAACCATCGAAAAATCCCCTTGATCTGTACGGCAATCTGACGTACAATTGGTCTTAGGAGGACAAAACCATGGCCCACACCGCTGCGACCGCCCGTCTCGAAGCAAGAATCAGCCCCGAGCTGCATTCGATGCTCAAACGCGCTGCCGAGCTTCAAGGGCGCACCCTGACCGATTTCGTCGTGTCCGCCGTGCAGGACGCAGCGCAACGTGCCATCGAGCAAGCCACGGTGATCCGCCTGTCGCTGGCCGATCAGGAATGCTTTGCGCAAGCGCTGCTCTCCCCGCCGGAATCGACCCCTGCGTTGAAACGCGCCTTTGCTCGCCGTAGCGCGCTCCTGCGCACCGAATGAGCCGAGCCCCCTTCCTGCTCGTGCCACTCGATGCAGTGCATGATCGTGCCTCGTTCGACTGCGGTTCGGAGCCGCTGAATCGCTATTTACGGGAACACGCCACCCAGGACATGCGCCGCCGCGTGGCCGCCTGCTTCGTGGCCCTGGCTGAGGGGCCGCGCATCGCGGGCTATTACACTTTGGCCGCAGCCAGCCTGCTGCTGGCCGATCTTCCGCCCAGCATAGGCAAGAAGCTGCCGCGTTATCCCAGCGTGCCCGCCGTTCGCCTGGGGCGCTTGGCCGTCGATCGGGCATTCAAAGGCCAAGGCCTGGGCAGCGCTTTGCTGGCTGATGCGCTCGCGCGTGCCGCTCGCTCAGAAATTGCCGCCTTCGCCCTGATGGTCGACGCCAAGGACGAGGCGGCCGCGGCTTTCTATCGGCATCATGGCTTCATCGCCTTGCCCGACTCGCCGCTGACCCTATTTTTGCCGCTGGCAACCGTAATTGGCCAGAGCAAAGAGGGTGAACAGCTGGGCAGTGTTCTTGGCTAAGCCCCAATAGCATCGCTTGCGTCAAAGGGGGTATATCAATTTTACTTCGTTGATCAAGGCAAAACTGTGTCAGTTTTCAATCGGTGTTGACAGCCTTGCGCACGCTGCGCTTCAGGGCGATGTGCCAGCGTACGGGAACCTCCAGGTTCTCCGCCCGCTTCTCCACCCCCTGGTAGCCGGCATCGCCAAAGACGTCCGTCTCGTCCCCATGCAGCAGCGCCTGGGCTTGTGTGACGTCGCCGGCATTGGCCGCGGTGCCGATCAGCGTGTGGGTGAGCCCCGAGGCGGCATCCACACCGATGTGCGCCTTCATGCCGAAGTGCCATTGATTGCCCTTCTTCGTCTGATGCATCTCGGGGTCGCGCTTGCCCGAGTCGTTCTTGAAGAGGGGGAATAAATCAGCGTTTCCCTAGGGCAACAGCTCGAGCACGGCATCCAGTCCCTGCGCCATGCTGACGACGTTGACGTGGGGCAGGATGCGTGGTTTGGGCCGCCAGGCGAGGCGCGTGCCGGCGAGGGCGAGCATGGCGAGGTCGTTGGCCCCGTCGCCGGCGGCGAGGATCTCGCACCGCGCCGCACCCAGCCGCTCGGCGGCGGTGCGCAGGATGCCGGCCTTGGCGGCGGCGTCGATCACGGGCCCGACGAGCCGCCCGGTGAGGAGGCCGTCTTTCGTTTCGAGCACGTTGGCGTGGGCTTCGTCGAAACCGAGCTCGCGCGCGAGCCGCTCGGTGAAGAAAGTGAAGCCGCCGGAGACGAGCACGCAGTGGCAGCCGTTCTCCTTGAGCGCCGCCACCAGCCGGGCCGCGCCGGGGTTGAGCCGCACCCGTTCGCGGTAGAGTTCTTCCAGCCGCGCCACCGGGATGCCGGCCAGCAGCGCCACGCGGGCATTGAGCGCTTCGCGGAAGTCGAGCTCGCCCTGCATGGCCGCTTCGGTGATGCGGGCGACTTCGGGTTTGAGGCCGGCCAGATCGGCGATTTCGTCGATGCACTCGATGGCGATAAGCGTCGAGTCCATGTCGGTGACGAAGAGCCGGAAGGCCCGCCAGCTTGGAGCGATGTCTTGGTCGAGCCAGGCCCAGTCGGCGCCGATCGCGCAGAGTTCGCGGTCGAACTGGGCGCGGCGTTCCGGCAGGGCGAGCCAGAGGTAGGTTCCTTGCGGGTGCGCGGCAAGGGAATGCCGCGCCAGCCACTCGTGCGCCGCCGGGGCGGCGAGCAGGCGCAGATGCGGCATCAGCGCCCTCGGCGGGGCAGCGCCTCGCACAGCACCGAATGTGCCGAGCGCAGGATGGCGGCGGTGGTGTCCCAGTCGATGCACGGGTCGGTGATCGAGCAGCCGTACTTGAGCTGTGAGGGCGGCGCGGGGAAGGGCTGGTTACCGGCTTCAAGGAAGCTCTCGAGCATCACGCCGACGATGGAGGTATTGCCCTCGCGGATCTGGTGCACCACGTCCTTGAGCACCAGCGGCTGGAATTCGGGTTTCTTCCAGGAGTTGGCGTGCGAGCAGTCGACGACGAGGTTCATCGGCAGCCCTGCCTTGGCGAGCGCCTGTTCCGCCAGCGAGACCGAGACCGAGTCGTAGTTGGGGCGTCCGCCGCCGCCGCGCAGCACGAGGTGGCCGTGGCGGTTGCCGCGGGTGCGCACGATGGCGGTGCGGCCTTCTTCGTCGATGCCGAGGAAAGCGTGCGGGCGCGAGGCCGAGACGATGGCGTTGACGGCCACTTCCAGGCTGCCATCGGTGGCATTCTTGAATCCGACCGGGGTGGACAGGCCGGAGGCCATCTCGCGGTGCGTCTGCGATTCGACCGTGCGTGCGCCGATCGCCGTCCACGAGATGAGATCGCCGTAGTACTGCGGCGCGATGGGATCGAGCGCCTCGGTGGCCGCCGGCAGCCCCAGCTCATTGACGGAGAGCAGGAACTCGCGGGCGCGCGCCATGCCCACGTCGATGCGGAAGCTGTCGTCGAGGAAGGGGTCGTTGATGTAGCCTTTCCAGCCGGTGGCGGTGCGCGGTTTCTCGAAGTAGACGCGCATCACCAGCACCAGGGTCTCGGAGATTTCCTGGGCGAGGGCGGCGAGCCGCTTGGCGTAGTCGAGGCCGGCGACGGGATCGTGGATGGAGCAAGGGCCGACGACGACGAAGAGCCGCGGATCGCGCCGCTCGAGGATGTCGACGAGAGTTTGGCGTGCCTGCGCGACCGTGGTCGCGGCGCGTTCACTCAGCGGGTGCTGCGCCTTGATCTCGGCCGGCGAGGGCATGGGATCGAAGCGCTCGATGTTGGTGTTTTCCAGCAGCGGGTTGCTCATGGGTCCAGGCGTCCTGCCAAAAGGGGAATTATACGGTTTCGGCGGCTTGAGGGGAGAGCACACGCGCGACGAGTTCGCGCACCGCGCGCACGCGGGATTCCACGTCGGGGCAAGGGCGCGTCTGCACCAGCCGATCGGGTCCGGCCATCTTGACGCTGCGGTCGCGCTGGATGAGCGCGACCACCTTGGCCGGATCGATGGGGGCATCGGGCGAGAACTGCACGCTGAGGCTCTTCTCGCTCGCGTCGACCTTGGCCACGCCGCAGGGGGCAAGCGCGATCCGCAGGCGGTGGGTGGCCACGAGCGTACGCGTCTGCGGCGGCAGCGGGCCGAAGCGGTCGACGAGCTCTTCGGTGAGCTCCTGCAGTGCCGCATCGCTGTCGGCGTCGGCGAGCCGCTTGTAGAGCTCGAGCCGCACGCTCACGTCCGGGCAGTAGTCGTCGGGTAGCAGCGCTGGCGCGTGCAGGTTGATTTCGGCCACGGTGCGGAAGGGGCGGGTGAGATCGCCCGGCTCCTGCCCGCTCTTGAGCCGACGCACGGCTTCTTCCAGCATGCGGCTGTAGAGGGAGAAGCCCACGCGCTGGATTTCGCCCGATTGTTCTTCCCCCAGCACTTCGCCCGCGCCGCGGATCTCCAGGTCGTGCATGGCCAGATAAAAGCCCGAGCCGAGATCTTCGAGCTGGGCGATGGCTTCGAGCCGCTTCTGCGCCTGGGCGCTGGGTTTGACGTGCGGGTCGGTGAGGAGGTAGGCGTAGGCCTGATGGTGACTGCGTCCTACCCGCCCGCGCAGCTGGTGCAGCTGGGCGAGCCCGAAGCGGTCGGCGCGGTCGATCAGGATGGTGTTGGCCGTGGGGATGTCGATGCCGGTCTCGATGATGGTGGTGCACAGCAGCAGATTCGCGCGCTGGTGCGTGAAGTCGCGCATGACGCGTTCGAGCTCGCGCTCGGACATCTGTCCGTGGCCCACCACGATGCGCGCCATGGGCAGCAGCCGCTCGAGCTCTTCGCGCACGTTCTCGATCGTGCGCACCTCGTTATGGACGAAATAGACCTGCCCGCCGCGCTTGAATTCGCGCAGCACCGCCTCGCGGATGAGCCCCTCCGAGCGGGGTGCGACGAAGGTCTTCACCGCGAGGCGCTTTTGCGGCGCGGTGGCGATGACGGAGAAGTCGCGCAGCCCCTCGAGCGCCATGCCCAGCGTGCGGGGGATGGGCGTGGCGGTGAGGGTGAGGACGTCGACTTCCTGGCGCAGCCGTTTCATCGCCTCTTTCTGCCGCACGCCGAAGCGGTGCTCTTCGTCGATGATCACCAGCCCCAGCCGGGCGAAGCGCACGTCGGGCTGCAGCAGCCGGTGCGTGCCGATGGCGATGTCGATGCGCCCTTCGGCCAGTCCCGCCAACGCCTCTTTCTGCTCCTTGGCCGAGCGCAGGCGCGAGAGTTCGACGAGGCGCACCGGCCAGTCGGCGAAGCGGTCGGAGAAGGTCTGAAAGTGCTGCTCGGCAAGCAAGGTGGTGGGGGTGAGGATCACCACCTGTTTGCCGCTCGCCACGGCGGCAAAGGCGGCGCGCAGCGCCACCTCGGTCTTGCCGAAACCGACGTCGCCGCACACGAGCCGATCCATGGGTTTGCCCGAGCGCATGTCGGCGAGCACGGCATCGATGGCCGCCTGCTGGTCCGGCGTGGTCTCGAAAGGGAATCCGGCGCAGAAGGCTTCGTAGTCGCGCTCGTCGAACCCGAAGGCGAAGCCGGGACGGGCGGCGCGCTGGGCGTAGAGCGCGAGCAGCTCGGCGGCGGTGTCTCGCGCCTGTTCGGCGGCCTTGCGTTTGGCTTTTTCCCACTGGCCGGAGCCGAGGCGGTGCAGCTCGACGTGCTCGGGGTCGGCGCCGAGATAACGCGACACGAGGTGTAGCTGGGCCACGGGCACGTAGAGTTTGTCCCCGCCGGCGTATTCGAGCTGGAGGAATTCGCCCTCGTCTGCCCCCAAAGGCATGCGCACGAGCCCCAGGTAGCGGCCGATGCCGTGCTCTTCGTGCACCACGGGCGCCCCGGGCGTGAGCTCGGCGAGGTCCTTGATCCAGCCTTCCGGGCTGACGGCCTTGCTCGCGGCGCGCCGGCTGCGGGCCTTGGCGCCGCCGGCGAAGAGTTCCCCTTCGGTATAGATGAGGAGCCGTGCGGCCGGCAGGGCAAACCCGCGCTCGAGCGGCCCGACGGTGAGGGCGAGCGGCGCTTCGCCGGCAAGGAAGGCGTCCCAATGTTCGACGAGCGCCGGCTCCAATCCGGCCTCGCGCAGGCGCTCGAGCAGCGTTTCGCGCCGCCCCGGCGTCTGGGCGACCAGGAGCACCCGCTCGCCTGCCGCAGTGGCGGTGTGCACGGCGTCTTGCAGCGCCGCAAGGGGCTTGGGGGCGCGCGCATCGATCGCTGCCGGCGGCGGGGTTCGGGCCTCTTCGGCTTCGTCGCCTTCGCCGCGCAGCTCGAAGCGCGGCACTGCTTTCAAGGCGGTGTAAAACGCTTCGGCGTCAAGAAAGAGGGAAGACGGCGGCAGGATGGGGCGGCTGCGATCCCCGCCCAGCAGCCGATGGCGCGCTTCCAGCTCCTGCCAGAAGGCGTCGATCGCCGCCGGGCAGTCGCCGTGGAGCAGCCAGGTCGCTTCGGCCCCTACGTAGTCGAAGAGGGTGGCCGTTTCGTCGAAGAAAAGCGGCAGGTAGTATTCGATGCCAGCCGGCCACACGCCCTGGCTGACGTCCTTGTAGAGGGCGACGCGGCTCGGGTCCCCCTCGAACGTCTCGCGGAAACGTTGGCGGAAGGTGGTGCGGCCGCCCTCGTCGGTGGGAAATTCGCGCGCCGGCAGGAGTTCGATCTCGGGCACGGGGTAGAGCGTGCGCTGGGAGTCGGGGTCGAAGGTCTTGATGCGCTCGATCTCCTCGTCGAAGAGCTCGATGCGGTAGGGGAGCGACGCGCCCATGGGGAAGAGATCGACGATGCCGCCGCGCACGGAGAATTCACCCGGACGCAGCACCTGGGCTACCGGCTCGTAGCCGGCCAGTGCCAGCTGCCGGCGCAGTCCTTCGAGTTCGAGCGCCGCGCCCTGCTTGAGCGAGAAGGTGTGCGCGGCGATGAAGGCAGGCGGCGGCAGGCGCCCGAGCGCCGTGGCCGCGGCGACGAAGACGAGATCGAGCGTGCCCTGCGTGAGGGCGTAGAGGGTGGCGATGCGCTCGGAGACGAGGTCCTGGTGCGGCGAGAAAGGGTCGTAGGGCAGCGTCTCCCAGTCGGGGAAGAGCCGCGTGCGCAGCTGCGGCGCGAAAAACCGCACTTCTTCGGCAAGGCGTTGCGCGTCCAGGGGCGAGGCGGTCACCACCACCAGCGGCCGGCGCCGGCTCGCGAGTTCGGCGACGAGGAGCGCATCGGCGCTGCCGGCAAGAGGGGGGAAACGGAAGGTCTGACCGGCTTGCGGCCAGCGCAGCCGCTCGAGCACGGGAAGGAGGGTTCGGGTCATTCGGGGATCAAGGGCAAAGGGTCTGGCCGAAAGGGGGATTCTAACCCGCCGCTGCCGCCAGGGACGAGGGCGTGGTCGGCAGATGGCGTTCGAACCACTCGCAGGTGAGCGCGATCGCCTCCGGCCAGGGCCCTGCGGGCGTCGGAGGAGGCAGGTGTTCCCAGCGTTTCTCGGCACCGATGTGCGGCCATGCAGCGAGGTTCGGTTTGTCGTCGGTGGCGGAAGACGTCAGGAGCTGGATCGGGACGGTCAGCGCGAGGAGCGGACCGGCGCCTGCCAGATCGATCCGTCCTTCTAGACAGGAGAGGGCGTAAAAAGTTTGGGTTTCGCGCGCCGCGAGCCGGATCAGCGCCGCGGCGGCGGTGCGCCAGCCGACGGCGGCCAGAGGAAGGGCGCCGCGAAACGGTTGATGTTCCAGCCATTCGAGCACGGTGGCGGCGCGCTCGCCGAGGTCGTTGACGTGCCAGGCGAGCTCTTCGGCGTCGGTGTGCTCCTCGGGCGTGAGTAGGGATGCCGTCAGGGTGCCGAAGCCCCGTGCGGTGAGCGCTTGCGCAAGAGCTTGGTTCTGGAGCGCTTCTTGGTGGGTCTCGAGGAGGAGGACGAAGGCGCGCGTCTGCCCCGGCAGGGCAAACGAGACGTCGAGCCAGTGCCGCTCATCGACCTTGAGCCGGATCGCCTGCACGCAGGAGGCCCATGGAATGTACTCTTCCCGCACCGGAAGGTCCGGGGGGCGGGGCGGCGTTTCTTCGGCAGGGTGTGAGAGCGAAGACATGATCCGCTTCCTTCATCCGGCTCCCAGCACGATGGGGATGCGCCGGTTGCCGAAGTGCCCCGGTGCGGCGGCAAAGCGCCCCTCGATCTCCCGGCCGCAGGCGGGACAGTGCCCCTCGGGCGTGAGCGCATAGCGGGTGATGAGGTAGCCGTCGCGCTCGATGAGCGGCGTGCCGCAGTCGGGGCAGTAGGTCGTCGCACCCTCGCGATCACGGACGTTGCCGGTATAGACATAGGCTAGCCCCTCTTCGCGGGCGATGGCCCGTGCCCGCACCAGGGTCTGCGGCGGAGTGGGCGGACGGTCGAGCATCTTGAAGGCGGGGAAGAAGGCGGTGAAGTGCAGCGGCACGGTGGTTTTGAGCTCGTCGCGTACCCAGCGCGACAAGGCCCGGATTTCGCTTTCGCTGTCGTTGAGGCCGGGGATGAGGAGCGTGGTGATCTCCACCCACACGTTGGTGTGGTGCACCAGGTAGCGCAGGGTATCGAGCACCGGCTGGAGTTTGCCGCCACAGTAGCGGAAATAGAATTCCTCGGTAAAGCCTTTGAGGTCGACGTTGGCCGCATCCATCGCGCCGAAGAATTCCTCCCGTGCGCCGGGTTCGATGTAGCCGTTGGTCACGGCCACCGTATAGAGCCGATGCTTGCGGGCGAGTTCGGCGCAGTCGATGGCGTATTCGGCAAAGATGATCGGATCGTTGTAGGTGAAGGCGAGCCCCTGGGCGCCGTAGGCGAGCGCCGCGGCCACGATGGCTTCGGGCGTGCCGGCGTCGTCGAGGGTGGCGTCGAGCTCCTTGGCGGCCGAGATCGACCAGTTCTGGCAGTATTTGCAGGCGAGGTTGCAGCCGGCCGTGCCGAAGGAGAGCACCGCCGTGCCGGGGTAGAAGTGGTTGAGCGGCTTCTTCTCGATGGGATCGATGCAAAAGCCGCTCGATCGGCCGTAGGTGGTGAGCACCATCTTGCCGCCGAGGTTGGCGCGCACGAGGCAGGCGCCATGCTGCCCCTCGCGCAGCTTGCAGCGGCGCGGGCACAGGACGCACTCGAGGCGCCCGTCGGGCAGGCGCCGGTAGTAGCGGGCGGGGGCGTTCATCGTACGGCTCCGGTAGGCAAGGGTTCTTTCCATTTGGCCACGGTGTAGCGCGCGGCCATGAGGTTGCGCGCGGGGCGGCGCGGGTCGAGCCCCGCCTTGAGCTTGAGGGCGGCGAGAAAGTGATGCGGATCGGGAATCTCTTCCCACACCTGGGGCAGGAAGGTGGCGGCATTGCAGCCGGAGAAGACCATCAGGCCGTCGATGCCGGGGCGAAGCTGCGCCAGCAGCTCTTCCTCGTCGCGGAATTCGAGGAATTCGAGCGGCGAGAGCAGCGACACCTCGATGCGGATGAGCGGCAGCTCGTCGGGTGTGACGGGAGGAAAGCGAGGATCGCGCGTGGCGGCGGCGATGGCATTCTCGGCGATGTCCTGGCGCAGCGGCCGCTGGGCGCGCACCGAGCCGATGCAGCCGCGCAGCTCTCCTTCTTCGGTGAGCGTGACGAAGGTGGCACCGGGTTCGTCGAGCCGCGGATCTTCCGGCCGGGGTAGGCGGCGGCCGGTGAGATGCTCGGTGATGGCGGCGCGGGCGTGGGCGAGCAACACCTGTCCAAGCCGCTCGTCGACCTCAATGGATGGCTTCGGCTCCATGGCGAATCTCCTCGGTGAAGGCGATGCTGGTGTAGCCGACGACCCGGTCCCGGTCGCCAAAGGTGTCGCCGCTGTTGCAATAGGCGATGAAATGGGGCTGGAGCCGGCGATGCCGGGCGGCGAGCAGCAGTCCGTCGATGGCGATGGCTCCACAGGCATCGTCCGGTGCGATCGTCGCGTCGCCCTGCAGGATGCGCTCGATCGTGGCCTGGTCGAGGGCGCGGGCTTCTTCGTAAGGGTGGTAGTGCGAGAGATCGGAGCTCACCACGATGAGCGTCTCCGGCCCGCCCCACAGGGCTTCCATCACCCGGGCGACGTGGGTGGACTCCGTCCAGCCGACGACGAAGGGAACCAGCGTGAAACTGGGTAAAATGCTCTGCAGAAAGGGGAGCTGCACTTCCAGGCTGTGCTCGAGCTCGTGGGCCCGGTCCGACACTTCCACCTGGGGCAGCTTCAGGGCTTCGTTCCATGCGTCCATGTCGACAGGGACGTCGCCCAGTGGCGTGCGAAAGGCGCTTGCCTGCGGTAGCGCCAATCCGAGCAGGGGAACGCGATGCGCCGGGCCGAAGAGCACGACGCGCCGGATGCGCGCGGCGAATGGGGTGAGCTGGTTGTAGCCGCTGGCGGCGATGATTCCGGAATAATCGTAGCCGGCGTGGGGCACGATCAGGGCTTTGGGTTGCGCCGGCAGCGAAGGGGGAGCGGCGCGGGCGAAGCTCGCGGCGAGATGGGCCTGCAGGCTGCGCGCCGAAGCAGGGTAGAAGAGCCCGCTCACGGCGGGGGGACGGATGGTTCGTGCAGCCATGATGTGCGGTCCTGCGTGGTACGGCAAGGAAACGGATGTCCGGGCAAACGGTCTCGTTACGAGTTCATTATAGTGCGCGCGGCAGCGGAGGTTGAACCAAATGCAAGGGGAAGAACGATCGTGCGCGTGACGGCCATCGTGCCTGCGGCCGGGGTGGGGCGGCGCAGCGGTTTGGCTTTGCCCAAACAATACGCTGAACTCGCCGGGCGACCGCTGCTGTGGCACACGCTTGCGCGCTTGGCCGAACCGGCGTGGATCGGGCGGGTGCTCGTGGCGCTGGCCGTCGACGACACTCATTGGCGCCGTCACGACTGGTCGGATTTGGGGTCCAAGATCGAGCCGCTCTTCTGCGGCGGGCCCACGCGCAGTGCAACCGTGGGCAATGCCTTGCGCGTGCTCGCCGCCCGCGGCGCCCGGCCCGACGACTGGGTGCTGGTGCACGATGCCGCGCGCCCTTGTCTGCGCGGGGAATACCTGACCCAGCTGGCCGAGGTGCTCGGACACGACGAGGTGGGCGGTCTTCTTGCATTGCCGGTCGCCGATACCGTCAAGCGTGCCGACATCCGCGGCCGTGTCGCGGCGACCGTGCCGCGCGAAGGGCTGTGGCTCGCCCAGACGCCGCAAATGTTCCGTTTCGCCGTGCTGCGCACCGCGCTCGAGCGCCACCCCGAAGTGACGGATGAAGCCAGCGCGGTGGAGGCGGCGGGCTTGGCGCCCAAACTGGTGGAGGGCGATCCGCTGAACCTGAAAGTGACGCGGCCGGGCGATCTGGCGCTCGCCGCGGCGATCCTGAGGCTACAGGAGGAAGCATGATCCGGGTGGGGCTGGGGTTCGACGTGCACGCTCTGGTGCCGGGAAGACGCTGCGTGATCGGCGGGGTGGAGATCGCGCACGCCGAAGGCTTGCTGGGGCATTCGGACGCCGACGTATTGCTGCACGCGATCACCGACGCGGTGCTCGGCGCCGCGGGACTGGGCGACATCGGTTCATGGTTTCCCGACAGCGACGAACGCCACGCTGGCGCCGACAGCCGGGCGCTGCTCGCGCAGGCCTGGGCGGCGGTGCGGGCGGCGGGATGGCGTCTAGGGAACCTCGACGCGGTGGTGATCTGCCGTCGACCGCGCATCGCTCCCTACGTGCCGCAGATGAAGGCGACGATCGCCGGCTTGCTCGACGCCCCGCCGGCCGCGATCCAGGTGAAGGGCAAGACCACCGAGCGGCTCGGCTTCACCGGCCGCGGCGAAGGGGTGGCGGCGCAGGCGGTGGTGCTGCTCGAAAGGGACGGCGGTGGTTGAGCGAAGCGGCGACCGGACCAAGGTTCGGCTCTTCTACGCGCTGTGGCCGCCGCGAGCGTGGGCGCAGGCGTGGCACGAGGCGGCGCGACGCTGGGCGCGAGGGCGAATCGCAGTGAAAGTCGTTCCGCCCGAACGCCTGCATCTCACGCTCGTCTTTGTGGGAGACGTGCCGTGCGAACGCCTGGGTGCCTTTCTCGCGCTGGGCGCGGCGATGGGCGCTCCGCCGGACGAACCGCTCGTGCTCGACCGCTTCGAGTGTTGGGGCGGACCGAGGGTGGCGTGCTTGAGCGGCCCGCCGCCGCAAGGCGCATGGGCGCGTTTCATCGAGCGTCTGGCCCAGGAAGCGCGCGCTTTGGGCGCAAAGGTGGAGCATCGGCCGTTTCGCCCGCACGTGACGCTCGCGCGAAAAGTAAGCCCCGAGGCGTTCGATGCCTCGGGGCTTGGTCTGCCATTGCCGTTGACCTGGCCCGCCGCGGGGTTTCGCCTCATCCGCTCCGAATCGGGACCGGAGGGGCTGCGCTACCTGACGGCGGGTGAATTCTCCTGAACCGGATCGACGCGGCTCATGCGGGCGGCAGCAGCGCCTCGGCCGCCTTCTCGGCGATGGTCTTGTCGTCGGCCTTGGTGTAATCCTTCTCTACGTCGCGCACCAGGATCTTGCGCGTGGGTTCGTCGAGATGCTCCTTGACGAGCGCCAGGAAAGGCGCGGGGCCCATCAGCACGATCTGCTCGAGCGCATGCTCGACGCGCGCTTCGCGCAAGCGGCGTGCCACTTCGATGGCAAAGAGTTCGGCTTCGTGTTTCTTGGGGGGGACGGGCGGCTCGCCGGTATGCGGCGCCTTGTCACCGCCCGTGCCCGGGAACGGCAGGTTGTCGGTGATGAGTTCCCGGGTGGGCAGGCGGCTTTCCGGGTGTTCCCGGGTCTCGACCAGCTGCACCCCGGACTTGAAGCCGAGGAATTCGTAGAACTTGGCCACGCTCGCATTGGCGACCAATACCCAGGTTTTTTTCATGGTCCAGCTCCTTTTATGATATTTGAATTGAAATTCGCTTCCTGCCCTTTAGATTAGGCGGTTTTGCAGGAAAAGTCCACCATGGGGCCAGGCCGAAGGGCATAGACCTCGGCTAGCGCCTCGAAGAGCGCCGGATCCCAGGCAGCGAGCGCCGCCGGTTCGGTAAAGAAAGTCTCCGTCGCCACCGGGAAGAATTCCTCCGGCCCTTCTTCGGCGTAAGGGTCGAGAGGGGGAGATTTTCCGGTATCGAGCTCGTCTTGCAGTCGCTGCAGCGCGGTTTCCATCACGCTTTCCCAGCGGGCGCGCGGCAGGGAGGGCGGCAGAGGCGGCACGCCGTCGAGCGCCCCGTCGGCAAGGTCCAGGCGGTGGGCGAATTCGTGCAGCACCACCTGCACCCCTTCTTCCTCGTCCGTGCCCCAACTCACGATGACCGGGCCACCGTCCCAGGTCTCGCCGTAGAGTTCGTCGTCGAATTCATGCACCAGCCCGATCTCGTCGGCAAAGCGGCGGCGCACGCGAAAGGGCTCGGGATAGACGATGACGCCGACGAAGTCTTCGTAGATGCCCAAGCCCGTGCGGTGCGCCACCAGCGCCGCCTGCCAGGCGATGTTGCCGGCGAGCGCGTCGGTGATGGGCAGCCCGTGCGCCCCGTAGAAGGTCTTGGTGGCGAGAAAGCGCGCGGCGAGCCGCCGCACCCGTTCGCGCGCCGCAGGAGGGATGTTTGCTGAATAGGGAATGGTGCGTTCGACCGTCTCCCAGAACGCCGCATCGGGCCCCGGGCGCTCCCTCCGGGCGCGCCAGAGGCGGCGCAAGGCATCGATCCAGGCGGGCATGGCTAAGCCCTTTCGTGCCGGTCCTGCGGCAAGCGCGGCCGCGCCGTGGCGAGCAGGATTCCGGCAAGGATGGCGACGATGCCCACGGCGTGGTACCACGCCGGGCGCTCGCCAAGGAAGACGAAAGCGAAGAGCGGCGTGAGCGCCGGCATCAGGTGCAGGAAGAGGCTGCCGACGCCGGGGCCGACCACCGCCACGCCGGCGTTGTAGCACACCATGCCGAGGAAGCCCGGAAAGATGCCGACGTAGACGATGGCGAGCAGCGAGTCGGCGTGCCAGCGTAGCGGCGGGCCGTCGCGCCATTCCCACAGGCCGAAGGGCAGCAGCACGAGGATGCCGACGGCGATGAACACCGCCAGCTGCGCCATGGGGTCGATGCCGGCCGGCCGGCGGTGCAGCGCCACGGTATAGATGCCCCACACCGCCACGGCGCCCAGCATCCACAGGTCGCCGCGGTTGAACGACAACGAGGCGAGCACCTGCCAGCGTCCCTGGGCGACGATGGCGAGCACCCCGGCAAGCGACACCGCCACGCCCAGAACCTGCCGGCGCGTGAGGCGGTGTCCGAGCACGGCGGCGGCGAGCAGCATGGTCGCCACCGGCGTGAAGGAATTGAGCATCGCCGCGTTGGTGGCGCTCGTGTGCCGTAGCGCCAGGTAGGCGAATGTGTTATAACATCCCACCCCCAGCACTCCCAGCAGCGCCAGGATCGCCCAATGCCGGCGCACCGCCGCCCATTGCCGCCGCAGCGGCGGCAGCGCCCAGGGCAGGGTCAGAAGAAAAGCGACGATCCAACGCCCGAGTGCGAGCGTCACCGGGGGAACCTCGTCGCGGATCGCTCGTCCGACGATCATGTTGCTCGACCAGAAGGCCACGGCCAGGGTGAGCAAGAGATAGGGGTGGGAAGCGGCGAAAGAGGGCGCGGGACGCTCGCGCATCGAAAGCTCCTGGCTCACGGATCGAAGGATAGTTTCGCACGAAACCATGGTCGCCACTCAACTGACACTTGCCGCCAAGGCCCCCGATCTCGCGCTCGCGGCCCTCACCGAGGGTTTGTCCGTCGAACAGGCCGAGGCGGTGCGCGAGGCTCACGAATTCGCCCGGCGCGAATTTGCCGATCTGCGCCTGTCTACCGGCGAGCCGGTGTTCGATCACGCGATGGCGGTGGCGCTGATTGCCGCCGAGCTGCGGCTCGACCCGGCCTCGTGCATCGCGGGGCTGCTCTATGCCGTGCCGGTACGGGCGCCGGAGCATTTCGAATGGGTCACCTCGCGCTTCGATGCCGACGTGCCGCGGCTGCTGCGCGGTCTGCAGCGCCTCGAAGGCTTGCGCGTCCCGATCGGAATGGACGACACGGCCCAGACCGAGACCCTGCGCAAGATGCTGCTCGCGCTGGTCGAAGACATCCGCGTGGTGCTGCTGCGTCTGGCCTCGCGCCTGCAGACCCTGCGCTGGTTTGCCAGCGAGGGCGGAGAGACCGCGGCACGGGTCGACTATGCCCGCGAGAGCCTGGCGCTCTACGCGCCGCTCGCCAATCGCCTCGGTGTGGGGCAGATCAAGTGGGAGATCGAGGATCTCTCATTCCGCTTTCTCGAACCCGAGACCTACAAGCGCATCGCCCGCCTGCTCGACGAGCGCCGGCTCGAGCGCGAGGCGTTCGTCGCCCGCGTGGTGCAGCGGCTCTCGGCCGAAGTGGCGGCGCTCGGTATCGCCGGTGCCGAAGTCTATGGTCGGGCCAAGCACATCTACAGCATCTGGAACAAGATGCGCAAGAAAGGGCTCGATTTTTCGCAGGTGTATGACGTGCGCGCCGTGCGGGTGCTGGTGCCGGCGGTGGCCGACTGCTACGCGGTCTTGAGCCGCGTGCATGAGCTGTGGCCGCCGATTGCCGGGGAATTCGACGATTACATCGCCCGACCCAAACCGAACGGCTATCGCTCGCTGCACACCGCCGTGCGCGCCGAAGACGGCCGACCGCTCGAAGTCCAGGTGCGCACCTTCGAGATGCACCGCCATGCGGAGTTCGGCGTGGCGGCGCACTGGCGCTACAAGGAAGGGGCGGACAAGACCTCGCCCTACGACCAGAAGATCGCCCTCTTGCGCTCGCTGCTTGCCTGGCGCGACGAGGTGGTCGACAGCAGCGAATGGGCCGACCGGGTGCGCCATGCGGTGCACGACGATACCATTTTCGTGCTCACCCCCACGGGGCGCGTCGTCGATCTCCCGCAGGGGGCCACGCCGGTCGATTTCGCCTACCGCATTCACACCGACGTCGGTCACCGCTGCCGCGGCGCGCGCGTCGACGGCCAGCTCGTGCCGCTCGACACCCCTCTGCGCTCGGGGCAGACGGTGGAAGTGGTCACCGCCAAGGAAGGCGGCCCTTCGCGCGACTGGCTCAATCCGGCGCTGGGCTACGTCAAGACGAAGACGGCACGCGCCAAGATCCGTGCCTGGTTCGCCCAGCAGCAGGAGGCGGAGCTCCTTGCCCGCGGCCGTTCGCTGGTGGAGCGGGAGCTGCAGCGCGAGGGGCACACCCGCACCAATCTGGAGAAACTCGCCGAGCGCCTCGGCTTCAAATCGCCCGAGGCCCTCTACCGTGCCACCGCCCGCGGTGAGATCGGTCCGCGCGCCATCGTGCAGGCGCTACAGCCAGCCGCAGCCGAAGCTCCGGTCGGGCCGGTCACGGTGCCGCTGCACGCGCCGTCGGCCCGCGCTGGCGGGGCGATCCTCGTGGGGGGGCAGAGCGGCCTTCTGACCACGCTCGCGCGCTGCTGCCACCCTATGCCGCCCGACGAGATCGTCGGTTTCGTCACGCGGGGCAGGGGGGTGACGATCCACCGCGCCGACTGTCGGGATCTTCTCGAGCTGAGCCTGCGCCATCCCGAACGGCTCGTGACCGCCCAATGGAACGAGGCCGCCGCCGGCACCGGTCCGCGTCGCGCCTATCCGGTCGAGATCCAGATCGAGGCGCACGACCGCCAGGGGCTGCTGCGCGACGTGAGCGAGGTGTTTACGGTGCAGCGGCTCAACGTCACGGCCGTGCAGACCTTGACCACGCAGCACCGTGCCCGGATGAACTTCACCGTGGAGGCGCCGGATGCCGAGCGGCTCGCGGCCGCGATCGCGGCGCTGCGCGCGGTGCCCGATGTGGTAGAAGTGCGTCGACGCTGACCGGCGGCGTCACACGGGCTTCGCCAGCTCCTGCAGCAGGATTTCCTGCGCCGCCCGGCGCTGCCGTCGGGCGTGCTTGAGGCGATAGCGCCCGTCGACGTCCAGTTCCCAGGCTTGGGCGTTGTCGAGGAGATAGATGCGCAGCCCCTCCTTGATGACGCGGCGCTTGAGCCTTGGATCGAGCACCGGCACCGCTGCTTCGACGCGACGGAAAAAATTGCGCTCCATCCAGTCGGCGCTCGACAGATACACCTTCTGCTCGCCGTCGGCATGGAAATAGAAGATGCGGTGGTGTTCGAGGAAACGCCCGACGATGGAGCGCACGCGGATGCGCTCGGAGAGCCCCGCTACGCCGGGGCGCAGCGCACACGCGCCGCGCACGATGAGATCGATTTCCACCCCTGCCTGGGAAGCCTCGTAGAGCGCTTCGATCACCTCCGGCTCGAGGAGCGCGTTCATCTTGGCGATGATGCGCCCCTTGCGCCCGGCGCGGGCGGCTTCGGCTTCGGCGCGGATGTGCGCGAGCACGTTCTCGTGCAGGGTGAAGGGTGCCTGCCACAGGTGATGCAGCTCGCCCGGCTTGCCCAGGCCGGTGATCGAATCGAAGATCTCGGAGACGTCCTGTCCGATGGTCTCGTCGGCCGTCATCAGGCCGAAATCGGTGTACGAGCGGCTCGTGCGAGGATGGTAGTTTCCGGTTCCAAGATGGCAGTAGCGCCGCAGCCTGCCTTCTTCGCGGCGCACGATCATCAAGAGCTTGGCGTGCGTCTTGAAGCCGAAGATGCCGTAGACCACGTGCGCGCCGGCGTCGTGCAGGCGGCTGGCCCACTGGATGTTGGCTTCCTCGTCGAAGCGTGCCATCAGCTCCAGCACCACCGTCACTTCCTTGCCCCGCTGCGCGGCGCGGATGAGGTGCTCCATCAGCACCGAGTCGGTGCCGGTGCGATACACCGTCATCTTGATGGCCATTACGTTGGGGTCGTCGGCCGCCACCTTGAGGAAGTTGATCACCGGCTCGAAACTCTCGTAGGGGTGGTGCAGCAGCACGTCCTGGCGGCGCAGCACGCGGAAGATGTCCTGCGGTCGCGAGAGCTCGCGCGGGATGCGCGGTTGAAACGGGCGATACTTCAGATCCGGCCGGTCGACCAGGTCGGGAATGGACATGAGGCGCACGAGGTTGACGATGCCGGGCACACGGTAGAGGTCCTTGGGCGTGAGGTGGAAATGCTCCAGCAGGAATTGCGCCATCTGCTCGGAACAGTTCTCTGCCACCTCCAGCCGCACCGCGTCGCCGAAGTGGCGGTGCTGCAGCTCTTCCTTGAGCGTGTCGCGCAGGTCTTTGATTTCTTCCTCGTCGAGGAAGAGGTCGGAGTTGCGGGTGACGCGGAACTGGTAGCAGCCTTTGATCTCCATGCCGTGAAAGAGCAGATGCACGTGCTCGTGGATCACCGCCGAGAGAAAGACGAAGGTGTAGGGGTGCTCGCTCACCTCTTTGGGCAGACGGATGACGCGCGGCAGCGCCCGCGGCGCCTGCACGATGGCGCGCCCCGAGGCACGCCCGAAGGCGTCGGTGCCCTCGAGCTCGATGGCGAAGTTCAGGCTCTTGTTGAGCACCCGGGGGAAGGGGTGTGCCGGGTCGAGCCCGATCGGCGTGAGCAGCGGCTGCACCTGGCTGCGAAAATACTCCTCGATCCAGCGACGCTGCGCCTCGTTCCACTCCGCACGGCGCAGGAAGACGATGCCTTCCTGGGCGAGTGCGGGCAGGATTTCCTGGTTGAGCAAGGCGTATTGCCGCGCCACGATGCCATGGACCTCGGCGCTGATCTGCTCGAGCAGGTCTTCGAGCGGGATGCCGTCGATGCCGGGGCGGGTCACCCCCTGGCGACGCTGCTCCTTCAAGCCGGCGACACGGATCTCGAAGAATTCGTCGAGGTTGCTCGAGACGATGCACAGAAAGCGCAGACGCTCGAGCAGCGGCACCGTTGGCTCGGCGGCATTGGCCAGCACCCGGCGCTGGAACTGCAGCAGCGACAGGTCGCGGTTGAAGAAGTGTTCTGCGGGATAGGTCTTTGGGGGACGCTCGATGGATACGGGCATGCGTTGCTGCTCTCAAAAACGTACGCAAAAGTGCGCACGGTTTTCTTCCTGCCCCGAGCCGTCTTGATGACCGTGCTCGTGCCTGACAGGCGTGACTTTCCCGACTACTTCAGGAACCCCTCCTGAAGCAGCGCCGCCGTTACCGGACGGACTCGCCACGGGTAGGGCCGTTGCGGTGGCCAGCCGTTGAAGGTTGATCGCCGCGTTGAGGTCACGGTCGTGGTGCGTGCCGCATTCCGGGCACGTCC
>NZ_SBIK01000006.1 GCF_006503695.1 Tepidiphilus succinatimandens
GAGAAGCTTGCGCGAGCGATCTCCGACGTGGGCTTTGGCCTCATCCGCTCGCAGATGGAATACAAGGCGCAGCGCTACGGCACCCGCCTGGTGTTTGCCGAGCGCTGGTATCCCAGTAGTCGCCTCTGTTCCGTCTGCGGCTGGAAACACGAAACGCTCACGCTGGGCGAGCGGGAATGGACGTGCCCGGAATGCGGCACGCACCACGACCGCGATCTCAACGCGGCGATCAACCTTCAACGGCTGGCCACCGCAACGGCCCTACCCGTGGCGAGTCCGTCCGGTAACGGCGGCGCTGCTTCAGGAGGGGTTCCTGAAGTAGTCGGGAAAGTGACGCCTGTCAGGCACGAGCACGGTCATCAAGACGGCTCGGGGCAGGAAGAAAATCGTGCGCACTTTTGCGTACGTTTTTGAGAGCAGAGCCACATGAAAGCCTTGATCACTCTTGTGCTCGTGGCGGCGCTGGCGGTCGCGGCAGGGCTCGCCCTCCAGAGCGTGGACGGTTATGTCGTCTTCGTCGTGCCGCCCTGGCGCGCCCAGCTGTCGCTGACGCTCTTCGCGCTGCTCCTCGTGCTCGTCGTCATCGCCCTCTATCTGTCGCTGCGCCTGGGGGTGATGCTGTTCGGCCTGCCTCGCACCCTGCGCCGGCGGCGCGACGCCTGGCGCTTGCGCCGGGCCGTGCGCACGCTCGTGCGCCTCGTGCGCGCCCATGTACTGGGTGATGCGGCAACGGTCCAGCGGCTGGCGCAGCGGCTCGACCGGTCCCCCGGCGTGGCCGAGGCCGGCGCTGCGCTCGCGGCAGCCACGGCGCTCGAGCGCGGCGACGAGGCGAGGGCGGAGAACTGGCTCGCCCGGCTCGAGCGCTGGCCGGACGTCCGTACCGTGCTGGAAGCCGAGTTCGGCGTGCGTTTCTCCCGTCCCGAACGTCTGCAGGCGGCAATGGAGCTGCTCGAGAAAATGCCCGCTCTTCCCGAAGCCACGGCGCTGCGCCTGCGGCTCGAGGCCGCCCAGAGGGAAGAAAAGTGGCAGGAAGTGCTCGCATCGGCCCGCCGCTTGTGCGCGCTCGAATCCATGGACGCAGCCAAGGCCGCCGCCCTCATCCGCCAGGCCCATCTGAACGAGGCCTCCTCACGGCTCGCCCTTGGCGCCGATCTCTTCGCCTGGTGGAAACGTCTGCCCAAGGAAGAGCGCTTCGATCCCGAGTTTTTGGCAGCCTTGGCGCGACTGGCGATCGAGCGGGCGCAGGGAGGAAAAGTCCGTCCCATCCTGGAAGCGGCGCTGGACAAACGCTGGCTGCCCGAGCTCGTGCGCCGCTATCCCGCCTGCCTCGATGCCGCTGAGCGCCAGGCAGCGCTGGCGCGGCTGGAGTCGTGGCTGCAGGCGCACCCCGAAGAGCCGGCGGTACTCGAGGCGCTCGTCGAGCTCTGCCTCGAGCTGAAGTTGTGGGGCAAGGCGCGGGACTATCTCGCCCGCTTGCGCCGCCTCGGCGCCGATCCCAAGGTACTCGAGCGCTTCGCCGCGCGCCTGCAATCGGCCGAGGCCGGGCGCGGCGGGGCGATCCTTCCGGCTCCCTGAGCGCGCGTGAAGAAATCGCCCCGCGTGCGACGGCAAAAGGTCGTGCTACAATGCCAGCCGTGGCGGGTCGCCCCGCATTGCGGCGCGGGAACCGGGTCAGGGCCGGAAGGCAGCAGCCCTAACCGCTCCCCGCAAGTGCCGGGGGTCCGGCTCGCCACCCCTCCTCACACCCAGGCCGACAGGCCCAGCACCAGGGCAGAGCCGCTTGCCAAGGGCAAAGCCGCACGTACCCCCACCCGGCGCAGCTGGGGCGCGAATTCATGGATCAGCACGAAGCCCATTGCCCCGGCGGCCAGTCCCGTCATCGCAAGGGCATGTTCGGCGTCGGCAAGCCCCAGGCTTTTTGCCAGCAAGGCCACCGCAGGCTCGACCGAGACCGCCGCGAATCCCCACGCTCCTGCGCTCGCGCCGGACCAGCCGGCCGCCGTGAGCAGCCACATCGCCAGTACGCTCTCGGGCACGTTCTGGATCGCGATGCCCAAGGCGAGGCTGGGCCCCATCACCTCGCTCATGCTCAGCGCCAGCCCCTCGGGAACGTTGTGCAGGGCGAGCGCGAACAGGAACAAGAGCGCCGTGCGATCCTGTCCGGCAGCGGGCGCGTGGCGGTGCGGCACGAGCCGGTCGAGCAGCGCCAGCATTGCGGCGCCAGCGCCCAGCGCCAGGGCCCATTGAGCCGCCGCCGATGCCCACGCCTCGTGCGCCGCGATCTCCTGCAGTGCAGGCACGATCAAACCGACGATCACGCTCGTGCCCATCACGCCGGCGGCAAAGAGCTCGGCCGTGGCGGGGGAAACCGCCATCCAGGACGACAGGGTACGCGCAAGCAGCAGGCCGCCGAGGGCGGCGAGCAGGGAGAGGCATACGAGGAAGCCCCAGGGCGAGAAGTCCTGCAGCTGCGCCAGAACCTGGGCGAGCGCCGCGGCTGCGCCGCCGAGCCAGATCGTCCAGCCAAGGGCGGTGCGGGACACGAGCGGCGCGGTGCGTGTAAGGACTTTGCTGATCATGGCGGGGCTCCTTCGAGATCTGTTGCCGTGCGTTCAGGATTCATGATAGGGGGAGCGGCCATGGAACGCAAATGATATTGAGAAATAATCTCAATTAAAAATTCCCATCCCTGCGCACTTCGTGGTCGCAGCGCAAGAATCCGGTAGAATCCGCCCCATGACCCAGCTCGCCCTTGCCCGCAAATGGCGTCCCCGCCGCTTCGACGCGCTCGTGGGACAGGACCACGTCGTGCGCGCGCTCACGCATGCGCTTGCCACGCAGCGGCTGCACCACGCCTATCTCTTCACCGGCACGCGCGGGGTGGGCAAGACCACCATCAGCCGCATCTTCGCCAAGGCGCTCAACTGCGAGCGCGGCGTCACGCCCGAACCCTGCGGGGTTTGTGCCGCCTGCCAGGCCATCGACGCCGACCGCTTCCCCGACTATGTCGAGATGGACGCGGCTTCCAACCGCGGCGTCGACGACATGGCAGCGCTGCTCGAGCAGGCCGTCTACGCGCCGGTGCAGGGGCGTTTCAAGGTCTACATGATCGACGAAGTGCACATGCTCACCGGGCACGCCTTCAACGCCATGCTGAAAACGCTCGAAGAGCCGCCCGAGCACGTCAAGTTCATCCTCGCCACCACCGACCCGCAGAAGATTCCCGTCACGGTGCTGTCGCGCTGCCTGCAGTTCAACCTCCGCTCGCTGCCGCCGGCGCTCATCGCCGAGCACGCCGCCCGCATTCTGGAAGCCGAGGCCGTGCCCTATGATCGCGGGGCGCTCGAGCTCGTGGGGCAGGCCGCGCGCGGCTCCATGCGCGATGCCCTCTCGCTCCTCGATCAGGCACTCGCCTACGGGGCAGGAGAGGTGCGCGAGGCGCAGGTGGCCGAGATGCTGGGCCTGGTGGCGAGCGCCACCTTGCGCGAACTCCTCGAGGCCGTGGCGGCGGCCGACGCCCCGGCCGCGCTCGCGCTCGCCGACCGGCTCGCCGGCAGCGGTGCCTCGCTCGAATCGGCCCTGGCGGCGCTCGCCCAGCTCGTGCATCAGCTCGCCGTGCTGCAGTTCGCCCCCGAAGCCCTGGAACCGCAGACGCGCGAGGCGCTCGCACCGCTCGCCGCCCGGTTCGATCCGGAATACCTGCAGCTTGCCTACGACATCCTCACGCACGCGCGCCGCGACCTGCCGCTCGCGCCCGATCCGGCCGTCGGCTTTTCCATGGCCGTGCTGCGCCTCATCGCCTTCGCGCCCCAGACTACGGCTGCGCCGCCGGCCGCGGTGCCCGGTCCGAGCGCGGCACCCAGGAACGAGGAGGGCGGTGAAGCGCCCGTAACGGCCCGCGGCGAGTCGCCTGCCGCACGCGCGCACGCGCCCTCGGCCACGGATGGCGAAGCGCGGCGCGCAGCGTTCCCGTCGCCCGATCGAGCGCAGGGTGGGGCAGAGGGAACGGCCTCTTCCGAGGCGACCGATGTTGCTTCGCTACCGGCAGACGGCATGCCGGCGAAGCCTCCGTCCACAGAGCCGTCCGGGGCGCGAGAGCCGGGCGCGCTCCCGCCGGCAGGTCGGGAAAGCCCCAGTGGCGGAGTCGATGCCTGGCACGAGTGGTTCGCCGCCATGTCCCTCACGGGACTTGCGCGCGAATTCGCGCAGCACTGCATCTGCCGCGCGATCGAAGGCGACACGGTCTCGCTCCTGCTCGATGCCACGCACCGCGTGCTGCTCGATCTGCACCCGGAATGCGTCGATCGCATCGCCGAGGCGCTCGGCGCGGTGTTGGGACGTCGTGTCACTGTGCGCGTCACCCCGGCCGAAGTCGCCGATACGCCGGCGCAGCGCGAGGCCGAGGCCCGCCGCCAAGCCCATCGGGCTGCCGTCTCCCGCCTGCTCGCGCACCCCGTCACCCAGCGGCTCATCGAACGGTTCGATGCCACGCTCGACGAAACCAGCGTCACGTGGCCCACCCCTTCACCCCCTTCTGGAGGAACACGCCATGTTCAATAAGAACGCCCTCTCCGGCCTGATGCGCCAGGCGCAGCAGATGCAGGAAAACATGAAGAAAGTCCAGGACGAGCTCGCCGCGCTCGAAGTCGAGGGACAGGCCGGCGCCGGACTCGTCAAGATCCTCATGACCTGCAAGTACGACGTGCGCCGCGTCAGCATCGACCCTTCGGTGCTCGACGACAAGGAGATGCTCGAGGATCTCGTCGCCGCCGCGGTCAATGACGCCGTGCGCCGCGTCGAGGCGACCACCCAGGAGAAGATGGCCGCCGTCACTGCCGGCATGCCGCTGCCTCCGGGCATGAAACTGCCTTTCTGAAGAGACCATGCCCACGCCGCTCGACGAGCTCATCGAAGCGCTTCGCTGTCTGCCGGGCGTCGGCGCGAAGGGCGCGCAGCGCATGGCGCACCACCTGCTGCAGCGCGAACGGCGCGGGGCGCAGCGGCTGGCCCGGGCGATCGAGGCGGCGCTTGCTACCCTCACGCACTGCGCGCGCTGCAACGCCTTCAGCGAGACCGCCGTGTGCGCCCGCTGCAGCGACCCGGCGCGCGATGCCTCCGTCGTCTGCGTGGTCGAATCGCCTGCCGACATGGAAGCGATCGAGCAGACCCATACCTACGGCGGTCTCTACTACGTGCTCATGGGGCGCCTGTCGCCGCTCGACGGCATCGGCCCCAAAGAGCTCGAACTGGAGCGCTTGCTCGCGCGGCTTGCCGCTCCCGAAGTGCGCGAAGTCGTGCTCGCCACCAACTTCACCAACGAAGGCGAGGCCACGGCGCACTGGATCGCCGAACGGGTGCGTCCGCGCGGCGTGACGGTCACGCGCCTGGCGCGCGGCGTGCCCCTCGGCGGCGAGCTCGAATACGTCGATGCCGCCACCGTGGCGCACGCCCTCATCGACCGCCGCCGCCTGGACGCGACCTGAGCGCCCCGGCATCGATCTGCCCGCGCTCCGAGGCGAGACGCCGCTTTCCTCTTGGATGCGCCCAGGCGATCCTTTATAATCTGCAGATTTGCACCGTCTTCCCATCTCTCGAGGGTTCGCGCCATGAGCAAGGATCAAGCATTGGACGACAACCGGCGGCAGCTGCTGATCGCCACCTCCGTCGTCGGCGGAGCGGGAGTGGTCGCCGCCGCCGCCCCCTTCGTCGCCAGTCTCACCCCTTCCGAACGCGCCAAGGCGGCCGGCGCCCCGGCCGAGGCCGACATCAGCAAGCTCGCTCCCGGCGAGATGATGACCGTCGAATGGCGCGGCCAGCCCGTCTGGATCCTGCGCCGCACCGAGGCGATGCTCGCCACGCTCGAAGAGGTCGAACCGCAGCTCGCCGACCCCACCTCCGAGAAATCCGTCCAGCCGCCCTACGCCAAGAACCGGCACCGCTCCATCAAGCCGGAATACCTCGTGGTGATCGGCATCTGCACCCACCTTGGCTGCTCCCCCACGGCCAAGTTCGCCAAGGGTGAGGCGAGCGGCATCGGCAAGGACTGGCTCGGTGGCTACCTCTGCCCCTGCCACGGTTCGCGCTTCGACCTCGCCGCGCGCGTGTTCAAGAGCCAGCCGGCGCCCACGAACCTCACCGTGCCGCCGCACCAATACCTGACCGATACCAAGATCCTCATCGGCGAAGACAAAGCCTGACGCGCGAGGAAAGAACATGACCACTAAATCCGGCCTGCTGCAGTGGATCGACGAGCGCTTTCCGCTCACCTCCACGATCCGCGAGCACCTCACCGAATACTACGCTCCCAAGAACTTCAACTTCTGGTACTACTTCGGCTCGCTGGCGCTGCTGGTGCTGGTGATCCAGATCGTCACCGGCATCTTCCTCGTGATGCACTACAAACCCGACGCCTCGCTCAACGCCTCCGGCATCCCGGTGGCCTTTGCCAGCGTCGAGTACATCATGCGCGAGGTGCCCGGCGGCTGGTTCATCCGCTACATGCACTCCACCGGCGCCTCGGCCTTCTTCATCGTGGTCTATATGCACATGTTCCGCGGTCTGCTCTACGGCTCCTACCGCACGCCGCGCGAACTCGTGTGGATCTTCGGCGTGCTCATCTTCCTCGCCCTCATGGCCGAGGCCTTCATGGGCTACCTGCTGCCCTGGGGCCAGATGTCCTACTGGGGAGCTCAGGTCATCATCAACCTCTTCTCGGCCATCCCCGTGATCGGGCCGGATCTCTCCACCGTCATCCGCGGCGACTTCGTCATCTCCGATGCTACCCTCAACCGCTTCTTCTCGCTGCACGTCATCGCCGTGCCGCTGGTGCTGCTGCTGCTCGTGGCCGCGCACATCATCGCACTGCACGAAGTCGGCTCCAACAACCCCGACGGCATCGAGATCAAGAAGAAGAAAGACGCCAACGGCCGCCCGCTCGACGGCATCCCCTTCCACCCGTACTACACGGTGAAGGACATCGTCGGCGTGGCCGGTTTCCTCATCGTCTTCTTCGCCGTGCTCTTCTTCGTGCCCGAGGCGGGCGGCTACTTCCTCGAGTACAACAACTTCATCCCGGCCAACCCCATGGTCACGCCGCCGCACATCGCGCCGGTGTGGTACTTCACCCCCTTCTATTCCATCCTGCGCGCCGTCACCTATCCGCTCTTCGGCATCGACGCCAAGTTCTGGGGCGTGGTGGCCATGGGTGCAGCGGTCGTCATCATCGCCTTCCTGCCCTGGCTCGACCGCTCGCCGGTGAAGTCCATCCGCTACAAGGGGCCGATCTACAAGACGGCGCTGACGATTTTCGTCATCTCCTTCTTCATCCTCGGCTACCTCGGCGTGCTCCCGCCCACCCCGGGCCGCACCCTGGTCTCCCAGATCTGCGCGGTGCTCTACTTCGCCTTCTTCTTGCTGATGCCCTGGTATAGCAAGATCGATCCTTGCAAACCCGAACCGGAAAGGGTGACCTGGAAATGAAGAACCTCATCGTCCATGCCAAGCGGCTCCTCGCGGCCGCGCTCCTCGCCCCCGCGCTCGTGCTCGCTTCGGCCGAAGGGCCGCAGCTCGACAAGGCGCCCCTGTCCAAGGATCCGGAAAGCCTCAAGCGCGGGGCGACGATCTTCGTCACCACCTGCATGGCCTGCCACTCCGCAAGCTTCATGCGCTACAACAAGCTCACCGAGATCGGCTTCACCGAAGCGGAGATCAAGGAAAAGCTGCTGCCGCCCGACAAGAAGGTGGGCGATCTCATGACCATCGCCATGCGGCCGCAGGACGCCAAGAAATGGTTCGGCGGGGTGGCGCCGCCCGATCTCACCCTGGTCACGCGCCAGCGCAATTCCGAGCTCGGCAGCGGCGCGGACTGGGTCTACACCTACCTGCGTACCTTCTACCGCGACCCCACCCGCCCCAACGGCTGGAACAACGTCGTCTTCCCCGGCGCGGGCATGCCGCACGTCTTCTGGGAACTCCAGGGCGAACAGACGGCCAAAATCACCAAGCACCCCGATGGCACCGAGTCGATCGAGCTCGTGCTCTCCAAGCCCGGCAGCATGAGCGCGCAGGAATACGACAAGATGGTGGCCGACGTGGTCTCGTTCATGCAGTGGATGGGCGAGCCGATCGCCGAGAAGCGCAAGTCCATCGGCATCTGGGTGATGATCTACCTGGCGGTGTTCTTCGCGCTTGCCTATGCGCTCAAGAAAGCGTATTGGAAAGACGTCCATTGAACCCTGCTGCGGCGGGGCGCCGCGGCTCGGCCGGGAGGTCCCTTCGCCCCGTCGTCACGTGCGCACCCCGGCCGGGGTGCGTTCGTTTTTCTTCGTGAGACGCATGCCATGATGAACCTCTATTCGGGATCGGTCGATCCCTTCAGCCACCGTTGCCGCATCGTACTCTATGAAAAGGGGATGGATTTCGAAGTCACCGACGTCGATCTGCTCGACAAGCAGGCCGACGTCGCCCGCATCAACCCCTACGGTCGGGTGCCGGTGCTCGTCGACCGCGAGCTCGTGCTCTTCGAGCCCAACATCATCAACGAGTACATCGACGAGCGCTTCCCCCATCCGCAGCTGATGCCGCCCGACCCCATCCTGCGCGCCCGCGCGCGTCAGCTGCTGCAGACGCTGGAGAACGAGCTCTTCCGCCACATGCGCGTGCTGGAAGAGGCGCAAGAAGAGGCCCCGCGCGATCAGGCGCGCCAGACGATCCGCGACCAGCTGGTGCAGCTCGCGCCCATTCTCAACCGGCAGAAATACCTCTTCGGCGAGGACTACTCGATGATCGACGTGGCGATGGCGCCGCTCCTGTGGCGGCTCGAGCACTACGGCATCGCGCTGCCTGCGGCCGCCTCGCCGATCATGAAGTACGCCGAGCGGCTTTTCAGCCGCCAGGGATTCATCGACGCCCTCTCGCCTGCCGAAAAACTCATGAGGAAGTGACGATGCTGCCCCCCTCGGCCAAACTCTACCTCGCCCGCGCCCTCTACGACTGGTGCCTCGACCGCGGGCTCACGCCCTACGTCAGCGCCAAGGTCGAGGGCGCGAGCGTTCCCCGCGGCTACGATCAGGACGGAGTCATCGTGCTCAACCTCGGGCCGGAGGCGACCAACCGCTTCGCTTTCGAGCCCGACGGCATCTCCTTTCAGGCCCGCTTTGGCGGCAAGGTCTTCGACGTCTGGCTGCCGGCGGAAAACGTCCTCGCGATCTACGCCCGCGAGACCGGGCACGGCATCGCGCTGCCCGAAGAGATGTTCACCGCGCCCGAGCCCGACGGCGGCCCGACGCCGCCCGAAGAACCGCAGGAATCCCCCGCCGGCAAACGCGGCGGGGGGTTCCTGCGCGTGGTGAAATAGCCCCGCTCAACCAACGAAGGGAAAGGCTTCCAGCCCGGGCGGCGTCTTTCCCTCCAGCCGGGCGAGCAGCGCCTGCGCCGAACCGCAGGCAAGCGTCCAGCCCAGCGAGCCGTGGCCGGTGTTCACCCACACGTTTGCCATGGGACTGCGCCCGATGAGCGGCACGCCGCTCGGCGTCATGGGCCGCAGCCCCGCCCAGGCTTCGGCCGCTTCCAGATCCGCCACGCCGGGCAGCATCACCTCGGCCCAGCGCTTCAAGGGCGCGATGCGCTCGGGGCGCACCGAGTCGTCGTAGCCGGCGATCTCGGCCGTACCGGCAAAGCGCAAACGGTTGCCAAGCCGCGAGCACACGATGCGCTTCGATTCGTCGGTGAGCGAAGCGGTGGGCGCGCGCTCCGGCGCGAGGATGGGTGCCGTGAGCGAGTAGCCCTTGACGGGATAGATCGGCGCCTCCATCCCCAGGGGTGCGAGCAGACGCGGGCTGTCCACCCCGGCGCAGACGACGATGGCTTCGGCCGTGAGCTCGAACGCCCCCGCCGGCCCCTCGAAGCGTGCCGCTTCGCAGCGGCCTTTGCCCAGGCGCCAGCCGCTCCAGCGCGTCTCGAAGAGCACCTCGGCCCCGGCCTGGCGCAGCCGCGCCACCATCTCCTCGCAGAATCGGCGCGCATCGCCCGATTCGTCTTCCGGCGCGTACAGGGCGCCGCAGAGCTTCGCGGCCACCGGCGCGAGCGCCGGCTCGATTTCCGCCGCCTCTGCGGGTGAGATCGCCCGGGCGGCGATGCCCAGCTCGCGCAGCTCCGCCTCGTGCCGCCGGCCGGTTTCCCAGTCGCGCGGAGTGAAGAAAAGGTGCAGGATGCCGCGCGTCTGCACGTCGTACTCGAGCCCCAGCGCCTCGCGCCAGCGCCGCAGCACCTGGAGGCTGTGGCGCGCAAGGAGCGCAATCGCCCGCGTGTTGCGCTCATGGCGCGAGGGCAGGCATTCGCGCAGAAACGCCGTGAGCCAGCACCATTGCGCCGTATCGAGCGCTGGGCGCCAGCGGAATGGCCCGTCCTCGCGCGTGAGCGACTCCAGCGCGATCAGCGGCGCCCTGGGGCTAGACCACGGCTGGGGGTGGCTCACCGAGATTTGCGCCCCGTTGGCATAACTCGCGCCGCGCCCCGGCGCCTCGCGCGCATCCACCAGGGTGACCGTATGCCCCGCTTCCTGCAAGGCCCAGGCGGTGGCGACGCCGATTACGCCGGCACCGATCACGAGGATTTTCATGGGGGGATCCTTTTCTCCGTGGAACGAAACGAGCGGCAGCACCGCCTTTTCATGTCGAACAGTGTAGCGCATAAAAAACGCGGTACGCGCCCGGGGAGATTTCGTGGCAGACTTCGAAGTTTCCTTCATGCGAGGAATTCGAATGAGCAGGCGCGCTTTCTTGCGTCCCGTGTTGCTTTTCATCGGTTCGACAACGCCCGTCGCCGCCATCGGCATGCTCCGGGAGGAATGACGATGAGCAAAGGGGGGTATGAACGCTGGTCCGAAATTCGCGCTTTGCTCCGCCTCGCCGGGCCGATGGTGCTGTCGCAGACGGCGTTCGTGCTCATGGGGCTGGTGGATACAGCCATGTCGGGGCATGCCGGGGCGCGCGAGCAGGCGGTGGTGGGGCTGGGGGTGGCGCTGTGGATTCCGGTCTTCATCGGCCTGATGAACGTGGTGCAGGCGGTGAGCCCCTTCGTGGCGCGGCACTATGGGGCGGGGGATCATCCGGCGATCGTGCGCGACACGCGCGAGGCGATGTGGCTGGGCCTGTGGACTTCGCTCGTACCGCTGGCAGCCCTGCCTTTCGTGCCGGGGCTGTTGCGTGCCTTTGGGATCGAAGCGGAACTGGCGGAGAAGACGGCCTTTTTCTTGGAAGGAATCGGCTGCGGTCTGCCCGCGGCGCTCGTGTTCCGGGCGCTCGCCTTCTATTCGGCGAGCGTAGACCGTCCCAAACCGATCATGACGATCGCCTTTGCCGGACTGGGGATCAACGCGTTTTTCAACTGGGTGCTGATCTATGGGCATTTTGGCGCACCGGCTCTGGGCGGGGCGGGCTGCGGCTGGGCCACGGCGATCGGGATGTGGTGCAGCCTGGTGGCGATGGGGCTGTGGACGGCGTTCGCGCTGGGCTACGCGCCGTTTCGCTGGTGGCGCGGCGGCTGGAGCTGGCCAAACTGGGAGGGGCAGAAGCGCCTGCTGCGTCTGGGGCTGCCCATGGGCGGGGCGGGTCTGGCGGAGGTGGCGGCTTTCACCGGCATCGCGGTGCTGATCGGTCGCTTCGGGCCGGTGCAGATTGCGGCGCATCAGGTGGCGCTCAACGTGGCTTCGCTCCTTTTCATGCTGCCGGCGGGCATCGGGGCGGCGCTGGCGATCCGGGTGGGGCAGAGCCTGGGTGCGGGGGATCCGGCGCGGGCACGGCGGCTGGCCTGGACGGGGGTGGCGGCAGGTCTGGCGATCGGGGTGTTGATGATGGGGCCGGTGCTGGCAGGGCGGCATGCGATCACGGCGCTCTACAGTTCGGATCCGGCGGTGCGCGAGCTCGCGGCTTCGCTCCTGGTGCTGGCGGCGCTATGGCAGGTGTTCGACGCCACCCAGGCGTGCATGATGGGCGCTTTGCGTGGCTATCACGTGACCTTGTTGCCCATGCTCCTCATGCTCGGGGCGTTCTGGCTGGTGGGCATCCCCCTGGGGGCCTGGCTCGGTTACGACGGCGGGATGTTTGGCCACCCTATGGGGGTGTTCGGTTTCTGGATCGGCCTGCTGGTGGGGCTCGCGCTGGTGTCTTGCGGACTGGCGCTCACCTTGCGCACGGTGGCCGATGTGGCATCGTCGCGGTGCAAGAAGGAGGCGTGATGACGTTCTCGCTCGATCACTGCTGGTGCATGGGGTGATGCACTGGAGCAGGATAAGTCGGTGGGGGAAAAGATGGGCGATGAGCGCATGAACCCCGAAGCGTGGATCGATTTTGCCGCACCGACGGCGGAGGATGCGCCGCTGCGGGGTCGTTTCGTCGGTCTGCAGGCGGTGCTGGGGGCAAATCGGCACGAGGAGGTGGGCCCGTTGCTCGAACGCATCGACGTTGCGGCGAGGAACGGCTCCTGGGCCGTGGGATACGTAAGCTACGAGGCCGCCGCCGCATTCGATCCTGCCCTGGAGACTCATGAGCCCGCGCCGGGATCGCCGCTGGCCTGGTTCGCGCTCTTCGATCGGCTTGCGCCGTGGCCAGAGTCCATCGTGACAGGGGAATACACACCCTTGCGCTGGTGCGAGACGCTGGATGAGGCGTCCTTCAGGGCCGCGGTGGCGCGCATCCAGCGGGCAATCGCCGAGGGGGAGTTCTACCAGCTCAATTTCACGGCGCCCGTCGAGAGTCCCTTTTCGGGGGATGCGTTGGCGTTCTTTCCCGCTTTACGCCGTGCGCAGCCGGGAGGGTATGCGCTCTTTCTCGATACGGGTGAGGGGCGTCGGGTGGCGAGCGTCTCGCCGGAGCTCTTCTTCCATCGGGTGGGGAATCGCATTCTGTGCCGGCCGATGAAAGGGACGGCACCGCGGGGGATTTCACCCGAAGAGGATGCACGCCAGGCGCTACGTTTGCGTTCGGATGAAAAGGAGCGGGCGGAAAACGTGATGATCGTCGATCTCATCCGCAACGATCTCTCGCGTTTGACCCGACCCGGCGGCGTGCGTGTGCCGCGGCTCTTCCATACGCAAGCCTGGCCGACGGTGTGGCAGATGAGCTCGGACGTCGAGGCGGAGCTGCGCGAAGCGGTGAGTTTGCGTGAAATCTTCGAGGCACTTTTTCCCTGCGGATCGGTGACCGGTGCGCCCAAGGTCCGGGCGATGCATTGGATTCGCCGCCTGGAGGGCGGACCGCGAGGCGTATATTGCGGCGCGATGGGGGTGGTTCGTCCTGGAGGGGACGCGACGTTCAATGTTCCCATCCGCACCGTCGAGATCGTGCAGGGGCGGGCGCGCTGTGGCATCGGCAGCGCCATCACCGCCGATGCGCGGGCACGCAGCGAGGCGCGCGAGTGGCGTGTGAAGCGAGCTTTCCTCGAACGGGCGGCGCGTCCTTTTCAGATCCTCGAGACGATGCGCTTGGAGGGCGGTGAAGTGGCCCATTGGCCGTTGCATCGGGCACGCCTGTTGCGTGCCGCGCGGCACTTCGGCCATCCTTGTGATGAATCGGCTCTGGAAGAGGCGGTGCGCTCGGCCATGGACTCTTGGCCCGAGCCGGCGGGGCGGCTGCGCTTATTGCTCGATGCCGAAGGAAAAGTTTCGGTCGAGGTTGGCGCCTTGCCCGAAACGCCGGAGTGCCCCAAAGTGATGCTCGCCCACTCGCCTATCGATGGCACGAGCGAGTTCGTGCGCTACAAGACGACTCGACGCGAGGCCTACGAGGCGCTCGGCCGCGCCGGGATATTCGACACCTTGCTGTGGAATGAATCCGGTGAGATCACCGAATTCACGCGCGGCAACGTCGCGGTGCGTTTTGGTGAGACGTGGTATACCCCGCCGCTGTGCTGTGGCTTGCTCGATGGCGTGATGCGCCACCTGCTCTTGGCGCAAGGGCGGCTCGTCGAGCGAATGATTCGCCGCGAGGAGCTCGACTCTGCCGAAGCGCTTGCTTTTCTCAATGCCTTGCGTGGCTGGGTGCCGGTGGTTTTGATACAGTGGGAGGAAAACGATGGGCCAGGGCGTGGAGAATGAAAGGCAGACCATCCAAGGGGCGGAGCGCCTGAAGCTCGCCGTGAGTGCCTGCGTGCTGGGGCACCCGGTGCGCTACAACGGCGGGCACAAGCGATCGGCCTTGTGCGTGGAACTTCTGGGCCAGGCGTTCGATTTCGTACCTTTGTGTCCGGAAGTCGGAATCGGACTGGGCACGCCGCGTCCGCCCATCCGCCTCGTCGGTTCCCCCGAATCTCCCCGGGCCGTGGGGGTGGGCGATGCCACGCTCGACGTGACCGAGCGTCTGCAAGAATGGTCCGAGCGCACGGTGGCGACGCTGGAAGGGGTGAGCGGGGTCATTCTCATGCAGCGCTCGCCTTCCTGTGGGCTCTTCCGGGTGAAGGTCTATCGGCAGGACGATCGACCGCCGCAGTTCGGTAGCGGCATCTTTGCGGCCACGCTGGCGCGCCGGCTGCCGGAGCTGCCCATCGAAGAGGAAGGGCGATTGCACGATCCGGTACTGCTGGAGAATTTCGTCGTTCGGGTGCGCGCCTACGGCGAGTGGCGACGCCTGCTCGCCGCGGGACTCACGCGCGGGGCGATCATCGCTTTTCATTCGCGCTACAAGTATCTGCTGCTCGCGCACGACCCCGCGGGTTACCGTACCCTGGGGCGTATGGTGGCCGGACTCGGCGAGGAGACGCCCGAGGCGTTCGCGGCGCACTACTTTCCGGCGTTCATGGCCGCCCTGAGGCGGCGCGCCACGCGCGGCACGCACGCCAACGTGCTGCAGCATCTGGCCGGTTACCTGCGTCGGGTATTGCCGTCCGAGGAGCGCCAGGAGCTGCAGGAGCTCATCGCGCAGTATCGCCAGGGCGTGGTGCCGCTCGTCGCGCCGATGGTGCTCTTGCGTCACCATCTGCGCCGCCATCCCGATTCTTATCTGGCGCAGCAGGTCTATCTGGAGCCGCATCCGCCGCGGCTGGGGCTGCGCAACGCGCTGTAGGGCGAGGCCGCCCGCTGCTATCATGCAGCCATTGCCTGCACGCCGGAGGTCCTGCCATGCCCACCCTGTTTCCCCCGGAAGAAGTCTTGCGCTCCGGCTGCGACCGCTGCCGCGAGGAAGTAGCATTCGCCTTCACTTTCGCCTTTCAGCCGATCGTGGACGTGGCTCAGCGCGAAGTGTTCGGCTACGAGGCGCTGGTGCGCGGACCCCAGGGCGAACCGGCGATGACCGTGCTCGGTCGGGTCGACGATACCAACCGCTACGCGTTCGACCAGGCCTGCCGTGTGCGTGCGATCACCCTGGCGAGCCGCCTGGGGCTGGACCGTCATCTGAGCATCAACTTTTTGCCCAATGCGGTCTATGAACCGTCCCTGTGCATTCGCAGTACCCTGGAGGCAGCGAAGGAATGTGGCTTTCCGGCCGAGAAGATCCTCTTCGAGGTGACGGAGGGGGAGCGCATCGACGAGGTCGAGCATCTCACGAACATCTTCGCCTATTACCGTTCGCGCGGTTTCCTCACCGCGCTCGATGATTTCGGCGCGGGTCATTCGGGGCTGAACATGCTGGCGCGCTTCATGCCCGATCTCATCAAGATCGACATGGCCCTGGTGCGCGATGTGCATCGTGACCGCATCAAACAGGCGATCCTGGAAGGTTTGCTGCTCACCTGTCGGGAGCTGGGCGTGAAGGTGCTCGCCGAAGGAGTGGAACAGGCCGAAGAGGTGGATTGGTTTGCCGCGCGCGGCGTGGCGCTGATGCAAGGGTATTTCTTCGCCAAGCCGGGGTTCGAGTGTTTGCCGCCGGTGCGCTGGTAGGCGCAAACCGGCGGCGTTCCTGCCGGATTCAGCGTAAGGCGATCCGACGATAGAAAAGGATGCACACCGAGGCGAGCACCGCCAGTCCCAGCCATTGCGCCACCGGCTCGAACCCTTCGCCCACGAGCGCGAGCGGTGCTTCCTTGCCGGTGCCCGCGATGAGCGCGGCGAGCACGATGCCCATAAGGCTCTCACCGACGATGAAACCCGAGGCGAGCAGGACGCCGCGGCGCCGGGGCTCTTCGCGTTCGGCCGCTGGTCGGCGAGCCAGGGCGCGTTCGACGGCATGACCCAGCAGCGCTCCGACCACCAAGGTCATGCCGATGGTCGGCGGCAGGTAAATGCCCAGCCCCACGGCGAGTACCGGCAGGGAACCGGCGCCGCTGCGGCGCAGGAACCGGTCGATGACGATGAGCACCACGCCGAGCGCCACGCCACCCAGGATCATCTTCCATTCCAACGTGGCGTGAAAGATGCCCATGGCGATCGCCGTCATGAGCGTGGCCTGGGGAGCGGCAAGTGCCTGCGCCGGATCCATGCCGGGGCGCGGCAGGGCGCCGGCAAACCCGTAGGCCTGGTAAAGGAGCTCGAGCACCGGCGGGATCACCAAGGCACCCACCACGCAGCCGATCATCAGGGCGACCTGCTGGCGCCAGGGGGTGGCGCCGACGAGGTAGCCGGTCTTGAGATCCTGCAGGTTGTCGTTGGAGATGGCCGCGATCGCCACCACCACCGAGGTGGTGAAGAGCGCCAGGGCCACGGCGAGCTTGCCTTCGTTGGCGCCGGTGAGCTGCGGTGCCGCGGCGCCGAATCCGAGCAGCATGAGCGAGACGAGGATCACGGCCAGGATGCCGATGCCGGAGATGGGGCTGCTCGAAGAGCCGACGAGGCCGGCCATGTACCCGGCCGCGGCGGCGATGAGAAAGCCGAAGAGCGCCGCGAAGAGCACGCAGGCGAGCACCAGGGCGCCATAGGCAAGGGGAGCAAGGCCGGAGTCGGCTGCATAGAGGAAGCGGTGGAAGATGACGAGCAACACCAGGAGCGAGGCCAGACCCACCGCCATGATCGCCCGGGGCGAGAGATCCCGTTCAGTACGAGGGGCAGCACCAGCGCCATTGCCCAGATGTACCGACTCGAGCGCGGTACGGATTCCGTCCCACATGGGTCTGGCGAGCGTGGCGAGCGTCCATATCGCGGCGACGCCGATGGTACCGGCGCCGAAGAATCGTACCTGCTGGCGCCACAGGCTCATGGCGAGCGCCGGCAGCGTCTGGTCTGGTGCGGGCGCGGCCTGAATCGTCAGCCAGGGCACGATCACGCCCCAGGCGAGGACGAGTCCCAACAGGATCGCCAGCCCCGCCGCCAGGCCGATGAGATAGCCGGCGCCGACGAGCGCGAGCGAAAAGCCCACCGACAGGCGCACCGCAGCTGCCCCGAGCGGGATCCAGGCGGTGAAGCTTTCGGCGAGCAGGCGAAAACCGCCGGAAAAAAGGGTGACGAGCGCGGCGAGCAGGCCGCCGAAGGCGATCTCGCGCGCCTGCGCCTGTCCTTGGGCAAGGGCCTGCGCATTGTCTTTTTCCCGCGCGAGTTCGCCCACGCGCAGGATCTCCGCCGCCGCCACGCCTTCCGGATAGGGCAGAGGGCTGTCGACCACCATCACCCGCCGCAAGGGGATGGTGTAGAGCACCCCCAGGAGCCCGCCCACGCCGCACACCGCCGCCGTCAGCCAGAAGGGGAATCCCTGCCAGTGGCCGATCATCAGCAGACCCGGCAGGATGAAGATGATGGCCGACAGCGTGCCAGCGGCAGAGGCTTGCGTCTGCACCATGTTGTTTTCGAGGATGTTCGCTCCGCGGCAACGGCGCAGCACCGCCATGGAGATCACCGCCGCGGGGATCGAGGAGGCAAACGTCAGCCCCACTTTGAGCCCCAGATAAATGTTGGCCGCGGTGAAGACCACGGTGAGCACGGCACCGAGCAGCATGCCGCGCAGCGTCAGCTCGGGCAGGTCGGTGTCGTCGGGGATGCGTTCGATCATCGGCTTTCTCCAAGTCGGTGAGTCGAAGAATATAGCCCAAATTTTTTCGCGCGCGATCCGCCTTTATCGTCGCGATCGTGCCAAACGGACGGGCTTGGCGCGATAATTCCTCTTTCCGCCAACTGCTGGAGTCTTCCTCATGCGCCGTGTCAGCCTCTCGCAATTCCTCATCGAAGAACAACGCGCCGGACGGCTCGATGCCGACCTGCGGCTCCTCGTCGAGGTCGTCGCCCGCGCCGTCAAGGCCATCGCGGTGACCATCTCCAAAGGAAAGCTGTGGGACGTGCATGGCGAGACCGGAGTCGAGAACGTCCAGGGCGAAGTGCAGAAGAAACTCGACGTCATCGCCAACGAGCTGCTGCTGCAGGCCAACGAATGGGGCGGGCACCTCGCCGCCATGGCTTCCGAAGAAGTCGAGGAGATCTGCCACATCCCCTTCGAGTATCCGCGCGGCGGCTACCTGCTTTTGTTCGATCCGCTCGACGGCTCCTCCAACATCGAGGTCAATATTTCCGTGGGCACCATCTTCTCGGTGTTGCGCAATCCCGATCGCGAGGCCATTCCCACCGAAGCGTCCTTCCTGCAGCCGGGCACGGCACAAGTAGCCGCCGGTTACGCCATCTACGGTCCGGCCACCCAGCTCGTCCTCACCACCGGCAACGGCGTGCACGGCTTCACGCTCGATCGGGAGTTCGGCTACTTCGTCTATACCCATCCTTTCATGACGATTCCGCCCCAGACGAGCGAATTCGCCATCAACTGCTCCAACATGCGCTTTTGGGAGCCGCCGGTGCGCCGCTACATCGAGGAACTCATCGCCGGCAAGGAAGGGCCGCGCGGGCGCGATTTCAACATGCGCTGGGTGGCTTCCATGGTGTCCGACGTGCACCGGACGCTCTCGCGCGGGGGTATCTTCCTCTATCCGCTGGATGCGAAGAACCGCGCCCAGGGCGGCAAGCTGCGCCTGCTCTACGAGGCCAACCCCATGGCGTTGCTGGTGGAGCAGGCCGGTGGGGCGGCCATCGACGGGCGGCGCCGCCTCCTCGAGATCGTCCCGCAGCGGCTGCACCAGCGCGTACCGGTGATCCTCGGCTCCAAGGAAGAGGTCGAGCGGGTGCGCGCCTATCACGAAGAGGCCGACGCCTCCTGATTTCTCCCCGCCCGACGCCTCGCGCCCTCGAAGAAATGGCGCGGGGCGCATCGCCCCCTCTTGAAATTTCGCCCGAACATCCCTATTATTAGCACTCGACAACGGTGAGTGCTAACAACGGGCCGCCGTTGGGTGTGTTCAACCTGTACCCGAACCAGAGGAGTCGATACCATGAAAATCCGTCCTTTGCATGATCGCGTGATCGTCAAGCGTCTGGAATCCGAGCGCAAGACCGCCAGCGGTATCGTGATTCCGGACACTGCCGGCGAGAAACCCGATCAGGGCGAAGTGATCGCCGTGGGCAACGGCAAGATCCTCGAAGACGGCAAAGTGCGCCCCATGTCGGTCAAGCCCGGCGACAAGATCCTCTTCGGCAAATACGCCGGCCAGACGGTGAAAGTCGACGGCGAAGAGCTGCTGGTGCTGCGTGAAGAAGACATCCTCGGCGTGATCGAAGAGTGATCGCGTCGCGACTCCCCTTTATTTCAGAATATTCTCAGGAGGCATGATCCATGGCTGCCAAGGAAGTCAAATTCGGTGATATTGCCCGCGAGCGGATGGTGGCGGGTCTCAATGTTCTGGCCAATGCCGTCAAAGTCACGCTCGGCCCCAAAGGTCGCAACGTGGTGCTGGAGCGCAGCTTCGGCGCCCCCACCGTGACCAAGGACGGCGTGTCGGTCGCCAAGGAAATCGAGCTCAAGGACAAGTTCGAGAACATGGGCGCGCAGATGGTGAAAGAAGTCGCGTCCAAGACCTCGGACGTGGCCGGTGACGGGACCACCACTGCGACCGTGCTCGCCCAGGCCATCGTGCGCGAAGGCATGAAGTACGTCGCCGCCGGCATGAACCCGATGGATCTCAAGCGCGGCATCGACAAGGCGGTCTCTGCCATCGTCGACGAGCTCAAGAAGATCTCCAAGCCCTGCACCACCAGCAAGGAGATCGCCCAGGTCGGCGCCATCTCCGCCAACTCCGACCAGTCGATCGGCGACATCATCGCTCAGGCGATGGACAAGGTCGGTAAAGAAGGCGTGATTACGGTCGAAGACGGCAAGTCGCTCGAAAACGAGCTCGAAGTGGTCGAAGGGATGCAGTTCGACCGCGGCTACCTCTCGCCGTACTTCATCAACAATGCCGAGAAGCAGATCGCCGTCCTCGACAACCCCTACATCCTGCTGCACGACAAGAAGATCAGCTCCATCCGTGAGCTGTTGCCGGTGCTCGAGCAGGTCGCCAAAGCGGGCCGTCCGCTGCTCATCATCGCCGAAGACGTCGAAGGCGAAGCGCTCGCCACGCTGGTGGTCAACAACCTGCGCGGCATCCTGAAGACCTGCGCCGTCAAGGCTCCGGGCTTCGGCGACCGGCGCAAGGCCATGCTGCAAGACATCGCCATCCTCACCGGCGGTACGGTCATCTCCGAAGAGCTTGGCCTGCAGCTCGAGAAAGCCACGCTCGCCGACCTCGGCCAAGCCAAGCGCGTCGAAGTGGGCAAAGAGTACACCACCATCATCGACGGGGCGGGCGATCCGGCCAAGATCCAGGCGCGCATCAAAGAGATTCGCGTCCAGATCGAAGAGGCCACGAGCGACTACGACCGCGAGAAACTGCAAGAGCGTGTGGCGAAACTCGCCGGCGGCGTGGCGGTGATCAAGGTCGGTGCGGCCACCGAAGTCGAGATGAAAGAGAAGAAGGCCCGCGTCGAGGACGCCCTGCACGCGACCCGCGCCGCGGTCGAGGAAGGCATCGTCCCGGGCGGTGGCGTGGCCCTGCTGCGTGCGCGCGAAGCGGTGCTCGCCAAAGGGCTCAAGGGCGCCAACCACGATCAGGACGCTGGCATCAAGATCGTGATGCGCGCCGTCGAGCAGCCGCTGCGTGAAATCGTGGCCAACGCCGGTGAAGAAGCCAGCGTGGTCGTGGCCAAGGTGCTCGAAGGCAAGGGCAACTTCGGCTACAACGCCGCCACCGGCGAATACGGCGACATGATCGAGATGGGCGTGCTCGACCCGACCAAGGTCACGCGCACCGCGCTGCAAAACGCCGCTTCCGTCGCCGGTCTGATGCTCACCACCGAAGCCATGGTGGCCGAAGTTCCGGAAGACAAACCTGCCGCCAACCCCATGGCCGGCATGGGCGGCATGGACATGTAATCTGCCGTTCCGGCCCGCTCGGTGGGCCGGGAAGGCCGTCCGGGAGCCCCGCGCGAGCGGGGCTCTTTTTTTGTCTGGGGAACGTATCCTCGTCCCGATGGACTAAAATAATATCGTGACTCTTGGAAAAGGAGCGTGCCATGGACGCCGTCAGTGTCGCCAGCATGATGAGCGCCATGCAACAGGCGAAGTTGCAAGACCAGGTTGGCACCGCCGTGATGAGAAAGGCGCTCGACGTGCAGGAAAGCACGGCGCAGGCGCTGCTCTCGGCCCTGCCCCAGGTGCAGCAGGCGCCGGCCGCAGCCTCGAACCCGCCGCATCTGGGCAATTCGGTCAACGTCTTCGCCTGAGCGTTGGCGAATCGATTCCGGCGTACTTCGTGGCACCGTGCGCGTGGGGCCGGCGAGAGCGGCACTGAGCTGCCGGGTTACACCCCGCGTTGCCGCTCGACGAGGAGTCGCGCCGCCGTTTCGGCAAAGTTTCCTCGTTCGATCGCCGTGCGCAGCTCCGCCATGAGCGTCAGGTAGAAGTGCAGGTTGTGCGTGGTATTGAGGATGCTCGCCAGGATTTCGCCCGTGCGGTAGAGGTGATGCAGGTAGGCGCGGGTGAAATGGCGGCAGGTGGTGCAGCTGCAGGTCTCGTCGAGCGGGGCGGTGTCCTCGCGATAGCGCGCGTTGCGGATCTTCACGTCGCCGTAGCGGGTGAAGAGCAGCCCGTTGCGTGCGTTTCTCGTGGGCATGACGCAGTCGAACATATCCACGCCCGCGTCCACGCCGTGGATGAGGTCTTCCGGCGTGCCCACGCCCATCAAATAGCGCGGCCGCGTCTGCGGCAGCCTGGGCGCGACGTATTCCAGCACGCGCCGCATCTCGTCCTTGGGTTCGCCCACCGATAGCCCGCCGATGGCATAGCCGTCGAAGCCGATCTCCATGAGCCCGGCGAGCGACTCGTCGCGCAGCGCTTCGTACATGCCGCCCTGCACGATGCCGAAGAGCGCGTTGCGATTCCCCAGCCGGTCGAATTCGGCCCGCGAGCGCTGAGCCCATCGCAGCGACAGACGCATCGATTCGGCCGCCTGCGTTTCGGTGGCGGGGTAGGGCGTGCATTCGTCGAAGATCATCACCACGTCGGAATCGAGCACGGTCTGGATCTGCATCGAGACTTCCGGGGTGAGGAAACAGCGGGCCCCGTCGATGGGGGAGGCGAAGCGCACGCCTTCTTCGCTGATCTTGCGCAGCGCTCCGAGCGAGAACACCTGGAAACCGCCCGAATCGGTGAGAATCGGCTTGTTCCAGCCCATGAAGCGGTGTAGCCCCCCGTGGCGGCGGATCACCTCGAGCCCCGGGCGTAGCCAGAGGTGGAAGGTGTTGCCGAGCACGATCTGCGCGCCCACGTCTTCGAGCGCCGTCGGCGTCATCGCCTTGACGGTGCCGTAGGTGCCCACCGGCATGAAAATGGGGGTCTCCACCGTGCCGTGCGCCAGATGCAGCCGTCCGCGCCGGGCGGCGCCGTCGGTGGCAAGCAGGGTAAAGGCGGGAGTATCGCTCATGGGAATTCCTCGATGACCGGAAGTCAGCGTGCGAAGCGGCGCGGGATGAACATCGCGTCGCCATAGCTGAAGAAGCGGTAGCGCCGTTCGATCGCGTGGGCATAGGCGCGGCGGACGCGATCGAGCCCGGCGAGCGCCGACACCAGCATGAGCAGCGTCGAGCGGGGCAGGTGGAAGTTCGTCACCAGCGCATCGACCACGCGAAACTCGTAGCCCGGCGTGATGAAGAGCTCGGTCTCGCCGCTGCCGGGGCGCAGCGCTCCGCCCTGGGCGGCGCCTTCGAGGGCGCGCAGGCTGGTGGTGCCCACGGCGATCACGCGGCGGCCGCGCGCTTTTGCCCGGGCGACGCGCGCCACCGTCTCTTCCGGGATCCAGTAGCGTTCGCGGTGCATGCGGTGTTCGTCGAGACGCTCGACGCGTACCGGCTGAAACGTGCCGGCGCCGACGTGCAGCGTCACCCAGGCGGTGTCTACGCCGTGCTCAGCCAGCTGCCGCAGCAGGGATTCGTCGAAGTGCAGGCCGGCGGTGGGCGCGGCCACCGAGCCGGGTGTGCGGGCATAGACCGTCTGGTAGCGCGCTTCGTCTTCCGGCTCGGCCGGACGGGCGATGTAGGGCGGCAGCGGCAGCCGGCCGTGCCGCTCGACGAGGCGGGGCAGATCGCCTTCGCCGACGAGCCGAAGGTGGTAAAACTCGCCGTCGCGGCCCACGACTTCGACGTCGAAAGCCTCTTCCAGCCGCAGGCGCATGCCCGGGCGCGGGGGCTTGCTCGCGCGCACCTGGGCGAGCGCTTCCTGCGTGCCGACGAGCCGCTCGACGAGCACCTCTACCGCGCCGCCGCTTTCCTTGCGCCCAAAAAGGCGCGCGTGGATCACCCGGCTGTCGTTGAAGACGAGCAGGTCGCCTTCTTCGAGAAATCCGGGCAGATCGCGAAAGAGCCGGTCGTGCAGCGCTTCGCCCTCGAGCACGAGCAGACGGCTGGCGCTGCGCTCGGGTAGCGGCGCCTGGGCGATGAGCTCGGGCGGCAGGGAAAAATCGAAGTCGTGCACCGTCAGCGACGGGGCTTTGCGTAGGCTGGGTTCTTGCATATAATCTTTCTTCCGCGCCGGGATGGCGGAACAGGTAGACGCAGCGGACTCAAAATCCGCCGGTGGCGACACCGTGAGGGTTCGACTCCCTCTCCCGGCATTTTATCATCAGGCGCATTCTTTCCCTTGGATGGGCCGATGCCTGGCAGCCCGGAATGGACGGCTGCAGGGCGGCTTGTCGCCTCGATACCTCGACTGCCAAGACCCTTTGCCCGGATTCTACTCGAGGTGGTTTTCGCGGTGCACGACCCTTTCCTGGTTTATTCCTCCCCTTCATCGGCATTTTTCTCCGTGAACCATTGCCTCAAAAATTTTTTGTGCTATTATTCAAACAAACGTACGAAACAATTGGTGCATCCCATGCGTTCTCCAGAGTTCCCTCCCTCCCTTGGTGGTCGCGCTCGCCTTCGGGCGAGCGCCTTTTTTTGCCAGAAAGAGGAGTATGGGTCGGCTATCATGGAAGCTCGATTCGTGTCCTCAGGAGAAAACCATGTCGGATGTGCTGCCAGATCGTCAACCGGAATTGCGGGTGATGCCAATGCCTTCGGATCTCAATCCGGCGGGCGACGTGTTTGGGGGCTGGGTGATGGCGATGGTCGACATCGCGGGGTCCTTGCCAGCGCGCCGTCGCAGCCGAGGGCGCGTGGCCACGGTGGCGGTCAACAGCTTCGTGTTCAAACAGCCCATTGCCGTGGGTGACGTGGTGAGTCTGTATGCGGAGATCGTCTCGGTGGGGCGTACCTCGATCACGGTGGACGTCGAGGTCTTCGCCGAGCGCCATCCCGAGCGTCCGGTCGTGGTGAAGGTCACCGAAGCCCGGCTCACCTACGTGGCGCTCGATGCGCAGGGCAACAAACGCCCCATAGAGGGGAGCTGAACGGTCCGGCTTGCCGAGGAGGCTTCGTCGGAACGTGGCAGGTAAAAAAGAAAGAGCGGGCGTATGCCCGTCGGTTCGTGACGAAGAGGAGGAGACGAGCAATGAAGAAGAAACTTTTGGCCGTGGTAATTCCGTCGTTGTTCGCCGCCAGTTCCACGGCGCTGGCCAGCGGTTTTCAGCTCATCGAACAGAGCGCGAGCGGCATCGGCAATGCTTATGCTGGTTCGGCTGCCGTGGCCGACGATGCCGGAACAATTTTTTATAACCCGGCGGGAATGACACGTCTGAAAGCCCGCGAGGTCTCACTCGGCGTGGCGGCGATCAAACCCAGTTTCAAGTTCGATGACAGAGGGAGTCTTGCGGCGCCAGGCGCACCCTTGACCGGCAGCAACGGCGGGGATGCCGGCGGTTGGGCAGCGGTACCCAACGGCTATTATTCGCAGAAGATCAACGATCGCTTGTGGCTCGGCCTGGGGATGGGCGTGCCCTTCGGTCTCGTGACGGAGTACGACGACGACTGGATCGGCCGATTCCATTCGACCAAGTTCGAGATCAAGACGATCAACGTCAATCCTTCCCTGGCATTCAAGGTGAATGAGGCGGTCTCGCTGGGATTCGGGGTGAGCGTACAGCGTTTCGAGGCGACATACGATCGCTACGCAGGCGTGGCGGCGCCGGGGCCTCTGAAATCCTTCGGTGTAAGCGATGCGGCGATGCAGCGAACCAAGTTACGCCTCGAAGCGGACGATGTCTCCTGGGGGTGGAACGTGGGCATACTCTTTACCCCCACCGAAAGGACCAAGCTGGGGTTCTCCTATCGATCCAAGGTGAAGCACGATCTCGATGGCGACATCGAGGCCAGAGGCCCGGCTGCGCCGGTGCTGAGCAACCCACGGGTTGGCTTGGCCGGCGTCGACGCCGAGGTGTCGGTGGATCTGCCAGATACCTTCATCGCCAGTGCGGCGCAGGGAGTTGGTGAGCGGTGGGAGATCCTCGCCGACGTGTCGTGGACTGGCTGGAGCAGTCTGAACGTGCTGCCAATCTACCGTTCGAGCGGGGTTCAGTCCGGTTCGGTGGCCGATACTTTGGCTACTCGTTTTCAGGATACATGGCGCGTGGCTTTGGGAGCACGCTATCGTTACGATGAGCACTGGTTACTGAAGTTTGGGGTGGCCTACGACGAGTCGGCGGTGCGCGATGCCGAGCGTCGGCTCACGGCGCTGCCGGACAACGACCGCATCTGGGTATCGCTGGGGGCTCGCTGGATGCCGGATGCCGACAACCGGGTAGACCTAGGGCTGGCGTATCTGTTCATCGACGACACGCGCATCGACCGCAACGCGATGGCTGAAGGGAAGGGATGGGTGCGTGGCCAATACGAAGGCGATGTGTGGCTGGCTGGGGTGCAATATTCCCGTTCGTTTTAAGTGTGCGGGTTTGGCGAGCAGGGTATTCGTGTGAAGCAAGGAGAAGCGAGTGGAACGTCTGAGGATCCGCAAGGTGGCCGTGCTCGGCGCCGGGGTGATGGGGGCGCAGATCGCCGCGCATTGCGCCAATGCCGACCTGCCGGTGGTGTTGTTCGATCTACCCTCGGGCGAGGGGGATCGCAATGCGACGGTGCTCAGGGCGCTCGAGGGGCTGAAGCGCCTCGATCCGGCGCCGCTGGCCGAGTCGCAGCGGCTCGGCTGGATTCAACCGGCCAATTACGACGACGATCTGGAGGCGCTGCGCGAGTGCGATCTGGTGATCGAGGCGATCGCCGAGCGCCTGGACTGGAAACAGTCCCTTTATGAACGCGTGGCGCCTTTTCTCGCGGAAGGGGTCACGCTGGCCTCGAACACGTCGGGCCTGTCGATCACTGCGCTCGCGCAGGCGCTGCCCGAGGCGGTGCGCCGCAATTTCTGCGGCATCCATTTCTTCAATCCACCGCGCTACTTGCCGCTCGTGGAGCTGGTGCCGCATGCGGGTAGCGACGCAGCACGGCTCGATGCGCTGGAGGGTTGGTTGACGACGCGCTTGGGGAAATCGGTGATCCGGGCCAAGGATACGCCCAACTTCATCGCCAACCGCGTCGGCGTGTTTTCCATCCTCGCGGTGATGCATCACACGCAGCGGCTGGGCCTGGGGTTCGATGAGGTCGACGCGCTCACGGGGCCGCGCATCGGCCGTCCCAAAAGCGCGACGTACCGCACGGCCGACGTGGTGGGGTTGGACACGCTGGCACACGTCATCGGGACGATGCAGACGACCCTTCCCGAGGACCCCTGGCATGGCGTCTTTCGCGTGCCCCAGTGGCTGGAGTCCTTGATCCGGCAGGGTGCCTTGGGGCAGAAGAGCGGCGCCGGGGTCTATCGCAAGGAGAAAGGGAACATCCTGGTGCTCGATCTATCCGCCGGGACTTACCGTCCGGCCCAGGGAGAAGTGGCGCCGGAAGTGGAGGAGATCCTCGCCCTGCGCGATGTGCGCGAGCGCTTTGCCCGGCTACGCGCGAGCGGGCATCCTCAGGCCCAGTTTCTGTGGGCGCTGTTTCGCGACGTGTTCCACTACTGCGCTTTCCATCTGGCGACGATCGCCGACAGCGCCCGCGACGTCGATCTGGCGATGCGCTGGGGGTTCGGCTGGGCCATGGGGCCTTTCGAGACCTGGCAGGCGGCGGGTTGGCGCGACATCGCCCGGTCGATCGAGGAAGATCGTGCCGCCGGCCTCACGCTCGCCAACGTGCCGCTGCCAGCCTGGGTGGAGGGGCTCGAAGGCACGCACTCGGCCAAGGGTTCGTGGAGCGCGGCGCGCAGCACGTGGGTGGGACGCTCTTCGCTCGCGGTATATCGGCGTCAGCTCTATCCCGACAGGGTCTTGGGGGAAAGATTCGACGATCCGGGCGAGACCTTGTGGGAGAACGAGGGGGTGCGCCTGTGGCGTCGCCCCGATCAGGACCAGGGCGTGGGGATCGTCTCGGTGCGCACCCGCCATCACACGCTGGGCGCAGCGGTGATCGAGGGCATCCTGGAGGCAGTGGCGCGGGCCGAGCGTGAGCTCGATGCGCTGGTGCTGTGGCACGAGGCTCCGTTTGCGCTGGGCGCCGACCTGAAGCAGGTGCTCGAGGCGGCACAGGCTGGCCGGTTCGATCAACTGGAGACCATGGTCGAACGATTCCAGCAGGCATCCATGCGGCTCAAGCACGCCGAGATTCCCGTGGTGGCGGCGATCGAGGGCATGGCCTTGGGCGGGGGCTGCGAGTTCGCTCTGCATGCGGCGCATCGGGTGTTCGCGCTCGAATCCTACGTCGGTCTGGTGGAGGTGGGCGTGGGGCTCATTCCGGCCGGGGGCGGATGCAAGGAACTGGCGATCCAGGCGCATCGCATGGCCCGGCGTACCGCTGGCGGTGACGTCTTCGCGTTCATTCAGCCGATGTTCGAGCAGGTGGCCAAGGCCAAGGTCTCGCGCAGTGCGCTCGAGGCGCAGGCGATCGGCTATGGCCGGGTCGGGGACGACGTGGTGATGCACCCGAAGGAATTGCTCTATGTGGCGATCCGTCGTGCCCGCTCTCTGGCCGAGGCGGGCTACCGTCCGCCGCTGCCCGAGCGTGAGGTCGTGGTGGCGGGGCGAAACGGCATTGCCACCTGCGAGATGATGCTGGTCAATATGCGCGAAGGGGGATTCATTTCCGAGCACGACTACCGTGTCGGCAAGGGGGTGGCCACTGCGTTGTGCGGAGGGGAAGTGGAGAGCGGAGCCCGGGTGCCGGTGGAATGGCTGCTGGCGGTGGAGCGGCGCGAATTCATGGCGCTGCTGCGCACGCCCCAGACGTTGGAACGCATCGCACATACGCTCGCAACGGGCAAACCGCTGCGCAACTGAGGAAAGGAGCAACGATGAGCAAACGAGGGCAGGATGCCTATGTGGTGGCAGCGGTACGCACGCCGGTGGGTCGCAAGGGCGGGATGCTACGCCATGTACGACCGGACGACATGCTGGCGCACGTGCTGCGAGCGGTGACGGAAAAGGTGCCGTCGCTCGATCTGGCGGAGATCGGCGACGTGATCACGGGCTGCGCCATGCCCGAGGCCGAGCAGGGGATGAACGTGGCCCGCATCGGCCTCTTGCTGGCTGGTTTTCCGGTGCAAGTGCCGGGCGTGACAATCAATCGGTTCTGCGCTTCCGGCCTGCAGGCGGTGGCCGACGCGGCGGCTCGCATCCGGCTGGGCGAGGCCGACGTGATGATCGCGGCCGGCACCGAGTCGATGAGCGTGATGCCGCAGATCATGGGCAACAAGGTGAGCCTCAACCCGAAGGTGGTGGAATCGGACGAGAACCGGGCCATCGCTTACGGGATGGGGTTGACCGCAGAGGTGGTGGCACGCAAATATGGCGTGTCGCGTGAGGATCAGGATGCCTTCGCCCTGGAATCACACCGCAAGGCAGTGGCGGCAATCGACGCAGGGTACTTCCGCGACGAGATCGCTCCCCTGATGGTACGAACGCACCTGCCCGGCGCCGAGGGAACGGTGGCGGTGCGCGAGTCGATGGCCGAGATCGACGAGGGGCCGCGGCGCGATACCTCACCGGAGCGGCTCGCCTCCCTCAAACCGGTATTCGCTGCGCGCGGCAGCGTGACCGCCGGCAACAGCTCGCAGATGTCCGACGGGGCGGGGGCAGTGTTGCTGATGTCCGAAGCGGCGCTCGAACGCTATGGAGTGCGGCCCATTGCCCGCGTGGTATCGTACGCGGTGGTCGGCGTGCCGCCGGAGGTGATGGGAATCGGTCCGGTGGAAGCCATCCCCCGAGCCTTGCAGCGTGCCGGCCTGAAACAGGATGATCTCGACTGGATCGAGCTCAACGAGGCGTTCGCGGCGCAATCGTTGGCGGTGATGCGCACGCTGGGGCTGGATCCGGCCAAGGTGAATCCGCTGGGCGGGGCGATCGCTTTGGGCCATCCTCTGGGGGCAACCGGAGCGATCCGTACCGCCACCCTGATGGCGGCGATGCAACGCGACCCGAAGGTGCGCTATGGCATGGTGACGATGTGCATCGGCACGGGTATGGGGGCAGCGGGGATCTTCGAGCGGGTGTAGACGGGAGGAAGCATGGCACAGACGGTGCTGTGGGAGGTGGTCGACGGAATCGGACGGTTGGAGCTCAACCGTCCGGAGTCGCTCAACGCCTTGTCGTTCGACATGATGGAAGCGCTCGACGCGGCGAGCGCCGCCCTGGTGCAGCGTCCCGATCTGCGCGTGCTGGTGGTGAGCGGGCGCGGCGGGCATTTCATGGCCGGCGGCGACATCCGCGATTTCTCCCGCCTGCTCGACCGCACGCCCGGCGAGCGACGTGAAACGTTTCGCACCGCGATCGAGCAGCGGGTGAATCCGGTGGTGGAGCGCCTGAGCCGCGTGCCCTGTCCGGTAGTGGCGAAGGTGAGCGGCGCCTGCGCCGGCTTCGGCATGTCGCTCATGCTCGCCTGCGATCTGGCGATCGCCTCGAGCGACGCGGTGTTTACCACGGCCTATGCCATGCTGGGGCTTCCGGCCGACGGGGGGTTGTCCTACTTCTTACCCCGGGCGGTCGGTAGCCGGCGTGCGGCGGAGCTTTTCCTCCTCTCGGAGCGATTCGACGCGCAGCGTGCCCTGGAGCTGGGGATCGTCAACCGCGTGGTCGCGCCCGAAGCGCTCGATGCCGAAGTCGAGGCGCTGGCCGCACGCCTGGCCGCCGGACCGAGCTATGCCTATGGGCGTATCCGCTCGCTGCTCGCCGATTCGCTCGAACAGAGCCTGGAAGCGCAGCTCCTCGCCGAGGCCGAGGCGTTTGGCGACTGCAGCGCCACCGAGGATTTCGTCGAAGGCATCGAAGCCTTCCTCGCCAAGCGCAAGCCACGTTTCCGCGGTCGCTGAACGCGCTTTCGGTGCATGCCTCGATCTTCCCCGCTTGGCGGGAATGCCGGACGGCTTTATCATTGCCGAGGTAAAGGACGGCGGAGCGCTGAGCGTGCAGTGGGTGATCGGCGGGATCCTGGTGGCGAGCATCGCCTGGGTGGTGTTCGAGGTCGTGCGCTGGTGGCGTGTCCGGCAACGGATGGCTTCTCCGCCTTTGCCGCAGTCGGCCGCTCCTTTCGGGCTCGATCTCACGGTGAAGACGCTGGAGCGCCGCTGTGAGGCGATGCAGCACGCGCTCGATGAGCACGCCCGTCAGCTGCAGCAGATCCTCGACCGATTGCAGCGCCTCGAACAGTCTGCTGCGGCAGAACCGGCTCCGGCGCCTTCCCCCGTCGAACCGCTCGCCGCTTCCCCCGAATATGTAGAGCCGATGGTGCTTGCCCGCCGTGGGCTCGATGCACCAGCGATCGCCGCGCGCTGCGGCATCACGCTCGGCGAGGCGGAGCTGTTGGTGGCGATGGCGCGCGGCGACCGGGGAACTGCACCATGAAGGCGGGCAAGGGGACTTCCACACCTTTTCCCTGGAAGCGGGTGGTGCCCGCCTCGGTGCTCGCCGCCGTGGCGGCTTTCGCGCTGTGGTACCTGGCGAACGAGCAAAAGGCGCCCGAACCTGCGCCCCCCGTCGCGGTGCCCGTCGTTGCGGCGAAAGTGTCGGCGCGCGTTGCCCCTGTTTCTCCCGAACCGCCCTCCGGAAACGCCAGCGCTTCGCCGGAGCAAACTCGCCGGAAACGCCAGCGCTTCGCCGGAGCAAACTCGCCCCGAACCGGCTGCGCCGGAACGCGCCACGGCCGAGCATACCGAGCGCATTTCTCCCGGCAACGATCTCCGCGGAGCGGAAACCCAGCACGGCGAGGCGTCTGCGCCCGCCCCAGCGGCGGAAATGCCGGAGAAATCCCCCTTTGCTATGCGTTCGAAACCTCTGGACAAGGGATATTATGTGCCGGTGGGCGTGTTTGGCCGGCTGGACGCTGCCGAGCGACTCGCCGGGCAGCTGGATGCGCTGGGTTTTCCGGCGCGGCTGCAGTCCAGGGTGTTGGTCGGCCCTTATGCCACGCGCCAGGAAGCGCAGCAGGTGGCCGAACGGCTCAAACGCCAGCACAAGCTCGGCGCTGCCGGTGTGATGCAGGTCAAGTGAGACATTCAAATCAACGGTAAGGAGGTGTGCGATGAAACTGCAAAGTCCGGTGTTGGGCGAAGTGGACGTGGCCGAAGACAAGGTGATCGAGTTTCCCAATGGCCTACCAGGGTTCGAGGCGTGCAAGCGTTTCATGCTGGCGCACGATGCGGAAGGGAAGGCGGGCGAAGATCGTCCCAAGGTCTTCATCCTGCAGAGTCTGGACGATCCCGAAGTGGCCTTTTCCGTGGTGAGCCCGGATGCCTTGGGCGTGCGCTACGAGATCACCCTCTCCGACGGCGAGGCGGCCCAGTTGCAGATCGAAAAGCCCGAGGATGTGGCCTTGGCCGTGATCGTGCGCCGAGCCGATGGAGCCGAGGCGAACACGCCGCAGGACACCGGCTTGCGGGCGAACTTCATGGGGCCGCTCCTCATCAACACCGCCGCGCGCCGCGGACTGCAGAAAGTGCTCGAGCGCTTCAGCTGTGAAATGGTCGTGCGGGCGTAAGGAGCAGGGCAATGCGACGTCACGTCAATACCGACAAGGCTCCGGCGGCGATCGGCACCTATTCCCAGGCGGTGTTCGCCGGCGATACGCTCTATCTCTCCGGCCAGCTGGGGCTCGATCCGGCCACGATGACGCTTCCGGCCGAATTCGCCGCCCAGTGCGAGCGCGTGTTCGCCAATCTGAAGTCGGTGGTGGAGGCGGCCGGGGCGAGCCTCGATCAGGTGGTCAAGCTCACGGTCTTTCTCACCGATCTGTCTTATTTTGCCACCGTCAACGAGGTGATGGCGCGCTACTTCACCGCGCCCTATCCTGCACGCTCGGCGGTGGAGGTGAAAGGGCTGCCGCGCGGGGCGATGGTGGAGGCCGAGGCCGTCGTCTGGCTGGGGGCGTGATCCGGCCTTGCCTGCGCAAGCGCCTTTCCGCCATCCGCTGGAATCCTGGCCGGGCGTCGGCCCGGCGGTAGCCGCGCGCCTGGTGAAACTCGGGGTGATGCGCCCCGAGGATCTCCTTTTTCTCCTGCCGCTGCGCTACGAAGACGAGACGCGCGTCACGCCCGTGGCGCAGGCGCAGGCCGGTTCGTCCGTGCTCGTGGAAGGCCGCATCGTGCGGGTGGAGCGCAAGGAGGGGCCGCGACCACAGCTCGTCGCGCATCTGGACGATGGCACGGGCCTGCTCACCGGGCGCTGGCTGCACGTCTATGCCGGTACCGCCAAACGGCTGGAGCCGGGTAAGCACATGCGCTGGTTCGGTGAAATCCGGGTCGGGTTCTTCGGCGAGCGCGAGATGTTCCATCCGCGGCTGGTGCCGATCGAATCGCCCCTGCCCGATCGCCTCACGCCGGTCTATCCGAGCGTGGAAGGATTGTCGCAGGGGCTTTTGCGCCGTCTGGTGCGCCGGGCGCTGGAGGTGGTTGCGCCCGCCGAGTGGCTCGACGAGACGCTGCGCGCGCGTGAGCACTTGCCACCGCTGCGCGAGGCGCTCGAATTCCTGCACACGCCCCCCGCCGGTGCGGATGAAGCGCGGCTGACGGCGGTGCGCCGCCGCCTCAAGCTGGAGGAATTGGTGGCGCAGCAGGCGTCGATGCGCCGCGCGCGCGCCGTGCGGCTCGCGGCCACGGCACCGGCCTTGCCCGAAGAAGAAGGTCCGGTGCGCCGGGCGCTGCGCGAGGCATTGCCTTTTACCCTCACCGCCGCGCAGCGGCGGGTGCTCGCCGAGATCGACGCCGATCTGGAAAAACCCCATCCGATGCACCGCTTGCTCCTGGGCGACGTGGGCAGCGGCAAGACGGTGGTGGCGGCGCTCGCGCTCGCGCGGGCGCTGGATGGAGGGCACCAAGGAGCGCTGATGGTGCCCACCGAGATCCTCGCCGTCCAGCATGCGCGCAAACTCGGTGAGTGGCTCGCTCCGGCCGGGATCGAGGTGGCGCTGCTCACCGCCGCCACCCCGGCCAAGGCGGCGCAGGCGCTGCGCGCCCGGCTTGCCGAAGGGGAACCGCTGCTGGTGGTCGGCACGCACGCGCTCATCGAAGAGGCGGTGGCTCTGCCGCGTCTGGCGCTCGCGGTGGTCGACGAGCAGCACCGCTTCGGCGTGCGCCAGCGCTTCGCCCTGCGCGCGAAGGCAGGCGAGGGGCTCTCGCCGCACCTTCTGATGATGTCCGCCACCCCCATTCCGCGCACGCTCGCGCTGGCGATCTACGCCGACCTGGAAGTGTCGCTGCTCGACGAGCGCCCGCCGGGGCGCCAGCCGGTGCAGACCGTGCTGCTGTCGCAGAGGCGCCGAGGCGAGCTCATCGAGCGGGTGCGCCGCTGGTGCGCCCAGGGGCGACAGGCCTATTGGGTCTGCCCCTTGATCGAAGAATCGGAAGTGTTGGACCTGCAGGCGGCGACCGCCACCTGGCAGGAGCTTGCCGAGACGATGCCGGAGCTGCGGGTCGGCCTACTGCACGGGCGGCTCAAGAATGAAGAAAAGCAGGAGGTGATGGCGCGGTTCGTGGCTGGCGCCCTCGACGTGCTGGTGGCGACCACCGTGATCGAGGTGGGCGTGGACGTGGCCAACGCGAGCCTCATGGTGATCGATCACGCCGAGCGATTCGGCCTGGCGCAGCTGCATCAGCTGCGCGGGCGCGTGGGGCGTGGCAGCGAGGCGTCTTTTTGCGTGCTGTGCTACGGCGAGCCGCTGTCGGCCACGGCGCGCGAACGGCTCGCGGCGATTCGCGCCAACGACGATGGTTTCGCGCTCGCGCGCGAGGATTTGCGGCTGCGCGGCCCGGGCGAATTCGTCGGGCTGCGCCAGAGCGGCGTGCCCAGCCTGCGCGTGGCCGACCTGGTGGCGGACGAGGATCTGGTGCCGCTCGCGCAGCAGCTCGCCGACGAGGTGCTCGCGCGCGATCCGGCGCTCGCCGAGACCCTCATCCGGCGCTGGGTGCCGGGCGGCGGGGCGTGGCTCCATGCCTGAGGGCACGCTCTTCTTCGTGCCGCGCTGGCGCGCCGGGCTGGCTTTGGGGGCGCCGCGCCGCCTGGGGCCATGGCTGGCCGAACGCGGCTCGCTCACCGCCCGCATCCGGGCGCATTGCCGGGAGTTCGCCGTGCGCCGCCTGTTCGAGGGGTGGGGTCACCCCTATCCGGACGAGGCGATCGCCCTGAACGTGCCAATCCGGGCGAGGGTGCGCGTGCGCGAGGTGGCGCTGCTCGCCGACGGCGCGCCGGTGGTATTCGCGCGCTCGCTCGCCACGCGGCAGGGGCTGCGATACCCGTGGCGCCTGCTGCAGCGCATCGGCAACCGTCCGCTGGGCGCGGCGCTCTTCACCGATCCGACGGTGCACCGCGGCACCGTGCAGACGGTGCGGCTCGATGCGCGCGATCCGCGGTATCATCGCGCATCGGCGCTGTGGCGGGAAGTGCCGCCGGGCTTGTGGGCGCGGCGCTCGCTCTTTTGGCGGGCGGGGGCGCCGCTACTCGTGAGTGAGGTGTTCCTGCCGCCGATCGACTTTCTCATGGCACCGACGTGACGAGCGATGAACGCGAATTTCGACTGGAGCGCGCGCCTGCCGCTCTATTGGCAACTGATCCGAGGTGATCGCCCCATCGGCACGCTGCTGCTGCTGTGGCCGACTCTGATCGCCCTGTGGTGGGCCGCAGGCGGGGTGCCGCCGCCGGGGGTCTTCTTCGTTTTCGTGGTAGGCACTTTCCTCATGCGTTCGGCGGGCTGCGCCATCAACGACTGGGCCGACCGCGACTTCGATGCCCACGTCGAACGCACGCGCGAGCGGCCGCTTGCCGCCGGAAAGATCTCGCCCCAGGAGGCGCTCAAGGTCGCCGCGGTGCTGGCCGGGCTTGCCTTCCTCCTGGTGCTGCCCCTGGGCTGGAGGGTGGTGGCGTGGTCGGTGCCGGCGCTCGTGATCGCTGCCACCTATCCCTTCACCAAGCGCTTTCTGCCGGTGCCCCAGGCTTACCTGGGCGTGGCGTTTTCCTTCGGCATCCCCATGGCCTGGGTGGCGATCCGCGGCGAAACCGACGCGGCGTGCTGGACGCTCTTTGCCGCCAACTTCTTCTGGACCATCGCCTACGACACCGAATACGCCATGGCCGACCGCCCCGACGACCTGAAACTGCCGGTGCATTCTTCGGCCATCACCTTCGGGCGCTGGGACGTGCTGGCGGTGTTTCTCTGTTACCTCGCGGCCTTTGCCCTGTGGGCGCGCGCCGGCATCCTCGCCGGGGCTGGGGCGCCTTTCCTCGTCTCCTTGGTGGTGGCCGCGGGCATCGCTGCTTACCATCTGGAGCTCATCGGCACGCGCGAGCCGGCGCGCTGCTTCAAGGCATTCCTGCACAACAACTACATCGGGCTCGTGCTCTTTGCCGGCGTCGTGCTCGATCTGTGGCGTGCTTGAAGGGAGAACGAAGTGACGCAGACGGCTTTCCTCGAATTGCTGCGCGGGCGCTGGCGCGATCCGGCGCGGCTACTCTGTGTGGGGCTGGATCCGGAACCGGAACGCCTGCCGCGCAGCGTGCGCGCTTTGCCGCTCGCCGAGGGGGTCTGGGTGTTCTGCCGCGAGGTGATCGAGGCGTGCGCGCCTTACGTGTGCGCCTTCAAGCCGCAGATCGCGCATTTCGCCGCCCTGGGTTTGGAGAGCGTGCTCGAGCGGCTCGTCGCCCACGTGAAGCTGCATCATCCCGACATTGCCGTGATCCTGGACGCCAAGCGCGGTGACATCGGCTCCACCGCCCGCCACTATGCGCGCGAAGCCTTCGAGCGTTACGGGGCCGATGCGGTCACGGTGAATCCCTATCTGGGCGGCGACTCGCTCGAACCTTTCTTCGCTTACCCGGGCAAGGGGGTGTTCGTGCTGTGCCGCACGTCCAATCCGGGAAGCGCCGAGCTGCAGGCGCTGGAGCTGGCTGGCGGCGAGCGGCTTTTCGAGCGCGTGGCGCGCCTGGCTGCTGGCCCGTGGAATACGAACGGGCAGGCGGGCTTGGTGGTGGGCGCGACCTGGCCGCAGGAAGTGGCGCGGGTGCGCTCGTTCGCGCCGGGCGTGCCGCTGCTCGTGCCGGGCATCGGTGCGCAGGGCGGCGACCTGGCGGCCACGGTGCGCGCCGGCTGGTGGCGTCCCGAGTTTCCCGGCCTGATCCTCAATTCCTCGCGCGCCATCCTCTACGCGAGTGGGGGCGAGGATTGGCAGCAAGCCTCTGCCGCGGCGGCGCAGTCCCTCGTGGCCGAGGTGCGCGCGCTGCTCGCCGATCTGGGATGAGCGCCGTGGCGTTTGCCGATCTGCGCGAGTTCTGCGCCCGGCTCGAGGCGCTGGGCGAGCTCAAACGGGTGTCCGAACCCGTGGATACGCACCTGGAGCTCACGGCGCTTGCCGAGCGCATCCTGCGACGCCAGGGACCGGCGCTGCTCGTCGAGCGTCCGCACACCCAAGGCCGGACGCATTCGATCCCGGCGCTTGCCAATCTCTTCGGCACGCCGCGCCGGGTGTTGCTGGGCATGGGGCAGGACGTGGGCGAGGACGGCGACTGGCGCGAGCCGCTGCGCGACGTCGGGCGCCTGCTCGCTTATCTGAAAGAACCGGAGCCGCCGCGGGGCTGGCGCGACGCCTGGGAGAAGATGCCGGTGCTGCGCAAGGTGCTCGACATGGCGCCGAAGGTCGTCTCGCGCGCGCCCTGCCGCGAAGTAGTGTGGGAGGGGGCGGAGCTCGACCTTTCCCGGCTGCCCATCCAGCACTGCTGGCCGCGGGATGCGGGTCCGCTCATCACCTGGGGGCTGGTGGTTACCCGCGGGCCGCACAAGAAGCGCCAGAACCTGGGGATCTACCGCCAGCAAGTGATCGGGTCAGACCGGGTGATCATGCGCTGGCTCGCCCATCGCGGCGGGGCGATCGATTACGCCGAACACGCCCGGCTGCACCCCGACGAACCTTTTCCCGTGGCGGTGGTGATCGGCTGCGATCCGGCCACCATCCTCGCCGCGGTCACGCCGGTGCCCGATACCCTTTCCGAGTACCAGTTCGCCGGCTTGCTGCGCGGCGCCAAAACCGAGCTCACCGAGGCCGTGGGGGGCTTGCAGGTGCCGGCGCGCGCCGAAATCGTGCTCGAAGGGCACATCCATCCCGGCGACACGGCTCTCGAAGGTCCATTCGGGGATCACACGGGCTATTACAACGAGCAGGCGGTCTTCCCCGTGCTCACGCTCGAGCGCATCACGCTGCGGCGCGATGCGATCTACCACACCACTTACACCGGCAAGCCGCCTGACGAGCCGGCGGTGCTGGGCGTGGCCCTGAACGAAGTCTTCGTGCCGCTGCTGCAGCGCCAGTATCCGGAGATCGTCGATTTCTACCTGCCGCCGGAGGGCTGCTCCTACCGCATGGCGCTGGTGTCGATCAAAAAGGCCTATCCAGGGCACGCCAAGCGTGTGATGTTTGGCATCTGGGGCTTCCTGCGCCAGTTCATGTACACCAAGTTCATCGTGGTGGTGGACGAGGACGTCGACATCCGCAACTGGCAGGAAGTGATCTGGGCGCTCACCACGCGCGTGGATGCGGCGCGCGACACGCTGATCGCCGAGCACACGCCCATCGACTATCTCGACTTCGCCTCGCCCGAAGCCGGGCTGGGCAGCAAGATGGGGATCGACGCCACGAACAAGTGGCCCGGCGAGACACAGCGTGAGTGGGGCCGGGCCATCGTCCAGGATCCGGAGGTGGAGGCGCGCGCGGCGGCGCTCGTCGAGCGGCTGCTCGGCTGAAGGCGCCGCGCGACGCCTCTAGCCGCCCGCCGCTTCCTCCACCAGTCCATTGTGCCGCAGCAGTGCGTCGATGCGCGGCTCGCGGCCGCGGAAGGCGCGGAAGGATTCGGCCGCGGGGCGGCTTGCGCCCACGGCGAGGATCTCGCGCCAGAAGCGGCGTCCGGTATCGGGATCGAGTACGGTGCCGGTGCGCGCCTGGGCTTCCTCGAAGGCCTCGTAGGCATCGGCCGAGAGCACTTCGGCCCATTTGTAGCTGTAGTAGCCGGCCGCATAGCCGCCGGCGAAGATGTGCGAGAAGCTCTGGGGAAAGCGGTGCCAGGAAGGCGGGCGGATCACCGCCACCTCGTCGCGCACTTCTTCCAGGATGCGCAGCACCTCGGCAAGCGGCACGCGTTCGGGCGCCGGTTCCTGGGCTTTGGCAAGCTCGCGGTGGATGCGCAGGTCGAAGAGCGAGAATTCGATCTGGCGTACCATCTGCATGCCGGCCTGGAAGTTCTTCGCCGCGCGCATCTTCTCGTAGAGCGGGCGCGGCAGTGGCTCGCCCGTGTCGACGTGGGCGGTGATTTTCTCCAGCACTTCCCATTCCCAGGCGAAGTTTTCCATGAACTGACTGGGCAGCTCCACTGCGTCCCATTCGACGTGGTGAATGCCCGAGATGGGCGCTTCGTCGACCTGGGTGAGCATGTGATGCAGCCCGTGGCCCATTTCGTGGAAGAGGGTGAGCACGTCGTCGTGGGTGAGCGTGGGGGGCTTGCCGCCCACCGGCGGGGCGAAGTTGCACACGAGGTAGGCCACCGGCAGCATGAGAAATTCGCCCTCGCGTCGGCGCGACTTGGCGCTGTCCATCCAGGCGCCGCCGCGTTTGGTGTCGCGCGCGTAGAGATCGACGTAGAAATAGGCGATCGGCGCGCCGTCGCGCTCGACGCGGTAGAAGGTCACGTCCGGATGCCACACGGGGGCGGTGTCGGGCACGAGGTGCACGCCGAAGAGCCGTTCCAAGAGGGCGAAGAGCCCCTGCAGGACGCGCGGCAGCGGCAGGTAGCGCCGCACTTCCTGCTCGGAATAGTCGTAGCGCGCCTGGCGCAATTTTTCCGAGGCATAGGCGATGTCCCAGGGTTCGAGCGGATCGAGCCCGAGGGTGTCGCGGGCGAAGGCGCGCAGTTCTTCCAGGTCGCGCTGGGCGAAGGGCTTGGCGCGGGCGGCGAGTTCCCGCAGGAAGGAAGCGACTTCCTCCGGATGGTCGGCCATCTTGGGCACGAGCGAGTAGCTGGCGTAGTCGGGGTAGCCCAGCAGTAGCGCCTCTTCGCCGCGCAGTGCCAGGATGCGTTCGATGAGCGGGCCGTTGTCGCGCTCGGGGGGGCCGAACTCGGAGGCCCGCGTGGCGTGCGCCCGGTACATGCGCTCGCGCAGCGACCGATCGTCGGCGTACTGCATCACCGGCAGGTAGAAGGGCATCTGCAGGGTGAAGCACCAGCCCGGGCGATTCTGTGCCTGCGCCACTTCGCGCGCCATGGCCCGCACTTCCTCCGGGATGCCGGAAAGTTGCGCCTCGTCCTCGATCCACTCCTGGTAGGCGTTGGTCGCATCGAGCACGTTTTCCGAGAACCTGGCCGCGATCGCCGACAGTTCCTGCTGGATGTCGCGGTGGCGGGGTTTCTTCTCGGGCGGCAGTTCCGCGCCGGCAAGCCGATGGTCGCGCAGGTCGAGCTCGATCACGCGGCGGCGCTCGGGCGAGAGGCGGGCGAATTCGGGGCTTTGCGCGAGCGCCTGCGTCTTGCGGTAGAGCGCCTCGTTCTGCCCCAGTTCCGTCCAGAAACGCGTGACTTCGGGGAGCAGCTTGTTATAGGCCTCGCGCCAGGCGGGAGTGTCCATCACGCTGTGCAGGTGTCCGATCACGCCCCATGCGTCCGAGAGCTGCTCGAGCGCGTGTTCGAGCGGTGCGACGAAGTCTTCCCAAGTGGGCGGGGTGCGCTCATCCATCGCGTGGTCGATCGCGGCGCGGGCCCGCGCGATGAGTTCGGTGATGACCGGCTCGACGTCCTCCGGCCGGAGGCGGTCGAAGGGAGGGAGTTGAAAGGGATGCAGCAGCGGATGCTCTGGTGCGTTCATCGTGTCCTCGAGGTGGATTCTCTTCAGGCGGGATTTTGCCACTGGTTGCGGGCGCGTGTCTCGCGCACGAGACAGGCGCCGAGAAAACCGAGGGCGGCGGCGCCGGCCAGGCAGGCGATCGCCGCGGTGAAATGCTCGGGCGCGTAGATCCGCACGCCGTCGACCACCGTGCCGTTCCAGGCATGGTCGATGAGCGCGCCGGCGAGCGGCTGCAGAAGGGCGCCGCCGAGGAATCCGCCCATGTTGGTGAGCGCCGTACTCATGCCCGAGAGCGCCGACGGATTGACCTCCTTGGCGCAGGCCCAGGTGAGCGAGAAGGAAGAGGTCGCAAGGCCCATGAGGGCGAAGAGGGGGAAGGTGAGGCGCTCGGGCAGGGGGCCGGCAAAGAGGCACACGCCCCAGCAGGCGAGGTAGACGGCGGCGGCGGGAATCAGCACCGCCTTGCGCCGCGCGAGCCGGTCCGACAAGGACCCGATGGCCAGGCACCCTACGGCGAAGGCGAGAAAGTAGAGAGAGAGGTGGTGCGAAGCCTGCAGTTTCGTCAGCCCGTGCACGCTCATGAGGTAGGGGGTAGCCCACAGGCCAGCGAAGGCGAAAAAGCTGCCGGCGATGCCGAAGTTGGCGAGCACGGCGGGCCAGGTGGCGCGGTTGCGCAGGATGGTCGCCAATCCGCCGAGGATCACGGTACGGTCGAAGCGCTTGAGGGTGCCCGGCTGCTCCGGCTCGATGAGCCGCCAGCACAGCACGGCGATGGCGAGCGACGCCAGCGCCGTAGCCACGAACACGCCGCGCCAGCCGGTGAGTTGCGCAAGCGCCGTGAGCGGCGTGCCGGCGAGCACCGAGCCGAGGTTGCCGACGAACATGCCCAGACCCACCAGAGAGGCGAAACGCCGCTCGTCGTACCACAGGGCGAAGAGCTTGAGCATGGCGATGAAGGTGACCGACACGCCAAGGCCCGTGAGGGTGCGTCCGGCGAGTGCCACTTCCAGCGACGGGGCGAGCGCGAAGAGGAGACTTCCCGCGGCGGCGACGAACCCGCCCGCCACGATGATGCGCCGCGGCCCCACGGTGTCGGCGAGGATGCCAGTGGGCAGCTGCATCAGCGTGTAGACGTAAAAATAGGTGGCGGCGAGCGTGCCGAGCGAGGCGGCGCTGGTGTGGAAGGCCGCAGCGAGCTCGGTGGCGATGCCAGCGGGGGCGAAGCGGTGGAAGAAGGACAAAACGTAGGCGGCGATGACGACGACGAGCGCCGTCGTGCGGCGGCTGTAGGCCATGGGGAGTCTCCTCTTTTTGTTTTCGGAATCGCGGCGAGGGGGGCTGCGCCGGAATTACCCCCTTCAGGAAGCGTTATTCCGGCAGCGATCGCCCAACCAGCCGCCGATACGCCTCGCGATACTTCTCGGCGGTCTTCCGGATGACTTCTTCCGGCAGGCGCGGGCCGGGCGCGGTCTTGTCCCAGGCGAGCGTCTCGAGATAGTCGCGCACGTACTGCTTGTCGAAGGAAGGCGGGTTGGTGCCGGGCTGCCAGGCGTCGGCCGGCCAAAAGCGGGAGGAATCGGGGGTGAGCACTTCGTCGATGAGGTGCAGCACGCCGGCCGCGTCGATGCCGAACTCGAACTTGGTGTCGGCAATCAGGATGCCGCGCTCGGCGGCGTAGTCGCGCGCCCGGATGTAGAGCGCGAGCGCCGCAGCCTTGGCCTGGCGCGCGAGGGCGGCGCCGTCGTGCGGCGCGAGCTTTGCGGCGCACAGCGCCTCGGCCTGCTCGAAGGAAATGTTCTCGTCGTGCTCGCCCGCCTCGGCCTTGGTGGCCGGGGTAAAGATCGGCTCGGGCAGCCGGTCGGCGAGTCGCAGCCCCGCTGGGAGCGTGATGCCACAGACGCTGCCTTTCTGCTGATATTCTTTCCAGCCGGAGCCGATGAGATAGCCGCGCACCACCGCTTCGATGGGAAGCGGCTGCAGACGCTTGACCACCATGGCCCGCCCGGCGACCTGGTCGCGCTCTCCGGGCGCGACGACGGAAGTCGGATCGATACCGGTGCGATGATCCGGCACGATGCCGGCGAGCTGCTCGAGCCAGAATTCGGTGATCGCCGTGAGCACCTTGCCCTTGCCCGGGATGGGATCGGGCAGGACGACGTCGAAGGCGGAGAGCCGGTCGGTGGCGACGACGAGGAGCTTGTCCTCGCCAACCGCATAGAGGTCGCGTACCTTGCCGCGTCCGATGAGTGGCAGACTGGTGATGTGCGTCTCGAAGATCGCCTCGGCCATGGATCCTTCCCCGGCATTCTGAAAAAGGAAATTATCGCACGGCCGCTAGCTTTCGTGCTCCACCACCCGATGGACGCGGCGCACACCCAGGGCGATCAGGGCGGCGAGCACGGGGATGGACACGGCGGTGGCCAGTTCCGGCTCGAGGTGTAGCCAGGGCTTGAATCCCTTGGTGACATAATGGACGAGCTGTGAGCCGTAATAGGTGATGGCCATCACCGACAGGCTCTCCACCGCCGCCTGCAGGCGCAGCTGCAGCTTGGCGCGGCGGTTCATTTGCGCGAGCAGCTGCTGGTTCTGCCGCTCGAGTTCGAGATCGACGCGGGTGCGCAGCAGCTGGGAGTTGCGCGTCGAGCGCTGCGAGAGCTCCTCCTGACGCCGCGCCACGGCGGCGCAGGTATTCATGGCTGGGGCGAAGCGCCGCTCCATGAAGCCCTGCAGGGTGGAATAGCCGGCAAGCCGGATCTCGCGCAGCTCGGCGATGCGCTGACGCACCAGGGCGCTGTAGGCTGCCGCGGCGCCAAAGCGGTAGGCGCTGGCGGCGATGGAATGCTCGATCTCGGCGGCAAGGTGGGTGAGTCGCGCCAGGATGTCGCGCTCGTCTTCGAACGAGGCCGCGCGGCTCATGGCGGCCACCAGTTCGGCCAGTTCCGCCTCGGCGCGCCCCAAGAAGGCGCCGACTTCCTTGGCCACGGGAAAGGCGAGCAGCGCCAGCATGCGGTAGGTGTCGATCTCGAGCAGCCGCTGCACGGCGCGTCCGGCTTGTTTGGGCGTCATCGCCGCATCGAGCACGATGAACTGGATGAAGCCCTCGTGCAGTTGGAAGTCGCTGAGCACCCAGGCGTTGCCGTCGGAGATCTTCGAGGCGACGAGCGCCGGAGCGAAGGGATCGGCCGCGTCGAGGAACTCGGTGGGCGGCGTGTCGGATACCGGCCTCAGGCGAACGTGCGTGGCGGCGATGACTTCGCCGGGGCTGGCCTCGAGCCACCCCTCGGGAAGGCGGGAGAGGATCGCCGCGGGCGAGTCGTGATCGCCGTCGAGATAGAAGGTATAGGAATGGAATTCGGCGTGGCGCTCGCGCTTGATGCGCAACCCGCCCCACCGTAGGAGCGATTGCGCCGCGGCATCGAGTTCGAGCACGGCGCCAGGAAGATTGCGCAGGCGCATCCAGTGCTCGAGGAGACGCTCGGATGTGGCCTCACGCGGCAACAGCCAGGAGAGCTGGACCACCGTGGCCGGAGCCACGAGCGGCACGGAAGGCCGGGCGTGGATCTCTTCGTGCAGCGCCTGCCGGATGGGGTGTTCGGCCAGTTTCACAGCCATCCCTTACGCTTGAAATAGAAGTAGGGAGCGAAACCGCTGAATACCATCAGGAGTAGCGCCAGGGGGTAGCCGTATTCGAAATGCAGCTCCGGCATGTGCTCGAAGTTCATGCCGTAGATGCTGGCCACGAGCGTCGGCGGCAGGAAGACCACCGCCGCGATCGAGAAGATTTTGATGATCTGGTTCTGCTCGATGTTGATGAACCCCTGCGCCGAGTCCATGAGGAAGTTGATCTTCTCGAAGACGAAGTTGGTGTGCGACATGAGGGTTTCGAGGTCGCGGATCATCTCGCGGCAGGTTTCCTGCAGTTCGGCCTGATCGCGCAGATGGCGCAGCAGGAAGGAGACGGCGCGCTGGGTGTCCATCAGGCACAGGCGGATGCGTCCGTTGCTGTTCTCGATCTTGGCCAGCTTGTCGATGGCGTCCTCGAGCTCGGCGTTCTCGTCCTCGAGCACCATGAAGCTGACGTCCTCGAGCCGCCGGTGCAGGTCTTCGATGGTGTCGGCGAGGTTTTCCACCTTCTGCTCGAAGATGGTCACGAGCAGCTCTTGGGGGGTACGCGCGTGCACCTGGCCGTGGCGAGCACGCATGCGCAGCAGGCGGAAGTCGGCCAGGTCTTCCTCGCGCACCGAGATGAGGCGATCGCGCTGCAGGATGAAAGCGACGGTGACGGTGACGTGGCGGCCCTCTTCCTGGGCAAGGAAAAGGGAGTGGACGTGCAGCCCCTGGTTGTCGATGAAAAAGCGCGCGGAGGACTCGATTTCCTCGACGTCTTCGGATTCGGGGAGTTCGGCGTTCAACAGCCGCTGCAGCAGCTCGCGCTCGTTTTCGTCCGGGTCTTGCGCGTCGATCCACAGCGCCCTCGCCACGGCCTGTGCGTCGGCGGTGAGGGTTTTGGGCAGTTCGCGGATGGCGTCTTTTTCGGTCTGGAACAGTCGCAGCATGGAGCACCTTTGTACGTTTCGCCGACGGGGTTTTCGGATCGCGGCGAAACGACGAAGGCGTCAGCCGCGAGCGCAGCGGGGGTGAGGCGAGCGACGAGGTCGATAGCGGGGCTTGGGTTTCACGGAGCGGATCGATAGGGACACGATAAGGAAATTATACGCTTTTTGCGGCGCAGCAAAAACGGCGGCGCCGTCCTCTTTGCAGGAAAAGGGCGCCGCCGCTTCGTGCGCACGGGCGCTCAGGCTTTCGCCTTGGCGGCCATGAGGCGTTTGTATTTCTCCAGCAGCTGCTCCTTGGTCTCGCGGTGGTCCGGATCGGGGATGATGCAATCCACCGGGCACACCTGCTGGCATTGGGGTTCGTCGTAGTGACCGACGCACTCGGTGCATTTGTCCGGGTCGATGACGTAGATCTCGTCGCCCTGCGAGATCGCCTCGTTGGGGCACTCGGGTTCGCACACGTCGCAGTTGATGCACTCTTCGGTGATTTTCAGGGCCATGGAAAAGCCTCCGCAGGAAGGAAAGGTCAATCGGTTTGCGCGGCATTGCGGTGCGCGAGCCGCTCGGCGACCACGGGATGCACGAATCCGCGCACGTCGCCGCCCAGCCGGGCGATTTCGCGCACCATCGTCGCCGAGATGAACATGTATTCGTCCGCCGGGGTGAGGAACACCGTTTCGATGTCGGGAAAGAGCTTGCGGTTCATTCCGGCCATCTGGAATTCGTATTCGAAGTCGGAGACGGCGCGCAAGCCTCGCAGCAGGATGCGCGCGCTGCGCTGGCGCATGAAGTCGATCAGGAGGCCATCGAAACCCACTACTTCGACGTTGGGAAAAGGCGAGAGCACTTCGCGGGCGATCTCAACGCGCTCTTCGAGTCCGAACAGGGGGTTTTTGTTGCGGCTGCGCGCCACGGCGACGATGATCTCGTCGAAGATGCGGGAAGCGCGGCGTACGAGGTCTTCGTGCCCCCGGGTGAAGGGGTCGAAGGTGCCGGGATAGACGACGACCGATCGTTCGCTCATGGGCTGCGCTCCAGCAAATGGTAATGCACTTGGCCCGCACGGCCGCGTTTCACGGTGTGCCAAGCCCCGAGTGTCTCGATTTCATGCTCGGCCTCGAGGTAGATGGCTCCTTCGGGGCGCACGAGCCGGTCGAGCCAGGGTTCGAGCCGCTCGGGCCAACGTTCGCGGTAGGGCGGGTCGAGGAAGAGCACGTCGACGGGCTCGGACCAGGCGCGCGCGCATTCTAACGCATCGGCAAGAAGAATGCGCACCGTGTCGCCGCCGAGCAGCCGCCGGTTTTCTTCGAGACGCCGTGCGAGACGCCGGTCGCGCTCCACGAGGGTGACGCGTGCCGCTGCGCGCGAGGCGGCTTCGAAGCCGAGCGCGCCGGTGCCGGCGAAGAGATCGAGGCAGGAAAGCCCGGTGAGATCCTGCCCCAGCCAGTTGAAGAGCGTCTCGCGCACCCGATCCGGCGTCGGGCGCAAACCGGGAAGGTCGGGCACGGTGAGCAGCCGCGAGCGCCAGGCGCCGCCGATGAGGCGCAGCCGCGCCATCGCCTCACCGATCCCCGTCGCCGCCGACGCGCACCGTCACCAGACGCGCCGGATCGATGCGCCGCGTGAAGGCGTCCTGCACCTGTTGCGCGGTGACGGCGCGCACGGCCTGCGGATAGCGTTCGAGCCAATCGGTGGGGAGGTTGTAATAACCCATCATCGAAACGTAGCCGATGAGCTTGCGGTTGGAATCGAGCCTCAGGCCGAAGCCTTGGGCGATGTTGTCCTGGGCGCGGCGCAGCTCCTCGGCCGTGGGACCTTGTTCGCGGAAGCGCGCGAGCGTCTCACGCGCGAGCGCCATGGCTTCGTCGGCCTGTTTGCCGCGGGTCTGCAGCGCGATGACGAAAGGCCCGGCCTGGCGGCGTGGCTCGAGCACGCTCGCCACGCTGTAGGCGTAGCCGCGCTGCTCGCGGATCTCATCGACCAGGCGCGAGCCGAAACCGCCGCCGCCGAGCACGTGGTTGCCTACGAGCAGCGGAAAATAATCGGGATCGTCCCGCGTCATCACCGCCAGCCCCAGGCGCAGGTGGGCCTGCTGCGCCGGATGGGCGATGCGCTCGTCGTGCGCCTGCGTCTGGGCGACCGGCGGCAGCGGCTTGGGCGCTTCCCCCGCGGGCAGTTTCGCCGTGATGCGGTCGGCGAGCTGCTCGGCCTGGGCGCGATCGAGATCGCCGACGATGGCCACGTGCGCCGCCGCGCGGGTGTAGTAGGCGCGATGAAAGGCGATGAGATCCTCGCGCGTGATCCGGTCGAGCGACTCGAGTGTGGGAAGCTTGCCGTAAGGATGGTCGCGATAGACGTTGGCGGTGAAGGTGCGTTCGGAGAGCACCTCGGGCCGGGTGAGGGCGTCCTTGAGCGCCGCCTTGGCGTTCGCGCGTTCGCGTATGAAGATGGCGGGAGAGAAGATGGGCTGGGTGAGCACTTCGGCCACCAGATCCGCGGCCGCGTCGCGCACCTGCGCCTCCGAGAGGTTGCGCCAGGCCACGGTGGCGCGGTCTTCGTCGACCGAACCGGAGAGGCTGACGGCCAGATCGGCGAAGGCGTCGCTCAGGCCCTGCTCGTCGTGCACCCGGGTACTGGTGTCGAGCAGTTGGCGGGTGAGGGAAGCCAGCCCTTCCTTGCCCTCGGGGTCGCGGGCGGAGCCGGCATCGAACGAGACGACTACGTCGATGAGAGGCTGTTCGCGACTGGCGACGAAATCGACGCGCACGCCGTTCGCGGTGGTGAAGCGCTCGATCGTCGGCAACGCCAGGGCGAGCGGCGAGAACGCGGTGGCGATGAAGAAGAGCAGCGCGGCAAAAGCGCGGGTACGGAGGATACGGCGGGTCATCGGTGCCTCCTAGGAAAAAGGTCAGCGCAGCGGCGCGTGCGGATCGACGGCGACGGGGCGCGGCGCGCTGCCGTCGGGCAGCACGTCGACACGGGTGAGCCCCTCTTCGGCGAACCAGGTCTGGGCCGCGCGCTGCACCTCGGCGGCGGTGACGCGCTTGAGCGCCTCGGTGATGCGCGCGCTCGCGTCCCATGGTAGTCCCACGGCGCGGGAAAAGCCGATCTCCATGGCCTGACCCATGAGGGAGTCGCGCTTATAGACCTGCTGCGCCACTGCCTGGCGGATGACCCGCTGCAGTTCCTGTTCGGAAACCCCTTCCTTGGCGATGCGCTCCACTTCCTCGCGCAGTGCCTTTTCCAGGGCATCGAGCGGCACGCCGGGGCGGGCGCTGGCCGACAGCGTGAAGAGGCCGGGACCGCGGGCGAGGCCGTCATAGTCGGCCGAGACGGCGATGGCCCTGGGTTGCTCCCGCACCAGAGCTTTCGTCAGGCGTGCGCCGTCGTAGCCATCGAGCACGGCGGCGAGCACCATGAGGGCGTAGGGATCGCGGTCGGCCTCGAGATCGCGCAGCGGCGGCACTTTCCAGGCGAGCGTCAGGCTAGGAAGTTCCGTGGGGCCGCGCACGATCGCGTAGCGCCGGCCATGCTGCGGGGTTTCGTCGCGCACGGGTCGCTCGGGCACAGGGCGTGCACCGATCGAGCCGTAGTGGCGCTGGGCCAGCGCCAGAACGTCTTCTGCTTTGACGTCGCCCACGATCACCAACCGGGCGTTGTTCGGCGCGTACCAGGTACGGTACCACTGCCGCACGTCTTCGAGGGTGAGCCGTTCGAGGTCGGTGGGCCAGCCGATCACGGGGTTGTGGTAGGGATGGGACCAGAAGGCGGTGGCCATGAGGGCTTCTTCGCCGAGCGACTCGGGTACGTCGTCGGTACGCAGGCGCCGCTCCTCGCGCACCACCTCGCGCTCCTTGACGAACTCATTCGGGTCGAAGGCGAGGTGCTGCATGCGGTCGGCCTCGAGCTTCATGACTTCTTCCAGCGCCTGCGGCGGGATCTGCTCGAAGTAGGCGGTGTAGTCGCGGCTGGTGAAGGCGTTGTCGCGCCCGCCGAGCTCGGCCACGCGCCGGCTGAATTCCCCCGGCCCCACGGTGGGCGTGCCTTTGAACATCATGTGCTCGAATACGTGCGCCACGCCCGTCTTGCCCGCCGGCTCGTCGATGGAGCCTACGTCGTACCAGAGCATGTGCACCACGGAAGGAGCCCGGTGATCTTCGACCACGATGAGTTCCATGCCATTGTCGAGGCGAAAGAGTTTGGCCTCGGCGCGCGCCGCCGTGGCGACCAGCAAGGCCGTAAGGACGAGGAGGGCGGCGAGAAACGACCGCGACCAGGGGAACGTCCGGCGTAGGGAGGGATCGAATCGCATCTGCTAGAATCCTTTTCACCCGTTGGGTGAGCAAACGCCCAAGGCAACATTGTACCCATACTTTTTCGGCGGTATCCGGTGCTTGGCGCTCCGGGTATCCGCACCAAGGTGGCAGACAGCCTCATGTTCGGTTTGTTCAAGCGAAAGAAAAAGGAATCCGCGGATTCGGCCGGGACGCAAGGCACCGAAGCGCTGCTTCCCAGCGAAACTTCCCCCGGCAGCGGCGCCGACGCCGCGTCGGCGCAAACCTTGCCGGAAACGTCGCCGGAGGAGGCAATTGCAGCCGAAGCGAAGGCAGCAGATTCGCCCCATGCCCCCGAGTCGGGGACCGAGGCCGCCGTACAGGAATCGGATTCGATCCTGCCTGCGGGCGAGCCCGTCGCCGTGGAGAGGCAATCCCAGGGTGCAGCTGCGCCCGAGCAAGAATCGCGCAAGCGCTCCTGGACCGAGCGTCTCAAGGCGGGACTGGCGCGCACGCGGCAAAACCTCGCCGGGCTCTTCGGGCGGCGGCGCATCGACGAGGATCTCCTCGAAGAGATCGAGACCACGCTCCTGCTCGCCGACTGCGGGGTGGAGGCCACGCAATGGCTGATGGATTCCCTGCGCCGGCGCATCAAGAAAGACGGCCTTACCGACGCCGAGCAGCTGCGCGGCGTGATGGCCGAACTGCTCACCGAGCTGCTCCTGCCCTTGCAGCAAGCGCTGGAGGTCGAGTCCCACAAGCCCTTCATCATCATGGTGACGGGGGTCAATGGTGCGGGCAAGACCACGTCCATCGGCAAGCTTGCCAAGTACTTCCAGTCGCAAGGAAAAACCGTGCTGCTCGGGGCGGGAGACACCTTCCGTGCCGCGGCGCGCGAGCAGCTGGTGGTGTGGGGCGAGCGCAACGGCGTGCCGGTGATCGCGCAGGAGCACGGCGACCCGGCGGCGGTGGCTTTCGACGCGGTGCAGGCGGCCAAGGCCCGGGGCGTCGATGTGGCCATCATCGACACGGCCGGGCGGCTCCCCACCCAGCTGCATCTGATGGAGGAGATTGCCAAGGTGCGCCGCGTCATCGCCAAGGCCGAGCCGGGCGCACCGCACGAAGTGCTGCTCGTGCTCGATGCCAACATCGGCCAGAACGCCATCACCCAGGTCGAAACCTTCGACAAGGCCGTCAGCCTCACCGGGCTCGTGCTCACCAAGCTCGACGGCACGGCCAAGGGAGGCGTGATCGCGGCGATCGCCCGGCGTTGCCCCAAGCCGGTGCGTTTCATCGGCGTGGGCGAGGGCATCGACGATCTTCGCCCCTTCTCGGCCCGCGATTTCGTGGAGGCGCTGCTCGGGATCGAACGATGATCCGTTGCGAGAAACTCGCCAAGATCTATCCCGGCCCGGTGGCGGCGCTCGTCGATGTCGACCTCACCATCCCCGCCGGGCAGTTTCTTCTGGTATGCGGCCATTCGGGGGCGGGGAAAACCACGCTCTTTCGTCTCATCGCCGGTCTGGAGACACCCACCAGCGGTACCGTTTCGGTCAATGAGCACGACGTGGCGCGCCTGGGGCGGGGAGGCTTGCCGTATTATCGGCGTCGCTTCGGCCTGGTACTCTCCGACGCTCCCCTCTTGCCGCAGCGCACGGTGGCCGAGAACGTGGCCCTGCCGCTTCTGCTCGCCGGGGTGCCGCGGCGGCAGGCGTTCGAGCGCGTGGCACTGGCGCTGGAGCGCGTGGGGCTCGCCGGCCGGGCACACGAACTGCCGCCCACGCTCTCGGGCGGAGAGCAGCAGCGGGCGGCGATCGCTCGCGCCGTAGTACATCGGCCTTCGGTGGTCATCGCCGACGAACCCACCGCCCAGCTCGATCACGACAGCGCCACGGAAGTGGTGCGCCTGTTGCGCGCCTTTCATGCGGCGGGGGTGACGATGATCATCGCCACACACGACGAGGCGCTTTTTTCCAGCGTGGCGCAGCGGCGCATCGTGCTCGCGCACGGTCGCCTGGTGGAGGATGCGCGGTGAAACGGGGATGGTGGGAAGGGCAGGCGGAGGCGCTGGGGCGCGCCGCGATCCTATTGCGTACGGCGCCGCTGGTGACGGCGGTGGTCACGCTCGTGCTCGCCACGGCGCTCGCGCTGCCGGCGACGATGGCCTGGATCGGGGCCGGCGTCACCCAGTGGTTCGGCGGGCAGGGGACGGAGCCGCAGATCACGGCCTTTTTCCGGCAAAAGCTTGCCCGCGAAGAGGCGCTCGCGGTGGTGCAACGCTGGCGCGAGGACGAAGCGGTGGCGCGCGTCGTGTTCATCCCGCGCGAGGAAGCGCTCGCCCGTCTGCGGCAGACGGATCTGGGCGCGGCGATCGAGACCTTGCCCGACAACCCCCTGCCGGACGCCATGACGCTGGTGCCGCGTCGCCATGCCCCGCAGGATGTGGCCGAGCTGCAGCAACGGCTCACCGCCGAGCCTGGCATCGAGGCGGTCCAGGTGGACACGGCCTGGGTAGAGCGGGTGCATGGGCTCGCGCGCGCCGGCACGATGGTGGCAGCGGCGCTCGCGGCCTGGTTCGCCTTGGGAATGCTGGCGCAGACCTATCTGGCGATCCGGCTGCAACTCGTGGCCGCGGCGCAGGAGATCTCCGTGCTGCGCGCCCTGGGTGCCACCGACGGCTACATCGGCCGGCCGTTTCGCTGGCTCGGCTGGCTGCAGGGGCTGTTCGCCGGCTGCGTCGGCGCGGCGCTCTGGGGCGGGCTCATCGCCTGGCTCACGCCGCCGTTCGACGAACTCGCCCGACTCTACGGACTCGGAGGATTCTTTCCGTTTCCCGTCTGGGCGGGAGGGGTGGCACTCGTTGCCGCCGGGGCGGTATTGGGGGCGCTCGGAGCCGAGATCTCGCTGCGTCAGTTTTTCCGGGCATCGGCCTAGCGGGCGCGCTGGCGCCCACATCCTTGAAACAAGGAGAATTCCGTGAGCCGTCTGTTTTCTTCGTTCCGCTTGGGGGCGCTGGAGCTGCCCAACCGCATCGTGATCGCGCCCATGTGCCAGTATTCGGCGCAGGAGGGGCATCCCAGTGATTGGCACCTTCTGCATTGGGGATCAATGGCGCTCTCGGGTGCGGGCATGCTCATCGTCGAGGCGACCGCCGTCACGCCCGAAGGGCGCATCACGCCGGGTTGTCTGGGGCTATGGTCTGACGCGCACGCCGAGTCGCTCGCCCGGTCGTTGGCACCCGTGCGTCGTCAAGGGGTGATACCGCTTGCCATCCAGCTATCCCATGCCGGGCGCAAGGCCTCGAGCCGGGTGCCGTGGGAAGGAGGCGCCCAGATTCCGGTGGAGGAGGGTGGTTGGCTCGCGCTCGCTCCTTCGCCCCTGCCGCACGCGCCGGGCGAGCTGCCGCCGCAGGAGCTCGATGCCGCAGGGCTTTCCCGTATCCGTGAAGCCTTCGTGGCCGCCGCCCGGCGCGCCGTCGACTGCGGCCTGCAGGCGATCGAGCTGCACATGGCGCACGGCTACCTGCTGCACGAATTCCTCTCTCCGCTGTCGAACCAGCGCTCCGATGCGTACGGTGGCTCGCTGGAGCACCGCATGCGCTTTCCGTTGGAAGTGTTCCGGGCGGTGCGCGATGCCGTTCCCGAGCGCATTCCCGTGGGCGTGCGCATCTCGGCCACCGACTGGGTGGAAGGGGGTTGGAATCTGGAGCAGAGCATCGTGCTCGCGCAGGCGATCGAACCCTTGGGCTGCGCTTATATCCACGTCTCGAGCGGCGGTCTCTCGCCGCTGCAGAAAATTCCGGTGGCTCCGGGCTATCAGGTGCCATTCGCCGAATCGGTACGGCGCGCCGTGAAGCACATGCCCGTGATCGCCGTCGGGCTCATCACCGAGCCGCAGCAGGCCGAGGCCATTCTTGCCGAAGAAAAAGCCGATCTGGTAGCGCTCGCGCGCATGATGGTGTGGGATCCGCGCTGGCCGTGGCACGCCGCCGCCGCGCTCGGCGCCACCGTCGAGGCCCCGCCGCAATACTGGCGCTGCCAGCCGCAACAGCACCGCGGCGTGTTCGGCGACGTGAAGATCGGCCAGCGCTGAGGGGGTATCGCCGTGCCACCCGAAGCACCAACCCGGCAGGGGATGAGGGAGGAAGATGCGTGATGGATGAGTTGCTCGACATCACCCCGCTGGAGCGCGCCTTGGCCCGGCTGGAAGAGGGTTGGAGGCGATATCTGCAAGACCCTGAGGACCTGCAGATTCGCGACGGACTGATCCAGCGCTTCGAGTTCACTTACGAGCTCGCGCACAAGATGCTCAAGCGCTTTCTCCGGCTCACCTCTGCCTCACCGCAGCAGTACGACGACATGCCCTTTCAGGATTTGATCCGCGCCGGCAACGAGCAGGGACTTCTGCGGGGAGAATGGCCCGACTGGCGGCGTTACCGCGAGATGCGCGCCAAGACCAGCCATGCCTACGACGAGAACGTCGCGCTCGAAGTGGTTCGAGGCATCCCCGAATTCCTCACGGAAGTGCGTCATCTGCGCGAGCGGCTGCGGGAGCGGCTGTCATGAGCGAGAGCGTCCCGCCGCTCGACATCCGCCCAGAGCATTGGCGGATCGTGCGGGACATCCTGCAGCGCCATCTTCCAGGTATCGAAGTCTGGGCGTTCGGCTCACGCGCCAAGGGAACGGCAAGGAAGTATTCCGACCTGGATCTGGCCGTGATCACCGACCGATCCCTGCCGCTCGATCTCGGCGCCCGGTTGCGCGAGGACTTCTCCGAGTCCGATCTGCCTTACCGCGTGGACGTGATCGACTGGGCGAGCATCGACGAGACCTTTCGCCGCCTCATCGAGCGGGAGAAAGTGGTGGTGCAAAAAGGGGATCGCGGCGCGGAGGAACTGGTGGTGAAGGGCGGAGTCGAACCGCCGACCTACGGGTTATGAATCCGTCGCTCTAACCATCTGAGCTACTTCACCATCGAGTCTGGTAATATACCGGTTTTCCCTTTCGGATGTCAAGGGTCCACAGGCAAATGAAAAAAGTCTACATCCGCACGTTCGGATGCCAGATGAACGAGTACGACACGACCAAGATGTTCGACGTACTCGCGGCGCGCTACGGCGCCGAACCCACCGACGATCCGCTCGAAGCCGACGTCATCCTCTTCAACACCTGCTCGGTGCGTGAAAAGGCACAGGAGAAGGTCTTTCACGACTTGGGGCGGGTCAAAGAGCTCAAGCGCCGCAACCCCGATCTCGTGATCGGCGTGGGCGGCTGCGTGGCGAGCCAGGAGGGCGAGGCCATCGTGCGCCGCGCCCCTTACGTGGACGTCGTCTTCGGGCCGCAGACCCTGCACCGGCTGCCTGAGCTCATCGAAGCGCGTCGGCGCCAGGATCGGCCGCAGGTCGATATCTCCTTCCCCGAGATCGAAAAGTTCGATGCGCTGCCCGAGCCGCGCGTCGAGGGGGCGAGCGCCTTCGTTTCCATCATGGAAGGCTGCTCCAAATACTGCTCGTTTTGCATCGTCCCCTACACGCGGGGCGAAGAGATCTCCCGTCCGCTAGAGGATGTGCTCGTCGAAGTGGCCCAGCTCGCCGAGCAGGGGGTCAAGGAGGTGACCCTGCTGGGGCAGAACGTCAACGCCTGGCGCGGGCGCATCACGCGTCAGGGGGACGAAGTGGGCGACTTCGCCTTTCTGCTGGAGTGTGTGGCCGAGATCCCCGGCATCGAGCGCATTCGCTACACCACCTCGCACCCGCGAGAGATGACTTCGCGCCTGATCGCCGCCTACGAGAAAATTCCCCAGCTCGTCAGCCACCTGCACCTGCCGGTGCAGTCCGGCTCCGACCGGGTGCTCGCGGCGATGAAACGCGGCTATACCGTGCTCGAATACAAGTCCATCGTGCGGCGGCTGCGGGCGGTGCGCCCCGACCTGTCGCTGTCCTCCGACTTCATCGTCGGTTTTCCCGGCGAGGCCGAAGCCGACTTCGAAAAGACGCTGCGCCTCGTCGAGGAGCTGCAGTTCGACCATTCCTTCAGTTTCGTCTATAGCGCCCGGCCCGGTACGCCCGCGGCCGAACTGCCCGACCCGGTGCCGCAGCAGACCAAGCTCGCCTGGCTCGCCCGATTGCAGGCGCAACTCGAGGCGCAGGAGCGCGCCTTCAGCGAGGCCATGGTAGGGCGCATCGAGCGGGTGCTCGTCACCGGTCCCTCGAAGAAAGACCCGGCCTGGCTTGCCGGGCGTACCGAGAACAACCGCGTGGTCAATTTCCGCGGCGAGCCCCGGCTGGTGGGGCAGTTCATCGACGTGAAGATCACCGAGGCGCTGCCGCACAGCCTGCGCGGGGAGGTGCTCGTCCGTGCGTCCTGAGATGAAGTACCTGGAGTGGGAAGCCGAGCCGCTCGACAACGCGCGACTCGCGAACCTGTGCGGGGTGCTCGACGAGAACCTACGCCAGATCGAATCGGCCTTCGACGTGACGATCGCACGGCGCAGCGGCCACTTCACCCTGGCCGGCGCGCCGGCTCAGGCGAGGCTCGCGCTCGACGTCCTGCAGCGGCTGTGGGCCCGCGCCGGGCAAGAGCTCTCGCTCGACGACATCCAGCTCGGCGTGATCGAACGCCTGAGCGACGCGAACGAGGCGTCGGCCGAGGAAGGCGCGGTGCCGCAGCTGCGCACGCGCAAGGGGGCGATCGGCGGGCGCACGCCGCGCCAGGTGGCCTATCTGCGCGCGATCCAGTCGCACGACATCACCTTCGGCATCGGCCCGGCCGGCACGGGCAAGACCTATCTCGCGGTGGCGGCGGCCGTCGACGCCTTCGAGCGCGAACAAATCGAGCGCATCGTGCTCACGCGCCCGGCGGTGGAAGCCGGCGAGCGCCTAGGGTTTTTGCCCGGCGATCTGGCGCAGAAAGTCGACCCCTATCTTCGTCCTTTGTACGATGCGCTCTACGACCTCTTCGGTTTCGAGCGCGTGGGCAAGCTCTTCGAGCGCGGCGCGATCGAGATCGCCCCGCTCGCCTTCATGCGCGGACGCACGCTCAATCACTCGTTCATCATTCTAGACGAAGCGCAGAACACCACTCCCGAGCAGATGAAGATGTTCCTGACACGCATCGGCATCGGCTCCAAGGCGGTCATCACGGGCGATCTCACCCAGATCGACCTGCCGCGCGGCGCCAAGAGCGGTCTCGCGCAGGCGCGCGAGGTACTCGCCGAGGTGCGCGGCGTGGCCTTCACCCAGTTCCTCAAGGAAGACGTGGTGCGCCACCCGCTGGTGGCGCGCATCGTCGAAGCCTATGACCGCCTCGAAGGAGGGGAACGGTGAAACGCCTGCGCCTGAGCTATCAGCGGGCCTGCGCCGCCGAAGAATTGCCGCCGCGCGCCGCGGTGCTGCGCTGGACGCGTGCCGCCTTATTGGAGGGCGAGGCGCAGGTGACGGTGCGTTTCGTCGATGCCGAGGAAGGGCGTGAATTGAACCGGCGGTTCCGTGGCAAGGATTACGCCACCAACGTGCTTTCTTTCGTCTATGATCTTCCAGAAGAAGCCGGCTTGATGGGGGATCTGGTGCTGTGCGCGCCCGTGGTGGCGCGCGAGGCCGCGGAGCAGGGCAAGCCGCTGGCGGCGCACTACGCGCACCTGATCGTGCATGGTATGCTGCACCTGCAAGGCTACGACCACGAGGACGAAGCGCAGGCGGCCGAGATGGAGGCGCTCGAGCGCGACGTGCTCGGGCGGCTCGGTTTTCCCGACCCGTATGCTGACGAGGAGCGATGAAAGACGACGACGAACCTTCCCATCGTAGCTGGTGGGATCGGCTGACGGCGTTCTGGTCGCGCGAGCCGGAAACGCGCGAAGAATTGCTGGAAGTGCTGCGCTCGGCCTGCGAGCGAAACCTTTTCGACGCCGAGGCGCTCTCCATCATCGAAGGCGCCCTGGCGATTTCCGAGCTGCGCGTGCGCGACGTGATGGTGCCGCGCAGCCAGATGGACGTGATCCGCATCGACGATCCGATCGAGGAGATCGCCCGCTTCGCGGCGGAAACGAATCATTCGCGCTTTCCGGCGATCGGCGAGAGCAAGGACGACGTTCTCGGCATCTTCCTTGCCAAGGACCTGATCCGCTATTTCGCCGGCTTGCCGTTCGATCTGCGCGATAGCCTGCGTCCGGCCGTGTTCGTGCCGGAATCCAAACGGCTGGATCTGCTGCTGCGCGAATTTCGCCGCCGGCGCAACCACATGGCCATCGTCGCCGACGAATACGGCGGAGTGAGTGGCCTGGTGACGATCGAAGACGTGCTCGAGCAGATCGTCGGCGAGATCGAAGACGAATACGACTTCGACGAGCCGGAAGACGCCATCCGGCTCGAAGCCGACGGCAGCTATCGCGTCAAGGCGACGATGGAGCTCATCGACTTCAACGAGGCGTTTGGAACCGAGTTCTCCGACGAGGAGAGCGACACCGTCGGCGGACTCGTGATCCATCGGCTCGGGCGCCTGCCGCAGCGCGGCGAGCGCCTCGAGATCGACGGCTGGACTTTCGAGGTGCTGCGTGCCGACAGCCGCCGGCTGCACTGGCTGCGCGTGCGCCCGCCAGCACCCTCGGGCGGAGAGGAAAGCGCAGGGTGAGGATGGCCGCCTGGCTGCCGCCTCTGACCCTGCGCGGCCATTCTCTGCCGCCTTGGGCAGGGGGGATCCTGATCGCCGCTGCCGGAGCGAGCGCCCCTTTGGCCTTCGCTCCGACCGAGGCGTTCTGGTGGTTGCCCGTTGCGCTTCTGCCCCTCTTTTTCGCGTTGGTGCATGCCAGTCCGCGACAGGCCATGGTCGCGGCCTTTCTCTGGGTCTGGCCGTATTTTCTCGTGGGGGTAGGGTGGCTGTCGGTGGCGCTCGCACGCTATGGCGGGCTTCCCTGGCCGGCCGCCTGGGCAGCGGTGTCGCTCTTTGCCGCCTACCTTGCCGCGTGGTGGGCCTTGGCGGCGGGACTGGCCGTGCGCTGGGCTCCGTCAGGAAGCGCTTTCCGCCGGGCGTTTTTTACGGCGGCGGTCTTCACGGCCGCCGAATGGGCGCGCGGCTGGGCCTTCTCCGGCTTTCCCTGGCTCACTCCCGGCCTGAGCCAGACACCGCCCAGCCCCTTGGCAGGATTCTATCCGCTCGTCGGAGCGCTGGGGGTGGGTTTCCTGCTCTTCGTCCTTGCCGGGCTCATCGCCTTCGGCCTATCCTGGCGGCGCTGGCTGCCGTTCGTGGCCATCATGGCCGCACTCGGCGGCGCCCTGCGCGGCGTGGAATGGTCCCGGCCTGCAGGGGCGCCGCTTGCGCTGAGCCTGGTGCAGCCGGCGATTCCCCAGGATCAGAAATGGGACGGGGCGCTGCTGGGGCGCCACCTTTGGCGCCAGGCCGAGCTGCTCGCGCAGACGCGCGGCACGCTGGTGGTGCTGCCAGAAACCTCTCTGCCGCTGCTCGACGCCCAGATTCCCGACGAGTGGCGCAGCCTCGTGGCGCAGGTCTTGGGCGAGGATCGTACCGTGCTCTATGGCGCTTTCACGCGCGACGCGGCAGGTGTCATCCACAATTCGGCGCTGGCGCAGGGCAGGGCCGCGCCCTTTTCCTATCACAAACGCCACCTGGTTCCGTTTGGCGAATACTCGCCGCCGCTCTTCGGCTGGTTTTTCCGCGCCCTGTCGATTCCCATGTCGGACCAAGGACCGGGGGCTGCGCGACAAGCCATGCTGCGCGTGGGCGAGAGCGCAGCGGCAGTCAATATCTGCTATGAGAGCGCCTTCGCCGACCTGATCGCCGGTGATGTGCGCGCAGGTGCCACCTGGCTACTCAATCTCTCCAATCTCGCCTGGTACGACCGCAGCGCCGCGCAAGCCCAGCACGCCCAGATCGGTCGGGTGCGGGCGTTGGAGACCGCCCGTCCCTGGGTTCAGGCGACGAATACGGGCGTGAGCGTAGGGTTCGACGCCGATGGTCGAGTGCTCTCGGCTTTGCCCGAATGGCAGGAAGGTACGCTGGACATGACGGTGCAGGGCAGGGAGGGTCTTACCCCCTTCGTACGTCTTGGCGGAGAAGTGCCGCTCGTATCGATCGTGTTGATCGTGGCAGTGCTTGGGTCGCTGCGTTTTCGGACCAAAACGCCCCCAAGCTGATTATCAGGAGTTCCAGACCCGGACCTGCGACCGTCTCGAAAATTAAATTTCAATTTACGGACAAAGGAGACGAAAACCATAAAAAACTCGCACCATCGACTGAACTGCAATAGAAATAGCTAGAATCCACAAAAGTCAGCAAATAACTTCAACAGTCAAAAAGGGGCTTACAGTTGGTAAATTGAAATTTTTGCTACAATATACTCTTGCCAAGAATCACATGGAGTAGGGCCCTATGAGAAAAACGGCCCCTATTGCGTTGCCCACGCGTAATGGTACTTTTTGGCCTGCGGATGATCTGCGCTCGTGGCAAGAAGCTCCACGTGAAAGTTTCCTCGATTGGTTATCACAACAACGCATCGTCCATGATCGGCAGTTTCGACGCAGCTCAACGAAAACCTATGTGGCGATTTTTTCTTGGTGGCTCGATGCGCTCGAAAGTGAAGGGGTTGGGTTGCTCGAGGCTTCTCCCAAGGATGCGGCAAAAATTTTCGCCGCTCATGAGCTCGAAGCCATATCACGCCGAAGGTATCTCCAGCTTCTCGATCGCGTGTATCGTTATCTATCCCGTATTGGTTGGCCAGGAGTACATCCTTTGCGAGAGGAACTCGCAAAAGAGAAAATCTTGGATCCCGACGATCCCGAAAGCCTGGATGAAACGGAGCTCGCCGCCGTCATCGAACGGCTCGAAGCCTTGCCGGGTTGGCGCGGCAAGAGAGACCGGGCGGCGGCAGGTTTGCTGCTCGGTGCCGGTCTACGTGCAAACGAATTGATCGGGCTTCGCGTGGGAGATGTTTCGCCCCTGTACGAAATCGAGGTGCGGCCAAACAGCGTCCATCGGGCGCATCGGACGCTCGTTTTGCCGGAAGGACCTTGGCGGACCTGGATCGACGAGTGGCAGATCGAGCGCAAGGCCTCATCCATTCCGGGAAACGTCTTTTGTCCCGCCACACGTCAAGGTTCCGCTTTTTCCGTATCGGGGCTTTTTCGCCGCGTCAATCTTTGGCTAGGCCCCCTGACGGAAACACACGAGCAGACGGGAGCAAACCTTTTGCGTAACACCTTCGCACGTTTGGCCTTGACGTGCGGCCGCTATAGTCTCGAAGAGGTGCAAGAGTTCCTCGGTCATGAAGAGCAGCGCGCTACCTTGCGCCATGTCGCGGCGCTGGGCAAGAAGGCCCGTCTAGCGGGTACGCCGGTACCCGAGGTGCTCTTTCTTGCTCCCCTGAAGTAAAAGCGTGATAATTTGTATTATGTAAAATATCCTCGGGAGACTCAGATGAACCTCAAGTCAGCCGCTGTTTTCGTGATCTGCCTGTTCGGCGGCCCCCTGCTCGCCAACGCAGAAGAAATCGGTTGCGTCACCACCGCATGGAAGCTCATCGGTGCAAACCACAAGGTCTGCGTCGAGGCTTTTCACGACCCCAAGGTGCAAGGGGTGACCTGCCACGTCAGCCAGGCCAAGACAGGAGGCATTTCCGGGGCGTTCGGCGTGGCGCAAGATCCGTCACAGTTTTCCTTGGCCTGCCGGCAGACGGGTCCGATCGTATTGCCGCCGCGCCTGCCCAAAGAAGAGACGGTATTTTCCGAGGACACATCGCTGCTCTTCAAAGAGACGCGCGTGGTTCGTCTGTGGGATGAAAAAAACAATACATTGGTATATCTTGCGATCAGCAGGAAAGTCATCGAAGGCTCGCCTTTCAATAGCTTATCGACGGTTCCCGTGATGCCGTGGGGAAACCGCGGCGAGTGAGGTCGTGAGGCTGGAGGTTTGCTGGTTGGTTTGAACGCCAGCAAGTCCGTAAATTGAAATTCTTCGCGTGCGAATAACGACATTCCTTCCTTCCCCTGTGCGACCCTGGCCGTCGTGCTATATTTTCGCGATTCATTTTTCGCGACTCATCCGACAGGAGCCCCTCCATGCGCATCGAGACGATCGCCGTCCACGGCGGCTACACGCCCGACCCGACCACCAAGGCCGTGGCGGTGCCCATCTACCAGACCACGTCCTACGCCTTCGACGACACGCAGCACGGCGCCGATCTCTTCGACCTCAAGGTGCCGGGCAACATCTATACCCGCATGATGAACCCGACCTGCGACGTGCTGGAAAAGCGCGTCGCCGCCATGGAAGGCGGTATCGCGGGCCTGTCGCTCGCCTCGGGCATGGCTGCCATCACCTACGCCATCCAGACGATCGCCCAAGCCGGCGACAACGTGGTGAGTTCGGCCACCCTCTACGGCGGCACCTACAACCTCTTCGCCCATACGCTGCCCAGATACGGCATCGAGATCCGCTTCGCCGACCACCGCGACCCCGCCTCCTTCGCGCGGCTCATCGACGGCAAGACCAAGGCGATCTTCTGCGAATCGATCGGCAATCCCTTGGGCAACATCACCGACTTCGAGCGGCTCGCGGCGATCGCCCACGAGCACGGCATCCCGCTCATCGTCGACAACACCGTCCCCTCCCCTTACCTGTGCCGCCCTTTCGAGCACGGCGCCGACATCGTGGTGCATTCGCTCACCAAATACCTCGGCGGACACGGGAATTCCATCGGCGGGGTGATCGTCGACAGCGGCAAGTTTCCCTGGGCCGAGCACAAGGAACGTTTTCGCGTGCTCGTCGAGCCCGATCCGTCTTATCACGGCGTGAGCTACACGGAAACCTTCGGCGCTGCGGCCTACATCGCCCGGGCGCGCGTGGTGCCGCTGCGCAACATGGGCGCGGCGCTGAGCCCCTTCAACGCCTTTCTCATCCTGCAAGGGATCGAGACCCTGCCGCTACGCATGGATCGCATCTGCGACAACGCCGTGCGCATCGCCCACTTCCTGCGCACCCACCCCAAAGTGAGCTGGGTCAATTACGCCGGCCTGCCAGATCATCCCGATCACGCCCTGGTGCAGAAATACCTCGGCGGACGCGCGTCCGGCATCCTCACGTTTGGCGTCAAGGGCGGCCGCGAGGCCGGGGCGCGATTCCAGGATGCGCTCAAGCTGGTGACCCGGCTCGTGAACATCGGCGATGCGAAGACGCTCGCCTGCCACCCGGCCTCCACCACCCACCGGCAATTGAGCAAGGAAGAACTGGAGAAAGCCGGCGTGAGCGAAGACATGATCCGCCTGTCGGTAGGCATCGAGCACGTCGACGATCTCATCGCCGATCTCGATCAGGCGCTCGCGGCCGCCTGAGCCTGCCGCTCCCAACCCGAAGGGGACGGGGCGGCATCGAAGCTTCAGGGCGCGACCGCCCCGCCCTCTTCCAGCCGCTCAGGCCGCAATCGCCCCCTGCTCTGCCAGCGCGTTCGCCCGCCCGATGCCGACATAGGCAAACCCCAGCCGCTCGAGCTGCTGCGGGTCGTACTGGTTGCGCCCGTCGAAGATCTGCGGCGTTTTCAGAAGCCGCTTGATCGCCCCGAAGTCGGGATGGCGGAAAGGCTTCCATTCGGTCACCAGCACCATGGCGTCGGCTCCGTCGAGCGCGTCGTACTGGTGACGGGTGAAGACGAGACGGCCTTCGTCGAACCATTGCGCCGGGAACACTCGCCGCGCGTTGTCCATCGCGACCGGATCGTAGGCGCGCACGGTGGCACCGCGCCCGATCAGGCCCTCGATGAGCGGGATGGAAGGCGCTTCGCGCATGTCGTCGGTCCCCGGCTTGAAGGCGAGCCCCCACACGCCGAAAGTCCGTCCGGTGAGGTCTTCGCCGAAACGCGCGACGATCTTTTCTTCCAGCACGCGCTTCTGCTTCGCGTTGCGCTCTTCCACCGCCGTGAGCACCTCCGGTTCAACGCCGGCCGCCTGTGCCATGGCGATGAGCGCCTTGACGTCCTTGGGAAAACACGAGCCGCCGTAGCCGCAGCCCGGATAGATGAAGTGGTAGCCGATGCGCTGATCCGAGCCGATGCCCAAGCGGACGTTTTCGACATCGACGCCATAGCGCTCGCACAGCGCCGCGATCTCGTTCATGAATGAGATCTTGGTGGCGAGCATGGCGTTGGCGGCGTATTTCGTCATCTCGGCGTCGCGCACGCCCATGTAAATGACGCGCTGATGGCTGCGGTTGAAGGGGGCGTAGAGCTCGGCCATGCGCTCGCGCGCCGCTTCCGAATCCGTACCGACGATGATGCGGTCCGGGCGCATGAAATCTTCGACCGCAGCGCCTTCCTTGAGGAATTCGGGGTTGGAGACGACATCGAACGGGATCGACACGCCACGTGCATCGAGCTCTGCCTGGATCGCACGGCGCACCCGCTCGGCGGTTCCCACCGGAACCGTGGATTTGTCGACGATCACGCTGTAGCGCGTAAGCCGCCGGCCGATGTCGCGCGCCACCGTGAGCACGTGCTGCAGGTCGGCCGAGCCGTCTTCGAGCGGTGGCGTGCCCACGGCGATGAAGAGCACATCGCACTCGGCCATCGCCTCGCCCAGATCGGTGGTGAAACGCAGCCGCCCCTCGCGGTAATTGCGGACCACGATCTCGTCGAGCCCCGGCTCGTAGATGGGCAACTTCCCGGCTTTCAGCCCCTCGATCTTGGCCGCATCGACATCGACGCACCACACCTCGTTGCCCATCTCGGCAAAACACGCCCCAGTCACGAGGCCGACGTAGCCGGTCCCGATCACGCACAAATCCATTGAATTCCCCTCTATTCGTGGCAATGACAAGTTACTGATCTTCCGGAGCGATCCAAACCAAGTGGTCCCGTCCGTTCTCTTTGGCTTGATAGAGCGCCCGGTCGGCACGTGCGAACACGTCGTCGATCGTGCGATCGCTGATCGAGAACGACGTGCCGCCGGCGCTCACCGTATAGCGGATCGCATGGCCATTGAAGACGACGACGCTTTGGCGAATGGTGCGCAGCAGCCGTTCGATTGCCGCTGCGGCCGCCCGATCGTCGGTTTGCGGCAACAGGATGCCGAACTCCTCTCCCCCCAGGCGGCCACAGACGTCCATCTGACGCAGGGATTGCCGAACCGTGTGGGCGAAATGACGCAGCACGGCGTCGCCCGCAGCATGGCCCAGGGTATCGTTGATTCGTTTGAAGTGATCGAGATCGAGGAGGCAAAAGGAGGAATCGATCGTGAATCCGGAACGAACGACGCGCTGGAACTCCTTTTGCATTGCCTCGAGAAAAGCGCGGCGGTTGGGCAGCTCGGTGAGGGGATCGGTCATGGCCATGCGTTCGAGCCGCTCTTCGAGCAGCACCTGCTCGGTGACGTCGCGGTAGGTGGCGATGTAGTGCACAGGCCGCCCCTCGTTGTCGGTGACGGGGGCGATGGTCACGTCGTGGTAACGCAACTCCCCCGTCGCCGTCTTGTTCACCATCCGTCCCTGCCAAACCGCTCCTTGGGAAATCGTCTCCCATAATTCCCGATAAAACGATTCTGGTTGTAAGCCGCTGTGTAACAAATATCCAGCACGCGTACCGATCAGCTGATCGGCACGATAACCGGTGATCTGCTCGAGAGCCGGATTGACCCATTCGACGGTACCGTCGGCCGCCGCGATCATGATGCCTACCGGCGCATGGCGCAGCGCTGCGGTCAAGAGGCGATCTCGCTGGATTTTTTCTTCTTCCTGGGTCACGTCACGCGACACACCGATCGCACGCAACGCGCGCCCCGTCGTAGGATCGCGGTCACATACCTGGCCACGATCTTCGAGCCACAGGATGCGGCCATCCGGTGTCCGAATACGGTAACGCTGCTGATAAATAGCAGTTTTTCCTTTGAGCAGATCGATGAGGGCCGAGCGAACCCGGGGCCAGTCGTCGGGATGGACGAAGGAACGCCATTGGGCAAAACTCAAGCGGACGGGCTCATTGCCCAAACCCATCCAACGGCTCCACTGGGCATCGAGCCAGGTCGTTTCATGCACGAAATCCAGATCCCACGTCGCCAGTCCGGCCGCTTCCAGGGCGAGCCGCAGGCGCGTCTCGAGTCGAGCAGGAGACGAGGCAGGATCGGACCGCATTCACGCCCCTTTTGCGGGAAGGAGCCCGCGGGCCTCGGCTTCTTCGTAGATCGCCCGCGCCACGGCCTTCCACACGGGGCCGCCGTGCAGCTCCTCCCCCATGTTCGCTGCGGAGGCCATGGTCTGGAACATGAGGGCGATGAGCCCCAAGAGCTCGGCGCGCACGCGCGGCTCGAGCGAAGACGCATAGAAATGCTGGGAGATTTTTTGCGGATCGGTGTCGAGCGCTTCTCGGGCGAGATCGCGCATCTGCTGCGCGTTCGTCGGATCCAGCCCCAGCACGGCGAGTTTGGCCGCGATGGCGTGTTCCAGCATCTCCACGTTCCGCCCCAGAAACGATGGCTGCACCATCGCGCCAGCCCTCTCATGTACCAATCGTTCAATGATAGCATGGCGGGGTAGGAGCATGGTGGGTGCTGACGGACTCGAACCGCCGACATTCGCCTTGTAAGGGCGACGCTCTACCAACTGAGCTAAGCACCCGCCTCGAGCGCCGGCAATGGTACCATCACCGGCGCTTCCTGGCAAACGCCGCGGGCTCAGTGCGGCAGTTCGGCTGCCCCCGTGCCCGCGGCGGTCGCCGTAACCGCGACCGTGGCCACAGGCGGCTCACTTGCCGGCGCGAGCGGCTCGGGCTTGCGTTCGAGGGCGAGCTCGAGCACCTGCTCGATCCAGCGCACGGGGATGATCTCCACGGCGTTCTTCACGTTGTCAGGGATCTCGGCCAGATCCTTGACGTTCTCCTCGGGAATGAGCACCTTGCGGATGCCGCCGCGCACGGCGGCAAGGAGCTTCTCCTTGAGCCCGCCGATCGCCAGCACTTCCCCCCGCAGGGTGATCTCGCCGGTCATGGCCACGTCGCAGCGCACCGGAATCTCGGTGAGCGCGGAGACGAGCGCCGTGGTGATGGCAATCCCCGCCGAAGGACCGTCTTTGGGGATCGCGCCTTCGGGCAGGTGCACGTGCACGTCGGTCTTCTCGTAGAAATCCTCCGGGATGCCGAGCTTGCGCGCGCGCTTGCGCACCACGGTAATGGCCGCCTGGATGGATTCCTGCATGACCTCGCCGAGCTTGCCCGTGGTGATGACCTTGCCTTTGCCCGGCATCACCGCCGCTTCCACGGTGAGGAGTTCGCCGCCCACTTCGGTCCAGGCAAGTCCGGTGACCTGCCCCACCTGGTTCTCTTTCTCGGCCACGCCGAAGGTGTACTTGCGCACGCCGAGATAGGTCTCGAGATCGCCCGCATCCACCGTCACCGGAGCCTTCAGCGCCTTGAGCAGAATGCCCTTGACCACCTTGCGGCAGATCTTGGAGATCTCTCGCTCGAGGCTGCGCACGCCGGCTTCCCGCGTGTAGTAGCGCACGATGTCGCGGATCGCCGCGGTGGTGACGCTGAGCTCGTTCTTCTTCACGCCGTTGAGCTTCATCTGCTTGGGCAGCAGATAGCGCTCGGCGATGGCGATCTTCTCGTCCTCGGTGTAGCCGGAGAGCCGGATCACCTCCATGCGGTCCAAAAGCGGCGCCGGGATGTTGAGCGTGTTCGCCGTGGCCACGAACATCACTTCCGAGAGGTCGAAATCGACCTCGACGTAGTGGTCCTGGAAGGCGTGGTTCTGTTCGGGGTCGAGCACTTCCAGGAGCGCCGAACTCGGATCGCCGCGGAAATCCATGCCGATCTTGTCGACTTCGTCGAGCAGGAAGAGCGGGTTTTTCACGCCGACCTTGATGAGGCTCTGGATGATGCGCCCCGGCATGGCGCCGATGTAGGTGCGCCGATGGCCGCGGATTTCGGCTTCATCCCGCACCCCACCCAGGGCCATGCGCACGAACTTGCGCCCGGTGGCGCGTGCCATCGACTGGCCGAGCGAGGTCTTGCCCACGCCGGGAGGACCGACCAGGCACAGGATGGGGGCTTTGACGACGTCGACGCGCTTTTGTACCGCCAGGTATTCGACGATCCGCTCCTTGACTTTCTCCAGGCCGTAGTGATCGGCATCGAGGATTTTCTGCGCCTTGGCCAGATCGAGCGTGACCTTGGTCTTCTTGTTCCAGGGCAGGCTCACGAGCACGTCGAGGTAGTTGCGCACCACCGTGGCCTCGGCCGACATGGGCGACATCATGCGCAGCTTCTTGAGTTCGGCCTCGGCCTTTTCCTGCACCTCCTTGGGCATTCCCGCGGCCTTGATCTTCTTCTCGAGCTCTTCGAGCTCGGCCTGTTCGTCGCCTTCGCCGAGTTCCTTCTGGATGGCCTTGACCTGCTCGTTGAGGTAGAACTCGCGCTGCGATTTTTCCATCTGCCGCTTGACGCGGCTACGGATGCGCTTCTCGACTTCGAGAATGTCGATCTCGGCCTCGAGCAGCGCCAAGAGCCGCTCCATGCGCGGCACGAGGGCGAGGATCTCGAGCAGCTCCTGCTTCTTGTCGAGCTTGAGCGGCAGATGGGCCGCGATGATGTCGGTGAGATGCTCGGGATCTTCGAGCGCGGCGAGCGAGGCGACGAGCTCCTGCGGCAGCTTCTGGTTGAGCTTGACGTACTCTTCGAAAGCGGAGAGCAGCGAGCGGCGCAGGGCCTCGGTCTCGCGGGCATCGCCGGTCTGGGTTTCCAGCGGCTCGGCCAGGGCGACGAAGGTGTCGCCTTCTTCGAGAATGCGTGCAAAGCGCGCGCGCTGCCGCCCTTCGATGAGCACCTTGACCGTGCCGTCGGGCAGCTTGAGCATCTGCAGCACATGGGCGATGCACCCGAGCGTGAAAATGTCGTCGGGACCGGGATCGTCCTTGGCGGCGTCTTTCTGCGTGGCGAGTACGAGCCGTCCGCCGTTTTCCATGGCGCGCTCGAGCGCCTTGATGGACTTGGGCCGCCCAACGAAGAGCGGGATGACCATGTGCGGGAACACCACCACGTCGCGCAAGGGCAGCAGCGGCAGGTGTTCGAGGGTTTTCCCCTGGGTTTGGATGAGCTCTGTCATGAGTGGAAATCCTGATGAGGCGAGGAATCGCTACCGTGCAATATGGTAGCTTGAACGGCAAAAATCAAGGGGAGAAAAAAGCACATTGGCGGCGGGGCCGAAACGGCCCCGCACCGAAGAGAGAAAAACGAAACGTCGAACTTCAGTTGGCGCCGCTGACGCGGGCTTCTTCGCCGCTGAGCTTGAGGGGGGGTGTGCCCTGCGTCACGGTGGATTCCTCGATGAGGATCTTGTGCACGCCTTCGCTGCTGAGGTTGGGGAGCTCGAACATCAGGTCGAGCAACACCTCTTCCATGATGGAGCGCAGCCCGCGCGCGCCGGTGCGCCGTTCGATGGCTTTACGGGCGATCGCCCGGATCGCGCCGGGGGTGAATTCGAGCGCCACGCCTTCCATCTCGAAGAGCTTGCGATACTGCTTGACGAGGGCATTCTTCGGCTCGGTGGCGATGCGCATGAGCGCCTCTTCGTCGAGCTCCTCGAGCGGCACGATCACCGGCAGACGCCCGACGAACTCGGGAATCAAGCCGAAGCGCACGAGATCGTCGGGTTCGACCTGGCGCAGCAGTTCGGATTTCTTGCGCTCTTTCTTGCTCGCGACCGTGGCGCCGAACCCGATGCCGGCGGCTTCCGTGCGCCGCTCGACGATCTTCTCCAGCCCCTCGAAGGCGCCACCGCAGATGAAGAGGATGTTGGTGGTGTCGAGCTGGATGAAGTCCTGGTTCGGGTGCTTGCGCCCGCCTTGAGGCGGCACGGAAGCCACCGTGCCTTCGATGAGCTTCAAGAGCGCCTGCTGCACGCCTTCGCCGGAGACGTCGCGGGTGATGGAGGGGTTCTCGGACTTGCGCGTGATCTTGTCGATCTCGTCGATGAAGACGATGCCCCGCTGGGCACGCTCGACGTCGAAGTCGCAGGTTTGAAGCAGGCGGGCGAGGATGTTCTCCACGTCTTCACCCACGTAGCCTGCCTCGGTGAGCGTGGTGGCGTCGGCGATGGCAAAGGGCACGTCGAGCTTGCGCGCAAGGGTCTGCGCGAGCAGGGTCTTGCCCGAACCGGTAGGGCCGATGAGCAGGATGTTGCTCTTGGCGATCTCCACGTCGTCGTCGCGGCCGGCGAGCGCCAGACGCTTGTAGTGGTTGTAGACCGCTACCGAGAGCACGCGCTTGGCGTAGTCCTGGCCGATGACGTACTGGTCGAGATAATCGACGAGCTCCCTGGGCGTTGGCAAGTGCCCTGTGTGCCCTTCCCCTTCGCCCAGGTCTTCCGCCAACTCCTGACGCACGATGTCGTTGCACAACTCGATGCACTCGTTGCAGATGTACACCGACGGGCCGGCGATGAGTTTCTTGACCTCGTGCTGGCTCTTGCCACAGAAGGAACAGTAGAATTCGCCGTTGTCGCTGCGTTTATTCTTCGCCATGGTTCCTCAGATGTCTTCGCGACGGATCAGGACCTTGTCGACCAGGCCATACTTCACGGCTTCTTCCGCGTCCATGAAGTTGTCCCGCTCGGTGTCGCGCTCGACGCGCTCGACGTCGTTGCCGGTGTGAAACGCCAGGAGCTCGTTGAGCTTGGCCTTGATTTTGAGAATCTCGCGGGCGTGGATCTCGATGTCGGTGGCCTGTCCCTGAAAACCACCCAGGGGCTGGTGGATCATCACGCGGGAATTCGGCAGGCAGTAGCGCTTGCCTCTGGCACCTGCCGCGAGCAGGAAGGCGCCCATGCTCGCCGCCTGGCCGATGCACAGGGTGCTCACGTCGGGCTTGATGAACTGCATGGTGTCGTAGATGGCCATGCCGGCCGTGACCGAGCCGCCCGGCGAGTTGATGTAGAAGTGGATGTCCTTGTCCGGGTTCTCGGATTCGAGAAAGAGGAGCTGCGCGACGACGAGGCTCGCGACCGCATCGTCGACAGGGCCGACGAGGAACACGACGCGCTCCTTGAGCAGGCGCGAGTAGATGTCGTAGGCGCGCTCGCCGCGACCGCTTTGCTCCACCACCATCGGCACGAGGCCGAGCCCGAGCGGGGTGTTCGCCTCAAAGGATTGTTTCATGGTTCCTCACGCAGGAATTCGTTCAATTGTAGTTGACGCGAAAACGCGCGGCGGGTTCGCGCGGCGAACAAACTTCGCCCGCCGAACGTCGCGGCCGCGCGGGTTTGCCCATCTTCAGGCGGGGCGCTGCGTCATGAACTCGTCGAACTCGACGGGCTTGTCGACCACCTGAACCTGCTCGAGCACCCATTGCACGACGTTGTTCTCGATCGCCACCGCTTCCACCGACACCAGGCGCTCCGGATCGGAATAATACCAATTGACCATCACCTCTGGGTGCTCGTACTCGGCGGCCACCTCTTCGACGAGGGCGCGCACCTGCTCCGGTTTCGCCTGAAGTTCATGGCGCTTGACGAGCTCGCCGATGACGAGGCCGAGCTTGACGCGGCGGCGGGCCTCTTCTTCGAAGAGCTGCGGCGAGAGCTCGAGCTTGCCGGCGTCGAACCCGCGCATGCTCAGGTCACGCCGCATGCGCTCGACGAGCTGTTCGGCTTCGGTCTCGACGAGGGCGCTCGGCACGGCGAAGTCGTGGGCGGAGAGCAGCAGATCGAAGACCTGTTTCTTTACTTCGTTGTCGATGCGCTGCTTGAGTTCGCGCTCGAGCGAGGCGCGGATCTCGTCGCGCAACTTTTGCACGTCGCCATCCTCGATGCCGAGCGCACGGGCAAAGTCGGCATCGACCGCGGGCAATTCGGGCTCTTCGACTCGATGCACCGTGAGCTCGAACTGCAGCGTCTGGCCGGCGAACTTGTTGTCCTCGCCTTCAGGGAAGGTTACCTCGAAGGTTTTGGTTTCGCCAGCCCGCATGCCGATCGGCGCCTTCTCGATATCTTCGAGCAAAGCGCCAGCGCCGATGACGAAGGGGAAGTTTTCGACTTGACCGTTCTCGACCACCTCGCCATCCTTGCGCGCGGTATAAGAGACGGTGACGCGATCGCCTTCCTGCGCCGGCCGGTCGACTTCGTGGTACGTGGTGCGCTGCTTGCGCAGGCGCTCGAGGGTCTTGTCGATTTCGGCCTCGGTGATCTCGAGCCGCGGACGTTCGACCGTGCGGCCGGAGAGATCGGCGGGTTCGACTTCGGGGTAGACTTCGAAGCGGGCCGTGAAGGCGAGAATCGCCGCATCGGCCGATTCGGCGGGTTCGATGCGGAAACCGCCCGCCACGCGCAAGCCTTCGCGGGCGACGGCTTCGTTGAAGGTGCGCTCGATCGCCTCGCTCACGGCTTCGGTCCACATTTCGTTGCCATACATCTGCTTGACGAGGCGCATCGGCACCTTGCCCGGACGAAACCCAGGCATCTTGACGGTGGGTGCGATGCGTTTGAGGCGCTTTTCGGCGTCTTTCTCGACGTCGGCCACGGGAATGTTGAGCGTGAGCGAACGTTCGAGCGGATTGGCGGGTTGTTGCGCGGGCGTCTGTTCGGCGACTTCCATCCGAGTTCCTTGCATTCGTGGGTGAAGAAAACGGTTTTTCATTCTAACATGGTTTGATCTCCAGCCAGGAGTCGCATCATGCCTTTCGCGCCCTTTTCCCCTTTCATTGCGCCCCTTTCTTCCCGCCCCTTGCTCCGTCTGAAGGAGATCCGAGCGATCGAGGCGGTGGAAGTCCCCTTGGCCGATCCGCCGCTGATGGAGCGTGCCGGGGCGGCGATCGCCCGCTCGGTGATCGCGCACGTCCCTCCGGGCGGTTTGGTGTGCATCCTGTGCGGACCGGGCAACAACGGGGGGGACGGGTTCGTGGCGGCACGTCGGCTGCTCGCCCTCGGACGACGCGCCGTGGTGATCGGCTGCTTCGACGCGACGCGCATGGAAGGCGAAGCCGCGGCGGCGCGCGCCGCCTTTCTCTCGGCTGGCGGCACCGTGCTTCCTGGTCCGGAAGCGCTCGACGAGCGGCCGGCAGCGATCGTGGATGCCCTCTTCGGCATCGGCCTTGCCCGCCCCGTCGGCGAGCCCTACGCCTCATGGATCGGGTGGGGTTCGCGGCAGACGGCGTTCAAACTGGCAGTAGACGTCCCCAGCGGGCTCGATGCCGACACAGGGCGCTGCACGGGGCCATGTTTCGAGGCAAACGCCACCCTGACCTTCCTCGCCGACAAGCCAGGTCTGCACACGCTCGACGGCCCGGATCGGGCCGGTGTGGTCATGGTCGATGCGCTGGGAGTCGATGCCTCACGCCACGACCTGGGACGGGGGCGTTTGCTCGGGCTGGACGCCTTCGCCGGCCACCTGCGGCCGCGGCGCAAGAACACCCACAAGGGCAGTTTCGGCCACGTGCTGGTGGTGGGGGGCGCGCCGCGCATGAGCGGAGCGGCCTTCCTGGCGGGGCACGCGGCGCTCGCCACCGGCGCCGGCAAGGTGACCCTGTGCGCGCTCGACCCGAACATCCTCTCCTTCAGTCCAGTGCATCCGGAGTTGATGGTGGGAAACGCGATTCCCGAGCGCGGCGTCGATGTCCTCGTCGTCGGGCCGGGCTTGGGCGCCTCGGCCGAAGCCCGCGCCCAGCTCGCGCGGCTACTGCCTTCCTCTCTGCCGCTCGTGCTCGACGCCGACGGGCTCAATCGCCTGGCCGTCGACGCCGAATTGCAGGAGTCCCTGCGCTCACGCTCGATTCCGGCAATCCTCACGCCCCACCCCATGGAGGCCGCGCGACTGCTCGGTACCGAGGTGGCCGCCGTGCAGCGCGACCGCATCGCCGCCGCGCAGGAACTCGCCCAGCGCTACCGGGCGCATGTCGTGCTCAAGGGCTGCGGCTCGGTCGTGGCCGACCCCGACGGCGCCTGGGCGATCAACCCCACGGGGAATCCGGGCATGGCGAGCGCCGGCATGGGCGACGTACTGAGCGGCCTGCTGGGGGCGCTGCTCGCCCAGGGCTGGCCGGTACCGCTGGCGGCGCGCTTCGGCCCATTCCTCCATGGCGCCGCGGCCGATCGGCTCGTTGCAGAAGGGATCGGCCCGATCGGGATCACTGCCAGCGAGACGGTGAGCGCGGCGCGGCGCCTGCTGAACGAATGGTCGGTGCGGGCTTGAGCGCCGCCTGGTGCGGCCTCTATTCGAGCTGTCCCCAGGGGCGGACACGCTCTTCCTCCCACCAGGTCATCGTCTGCACCAGTTCGGCGAGCGAATCGCTCGCCATCTTTTCCATCACGCGGGCACGATAGACCTCCACCGTCTTGATCGAGATACCCAGATCGTCTGCAACCTGCTTGTTGAGGCGACCCGCGACGATGAGCGCGAGCACTTCGCGTTCGCGCTGCGACAGGCTCGCGAGGCGCCGCTCGATCTCCTGGCGCCGGCGCTGCCGCTCGCGCAAGGTGCGTGAACGCCCGAGCGCCTCCTCGATGCGATCGAGAAGCTGTGCGTCGGAAAACGGTTTTTCCAGGAAGTCGACTGCCCCCTTGCGCAACAGGCGTACCGCCATGGGAATGTCGCCGTGTCCGGTGATGAAGATCACCGCCAGCGGCAGCTCGCGCCGGCGCAACTCATCGAAGAGTTCCAGTCCGCTCATGCCGGGCATGCGCACGTCGAGCAGCACGCAGCCGCCGTCCTGCGGTCCGACGGCAGCAAGGAAACTCGCCGCATCGACGTAGGTGCGCACACAATGGCCGCTGCCTTCGAGCAGCCACTGCAGGGAATCGCGCATCGCCTCGTCGTCGTCGACGACATGCACGAGGCGCCCTTCCTCCATCCCGTTCATTTCCTCATTCCTCCAGCGGCAGGGTGAAGCGAAACACCGTCCCCCCTTGGGGATTGTCCTCCACCATGAGCCGTCCCTCATGGAATTCGACGATGGAGCGGCAGATCTTCAGGCCCATGCCCAGACCGTCGGGTTTGGTGGTGAAAAAGGAGGTGAAGATCTGCTCTCGTTCTTCCGGCGAGAGACCGCGGCCCCGATCGATCACGGCCACGGCCACGTGGCGTTCGTCCTGACGTGCCGCCTGTACCCGGATCTGGCGCGCAGCCGGCCTCGTGCGCGCCATCGCTTCGATGCCGTTGCGGATCAGATTCACCAGAACTTGCTCGATGAGGATCTGGTCGGCGCGCACCGGCGGCAGCACCTCGGGAAGCTCCACCAGAAGACGCACGTTGTGCCGCTTGGCCTCGGGTGTCATGATCTCGACGGCCCCCTCTACAATTTCGGCAAGCGGCACCGACTCGCGCCGCGGTTCGGACTTGCGCACGAAGTCGCGGATGCGGTTGAGGATGGAGCCGGCGCGCTCGGCCTGCGTCGCCGCTTTCTCGAGCACGGCACGCGCGGCCGCCTCGTCGAGCCGACCCTGCTCCAGCCGGCTCATGCCGCCGCGACAATAATTGGCGATCGCCGCGAGTGGCTGGTTGAGCTCGTGCGCGAGGGTCGACGCCATCTCGCCCATGGTGATGAGCCGCGCCGTCTGCTGCAGTTGGGCCTGGCGCTGCAGCTCCAGCGCGCGCAGATGCTGATGGACGGTGATGTCGGTGGCGATCGCCATGCGCACGATGCGCCCATCGACCCAGCGCGTGAGCTGCTCGTGCACATGGTACCAGCGCCCGGACTCGGGATGCTGCACTTCGCCGTCGAACAGCTCGCGGGGTAGCGTCTCTTCGTCGGGATGGGCATCCTCCGGTTCGAGAGAGAACGGTCGAGGCACGCCCAAGGCCGACGCCCGCTGTCCCACCGCGTCGAAACCATAGATGCGCTTGAATGCCCGGTTGGCGAAGAGGATCTCGTCGCTTTCCCAGTCTGCCACGAAGACCGCGGCATCGAGCCCCTCCAGCACCGCAGCGAAACGGCGTTGGGCCGCTTCGAGCGCGGCGCGCACCCGCCGCGCCTCGGTCACGTCGGTCACGGCCGCCATCCAGCCGGTGTGCCGCCCCTCGCCATCGATGAGCGGAGAGAGGTAAAAACGCACGTCGAGCCGCTCGCCGTCCTTGCGCCGGATGCGCATGTCGAACCCCTCGGGAGGGAAACGGCCCGCGAGCGTCATGCGCAGGCTCTCCCAGCACGTCTCGAGCGATTCCTCCGGCCAATAGGGAAACGGTGGCCCGCACCCGAGCAGTTCTTCCTCCGTGAACCCCACCAATCGGCAGAAGGCGGGGTTCACATAGATGATGCGCCCCTGCAGATCGATCGCCCGCAGGCCGGTGACGAGGGATTCCTCCATCGCGCGGCGAAAGGCCATCTCGGCCTGCAGCGCCTGCTCGGTCTGTTTTGCTCGGGTGATGTCATGAGCGATGGCGTAGCAGGCATCCTCGTCATTGACCGGGTTGATGTGCCACGACAGCCAACGATATTCGCCGGTAATACCATGCATGCGGGCGACGAATTCCACCGCCTCGCCGCTCGAGAGCCGGCGCAGGGCCGACATCGTTTCGGCCAAGTCGTCGTGGTGCACCAGATCGATGAGCGACTTGCCCTGCAGCATCCTCTCGGTATAGCCGAGCACTCGGGGGAACGCCGCATTGCAGCGCAGGATCTTTCCGTCTTGCCCCAGCACTGCCAGCAGGTCGAGCGAAAAATGGAAGAGCCGGTCCCGCTCGCGTTCGAGCCGCCTCAGGGCCAAACCACGCTGCCGAATGCGAACGAGGAGCACGATCACCCACGCTCCCAGAGCAGCGATCACCAGCAGCATGGTCAGCATCTCGGCGTTGACGCCGGTGGCGGCTTCCGAAGCGCCCCACTGGTAAAGCATGGCTCCGGCGCCTAACATGATCAGGGCAAACAGGGCCCCTGCGGCGCCAAAACGCACAGGGGCATCGTCGCGCGAGGAACTGACGGGGAGACTGGTCTTCATCGGTAGGTGGGAACGCACGGAGACGGAAAAATTCCTCGACCGACAATGTCGCGCATTCCTGGCCATTCCACCACTAGGGGAAACCCGTAGTCATGCCACCGTCTCTTCGTGCTGCAGCGCACGATTGCGCTTCGTGAAATTAAATTTTATATTGCGGGATGTACACCGCAAAAGGAGCCGCTCATGTCCGTCCAGTCCCAGCACCACGTCCATCCAGATCCGGATCCTGAAGAAACACGCGAGTGGTTGGACGCGCTCGACGCCGTCCTCGAACACGAAGGCCCGGAGCGGGCGCACGCGCTCCTCGAGACCTTGATCGAAGAGGCCCGAGAACACGGCGTTGACATTCCCTATTCGGCCAACACCGCCTACATCAACACCATCCCGGTCGAACTGCAGCCGCCTTATCCGGGCGACCCCGATCTGGAAATCAAGATCCACTCGTACATCCGCTGGAATGCGATGGCCATGGTGGTACGTGCCAACCGCGATTCCAACGTGGGCGGGCATATCGCTTCCTTCGCCTCGGCCGCCGTGCTCTACGACGTGGGGTTCAACCACTTTTTCCATGCGCCGAACGAAAAGCATCCAGGGGACCTCGTCTTCTTCCAGGGACACTCCGCTCCGGGCATCTACGCGCGCGCCTTCATGCTCGGCCGGCTCACGCAAGAGCAGCTCATCAGCTATCGGCGCGAGATCGACGGCAAGGGGCTTTCCTCCTATCCCCACCCCTGGCTGATGCCGGCCTTCTGGCAATTTCCCACCGTCTCCATGGGGCTGGGTCCCATCCAGGCGATCTATCAGGCGCGCTTCATCAAGTATCTCGCCTGCCGGGGGCTGCTCGACGCGGAACGAGCCGCCAAGCGCAAAGTGTGGTGTTTCGTCGGCGACGGGGAAGTCGACGAGGTCGAGACCTTGGGCGCGATCGGTATGGCAGCGCGCGAGAAGCTCGACAATCTCATCTTCGTCATCAACTGCAACCTGCAGCGGCTCGACGGTCCGGTGCGCGGCAACGGCAAGATCATCCAGGAACTGGAAGCCGAGTTCCGCGGCGCCGGCTGGAACGTCATCAAGGTGATCTGGGGCTCGCGCTGGGACGCGCTCTTTGCCCGCGACAAGCAGGGCATCCTGAAAAAGCGCCTCATGGAGCTGTGCGACGGCGACTACCAGACGTTCCGCGCCAAGAACGGGGCCTACATCCGCGAACACCTCTTCAACACCCCCGAGCTGAAAGCACTGGTGGCCGACTGGACCGACGAGGAAATCTGGGAACTCAACCGCGGCGGCCACGACCTTTTCAAGGTGCACGCCGCCTACAAGGCCGCCGTCGAGCACCAGGGGCAGCCGACGGTGATCCTCGCCAAGACCATCAAGGGCTACGGCATGGGCCAGGCGGGCGAGGCGATGAACATCGCCCACCAGGCAAAGAAAATGGATCACGACGCGATCCGCAGTTTCCGCGACCGTTTCCGTCTCCCGGTCCCCGACGACCAGATCGATGCGCTGCCTTTCCTCACTTTCGCGCCCGACTCGCCCGAGGCGCGCTACATGCACGAACGGCGCCAGGCGCTGGGCGGCTATCTGCCGCAGCGGCGGCAGAAAGCGAGCGAATCGCTGGAAATTCCGCCGCTCGAATCGTTTGCCTCCTTCTTTGCCGGCAGCGGCGAAGGGCGCGAGATCTCCACGACCATGGCGCTGGTACGCATGATGATCCAGCTCATGCGCGACAAGAAGATCGGCAAGCGCGTGGTGCCCATCGTACCGGACGAGTCGCGCACCTTCGGCATGGAAGGGATGTTTCGCCAGTTCGGCATCTGGAACCAGGAAGGGCAGAAATACGTTCCCGAGGATCATGACCAGCTGATGTTCTACAAGGAGTCGCGCGACGGCCAGATCCTGGAGGAGGGGATCAACGAAGCGGGCGCGACGAGCGACTGGATCGCGGCGGCCACGAGCTACAGCGTGCACGACGTGATCACGATCCCCTTCTACATCTTCTATTCCATGTTCGGCTTCCAGCGCACGATGGATCTCATCTGGGCGGCGGGAGATCAGCGCGCCCGGGGCTTTCTCATCGGCGGCACCTCGGGGCGCACGACCTTGAACGGGGAAGGGCTGCAGCACCAGGACGGCCACAGCCACGTGCTCGCGCACGTCGTGCCCAACTGCATCAGCTACGACCCGACCTTCCAGTACGAACTCGCCGTGATCGTGCACGAAGGCTTGCGGCGCATGATGGCGGAACAGGAAGACGTCTTCTACTACATCACCGTGCTCAACGAGAACTACGAGCATCCGCCCATGCCCGAAGGCGAGAGCGTGCGCGAGGACATTCTCAAGGGAATGTATCTGCTGCGCGCTGCCCCGGCCGGCGACGCGCCCCGCGTGCAGCTCATGGGGTGCGGCTCCATCCTGCGCGAAGTGATGGCCGCGGCCGACATCCTGCGCGAGGACTGGGGCGTGGCCGCCGACGTGTGGAGCTGCACGAGCTTCAACGAGCTCGCCCGCGACGGCCAGGACACGGTGCGCTGGAACCTGCTGCATCCGCTGGAATCGCCGCGCAAGAGCCACGTCGAGCAGAAGCTCTCCGGGCACCGCGGACCAGCGGTGGCGGCGACCGACTACGTCAAGCTCTTTGCCGAGCAGATCCGTCCCTTCGTCAAGCGCACCTATTACACGCTGGGCACCGACGGTTTCGGGCGCTCCGATACCCGCGAAAAGCTGCGATTCCATTTCGAGGTCGACCGGCATTGGGTGACGCTCGCCGCGCTCATGGCACTTGCCGAAGACGGCGAACTGCCGCGGCGCAAGGTGGCCGAGGCCATCGTCCGCTACGGCATCGATCCCGCCAAACCCAACCCGCGCACGGCCTAAAGGAGATTCCCGATGGCATCCCTCATCGAAGTGAAGGTACCGGACATCGGCGACTATCACGACGTGCCGGTGATCGAGGTATTGGTCAAGCCCGGCGACGTGCTCGCGCCCGAAGATCCGATCTGCACCCTCGAATCGGACAAGGCCACCATGGACGTGCCCTGCCCCGTGGCCGGCGTCGTGCGCGAAGTGCTCGTCAAGGTCGGCGACAAGGTCTCCGAAGGTACCCCCGTCATCCGCCTCGAAGCCAAAGAAGCCGGCAAGGAGGCCGAGGCGCATGCCTCCGTGGCGACACCGGCCGAGCCTCCCGCCGAATCGGGCACGCCGGCATCGGCAACCGGCGGCGAAACGTCTGCCCCTGCCGAGCCGCCCCGATCGGCTCCTGCCGTCGGTGCGGCGGCATGGGCGCCGGTGGCTGAACCCGCAGCCCCTGCCCCCGTCGCACCTACACCGATCCAGCTCGGCGGCAAGATCCACGCCAGCCCCGTGGTGCGTGCCTTTGCCCGCGAGCTCGGAGTCGATCTCTCCAAGGTCACTCCGTCCGGGCCGAACGGCCGCATTCTGCGTGAAGACGTCGTCGCCCACGTCAAGCGCGTGATGCAAAGTGAAACCAGGGAGCCGTCCAAGGCGGGCGGCGGCTCGTTGCTCGCCGGCTTGGAATTGCCGCCCTGGCCCAAGGTCGACTTCGCCAAGTTCGGCCCGATCGAGGTCAAGGAGCTGGGGCGCATCAAGAAGATCTCGGCGGCGAACCTCGCGCGCAATTGGATCATGATCCCGGCGGTCACCTACCACGACGAGGCCGACGTCACCGAGCTCGAAGCCTTCCGCCGCGAGCTCAACCGCGAGCACGAAAAGGAAGGGATCAAGTTCACCATGCTCGCCTTCCTCATCAAGGCGGTGGTGGCGGCGCTGCAGCGCTTCCCCGACATGAATACCAGCCTCGACGGGGACAAGCTCGTCTATAAGCGCTACTACCACATCGGCTTTGCCGCCGACACGCCGCAAGGTCTGGTGGTGCCGGTGCTGAAAGAGGCCGACAAGAAGGGGCTGCGCGAGATCGCGGTCGAGACGGCCGAGCTCGCCCGCAAGGCGCGCGAAGGCAAACTCAAGCCGGCCGAGATGCAAGGCGCCACCTTCACCATCTCCAGCCTGGGAGGAATCGGCGGCACGGGGTTTGCCCCTATCATCAACGCGCCCGAGGTGGCGATCCTGGGCGTGAACAAGATCGCCGTCAAACCGGTGTGGGACGGCAAGGCGTTCGTGCCGCGCCAGATCCTGCCGCTGTCGCTCACGGCGGATCATCGCGTCATCGACGGGGCCTACGCCACGCGCTTCACCACCCACCTTGCCCAGCTGCTCGCCGATTTCCGGCGGGTACTGCTCTAAAGCGGAGGCGAATTCCATGTCCCTCATCGAAGTAAAGGTACCGGACATCGGGGACTATCACGACGTGCCGGTGATCGAGGTGCTGGTCAAGCCCGGCGACGTGCTCGCGCCCGAAGATCCGATCTGCACCCTCGAATCGGACAAGGCCACCATGGACGTGCCCTGCCCCGTGGCCGGCATCGTGCGCGAGGTGCTCGTCAAGGTCGGCGACAAGGTCTCCGAAGGCACTCCTGTCATTCGCCTCGAAGCCGCCGAGGCGGGCAAGCAGGCCGAGGCGTCCTCTGCCCCAGCCGGAGCCGTCGCTGCGTCCGCTCCGGCGCAGACCGGATCGGCTCCCATGCCGGCGGCGACGCATTCCGCTCCTCGATCCGACGCAGCGGCAGCGGCAGTGTCGGCCGCGCCCGCCTTCGCCGGAGAAGTCCACCACCGCTGCCAGCTGCTCGTACTCGGCGGCGGCCCCGGGGGCTATTCCGCGGCGTTTCGCGCGGCCGATCTCGGGCTCGACGTGCTGTTGGTCGAACGCGAGGCGGTGCTTGGGGGGGTGTGCCTCAACGTGGGCTGCATCCCCTCCAAGGCCCTGCTGCATCTGGCTGCAGCAATCGATGCGCGCACGCATCTCGCCCAGGCCGGGATCGTCTTCGAGGCGCCAACAATCGAGCTCGAGCGGGTACGCGCGCACCGCGACGAGGTCGTCGGACGGCTAACCAAAGGCCTTGCGGGCATGGCCAAGGCGCGCGGCGTGCGGGTGCTGCAGGCAGAAGGCCGGCTCGTCGGGCTCCATCACCTCGAAGTGCGGCGCATGGAGGGCGATCCGGCGCGCCCGAGCGGCACCGTGGAGATCGTCGAATTCGAACAGGCGATCCTCGCCGCCGGTTCGCGGCCAGTGCGCCTGCCATTCCAGCCGGACGACCCCCGCGTGGTCGATTCCACCGGTGCGCTGGCGCTGCCCTTGCTGCCACGGCGCATGCTGGTGGTGGGCGGCGGCATCATCGGCCTGGAAATGGGTACGGTCTATGCCGCCTTCGGCGCCACGGTCGATGTGGTGGAGGCGACGGCAGATCTCTTTCCCGGCGCCGACCGTGACCTCGTTCGCGTCTGGGAGAAGAAAAACGCCGCCCGCTTCGGCGCGCTCTACCGCAACACGCGCACCACGGCGCTGGAAGCGCGCGACGACGGCATCTGGGCGATGTTGGATGGCGAAGCGGCGCCCAAGGAAGCGCAACGCTACGACCTCGTGCTGGTGGCCGTGGGGCGTCGCTCCAACGGCCCCCTGCTCGGGCTCGAGGCGGCGGGCGTGCATCTCGACGAGCGAGGATTCATCCCGGTCGATCCGCAACGGCGCACCAACGTGCCGCACGTTTTTGCGATCGGAGATCTCACCGGCAATCCGATGCTCGCGCACAAGGCCGTGCACGAAGGACACGTGGCGGCGGAAGCGGCCGCCGGCCGCAAAGCGGCGTTCGATGCGCTGCAGATCCCCTCGGTGGCCTACACCGACCCCGAGATCGCCTGGGCCGGGCTCACCGAAACCGAAGCCAAGGCCCGCGGACTCAAAGTGGAGAAAGCCGTCTTTCCCTGGGCTGCCTCGGGGCGAGCGATCGCCAACGGCTGCGAGGAAGGATTCACCAAACTGCTGTTCGACGCCGAAACGCATCGTCTGGTCGGCGGGGCCATCGTCGGCGCCGGCGCGGGGGATCTGATCGGCGAGATCTGCCTGGCGATCGAAATGGGGGCGGAAGCGGGTGACATCGCCCGCACCATCCATCCCCACCCGACGCTCATCGAAACGGTAGGACTGGCGGCGGAAGTGGCCGAAGGGAGCTGCACCGACCTGCCTCCCGCCCGCAAACGCTGACTCGACCTTGGGCGGCGAGCCTTTCTGGCTTGCCGCCCCTTAGGGAAATCCCTAGTCGCTGATTTCCCCATTCCCTCTTGCGATCCGCCAGCCTCTGTCCGATACTTTCCAACGGTCCCGCACCCTAAAGGAGAGCTCCCCATGAAGAAAAAAGCCCTCGTTGCGGCGCTCGCCGCGGCGTGCTCCCTCGCTACTCCCGCCTGGGCGGGACAGACGCTCGACACCGTGCTCAAACGCGGCGTGCTGCATTGCGGCGTCAGCGACGGCCTGCCGGGATTTTCCTACACCGACGCGAGCGGCAACTATGCAGGCATCGACGCGGATTTCTGCCGTGCGGTGGCCGCGGCGCTCTTCGGCGATGCGAAGAAAGTGAAATTCACGCCGCTCACCGCCAAGGAGCGTTTCACCGCGCTGCAATCGGGCGAGATCGACGTGCTGTCGCGCAACTCCACCTGGACCATCTCGCGCGACGTCGGCATGGGCATGTCCTTCACCGGCGTCACCTACTACGACGGCCAGGGCTTTCTCGTGAACAAGAAGCTGGGCGTGAAGAGCGCCCGTGAGCTCGACGGCGCCACCGTCTGCATCCAGGCGGGGACCACCACCGAGATGAACCTCTCGGACTACTTCCGCACCAACGGCATGAAATACACACCTGTCACCTACGAGAAGTCCGACGAGTCGGCCAAGGCGCTCGAATCGGGCCGTTGCGACGTGCTCACCTCCGACCAGTCCCAGCTCTACGCCCAGCGCATCAAGCTCGCCAACCCCGACGACTACGTCGTGCTGCCCGAAGTGATCTCCAAAGAGCCGCTCGGCCCCGTGGTGCGGCAGGGGGACTCCGAGTGGTTCAACGTGGTGCGCTGGACGCTCTTCGCCCTCGTCGCCGCCGAGGAATACGGCATCACCTCGGCCAACGTCGACCAGATGGCCAAGACCTCCACCAACCCCGAGGTACGGCGCCTGCTGGGGCTGGACACCGATTTCGGCAAGGACATGAAGCTCAAGAAAGACTGGGCCTACCAGATCGTCAAGCAGGTGGGCAACTACGGCGAGATGTTCGAGCGCAACGTCGGCAAAGGAAGCCCCCTCAAGATCGAACGTGGCCTCAACGCCCAATGGAACAAGGGCGGATTGCAGTACGCCCCGCCTTTCCGCTGATCCCTCTTCCTTCTCCCCTGTCCGCCGTCGTCCTGACGGCGGACCGTTCCGGCTGATCCGACATGACCCCTGGCGAGACGCTTCGCGGCGGCGGACCGCGCCGCTGGCTCTATGACCCGAAGATCCGCGCCCTCGCGGCCCAGATCCTCACCGTGCTGGCGATCGCCCTTTTCGCCGGCTGGATCGTGCACAACACCGTGCACAATCTCACGGTGCGCGGCATCGCTTCCGGCTTCGGATTCCTGAAGAATCCCGCCGGCTTCGGCATCCTGCAGACGCTCATCGATTATCGCGAAACCGACAGCTTCGCGCGCGTCTTCGTGATCGGTCTGCTCAATACGCTGCTCGTAGCGGCGCTGGGCATCGTCTTCGCCACCGTGCTGGGCTTTCTCGTGGGCATCGGGCGTCTGGCCGAGAATGCACTCATCCGCGGCCTGTCGGCCCTCTACGTCGAGACCTTTCGCAACGTTCCTCCGCTGCTGCAGATCTTCTTCTGGTACTTCGCGGTGCTGCGCGCCATGCCTTCGCCGCGCCAGAGCCACGAGTTCCTGGGTGCGTTCTTCCTCAATATCCGAGGACTCTACGTGCCGCGGCCCATTCCCGCCGAGGGATTCGCCCCCATCGTGCTCGCGCTTGGCATCGCGCTCGCCGCCGTGATCATCCTGAGACGCTGGGCGCGACGCCGGCAGGAGCACACCGGCGAGCCTTTTTCCACGGGACGGGTCGCCCTGTTGCTGCTCTTCGGCTTGCCGCTCGCCGCCCGCCTGATCTTCGGCGCTCCATTTACCTGGGAACTCCCCCAGCTGCAGGGATTCAATTTCCGCGGCGGCTGGGTCTTGTTGCCCGAGCTCGTCGCGCTCACGGTCGCGCTGTCGCTCTACACCGCTGCCTTCATCGCCGAGACGGTGCGCGCCGGCATCCAGTCGGTGCCGCGCGGGCAGATCGAGGCGGCGATCGCCCTGGGTCTGACGCCGCGCCAGCGCCTGCGCCTCATCGTCCTGCCGCAGGCCATGCGCGTCATCATCCCGCCGCTCACCAGCCAGTACCTCAATCTGACGAAGAACTCTTCCCTGGGGGCGGCAATCGGCTATCCCGACCTCGTGGGGCTCTTCGCCGGCACGGTGCTCAACCAGACCGGACAGGCGATCGAGACCATCGCCATGACGATGGCGGTGTATCTGCTCATCAGCCTGACGATCTCGCTCGTCATGAACTGGTACAACCGGCGCATGGCGCTGGTCGAACGTTGAGGAACCGCCATGTCCTCCTCCCCTTCCCTTCGCCCTCCCGTCGTGCGCATCGATGTTCTGCGCTGGCTACGGGAGAACCTTTTCTCCGGCCCGGTCAACACGGCGCTCACCCTGCTCGCCATCTACCTTTTGTGGCGCTTCGTTCCCCCCGTGCTCGACTGGCTCTTTTTCGACGCGACCTGGCAAGGGAGTTCCCGTGCCGACTGCCATCCCGGCGGCGCCTGCTGGATCTTCATCGGCCAGCGCTTCGGGCAATTCCTCTACGGCTTCTACCCCATAGAGCAACGCTGGCGGGTCGATCTGGCGGCCCTGTCGATCATCGTGCTGGCGGCTCCGCTCTTCTTCTCCCGTTTTCCGCAGCGGCGCCGCTGGGCGCTCGGCTATTTCCTCCTCACGCCCTTGCTGGTGTGGTGGCTGCTCTACGGGGCGGGCATCCTGGGGCTAGCGACCGTGCCTACCGACCAATGGGGCGGGCTGATGCTCACGCTCGTGATCGCCTCCGTCGGGATCGCCGGTGCCCTGCCGCTGGGCATCCTGCTCGCCCTGGGGCGACGCTCGCAGCTGCCGGCGATCCGGATCGTCTGCATCACGTTCATCGAATTCTGGCGCGGCGTGCCGCTCATCACGGTGCTCTTCATGTCCTCGGTGATGCTGCCGCTCTTCCTGCCCGAGCAGATGTCGATCGACAAACTCGTGCGGGCGCTCATCGCCGTCATCCTCTTCGAGGCGGCCTATCTCGCCGAAGTCGTGCGCGGCGGGCTGCAGGCCATCCCCAAGGGGCAATACGAAGCCACCCATGCCCTCGGCTTGAGCTACTGGCAGTCGATGGGGCTCGTGATCCTGCCGCAGGCCCTGCGTCTGGTGATTCCCGGCATCGTCAACACCTTCATCGCCCTTTTCAAGGACACGAGCCTGGTGATCATCATCGGCCTGGCGGACTTCTTCACCGCGGTGCACCGGGCCACAGTCGACCCCGAGTGGCTCGGGTTTTCCACCGAAGGCTATGTCTTCGCCGCCTTCGTCTATTTCCTGTTTTGCTTCGGCATGTCGCGCTATTCGATCGCGTTGGAAAAACGCCTGGCGCGTAGCGAAAAGCGCTGACCCCCTTCATTTCCCCGACGGGAGAACCGAATGGAACTGATGGAAGAGACGCTCACGCGCCTCGAATCGCACAAGACCCAGGAGGTGATGATCCTCATGGAGCGCGTCAACAAGTGGTATCAGGATTTCCACGTGCTCAAGGACATCGATCTCACGGTGATGGCCGGCGAGCGCATCGTGATCTGCGGCCCTTCGGGTTCGGGCAAATCGACCCTCATCCGTTGCATCAACCGGCTGGAGGCGCATCAACGAGGGCGCATCGTCGTCGACGGCATCGAACTCACCGAGGACGTGAAAGCGATCGATGCCATCCGCCGTGAGGTAGGGATGGTCTTCCAGCACTTCAACCTCTTCCCTCACCTCACGGTGCTCGAAAACTGTACGCTGGCGCCGATCTGGGTGAAGAAAATGCCAAAGAAAGAGGCCGAAGCACTGGCGCTCCAGTATCTTCAGCGGGTGCGCATCGCCGATCAGGCGCACAAGTATCCGGGCCAGCTCTCGGGGGGACAGCAGCAGCGCGTGGCGATCGCCCGGGCGCTGTGCATGAAGCCCAAGATCATGCTCTTCGACGAGCCCACTTCGGCGCTCGACCCGGAGATGGTCAAGGAAGTGCTCGACACCATGATCGAACTCGCCGCCGAGGGGATGACCATGCTGTGCGTGACCCACGAGATGGGCTTTGCGCGCACCGTGGCCGACCGGGTGATTTTCATGGACCGCGGCGAGATCGTGGAGCAGGCCCCGCCGGAGGAATTCTTCCTCCACCCGAAGGAAGAGCGCACGCGCCGCTTCCTCGGGCAGATCCTGCACCACTGAGCAGCGCTCAGTCCTTGCTCAGGGCTTCGATCGGCAGGCCGACGCGCACGTTCCCCCACAGGCGGCCATCGACGTAGATCGGCATGGCGACATCGACGAGGACCTCGCCCGTGTCGCGGCGGTAGGTCTGCATCAGCACCGGAGCGGTATTCTGCGCTGCGCGCAGCTCGCGGGGATTGTCGAACTTGCGATAGGTCCGATTACCCACGAGATCCTTTTCCCGGTCGCCCGTGAGGGGTTTGCTGAACTTCGCGTTGTGCGCCGAGAGGTAGCCGTCGGTATTGACGGCCACCACGAACACCGCCTCCGGGATCCGCGCCAGCCCCTCGTCCAGCAGGTGCTGACAGCGGCGCACGAACTCGTCGCTCCAGGCGAGCTTGAATTTCGGCGGATCGCAATTGAGATACGGCCGGTAGTTGCGGTCGAATACGTCGATTCCCTCGCGCGCCATCGCTTCGAGCTGGGCCTGGATGGCGTCGCGAATGCTCCGCTCCTCGCGCACCACCTGGTCGAAGCGGCCGCGCCCGACCCGGTAGCGCGCCAGCATCTCGAGGATGGTCTCGGTGCGTTCGGTCAGAGCGTCGATGTCGCTGCGCGTCTCCTGCATGAGGTTGCGCACCGAGGCGCTCACCCCGGAGATTTCCTTGACGTGACCGTGGGCCACCTCGTTGGCCTGCATCAAGTGATCCGTGGCCGAGACGATCTCTTCGAGGCTCTCGCGCCCTTGCCGGAAGTCTTCGGCCATGCGGGTGAAACTACCCTCCACCAGGGCGATCGAGCGCTGCGTCTCGTCCATGTCGGCGTTGATCGCCTCGTTTTGCGCCTGGGTCTGCTGTACGATGCCGATCATGGCATCGATGTCTCGCGTGATCTCCTGCGAGGACTGGTTGACCCGCTCCGCGAGCTTGCGCACCTCGTCGGCCACCACCGCGAAACCGCGGCCGTACTCGCCGGCGCGCGCCGCCTCGATCGCCGCATTGAGCGCCAGCAGGTTGGTCTGATCGGCCACCTCGCGGATGAGCCCCGCGATCTGGCGGATCTCTCCGGAGCGCTGCGCCAGTTCCCCGACGGTGGCGGTGAAACCGACCAGGTGCTCGCGCGAGGCGCCCACCCGTTCGACGACCGAGTGCAGTTCCTGCAGCGATTCCAGGACTTCCTCCAGGTTTTTCCGCATCGTGGCATCGAGCCCGAGGGTGCGCTGCCGCACTTCGTCGATCGCGGCGCTCGTGCGCTCGCTCGCGGCGAATACCTCCTCGGCCAGCTGCAGCTGCGCCTGCGCTTGCCGTTCGGCCGCGATCGCCTTGGCATCGGCGCGCACCGCATCCCCTCCCACTTCCACGCTCGCGCGACGCAGATCGGCGATGATGCCCCGCATCTTTTCGGCAAAAGCGTTGTAGGCTTTAGCAAGTTCCCCCAGCTCGTCGTGCGTCATCACCGGCAGGTCGACGGAGAAATCCCCTTCGCGCCGGTCGTTGCTGAGGGTGCGAAAAATCTCGGTCATGCGCCGCAGCGGCCGCACGACGAGGTGGCGCATGTAGAGGATGAGGCCGACGGCGACGAGCAGCATCGCGACCATGAGCACCCCGAATTCGCCAAAGACATCGGCGAAAACCGCCGCCACCTCGGCGCGCAAGGCCTCGTTCCCCTGCCGCAAGAGCAGCTCGTCGATCCTGGCCCGCAACGAATGCAGCAGCAGGAACCCCGCCGAAGCGATGAGCGGCAAGAGCAGAAAGCTCGAGAATTTCTTCGTGACCGTGGTAAAGAACGTTCGCTCCACCCAGTCGTAGGCGCGCCAGAACCAGTCCATGTCCTCTTTCCTCGGTGTTTTGGGGATTATCGGCTCCCCTCGAAAAAACTTTAGCCGATTCTGGCACGCTTCGCTTGCACGAGGCTGACGGCGTCAGAGTCGACGCCATGTTTGCCCCCTTGTCCCGGAAATGCGAAAATTCCCCCTTTCGTTCGCCCAGATCCCGAGCCCTCCAATGACGGAACCGATGAATTCCGAGCCTCTCTCCCTTGCCGACGAGAACCGCATCATCGCCGAACGGCGCAAGAAGCTCGCGGCGCTGCGTGTACGCGGCCCCGCCTTTCCCAACGATTTCGAGCGGCTCAACCTCGCCGCCAAGCTCGACGAAGCCTACGGCGAAGCCGAGCCGGAAAAACTGCAGGAACTCAAGCCCGCTGCGGTCGTGGCCGGCCGCATCATGTTGAAGCGCGTGATGGGCAAGGCAAGCTTCATCACGATCCAGGATCTCTCCGGCCGCATCCAGGTGTATGTGGCGCGCGACGCCGTCGGGGCCGAAGTCTATGAAGACTTCAAGCATTGGGACATCGGTGACATCGTCGGCGTGGAAGGCCATCTCTTCAAGACGCGCACCGGCGAGCTCACCATCCACGCCGAATCGATCCGCTTGCTCACCAAGAGCCTGCGCCCGCTACCGGACAAGTACCATGGACTCGCCGACCAGGAACTGAAATACCGCCAGCGCTACGTCGATCTCATCATGAGCGAGGAAACGCGCCAGCGCTTCGTCGCGCGTAGCCGACTCATCCAGGCGATCCGCGACTACATGCTCGAATACGGCTTTCTCGAAGTCGAAACGCCCATGCTGCACCCCATCCCCGGTGGAGCCAACGCCCGGCCTTTCGTCACCCACCACAACGCGCTCGACATACCGATGTACCTGCGCATCGCCCCCGAGCTCTACCTCAAGCGCCTGGTGGTGGGGGGATTCGAGAAGGTTTTCGAGATCAACCGCAACTTCCGCAACGAAGGGATCTCGCCGCGGCACAATCCCGAATTCACCATGATGGAGTTCTACGAAGCCTACAGCGACTACCGCAAGATGATGGATTTCACCGAAGGGCTGATCCGTCATGCGGCGCGCGTGGCGCTGGGCTCGGAGCGCTTCCTCTACCAGGGGCGCGAGCTCGACCTGTCGCAGCCTTTCGCGCGGCTCACCATCGTCGAGGCGATCCAGAAACATCATCCTGGCTGGTCCCGCGCCCAACTCGAGGATCCGCAGTGGCTACGCGCCAAGCTCACCGAGCTGGGCGTCGAGGTCAAACCCGACATGGGCCTGGGAGCGCTGCAGCTTGCGCTCTTCGAAGAGACGACGGAAGCCGAACTCTGGTCGCCGACCTTCATCGTGGACTATCCGGCCGAAGTCTCGCCGCTCGCGCGCCGCAGCGACACCAATCCCGAGATCACCGAGCGCTTCGAGCTCTTCATCGTCGGGCGCGAGATCGCCAATGGTTTTTCCGAATTGAACGATCCGGAAGACCAGGCCGAACGCTTTCTCGCGCAAGTGCGGGCAAAAGAGGCCGGCGACGAGGAAGCAATGTACTTCGACGCCGATTACATCCGGGCACTCGAATACGGCATGCCGCCCACCGGCGGCTGCGGCATCGGCATCGACCGGCTGGTGATGCTGCTCACCGACAGTCCCAACATCCGCGACGTCATCCTCTTCCCCGCCATGCGGCCGGAGGAGTAAAGCGATTCAGCGGCGGGCGAAGCGTGCCGGATCGGCTGCGAGCGCCGTAGTGCGCTCGAGCGGCCAGGGTTCGCCGCAGAGCAGGGCCGCGGCAAGCCGCGCGGCCGGCACCGCGAAGGCAAGCCCCCTCGCACCAAACCCCGAGAGCACGAGGAGCCCCGGTGCATCGCCCACGGGCCCGACCACCGGTAGGCGATCGGGCACCGCCGGCCGAAACCCGACCCGCCCTTCGAGCGAAGCGGGATCGAGCCCCGCCGTATAGCCGGGCAGGATCGCCTCGAGCTTGACGAGGTTTTCCCGGTGATCGGCAGGGCGCACGGCGGGGTCCGTGTCGCCCACGGCGAACGTGGCGCCGAAGGCGCGCTGCCCCGAGACTTCCGGTGTCACGTAGCCGTTGCGGCATACCGTCACCCGGGGCGGCGAACCTGCCTCGGCCGGTGCGAGCGACACCTGGCCGCGCGCGGGCCGGATCGGCAGGCTGGCCGCCTGGGCGAACGAAGGGACTTCCGCGCCAGCAGCGAGCACCACCGCATCGACTTCTTCCAGGACGCTCCCCTCGGCGTCGCGCACGCGCCAACCCGGCGCGCACGGCTCGAGCGAGCCCACCGCCGTGGCGCAGCGCAAGGTAAGACAGGAGCCGGCGAGTTCGAGCAGGCGCCGGCACCAGCGCTGCGGGCCGATCCAGCCGCCGATGCCGAACCACCATCCGCCTTGATCCACCGGCCAGCCGATGCGCTCCGAGAGGGTGGCCGCATCAAGCCAGCTCAAGACCTCGGGCGGCGGGACGAGGCGCTCGAGCGCTATCCGCTGCTTGCGCGCCTGCGCTTCGTCGCGTGCCAGGTGCGCCACCCCGCTCGGTCCCCAAGGGGCGTCGATCCCCTGCGCTTCCCATTCGCGCAGCATGGCGTGGGCGGCGAGCGTGCCAGCGCGCGTCCAGCGCGAGAGGCGATTGTCATCGGCGCTCGGCAGCCAGCGCAGCACCCCGGCGAGGTTGCCCGAAGCGCCCTGTCCCGGCGACGCTTCACGTTCGAAGAGCGTGACCGGCACGCCGCGGCGTGCGAGCGCATGGGCGAGATTCGCCCCTGCCACGCCCGCGCCGATCACCGCCACCCGTCCGGGACGGCGCTCCTCGGCGAGCACTCCCTCGCGCCAGGCGACGGTCATCTCCCGCTTGCCAGCAAATCCGGGCGCCGGACGCACGCTCAAGCCCGCAGCGGCGAGCCTGCGGCGCACCTCGCCCGCCGCGCACCAGGTGGCAAGGCGCGCGCCTGGTTTCATGCGCTGCGCCACCTCGGCGATGAGCGCTTCCGACCACATGGCGGGATTCTTCGCCGGCGCGAAGCCGTCGAGATAGACCGCGTCGAACCGGCCTTCGATCTCTCCGATCGTCGCAGCGTCGTGATAGACGAGAAAGAGCCGCACCCGACCCTCGTCGAGCTCAAGGGTGTGGATGCCCGGCACGAGCGGCGGCAGACGCGAGGCCAGCGCCTGCGCGAGCGGGCGAAGTTCGGGTTCGCCGTGCGCCCATACGCAGCGCCAGTCTTCGGCCGTGAGTGGATGCTTTTCCAGAGAGACGAAATCGAGCCGCTGCGCGCGTCGGGGATCCGAACGCCAGGCAGCCCAGGTGGCGAGAAAATTCCCTCCCAGCCCGAATCCCGTCTCCAGGATGGCGAAGTGTGCCCGCCCCGCCCACGCCTGCGGCAGCCCCGTGCCGCCGAGAAAGACGTGCCGGCTCTGGGCGAGCGCTCCATGTACCGAGTGATAGACGTCGTCGTAGTCGCCGTGCGCCGGCACGCCCTCGCGCCACTGCAGGCGCGCCGGCGTGAGTTCGAGGATCCCCGCCATGGCCGCGCGCTCAGAGGGCGCGCTCGAGCCGCGAAAGCGTACGTTCCCGCCCCAGCACTTCGAGCACCGCCTCCAGCGCCGGCGATTGCGGCACGCCCAGCAGCACCACCCGCAGCGGAATGCCGAGCTTGGGCATCTTCACGCCGGCCGCGGCGAGCGTTTCCTTGATCGCTGCGGCGAGCCGCTCGCGCCGCCATTCTTCTTCCGGAATCGCTTCGAGCCGGCGACGGAGCTCGGCGAGCGCCCGGCGCGCTTCCTCGTCGAGGTGCTTTTCCCGCAGCTCGGGCAGGGGGTGCACCTCGATCACGAACGGCTCGGCGCAGTCGGCCAGTTCCTCCAGAGTCTGCACCCGATCCTGGTAGAGCGCCACCACGGGTTCGAGCGCCGCCGTGTCAGTAACCGCGACGCCGCGCCGTGCGAGCCGCTCGGCGCAATCGGCTGCGAGCCGGCGCACCTCGGCCTGCTTGATGTAGTGGGCATTCAGCCAGCGCAACTTGTCGAAGTCGAAGCGCGCGGGCGACGGATTGACGTCCTTGAGGTCGAACCAGGCGACGAACTGCTCGCGGGTGAAGATCTCGTCGTCGCCATGGCTCCAGCCCAGGCGGGCGAGATAGTTGATCACCGCTTCCGGCAGATAGCCGTCTTCGTGGTACTGCATCACCGACACCGCCCCGTGGCGCTTCGACAGTTTCTGCCCGTCCGGCCCCAGGATCATGGGGAGGTGGGCGAACTGCGGCAGAGGGGCGCCGAGCGCGAGGTAGAGGTTGATCTGGCGCGGCGTATTATTAACGTGATCGTCGCCACGGATGACGTGGGTGATGCGCATGTCCCAGTCATCGACCACCACACAGAAATTGTAGGTGGGCGTGCCGTCGGCGCGGGCGATGATGAAGTCGTCGAGTTCCTCGTTGGCGAATTCGATGCGCCCCTTGACGAGATCGTCCCAGGCGACGGTGCCGGTGAGTGGATTCTTGAAGCGCACCACCGGCCGCACCCCCGGCGGCGGAGGCGGCAGGGTCTTGCCGGGCTCGGGACGCCAGCGCCGGTCGTAGCGCGGCTTCTCCCCGCGGGCCCGCTGCGCCTCGCGCAGCGCTTCCAGCTCCTCCGGGCTCATGTAGCAGTAGTAGGCGGTGCCGGCCGCGAGCATCTGCGCGATCACCTCGCGATAGCGCTCCATGCGCTGCGTCTGGTAATAGGGCCCTTCGTCGTAGTCGAGCTGCAACCAGTGCATGCCGTCGAGGATGGCCTGGACCGCTTCGGGCGTCGAGCGCTCGCGGTCGGTATCCTCGATGCGCAGGATGAACGCACCGCCGTGGTGGCGGGCATAGGCCCAGGAAAAGAGCGCGGTGCGCGCACCGCCGATGTGCAGATAACCGGTGGGGCTGGGAGCGAAACGCGTGCGGACGGTCATGATCGAAACGGCTCCTCGATGAGCAAAGGTTCAGCGCCCGCCGGAGCCGCGCGCGGCGCGCTCCAGACGGTCGGCGAGCGCCCGCACCAGGGGCTCTTTCCCCTGCGGACGTTCGATGACGATTTCGTCGACCCCGAGCCGATCGAAGGCGCGCAGCTGCGCGTAGAGGCGGCGGGCGAGATCTTCGGGCGCGGCGGGCAGTTCCTGCCACACCACCTGCGAGGCGGCAACGGGATGCCTGCTCCACAGGGCGATGCGTTTTCCCTGGGCGAGCTGCTGGGTCACGACGGGTTCGATCTCCCCGGCTGCGACGAGGCGCACCGGCGTCGCCGGCGCATAATGGCCGGGAAGCGAGCCCGAGACGCGCGGCGCGCCGCCATCGGCCATCGCCACGGGACGCCCCAGCGCCTCGGTCAGTTCCTCGGCGCCGATCGCGCCAGGACGCAGGATGACGGGACCCACGGTGTCGAGGCGGGAGAGATCGAGGATGGTCGATTCCACCCCCACCGGACAGGGGCCGCCGTCGAGCACGAGCGCCACCGCCTCGCCCAATTCCTCGAGCACGTCGGCGGCGGTGGTCGGGCTCACCCGGCCGAAGCGGTTGGCGCTGGGTGCCGCGAGCCCCGAGCCGAAGGCGCGCAGCAGCGCCAAGGCCACGGGATGCGCCGGTACGCGCAGCGCCACCGTCTCCTGCCCCCCCGTCACCTCCAGCGGCACCCCATCGCTGCGCCGAAGCACCAGGGTCAAAGGACCGGGCCAGAAACGGTGCGCGAGCGTCCAGGCCTCTTCAGGGATGTCGCGCGCCCACTGCGGCAGGTGTTCGGCCGAAGGCAGATGCACGATGAGGGGATGATCGCTGGGCCGTCCCTTGGCAGCGAAGATGCGCCGTACCGCCGCGGGATTGCGCGCGTCGGCGGCAAGGCCATAGACCGTCTCGGTCGGCAGCCCCACCAGTTCGCCGGCGCGAAGCCTTGCTGCCGCCTCGGCCAGAGCCTCTTCGCTGGGGGATAGGATGCGCGCGCTCATCGGGGCAAGGGCGGCAGCGGCGGCAGCCCCAGACGTTGCCGCGCTTCGCTCGCTACGGCAAGCGCCTCGGTAAGCGTTGCCGCCGTGACGGTGAAATGACCCATCTTGCGTCCTCGCCGCGCCTCACGCTTGCCGTAGAGGTGCAGCCGCAAGCCCGGCAGGGAGAGGATCTCGTGCCAGGGCGGCTCGCGCAGCGTCTCGCCCACGAACCATGCTTCGCCCAAGAGGTTGACCATCACCGCCGGCGAATGCGCCTCGGGCACGGCGAGCGGCAAACCGCACAGTGCGCGCACCTGCTGCTCGAACTGGCAGACGCGGTGCGCATCCAGCGTATGGTGCCCGCTGTTGTGCGGCCGCGGGGCCATCTCATTGACGTAGAGCCTGCCGTCGGCGTAGAAGAATTCCACTCCCAGCGTGCCGACGTACTCGAGCGCCTCGGCGAGCGCCGCGGCGATCTCGCCGGCCTCGCGCAGCACGGTCGCCGGCAAGGGGGCCGGGGCGAAGGTGGTATCCAGAATGCCATTGCGATGTACGTTGAGCCCGGGCGCGAAAGCGGCGATGCGCCCGTCGGCGCCGCGGGCAAGCACCACCGAGAGCTCCGCCTCCAGGGCGAGCCGCGCTTCCAGCACGCAGTCGCGCCCGAAGCGGGCAAAGGCTGCCTGCGCCTCTTGCCGATCAGCGACCGCCGCCTGTCCCTTGCCGTCATAGCCGAAGCGCGCCGTCTTGAGAATCCCGGGAAAAAGCGACTCGGGTGCGCGCTCGAGGTCTTCTGCCGTACGCACGGCGAAGAAAGGGGCATGAGGCAGGCTGTGGCGCGCGAGAAAGGACTTCTCTTCGATGCGATCCTGGCAGACGGCGAGCGCCGTCGCGCCGGGACGCACGGGCATGGACTGGGCGAGGCGGGCGAGGCTCGTAGCGGGCACGTTCTCGAATTCAGTGGTTGCCGCGGCACAATGCGCGGCGAGCTCGGCGAGCAGCGCCTCGTCGTCGTAGGCCCCGCACAGATGGCGCTCGGCGATGCGCCCGGCCGGCGCCTCGGGATCGGGATCGAGCACCCAGACCGCGTAGCCCAGCTCCTGCGCCGCCCGCACGAAGAAACGCCCCAACTGCCCGCCGCCCAGGATCGCCAGCCTTGCCGGCGCATCGATCCGCCCGACCGTCATTCCAGCGGCTCCAGGCGCATGGCGAGCACCGCCTCGCTCTGGCAGCGGCGGAAATCGGCAAGCCGCTGCCCGAGCACTTCGTCCGTGGCGGCGAGCATCGCCACGGCGAAGAGCGCCGCGTTCGCCGCTCCCGCCGCGCCGATGGCGAAGGTGGCCACGGGCACGCCCTTGGGCATCTGTACGATGGAGAGCAGCGAATCCTGCCCGTGCAGCGCGCGCGACTCCACCGGCACGCCCAGCACCGGCACCGGCGTCTTCGCCGCCAGCATCCCCGGCAAGTGCGCCGCCCCGCCGGCGCCAGCGATGATCGCGCGCAAGCCCCGCTCGAGCGCCGTCTCGGCGTAGGCGAACATCAGATCCGGCGTGCGGTGCGCCGACACCACCCGCGCCTCGAAAGGCACCTCGAACTCGCGCAGCACCTCGGCCGCGGCGCGCATCGTCGGCCAGTCGGAAGAAGATCCCATCACCACGCCGATGAGCGGCGCTCCGGCGCCGTAGCGCAGGACTTCTCCATTCACGGTGCGGTCCCCCGGCGGCGCTGGGCTGCGAGCAAGGTGTTCTCCAGCAGCATGGCGATCGTCATCGGCCCCACGCCGCCGGGCACGGGTGTGATCCGGCTGGCGACCTCACGCACTTCGGCGGCCACGTCCCCCACCAGTCGACCGTCGGGCAGGCGGTTGATGCCCACGTCGATCACCACCGCCCCGGGCTTGACCATCTCGGCCGTGATGAATTCGGGCTTACCCACCGCCACTACCAGCAGATCGGCGCGGCGGGTGTGCGCGGCGAGCTCTCGCGTGCGCGAATGCGCCACCGTCACCGTCGCCCCCGCGTTGAGCAGCATGAGCGCCATGGGCTTGCCGACGATGTTGGAACGCCCCACCACCACCGCGTCCATCCCCTGCGGCTCGATGCCTTCCCAGGCAAGCAGCTGCATCACGCCGTGCGGCGTGCAGGGCCAGAAGCACTCCCGGCCCTGCACCAGCCGCCCCACGTTCTCGGCGTGAAAACCGTCGACGTCCTTGGCTACGGCAATGCGCTCGAGCACCAGAGTCTCGTCGATGTGCGGTGGCAGTGGCAGCTGCACGAGGATGCCATCGACCTCGGCATCGCCGTTCAAGGCGTCGATGCAGGCCAAGAGCCGTTCGACGGTGACGTCGGCTGGAAATTCATACTTGCGCGAGCGGATTCCGACCTCGGCGCAAGCAGCTACCTTGTTGCGCACATAAACCTGGGAGGCAGGATCCTCGCCCACCAAAACTACGGCGAGCGTGGGAACGACCCCGCGCTCCTGCAAGGCGTGCACGCGCTCGGCGATGCGGCGGCGCAGAGCCTGGGCAATGGCTTTTCCGTCGATGAGTTCAGCGGTCATCGGGCACCCGTCAAGAAAAATAGGCCGACGCAGGGCCGGCCTATTCATGAAAACTGGGGCGACATACCGGATTCGAACCGGTGACACCTGGAGCCACAATCCAGTGCTCTACCAACTGAGCTAATGCCGCCGCCGAAAACCTTGCGTGGCCTGCCCGACAGGAATCGAACCTGTAACCCCCGGCTTAGAAGGCCGGTGCTCTATCCGGTTGAGCTACGGGCAGATTCCGTTCCAGGCAGTATTCCGGTGTAGCGTGGTCGGGGTGGAGGGATTCGAACCCCCGACATCTTGCTCCCAAAGCAAGCGCGCTACCGGACTGCGCTACACCCCGGAAAGGCGATCATTATAACGCGATCGCCCTTCTTGTCAAAGCCTCATTCTCCTTCCTTGACCGCCTTGAGGCTGAGCTTGATGCGCCCGCGGTCGTCGGTCTCGAGCACCTTCACGCGCACCTTCTGGCCTTCCTGCAGGTAGTCGGAGACCTTCTCCACCCGCTCGTCGGCGATCTGGGAGATGTGCAGCAGCCCGTCGCGGCCCGGCATGATGTTGACGATGGCACCGAAATCGAGCAGCTTCAATACCGTACCCTCGTAGATCTTGCCGATCTCGACTTCGGCCGTGAGCTCCTCGATGCGCCGCTTGGCCTCTTCGGCTCCTTCGGCGCTGAACGAGGAGATGGTCACGTTGCCGTCGTCGGAAATCTCGATGACGGTGCCGGTCTCTTCCTGCAGCGCCCGGATCACCGAACCGCCCTTGCCGATCACGTCGCGGATCTTCTCGGGGTTGATCTTCATCTGGATCATGCGCGGCGCGTAGGCCGAGACCTCGCCGCGCGCTTCGCCCATCGCCTGGCGCATCAGCTGCAGGATGTGCATGCGCCCTTCGCGCGCCTGGGCGAGCGCCACCTGCATGATCTCCTTGGTGATGCCCTGGATCTTGATGTCCATCTGCAGGGCCGTCACGCCGCGCTCGGTGCCGGCCACCTTGAAGTCCATGTCGCCGAGGTGATCCTCGTCACCCAGGATGTCGGTGAGCACCGCAAAGCGGTTGCCCTCCTTGATGAGGCCCATGGCCACGCCCGCCACGTGCGCCTTGGTCGGCACACCGGCGTCCATCAGCGCGAGCGAGCCGCCGCACACGGTGGCCATGGAGCTCGAACCGTTGGATTCCAGGATCTCGGAGACGAGCCGGATGGTGTAGGGGAAATCTTCCTGCTTGGGCAGCACGGCCGCGAGCGCCCGCTTGGCGAGGTTGCCGTGGCCGATCTCGCGGCGTTTGGGCGAGCCGACGCGCCCCGTCTCGCCGGTGGAGAACGGCGGGAAATTGTAGTGCAGCATGAAGCTTTCGCGGTATTCCCCCGCGATCGCATCGATGATCTGCTCGTCGCGCCCCGTGCCGAGCGTGGCCACCACCAGCGCCTGCGTCTCGCCGCGGGTGAAGAGCGCGGAGCCGTGCGTGCGCGGCAGCACCCCGACCCGGATGTCGATCGGGCGCACGGTGCGCGTGTCGCGCCCATCGATGCGCGGCTCTCCGGCGAGGATGCGTCCGCGCACGATGGAAGCTTCCATCGTGAAGAGGATGTCCTCGATGTCGGGGATGGAGGGCAGCGGATCGAACTCGGCGAGCACCTTCTCGATCACCTGCGCGCGGATCGCCTTGAGCCGCTCGTTGCGCGCCTGCTTGGCGGTGATGCGGAAGGCCTCTTCCAGCTCGGCGAAGGCGAGCTCGCGAATGCGCGCCACCAGCGCCTCGTTGGGCTCTGGGGCTTTCCAGTCCCAGGCGGGCTTGCCCGCGACCTCGACGAGTTCGTTGATCGCCTGGATCGCCGCCTGCATCTGCTCGTGACCGAAGACCACGGCGCCGAGCATCACGTCTTCGGGCAGCTCCTGCGCTTCCGATTCGACCATCAATACGGCGTTCTCGGTGCCGGCCACCACCAGGTCGAGCGCACTCTTCTCGAGCTCACTCGCGCTGGGGTTGAGGACATACTGACCGTCGAGATAGCCCACGCGGCAGGCGCCGATCGGCCCGTGGAAAGGCACTCCGGAGATGGCGAGCGCCGCACTGGAAGCGATCATCGCCACGATGTCGGCGTTCACCTCGGGATTGAGCGAGAGCACCGTGGCGACGATCTGCACCTCGTTGTAGAACCCTTCGGGGAAGAGCGGGCGGATCGGCCGGTCGATGAGGCGCGAGGTGAGCGTCTCTTTCTCGGAGGGGCGGCCTTCGCGCTTGAAGAAGCCACCGGGAATGCGCCCGGAAGCGTAGAACTTTTCGATGTAGTCGACGGTGAGCGGGAAGAAATCCTGCCCGGGTTTGGCGTCTTTGGCGGCGACGACGGTGGCGAGCACCACGGTGTCGTCCATGGAAGCGAGCACGGCGCCGGAGGCCTGACGGGCGAGTTCGCCCGTCTCCAGCGTGACCTGATGACGACCGTAGGTGAAGGTTTTCTTGATGGCAGTAGGCAAGGGACGATCCTTTCTCGGTGAGAGGGCCGACCCTCGCCTAGCCGGACGACAGCGATCGGCCCGGAAGAGGGAATTACTTACGCAGGCCGAGCCGCTTGATGAGCTCGAGGTAACGCTCGGGTTCGGTGCGCTTGAGATAGTCGAGCAGTCGACGACGCTGCGACACCATCTTCAGCAGCCCCCGGCGGGAGTGGTGATCCTTCTTGTGCGCGCCGAAGTGCGGCTGCAGCCCCTCGATGCGGGCGGTGAGCAATGCGATCTGCACTTCGGGCGAACCCGTGTCGTTGTCGCCGCGTTTGTATTCCGCGATGATGCGGGCTTTGGTTGCGTTGTCTAGCGCCATGGATGTGGTTCTCTCTCGTGAATCTGAACGCAAAAAAATGGAACAGGCCGCGATCCGGAAGGGATCACTCGGCCGGGATGACCGGAACACGCGACGAAGGCGGCGTTATATTAGCAATGACGCGCTTCGGGGACAAGCCCCGCGTCGGCTCGTATTCGCCCAATCCGATGAAAAGCGGCTTGTCCTCGTCATTGCTGCCATAGACGCGCACCATCCCGGAGGAAAGGGAGTCGCCGAGCGCGGCCCGGCCGATGCGCTGACCGGCAAGGAACGCCTGGGTGCGCGCCACATCCAGTGTAACGCAAGGCAGATCGCGCACCAGGGCATCGGGCGGCAAGAGCCATTCCCGCCCGCTTTCCCCCGCTTCCTCCCATTCGGTGAGCGTCCTCGCCTCCTCGAGCGAAAACGGGCCGATCGCCAGGCGCCGCAGCCGGTCGATGTGCGCGGGCACCCCCAGCGCCGCGCCGAGGTCTTCGGCGAGGGTGCGAATGTAGGTTCCTTTGCCGACGCGGGCGTAGAGGGTGGCCGCGGCGAGTGCCTCGTCCCACTCGATGAGGCGCAGTTCGTGGATCGTCACCGGCCGGGCCGCCCGCTCGATCACTACCCCCTCGCGGGCGTAGCGGTACAAGGGCTTGCCTTCGTGCTTCAGGGCCGAGACCATGGGCGGGACCTGCTCGATGGTGCCGAGAAAACGCGGCAGCACCGCCTGCAGCGCCTCGGCGCCAAAAGAAACCGGCGCGCGCGCGATCACCTCGCCTTCGGCGTCTCCCGTACTGGTGGCCACGCCGAAGCGCACGCGCGTGAGATAGACTTTGTCGGCTTCCAGCCAGCGTTGGGCGAACTTGGTCGCCTCGCCAAAGGCGAGCAGCATGAGACCGGTCGCCATGGGATCGAGCGTACCGGTATGCCCCGCCTTCGCTGCCCCCAAGGCACGGCGCACCCGCTGCAGCGCGGCGTTCGCGGTGATGCCCTCGGGCTTATCGAGCAGCGCTACGCCGTCAAGCGCCACGGTCTTCGCCCTCGTCATCCCTTCCCGGTTCCTTGGCTACCGCCTCGTCGATCAGATGCGCCAGGCGCACGCCGCGCTCGATCGATTCGTCGTAGACGAAGGTGAGCTGCGGGATGGTGTGGATGCGCAGACGACGGCCGAGCTCGCGGCGCAGGAATCCCGCCGCGTGCTGCAACCCCTCGAGGAGCTCCGGGATGGTGGCCGGATCGGCGAGCGTGGAGACGTACACCTTGGCATGCGCGAAATCCGGACTCACCTCCACGGCGGTGATGGTGACGAAGCCCACGCGTGGATCCTTCACGTGCCGCGCGATCAGCTCGGCGAGCTCCTCGCGGATGCCCTCGGCCACCCGCGGCAGGCGCGTGCGGTTTCCTCCCTTCATGCCAGCTCCCGCGCCACTTCGCGCACTTCGAACACCTCGATCTGGTCGCCCACCTGGATGTCGTTGTAGCCTTTGACCGACAGGCCGCACTCGTAGCCGGCCTTGACCTCGCGCACGTCTTCCTTGAAGCGCTTGAGCGAATCGAGCTCGCCTTCGTGGATGACCACGTGGTCGCGCAGCACGCGCACCCTGGCGCCACGCCGGATCGTGCCCTCGAGCACGTAGCAGCCGGCCACGGTGCCGACCTTGGGCACGCGGAAGACCTGGCGCACTTCGGCCAGACCGATGATCTCTTCCTTGCGCTCGGGCGAGAGCATGCCGCTCAGGGCCGCCTTGATCTCGTCGACCGCATCGTAGATGATGTTGTAGTAACGGATGTCCACGCCGTAGCTCTCGGCGAGCTTACGCGCGCTGGCGTCGCTGCGCACGTTGAAGCCGATGATGATGGCGTTGGAAGCGCGTGCGAGGTTCACGTCGCTCTCGCTGATTCCGCCCACGGCACCGTGGATCACCTGCACCTTGACCTCGTCGGTGGAGAGTTTTTCCAGCGACTGCTTGAGCGCTTCGAGCGAACCCTGCACGTCGGCCTTGATGATGATGGGCAGCGTCTTCACCTCGCCCTCGCTCATCTGCTCGAAGAGATTCTCCAGCTTGAGCGCCTGCTGCTTGGCAAGCTTCACCTCGCGGAACTTGCCCTGGCGATAGAGGGCGATCTCGCGCGCCTTGCGCTCGTCGGGCAGCACGACGAACTCTTCGCCCGCCTGCGGCACGTCTTCCAGCCCAAGGATCTCAACGGGCATCGACGGACCGGCCGAGTCGACCGGCTTGCCGGTTTCGTCGAGCATGGCCCGCACCCGGCCCCAGGTGGAGCCGACGAGCACGACGTCGCCCTTGCGCAGCGTGCCGCTCTGCACCAGGACGGACGCCACCGGACCGCGGCCTTTGTCCAGGCGCGCCTCCAGCACGATGCCTTTCGCCGGCCCTTCGACCGGCGCCTTGAGCTCCAGCACCTCGGCCTGCAGCAGGATGCCTTCGAGCAGCTCGTCGATCCCCTGCCCCATCTTGGCCGAGACGTTGTAGAACATGGTGTCGCCGCCGTATTCCTCGGGGATCACCCCTTCGGCCACCAGTTCCTGCCGCACCCGTTCCGGGTTGGCGTCGGGCTTGTCGATCTTGTTGACGGCCACGATGATGGGCACACCGGCGGCGCGCGCGTGATGGATCGCCTCGCGCGTCTGCGGCATCACCCCGTCGTCGGCCGCCACCACCAGCACCACGATGTCGGTGGCTTGCGCACCCCGTGCCCGCATGGCCGTGAAGGCCTCGTGGCCCGGCGTGTCGAGGAAGGTGATGGTGCCGCGCGGCGTTTCCACGTGATACGCCCCGATGTGCTGCGTGATGCCGCCCGCTTCGCCCGCCGCCACCTTGGTGCGGCGGATGTAGTCGAGCAGCGACGTTTTCCCGTGGTCGACGTGGCCCATGACGGTGACCACCGGCGGACGCGGTTTTTCTTCGTAGTGCTGCGTGCCGACTTCCTCAAGGAAGGCATCGGGCTCGTCCAGGCGGGCAGGCACGGCCTTGTGCCCCATCTCTTCGACCACGATCATGGCCGTTTCCTGGTCGATGACCTGGTTGATGGTGGCCATGATGCCCATCTTCATCATGGTTTTGATGAGATCGGTAGCCTTGACCGCCATCTTGTGCGCCAATTCGGCCACGGTGATGGTCTCGGGCACATGCACCTCGCGCACGACCGGCTCGGTCGGCGCCTGGAATTGCTGCGCGTGCGACTCGGTACCGCGGGCGGCACGCCTTCCGGCCTTGCCTCCCTTGCCGCCGCCTTTCCAGCCGGCGCTGCCGTCGTCGAGTGCCCGCACCTTGAGCCCGCCGCGCTTGCTGGGCGCGCGTTCATCGGCCTTCTTCTCGACCTTTTTCTCTTTGTCTTTCGCCTTGTGCAGGGTCGGACGTTCCTCGGTAGCCGGTTTGGTCACCGCGGGAGCGGGTGCGGCCGCTGCGGCAGCCGCCTCGGCAGCTTCTCTGGCCTTCGCCGCTTCTTCTTGCAGCTGCGCCTGGGCACGCGCCTGGCGGGCGAGCTCACGCTCGCGCTTGGCACGCAGGTCGGCCTCCTGGCGGGCGCGCAGTTCGGCCTGGCGCTTCGCTTCGGCTTCCCGGCGCGCGAGCTCTTCAGGCGACAAAATGGAGGCCGCCGGGGTCGCGGTCCGCGTGAGCTTCGTCTTGGGCGCCGAAGGAGCCAGCTGAGGCCCGGCGGCGCGGGACTCGGCGACGGCCGGCGCTTGCGCTGCGACTTCGGCCGGCGCCGCCACGGCAGACGCCTCGGTCGCGACTGGCTCGGCAACCTCTGCGGGAGTTTCCTCCGCCGAAGGCTTTTCTTCGGCGACGGATGCAGCGGCCTCGCTGGGAAGGGGTTGCGCTTCGACGGAGATCGGCGCGGTCTCGGCCTGGGGGGCGGTCTCGGCTCGCACGGCAGGAGCGGCCTCTTCGGCGACAGGAGTCGTGGCACGCGCCGCCGTTTCCACCGCCTGCGCCGCCTTCAGCGCCGCCTCGACCTTGGCCTGCTCTTCCTTCGCCTTGGCCAGCACTTCATCGCGATTGACGAGCACCCGCTTCTTGCGCACCTCGACCTGCACCGTGCGCGCCCGGCCTTGGGCGTCGGTGGCCTTCAGGGCGGTGGTTTCCTTGCGCGTAAGCGTGATCTTGCCGCCGGTGTTCTCGCCGTGCTGGCGCTTGAGAAAGGCGAGCAGCTGCGCCTTGTCCCTGGCCGTGACGGGATCCTCGGCACCATTCTTCTCCACTCCCGCCTGCCGAAACTGGTCGAGCAGGCGTTGCACGTCGAGCCTGAGCTCGTCGGCGAATTCCTTGACGTTTTTTGCTTCCATCCTACTACCCCCTTACTCGAACCAATGTGCGCGCGCCTTGGTGATCAGATCGGCGGCGCGCTCATGGTCGATGCCGGTCAATTCGGCGAGCTCGTCGGTCGCCAGTTCCGCCAGATCGTCGAGCCGAGTGATGCCCTGTCGGGCGAGCTTCACGGCCAGATCCTTGTCCATTCCCTCCAGCGCCAAGAGCGCCGGTTCCACTTTTTCGAGCGCTTCCTCGATGGCGATCGCCTCGCTGAGCAGCGCCGTGCGCGCGCGTTCGCGCAGCGCCTGCACCGTCTCCTCGTCCAGCCCCTCGATGGCCAGCATCTCGGAGAGCGGCACGTAGGCGATCTCCTCGAGCGAAGAGAAACCCTCGTCGATCAAGAGATCGGCCAGCTCCTCGTCCACGTCGAGTTTCTCCATGAAGAGCGCACGCAGAGCCTGGCGTTCTTCCTCCTGTTTCTGCTGCGACTCGGCCTGGCTCATCAGGTTGATGATCCAGCCGGTGAGCTCGGAGGCGAGCCGCACGTTCTGCCCGCCGCGGCCGATGGCGATCGCCAGATTGGCCTCGTCGACCACCACGTCCATGGCGTGCTTTTCTTCATCGACCACGATGGAGAGCACCTCGGCCGGCTGCAGCGCGGCGATCACGTACTGCGCCGGGTCGGGCGACCAGACGATGATGTCGATCTGCTCCTGGGCGATCTCGTTTCTGACCGCCATCACGCGCGAGCCACGCATGCCCACGCAGGTGCCCACCGGATCGAGCCGCGGATCCTTGGAATGCACGGCGATCTTGGAGCGCAGGCCGGGATCGCGGGCACAGCCCTTGATCTCGATGAGCCCCTCCTCGATCTCGGGGACTTCCAGCTCGAAGAGCTTGACGACCAGCTCGGGCGAGGTGCGCGAGAGGATCAGCTGGGGCCCACGGCCGCTGCGGTCGACCCGGATGACCACCGCCTTGATGCGGTCACCGACGCGCAGCGCCTCGCGCGGGATCATCTGCTCGCGCGGCAGGAGCGCTTCCAGCCGGCCGATCTCGACGATGGCGTTGCCGCGCTCCATGCGCTTGATGGTACCGGAGACGAGCGTTTCGTTGCGCGAGAGGAATTCTTCGAGGATCTGCTCGCGCTCGGCGTCGCGGATCTTCTGCAGCACGATCTGCTTGGCCGTCTGCGCCCCGATCCGCCCGAGATCCTGCACCGGAATCTCTTCTTCGAGGTAGTCCCCCACGCGGATGTCCGGATCGAGCTCGCGCGCGTCGATGAGCCCCATCTCGCGCTCGTCGTTGGTCACCTCGGCATCGGGCAGCACCAGCCAACGCCGCCAGGCGCGATAGGTGCCGGTGGAGCGGTCGATCTCCACGCGCACGTCGGCGTCTTCATGCAGATGCTTCTTGGTGGCAGAGGCGAGCGCCGCTTCCAGGGCGGCGAAGACCACGTCCTTGGAGACGTTCTTTTCATGGGCCAGCGCATCGACCAGCAACAGCAGTTCGCGACTCATTGCTTCTTACCTCCAAAGCCATCGAATTGAGGAACGAGGCGGGCCCGATCGATCTCCGCCAGCGCGAATTCATGCTCTCCCAGCTCGCTCGCCACGCGCACCCGATCCGCTTCGATGCCCAGCAGCTCCGCTTTCAGGTTCTTGCGCCCCTGCCAGGGTTCGCGCAGCTTGAGCTGGACCTGAGAACCGACGAAACGGGCGAAATCGCGCGGTTTCTTCAGCACCCGGTCGAGCCCCGGCGAGGAGACCTCCAGCCGGTCGTAGTCGATGTCCTCGACTTCGAAGACACGCTGCAGCTGATCGCTCACCGTGGCGCAGTCGTCGACGGTGACACCGCGTTCGATGTCGATGAACACGCGCAGGATGCGCGCCCGGGGCGAGACTTCGAAATCGACGAGCTCGAACCCCATGCCTGAGACCACCTGCTCGACCAAGGCTTCCAGATCCACCATGTTTCACCCGAGAAAAAAAAATGGGCCAGAAGAGCCCATTTCCGTTTGCTTACCAACCGGAAATCCGGACAACTTAGCAAGTCTGCCCGGACGAGATGACAGAATATATCACCATCGAGGGTGTTTTTACAAGATATTCGACCGTTTGCGGCTTTTTCAACCCACCCAGCGCCTGGCATTGAGGAAGAGCTGGAACCACGGCGCCTCCTCGCCCAGGCCGGCCGGCGCCCAGGACCACTGCACGGTGCGGAAGGAGCGCTCCGGATGCGGCATGAGGATGGTGAAGCGTCCGTCGGGCGTGGTAAAGCCCGTGGAGCCTCCGGCCGAGCCGTTCGGGTTGAACGGATAGCGCTCGGTGGGCGCGCCGCGGTGATCCACGTAGCGCAGCGTCGCAATCGCCCGCTGCGCCTGCTCGGGCGAGGCGAACTCCGTGCGCCCCTCGCCGTGGCTCACGACGATGGGCAGGCGGCTGCCGGCCATGTCTGCGAAGAAGATCGAGGGACTCTCCATCACCTCCACCATCACGAAGCGCGCTTCGAACTGCTCGCTGCGGTTGCGGACGAACCTCGGCCAGTGCTCCGCCCCCGGGATGATCGGGGCGAGCTGCGCCATCATCTGGCAGCCGTTGCACACCCCTAGCGCGAAGCTGTCGTCGCGCGCAAAGAAGGCCGCGAACTGCGCCCGCAGCGCCTCGTGGTACAGGATGGCCTTGGCCCAGCCGGCTCCGGCCCCCAGCACGTCGCCGTAGGAAAACCCGCCACAGGCGGCGATCCCCTTGAATTCGTCGAGCCGGCGCCGGCCGGCGACGAGATCGGTCATCGGCACGTCCACGGCCTCGAACCCGGCCCGGGAAAACGCCGCGGCCATTTCCGCGTGGCTGTTGACCCCCTGCTCGCGCAGGATGGCCACGCGCGGGCGCACTCCGCTTGCCACCATCGGCGCCTTGCCCACCTCGAAGGTGAGGGTGCAGGAAAGGCCCGGGTCGGCCGCATCGGCCAAGGCGGCGAATTCCTCCTCGGCGCAGGATTCGTCATCGCGCAAGCGGGCGATGCGCCGGCTCACTTCGCTCCAGCGCTGCCACAGCGCCGTGCGCGGGGCGGCGTAGAGGAGCTGTCCGCCGTGCCAGATCCGCAGCTCGTCGCGATCATTGGGCGTGCCCACGAAATGATGTGCCACACCGTGCGCGCGCAGGATCTCGCGCACCTCCTCGCGCCGGTCGCGCTCGATCTGGATGAGCGCCCCCAGCTCCTCGGCAAAGAGTGCCGCGAGCACGGCGTCGTTGCGCCGCCCCAGCACGGTGTCGGCGCGCCTGGTCGAATCCACGTCCAGGCAGGCGCCGCCGATCGCCACCGTGTCGAGCTGCAGCGAAAGGCCGCAGCCCGAGGCGAACATCATCTCGGCGGCACAGGCGAGCAAGCCGCCGTCGGAGCGGTCGTGATAGGCGAGCACCAGGCCGCGCTCACGCAGCGCACGCAGCGCCCGCCAGAACCCCGCGATTGCCTCGGGGCGCACGTCGGGCGCCTGCTCGCCCACCGAGGCATACACCTGGGCGAGCGCCGAGCCTCCCAGACGGTTTTTCCCCTCGCCCAGGTCGATCAGCACCAGCTCCGTCTCGCGCACGCCCTCACGCACGAGCTCCGGCGTGAGCGTGCGGCGCACGTCCTCGACCGGGGCAAAGGCCGTGACGATGAGCGACACGGGCGAGACCACCGCGCGCTCCTCGCCGTCGGCCTCGCGCCAGGCCGTCTTCATGGAAAGCGAATCCTTGCCCACGGGAATCGCGAGCCCCGTCGCCTGGCAGAAGCGGCTCACGGCCGCGACCGTCTCGTAGAGCCGCACATCTTCGCCACGATGCCCTGCCGCCGCCATCCAGTTGGCCGAGAGCTTCACCCGCGTGAGTTCAGCCACGTCGGCCGCGGCGAGGTTGGTGATCGCCTCGCCCACCGCCATGCGCCCCGAGGCGGCCGGATCGACACAGGCAAGCGGCGTGCGCTCGCCCATGGCGAAGGCCTCGCCCGCGTATCCCGTGAAATCGGCCGAAGTGACCGCCACGTCGGCCACCGGCACCTGCCAGCGCCCCACCAGCTGGTCGCGCGCCGTCAAGCCGCCGACGGTGCGATCCCCGATCGTGATGAGGAACTTCTTGCTCGCCACCGCGGGCAGCGCCAGTACCCGTTCGATCGCCTCGTCGAGCGCGATCGGGGTGAGATCGAAGGGCGGAAGGTGGATCGCCCGGCGCGAGACGCTGCGCACCATCTTCGGCGGCTTGCCGAGCAGCGTCTCCATCTCCATGTGCACCGGATCGTTGCCGAAGAGCCGGTCGTGCACGACGAGCATGCCGTCCTCGCTCGCCTCGCCCACCACCGCGAAGGGGCAACGCTCGCGCGCGCAAATGGCGGCAAAGCGCTCGAGCTGCTGCGGCGCCACGGCGAGCACGTAGCGCTCCTGTGCCTCGTTACACCATATCTCGCGCGGGCTCATGCCCGGCTCCTCGATCGGGATCTCACGCAGCTCGATGTGCGCCCCCAGACCGGCCCCATCGACGAGCTCGGGCAGCGCGTTCGACAGGCCCCCGGCGCCCACGTCGTGGATGGAAAGGATGGGGTTGTCGATGCCGAGCTGCCAGCAGCGATCGATCACTTCCTGACAGCGGCGCTGCATCTCCGGGTTGCCCCGCTGCACCGAGGCGAAGTCGAGCTCCGCCTCGTTCGTGCCCGCGCTCACCGAAGAAGCCGCCCCTCCCCCCAGGCCGATCAGCATCCCCGGCCCGCCGAGCTGGATGAGCAGCGTGCCCGGCGCGAAGCCGACTTTCTTCGCCTGCCGCGCCTGGATCGCCCCCACCCCGCCGGCGATCATGATGGGCTTGTGGTAGCCGCGCACTTCGCCGTCGACCTCGAGCTCGAAGGTGCGGAAGTACCCCGCCAGGTTGGGACGACCGAACTCGTTGTTGAAGGCCGCCGCCCCGATCGGCCCTTCGATCATGATCTCCAGGGGCGAAGCGATGCGCCCCGGGCGCCCGTAGGCGCGCTCCCAGGGCTGCTCGAAATCGGGCAGGCACAGGTTCGAGACCGTGAAGCCGGCAAGCCCCGCCTTGGGCCTGGCGCCTCGGCCGGTGGCCCCCTCGTCGCGGATCTCGCCGCCCGCGCCCGTGGCCGCGCCGGGGAAGGGCGAGATCGCCGTCGGGTGGTTGTGCGTCTCGACCTTGCCGAGGAAATGCATGCGCTCGCGGTGGCTGCGCCATACGCCGTCGGCGTCGGGATGCAGCACCTCGCACTCGCGCCCCTCGAACACCGCCGCGTTGTCGGCATAGGCTACGATGGTACCTTCGGGGTGCGCCGCGTGCGTGTCGCGAATCCACTGGAAGAGCGACTTCTCCTGCTCCTGCCCGTCGATGATCCAGCGCGCGTTGAAGATCTTGTGCCGGCAGTGCTCGGAATTGGCCTGGGCGAACATCATGAGTTCGACGTCGGTCGGATCGCGCTGCATGTGCCGGTAGGCTTCGAGCAGATAGTCGATCTCGTCGTCGGAAAGCGCCAGACCCATGGCAGCGTTCGCCGCCTCCAGCGCCGCGCGCCCTTCACGCAAAAGCGGCACCGTCTCGAGCGGTTTGGGCGGAAAATGCGCGAAGAGCCTCGCCCCCTCGCCCGGGTCGCAGACCACCGCCTCCGTCATGCGGTCGTGCAGCAGGGCCGCCACCGCTGTGCGCTGCACCGCGGAAAGTCGCCCGAATCCTTCCAGTCGATAGACGATGCCGCGCTCCACCCGACGCACCGCAGAAAGCCCGCACTGGCGCACGATGTCGGTCGCCTTGGAAGACCACGGCGAGATGGTGCCGAAGCGCGGCAGCACCACGAGCGCGTCCGTCGGCGCCTGCGCCGGGGCCGGCTGCGCCGCCAGCAGCTCCATGAGACGCCCGCGGGCAAGCGCGTCGAGCGGTGCCTCGCACTCGGCCCAGAACCACTGTTGCGCCGACAGCGTCGCCTCCCGGCCGATCGCCGCGGCCAACCGCCGCGCCAGACGCTGCAACCGCGGCGCCGACCAGGCGGCGCCCCCTGCGAACAAGACGATTTCGCTCATTGGATGACCGTCGACCCTTTGCGGAAAACCCCGATTATACCGCCCGCCGCACCCTTCCTTTCCGCAGCCGCATCGTCTATGATGCAGAGGAAACATTCGGGGACGGAGGAGAAAATAATGCTTTCATCGTGGAAACCCCTGCACCGGTTCCATCTCACGCCCGGCACCACGATCGACGCGCCGGACGAGGGCGCCGCACGCCAGGTCACGCTCGACTCCCCCGCGATCGAGGTGATGACCGACCTCGAGCGGGTGCACCCCGTCACCGCCCGCCCCGACGAATCGCTCGTCGCGGCCGAAGCGCGCATGATCCGCCGCGGCGTGCGTCTGCTGCTGGTGCTCGACCCGGCGGGCACCCTGATGGGCATCCTCACCGCCAACGACATCCTCGGCGAAAAACCCCTGCGTTTCGCCCACGAAAACCACCTCAAGCGCGAAGAAGTGCTGGTGCGGCACGTCATGACCCCCTTTGCGCGGGTCGACACCGTACTCTTCGACGAAGTCGTGCACGCCAAGGTCGGCAACGTCGTCGCCACCCTGCAGGAATGCGGACGCCACCATCTGCTCGTGGCCGAACAGCGCGATGGCCGCGTCAGTATTCGCGGCATCTTCTCCGCAACCCAGATCGCCCGCCAACTCGGCATGGAGATCGCCATCGATCCGCGGGCCCAAACCTTCGCCGAGATCGAATCGGAGCTGCGCTAACCCCCATGGCCAGGAAAAAGATTCGTCTGCGTCAACTCTACTGGATCCTGGGTTTGACGCTGCTGGGCATCATCCTCGCACCCTCCCTGCGATTTCTGTGGCATCCCCCGCCTTCCCCGCAGACCGCCGCCCCCGAGCCGCCCCTGCCCTGGCGCGTCGCGCTCGATACGCGCGGCCGCCCCGTCGTCTTCGGCCTCACGCTGGCAGGCAATACCGTCGCCGACGCCCGCCGCCAGCTAGGGGAAGACGGGCAATGGGCGATCCTCGAGCGGAAAGGAAGCGCGCACGTGCTCGAAGCCTACTACCCCGATTTCACCGCCGGCCACATCGAAGGCAAGCTCATCCTGCGCTTCGAAGGCGAGCCCGCGCTCCTCGAACGCGAATTCGCCCGGCGGGGCAAAAAGGCGCCCACGGCGGGCGGAGCGCGCAAAGTCGAACTCAAAGATTCCGAGCTCGCACCTTTTGCCGGTCTCACGCTCACCCTCGTCACCTTCCTGCCCAAGGCGAGCCTCGACGAAGCCGTCATCCGTGAGCGCTTCGGCCCGCCGACCTACGAATGGAAAGACGAGGAAGACGGCACCCGCCACTATCTCTATCCCGAGCGCGGCATCCACGTGCTGCGCGACGAGCGCGGCCGGACCGTGATCGAATACGCCGCGCCCGAGCGCCTGCGCCGCCTCGTTCCGTCGCAGCATTGATTCCTTTTGCTGAAGCCCGTATAATCCGCGGTTTTCGGTCACTATCGCACATCGAGGAACACGCATGGTCGTCATCCGTCTCGCCCGTGGCGGCGCCAAGAAGCGCCCCTTCTACAGCCTCGTGGTCACCGACTCGCGCAACCGCCGCGACGGTCGCTTCATCGAGCGCGTCGGCTACTACAACCCGCTCGCCTCCGGCAACGAAAAAGGCCTGTCCATCGATTTCGGCCGCCTCGACTACTGGACCAGCCAGGGCGCCCAGCTCTCGCCCACCGTGCTCCGCCTCGTGAAGCAAGCACGCCAAAGCGCCGCCGCCTGAATCCCGCGTTCATGGCCATCGTCGTGCTGGGGCGCCTCGTCGCCCCGTTCGGCATCAAAGGCTGGTTCAAGCTCCACGCATACGGCGACGACCCCGGCTCCTGGGCCGAAATGCCCCGCTGGTGGGTCGCGCCCGCGCCCGACGCCCCCCTCGAATCCTGGCAGACCTTGACGCTCGCCGAGCTGCGCCAACACGGCCGCGGCCTCATCGTCAAATTCTACGAGGTCGACGATCGCAGCGCCGCTGAATCTTACCAAGGCTGGTACGTCGGCGCGCCGCGCGAAGCGCTGCCCGAGCCCGAAGAAGACGAATACTACTGGGGCGATTTGATCGGTGTCGAGGTGTATACGACAGGCGGCGCGCCGCTGGGCCGCGTCGCCGAACTCATCACCACCGGCGCGAACGACGTCCTCTCGGTGCGCGACGACGTGCGCGATCGCACCCACCTCATCCCCTTCGTACGCGCCTACGTGCTCGACGTGGATCTTCCGCAGCACCGCATCACCGTCGACTGGGATCCCGACTGGTAGCCGATGCGCCGCTACGACGTCGTCACGATCTTCCCCGCCATGTTCGCTGCGCTCACCGAACACGGCGTCACCCGTCGCGCCCGCGAGCGCGGCCTCTACGAGCTCGCGCTGCACGACCCGCGCGACTTCACCCACGACCCCCACCGGCGCGTCGATGACCGCCCCTACGGCGGCGGCCCCGGCATGCTCATGCGGCCCGAACCGCTCACCGCCGCCCTGCGCCATGCCCGCGAGCAGCAACGTCGCGCCACCGGCTCTTCCGGCCCGGTCATCTATCTCTCCCCGCAAGGCAGACGGCTCGATCACGGCGAAGTGATGCGGCTCGCCGCGCGGCCGGCCTTCATCCTGCTGTGCGGCCGCTACGAAGGCATCGACCAGCGCGTGATCGAGGCCGAAGTCGATGAGGAACTCTCCCTCGGCGACTTCGTCCTCACCGGCGGCGAGCTCGCCGCCATGGTCGTGCTCGACGCGGTGATCCGGCAACTTCCCGGCGCGCTGGGCGACGCCCAGTCGGCCGAAGCCGACTCCTACGTCGGCGGCCTGCTCGATCACCCCCACTATACCCGCCCCGAAGTCTTCGAAGGCCGGGCGGTGCCGCCCGTGCTCCTGTCGGGCGATCACGAAGCGATCGCACGCTGGCGCCTCAAAGAGCAACTACGGCGAACCCGGATGCTGCGACCGGACCTCCTCGCCTCCCGTCCTCTTTCCGTGCTAGAATCGCGCCTGCTCGAAGAACTCGAGCAGGAAGAAAGCCGCGACGCACCAGCCTGACCGGGCTGCTCTGCGCGCCACCAGCCCCGCGAAGGGGCGTTTTTGCTACCAGGAGCTCCTGATGAACCTGATCGAACAGATCGAACGCGAAGAGATCGCCCGGCTCACCGCCGACAAATCCATCCCCGACTTCCGCGCCGGCGACACGGTCGCCGTGCAGGTCAAGGTGAAGGAAGGCAACCGCGAGCGGCTGCAGACCTTCGAAGGCGTGGTCATCGCCCGCCGCAACCGCGGCCTCAACTCCTCCTTCATCGTGCGCAAGATCTCCTCCGGCGTGGGCGTGGAGCGCACGTTCCAGCTCTACTCGCCGCTGGTAGCCTCGATCCAGGTCGTGCGCCGCGGCGACGTGCGCCGCGCCAAGCTCTACTACCTGCGCGAGCGCAGCGGCAAATCCGCCCGCATCAAGGAAAAGATCGTGCGCAAAACCCAGGAAAGCGCGGCGCAATAATCCTGCCGGCTCTTCCCCCAAGAAAAGGCCCTCGCGGGCCTTTTCTTTTTCCCGCTCCTCTCAGCGCCGCTCCACCCAATGCATCATCGCCAGCGCGAGCAGCATGAAGGCCGCTCCCGGCAGCAGCGCCGCCAGCCAGGGCGACCACCCCGCGAGCACACCCAGGCTGCCCGAGAGCGAATTGAGCAGATGGAAGGCCACTCCCAGCAGCGTCCCCAAAAACACCTTGAAACCGATGGGCGCGCCGCGCGCATGCCCCAGGGCAAAGGGTAGCGCCAGGGTCACCATCACGAAGGCCGTAAACGGATAGACCAGTTTGCGCCCCAGCGCCAGCAGGTAGCGGTCCGCGTTCTGCCCGTTGCGCATCAAGTGCTGGCTGAAGGTAGAGAGCGCCCGGATCGTCATCCGGTACGGCTCCACCATCAGCACCGCCAGCACCTCTGGCGTGAGCTCCGTCCGCCACTCGAGCTCTGGCACCGCCTCGGCCACGATCCGCTCGGCAGTGAAACGCCGCCGCTGCACCTCCTTCAGGCGCCACGTCTCACGCGCCGCATCGAATTGCGCCGCCGCTACCCGGTCGATCGCCGTCAGCGTCTGGTCGGACCCGAAGCGGTAGATCTCGAGCTCGCGCAATTGACCGTCGCTGCTAAAGCGGCGCACGTTGATGAAATCGTTCCCCTCGCGAATCCACACCCCCGAGCGCAGATCGCCTGTGGAAATGTCGCTCTCCCCCATCGCCTGCCCGCGAAACATGCGCGCCATCTGCTCTGCCGGCGGCACCAGCCACTCCCCCACGGCAAAGATGAGCACGGCCAGCACCGCCGCCGCCCACGCGAGGATACGCCACAGACCCGTCACCGACAGGCCCGAAGCGCGCAGCACCGCCAGCTCCGAGTGCCGCGCCATCTGTGCCAGCGCCCCCAGCGCCCCTACCAAGAGCGCGATGGGCAACAGCTCGTAGAGCCGCGAAGGCAGGCGCAACACCACGTAGAACAGCGCCTCCTTCAGTCCATAGGCACCGCGCCCGATGTCCTCCAGCTGATCCACGAAATCGAAAAACAAGAACAACGCCGCGAACACGGCCGTCACCACCGCCGTCCCCCGCAGCACCTCCGTCACGATCCATCGCCTCAGCACCCTCATCCGCGTCGGCTCCTCCAGCGCATCAGGCCGATCCAGGCCAGCAAAGCCATAGCGTGCGGCAAGGCCAAACCCTCCCAGAACCCGAGCCGTCCCCGCGCGATCCACCCATAGCTCACGCTGATGAAATTGGTATAGGCCACGAAGATCAGTACCGCCAGCACGAGGGCATAGCCCTTGCTCGTGCGCGGCCCCGCCTCTCCCAAAGGCAGGGCCATCAGCACGAGCAGCACCGCGGCCAGCGGCAAACCCAGACGGCGGGCGAGCTCGGCCCGCTCCACTCGTCCCGGTGCAAGCAACAACTGCGCCAAAGGCGCCGCCTTCATTTTGAACTTCGGCACCTCGCTCGAGCTCGCGCGCAAGCGCAGCTCCTGCCAGGCGAACCGTTCCACGCGAAAGGCGAGCGGTGCATCCCCTTCATCATAGCGCCGGCCATCGCGCAGGCGCACCCACTGCGCCCCTTCTCGCTGGAAGAGCTCGGCATCGGCCGCCAGCACCACCGTCGTCCTCCCCTCGCGCTGCAAGCGGGCAAACACCTGCTGCGTTCCATCTTTTCCCGGCGTCACGAAAAACACCCGCCGCCCGTCGCCCGACTCGCGAAACACGCCCGGCGCCACGCTCTGCGTCTCGTCGCGCGCCGCAGCGCTCGCTTCCAGCTCCGCCTTCTGTCGCTCCGCCCAAGGCGACACCCACAAGGTGAGCCACAGCACTCCCGCCGCCAGGGGCAATGCAAACGCCATCAAGGGGTCATAGAAACGCCACCGCGCCATGCCGGACGCGCGCCACACCACCCACTCCGAATCGCGCGCCAGACGCTGGATGGTCAACAGCACCCCGGCAAAGCCGCCCAGCACCAGCACCATCGGCAACTGCCCGATCGTACTCAGCCCGAGAAAAGTCCACACCAAATCCGCCGGAATGTCGCCCATGGCCGCCTCGCCCACCAGCCGCACCACGAGCACGGTCAGAGCCACCGCGAGCAGCCCGACGGCCGTCATCACCGTGTTCTGCACGATCTCGGCTAAAATGCTACGACGAAAGATCATCGAATCGACTGCGAGGAGTGAGCCCGTGGAATTTACCATAAACATCCAGCCCGCCGAAAAAATCCCTGCCGCCTCCTTCGTGCTCCCCGTCTTCGCCGACGAGCCCACGCCGCTGGCCAAGCGTCTCGACAAGCTCACCAAAGGCAAGCTCACGGCGCTCCTGGACGAAGAAATCGATCTCGACAAGGCCGGAAGCCTGCATACCTACACCACGCTCCCGGGGCTGGACGTCGAGCGGCTGCACGTCGTCTCCCTGGGCCCGCGCGCCAAGCTCGATCGCCGCGCCTGGATGAAAGCGGTGCGCGCGGCGGCCGCGGCGCTCGCCAACGGCCCCGGCGGCGCGGCGGTCGTGGCGCTCGCCGAGCTCGACGTGCCCGGCACCACGCTCGCCGAGCGCCTGCGCCGGCTGGCCACGGCGCTCGAAGACGCCACCTATACCTACGACGCCACCAAAACCGCCAACGGCAAGAAACCGCGCGGCGCCGAGCGCATCGAACTGCCGCTGTCCGCCCCGCTCGCTCCCGACGAACTCGCCGCGCTCGAAGAAGGCCGCGCAATCGCCGCCGGCATGGCGCGCGCGCGCGAACTCGGCAACCTCCCGCCCAACCTCTGCACCCCCGCCAAGCTCGCCGAAACGGCGCTGGAACTCGGCAAGACCTACGAGCTCAAGGTCCAGGTGCTCGAGCGCGAAGAGGCCGAGCGCCTCGGCATGGGCGCCTTCCTCGCGGTCGCCGCCGGCAGCAAGACTCCGCCCAAGTTCATCGTGGCCGAATACCGCGGCAGCGGCGAGAAGCGCGGCAAGCGCCGCCCCGTCGTGCTCGTGGGCAAAGGCATCACCTTCGACTCCGGCGGCATCTGTCTCAAGCCCGCCGCCCAAATGGACGAGATGAAATTCGACATGTGCGGCGCCGCCGCCGTGCTCGGCGCCCTGGAAGCCGTCGCCCGGCTCAAGCTCCCGCTCGACGTCGTCGCCCTCGTCCCCGCCACCGAGAACCTCCCCAGCGGCACCGCCACCCGCCCGGGCGACGTCGTGCGCACGCTCGCCGGACGCACGGTGGAAATCCTCAACACCGACGCCGAAGGGCGCCTCATCCTGTGCGACGCCCTCACCTACGCCCAGCGCGAATACCGCCCCGAGTGCATCATCGACGTCGCCACGCTCACCGGCGCCATCGTCATCGCCCTCGGCAAGGAAGCCACCGGCCTCATGAGCAACGACGAAACGCTCGCGCAAGCGCTCCTCGCGAGCGGCGAGCGCGCCGCCGACCCCGCTTGGCAGCTGCCGCTGTGGGACGAATACCAGGAAGCGCTCAAGAGCAACTTCGCCGACGTCGCCAACGTCAGCACCGACCGCGCCGCCGGCTCCATCACCGCCGCCTGCTTCCTCGCCCGCTTCGTCGACAACGTCCCCTGGGCGCATCTCGACATCGCCGGCACCGCCTGGCGCTCCGGCGAGAAGAAAGGCGCCACCGGCCGCCCCGTGCCCCTGCTCGTCGAATTCCTCCTCGATCGGGCTGCCGCTCGGCGCCAAGCCGACTGACTCCTTCCATGGCGCACGTGCGTTTCTACTACGACGTGCCCGAGCCGCTCGCGCTCGCCCACGAGCTCGTCGCCCGCGCCTACCGCGCCGGGCAAGAAGTGGCCGTGCGCCTGGAAGACGAAGCGGCGCTCGCCACCTTCGCCCAGCGCCTGTGGACGCACCAAGCCGGCGACTTCCTACCCAACGTGCCCGCAAGCTCCCCGCTTGCCGAACACACCCCCATCGTCCTCCTGCCGGCCGCCGCGCCCCTCCCGCCGCGCCCCGTCCTCATCCAGCTCGCCCGCTCCTACCCCGAAGCGGACCAAGCCACCGACTGGATCCTGGAAGTCGTCAGCGCACAGGAAAGCGACAAAGCCCCCGCGCGCGAACGTTTTCGCCGCTACCGCGCCGAAGGTCACGACGTCCAGGCCATCCCCCGTAAGACCCCGACCCCATGACCCCAGCCAACGACCCATCCCCTGCCACCCCGCCGCTTCCCGTAGACGACCTCCCGCTCCTCACGGAAGTCGTCGATCCCTCCCCCGCCGCAAGCGCCCCGCCCCCCGCTGCTACCCTCGGTCCCACCGCCGAAGCGCAACTGCGCTGGATCGAACGGCGCCTGCCGCAAATCCTCGCCGAAGAAATGGCGCTGCTCGAAACGCGCGTCCTCACCCGGCTACGCCTCGAGCTGGAACAGGGACCGCCGAAATAACGTCGCTTTGCACCTTGTGGCGGGTAGTCCGTCGAACTACAATCACGCCATGAAAAACGTACGCATGAGGATTGACCCTGCAATTCCAGAATCGCTGGAGGTAGGGCGCATCGATCCCGAGCGGGTCGATGCCACGACGGAGAGCGACATTGCCCGACAAGCCGCCGCCGATGAGGCCGAAGCGGCGCAAGACGTCGCCCGCTTCGTGCGCCGCCTCCGCCTGCGCTTGGGTCTTAGCCAGGCGGAATTTGCCGAGCGGATCAATGTTCCGCTAGACACCATCCGCAACTGGGAACAAGGAAAGCGCTGCCCAACGGGTGCCGCCAAGGCATTGCTCAGAGTGCTGGACAAAGCGCCGGAAGCCGCACTCGCCGCCCTGCACTGACCTTGCCGAGATCCTGCCGCCGGACCTGCCGCCGGGAAGGGTGGACCGGTGGCCATCCTCAACCGCAATGAACCCGCCTTCTATTGCGTGCCGGCAAAGGCATTCGAGGCCCTGATGGAAAAGCTCGAAGACCTAAGAAAACAAAGGGACACCCACTTACTTTTCGTAACGCCGCATTCCGACGCCACTCCGATGCCCCCACCTCCAGTGGCCGGGTCCGATGCTGGCGAAGAAGCACGTGTTCTACCGCGCTGGTGCCGTATTCGAGCGCCGGGACGGGAAACGCATCCTGGCCTTGTACCTGCTGCGCCGCCAGCAGAAAGGTCGAGCCGCGCTTCGGCATGGCCGACACCGTGCGCAGCGTGGCCCTACGGGAGTACCGGCGGCAGATGGAGCGGGCGCTGCGCGAGGAGCTGGCGAAGGGGTGAGGTCGCGCCCACTGCTTCAGGTAGCAACCAGGATGGACACCGAGCCTGCTGCGTGATCGCGTGCTTTAGGGCGGATGATGATCTCCACGTCTTTGTCCAGCTGAGTGATGAAGTGCAGCAGCCGCTCCGAAGAAAAACGGCGCAGCTTGAAGTTGCGCAGCTCGGAGACGTGCGACTGGGCAATCCCAAAAATCTCGGCGGCCGCTGTCTGGGTGAGTTTGCGCTCCTTGATCAAGTCGTTCAGGCGCATGGCCAGTTCGGTGCGCAGCCGACGCTCCTGAGCATCGGCAAATCCGAGATCCTTGAAGACATCGCCCGTGCCGACATCGATTGCATCATCATTCATCATGGCCATATCGCACCTCGTAGTCTTGTCGCGCCAGCTTCAGGCGCTCGTGAATCAGTTCAATGTCCTGGCGGGCGGTGCGGATGCCTGAGGGGGATTTCTTCTGGAAGCAATGCAACACATACACCGCTTTGGCAAAGCGCACCGTGTAGGCCACTCGGTACGTGGCACCCCGCACATCCTCGACCAGCTCATAGACACCAGGGCCTTCGCCTTTCCAAGGTTTGGCCGAAGGCGGCTGCCCACCCAACTGCACTACCCCCAGCCAGTAGCCAAAGTCATCGATGGCGTCCTCTGGGAACGCCAACAGATCGCGTTTGGATGAGCCGACCCAGTGCAAGGGTCGCTCTTGGCGAGGCGGTTTGGTCATGTAGCAAATATACCTCATGCGATATATCCAGGCAAGTCTCTCGGAAAAACAAAGGGACACCCACTTATTGACGTAACGCCGCATTCCGACGCCCCCGCGCCCCCGCGCTCCGACACGCCGCTGCGCTGAGCAGCACAAAAATGCCCCTGCCCGGCTACAATACCCCCCATGAACGCCCGCCACGACGCCAGCTACAAGCACCTCTTCTCCTCGCCCAAGGTAGTGCAGCACCTCATCGAAGGGTTCCTGCCGGCCAAAGGGCTGGGGCGGCTCGAAGGCGAGGCCCTCTTACTCCAACGTATGCTCACCCGCCGCTTCGGGCCGCTGCCCGAGTGGGTGCAAACGCGCCTGCACTCGGCGTCGAGCGAGGAGCTCGAAACCTGGGCCGAGCGCGTGGTCGTGACCACCTGCCTGGGTGAGATGCGCGCGGCCAGACTCCCAAGTAGGCAACCTCACCTCCGCCGCAGCACCCCCGGCGTGCGAAAGCGCACGATGCGCCGGTACAGCCACACGTACAGCGCCGCGAACCCGAGCGTGAAGCCCATCAGCACGTACGTGTGCCGCCAGAAGAGCACCGCCGGGATCACCGAGGCCGAACACAGCAGCCACAAGTAAGGGGAAGTGGCCGAATTGCGCCGCACCAGCGCCTCCGCCTCACGCCCGCCGGCCCAGCGCACGATGCGGCGGAATACCAGCGTATGCAAATGCAACGCATCCGGCAATCCAGGCGAAGTATCCCGCACTATCTTGCGCCGGTAGATGGAAAACACCGTCTCGAACACCGGATACACTACCAAGAGCATGGGGAACCACGCCGACACCTCCGGGTGCCGCCCCACCAGCAGCACCGACACCTCGCCGATCAGGAAGCCCACCAAATACGCCCCGCCGTCGCCGAGGAAAACGAGCCCCCGCGGGTAGTTCCACACGAAGAACCCCAAAATCGCCCCAACGCTGGCGATGCACACGTTCCACAGCAGATGATCGCCCAGCACGTAGGCCACGTACCCTAGCGCCGCCAGGATCATCACCCCCACCATGCCCGCCAGGCCATTGAACCCGTCGATGATGTTGATCGCATTAGCCACCCCGCCCACCGCCACCACCGTCAAGGCAAGGGCCAGCGGCCCATAGCGAAAAAGCTCATCGACGAACGGCACGTCCACCCGCGTGAGCGTCGCCCCCAGAAACCAAAACCCCAGCGCCGCCGCGCCCATGGTGAGCACAAGCCGCGTCCCCACGCCCACGCGCTTGGTCACATCCTCGGCAAGCCCCCCGGCGAACGCCGGAATGCCAGCCGCGAGCAGCAGGGCGAACTCGCGCGCGATGCCCCGACCGTCGAGCCACAGCACCAACGCCGCAGCCGTCAGGCCCAGCGCCACGCCCACCCCGCCGATGCGCGCCACCGCATGGCGGTGAAACTTCTGCACGCCGGAAAACCCATCGTCGGCGGCAAGATGCCCATGAAAACGGTGCCACCGGATCACTCCCAAGGTCACCAAGAAACTTGCCAGAAACGCCGTCAAGAGAACGATCATCGCCTTCTCACCCCTGCACTCCCAGTAAGGCCCGCTCCGCCCCGGCGCATGCCACCTTCGCCAGCATCTGCACCCCTGCGCACAGCAAACGCCGCTTCAGCAATACTGAGCTGAGCTTCCCCAAAAATTGGGATTGAACGAACAGACCCCCTGCGCAACGGGATGAAAGCGGCGAATGCGGGCAAGCTCAACGGGCCGGGCGAAAAGTCGGTCACGCCGAAGCAGAAGGACTCACCTCACCGTACAAAGCCGCATACGCCGCCCCCAGCGCCGCGCCGCAGAAGAGCCGCTCGTAGCGCCGCCGCGCCGCCGCGCCCATCTGCCGCGCCAGAGCTTCGTCCGTCAGAAGGCGCGCGAGCGCCGCGCGCAGCGCCGCCGCATCCTGCGGCGGCACCACCAGCCCCGTCTCCCCGGCCACGTTCACGTACGTCGTCCCCGTGCCGATCTCGCAGCTCACCAAGGGCTTGCCGCACAACGCCCCCTCGACGAGCACCATGCCGAACGCCTCCGAGCGCAGATGCGACGGCAGCACCACCGCCCGGCATGCCCGCAGCAGCGCCGCCTTTTCCGCCTCGCTCACCCGGCCGGCAAAGCACACGTTGCCCGGCGCCTGCGCCTGCAGCCGCCCCCCTTCGGCCCCCTCCCCGGCAATCACCACCCGGCCCGGCAAACCGCGCGCCGCCGCCAGCAGCGTCTCCAGCCCCTTGTAATAGCGCAGCACCCCCACGAAGAGCACGAACGGCTCCCCCTCCGCCAGCCCCAGACGCGCCAAAATCCCTCTATCCGGCGCCGCCACGCTCGCCTCGTCGATCCCCAGCGGAATCACCCGCACCTTCCCCCGCAGCCGCGCATCGGCCAGCACCGGGCTCGTGGCCGCATAAGTCGGCGAAGTCGCCACCACCGCCTGCGCCCGCGCAAACGTACGCCACATCAAGGGCGCATAGCACCGCGCCAGCAGCCGCTGGCGTACCACGTCGGAATGGTAGGTCACCACCACCGGCGAGCGCGGACGCACCGCCGCCAGCAGCGCATCGGCAAAAGGCCAGGGAAAATGCAGATGGATCACGTCCGCCGCGGCGGCAAGCCGCGCGAACTGCCGCAGCGCCGCCGCCCCCCCCAGATCGCACGAAGCCGGCGCCGCCCACGAGCGCGCCCGCACCACCCGCCCCTCCGGCCGCTCCAGGACTTCCGGCCGCGGCCGCGGCGACAAAGCGAAGATCGTCGCATCCACCCCGTGCGGACGCACCGCCAGCGCGATCTGGCGCATCACCTCCTCGATCCCGCCGCGCGTATCCGGATAATAAGTCCGATACACCTGCAGCACCCGCAGGCTCACGCCCCGCCTCCTCGGCGCGCCGCCAGCGCCTCATCGAACACCCGCACCATCGCCTGCGCCGAGCGCGCCCACGTAAACGCCTGCGCCTGCCCTGCCGCCCCGGCGCAAGTCAAGATAGTTATCGCCTGATTCATGTAATTGACTGTCCGATATATTCTGCCAGGGTGTGTTTGCGAACGACGTCGTCTCGTTCCGGGTTGAGCGTGACGGCGCCGACGGGTGCCCAGTCCCATGGACGTCCAGAGGCCAGCGCCGGCACGATGCGCGCCGGGGGCTGATCAGTGAAGCGCGGCGCGTTGGCCAACGCCAGAATCTGCGCCTGTTCCTCGCCGCTGAGCGCGTGCGCTGGCCTCGCACGCTTGGCCAAGGGCCTGCGCTCTCCTAGGTGCAAGGCATCCTTGGCCTTCCAGCGCTGCAGCGGGCGCAGGCGTGCCCTGGCCGCGTGCGCAGTCTCGAGATGTTGGACCAGCGTTTGGCGATCTTCCAGGCCGATCATGCGTCCTCGCCCTTGCCCTTGGGGAAGATCGCCTCGAGCCTTTTTGACCACACCCGCAACGCGGCCGCTTCGGCTAGCGCCTTTTCCTCGCGGCGCAGGTGTAACACGGAGGGCGTAGTAAAAAACATGACTATCTATTCAGACACTTCGCTGGTACACCGACGTAAACTCCAGCTTCGTCAATATCGTGAACGACCACAGCACCTGCGCCGACAATCACGCCGTCGGCAATATGTATCCCATCTATGATCACTGCCCCCGCGCCTATCATGACGTTATTGCCAATCTGGCATCTTCCTGCAACCGTCGCGTTCACCGAAACATGGGTATATTCGCCGATCACCGATTCGTGATCCACTACAGCTGAGGTATTTATGATGCAACCGATGCCCAATCGGGTAGCAGGCCCAACGCTAACGTTATTCCCAATGAAAACGCCCTTTGCCACGGTGGCCTCGCGGCCGATATAGGCAGACTTCGCGATCAGAGTTGCCAATGGGATATTGTTCCGCAACGCGAACTGCACTAGGTGCTGTCGCCTTACGCTGTCACCGAGCGCCGGGAATGCTGCCCAACCGGATGGTAAGGGATATTCAAGATCCTTTACAACAACGAAGCCAGCAAAGTGCTCCCCTGGCCGCGCATTTTCATCGATGAATCGGAGGCTTCTAATCCCAAGCTCGAGTGCCACGTCGGCGACGCTGCGGGCATGGCCGCCGAACCCCAAAATCGCCAGGCCATCGTAGATCATAGCTGTATTGCAGACCCGTTGGGTTGGCACGATATCCTATCTAGCAAACTAACATAGTCGTCCACTACGTGCGTCCAAGAGCGCTGCGAGCGAATTTCATAAATAGGTTTCTGTTTTTGGTAAAGCTGGTCACGGTTTTCCAGTGCCCACTCGATCTTGCGCGCCATGTCCTGCCAGTCATAAGGATCAAACAGCATATCTGCTTGGAGCTCATGATCGGTAATGATTTCCTCGGTCACACCAATCCGAGACATCACCACTGGCGTACCCACGGACAAGGCCTCATCGAACGTGAATGGAAAGCCGCCTTCGGAAAGACTTGGATTCACAGCAAGTATTGCAAGCCGATAGCAAGCAGCGAGCTCCCGCGTGCTCAGTCCCCGCAAACACAAGACATCCTTCGTCAATTCTCGCTCTTTTATGAAGCTTCGTATTTCCGGCATCGCCTCGGGATTACCGGTTAAGATCAGCTTCACTCCGACATACCTGTGCCTGAGCAGCCATTCGTAGGCGCGCAACAGCGTCAGCACGTTCTTGTTAGGCCTGAACTGGCTTGCATAGAAAATGTAGCGGAATTGCATGTTCTTAAAATCCAGAGCGTATTCCGGCTCAGACGATTTGCGCATCGCCTGCATGAGATGCGCCCGACAACTTTCATCCATCGAAATCGACGCTTCACTGCTCTCCATGGCCAAGAATTCAGCTAGGGAGTTGTTTCCATGCGGAACGACGAATACGCGCTCTGGATCGACGCCGTAGCCTCTGACAAGCGTGTTCCACTTTACATCCTCGCTGTAGGTTACATAGTTATCGGCCCCACGGATGGCAGCTTCCACCCGGGTGAATGCATGCATGACGCGGTCACCGCCAACTAATGCATATCCGACTGGAAAATTGGAAAGGACCACATCCGGCACACACATCAGCTTAGGGCCGTGGATGCCATTGAATTCAGGCCAGAAGGACGTGGGCGAGTACCAGACATCAACATCACGACGACTGTTGATCAACCTTACCAACAGGTTGGCTTCCTTCACCTCGAGATACCGGTATAAACGAAACACCAGGCCTATGGACTGGGGTCTAGAGGCAAAATTTGGTAACCTTTCAAGGACGCGCTTCTTGATACGCGAAGCAGCATTCCTAACGCCACGTGCGATTGCGATAAGGGCCTTTGACATCAATAACGACGTAAGTACAAATGGTAGCAACAGCAGGAAAGAAACGAGATTCCGCGTTGCCAGAAAATGTTCTAAGACCCATTCTCGGGCCTGGTTAATTCGTGAACCACATCGCGCCATCCACCCATCTTTGGACCTGATCTGACTTCTCGAACCAAAACGGGCTAGCCACCGCAATAAGAAATAGAATCTCAATGACAAGGGCATTCCACGGGTCGTAATCACCTCATAGGTCTCTGGAGACACCCCCTCGTCCGCGAACAACCGTCGCAATTCCGGCAACAGCCAGCTAGGACAAGCCAGCACGAAACGTGCATTTCCATGCATTTCCGCGCCACGCAGCATATTGGCCAGATGCCGGCCCAGGCCCTCGCCGCGCAAGTCCGTCGTCGGCGCATAGGCCAAATAAATTCCGTATCGTCTCATAGACATGCCTGAACCGCCTTCCAATATTCAACCGCTGCAGATGCCACCCCCTTGGCCTCAAGATCTGCCACGTCAGGCAAGTCGTTTTTGCGGGCGTCAGCCTCCTGCTCCATGCGTTTCAGTTGTTCCGCCATTTGCGCTGGATTATGAGGATTACACCAGCTGAGGCCAAGTTTGTAAAAGTCATCCATCTCCCGCATGGCTGGATAGTCACTGGATAAGGACGGCACACCCAGAAAGGCTGCCTCCACTACGCAGAAGCTCCCATTGTCGATGCGGGCCGGATGCCAAAGGAAACGCGCGTTTGCGAGCAAATTTCGATATCGAACATCTGGCAAATCGCCCATCGCAACCACCTTGTCCTGGAGGGCTTGGCTCTGCACAACCATCTCCCGAACCGGTTCGAGATGGGGGTACGCCCCCTTGAGGATCGCATTCGAGTTAAATCCGGTCAACAGGCAACGCAGCGAACCGCTCAACTGCTCGTAGTAGATCCGCAAAGCCTTGACAGCGTTGACGTGGTTCTTGTGTATGGCTAAATTCGTCGTCCAGATGAAATAGTCAGATGGCTCCGACTTCTGTCGACACACACCATCTCTCGAAAAGTCGGGCGCCAGCATGGGAACCTTGTGCACGCGATCAAGCGCGACACCGGCATACTGGAGCGCATCCATCAGTGTGAATTTGGTAGTCACTAGCACGCCGCTTGCTCGGCGTGCGGCACGAAGGAATGTTAAATTGGCCTCCGCAGGAAGAACATTCGGCTCGTATCGCTGGATATAGTCGTACACCATCAACGCATAGCTACGGATGGGCAACAGCGGCTTTAGCAGCCAATCCGAAATAAACAGCCAAAAATCGCAATCGTAGAACTGATTGATACCGTCGTCCGGCACCTGATATTCCTGCTCCAAAACCTCAGGTAAAGGTACACCTGCATACGTTAGCGCCCGACGGGCCTCGCCTGTGGACAGCGTCTTCCAGACGAATGGCCTCTGCTTGATCTCCTGACGCAGTTCTCGGAAGTCGTCGGGTTGATGACTAGGGGTTTCGAGATAGCCCAAAACCACCTCAGCTGGCATACCTTCTGCCCGGCTGCCCTGGTAGATAGCCTCAGCGACCAGTTGCAGCGCCCTTGCCTGACCACCGCGAAAACCGACTGGATCGAGAACGGCCACCTTGATAGGCTTGGTGTCCGTTGCATTCATATTAATTCACTCAGTCCGTTGATCTTTCTGAAAACCTGTATTGCGGACTGGATACTTCCATCATGCACCACTTCGCCATGGTGAAACACCAGCCCGCGTTCGCAGATTGACTCCAGCGCCGCAAAATCATGCGAGGCGAGAACGAGGATCTTGGAGTTCTCGATTAATGACTTTATCCTCTTCTTGGCTCGCTCCATGAATTTTGCATCGCCTGCGCCGATCACCTCATCCAGCAGAAGTATATCACCTCCCACCGCGGTGGAAATGGCGAAAGCCAGGCGGACCATCATACCAGCGGAGTACGTCTTGATTGGATAATCGATGAATTCACCCAAGTCTGCGAAGGCGACAATTTCTTCTTCGAGTGCCCGTATTGCTTTGGGGGACAGCCCCAGCAGCAAGCCACGATAGAGGATATTCTCCCGTCCGGTCGCGTCCGGTTCAAAACCCAGACTCAAGTCAAACAGTGCTCTGACGGTTCCCTCGACGGTCACCTTTCCGGAAGAAATCGGGTATAGCCCGGCAACGGTTTTCAGAAAAGTGCTTTTGCCCGCGCCGTTGTGTCCGAGCAAACCAACACGCTCACCCTCCCTTATCTCAAGAGAAACATGCTTCAACGCGTGCACATCATGTATGACTGATGCGCGGGCGCCCCGTCGATTGAGCATGTTAGCGAGCAAGGCCTTCAAGGAGCGCTCCTTGTAAGCCATAGAGGAATACAACAGGTCGACCGCTTCCAGGCGGATATAGCTGCGGTTCATAGGTAAAAGATCACTTTGGATTCAGCCCGGCGACCAACGAGCCAAGCCAGCAAGCCGAGCACCAGAGCACAACCTGCGACGACTGCGTAGTTCGTGAGGGCAGGCCAGGTGCCATTCAAAAGAGGCGCCCGAACAATTTCCAACAAATGGTAGACCGGGTTGTAATCGACCAACACTCCCAAGCCACCTTCTCGGAAAAATCGTGCCTCAAAATAGATCGGAGATACAAACCACAACGCCTGAAAAACGAGCCCCAAGGCGTGCTGCAGATCACGGAAACGAACCCCGATGTAGGCAAGAAGCGTTGCTAGAGGCCAAGCAACTGCGAGCAACAAGGGAAACACGGGAAGTGCACCCAGCCAGGCCCAGCCGAAGTTTCCTGGTAGCGTCACTAGCACCCACAACAGCAAAGTAACGCTAGCCAACAACAGCACGATCAAGTTGGCCAATGCCGTCCGCAATGTATAGATGGCCAACGGGTGACGGCATTGCTTGATATAAGCGTCAGCCTGAACAAATGCCAAAGCGCCATTAATGGCTGTGGAAACCACATATTCCCACACTATCATTCCTGAAAGAATATATGGAGCGTAATGCAGCACATTAAGTTTGAAGACCCTTCCCAGAACAAATGCCAGCATCAGTGTCATGAACAAGGGCTGGAGCATGGACCAGAGCGCACCGAAGAATGAACGACGCCACCTCGAGCGCAAGTCTGAGAGCGCAAGATGCACCCAAAAATAACGGGCAGCCCAAACTTCGGTTAAGTAAGTCATTTTCACTTATTTGGCCCTTCAGGGAGGGCGACTTGATCTACCAAAAAAGTATAGGTAGACACCTCTTTGAGGCTCCCCCGGTTATTCGTCTTCCAACTGAAGATTTTATGTTACCAGTTTTTCATCGTGTTGACCAGTCCTTCATGAACTGGGTTGTCGACCTTTAGCCGAGGGTCGAGTAACGCCGTTTCCGGTTGCCGAACACCTCGATGTACTCGAAGATGCCCGCCGTTGCCTTGGCCCGCGTGGCGTAGCGACAGCCATGAACCCGCTCGTTTTTTAAATCGTCGACCCAGCTGAGCATGTCGCGGTTCCAGAGGCCCAGCACGATGGCCAGGTACAGCCAACCTTCATCCGTCCATAGGTAAGTCATGTCCGCTGTCCAGACCCGGTTGGGCGCGCTTGGCGTGAGGTTTCGATTCAGCAGCTTGCCTGCCTACAGCAGGGCAGGCTTCATGTTCGTGCTCGCCTTGAACCACTGCTTGTGGCGGGTACGGATGCCGTTCTCCCGTACCAGGCGCTCCACACGATCCTTGGAAGCTGTCAAGCGACCCGACGATTTAACCCCCATGACGACATCTGGAATTGACCCCGTGGGTTAATCAACTCTCTGACGTGATCGGGGTGGGGGCAGCGGCGTTCTGCAGAAGGCCGCTGCGGCGCTTGTCGCGCAGCCGGTAGCTGCCGCCCCGAATCGTAACGACCTGGCTGTGGTGCAGCAGCCGATCGAGGACAGCGGTGCCGGCCACCGCATCGCCAAACACCTACCCCCCCCCACTCACCGACCGGTCGGCTCCCCCAGTGTCGCCACAAAGAGGAACACCCGCACCGACCCACCGCCAAGCAGCACACGTGTCTGGCCGAAGTCAATCTGCAGCTGCTCGCCCAGTGCGGTCTCGAAGCGCATCGTTGCACGACGACTCACCTCTAGTTCCTGGCGGAACGTTCGGCACGCGCGCTCGACCGAGCGCAGACTCGTCTTGATCCCGAGTTCCTTACTCAACTGCTGACGCACCACGTCACAGTTGCCCCGGTGCTGCAGGAAACGCTCTAGCAACCAGGCTTCATGACCAACCCAGAACGCTGACGCGCTGCGGCTGCCGGTAGGGCACCGGCCCGCCCGCATTCATCAGATAGCGCCGCACCGTGTTGCGCGCGATGCCCAGCGTCCTAGCAATCCGCTTCGCGCCCAAGCCCGATTGCCCCAACCGAACGATCGTTGTGACCGCTTCTAGCTCCAACTTCTCATGTACTCCGCAAACCACACGACGTACAGGATTCGCCTTAATGTTCTTCGTTTCCAACAATGATCTCCTTGCGAACGAGAGGGGTTCATTCCTCGCGTCGCGGGGGGTCAATTTACAGTGTCGCCTGACATTTTGGGTGCGACATGGCATAACTTCGAAGTGAGGCGCATTGGTGTTAGCCTACCTGCTTTATTGCGCTTTAACAGTAGTATGTTATCTATAAGTCATGATCCTTGCTGAACCATTGGTGCGGGCTTGACATATGCCTGTGTCATCTTGACGGCAAGCCGTTTTCCAAGTTTCTGGGAAGGGCTTTCAATCAGAACATGAAGAAGCCATGACAAGAATAGGCAGATAATAGTAACGATAAGGAGTGACGCCCAAGCCCTAAAGCCCATGTCAAGCAAAATTCGGAGTGCAACATATCCAGCGACGCCATGAATGACGTATAGCGGGTAGCTAATGTCCGCAAGAAAATCAAATACACGATTTGATTTAAATATATTCGGAAATGAATACGCAAATGTGAACGTCAGAAGTGCGAATGCATAGTTCCAAGCCACCCCAAGGTTCGCCGAATAAGGCCCTGCCCACCAGTGAATGCAGAACATCGTAAATAACCCACCGATACCAAGATAGGCCTTATTGGCACCAATCGTCCCACGATAGAGATAGTGAAACAACACACCGATGAACATGTAGATGATGTATTGCGATACGGTCATGTATGTCATGGCAAGCTGCCAAGCAGATGCTTTTTTATTGCCCCAAACTGGAATCATCCTATTGAGATATAGCTGTCAGGTCCCGGACGATTACGTGGCACTTTTATGAAAAGTTCCGGTTTTTCTGCGTACCATCTTTTCATGGCCTCGATGGGCGGGACATGCCCCAGGGCTTTCTGGGGAATGTGGTGA
>NZ_SBIK01000007.1:0-1325 GCF_006503695.1 Tepidiphilus succinatimandens
TGCTACAATCTTGTCCATGCGTCGCTTGTTTATGATTTTTCTGCTGGTATTGATGCCGCTGCAGCTCAGTTGGGCAGCGATTGCATCCTATTGCCAGCACGAAACTGGGGCCGCAGCCAAACACTTCGGTCACCATGACCATCAGCACAAGGCTACTGATGGTAAAGAGACAGCACCCGATCCAGCCAAAACCGGTGGCGGTGACCCTGATTGCGCATCCTGCCATGCGGGGTGTTCATCAGCCCTGCCTGGGGAGGTGACTCTCCCGCCGATGTTCAGCTCGTCCCTAGACATAGCGGACTACTGGCTGCATCTTACGTCGCCCCCTTTCGAACGCTTAGAACGCCCGCAGTGACGTGTCCTCGCCTGATCGGCGGGGAGCGCGTTCCTTCCCTCGTCGTCACTAAAGCAGTCGCGCTTGGTGCGTGACCGCACAAAGCCGCCTTTGCGCCGCTGACGTGACGATGTAGCAGGCGATCATTTGGATCGCTCTCCGCCGATTTCCTTGAGGTTGCCCCTGAAAACAGGAGTTCTTAACCCTTGTTGAAAATACCGACAAGGAGTTCAGAGATGAGTGACAAGCAGGTGCGTGCGCAGTACACGCGAGAGTTCAAGCAGGAGGCTGTTCGGCAGGTCCGCTCGGGTCAGGCGATTGCGGTGGTGGCCAAGGTGCTGGGCATTCCCAAAGCGAGCCTGGGCAACTGGGTACGGCTGTCAGCCAAGGGAGAATTGGACGGTGCGGGCGGTGGAGACAAGAGCATCCAGGTCTCGCCCGAGCAGATGGAGATAGCCCGGTTGCGTGCAGAGAATGCTCGCCTTCGCATGGAGCGCGACATCGCAAAAAAAGCCGCGGCGTACTTCGCGCAGGACACGCTGCGAGGTACGCCTGGATTCACCAAATGAGAAAGCTCGTGTCTTTGAAATCACTGGAGAATCGGATGTTGAAGAGTATTCACAAGCAAAAACGACGGGCGTCACTTGCCGTTCATAGGGCTACAAAAAAGGCAACTGCAGCGGGCCTGCTTATTGCGCTCACCGCAGGGGTATCTTTTGCCCAATCGCTGCCTGCTGCGCAAGCGAACCGCACAGCCCAATCTGAGTCGCAGGCCGATGTGGCGACGCTTCTGACGTTGCAGAGAGCCATCGCGTTGGCGCTCGACGGCAATCCAGACCTTACCGTCGCAAAACGTGAAATTGAGGCTACTTGTCAGGTCCCGGACGATTGCATTGATCCGCGACGTCGTGCATTATTCATAGGTCGCGAGACGATGCGTGAGCTGATCGAGGAGCTACGGAGGCAAAAGTCATGATGGTTCGACTGCACA
>NZ_SBIK01000007.1:1335-114827 GCF_006503695.1 Tepidiphilus succinatimandens
CGTGTCTTTGAAATCACTGGAGAATCGGATGTTGAAGAGTATTCACAAGCAAAAACGACGGGCGTCACTTGCCGTTCATAGGGCTACAAAAAAGGCAACTGCAGCGGGCCTGCTCATTGCGCTCACCGCAGGGGTATCTTTTGCCCAATCGCTGCCTGCTGCGCAAGCCAACCGCACAGCCCAATCTGAGTCGCAGGCCGATGTGGCGACGCCTCTGACGTTGCAGAGAGCCATCGCGTTGGCGCTCGACGGCAATCCAGACCTTACCGTCGCAAAACGTGAAATTGAGGCTGCTGAAGGTCAGGTGCTTCAAGGGCAAGCGCGCCCTAACCCAGAGCTTGCCTATTTACTGGAAGACCAGCGCGCACAGACCCGTACACAAAGCGTGCAGATCAACCTTCCCGTTGAAATGGGCGGCAAGCGCGCGGCCCGTATCGCGGCCGCCGAGCGAGGGCGCGACATCGCAGTGGAAGACCTGAATGTGCGGCGCATCGAAATCCGCGCCGCTGTGGTCGCCGCCTTCTTCGAAACGCTGGCAGCCCAGGAGCGTGTAGCACTGGCTCTTGACAGTGTCGATTTGGCGAGAAAAGTGACCGACGCGGTTGCCAAGCGCGTGGCAGCGGGTAAGGCTTCTCCCGTCGAAGAATCAAAGGCCCGGGTGGCTGAGGCCGGGGTGCGCGTTGAACTCGCCCAGGCGCAAAGCGAGCTGCGCAACGCTCGGGGACGTCTTGCCAGCTTGCTGGGTGCCAATCCACCTCGCTTCACCCTCGTCGCGGGCAATATTGAAGCGCTCCCGCCCGTTCCAAGCTTCGACAGTGTCCAGCAACGCCTGTCTGTCTCGCCAACCTTGCGTCGTGCGCAGCTAGAGATGGAACGCCGCAGATCACTGGTCGATTTGGAGCGCAGCAAGCGGGTACCCGATGTCACCTTCAGCCTGGGAGTGAAGCGCCCCAATGAGCTGCAGCGTGATCAGCTGCTGTTCGGCGTCTCCGTGCCGTTGCCGTTGTTTGATCGCAATCAGGGCAACTTGCTGGAAGCGCTGAAGCGCGAAGACAAAGCCCGGGACGAACTCCAGGCGTTGAACGTGCGAGTCGGCACTGAAGTGATGCAAGCCCGCGAGCGGCTGGACGCCATTCGCAGGGAAGTCGAGGTCTTGCAACGGGACGTACTCCCCGGGGCTAAGAGTGCCTACGACGCAGCCACCATCGGATTCGAGAACGGCAAGTTCAACTTCCTCGAAGTGCTAGACGCGCAGCGCACCTACTTCGCCGCCAAGTCCCAATACCTCAAGGCACTGGCCGAAGCGCATCGCGCGGCGGCGGACATTGACCGGGTGCTCGGCGACTCCACCCCGAATGCCGACAAGCCATCCAATCAGGAATGAATATGAAAATCGACACAAAAAAACTGAACATCAGCAAAAAGCAGTTGGTCGCCATCGCTGCAATTGCCGTGACTGGCGTAGTGCTTGGCACCGCCATTCTGAGCAACAAGACAAGCAAGACGGCGGAAGATGATGGCCACGGTCATGGCAGCCACGTTGAAGCGAAAGCGCACAGTGATGGTGAGCACCACGGCAAGACGAGTGGCGATGGGCACGATCATGACAAAGGCCACGCTGACGGCGAGCACCACGAAGGCCCCAGCAAGGGGCCTCATGGCGGCAAGCTGTTCAAGGAAGGAGATTTTGGGCTGGAGGCTTTGCTGGCCGAGGACGGAGGCGAACCACGCCTGCGGATCTGGCTGTTCAGCAAAGATAAGCCGCTTCCAAACAATGCAGCCAAAGTCAGCGCCACCATCACGCGCTTGACCGGAGAGACGCAGACCCTCAACTTTGCACCTGACAAGGACAGCCTGGTGAGCCGTGAGGTGGTGCCCGAGCCACACGCGTTCGAGATCAGCATCGTTGCCCAGACTGCCACCGAGTCCTTCATGTTCGTCCTGAACCAAGAGGAAGGGAAGGTCGAGCTTAGCGATGCACAAATCAAGGCCGCATCCATTGGCATCGACACGGCAGGTCCTGCGCGCATCAAGTCTGTTTTGCAATTGCCAGGCGAAATTCGTCTGAATGAAGACCGGACTTCGCACATTGTTCCGCGCATTGCGGGTGTGGTCGAGAGTGTGCAGGTCAGTCTGGGGCAGGCGGTCAGACGAGGCCAAGTTTTGGCCGTCATCGCCAGCCCGGCGGCATCAGAGCTGCGCAGCGAGTTGCAGACAGCACAAAAGCGATTGACCTTGGCCAAGACCACGTATGAGCGTGAAAAGCGGCTCTGGGAGCAGAAGATCTCTGCCGAGCAGGACTACCTGCAAGCCAAGCAAGCCTTACACGAGGCAGAGGTCGCCGTGGCCAACGCCCAGCAGAAGCTGTCCGCCTTGGGTCTGACATCAGGATCTTCGGGGGGGCTCAATCGCTTCGAGCTGCGCGCGCCATTCGACGGCTTGGTGATCGAAAAACATCTCAGCCTCGGTGAGGCAGTCAAGGAAGATGCCGCCGTGTTCACCGTGTCTGACCTGGGACAGGTCTGGGCCGAGATCAACGTGCCCGCGAAGGATTTGCCGCTGGTCAGGGTTGGCGAGAAGGTCACCATCAAAGCGACGGCCTTCGATGCCAGCGCGACCGGAACCATAACTTTTGTGGGTTCGTTGATCGGTGAACAGACTCGCATGGCCAAGGCCCGCGTGGTCTTGTCCAACCCCAAGGGCGTTTGGCGTCCTGGTCTGTTTGTCAGTGTGGAGGTGACTGCATCGGAGGCGGAAGTACCCGTGACTGTGGCCAGTGACGCCATTCAGACCTTGGGCGACAAGCCCGTGGTGTTCCTGAAAGTGAACGGAGGCTTCATTGCCCAGCCCGTGCAGTTGGGCCGCAGTGATGGCAAGCGGGTCGAGGTGGTGCAAGGACTCAAGCCGGGGGCTCCCTACGCGGCAGCAGGAAGTTTTGTCTTGAAGTCTGAGCTCGGCAAGGCCTCTGCCGAACACACCCATTGATACCGGAGTCGCGCACATGTTTGAAAAACTTATTCGAGCATCCATCGAACATCGATGGTTGGTGTTGCTAGCAGTCATCGGTATGGCGGCCGTCGGCGTATTCAACTACCAGAAGCTCCCCATCGATGCAGTGCCGGACATCACCAACGTCCAGGTACAGATCAACACCCAAGCACCGGGGTACTCACCGCTGGAGACCGAGCAACGGGTGACTTACCCGATTGAGACCGCGATGGCGGGCCTTCCCAACCTGGAGCAAACCCGTTCCCTGTCCCGCTATGGACTGTCACAGGTGACCGTGATCTTCAAGGACGGCACCGACATCTACTTTGCGCGCCAATTGGTCAACGAACGCATCCAGGAGGCGCGCGACAAGTTGCCCCCCGGAATTACCCCGACCATGGGTCCGATTTCGACCGGCTTGGGCGAGATCTACCTGTGGACGGTCGAAGCCAAGGATGGTGCGAAGAAGCCTGATGGCCAACCCTATACGGCCACCGATCTGCGCGAGATTCAGGACTGGATCATCAAGCCGCAGTTGCGCAACGTGCCCGGCGTCACAGAAATCAACTCGATTGGCGGCTTTGCCAAGGAATACCAGATCTCGCCGATACCCGAGCGACTTGCCTCGCTGGGCATCACCTTACAGGACATCGTGACGGCATTGGATCGCAACAACGGCAACGTGGGCGCGGGCTATATCGAAAAGCGTGGCGAGCAATATCTGATTCGAGCGCCCGGTCAGGTCAAAACCTTGGAGGACATCAGCAACGTGATCGTCAGCAGCGTCGGTGGTGTGCCGATCCGGGTGCGTGACGTGGCCGAGGTTGGGCTGGGGCGTGAACTGCGCACGGGTGCCGCCACAGCCAACGGGCGCGAAGTGGTGCTGGGCACGGCCTTCATGCTCATCGGGCAAAACAGCCGAACGGTTTCCCAGGCCGTCGACAAAAAAATGAAAGAAATCAACCGCAGCCTGCCTGAAGGCGTGCATGCGGTCACCGTTTACGACCGTACCGTGTTGGTGGATAAAGCCATCAGCACGGTGAAGAAGAATTTGTTGGAAGGTGCGATCCTGGTGATCGTGATCCTGTTCCTATTCCTGGGCAACATTCGAGCGGCCATCATCACGGCGACCGTGATTCCCTTGTCAATGCTGTTCACCTTCACGGCGATGGTGACCAACAAGGTGAGTGCCAATCTGATGAGCCTCGGGGCGCTGGACTTCGGCATCATCATCGACGGTGCGGTTGTGATTGTCGAGAACTGTGTCCGTCGTCTCGCGCATGCGCAAGCTCAATACGGCAGGCCTTTGACGCGCTCGGAACGATTCCACGAGGTGTTCCTGGCCTCCAAGGAATCGCGCCGACCGCTCTTGTTCGGTCAGCTCATCATCATGGTGGTGTACCTACCCATCTTCGCCCTGACCGGTGTTGAAGGAAAGATGTTCCACCCGATGGCGTTCACCGTGGTCGCCGCGCTCGTGGGTGCCATGATTCTGTCGGTGACTTTCATCCCAGCAGCCGTCGCACTGTTCATTGGCAACCGCGTCAGCGAGAAGGAAAACTGGCTGATGGTGCAGGCCAAGCGCTGGTACGGTCCTTTGCTGGACCGTGTCATGGCTGCCAAGGCCGTCGTCTTGGCGGTTGCCGCAGTAGCGGTGGTTCTGTGCGGCTTGATCGCGACCCGCATGGGCAGTGAATTTGTGCCCAGCCTGAACGAAGGCGATTTCGCCATCCAGGCCCTGCGCATTCCGGGCACCAGCCTTTCGCAATCGGTTGCGATGCAGCAGCAACTGGAAGCCACGCTGAAGGCCAAGTTCCCCGAGATCGACCGCGTTTTCGCGCGCACCGGCACGGCGGAAATCGCGTCCGACCCCATGCCGCCGAACATTTCCGACGGCTACATCATGCTCAAGCCGGTGTCCGAGTGGCCGGAGCCGCGCAAGTCGCGCGACGAATTGCTGGCGGCCATTCAGGAGGTCGTGGGCAAGGTGCCGGGCAACAACTACGAGTTCTCGCAGCCTATCCAATTGCGCTTCAACGAACTCATTTCAGGGGTCCGCAGCGATGTGGCGGTGAAGATCTTCGGCGACGACATGGACGTATTGAACAAGACAGCCGAAGAAGTCTCGTCCATGTTGCAGAAGATCCCCGGTGCGTCTGAGGTCAAAGTTGAACAGACCACAGGATTGCCGATGCTCACGGTCAACATTGATCGTCAGAAGTCCGCGCGCTACGGGCTGAACGTGGCCGACATCCAAGATGCAGTGGCCACGGCCATCGGCGGGCGTGAGGCCGGGACGCTGTTTGAAGGCGACCGTCGATTCGACATCGTGGTTCGGTTGCCAGAATCCCTGCGCAACGACTTGGAAGGCATGAAGCGCTTGCCGATTCCTTTGCCGCGCGGAACAGGTACGGGAGGTCTTGAAGGCCGAACCAACTTCATTCAACTGGGTGAAGTGGCGAGCTTCGAGTTGGCACCCGGCCCGAATCAGGTCAGCAGGGAAAATGGAAAACGTCGCATCGTTGTAAGTGCCAACGTTCGTGGTCGAGACGTGGGCTCGTTCGTCGCGGATGCAAAAGCAGCTCTGGCACAGGTCAAGATCCCTCCTGGGTATTGGACGAGTTGGGGCGGAACTTTTGAGAACCTGCAGTCGGCAACACAACGCCTGCAGATCGTTGTTCCAGTCTCTCTGCTCCTGGTGTTCGTCTTGCTCTTTGCGATGTTCGGCAACGCCAAGGATGGTTTGCTGGTTTTTACCGGCATTCCGTTCGCGTTGACGGGTGGAATCCTGGCGCTGTGGCTGCGCGACATCCCCATGTCGATCTCGGCGGCAGTGGGCTTCATCGCGCTCTCAGGCGTCGCCGTACTCAATGGCCTTGTGATGATTTCCTACATCCGCACCCTGCGAGAGGAGGGAATGCCTCTGGACGCGGCCATTCGGGCCGGCGCGTTGACCCGTTTGCGTCCCGTGCTGATGACGGCCCTGGTGGCGTCTTTGGGTTTCATCCCGATGGCGATTGCCACTGGAACCGGCGCAGAAGTTCAGCGGCCCTTGGCCACTGTGGTGATCGGCGGCATCGTGTCTTCCACATTACTGACGCTACTCATACTCCCCATTCTTTATCGTCTGGCCCATCGACCAGACGAGCAAGAAGAGGATACGTAGTTCGCTATTGGGGTGATGGACACCATCCGCTGGATATTTCGGTCAATGGCGGGACTGCGATGGAAACTGTTCCGAACTCAATGATCCGCCTACGGGTAAAGGCTGGCAGCCATCGAATCGCCTTCAGTGCTGGCGGGAAGTCGTTTGACCGAACAATTTCCGGCATGGCAGGAGAGGTTCGCTTGGTGGGCATTACTGGCACAGACTGGTCTTGGGGTAGTTCGTCTCACGCGTGGGCAGACGACTCTGATGATCAGGTCAAAAGACAGGCTCGCCGGTCTCGTCTGATCAAAGATATATCGTTGCTGTGAACAGACTCGGCCAAATGGTCGAATCCGTGCCCTCAAGACCCACCTGTTACTATCTGTCTCTGAAAGCGGACGCGGGTTCGGTTCCGTGCTCCACCACCAACACCAAAAATCCCAACCCTTATCGGTTGGGATTTTTTTGCTCATTCCCCCAGCATTGGCGCGGATTCCGGCCTTTGCCTCTTGAGCACGTACCTCGGGCAAGTCAAGATAGTTGTCGCCTGATTCATGCCATCACCTGCCTTCTATTTCAGCTTGGGTAGAGTCCTGAACGACGCTGTCCCGTTCCGGGTTGAGCGTGACGGCCCCGATCGGTGTCCAGTCCCGTGTCTGCCCGGACCAGCGTGCCGGGTGACGTTCGCGGGCTTGCAGATAGGTCTGGTGCCGTGCCGCCAGGATCGCGTGGTCTTCCCCTGCATGTCGCTGGGCGGGGGTGACGTAGCGCAGGCCGCTGTGGCGATGCTCGACGTTGTACCAGTGCACAAAGTTCTGTCCCCAGCAACGGGCTTCGTCCAGGCTGGCGAAGCCGCGCGCCGGGAATTCGGGGCGGTACTTCGCCGTCTTGAAGAGCGATTCGACGAAGGCGTTGTCGTCGGACACCCTGGGTCCTGAGGTTCCCTCCTCCCGCTGCGCCAAGCCGTCAATCGGTGGAATCAGGCAACACGACGATTTAGCCCCCTGACAACATGGGGAATCAACCCCGATCGATCAACTCTCCGACGTGCGTCAGCAACGGCTGTAAATTCAGTGACACAGGCCAACGAGTGCAACTTGATACACCGAGTTGAATGGAAGCGGCATCATGCTGGACCGGATCGGTGCCAGCAGTAGATCTTTCCCACCCCGGCGTCCTGCCTACTCCTTGCCTCGGCCCTGCTCGCCGAATGCAACGAGGAAAGGATGAGCGACAAGGTCTATCTCAACTCGCATGCCTGATCTTGACATTTCAATGACATCGACTTGGTACATTTACAGGAAGAAAGTTGCACCACCCCTCATCTCGACTATCATGATTCCGTTATCCCTGAGGAGGTCCACGGCATGAAAATCGCTTTTCTCGGCCTCGGCCGGATGGGTTCCGGCATGGCACAGAACCTGCTGCGCGCTGGCCATGAGCTCGTCGTCTATAACCGCACGCCGGAGCGGATGCAGCCGTTGGTGGCGCAAGGCGCGAAACCGGCAGCCAGCCCCGCGGAGGCAGTTCAGGGTGTGGATGCCCTAGTGACGATGCTTGCCGACGATGCAGCGGTGGAAACGGTGCTCTTCGGCGCGAACGGCGCCTTTGCCGCGCTTCCTGCTGGTGCGATCCACGTCTCGTCGAGCACCCTGAGCGAGGCTTTCGTCGTGCGGCTGGCCGAGGAACACGCCCGTGCCGGGCACGGTTTCGTCTCCGCCCCGGTGTTCGGCCGGCCCGAGGCCGCCGCGGCGGGCAAACTGCGCGTGGTCGTCGCCGGAACACCGCAGTTCGTCGAATGCGCTCGTCCGATCTTCGAGGCGATCGGCGAAGCCGTGCACGTCGTCGGCACGCAACCCCAACTGGCCAACGTCGTCAAGCTCGCGGGCAACTTCATGATCATGGCGCTTCTCGAGGCGCTGGGCGAATCCTATGCCCTGATGCGCAAGGCCGGTATCGAGCCGCTGCAGTTTCTCGAGATCATCAACGGGCTCTTTCGCTCGCCGGTCTATGAAAACTACGGCCGCATCGTGGCCGAAGAGCGATTCTCCCCTGCCGGCTTCGCGGCCAAGCTGGGGCTGAAGGACGTGCGCTTCGTGCTCGCTTCGGCCGAACGCGCCGCGGCGCCCATGCCGCTCGCGAGCCTCGTGCGCGACCGCTTCCTCGCCCTGATGGCCCAGGGCGGAGAGTCGCTCGACTGGGCGGCGCTCACCCGCATCGCGGCGATGGAAGCCGGTTTGCTTTCCCCCTCAAAGGACGCCTCCTGATGATCCTCTACCTCCACGGTTTCCGCTCCTCGCCGCAATCGGTGAAGGCGAGGGCGCTCGCCGCGCACATGGCGGCCAAAGGGCTCGCCGACGCGTTCCGCTGCCCCCAGCTGCCGGTGGCTCCGGCGGAGGCGATGGCCATGCTGCGCACCGAAGTGGCGCGGCTCGCCGAGCACACAGGACGGCTGCCGACGGTGGTGGGAAGCTCGCTGGGTGGTTTCTACGCCACCCGGCTCGCCGAGGAATTGGGCGTGCGGGCGGTGGCGGCCAATCCGGTCGTCCATCCGTCGCGGGGGCTGTCCGCCTACGTGGGCCGGCTCACCAACCTCTACACCGGTGAGCCTTTCGAGTGGACGCCCGAGCACGTGGCGCAGCTGCGTGCGCTGGAGCGCGACCGCCTGGAACATCCCGAGCGGATCTGGCTGATGGTGGAGCTGGGCGACGAGCTGCTCGATCACCGCCAGACCATCGCCTTCTACCAAGGCGCGAAGCAGACGGTGCTCGAAGGGGGCGATCACAGTTTCACCCGCTGGAACGACTATCTCGACGAGATCCTCGTCTGGGCCGGGTTGATGCCGGCAGGGAAGGCAGAGAAAGACTGACGGCCGTCGGTGCTACCATTGACTCCACCCATTCATCGGAAGGAGCGATCATGGAAGAAAAAAACCCGCCCAGTGTCAGCCTGCGCCAGATCGAAGGGTTCCAGTTCGAAGTGCGTTTCGGCGAAGGCATGCCGCCGCTTCTCACGGACGAGCCGCCGCCGCTGGGCAAGGGCACGGGCCCCACGCCGACTCACCTGCTGCTCTCGGCCGTGGGCAACTGCATGGCTTCCAGCCTCTATTTCGCCCTGACGAAGTTCAAGAATGACCCTCGAGGCGTGCGCGCCGAGGCGAGCGCCGAGATGGGGCGCAACGAAGCGGGCCGCTTGCGCGTGCGCCGCATTCACGTGCGCCTGGAAATCGGGGCGCCCGCCGCCTCCCTGCAGCACCTGGACCGCATCCTGGGGCAGTTCGAGGAATTCTGCGTCGTCGGCCAGAGCGTGGCCGCCGGCATCCCGCTGGTGCTCAGCGTCTTCGACGGCGAAGGAGTGCAGTTGAAATGAGCGCCACAGCACCGACGCCGACCGATTCCGTCCACCAAGCGCGCACGCCCAAGATTCGCCTGGAAAAAGTCAGCAAGATCTTCGGGCGTCATGCCGATCGGGCGCTCGAGTTGCTGGCCCAGGGGCTGGACAAGAAAACGGTACAGGAGCGCACTGGCGTCGTGGTGGGGGTCTACGACGTCTCTCTGGAAATCGCCGAAGGAGAGATCTTCGTCATCATGGGGCTGTCGGGCTGCGGCAAGTCCACGCTGTTGCGCCTCATCAATCGCCTGCACGAGCCGACCACCGGCAAAGTCTTCATCGGCGAGGAAGACATCACGGCCATGGGGGCGCATGCGCTGCGCCGTCTCCGCCGCAGCGCTTTTGGGATGGTATTCCAGAGCTTCGCCCTGCTGCCGCACCGCAATGTGCTCAGCAACGTCGAATTCGGCCTCGAGTTGCACGGCGTACCCCGCCCGACACGGAGAGAACGCGCGCAGCAGGCCATCGAGACGGTGGGCTTGAGCGGCTACGAACACAAATATCCCGACGAGCTCTCTGGCGGCATGCAGCAGCGTGTCGGGCTCGCCCGGGCGCTGGCGGTCGATCCGCAAATCCTTTTGATGGACGAGGCCTTCAGCGCGCTCGACCCGCTCATCCGCGGCCAACTGCAAGACGACCTCATCGAGATCCAGGAGCGCGTGGGCACGACGGTGGTGTTCGTGTCGCACGACCTGGACGAGGCGATCAAGATCGGCACGCGCATTGCCATCTTGCGCGACGGGCGCTTGGTGCAGGTAGGCACCCCGCAAGAAATCCTCGCTGCACCCGCCGACGACTACGTGAGCGCCTTCGTGCGGGGCGCCGACCGAACCAAGGTGCTCACCGCCGCCGACGTCATGCTGCCATTGCACACTTTCGCCCATTTGCGCGATTCGCCCCGGGCCTTGTTGCGCAAGATGCAGCACAGCGGCTTCAGCGGCCTGATCGTGCTCGACAATCAGCGCCATCCCTTGGGCTATGTCGAATTACGGCAAGTGATCGAGATGCGAGACCAAGCGCGTCTCGAACGCTCCGCCTTGCGCCCCCTGCCCTGTGCCGCGCCCGAGGAACCCTTGTCGGAGCTCATTCGGCGATCCAACGTCGAAGGCTCTCCGATGGTCGTGTGCGACGCCAAGGGTCGGGTCATCGGGGTCATCGACAAAACCACCTTGCTGGCAGCCTTGGCGCAACAGGGTGAGACGGACGAATCCGCTGCCGCGACGAGTGAGCAAACCGCCGAGCAGCCGGCCTGCGCGGAGCCGACGCCCAACGAATCCGCGCAGAAACCGCCGTCCGGCGAGTCGCGAGTCTCCATGGAACGCGAGGACAAATCATGAAGGAATTCGCTCCCATCCCGCTGGGTGAGTGGGTGAGTGACGGCATCGACCGGCTCACCCTCGAATACGCCACGGCCTTCGACTCGATCAGTTTCGTGATCTACGAGTTGATCGACTCCCTGCAAAGTGCTCTGCATGCCATTCCTGCGCCGTGGTTCATCGTGCTCATTTCCCTGCTCGCCGTGCTCGCCGCAGGGTGGCGGCGCCCTGGCGGCTGGGGGCTGGGGCTTTTCACCCTGGTCGGTCTGGGCCTGGTCTGGAACCTGCGCCTGTGGGACGAGCTCATCACGACGCTCTCCCTCGTGCTCGCCAGCGAAGTCTTGGTGCTGCTCGTGGGCATCCCCTTGGGCATCGCCTCCGCCAAAAGCGCCATGGTGGAGCGCATTCTGCGCCCGGTGCTCGACGTGATGCAAACGATGCCCGCTTTCGTCTACCTCGTCCCCGCGGTAATCTTCTTCGGGCTCGGTTTGGTGCCTGGCGTGATCTCGACCACCATTTTCGCCCTCCCGCCCCTCATTCGCCTCACCAGCCTGGGTATTCGGCAAGTGCCCCGCGAATTGGTCGAAGCCGCGCTGTCTTTCGGGGCCACGTGGTGGCAGCTGCTCACCAAGGTCCAGGTTCCCGTCGCCCTTCCTGCCATCATGGCCGGCGTCAATCAATCCATCATGCTCGGCCTCTCCATGGTCGTGATCGCCGCCATGATCGGCGCCGGGGGGCTGGGCAACGTCGTGCTCGAGGGCATCACCCAGCTCGACGTCGGCAAAGGATTCGTCGGCGGGCTCGCCGTGGTCATCCTCGCCATCGTCCTCGATCGCATCACTCAGTCCACGGGGAAAATCTATCAACAAAAGGGGAAACCGCGATGAAACGACGCCACTTCCTGTTCCTGAGCTCCGCGGCCGCGCTCGCTTCGTTCGTGCCGCGCGCGTTCGCCCAAAGCGCCACCGTCCGGATCACCTACGTGAAGTCCTGGCCCGACAGCAATCTGAATACGAACATCGCCGCGCACATTCTGCGCGAGCATCTGGGACAGACGGTGGAGCTGATCAACACCGACGCCGGCCCCATGTGGGCGGCCGTCGCCACCGGTCGGGCCGATGCCACGCTGACGGCATGGCTTCCCACCACCCACCAGGTCTACTGGGAACGCTACAAGGATCAGGTGATCAACCTCGGTCCGATCACCGAGGGAACCTGGTTGGGCCTGGCCGTTCCCGACTACGTCCCGATCGATTCGATCGAAGAGCTCGATGCGCACGCCGACCGTTTCGGACGGCGCATCGTCGGCATCGAAGCCGGCGCCGGCATCATGATCAATACCCAAGAAGCGATCGAAGCCTATAGCATCAAGAACCTGCGCTTGATCAACAGCTCCACTCCGGCCATGCAGGCCGAACTCGCCCGGGCGGTGGCCCGTAAGCAGTGGATCGTGGTCACGGCCTGGACTCCCTTGGGAATCTGGGCGCGTTTCCCACTCAAACAACTCGCCGACCCCAAGAACATCTATGGTGAGCAAGGGCATATCGATGCCGTGATCCACCCGAACCTTCAGGAGCGCTCGCCCGAGACGGTGGAATTCTTGCGACGCTACAAGATGCCGCTCGACGAACTCCAGCGCATGATGCTCGCGCTCGACGAAGGCAAAGCGCTCGAAGCGGTGACCCAGGAGTGGCTGGATCGCAATCGCGCCACGATCGAGCAGTGGGTTGCCGAAACGCAAGCCGCAGTGGGTTGAATGACGCTCATCCAATGGCTCGACTACGCGGGCGTGGCGGTGTTCGCCCTCTCGGGCGGCATCACCGCGGCGCGCAAGCGGCTCGACCCGGTCGGATTCGCCCTCATCGGCACGGTGACCGGCATCGGCGGCGGCACGCTGCGCGACCTGCTGCTCGATCGCCCCGTCTACTGGATCACGCAGTGGGAATATCTCGTCATCACTCTGCTCGCCGCCTGGGCGGTGTTCGTCTGGGGGCGTTTCGCGCCGCGCCCGGCACGCCCCGTGCGCTGGAGCCGGCTGCTCGACTGGGCCGACGCCATAGGGCTGTCGGTCTTCGCCCTCATCGGTGCGCAAGCCGCGCTCTCGGCCGGGGCCAACGGATTCATCGCCGTGGTCATGGGCATGATGACGGCGAGTTTCGGCGGATTGCTGCGCGACATCCTCTGCAACGAGATCCCCATGATCCTGCACCGGGAGATCTATGCCTCCGCCGCCGCAGCCGGGGCCGCGGTCTACGTTTTGGGGCTACGAGCCGGCTGGCCCCACGATCCCACGCTCGCCGCTGGTGCCGGCACGGCCCTCGCGCTGCGCGGACTGGGCATCACGCGGGGCTGGCATCTGCCGGCGTACCAAGGGGAAACCCCTCACAACCCATAATCCTCCCCATCCCCCCGTAGCGCCCGCTCCACCACGTCGCGTTTGAGGTGCGGCGCGAAGGCTTCGATGAAAGCGAAGACGAATCCGCGCAGGTAGGCGTCGCGCAGGACGCCGATGCGCGTCGTGTTCGATTCGATCAGATGCCCCAGGTCGCGGCAGACGAGGTCGGTGTCGGCCGCCGGGTCGAAGGCCATTTTCGCCAGGATCCCCACGCCCAACCCCATGCGCACGTAGGTCTTGATGACATCCGAGTCGATCGCCGTGAGCACCACCTCTGGCTTGAGGGCGCGCCCGAGAAAAGCCTTGTTGATGTGATCGCGCCCGGTGAAGGCACCGTCGTAGGTGATGATGGGATGGCGGGCGATCGCCTCCAGGGTGAGCGGCTCCAACGTGGCGAGCTCGTGGCCTTTGGGCACGACCAGTGCGTGCGTCCACTGGTAGCAGGGGAGCTCGACCAGCTCGGGGAAATCGCCGATGCCTTCGGTGGCGATGGCCAGATCGGCCTCGCCGGCGATCACCATCTCGCACACTTGCCGCGGGCTGCCCTGGTGCAGGGAGAAGCGCACCTTGGGAAAACGCTCGCGGAAGTTGCGGATCACCGTCGGCAGCACATAGCGCGCCTGGGTGTGGGTGGTGGCGATCGACAGCACCCCCTCGTCGGCGCGCGAGAATTCTTCCGCCACCGCGTGCAGGTGGTTCATGTCGCGCAGCATGCGCTCGCAGATCGCCACGATCTGGCGCCCCGGTTCGGTGAGCGCGGTGAAGCGCTTGCCGTGACGCACGAAGATGTCCACGCCCAGCTCCTGCTCGAGGGCACGGATCTGCTTGGAGACGCCGGGCTGCGAGGTGAAGAGCGCATCGGCCGCCTCGGACACGTTCAAATTGTGCTGCACCACTTCGACGACGTAGCGGATCTGCTGCAGGTTCATCACCGTTTCCTAATAACCGCCGGTTATCGAAGTCTAACGCAAATCGCCTGTTATGCGCCAGAGGCGGCCGCTACACTGCCGCCATCGCATAGGGGAAACTTGCATGTACCGCTACGATTCCTGGGATCAAGCCATGGTGCAGGCCCGCGTCGCCCAGTATCGCGACCAGCTGCGCCGTTTCCTTGCCGGTGAGCTCGGCGAGGACGAATTTCGCCCGCTGCGCCTGCAAAACGGCCTCTACGTCCAGCGCCACGCGCCCATGCTGCGCGTGGCCATTCCCTATGGACTGCTGGAGGCGCGGCAGCTACGGATGCTGGCCAACATCGCCCGCCGCTACGACCGCGGCTACGGTCACTTCACCACCCGGCAGAACATCCAGTTCAACTGGATCCGGCTGGAGGACACGGCCGACATCCTCGAGCGTCTGGCCGAAGTGGGGCTGCACGCCATCCAGACTTCCGGCAACTGCATCCGCAACCTCACCACCGATCCGTTTGCCGGCGCGGCCCCGGATGAGCGCGTCGATCCGCGCCCCTGGTGCGAACTGATCCGCCAATGGTCGAGTTTCCACCCCGAGTTCGCCTTCCTGCCGCGCAAGTTCAAGATCGCCGTGCATGGAGCCGAGGAAGACCGCGTGCTCGTCCGGGCCCACGACATCGGCCTCGAACTCTTGCCGGGCGAAGATCCCCTCCTGCCGCGGGTGCGCGTCTTCGTGGGCGGTGGGCTGGGACGCACGCCGATCCTGGGCAAACTCCTCTACGACGAGGTGCCGGCCGAGGAACTCTTCACCGTGCTGGAAGCGATCCTGCACGTCTACAACCGCCATGGGCGGCGCGACAACCTCTACAAGGCGCGCATCAAGATCCTGGTGCAGGCGATCGGCGTCGACGCCTTTCGCGCCGAGGTCGATGCCTACCGCGCCGAACTCGCGGCCCAGGGCGAGGCCCTGCGGCCCACGCGCGAGGAGATCGAACGCGTGGCAGCGCACTTCGACGATCTGCGCCGCGTGCGGGCGCGGCAAACCGAGCTGCCTGCCGTCGCCTCGCTCGGCGCGGACGAATGGCCGGCCTTCACGCGCTGGCGGCAGCGCAACGTGCACCTGCAGCGTCAGCCGGGTTACGCCCTCGTCGTGCTCACCACCAAGCGCGCAGCGAGCGCCCCGGGCGACGTTTCCGCCGATGAGATGGAGGCGATCGCCGACTGGGCCGAACGCTACGGCGACGGCGAGATCCGCGTCACGCACGAGCAGAACCTGGCGCTTGCCTGGGTGCGCGAGGAAACGCTGCCGGGACTGTGGCGCGAAGCACGCGCGCTCGGTTTCGGGCATCCGAGCTTCCGCCTCGCGCACGATCTCATCTCCTGCCCCGGCGGTGACTACTGCGCCCTCGCCAACGCCCGCTCGATTCCGGTGGCGCAGGCGCTGCTCGCCGAGTTCACCGAAGCGGAGCTGGAAGACATCGGACCGCTGTCGATCAACGTCTCGGGCTGCATGAACGCCTGCGGCCACCATCACGTGGGGCACATCGGCGTGCTCGGGGTGGATAAGAACGGCGAGGAATGGTTCCAGGTGACGATCGGCGGACGGCAGGGGAACGACACGCGGCTGGGTAAGGTGATCGGGCCGGCCTTCCGCGCCGAGGACATGCCGCGCGTGGCGCGCACCCTGGTCGAAACCTACCGCGCCCGACGCGCCCCGGGCGAGACCTTCCTCGACACGCTCGACCGTCTGGGGCCTGCGCCTTTCAAGGAGGCCGTCTATGCCGGTACCCCCGCCGCCCGTCACCCCGCGCTCCAGGAGGCCGCCGATGTGGAAGCTTGAGCTCGACGGCCGCGTCTCTGCCTACCGCGCGGTGCTGGTATCGGCCTGGGAAGCCGCGCTCGACGAAGCGGACGCCGTGCTGGCACTCCCGGCCTGGCGCGAGGCGCTCGCCGCGGGCGCATCACCCCTGCCGCGGCGGGTGTGGCTCGCTCCGGAAGAAGAACCGATCCTCACGGCGGAAGAATGCGCCCGGCTCGGGGAGATCGTGCTGCCTTTTGCCAAATTCACCGACGGACGGGCCTTCAGCCAGGCCACGCGCCTGCGTCGGCGCGGCTGGCATGGCCGGCTCACCGCTTTCGGTGCCTTCCTGCTCGACCAGCTCGATTATCTTCGCCGCTGCGGTTTCGACGGCTTCGTTCCCGACCCGGCCCGCTACGACCGTGCAACCCTGGAGCGCGACGGCACCCGTTTGCTGACCGTCTTCCCCGAACCCTATCAGGCGAGCGCCGCCGTACCCGAGCCGCTTTTCCGTCGCCGGGCGCGCGGACTTGCCGAGGAGCGAACCCCATGAGCGATCCCACCCGCCCCCGGCTCGATGCCGCCGAACTGGCGGCGCTCGACAAAAAAACCGAGGCCGCCATCGCCCTTCTCGAGCGCATCGCCCGCGAGCACGCCCCGGCGGTGCTCGCGAGCAGCCTCGGCGCCGAGGACATGGTACTCACCGACCTCATCGCCCGCCACGCCCCCTCCATCGGCCTCTTCGTGCTCGACACCGGCCGTCTGCACGAGGAGACCTATGCTCTGATCGCCCGGGTGGAAGCGCACTACGGCCTGCGTCTGCAGCTCTTCGCCCCGCAGGCCGAGGACGTGGAAGCCTTCGTCGCCCGCCATGGCATCAACGGATTCTATGATTCGCTCGAAGCGCGCCTTGCCTGCTGCGACGCGCGCAAGGTGCGCCCACTCGCCCGGGCGCTCGCCGGCAAGCGAGCCTGGATCACGGGCATGCGCCGCGAGCAATCTCCCACCCGCAGCGACCTGCCGCCGGAGCAATGGGACGAAGCGCACGGGCTGGCGAAGTTCAACCCGCTCGCCGACTGGAGCGCGCGCGACGTCTGGGCCTACCTGCGCCACCACGGCGTGCCCTTCCACCCCCTGCACGAGCGTTTCTACCCCAGCATCGGCTGCGCCCCCTGCACCCGAGCCGTGGCCGTGGGCGAAGACCCGCGCGCCGGACGCTGGTGGTGGGAACGGCCCGAACACAAGGAATGCGGCCTGCACCGCCGCCCCGTCCTCACCGGAGAGACCCGATGATCGCCCCCCGCACCCATCTCGACCGGCTCGAAGCCGAGGCCATCCACATCCTGCGTGAAGTGGCGGGGCAATGCCAGAACCCCGCCCTGCTCTTCTCCGGCGGCAAGGACTCGGTCTGCCTGCTGCGGCTCGCCGAAAAAGCCTTCCGCCCCGGCCGTTTTCCCTTTCCCCTGCTGCACATCGACACCGGTCACAACTACCCCGAGGTGATCGCCTTCCGCGACCGGCGCGCCGCCGAACTCGGCGAGCGGCTCATCGTGCGCTCGGTGGAAGATTCCATCGCCCGCGGCACGGTCCGCCTCGCCCGTCCGGACGAGTCGCGCAACCGACATCAGTCGGTGACCCTGCGCGAGGCGATCGAGGAGTTCGGTTTCGACTGCCTCATCGGCGGCGCGCGCCGCGACGAAGAAAAAGCCCGCGCCAAGGAGCGCGTCTTCAGCGTGCGCGACGAGTTCGGCCAATGGGATCCGAAGAACCAGCGTCCGGAGCTCTGGCGCCTCTACAACGCCAAGGTCCCGCCGGGCGGGCACGTGCGCGCCTTCCCCATCAGCGACTGGACGGAACTGGACGTATGGCAGTACATCGCCCGCGAGGGCTTGGAACTGCCCTCGATCTACTTCGCCCATCCCCGCCCCTGCGTGCGCCGCGGCAGCCTGCTCGCGCCGGTCACCGAGCTCACTCCGGCGCGGGAAGGCGAAGCGGTCGAAACTTTGTGGGTACGTTTTCGCACGGTGGGTGACATCACCTGTACCGCGCCGGTGGAATCGCGCGCCCGCACGATCGAGGAGATTCTGCGCGAGACCGCCGCGACCACCGTCTCCGAGCGAGGCGCCACCCGGCTCGATGACCAGACGCACGAAGCGTCGATGGAACAACGCAAACGCGAGGGTTATTTCTGATGGATACCGTACTGCGCTTTCTCACCTGCGGCAGCGTCGATGACGGCAAGAGCACGCTCATCGGGCGTCTGCTCTACGACAGCCGGGCGCTGCTGGTCGACACTCTCGAGGGAATCGAACGCACCAGCCGGCGCCGCGGAGCCACCGCCCCCGACCTCTCGCTCGTCACCGACGGGCTGATCGCCGAGCGCGAACAGGGCATCACCATCGACGTCGCCTACCGCTACTTCCGCAGCGGCGCGCGCACCTTCATCATCGCCGACGCACCGGGCCACGAGCAATACACCCGCAACATGGTCACCGCCGCCTCCACCGCCCAGCTCGCCGTGCTGCTGGTCGACGTGCGCCAGGGACTCACGGCCCAGACCCGGCGCCATGCCCTGCTCGCCGACCTCGTCGGCATCCCGGCGCTGGCGATCGCGGTGAACAAAATGGACCTCGTCGGGTTCGACCCGGCCGCCTTCGAGGCGGTGGTCTACGCCTTCGAGGACTTCGCCGAGGCAAGCGGCCTGCGCGCGCGCCGCCACTACATCCCCATGTCGGCCCTTTTGGGCGACATGGTGGTCGAGCGCGGCGAGCATCTGCCCTGGTACCTGGGCCCGACGCTGCTGGAAGTGCTCGAGCGCACCCCCGTCGAGGACGGCGCGCGCGACAAGCCCTTCCGCTTTCCCGTGCAATGGGTCTGCCGGCCGCGCGAATCCACCGACCCCTTGCTGCACGACTACCGCGGCCTGGCGGGACAGGTCGCGGCCGGCACGCTCGCCGTGGGCGAGGAGATCGTCGTGCTACCTTCTGGGCGCCGCAGCCGCGTGACCGCCATCGAACTGGGCGGCGTGCCGCGCGAGCGCGCCCTCGCCGGCGATTCGGTCATGATCCGGCTCGCCGACGATCTCGACGTCGGCCGGGGCGATCTCCTCGTGCGCGCCGACGAATCCGCCCCGACGCTCGCCCGCGGCGTAGAGGCCGACCTCGTCTGGCTCGACCCGGCTCCCCTCGCGCCGCGGCGCACCTACCTGCTGCGCCACACCACGCGCGAAGTACAGGCGCGGATCGAAACGATCGAATGGAACCTGGACGTGGCCACGCTCGAGCGCGTGCCGGCGCACGAACTCGCGATGAACGACATCGCCCGCGTGCGCGTGAAGCTCGCCCAGCCGATCGCCGCCGACCCCTACGAGGCGCTGCGCGACACCGGGAGTTTCCTTCTCCTCGACCCCGTCACCTGGGACACGGTGGCCGCGGGGATGATCCGCGGAGCGCAGTGAAGCCTATCGCTTCGGTGCGGCACCGTGCTCCGCTTCCTCCGGTATCGGCTGGTACACTCCCCAGTCGACGCCGGACGCCCCAGGACGGGGCAGCGTTGCGCGCACCCGTTCCCGCTCGCGGTGCAGCCAGGCCCGAGCGAGCATGAGCGCCGAAACCGGGGCCGTCAGGAAGAGAAAGAGGGTGACGAGCAGCTCATGGATCGACCACTCGCCGCGCACACCGCCGAAATAGACGATCGACGCGAGCAGTACTCCGCCCACTCCCAGCGTGGTCGCCTTGGTCGGCGTGTGCAGGCGCTGCATCGTCTGCGGCAGCCGCACCAGCCCCCACGAGCCCACCAGACCGAAGAACGCCCCCACGAGCAGCAAGGCCGCGACCAGCATATCCGCCATCTCGCCCCTCCTATTCGATGATCTGCCCGCGCAGCACATAGCGGCAAAACGCCACCGTCGACACGAACCCGATCATGGCGAAAAAAAGCGCCGCCACGAACGGCACCGAGCTTCCCTGCCAGATGCCCGAGGTGACGATGAGCGCGATCACGTTCACCGTCAAGGTATCCATCGCCAGCACCCGGTCGACCAGATCCGGGCCGCGCCAAAGCCGCCAGGCACACAGCAGCACCCCCAACCCGAACGCCGCCAGCGCCACCAACGCCGCCATCTCGATCATGATTCATCCTCCCCGAACATCCGCATCAGGCGCGCTTCGTAACGCGCCTTGATCTCGGCCACCGTCGCCGCCGCATCCTTGGTGTGCAGGCAATGCACCAGCAGCGCCGAACCGTCTGCGGCCAGATCGCAGCTCACCGTGCCCGGTGTCATGGTGATCGTGCCCGCGAGCAAGGTGATCGCCTCCGGTACGCGCAATTCCAGCGGCACGACGAGCCAGCTCGAGCGCAGCGTCTCGGGCCGGCGCAGCAGCACCCAGCCGGCCACCTGCACGTTGGCCTTGGCGATGTCCCACAGCACGACGGCCGCATAGGCCAGCGCGGCGCGCCACGAGCGCACCGGCGGCGGATCCGGCCAGAAAGGGCGCAGGAGCCGCGGAATCACCACGCCCACAATCGCACCCATCAGCCAATGCGCCGCGGCGAACTCGTTTTGCAGCGCCACCCACGCCAGGATCAGTGCCAGGCTCAAGACCGGATGCGGCAGCCAGCGCCGCAGGCGCGCACGAACGCTCATCGGAACACCCCCGCCCCCGTCACCGCCTGCACGTAGGCACCCGGCTTGAGCAGGGCCTGGGCTGCCTGCGTGAAATAGGCGAGCGCCGGCTCGGCAGCGATCGCCCAGGCGAACATCGCCGCGAACAGCAGCGCGAGCGCCGCCACGCCGCCCGCCGCCGGTCCGCGTGCCGCGGCCGGCGCCTCCCCTTGCGCCTTCCAAAACACCCGCGAACCCGCCCGCGACAGACCCAGCAGCAGGAGGAAAGACGTCACGAGCACGAAGGCCCAGCTCGCTGCCCCGGCGCCCCCCTCCACCGGGATGCTGCGCAGCAGCGCGATCTTGCCGACGAAGCCGGAGAGCGGCGGCAGGCCCACCGCCGCGATCGCCGCGAGGAAAAAGCCCCCGCCGAGCAGCGCCCGTCCGGCGAAATTCTGGCCGCCGACAACGGCGTCGCCTTCCTTGCGCCGTGCCGCACGCACCAGATCGGCGAGCACGAAGAGCGCGGCGCCAGCCAGGGTGGAATGCACCAGATAATAGAGCCCGGCCCCCAGGCGCGGCGCCTGCGCCCCCGCAAGGCCGACGAAGAGCACGCCGATCGAGGCGATGGAGGCAAAACCGGCGAGCACCCCCAGCGTGGGTGCGGCCAGAACCCCCAAAGCCCCGGCCAACAAGGTAAGCCAGGCGAGCGGCTCCAGCGCCGCCAGCTGCCCCAGACCCAGGCCGACGAGCGCGAAGCGCAGCAGCGCATAAGCCCCGACCTTGGAGAGCAAGGCAAAGAGCGCCGCCGCCACCCCCGGCGCGTGCCCGTAGGCCCCCGGCAGCCAGAACTGCAGCGGCACCACCGCCGCTTTCAGCAAGAAAACGACGCACAGCAGCATCCCCCCGGCCATGAGGATGCCCCGATCGGAAGCCGGCACCGTCGGCACGCGCAGTGCCAAATCGGCGAAATTGAGGGTGCCGGCCGCGTTGTAGACGAGCGAGACGGCGAAGAGAAAGAGCGTCGAACCGATGAGGTTCACCACCATGTACTGCATGGCGTTCGTCAGGCGCGCCGCGCCGCCGCCATGCACCATCAGCCCGTAGGAGGCGATCAGCATCACCTCGAAGAAGACGAAGAGGTTGAAAAAGTCGCCCGTGAGAAAAGCGCCATAAATCCCCATGAGCTGGAACTGGAAGAGCGGGTGAAAATGCGGCCCGGCCCGGTCCCAGGCAGAGAGCGCCTGCAGCAGGAGCACGGCTCCCAAACTGGCAGTGAGCAGCACCAAGGCCACCGACAGACGATCGGCCACCAGCGCGATGCCGTAGGGTACCGGCCAGTCCCCCAGCCGATAGACGAGGATTTCGCCCTCGCGCACCGCGGCGAAGAGTAGGATGGCGACTCCAATCTGGGCGGCGGCCGAAGCAAAGGCGAGCACGCGCGCCAGCACCACGTCCTGGCGCGTGAGCGCCACCATCACTGCCGCGCTCACCGCCGGAATCAGCACCGGCAAGACCGGCAGATGCGCCGTCACCGGTCCGTCTCCGTCGCGCGCGTCACCGGCGGCACGTCGATACGCTCCTCGCCCGCCTCGAAGCGCGCCCGGATCGCCAGCACCACCAGGAGCGCCGTCATCCCGAAGGAAATGACGATGGCCGTGAGCACCAGCGCCTGCGGCAGCGGATCGGCGAAGCGCGTCACGCCTTCCTCCCAGATCGGCGGCGCGCCCAAGCTCAGCCGTCCCGCGACGAAGACGAAGAGGTTGGTGGCGTAGGAGAGCAGCGACAGACCCAGCACCACGGGAAAAACCTGCCTCAGACAGCACAGATACAGCCCGGCGGCGGTCAGCGCCCCGATGAGCACGGCGAACAAGCCTTCCATTTCACTCTCCCTCCCTCGACGACTCCGGCGGCACGTCCGGATCCATGGGCGTGCGGTTCGGCGCAAACCCCGCCAGCCGCCCCAGGCGCGCCAGCTGCGCCAAGGCCAGCGTCACCGCTCCGAACACCGTCAGCAGCACCCCCAGATCGAACCCCATGGCGCTCGCCAGCGCCACCGGCCCGATGCCCGGAAGATGCACTTCTCCATGGGCACTGCGCAAAAAGGACGCGCCCAAGCCCATCGCCGCCATGCCGGTGATGCCGGCCACGAGCAAGCCCGCACCGATCCACAGATGGGCATCGACGCGCAGGCGCTGCATCGTCCAGCACAGGCCGCTCGCCATGTACTGGATCAGGAAGGCGAGCGCCACGAGCAGCGCGGCAATGAACCCGCCGCCCGGGGCATTGTGCCCACGCAAGAACACATAGACCCCGGCCGTGAGCAGGAAAGGCAACATCACCCGCGCCGTGACGGCGAAAGGCAGAGGATGGCGCGTGGGCGAGAGGGCGAAGGGGAAATGCCAGGCGCGAAGCCCCTCGCGCGCCGGCCCCTCCTGCATCCCCTGCAGCAGGGCATAGATCACCAGTCCGGCGATGCCAAGCACCGTGATCTCGCCGTAGGTGTCGTAGCCGCGGAAATCGACCAGGATCACATTGACCACGTTGCGCCCTCCGCCTTCTGGTACCGAACGGCTCCAGAAATACTCGGCCAGGGTGGGGGCCTCATTGCGCATCATCACCCAGGCGAGCAGCCCCACCGCCAGGCCGACGAGTATCGCCACCACCGCCGCACCGCGCGGTGCCGACGCCCGGGGTGCATCCTGCTGTGGCAGGAAGAACAGCGTAAGCAAGAGCAGCACGGTGGTTACCGCCTCCACCGCGATCTGAGTAAGCGCCAGATCCGGCGCGGACGCATGGAGGAAAGCGAGCGAAACGACCAGCCCCACCACTCCGATGAGCAGCACCGCCCGCAGTCGCTCGTGATGCCAGCGCAGCACGGCGGCGGTGGCCACGAGCGCAAGGCCGGCGAAGATCCAGGCCAGTCCGTTGGCGGGCGTGGGCGGGCGCTGCGGCTGCCAGCCCTCCCCTGTACCCCAACCCAGCGCGAGCGCAAGGAGGCTCACCAGGGCGAGCAGCAGCACGTAGCGCCCCAGTACCCCCAAGTGCAGGCGAGCGACGAGGCAGTGCGCCCCCCGCACCAACCCTTCCTGCGCGGCGAAGAACGCCCTTCGTCCATCGAGCGGCAAAGCCCAGGCAAGCACCCGGCAAGACAGCGCTTGGTAGCGCCACACCAGCGCCGCACCACAAACGAAGGCCGCGGCCGACACCACGAGCGGCGCGCCGAACCCATGCCACGGCGCGAGCTCCGGCCACTCACGGCCGCTCCCCGCGGCGGCCGCGCTCGCCGCAACGAGCAAGGGCTCGGCCAGACCGGGCCACAGCCCCAACGCCACCACCGCCACGACCAGGGCCAAGGGTGGCCCCCACAGCAGCGCCGGAGGATCGTGCGGACGTCGTCCTTCCGGAAAGCGCAACGGCCCGAAGAAGAGCGCCGAAAAATACCGGAACGCGTAGGCCGCGGAGAAGATCGTCGCCAAGACGACGATTCCCCACAGCAGCCAGCCGTCCCCCCAGCGTGTCGCCAGCACCTCGGAGAGCATCGTCTCCTTGGAGACGAACCCGTTCAACGGCGGCACCCCGGCCATCGACAGTGCCGCCAGCGTTCCCATGCCTGCCGTCCCCGGCATGACTTTGGCCAGGCCCCCGAGGCGGCGCAGGTCGCGCGAACCCGTCTCGTGATCGACGATGCCCGCGTTCATGAAGAGCGCCGCCTTGAAGGTGGCGTGCATCAGCACGTGCAGCAGAGCGGCGAACACCGCCGCAGGCGAGCCCAAGCCAAGGAGCATGGTCACCAAACCCAGATGACTCACGGTGGAATAGGCCAGCAGCGCCTTCAGATCGTCCTTGAAGAGCGCGATCGCCGCTCCCAGGAGCATGGTCGCTGCCCCGACCCCCGTCACCCATGCGCTCCACGCGTCGGTTTGGCCGAACACCGGCCACAGGCGCGCGAGCAGATACAGCCCCGCCTTCACCATGGTGGCCGAATGCAGGTAGGCCGAAACCGGAGTGGGCGCAGCCATCGCGTGCGGCAACCAAAAATGGAAGGGGAACTGCGCGCTCTTGGTAAAGGCGCCCAGCAGGATCAAGGCAAGCACCACCGGCGCCACAGGCGCGGCGAGGATCAGCTCGCGCCGCGCCGCGAGCTCCGAGATGCGGTAGGTGCCAGCGATCTCCCCGAGCAGGATCAGGCCGGCGAGCAGCGCGAGCCCCCCGGCACCGGTGATCGCCAGCGCGAGCCTCGCCCCGCGCCGTCCATCGGCCTGATGGTGCCAGAAGCCGATGAGGAGAAAAGAAGAAAGGCTGGTGAGCTCCCAGAAGACGGGTAAGAGCAAGAGATTGTCGGCGAGCACCACCCCCAGCATCGCCCCCTGGAACAGGAGGAGATAAGCGTAGAACGTGCCGAGAGGTTCGTTGCCGGCGAGATAAGCGCGGCTATAGATGAAGATCAGGATACCGATCGCCAGGATCAGGGAGGCGAAGAAAAACCCCAGACCATCGAGGCGCAGCGCCCATTCCAAACCCAGGGAAGGTACCCAGGGCACGACCTCTTCCACCACCGCGCCGGAGAATACCGTCGGCGCGCTCCCCCACAGCAGCGCGAGCGCCACCAGGCTCGGTGCTAGGGCGGCGAGCAGCGCCGGCGTACGCCCCGTCCGGGCGAAGAGCGGCGGCAGGATCGCCCCCAGCAGCGGCAAAGCGACGATTGCACTTACCCCCATCGCCCCTCCTCATTTCACGATGCGAAAAATGCGCTATACTTTCGCCTCGAAACAAGCGATCGACCCGATGATACAACATCCCTGCGCAGCCCCCGACCCGGCTCCGGTCGAAGCAAAAAGTTCGATCCAGGTGATCGACCGGCTCGTCACCCTGCTCGACGTGCTCGCCCGCCATCCCGATCCGCTGCCGCTCAAGGCGCTCGCGGGCGAGGCCGGTTTGCACCCCTCCACGGCGCACCGCATCCTCGCCGCCATGACGGCGGCCGGTTTCGTCGAGCGGCTCGAAGGAGGAACCTACCGCCTGGGCATTCGGCTGCTCGAACTCGGCGCGCTCGTCAAGGCGCGCCTGTCGCTGCGCGACGTCGCCCATCCCTGGCTGCAGCGGCTGCATCGCGCCACCGGCGAGAGCGTCAATCTGGGCATCCGCGACGGCGATCACATCGTCTACATCGAGCGCACGAGCGGCGGGCGCTCGGCGGTACGCGTGGTGCACATCGTCGGCTCCCGTGCGCCGCTACACACCACCGCCACCGGCAAGCTCTTCCTCGCCGAAGAGCCGCAGGCGGAGGTCGAGCGCTACATCGCCCGCACGGGCCTCCCCCCAATGACGCCGCGTTCGATCACCGATCCGGCGCGGCTGCACGAAGAATTGGCGCGGGTTCGCCGGGAAGGCATCGCCTACGATCTCGACGAACAGGAGGTGGGGGTGCGCTGTATCGCCGCCGGCATTCGCGACGAAGACGGCGCGCTGGTGGCGGGGCTATCGCTCTCCACACCGGCCGAGCGCTACGACCCGGCGCTGGCCGGACCGGTGAAGCGAACGGCGGATGCGATCTCGCGGGCGCTCGGCCATGCCCCCACGGGCCGGGCCGAGACGCCGGCGCACGAAGTCTTCGCTCCCTGAGCGCCCGCCGCGAAGCACTCGCCCCCGCTCGGGATAGTAGCGTGGCACGCGGACGCCAGGAGCGGGCGACGCCACGACCGGACCGGACGCCAGCCCGATTCCCTGGCGCTACCCCTAGATCAACCGCGGTGCGCCGCCAGCCGCGGTTTGCCGCCGCGCGCCTCGGTGACGCTGCCGCCCGTCTCCAACCAGCGGCGCAGGCGCTGCGCGTCGGCCACCCGCGTGAGCTTACCTTGGCTGTTCATCAGCACCATGATCACCGGTCGGCCGGAGACCTCGCTGATCATCACCAGACATCGCCCCGCCTCGCTGGTATAGCCGGTCTTCTGCAGCGTGATGTGCCAGTCGTCGCGTTTCACCAGCCGGTTGGTGGTGCCGAACTGCACCAGCCGCCGGCCGACCTGCACGGCGGCCTGTTCCCGGGTGGAAAAGTCGCGGATCAAGGGGTACTCGCTCGCGGCGCGCACCATTTTCACCAGATCCTGCATGGAGGCGACGTTGCCTGGGTTGAGCCCTGCCGGGTCGACGAAACGGGAATTGCGCATTCCCAGCATGCGGGCCTTGACGTTCATCGCCTGCAAAAAGGCCGGCCGCCCGCCGGGATAATGGCGCGACAGGGCCATGGCCGCCCGGTTTTCGGAAGCCATGAGCGCCAGAAGGAGCGCCTCGCGCCGGGTGAGGCGGGTGCCGACCGGCAGGCGCGAACGCGTCCCCTTGAGGGTATCGATGTCCTCCTGGCCGACGGTGATCGTCTCGTCGAGCGGCAGGTGGCTCTCGAGCACCACCATGGCCGTCATCAGCTTGGTGATGGAAGCGATCGGCATGGGTTCGGCCGGATCACCGCGCAGGGCGATGCGCTCGAGCGAGCGCGCATCCGCCACGAGGAAAGACTCGGATTTGAGCGGCGGCTCCCCCGCCTGGGCCCACGACACCATCACCAGGAGGATCGCGAAAATCCCCCTCTGAACGAGTCGACGCAGCATGGCAGCCTCCCGACGCAAATCGCGCACCCGACAATCCGCCAAATATAACAGTTCGTGACGAAAAACGAGCCCCCCACGGACGGAATTACGCCGTCGCGCCGGCATCCCCGTCATCGACTCGTGCGATAATTACGGCTTCGCCGCCGCCTGCGGGCCGCGTCGCCGACCGGCTTTTTACTGTATCACCCGTGAGGAAGTCCATGACCGACAATCGTTTCCGCCGCATGGCGCTCGAATCGGCGCCTGACTACGTCCGCCACGAAGGGCTCAAGCGCTGGGTGGCCGACATCGCCGAGCTCACCGAACCCGACCGCGTCCATTGGTGCGACGGCTCGCAGGAAGAATACGACCGCCTGTGTCAGGAAATGGTCGAGTCCGGCACGCTGATCCGGCTCAACCCCGAGAAACGCCCGAACTCCTACCTCGCCTGGTCCGACCCCTCCGACGTCGCCCGGGTGGAAGACCGCACCTTCATCTGCACGCAGAACCCCGACGACGCCGGCCCCACCAACAACTGGGAAGATCCGGCGAAGATGCGCGCCACGCTCACCGGGCTCTTCCGCGGCTGCATGCACGGGCGCACGCTCTACATCATCCCCTTCTCCATGGGGCCGCTGGGCAGCCCGATCGCCCACCTCGGCGTCGAACTCTCCGACAGCCCCTACGTCGTGGCCAACATGCGCATCATGACGCGCATGGGCAAAGCCGTCTACGACGTGCTGGGCGAAGACGGATTCTTCGTGCCGGCCGTGCATTCGGTGGGCGCGCCACTCGAGCCGGGCCAGAAAGATGCGCGCTGGCCGTGCAACCACACCAAGTACATCGTGCACTTCCCCGAAACGCGCGAGATCTGGTCTTTCGGTTCGGGCTACGGCGGCAACGCACTCCTTGGCAAGAAGTGCTTTGCGCTGCGCATCGCCTCCACCATGGCACGCGACGAAGGGTGGCTTGCCGAGCACATGCTCATCCTCGGCGTCGAATCCCCGCAGGGCGAGAAGACCTACGTGGCCGCTGCCTTCCCCTCGGCCTGCGGCAAGACCAACTTCGCCATGCTCATCCCACCCAAGCGCTTCGACGGCTGGAAGGTCACCACGGTGGGCGACGACATCGCCTGGATCAAGCCCGGCCCTGACGGGAAGTTCCGCGCCATCAACCCCGAGGCGGGCTTCTTCGGCGTCGCGCCCGGCACCGGCGTGAAGACCAACCCCAACGCCATGGCCACGCTGCACGCCAACGTGATCTTCACCAACGTCGCGCTCACCGACGACGGCGACGTGTGGTGGGAAGGCATGTCCGAGCCGCCGGCGCACTGCCTCGACTGGCAAGGGCGCGACTGGACGCCCGAAATCGCCCGCGAGACCGGGCGCAAGGCGGCGCACCCCAACGCCCGCTTCACCGCGCCGGCAAGCCAGTGCCCCTCCATCGACCCCGAATGGGAAAACCCCGAGGGCGTGCCCATCTCCGCCTTCATCTTCGGCGGACGGCGCGCCACCACCGTGCCGCTCGTCTATGAGGCCTTCAACTGGGGCTACGGCGTGTACATGGCCGCGACCCTGGGGTCGGAAACCACGGCGGCGGCCACCGGCAAGCAGGGCGTGGTGCGCCGCGATCCCTTCGCCATGCTGCCCTTCTGCGGCTACCACATGGGCGACTACTTCAACCACTGGCTGCGCATGGGGCGCGTGGTCGAGCACCCGCCGCGCATCTTCTGCGTCAATTGGTTCCGCCTGGACGAAAACGGCCGCTTCATGTGGCCAGGTTTCGGCGAAAACATGCGCGTGCTCAAGTGGATCGTCGATCGCTGCCACGGCCGCGTCGGCGCCAAGGAGACGCCGCTCGGTTGGATGCCGCGCTTCGAGGACATCGACTGGACGGGGCTCGACATCACCCGAGAACAATTCGAGGCGCTCACCCGCGTCGACGTCGAAGCCTGGCGCAAAGAACTCTCCGAGCACAAGGAGTGGTTCGACAAGCTCGGCGAGCGCCTGCCGCGCGAGCTGGTACTCAAGCGCGAACTCTTCGAACTGATGCTGCACGAAGACTGACCGGCAAAGGAGCGCGGCGATGGCCCCGAGGTTCGCCGCCCGCATGGGCGAGATTGCGCCGTTTCACGTGATGGAGCTGCTGCGCCGCGCCTCCGAGCTCGAACGCTCCGGTTGCGACGTGATCCACATGGAAGTGGGCGAGCCCGACTTTCCCACGCCCGAACCGGTGCTGGAAGCGGCGCAGCGTTTCCTCGCCGCCGGGCGCGTGGCCTACACGCCGGCGCTGGGGCTGCCGGCCCTGCGCGAGGCCATTTCCGCCTTCTACGCCGAACGTCTGGGGGCCGATGTCGCTCCCGAGCGCATCGTCATCACCGCCGGCGCCTCTGGCGCCCTGGTGCTGGTCTTGGGCCTCATCACCGACCCCGGCGACGAGTGGCTGCTGCCCGACCCGTCCTACCCCTGCAACCGCCACCTCGTGCGCACCTTCGAAGGCCGGGTGCGGCTGCTGCCGGTCGGTCCGGAAACGGCTTTCCAGCCCACGGCGGCGATGATCGCCGCCGCCTGCGGGCCACGCACCCGCGGCGTGATGCTCGCCTCGCCAGCCAATCCCACCGGCACCCTGCTCTCGCTCGATGAGATCGATGCGATCGCCGAGGCGGCGGCCGAGCGCGGCGCGATCACCCTCGTCGACGAGATCTACCAAGGGCTCACCTACGGCGTGCCGATGCGCACCATCCTCTCGCGCCGGCGCGACGTGCTCGTCGTCAACAGCTTCTCCAAGTATTTCGGCATGACCGGCTGGCGGCTCGGCTGGCTGGTGCTCCCCGACGCCGACTGGGTGCGCGAGGCGGAAAAGCTCGCCCAGCACCTTTTCATCTCGCCTTCGACAGTGGCGCAGCACGCGGCGCTCGCCGCCTTCCTGCCGCAGACGCAGGACGAGCTGGAACGGCGCCGCGCGGAGTTCGCCCGGCGCAGAGCCGTGCTGCTGCGCGGACTCGACACGTTGGGCCTGACCGTGCCGGCCGAACCCACCGGCGCCTTCTACGCCTACGCCGACGTCTCGGCTTTGGGAGAGACGGCCGAGCGCCTGGCGCAGCGCTTTATCGAGGAGGCGCACGTGGCCGTCACCCCCGGCAGGGATTTTGGCGAGCACCGCGCCGATCGATTCCTGCGCTTTGCCTACACCACCACCCAGGCGCGCATCGCCGCCGCCATCGAGCGGCTGGCCAAGGTGCTGCGCCGCTGAAGCGACGCAGCGAGTTCCGCGCAGATCCTCAGCCTTGCCGCCGCGCGATCTGCTCCAGGCTGCGCTTCATCGCCAGCACCCGGCGCGCGTAGCGCTGCTCCGGGTCGTCCAAAGCGCCGGCAAAGGCTTGCAGGGCCTTCTCGGTGCTACCGTAGCGCTGTTTGGCTTCGGCCAGCACTTCGATCCCCACCGAAACGTTGAGCTGAGGATCGAAGAGCGCATCTTCGGGCGCTTTCCGCTTGAGCCGCGCATGGATGCGTTGCACGTGCCACTTCGGGACGACTTGCATAAGCCCTTGCGCCCCGTCGGGGCTCTCGGCAAAGGGGTTGAACTCGGACTCGATGGCGATCACCGCCACCACCAGCGTTGGATCGAGCCCACGGCGGCGAGCTTCCTGCTCCAGCGTAAGGAAGAGCGGCGTGAGCGCGGCGGAGGCCACGCGATAACGCCGCGCCACGTGATCGCGCACGCGGCGCATCTCGGGGCTCAGGGCCTGGATGCCGAGGTGCGCCTGCACCGAATCGCCGGGCGCCTTGGCAACCTTGGCCGGCTCACGAGGGACGGACGAAGAAGCGACGCGCTTTTCGGCCGGAGCGGACACGGGAGCAGGCGCGGCCGTTTCGCTGACCACCGGCTGCGAAACTTCGGCAGCGGCATCGATATCGTCGTCGCCGTCGTCTTCGGGCAAAGGCAACAAGGCCGTGGCCGCCGGCGCCATCGCTGCTTCTCCGGGACCGGAGACGACGAAAAGCCCCAAGAGGCCGGTACAGCAGGCGAGCGCGAGCAGGACGGTGGCCGCCACGCGACCGGGCACGGCAGTGCGACCGGTCGCAATTTCTACTTCTTTGTCATACCGTCGGTCTTCGGTCATGACGATGTCCTCCTTTCGTACCGAGGCGCCTTCGCCGAGTATCACAGTGATGCTGCCGCAGAAATGGCGGCGACGAAGGCGATCGTGAGGTCGTACATGCCGGCCGAAATGCGGCCGATCGGGGCGCGGCGGGGGTGCCGCCGCAGGGGAGAAAAAGCAGAATGATAGTTGAGGAAAACGCAGGATAACGCGAAACTTTCGTTCCGCCAAGGGGTTGGCTGATCAGAATGCGCGGCCGACCCGCGTTTGTTGCATCCTTACGACAGCAAAAGGGGAAGAAAACGCCCCGAAGAAAGGCCTGCGATCCGCACGCGCGCCGTCGACGTCGGAGGCAGAAGGGCAGCGAAACGGTGCCAGTCGAAGAAAGGTCCGGGGTCGGTCTTGCGGACCGGCGCAATATGACAGTGCCCTGCAACCGAGTCGATCGAAGGATATCGTCTCAGGAGGGCGGCGACGAGCGCCGCCACCCGCTCATATTGGGCGGAAGTGAAAGGCTGGCGATCGGATCCTTCCAGCTCGATGCCCACGGAGAAATCGTTGCAGCGGGCCCGCCCTTCCCAGCAGGAGAGACCGGCATGCCAGGCACGGCGATCCGGAGGAACGAATTCGATCGTCTCGGCGTCGCGCCGGATGAAGTAGTGTGCCGACACGCGCAGCCCTTCGAGTGAGGCGAAGGCGGGATGCCCTGCCGGATCGAGCGTGTTGGTAAAGAGCCGCTCGACCGCGTCGCCACCGAAGACTTCCGGCGGCAGGCTGATCGCGTGCAGCACCACGAGGCTGATCGGCATCCCTGCCGGGCGCTCGTCACAGTTGGGCGAGGCCACGCGCCGGTCGATGCAGGCCTCGAGCGCCTCTTTCCCCTCCATCGTTCCCCCCACACCAGTGGTCGCCGTCCTCCCTATAATAGAGGGTTTCCACGGATCGGACCCCTACCTCATGAGCGCCCACTTCCTGCTCGGCGGCGCCCGCAGCGGCAAGAGCGCCCTGGCCCAGCGGCTCGCCGAAGAAAGCGCTCTGCCGGTGACGGTGATCGTCACGGGCGAGCCGCGCGACGCAGAGATGGCCGAGCGCATCGCCCGCCACCGACGTGAGCGCCCCGCCCACTGGCGCACGGTGGAAGCCCCCTTCGCACTCGCCGACGCGCTGCGCGCCCATGCCGCCCCCGGACGCTTCGTGCTCGTCGATTGCCTGACGCTGTGGCTGTCGAACTGGCTCCTGGCCTGTCTCGACGACACGCCGCGCCGCGGCCCGGAGGAATTCTCCGCCGAACGTGCGGCGCTGCTCGAACTCGTAGCCGCCCCGCCGGGGCCGCTCGTCCTGGTCGCCAACGAAGTCGGGCTGGGACTGGTTCCCGAAACGGCGCTCGGGCGGCGCTTCCGCGACGAGGCCGGGCGGCTCAATCAGGACGTCGCCGCGCGCGCGGCCGCGGTGAGCTTCGTCGCTGCCGGACTGCCGTTGCGCCTGAAATAGCGGCGCCGGCGTTTCCCCCGCCATCGCCTTTGCGTACAATGCGGGCTTTCGCCGACGATCCTTCCCTTCCGATGCTCGAATTCTCCCTCACGCCGACGCACGACCCGGACCTCGCCGCCCGCCTGCAGCGCGCCATCGACGACAAGACCAAGCCGCGCGGCGCGCTGGGGCGGCTCGAAACCACGGCGCTGCGTCTGGGGCTCATCCAGCGCCGCCTCGATCCCCGCCTGGAACGCCCGCAGGCGCTCGTCTTCGCTGCCGATCACGGTGCCACGCACCGGCCCGGCATCTCGGCCTTCCCGCGCGAGGTCACCTGGCAGATGGTGGAGAATTTCCTCGCCGGCGGGGCGGCGATCAACGTCTTCTGCCGGCAGCACGGCATCCCGCTCGCCGTGGTCGATGCCGGCGTGGATCACGTGTTCGCGCCGCGCCCCGGCCTGATCGACGCCAAACTCGCTTTCGGCAGCAACGACTATCTCCAGGCGCCGGCGCTCGGCCGGGAATTGGCCGTGCGCTGCCTCGCCACCGGCGCCGAGCTGGTGCGCCGCCTGGCACCCGAGACCGACTGCTTGTTGCTGGGCGAGATGGGCATCGGCAACACGGCTTCGGCGACGCTGCTCACCCACTGCTTTACCGGCGCACCGCTCGAGGCGATCACTGGCCGCGGCACGGGGCTCGACGATGAGGGACTGGCGACCAAGCGCCGGCTGCTCGAGACGGCGCTCGCGCGCGGCGGCGTACCCGCCGATCCGATCGACGTGCTCGCCGAATACGGCGGGCTCGAAATCGGCCAGATCGCCGGGGCGATGCTCGCCGCGGCCGAACGCCGTCTCGTCATCCTCGTCGACGGATTCATCGTCACCGCCGCGCTCCTCGTCGCCCATGCCCTGGAACCGGCCGTGCTCGACTACTGCCTCTTCTCGCACCGTTCGCAGGAGCCGGGACACCGCCTGCAGCTCGAGCGGCTTGGCGCCGAAGCGCTGCTCGAACTCGATCTGCGTCTGGGCGAAGGTACCGGCGCAGCGCTCGCCTATCCGCTCATCGTTTCCGCCGCCGCCTTCCTGCGCGAGATGGCCAGTTTCTCGGCCGCCGGCGTGGCCTCGGGCAGCTGAACCGCCACGCGCCCCCGCCTCATACATGATCCGCACCCTCTTCTGGCGGTTCGTCGCGGCGCTGCAGTTCTTCACCCGGCTGCCGCTGCCGCGCGACTTGCCGCAGGTGCCGATTCACCAGAGCGGCGCCATCGGATTCTTCCCCTGGGCAGGCATCGTCGTCGGACTGCTCTGCGGGGCCGTGCTGCTCCTGGCGCGCTGGCTCTGGCCGCCGGAAGTCGCCGCCGTGCTCGCCGTGGCCGCCGCAGTGGCGCTCACCGGCGCCCTGCACGAGGACGGTCTGAGCGATACCGTCGACGGCTTCGGCGCGGGCTGGGATAGAATGCACATCCTCGCCATCATGAAGGACGTGCGGCTGGGCAATTATGGCGCCACGGCGCTCATCCTGGCGCTGGCGGCGCGCATCGCACTCACTGCCGCGATCGCCGTCCGGCTCGACGGGGCGGTGCTCCTGGCCGCGATCGTGGCCGCGCACGCGGTCTCGCGCGGCACGGTGCTGCTCCCCATGCTGACTCTGCCTTACGCGCGCGCCGAAGATGCCACGAGCCGCGCCAAACCGGTGGTGCAAGGGCTGGACGGCACCGCGCGGCTCACCGCCGCGCTCGGGGTGCTCGGCCCGCTCGCCTTGCTCCCACCGCCGGTTGCGCTCGCGGGGCTCGTCGCCGCCGGGGCCACGGGGGCCGCATGGACGCGGCTGTGCGCCCGCCGGCTGGGGGGCTATACCGGCGACGTGCTCGGCGCCGTCCAACAAACGGGCGAAATCGCCTTTCTGCTAGGAATCTTGGCTGCATGGAAATTCATCTGATCCGACATCCGCGCGTGGCCATCGACCCGCAGCTGTGCTATGGCCAGAGCGACGTGCCGCTGGCCGAACCCGCCGAAGAGGCTGCCGAACGTCTGCGTCCCTGGCTGCCCGAACGCTTCCGTCTCTTCTCCAGCCCCTCGAGCCGAGCCCTCGCGCTGGCCCAAGTCCTGGGGCAGCCCATCCTCGACGAACGGCTAAAAGAAATGCACTTCGGCCAATGGGAGCTGCAGCCGTTCGAGTCGCTGGGCGAAGCCTTGGAACAGTGGGCGAAAAATCCCTTCGGGTTTCAACCGCCGGCAGGCGAGTCGGCCGCCGAAATGGCCATGCGCGTGCTCGAATGGTGGCAGGAGGCGCGCGAACGTCACCAGGACGAAGAGGCGATCGTGATCGTCGCCCACGGCGGCCCCTTGCGCGTACTCGCCGGGCATCTGCTCGGGCTGCCGCGCGAGCGCTGGCTGTCGCTCGACTTCGGTTGCGCCCAGGCCACCCGCATCGACCTCGAACCCTGGGGAAGCATGCTGCGGTGGTTCAACCGGACGTGAACCGGCACGGCTGCCGCCGGCAGGGATAGCGAGATCTATCTCCGAAGCATGGAGGGCGCTCCGGCTTTCATGCCACCAGATCCTCCCGGTACAGCTGCGCGTAGCGCCCACCCGCGGCGAGCAGCTGTGCGTGCGTGCCGCTCTCGACGATGCGCCCGCGCTCCATCACCACGATGCGATCGGCCCGCTCCACGGTCGTGAGGCGGTGCGCGATCACGAGCGTCGTGCGTCCTCGCATGAGGGTCTCCAGCGCCGCCTGCACCGCGCGCTCGGATTCGTTGTCCAGGGCAGAGGTCGCCTCGTCGAGTACCAGCACCGGCGCGTCTTTCAGGAGGGCGCGGGCGATCGCCAGGCGCTGGCGCTGGCCGCCGGAGAGCAGCGCCCCGTTCTCGCCGATGGGGGTGTCGAAACCTTGCGGCAAACGCTCGATGAACTCCAGCGCATGCGCCGCGCGCGCCGCGGCGACGATCTCCTCGCGCGACACCGCCCGCTCGCCCGCCCCGTAGGCGATGTTCTCCGCCACGGTCGCGTCGAACAGCACCACCTGCTGTCCGACGTAGGCGATCTGACGGCGCAGCGCCGCGAGCCGCCACTGCGGCAAGGGGACGCCGTCCAAGCGGATGCAGCCCTCGGTGGGATCGTAGAAGCGCAGCAGCAGCTGGGCCATGGTCGACTTGCCGCTGCCCGAGGGGCCCACCAGGGCAACCACCGAGCCGGGCTCGATGCGCAGATCCAGGCCGTCGAGCGCCCAGTCCTGGGCATTGGGATAACGGAAGCGCACCCCCTCATAGGCGATCTCGCCGCGGGCACGCTCGGGGGCAAAGCTCCCCTCGTCATGTTCCGGCGGCACGTCGAGCAGCGAAAAAATGCTCTCGGCCCCGGCCAAGCCACGGGCGATGCGGCTATTGACCTCGGTCAGCTGCCGGATCGGTTTGGGCAGCAACCCCGCGGCCGTGACGTAGGCCACCAGCTCACCGGCGGAAGCATCGCCGCGCAGCCACAGCACGAGCCACAGCAAGGAGCCGATCGCCACGAAGGTGACGAGCTGCGTCGTCGAGCCGTTGCGTGCCCCGATCCGCGCCAGCCGCAGCTGCCGCTGGAAATCCTCGTCGTTGGCTTGGGCGAAGCGCTGCAATTCCCGCTGCTCGCCGCCAAAGGCTTTGATGACCCGTTGGGCCAATACCGCCTCGGTGGCGATGGCGGTGATGCGCCCCATCGTCTCCTGCAAGCGGCGCGAGGCAGAGCGCAGCTTGCGCCCGGCGCTGCGCATCATCGCGCCGAGCACGGGAAGGAGCACCGCCAGCACCAGCGTGAGTTTCCAGTTCGACCACAGCAGATAGGAAAAGAGCGAGACCACGGTCAAGCCTTCGCGCACGACGACGCGCACCGCCTCGGTCACGGCGCCGGTGGTCATGGTCACGTCGAAGGTGAGCCGCGAGATGATCCGCCCGGAATCCTGGGAATCGTAATAGGCCGTAGGAAGCCTCAGCCCATGCGCGAAGAGCGCCGCACGCAGGTCGTGGATGATCCCTACGGACACCTTGGACATGGAGTAGGCCCCGAGAAACGAGCCGATCCCCTGCCACAGCGCCACCAGCATCAAGGCCGCCGGCACGAGGTAGAGCGTGTCGACTTCGCCCAACGCCGGCACCACCAGCCGAGCCCGCGCCGGGTTGGTCAGGCCATCGACGAAATACTTCAGCGCGCCCATCATCATCGGCTGGCCGCTGGCGAAGATCACGTAACCGAGCATGGCCAGCGCGAACGCGCCGCGATAGGGGCGCACGTACTGCCACAGGCGGCGATAGAGCACCCAGGAAGAATCCATGCTTCGTTCCATCAATGCGCCTCGTCCCAATTACGTCCCACGCCGACGTCGACCACGAGCGGCACACGGAGCTTGGCAACGTTCTGCATCTGGTCGGTGACGAGCGCACGTGCGGCGTCCACCTCCGCCTCGGGCACTTCAAGCACCAGTTCGTCATGAACCTGCAGGACGAGCCGCGTCGCGAGGCCGCCCTCTTGCAAGGCGCGATGCACGCCGATCATGGCCAGTTTGATGAGATCGGCCGCGGTGCCCTGCATGGGGGCATTGATCGCCGCGCGCTCGTCGGCCTGGCGCTGGGCCGGGTTGCGCGAACGAATGTGGCGCAGCCACACGCGGCGCCCGTAGAGCGTCTCGACGTAGCCCTGCTCATAGGCCGTCTTGCGCGCCTGCTCCATGTACTTTGCCACCCCAGGATAGCGGGCGAAATAGCGGTCGATGTATTCCTGCGCCGAAGCGCGGTCGATCCCCAGGCTGCGCGCCAGGCCATGCGCGCTCATGCCGTAGATGAGGCCGAAGTTGATGGTCTTGGCCACGCGCCGCTGCTCGGGCGTGACCGCCTCGAGCGGCACGCCGAAGATCTCGGCAGCGGTGTGCCTGTGGATGTCCTCGCCATGCAGGAAGGCCGCCACCAGGGTCGCATCGCCCGAGAGGTGCGCCATGATGCGCAGCTCGATCTGGGAATAGTCCGCCGACAGCAGCAGGCAGCCGGTCGGGGCGACGAAGGCCGAGCGGATGCGCCGCCCCTCGGGCGTGCGCGCCGGGATGTTCTGCAGGTTCGGCTCGCTCGAGGACAGGCGTCCCGTGACCACCACGCTCTGGGAAAAGGTGGTGTGCACCCGCCCCGTGCGCGGATCGATCATCTTCGGCAGTTTGTCGAGATAGGTATTCTTCAGTTTCGAGAGTTGGCGGTGCTGCAGCAGCACCTCGACGATGGGATGCTCGTGCGCCAGGCGTTCGAGCACTTCCTCGCTGGTCGAAGCCTGACCCCCGGCGGTCTTCTTGGCCGCTTTCAGGCCCAGCTCGCCAAACAGGAGTTCGGCGACCTGCTTGGGCGAGGCGAGATTGAATGCCCGCCCCGCCAGTTCATGGGCTTTCTGCTCGAGCACACGCAGCTGGGTCTCGAACTCGCGGGACTGCGCCGCGAGCACCTTGGGATCGATCGCCACGCCGGCGCGCTCCATGGCCACCAGCACCGGCACGAGCGGGCGCTCGATGTCGCGATAGACGCGCTCGAGCCTGGGTTCGGCAGCGAGTTTGGCCGAGAGCACCTCGAAGAGCCGCCAAGTGAGGTCCGCGTCCTCGGCGGCATAGGCCGCCGCGCGCGCCGGCGGCACTTCGTCGAAGCCGATCTGTTTCTTGCCGCTGCCGCACAGCTCGGCGTAGGTGAGCGGTTCGAGCGAAAGCCAGCGGCGGCTGAGGCGATCGAGGTCGTGCTGGGCGTCGCTTTCGAGCACATAGGACATCAACATCGTGTCGTCGATGGTCCCGCCCGGCTCCGCCCCGTGCGCCGCGAGCACATGCCAGTCGTACTTCGCGTTCTGCGCCACCTTGCCATCGGCCGTGGCAAACCAGGGCGCGAGCCGGCGCAGCACTTCCTCGCGCGGCAGCTGCGGCCCGACCTCGAGCCCGCGATGCGCGAGCGGAATGTAGCACGCCCGCCCGGGCCCCACGGCGAAGGAAACGCCGACGAGGGATGCGTTGCGCGCATCCAGGCTGGTCGTCTCGGTGTCGAAGGACACGCGGGCGCCCTGCTCGATTTCACCGAGCCAGCGCTCGAATTCGTCCCAGTCGGTGATGCAGGCGTAGGCCGAACGCCGCGCCGCGGCCTGCGCGGGCGTTTCGAACCCGTCGCCGCCCTCCTGCCCCGCCGGGGCTGCAACCCCCTGCGCCCGCAGTTCGTTCAACCACGCCTGGAATTCGAGCCGTTCATAGAGCGCGAGGAGTTTCTCGCGCTGCGGCGGACGCGCCTGCAGGTCGTCGAGCCGCACCGGCAGATCGAGGTCGCAGCGCACCGTCAGGAGCTTTCTTGCCAACGGCAGGAAGTCGCGCGCCGCGCGCAGATTCTCCCCCACCTTTCCCTTGATCTCGTCGGCGTGCGCGAGCAGCGCTTCGAGCGAGCCGTACTGCTGCAGCCACTTCGCCGCCGTCTTGGGACCGCAGCCGGCCACCCCGGGGACGTTGTCGACCGCATCGCCCACCAGCGCCAGGTAATCGACGATGCGCTCGGGCGGCACGCCGAACTTCTCCTCCACACCCTTGGCGTCGAGCTTCTCGCCGCGCATGGTGTCGACCCACAGCACCCGCGGGCCGACGAGCTGGGTGAGGTCCTTGTCGCCGGTGGAGATCACCACCTCCCAGCCGCGCGCCAGTGCCTGACGGGTGAGCGTGCCGATCACGTCGTCGGCTTCCACCCCTGGGATCATCAGGAGCGGCCAGCCCTCGGCCTCGATCGCCTCGTGCAATACGGGAATCTGCGCGGCGAGGTCTTCGGGCATCTCGGGGCGCTGCGCCTTGTACTGGGGATACCACTCGTCGCGGAAGGTTTTGCCCGGCGCGTCGAACACGCAGGCGCGATAACGGGAGGGAAATTCCTGCGCCAAACGCCGCAGCATCGACAGCACGCCGCGGATGGCACCGGTGGGCTCGCCACGCGAGGTACGCAGATCGGGCAAAGCGTGATACGCTCGATAAAGATAGCTCGAACCGTCGACGAGCAGCAGACGCGTCGTCATGGCGTCTCTCACAGAAGCTTGCAAACGGGAAACTATACCGCGGTTCGGCGCACGATGAAAGGAAGACCATGCCGCTGCACGACAAACTCCCCAACCCCATCGTCGACCCCAAGGACATCCAGTACAACGGACGCGAATCCTGGCGCATCTTCGGCATCATGGCCGAATTCGTCGAGGGCACCGAGCGGCTGGCCGCCATCCGGCCGGCGGTGAGCATCTTCGGCAGCGCCCGCGTCGTCCCCGACCATCCTTATTACCTGCTCGCCGAGCGCATCGCGCGCAAACTGTCGGACGCCGGCTTCACCGTCATCTCCGGCGGCGGCCCCGGCGTGATGGAAGCGGCCAACAAAGGCGCCTACTTCGGCAAGAGCCCTTCGGTGGGGCTCAACATCCAGTTGCCGCACGAGCAGCACGCCAACCCCTACCAGGACATCTCGCAGACGTTCCGCCACTTCTTCGCGCGCAAGTACATGTTCGTCAAGTTCGCCTCGGCCTACGTCGTCATGCCCGGCGGATTCGGCACCCTCGACGAGCTGCTCGAAGCGATGACCCTCATCCAGACGGGAAAAAGCCGGCGCATCCCCGTGATCCTCGTCCATCACCCCTTCTGGCAGGGGCTGCTCGACTGGATGCGCGAGCGCCTGGTGGGCGAAGGGATGATCGACGAGAAGGACCTCGACATCGTGCAGCTCATCGACGATCCCGACGAGATCGTCGCGGCGATCTTCAAGTACTACGAAAGCCGCGGTTTCGAGCCCCTGCCCACGGAGCGCGAGCTGATGCTCAACCTGTGAAAAAGCGAAGAAAAGGGCGAGTCTGCCTGCCGCTATTGTAGAATGCCGGCAAGAAGCCTCCCCGTCGGAATCGTATCCATGAAACCCCGCCTTCGCCCCTTCCTGTTCGCCTCCTTGCTCATGGCCGGCACGGCTTGGGCGCAGCAATCCTCGCGCCCGCCGCTCGAACCGATCCCGGAGCCGCCGCCGCTGCCCGGACCGATCACCGAAGAGGATCTGATCGAACCCCAGGTGACGATCCGCAAGGAAGGAGAGGACGAAGTCACCGAATACCGCGTCGGCGGGCGCGTCTATATGATCAAGGTCGTACCGGCCCACGGAGGGACGCCGTACTATCTGATCGATCGCACCGGCAACGGCGCGATGGAGCGCTTCGACGGCACGCCGGAGCTCTCCGTGCCAATGTGGATCCTCAAGTCCTGGTGAGCACGGGCGCCGCATGCACGCTCACATCCTAGGGTATTCGCAGGGTTGGCGCTGGATCGCCGACGGGTTCGCGCTGTGGCGCCGCGCCCCGGCGCTCACGAGTTACGTCAGTTTCGCCTACGTGCTGATCCTGCTGCTCGCTTCCAGCCTGCCCTATCTCGGACAGCTCATCGCGCCGCTCCTCATGCCCATTCTTTCCATCGGCGTGCTCGAGGGCATGGCCGCTGCCGAAGCCGGGCGCCGTCCGGGACCGGAGATTCTTTTCGCCGGATTCCGCGGTCCTTGGCGCTCGCTCGCCCTCCTCGGCGCTTTCCAATTGGCGGGAAACCTGCTCGCCGTGCTCGCCACGGTGCTCGTCGACGGCGGCCTGCTGCTCGGCCTGTACCGCGGCACGATCGATCCCGCCTCGCTCGAGGGCGACCCGCAACTCCTGTGGCCGCTGCTCGTCTGGCTCGCGGTGGCGCTGCCGGTGACCATGGCCTACTGGTTCGCCCCGCCGCTGGTCGCCTGGTACCGGCAGCCCTGGATCAAGGCGCTCTTCTTCAGCTTCTACGCCATGCTGCGCAACTGGCGCCCTTTCCTCCTCTATGCGCTGGGGCTCGCGGCGCTCGCCTTCGTCGTGGCGTTCGCGGTCTCGCTGCTCGCCGCGCTCATCCATCCCTACGTGCTCGGCATCGCCATGTTCCTGCTGCCGCTGGTGCTCGTGCCGACGCTCTTCGCCGGGCTCTACTTGCAAGTACGCGATGTCTTCGGTCCCCGCTAACGCCCCGCTGCGGCCGATCGGCGTGCTCGGCGGCACCTTCGACCCCATCCACTACGGGCACCTGCGGCTCGCCGAAGAGGCCCGCGAGGCGCTGGCCCTCGAGCGCGTGCTCTTCATCCCGGCGGGCGACCCGCCGCATCGGCCCGCGCCGGGCACCCCGGCCGCCCATCGGCTCGGAATGGTACGTTGCGCCCTCCGTGGCCATGCCGCCTTTCGCGCCGACGACCTGGAGCTGCGCCGCGGCGGCAAGAGCTATACCGTCACCACGCTGGAAACCTTGCGCCGCCGCTACGGTCCACACCGCCCGCTCGTGCTGATTCTCGGCGCCGACGCCTTCTTCGGCCTGCCTTCGTGGCACCAGTGGCAGCGGCTCTTCGAGCTGGCCCACCTGCTCGTGGCCATGCGGCCGGATTTTCCGCCGCCTTGGGGAAGCGAACCGCCCGAAGACGATCCCCCTGAGCCCGGAGCCGGCTTGCCGCCGGCGCTGCAGGAGGTACTCGCCGTACGGCGTGCACCGAAACTCGCGCACCTTGCCGAGACCCCGGCCGGCCTCGTCGGATTCTTCCGCAACACGCCGCTCGCCATCTCGGCCACGAGCATCCGCCGGCTGCTGCACGAGGGGCGCAGCGCCCGCTATCTCTTGCCGGAGGCGGTGCTGCGCTACATCGCCACCCATTCGCTGTACCAAGGAGACTCTCTGATCCCATGACCGCCACCGATACCCTGCTCGATGCCGAAGCCATCGCCGCCCTGTCCGTGGGCGCCCTCGAAGACGTCAAAGGTGAAGACATCCGCGTGTTCGACACGCAAGCGCTCTCGCCGCTCTTCGATCGCGTCATCGTCGCCAGCGCCCAGTCCACGCGCCAGACCAAGGCGCTCGCCCAACGCGTGATCCAGCGCGCCAAGGAGGTCGGCATCCCCATCGTCGGCGTCGAGGGCGAGGCGCTGGGCGAATGGGTGCTCGTCGATCTCGGACCGGTCGTCGTGCACGTCATGCAGCCGGCCGTGCGCGCCTACTATCGCCTCGAAGACCTGTGGCAGCACGGCGCTGGCGGGCGGCAAAGCGCCTGAACCCCGGCCGATGAAGCTCACGCTGCTAGCGGTCGGCACGCGCCTGCCTTCCTGGGCCGAGTCCGCCTGCGCCGAATACGCGCGGCGTTTTCCCCCCGATCTGCCGCTGGCGATCGTGGAAGTCAAAGCCGAGCCGCGCACCGGCGGCAAGCCCGTGGTCGAACTCAAGCGCCGCGAAGCCGAACGGCTGCGCGCGCAGATCCCCACCGGGGCACGCCTCGTCGCGCTCGACGAGCATGGCTCCGACCTCGATACGAAGCAGCTCGCCGATCGGCTCCAGTCCTGGCGCCGGGACGGACGCGACGTGGCGCTCCTCATCGGCGGGCCCGACGGGCTCGATCCCGCGCTACTGCAGGCCGCCGACGAAACCGTGCGCCTCTCCAGTCTGACGCTGCCGCACGCGCTCGCCCGCGTCGTGCTCATCGAAGCGCTCTATCGCGCCTGGAGCCTGACGGCCGGACATCCCTATCACCGCGAGTAAACCCTTCAGGGTTTACCCGACTGCCGCAAGCAACCATTTGGCACTAGGCTTACTCCTCGACTAAGCTGAAGCGGAGAAGAGGCGCCTACCCGCGCCCGACCGCATGAATCCCTGCCGACTCGCCACGAGCGAGCCCGGCGGATGAAAGGAGGAGACACCGATGGCCAGCACCCCTGCCGGCGCGCCCGCCGTGGCCGCCCCCCTCGCCTCGCTCGACGACCGCTATCGCGTCACTGGGCGCGTCTATCTCACCGGCTACCAGGCGCTCGTGCGTCTGCTGCTCATCCAGCGCGAACGCGACGCAGCCGCCGGGCTCAACACCGCCGGGTTCGTCTCCGGCTATCGCGGCTCGCCTCTGGGCGGGCTCGATCAGACCCTGTGGCGCGCCAAGGAACACTTGCGCTCGCACCACATCGTCTTCCAGCCCGGCGTCAACGAAGACCTCGCCGCCACCGCCGTCTGGGGAACGCAGCAGGTGGGGCTCTTCCCCGGAGCCAAATACGACGGCGTCTTCGCCATGTGGTACGGCAAGGGGCCGGGGGTGGACCGATGCGGCGACGTCTTCCGCCACGCCAACGCCGCCGGCACCTCGCGCTTCGGCGGCGTGCTGGCCGTGGCTGGCGACGACCATGCCGCCAAGTCCTCCACGCTGCCGCACCAGACGGATCACGTCTTCAAGGCGCTGATGATGCCGGTGCTCGCACCGGCCGGCGTGCAGGAATACCTCGACCTGGGCCTCCACGGTTACGCCCTGTCGCGCTACTGCGGCTGCTGGGTGGCCTTCAAGGCGCTCGCCGACACGGTGGAGACTTCGGCCTCGATCGACGTCGATCCGTTTCGCATCGAAACCCGCATCCCCGACGATTTTCCCCTGCCGCCCGACGGCCTCAACATCCGCTGGCCCGATCCGCCGCTGGTGCAAGAAAAACGGCTGCTGCACCACAAGCTCTATGCCGCGCTCGCCTACTGCCGCGCCAACGGGCTCAATCGCGTGGTCATCGATTCGCCGCAGCCGCGCCTGGGCATCATCACCTCCGGCAAGGCCTATCTGGACGTGCGCCAGGCGCTCGACGATCTGGGCATCGACGAGACGCTCGCCGCGCAGATCGGCCTGCGCGTCTACAAGGTCGGCATGGTCTGGCCGCTCGAAGCCGAAGGGGTGCGCCGTTTCGCCGAAGGGCTCGAAGAGATCCTCGTCGTCGAGGAGAAACGCCAGCTCATCGAATACCAGCTCAAGGAGGAGCTCTACAACTGGCGCGAGGACGTGCGGCCGCGCGTGATCGGCAAGTTCGACGAGAAAGGTGAATGGGCCCACATCCTGCGCCCGGACGGAACGGTAGACCACGGCCAATGGCTGCTGCCCGCGGCCGGCGAGCTCACGCCGGCGCAGATCGCCCGCGTCATCGCCCAGCGCATCGCGCGCTTCTACACCTCCGAGCGCATCCGCGAGCGCCTGGCTTTCCTCGAGGCGAGCGAACGCGCGCTCAGCGTGCGCCCACCGGCTGCCGAACGCATCCCCACCTTCTGCCCAGGCTGCCCGCACAACACCTCCACCCGCGTGCCCGAGGGCAGCCGGGCGGTCGCCGGCATCGGCTGCCATTACATGGTCACCTGGATGCCCGATCGGCGCACCGCCACCTTCACCCACATGGGCGGCGAGGGCGTCAATTGGGTAGGACAGGCGCCCTTTACCGAGGAGCGCCACCTCTTCGCCAACATGGGCGACGGCACCTATTTCCACTCCGGCATTCTCGCCATCCGTCAGGCGGTGGCCGCCGGAGTCAATATCACCTACAAGATCCTGTTCAACGACGCCGTGGCCATGACCGGCGGTCAGCCGGTCGATGGCCCGCTCACCGTGCCGCTGCTCGTCAAACAGCTGCAGGCTGAAGGCGTGGCCAACATCGTGGTGGTCACCGACGGCACGCCGCGCCCCTATGGTCCGGCCGACCTGCGCCACGTCCCGATCCGGCATCGCGACGAGCTCGAGGCGATCCAGCGCGAGCTGCGGCAACTGCCGGGCGTCTCCGCCCTCGTCTACGACCAGACCTGCGCCGCCGAGAAGCGGCGCCGGCGCAAGCGTGGGCTCTACCCCGATCCCTCCCGGCGCGTGTTCATCCACGAGGCGGTGTGCGAGGGGTGCGGCGACTGCACGGTGCAATCGAACTGCGTGGCCGTCGTCCCGGTGGAGACCGAGTTCGGGCGCAAGCGGCGCATCGACCAGTCCAACTGCAACAAGGACTACAGCTGTCTCAAGGGATTTTGCCCCAGTTTCGTCACCATCGAAGGGGGGCGACCGCGCAAGGGCAAGGCGCTCGCCGACGAGCCGGCGCGTTTCACCGAGCCGCCCGAACCGATTCTGCCCGAGCTCGCATCGCCCTGGAACCTTCTCGTGACCGGCGTGGGCGGCACAGGGGTGATCACGATCGGTGCGCTCATCGGCATGGCGGCGCACCTCGACGGCAAGGGCGTCACCGTGCTCGACATGACGGGGTTGGCGCAGAAGAACGGCTCGGTCTTCAGCCACATCCGCATCGCCGCCACCCCGCAGGACTTGCACGCGGTGCGCATCGCCGCCGGCGCGGCCGATGCGGTCATCGGCGGGGATCTCATCGTCACCGCGAGCGCCGAAGCGCTCACCAAGATGGCAGCCGGACGCACGCGCGTGGTCACCAACGCCGCCGAGATCCCCACCATCGATTTTCTGCGCAATCCCGACTGGGCCTTCCCCGAACAGGAGCTGCGCACCCGCCTGCGCGAGGCCGTGGGCGAAGAAAGCGCCGAGTTTCTCGATGCCACGGGGCTCGCGACCCGGCTCATGGGGGACGCCATCGCCACCAACCTCTTCCTGCTGGGCTACGCCTGGCAGAAAGGCTGGGTGCCGGTGCGCCACGAATCGCTCATGCGGGCGATCGAATTGAACGGCGTGGCGGTGGAGATGAACCGCGCCGCCTTCCTGTGGGGGCGGCGCATGGCGCACGAGCCGCAGGCGGTGCGCGATTTCGCCCGCCCCGCAGCCGAGTCCGGGGCGCGCTTCGCCCGCACGCTCGACGAGGTGATCGAACGGCGCGCCGCCTACCTCGTCGACTACCAGGACGAAGCCTATGCCGAACGCTATCGCCGGCTGGTGGCGCGCGTGCGCGAGGCCGAACGCGCGCTGCGCGGCGCCCCCGCCGAAGAGACCCCCGGCACGATGCCACTCACCGACGCCGTGGCCCGCTCCTACTTCAAGCTGCTGGCGATCAAGGACGAATACGAAGTGGCGCGCCTGTACTGCGACCCGAAATTCTGGCAAAAACTGGAGGACACCTTCGAAGGCCCCTTCGAGGTGCGCTTCCATCTCGCCCCGCCGCTCCTTGCCCGCCCTGACCCCGTCACCGGCCTCATCGCCAAGCGCGAGTACGGTCCGAGCATGCGCCACGCCTTCGCCCTGCTCGCGAAGATGAAACGGCTGCGCGGCACGGCGCTCGATCCTTTCGCCCGCACCGAGGAGCGGCGCTGGGAGCGGGGGCTCGTCGCCGAATTCGAGGGCGACGTCGACCGCGTGCTGCGCGAACTCACCGCCGAGCGCCTGGCGCTCGCCACCGAGCTGCTTTCCTTGCCGCAGCGCATCCGCGGCTACGGGCACGTCAAACGCGCCGCCGGCGAAGAGGCAGCCCGGCGACGCGCGGCCTTGTGGCAACGCTGGCAGGAAACGGGCGCGGCCAGCGCGACGCAGCCGGCGGCGGGATACCCCGTGCCGGCTTGAGCACTGAAGCGCGCGAGGCGGTATCATGAAAACATGACGTTTCGCCTCCCGCGCTCGCCGCTTTTCGCCGCGGCCCTGGTCCAGCTGCTGGGCTGGCTGCTCGCCTTCGCCGCCGCGCGCCTGGGCTTCATCACCGGACTGTGGCCGCTCCTCGCCGTGCAGGCGTTCGCAGCGGCAGGCACGGCCGCGCTGCTGCGCAGCCCCTGGTGGTGGCTCGCCCTGCACCTCGTCTTTTCCCCCGCCCTCGTGGCCCTGCACGGCCTGGGGCTCGCGCCGGCATGGTATCTGGCGGCCTTCGTCGCGCTCGCCCTCGTCTTCGGCAATCCCGTGCGCACGCGCGTACCGCTCTTTTTGTCGCACCGCGCCACGATAGAGGCGCTCGCGCCGCTCTTGCCGCCGGATCGCCTCTTTCGTTTTCTGGACGTAGGCAGCGGCACGGGACGCGTCGTCGTCGCGCTCGCACGCGCCTTTCCCCAGGGAGAATTCACGGGCGTCGAGCAGGCGATCCTGCCGCACCTGATCGCGCGCTGGCGCGGCCGCGGACTGCCCAACCTGCACCTGCGGCGCGCCGATGCCTTCGCGCTGCCCTGGACAGGATACGACGTGCTCTACGCCTTCCTCTCGCCCGTGCCCATGCCCGACTTGTGGCGCAAGGCTTGCGCGGAACTCCCGCCGGGAGCGCTCGTCTGTAGCAACGAGTTCCCCATCCCAGGGATCGAGCCCCAAGCCCGCGTCTTGCCGCAAGGCACCACCCGTCCTCTCTGGCTTTACCGCGTGGCGTAGCGTTGGAATTGGAGGGATAGGGGGCCGCTATTTTCCTCAAGATTCGGCGCGTATCTGCCGATAATCCTGCCAAGGCTGCCCTCCACCACGAGGTTTTTCGTCATGGCGATCCTGATCGCGATCATCGGCAACAAAGGCGGCACCGGCAAGACCACGCTCTCGCACCTGCTGTGCCACGGCCTGGGACTGCTCGGCCGGCGCTCGGCCTGCGTGCTCACCGACACCACCCGCCAACCGCTCGATCCGCGCGGACGGCGCTACGTGATCGCCGACGCCCGCTCGCTCGATACGCTCAAGCGCATCATCGACAAGCTGCGCCCGCTCGATGACTGGATCGGCGTGATCGACGGCGGCGGCAACCGTCCCGACGTCGACCGGCGCCTCTATGCCCTGTCCGATCTGGTGCTGCTGCCGTTTCGCGAGTCGCACGAAGATATCCGCACGGTCGTCGCCGATCTCGAGCAGTTCCCCCGCGCCTACGCCGTACCCAGCCAGTGGCCGGTCAACGCCTGGCAGCGCGAGGCGGCCGATCGCGCGGTAGCGCAGCTGATGGCGCCTTACCTCGGCCGCATCCTGCGCCCCGTCCCGATGGTCTCGGCAAGCAAGCTGTTGCTGCAAAAGCGTCTGCCGGCGCAACTTCCCACCCCCCTCAACAACACGGCCCGGCGCTTCGCCCGCCAGCTGCTGGAAGTGCTCGACCTCGGCCGGGAGCTACCCACCTCCTTCGAGGAAGAAGAAGGCGAAGCAGTCTGTGAAGGCATTCCCGAAGAAGAAATGCCGTTGCGCCTCAAGCGCTGAGGAGCGCCTCGCGCTACAATGCCAAGGGAAAACGGCGGCACGCAGCGCCGCACCGACCGGGGAGGAAGACCATGACGCAGAATTTCTTCGAGAGCAGCGATCCCTTCGCCTTCATGCGGCAGATGTGCGCCAACATCGGCGTGCCGCTGCCGGGAATGGTGTTTCCGACGATGGACCTCGCCGACGTCGAGCGGCGCATCGCCGAGTTCAAGGCGGTGGAACAGTGGCTGCAGATGAACCTCAGCACCCTGCAGATGACGCGCCAATCGCTGGAAATGCAGCGGGTCGCCATCCTCTCGCTCTCCCAGATGGGCACGGCGAGCCAAGCCGCAGCAGCGGAAGCGGCCACCACGCCGGCCGGCAATCCTTTCGAGGCGATGGCGCAGCTGTGGCAGACGATGCAACAGGCCGCCCAGCAGACGGTGGAGGCCACCGCCACCGCCGCTCAGGCGGCGCATCAGGCCTTCTCCCAACCCCCTTCCCCACCGCCCGCAGCCGAGTCTCCGGCCGCGCCGCCCTCGGCCGGCGCGGACACGGGCCCGGAAGGATCTTCGCCCAAACCCAAGGCGGCGCGACGGCGGCAGAAAAGCGCCCAGGCGCCCGATCAAGGCGGCGGCGAAAACGCCTAACCCCGCCGCACCCGCAGCGGCGAGCGAGGCCAGGGGCCGCCTTCCTCCGCCGTCTTCAGGGCATTCCGCTCACGAAAGAGCGGGTGCTCCAGCGTTTCCTCGGGTGCAAGCACCGGCGTGACGCAGCAATCGAGCGGCGCGAAGAACACCGCCCATTCGTCGCGCGTGCGCGTGCGCAGCACCGCCGCCAGTTCCGCTCTGGCCCTGGCCCCTTCGTCGCCCGCGGCGCGATGGAAAGGGATGAGGTCGGGGCGAGCGATCGCCTCGCACAGCCGCACCCAGAATTTCTCTTCCAGCGCCCCGACGGCGAGGTGGCGCCCGTCGGCAGTCTCGTAGACGCCATAGCACGGCACCCCGCCAGTGAGCAGCCCCGCACCGCGCGGTTCGCTGCGCCCTTCGACCAGCGCCTGCGCCAGAGGAAATACCAGATGCGCCCAGCTGGCCTCGGTCATGGAGAGGTCGACGTGCGCGCCAACCCCGTCGCGCCGCGCCGCATGCACGGCGGCCACCACGGCCAGCGCCGCGTGCAGCGCCCCGCCCAGCAGGTCGGCGATCTGCAGGTTGCACTGCGCGGGCGGTCCACCGGCCGTGCCGGTCTGATGCAGCACCCCGGCGAGCGAGAGATAGTTGATGTCGTGCCCCGCCGCCTGCGCCATCGGCCCGTCCTGGCCGTAGCCGGAGATGGACACCAGCACGATGCGCGGATTGAGCGCGCGCATGGCGTCGAACCCCCAGCCGAGCCGCTCGAGCACGCCGGGACGGAATCCTTCGAGCACCGCGTCGGCCTCGCGCAGACGCGCCGCGAACCACGCCCGCCCCTCCTCGCTCTTGAGATCGATGCGATGGATTTCCTTGCGCGCATTGAGACGACGGTAAATGAAGGATTCGTCCTCCCCGGGCAGGCGCACGCCCAAACGCGCGGCGTCGTCGCCTTGGGGCGGCTCGACCTTGATCACGCGCGCACCGAGTTCGGCCAGATGCCAACCGGCCATCGGCCCCGGCAGCAGCAGCGAGAGATCGAGCACCGTCATGCCCGCAAGCAGAGGCATGGGCTCAGTCATCTCAGTCATATTTCCTCCGATCATCGATCACCTTGCCGTCGTTCGGCAGGCTGCCTGGCGGCACGAAACGCACCTCGCCGCGCAGCTTGGTGATCTCGCGCAAGCTCGTCTCGATCGCCTGACGCAGATCGTCGTCCCCCTGCGCCACTTCGCACTCGAGAATCATGACGTCGGAGAGATTCGGATTCTCGACCACCAACCGGGCGCGCCGCACTTCAGGGTGGCGCGAAGCCACCGCCAGCACCTGCGAGGGATGCACGAACATCCCTTTGACCTTGGTCGTCTGATCCGCCCGTCCGAGCCAGCCGCGGATGCGCGTGTTGGTGCGCCCGCAGGGCGAGATGCCGGGCAAGACGGCCGAGAGATCCCCCGTACCGAAGCGGATCAGGGGATAGACCGGATTGAAGGTAGTGACCACCACCTCCCCCACCTCACCCTCGGGCACCGGTTCGCTCCCGCCCGGGCGCACGATCTCGACGATCACGTCCTCGTCGAGTACCAGCCCCTCGCGCGCCTCGGTCTCGTAGGCGACGAGGCCCAGATCCGCGGTGGCGTAGCCCTGATAGGCGTCGATGCCGGCTTCGGCCACTTCGCGCTGCAGTGCCGGAGGGAACGCTTCGCCAGAAACGAAAGCCTTGCGCAGGGAAAGCGCCACGCCTGCCTCACGGCACTTGTGGATCAGGATGCGCAGGAAGGAAGGTGTACCGGTGTAGGCATTCGGTTTCAAATCGGCGATCGCCTGTACCTGCAGTTCGGTCTGCCCGACTCCGGCCGGAAAGACGGTGCAGCCGAGCGCATGCGCACCGGTCTCCATCATGCTGCCCGCTGGCGTCATGTGATAGGAAAAAGTGTTCTGTACCAGATCCCCTTCGGCGAAACCGGCGGCGAAAAGGGCACGCGCCACGCGGTAATGATCCGGCCGGTTGCCCTCGGGCTCGTAGATCGGGCCGGGGGAAGCGAATACGCGCAGCACCTCCCGCCCCCACCCGGCAGCGGCGAAACCGCCGAACGGCCGCTCGCGCTGTTGCAGTTCCAGCAATTCCGACTTGCGCACCACCGGCAGCCGGGCGAGCGCCGCGCGCGAAGTGATCTCACTTGGATCGATGTCGGCGAGCAATCTGGCGTAGGCCGGCGCATGCGCCTTGGCATGCGCGATCTGCGCCGGCAAGCGGGCAAAGAGATCGGCTTCACGCCGCTCCTGCGGCCAGGTCTCGCGCTCGTCGTAGTAGCGGCGCCGCGCCGCCCGAGTCGTCCCCTGGGTCATGTGTTCTCTCCGTCAAGACAGCCAGCGCTTGCGCCGACGATAATGTTTCACCTCGCGGAAGCTCTTGCGCCCCTGCGACGACAGACCGAGGTAGAACTCCTTCACGTCCTCGTTCTCGCGCAGTTCCTGAGCGTCGCCCTCCATCACCACGCGGCCGTTTTCCAGGATGTAGCCGAAATTGGCGTAGCGCAGCGCCACCATGGTGTTCTGTTCGGCGAGCAGAAAGCTCACGTTTTCCTTGGCGTTGAGCTCATGCACGATTTCGAAAATCTCTTCGACCACCTGCGGCGCCAGGCCCATGGAAGGTTCGTCGAGCAGGATCATCTCGGGCGCGGCCATGAGCGCCCGGCCGATGGCGCACATCTGCTGCTCGCCGCCCGAGGTGTAGCCGGCCTGCGACTTGCGCCGCTCCTTGAGCCGGGGGAAGTAGTGATAGACGCGCTCGAGCGCCTGGCCGAGCTGGGCGCGCGAGAGCCTGCGCGTGTAGGCCCCGGTGAGAAGATTTTCCTCGATGGTGAGGTGCTCGAAACAGTGCCGCCCCTCCATCACCTGGATGACACCCCGGCGCACCAGCTCGTTGGGCGTGAGATCATCCACGCGTTCCCCCTTGAAGCTGATCGAGCCTTTGGTCACCTCGCCGCGCTCGGCGCGCAGCAGGTTGGAGATGGCCTTGAGCGTGGTCGATTTGCCCGCCCCGTTCGCGCCGAGCAGGGCGACGACGCCGCCGCGCGGCACTTCGAGCGAGACGCCCTTGAGCACCAGGATCACGTGGTCGTAGATCACCTCGACGTTGTTGACGACGAGATAGGGTTCGCCGCCGGCGGCCCCGCGAAGCGCTTCAGCATTCATGCCCAGCCCTCATCCTTGGCTCTCCTGTCCCCAAGCGCGGCGGCCCGTCGAGGACCGCCGCCAATGCCTCACTGCTCCTTGCTGCAATCACGCGGCGTGATGCCTTTTTCCTTGGCGTAGGCCGCCGCCGACTCTTCCACCAGCGAGCGCACCAGCTTGCGGTCTGGTTCGATCCAGTCGGAGACCGACACCCACTTCGTGCCGTCCCACTGCTGGAAGCGCACCCGCCCCGAGCCCTCGTGGTCGGCGCACGACAGTGCCAGCGCCGGCATCAGGCCCTTGGCGCCGATTGCCTCCAGCCGCTTCTCGTCGAGCTTGAGGTTTTCCAGCGCCCAGCGCATCTGCTCGCCGGTGACCGGCTTGCCCTTGCCGAATTTCTCCTGCGCGAGCCGCAGCGCTTCCACGTAGATGATGCCGTGGCCCACGCCGCGGTTGTAATAGGTGCTGCCGACGCGCTTGGGATCCTGCATATCGCCCTGGCCTTTGGCATAGACGAGCTTCTGGATGTCCTGGATGACGGCGAAGTCGGTGCCCGCCGGGTTGAACGCCCCGGCCACGAAGCCCTTGGCGGCATCGCCCGCCGGCACGACGTCCTCCTCGGCCCCGGACCACCACCAGCCCACGATCCGCTCGGCCGGGAAACCCGTGCGCGCCGCAGTCTTCAGGGCCGTCGGGTTCGACACGCCATAGGTGAGCAGAATCACGTAATCCGGTCGCATCTGCCGGATCTGCAGCCACTGCGCCTGCTGCTCGTTGCCGGGCATGGCCACGGCGATCTTCTCGGTGGTGAAACCCCACTTCTGCGCCAAGCGGTCGAGCACGGGGAAAGGCTCCTTGCCCGGGGCGAAGTCGAGATAGAGCACGGCGATCTTCTTGCCCTTGAGCTTGTCCATGCCGCCCTCGCGCTGGCCGAGGTAGCCGACGATGGCCGAGGCCTGCGACCAGTAAGTGGCGATCATGGGGAAGACCCAGGGGAAGACGCGCCCGTCGGCGGTGTCCGAGCGGCCGATGCCGATCGACAGCAGCGGGATCTTGTCCTGCGGCACGCGCTCGAACACGCCGAAGGTGATGCCGGTGGAGACCGGGGCGAAGAGCACGTTCTGCTGATCCCCCTGTTTCTTCAGCCGCTCGTAGCACTCCACGCCGCGCGCGTTGTTGTATTCTGTCTCGCATTCCTGCCACACGAGCTTGACACCATTGACCCCGCCCTCGCGCTCGTTGATGAGCTTCATGTAGTCGATCCAGCCGCCGAACACCCCCGTGCCGCCGGCCGCGTACGGTCCGACGCGATAGCTCGGCAAGCCGAGGTACTGTTCCGCCGCCTGCGCCGTACCCAGACCGGCCGCGCCCCAGACGGTGGCCGCCGCCACCGCCGTCAGCCATGCTTTTTTCAGTTTCATCGCCATGCCTCCTCTTGGTGTGGTGAAACGCCCGCGCCGTCGACCGCCTCCGCTCAGTGCGGGAAAGGCCACAGGCGCAGTTTCTCCTTGCCGATCTGCCACAGGCGGGTGAGGCCGTGCGGCTCGACGATCAGGAAGAAGATGATGAGCACGCCGAACACGATCAACTCCAGGTTCGAGGCGAGCGTGGCCGGGACGAGCGCCCCGACCGAAGTGTGCATCAGCACGTTGAGTCCCACCGGCAGCAACAGGATGAAGGCCGCGCCGAGAAAAGCCCCCAGCACCGAACCCATCCCACCGATGATGATCATGAAGAGGATCTTGAAGGAAAGATCGAGCCCGAAGCCATCGGGCTCCACCGTGCCGAGGTAGGTGTAGGCGTAGAGCCCGCCGGCGATGCCGCAGTAAAAGGAAGAGACGGCGAAGGCGAGCAGCTTGGTCTTCATGAGCGGAATGCCGATCACCTCGGCCGCCACGTCCATGTCGCGCACCGCCATCCACGAGCGGCCCGTGTTGGTGCGCGCGAGATTCTTCGCCACCAGGGCGAGCAGCGAGACGATGGCGAGCGTGAGCAGATACTTGCGCGCCGGCGTATCGAAAGCGAAGCCGAAGATCTCGATGCGCTGCGCGGTGATGATGCCGGAGGAAGAATAGTTGGAGAACCAGGGAAACTTGGCGAGCGCCCAGACGATGAAGAACTGCGCCGCCAGCGTAGCCATGGCGAGGTAGAAACCCTTGATGCGCAGCGAAGGCAGGCCGAAGACGACCCCCACGGCCGCCGCGCTCAGCCCGCCGAGGACGAGTCCCACCAGGAAAGGCAGCCCGTCGAGGCGCAGCAAGAAATTGTAAGTGGCGTACGCCCCCACGGCCATGAAGGCCCCCGTGCCCAGCGACAGCTGCCCGGCGTAACCGGTGAGGATGTTGAGCCCCAGGGCAGCGAGGGCGAACACCAGTACCGGCGTGAGCACCGCCTGCAGCCAGTATTCGCTCGCCACGAAGGGCGCGACGAAGAACGCCGCAGCCACGAGCGCCGCCATGACGATGCGGTCCTGCTTGATGGGGAAAATCTGCTGATCTTCCTCGTAGCTCGCCTTGAACTGTCCCGCCTCGCGATAGATCATCTCACGTTCCTCCCGATACCGTCAGACGCGGTCGATGTGTTTTTCGCCGAAGAGCCCCTCGGGCCGGATCAGCAGGAAGACGAGCGCCAACACGTAGGGAAACCACGAATCGATCCCCCCGCCCACGAAAGGCCCGAGATACACTTCGGCCAGTTTCTCGCTCGCCCCGATGATGAGCCCGCCGACGATGGCGCCGGGCACCGAAGTGAGCCCGCCGAGGATCAGCACCGGCAGCGCCTTGAGCGCCGTATAGGTGAGCGCGAACTGTACGCCGTTGCGCGAGCCCCACACCAGCCCGGCCACGATGGCCACGAACCCGGCCACCGCCCACACGATCACCCAGATGCGCTGCAGCGGAATGCCGATCGACAGCGCCGCCTGGTGATCGTCCGCCACCGCCCGCAGCGCCCGCCCCACCTTGGTGTATTGGAAGAAGAGCGCGAGCACCGCCACCAGCACCCCGGCCACCGTGGCTGCGACGAGATCGAACTTGGAGATCATGAGGTTGTAGCGCTCGAGCAGCCCCATCACCGGCTCGTCGGCGATGCCCAGATCCAGCCCACGCACCACCGCCCCCCACATACCTTGCGCCACCCCCTCGATGAGGTAGCTGAGCCCGATGGTGGCCATGAAGAGGGTGATCGCCGGCTGATTGACGAGCTTGCGCAGCATGAAGCGCTCCACCAGCCAGGCGAGCAGCACCATGACGACGGCGGTGAGTAGCAGCGCGATCCAGAAAAGCCCCGCCCACTCGGGCGAAAGCCCCAGCCAGGCCGGCAGACGCTCGGTGAGCCCCACGAACGTGAGCGCGGCGAAGAAGACCATCGCCCCCTGGGCGAAATTGAGCACGCCGGACGCCTTGAAGATGAGCACGAATCCCAGCGCCACCAGGGCATAGAGCATGCCGGCCAGCAGACCGCCGATCAGCACTTCCAGAAAGAATCCCATCGTCCGCTCCTCCTCAATGCCCGGCGCCGAGATAGGCTTCGATCACGACCGGATCGTTGCGCACCTCATCGGGCGGCCCGTCGCCGATCTTGCGGCCGTAATCGAGCACCACCACCCGGTCGGAGATGTCCATCACCACGCCCATGTCGTGCTCGATGAGCACGATGGTGGTGCCCAACTGCTCGTTCACGTCGAGGATGAAGCGGCACATGTCCTGCTTCTCCTCCACGTTCATGCCGGCCATGGGCTCGTCGAGCAGCAGCAGCGACGGCTCGGCCGCCAGCGCCCGGGCGAGCTCCACCCGCTTTTGCAGGCCGTAGGGCAGGCGCCCCACCGGCGTCTTGCGGATGTTCTGGATCTCGAGGAAATCGATGATCTCCTCGACGCGCTTGCGATGCGCGATCTCCTCGCGCCGGCTCGGCCCCCAGTAGAGCGCATTCCACAGGAAATTTCGCCGCATCATGAGGTTGCGACCGGTCATGATGTTGTCGAGCACCGTCATGCCCTTGAAGAGCGCGATGTTCTGAAAGGTGCGGGCGATGCCCTGCGCCGCCGCCTCGTGCGGGTTCATTCGCCGCCGCTCCTGGCCACGGAAGACGATGCGCCCCTGCTGCGGGTGATACACCCCGTTGATGACGTTGAGCATGGAGCTCTTGCCCGCGCCGTTGGGGCCGATGATGGCGCGGATCTCGCCCTCGCGCACGTCGAAACTGATGTTGGTGAGCGCCTTGACCCCGCCGAACGACAGCGAAATGTTCTGCAGATCGAGGATCACGTCGCCGATGACTCGCGCCATTTCCTCCTCCTTCAGCCTTGCGCGCGCGGCGAGGGCGGAAAGACCTTCGCGTCGCGGATGCGCACCTCGGCGGCGATCTTGCCGGCGCGCCCGTCCTCGTACTTGACCGCCGTCTCGATGTATTGGCTGTCCTTGCCGGCATAGAGCGCCTCGACCAGCACGGCATACTTCTCGGCGATGAAGCGCCGGCGCACCTTGCGCGTGCGGGTGAGCTCCTCGTCGTCGGCATCGAGCTCCTTGTGCAGGATGAGGAAACGCCGGATCTGCGAGCCGCTCATCTGCGGATCGTGGCTCAGGTCTTCATTGACCTCTTCCACGCACTGCTGGATCAAATCGTAGACGGCCGGCTGCTGCGCCAGATCGGTGTAGCCCGAATAGGCGAGCCCCCGGCGCTCGGCCCAGTTGCCCACCGCCTCCAGGTCGATGTTGATGAAGGCGGTCACGTAAGGGCGATCGTGCCCGAAGGCCACCGCCTCCTTGATGAGGGGGAAGAACTTGAGCTTGTTCTCGATGTAGTTGGGCGCGAATATCGAGCCGTCCTTGAGCCTTCCCACGTCCTTGGCCCGGTCGATGATCTTGAGGTGCCCATCCTCGTCGAAGAAGCCCGCATCCCCGGTCATGAAGTAGCCTTCTTCGTCGAAGGCCTCGGCCGTATCCTGCGGCCGCTTGTAGTAGGCCTTGAGCAGCATCGGACCGCGCACGCGGATCTCGCCGTTGTCGGCGATTTTCACCTCCACCCCAGGGGCGGGCTTGCCCACCGAGTCGAGCTTGACCTCGCCGTCGGGTTGCAGGCAGACGTAGGCGCAGGTCTCCGTCTGACCGTAGAGCTGCTTGAGGTTGATGCCGATCGAGCGGTAGAAACGGAAGAGATCCGGCCCGATCGCCGCCCCGGCCGTATAGGCCACGCGCAGGCGCGACAGGCCGAGCACGTTGCGCAGCGGCCCATAGACCAGGATCTCGCCCAAGGCGTAGTGCAGGCGCTGCAGCAGCGGCACCGGCCTGCCTTCGAGGATCTGGATGCCGCAGCGCTCGGCCACCTTCATGAAATGGCGGAACATCGCCTGCTTCAAACGCCCGGCATCCTCCATGCGGATCCACACCTGCGTGCGCAGGTTCTCGAACACGCGCGGCGGGGCGAAGTAGTACGTGGGACCGATCTCGCGCAGATCGGTCATCACCGTCTCGCTCGACTCGGGGCAATTGATGGTGAAGCCTGCCGCGTAAGCCTGGGCATAAGAGAAAAGATGGTCCCCCACCCAGGCCATCGGCAGGTAGGAGAGCACTTCCTCGCGGTCGGTGAGGTGGTCGAACTGCACCCCGCCCATGCCGGCGAAGAGGAACGCCCGATGCGTCTGGCACACCCCCTTGGGCTTGCCAGTAGTGCCCGACGTGTAGAGCATCACCGAGACGTCGTCGCTCTCCCCTTTCTCGATCTCCTCGTCGACGAAATCGGGCTGGTTGCGGTCGTGGATGCGCCCGGCCTCCAGGAGCTCGTCCAGCCCCTGCAGCAGCGGCTGGGTGTAATGGCGCATGCCACGCGGATCGTCGTAGAAGATGCGCTCGAGCGAGGGCAGGCGGTCGAGGATCTCGAGGAGCTTGTCGACCTGCTCCTGATCCTCCACCACCGCCATCTTGACCTCGGCATCCTGCAGCACGTAGGCCATCTCCTCGGCGATCGCATCTTGGTAGAGCAGCACCGGGATGCCCCCCAGACATTGCGCCGCGGCCACCGCCAGGTAGAGGCGTGGCCGGTTGTCGCCGACGATGGCCAGGCGATCGCCACGCCGGAATCCCGCCTCGGCCAGCCCGCAGGCGAGCGCGCGCACCTGGGCGTAGCACTCGCCCCAGGTGTAGGTTTGCCAGATGCCGTATTCCTTCTCGCGGATCGCCGGCCGGTCGGCGCGTACGCGGGCGTGATGCCGCAGCAGGCGCGGAAAAGTCTCCAGACCCGGAATGATCGCAGGGGCATGCGGTTTCGTGCCCTCGGCCATGCCAACCCTCCTCCAATCCGATGAGCGTGTGCCCCGCCGTCGTTTTCTTTTTTCGGCGGGGCCGTCTCCCTCCACGCGACGGCTGCATTGTGCCGGCGAAGTCTTGCAAGGGTTTGTCAAAAACGTAACGCGAATGTAACGGCGAGCGCCCGCGGATCCCCTCACACGCGAGATAGCTTTTTTGCACTTGATACTGATTATCGTTTACTATATCATTTGCAAAGAAACGTCTCACGAACCGAGCCATGACCCAAGAACCTCGCCGCGTCCTTCCGCCCTGGGCGATCCTCGCCGCCCTCTCGCTGCACGGCGCGGTCCTCTACGCCGGGGCACGCGCCCTGCCTGAAGTGCAGACGCCTCCTGTCGCCCCGAGCATGACGATCGCCTGGGTCGTTCCGGCACCGGATCCCGCTCCTGCGGCAACGGCGGCCCCCGCCGTCGAACCTGCGCCGGCCACCGGGCCCTCGCCGACCCCGCCCAAGGCGAAAGCCCCCGCACGCACGACGGCCAAGCCCCGTACTCCTGCCAGATCCAGCCCGCCGCCGACGCAAGCGGTGACTGCGGCCGCAACCTCGTCCGTCGCGGCAAACGAGGCCGGAGGCGACCCTGCACCCCCTGCGGACACGGCACCGGCCGCCCCCGTGCGCGGCAATACTGGAAGCACGGAAGCCGCGCCCTTCACCGAACCGCGCTTCGACGCCGCCTATCTCGCCAATCCGCGCCCCTCCTACCCCCCGGTATCGCGCCAGCTCGGCGAGCAGGGCAAAGTGATCCTGCGCGTACTGGTCGGCGCCGACGGGTCGCCACGCCGCGTCGAACTGGAGCGCTCTTCCGGCTACCACCGGCTCGACCGGGCCGCGCGCGAGGCCGTCGAGCGCTGGAGATTCGTCCCCGCGCGCCGCGGCGACACCCCGGTCGAAGCCACCGTGCTCGTCCCCATCGCTTTCTCCCTTTCTTCATCCTGACCCTTGCGGAGCCTCACCCATGAACGAATCCCTACTGCATTTCTTCGCCCAAGGCGACGGCGTGAGCCGCTTCATCTTCTTGCTGCTCGCGCTGCTCTCCGTGCTGAGCTGGGCCGTGATCCTTGCCAAGACGGCGCTGCATCTGCGCCTGTCGCGGCGCGCCGCCCAGTTTCTGCGCCGATTCTGGAACGCGGGCGACCTGGCCGAGATTGCGCGCGACCTGCGGGAACACGGCGCGATCGACCCGGCCTCGCACCTCGTGCATCACGGCCTCGAGGTGCTCGAACGCCTCGAGCGGGCCGGCGAAAACGCCGCGGCGCGCCCCGGGCCGCTCGGGGAGCGCGGCGAGCCTCAGGAGCTCCTCACCCGGGCGCTGCGCCGCGCCATCGACGAAGCCCGCGCCCGCGACGAGGCCGGCATGACGCTGCTCGGCACCACCGCTTCCAGCGCCCCCTTCATCGGGCTCTTCGGCACCGTCTGGGGCATCTATCACGCCCTGCAGGCGATCGCCGCCAGCGGCAGCGCCTCGCTCGACAAGGTGGCCGGCCCCATCGGCGAAGCCCTGGTGATGACCGGATTCGGTCTGGCCACCGCGATTCCGGCCGCGATCGCCTACAACGCCTTCAGCCGCATCCAGCGTCGCCGCGCGCAGGAGCTGGAAGCCTTCGCCTACGACGTCTACACCTTCCTCGTCACCGGCATCAAGCGCCCAGCGACCCGGCCCGAGCCCGCCGTCGTCGCGCTCGATGCCGATGCCCCCCGCCCCGCCCGCAAGACCGCCTCCTGACGGAGAACCCCCATGGCCTTCGCCCGACTCGACAGCACCGGCGACACCGAACCGATCAACGAGATCAACATGGTGCCCTTCATCGACGTGATGCTGGTGCTGCTCATCATCTTCATCGTCACCGCGCCCTTGATGACCCACGCGGTGAAAGTCGACCTTCCCCAGGCGAGCAGCGCCCCCGACACGAAACGCGACGAGGAGCGCCTGCGCCTGCGGCTCGCCGCCGACGGCCAGACCCTGCACTGGAACGACGAGGCGATCGACTGGACGGCTCTGGAAGCGCGCCTCGCCGAGCTCACACCCCAAACCACCCTGGAGCTGCAGGCCGACCGTGCCACCCCCTACGAGGCGCTCGCCCGCCTGATGGCCGCCGCCTCGCGCCACGGCCTGGCGAAGATCGCCTTCGTGACGCTGCCCGGCGAACCCGCTCCCTGAAAAACGACGCTTTTCCCCAACCCCAAGGAGTTTTTTCGATGTCGACCGTCCCTCCGCACGAACCCCAGCCGCGAGCGGAAAACGCCGCGCCTCTTCGCCCCAAGGTGCTGCCGCTGGGCGCAGCGATGCTGATCGGCCTGGGCGCGGCGCAGCCGGCGCTCGCGCAAAGCGCCGAGACGGGCGCTGCCGACGCCCAGGTGCTGCCCACCGTCACCGTCACCGATGAGGCCCCTACCGCAACGCAGGGCTACCTCAAGCACACCACCCGCGTGGGCAAGACGCTGCAGGACCCGCACGAGATCCCGCAGGCGATCACCATCCTCACCCAGGACCTGCTCGAAGACCAGCAGGTAGGCTCCTTGCGCGAAGCCCTGCGCAACGTCTCGGGGCTCACCTTCAACGCCGCCGAGGGGGGCCGCTCCGGCGACAACATGATGCTGCGCGGCTTCTACACCTTCGGCGACATGTACCTCGACGGCATCCGCGACACCGCCCAATACAACCGCGAGACCTTCAACCTCGAAAGCGTGGAAGTGCTGCGCGGCTCGGCGGCCATGCTCTACGGCCGCGGCCAGGCAGGCGGGATCATCAACCAGGTAAGCAAGGCGCCTCTACCCGCCGACAAATACAAGCTCACCGGCTCCTTTGGCAGTGAAGACTATCGCGAGGGCACGGCCGATCTCAACAAAACCCTGGGAGAGAACTCGGCGCTGCGCGTGAACCTCATGAAGCGCACCGAGGAGAGCTGGCGTGAGAACCCCGCCAACGGCGCCGAACCCGAGATCGACCGCCAGGGCGCGGCCCTGAGTTTCGTCCACGGCATGGGCACGCGCGACGAAGTACAGCTCAACTACTACTATCTGCAGACCCGCGACAATCCCGACTACGGCGTGCCCTTCGACTCCACGACCAAGCGGCCGCTCAAACGCTACGGCACTTCCGCCTTCTGGGGCACCGACGACACGTTCGATGACTCCGACACGCACATCGCCACCGCCACCTACACCCACCGCTTCCAGCCCGGGACCGAGTGGCGCACCGTGCTGCGCTTTGCCGACTACGACCGCAGCTACTGGGCGCTCGCCCCTTCAGGCAGAGCCGCGCCCTCGGCCGACGGCTCGAGCGGCAGCGCGAAAACGCGCAACACCGACTATCGGACCGTGGCGCTGCAATCCGACCTCACCCATGCCCTCACGCTCGCCGGCATGCGCCACGAGCTGCTCGCCGGCTTCGAATACCTCAACGAAGACAGCCACCGCCGCTCGCTGCGCAATCTCGCCGCCCCGGGGGCGCCGGCCTTCTATCGCCCCGGCATCGAGGATCCCAAGGCGAGCGCCACCGATTTCACCGGCGACAGCTACGCGCTGCTCGCCCAGGACACCATCGAATTCCTGCCCGGCTGGAAACTCACCCTGGGCGCACGCCGCGACGAGATCTCCGCCGACTACAGCAACGTCAATTCCCCCAGCCTCGACTACGGCGAGAACAGCTACCGGGCGGGCCTGTCGTGGCTGCCCACCGCCAACCAGCACTACTATCTCTCGTGGTCCGACAGCTTCAGCCCCACCGCCGACCTCTACCAGCTCTCCGGCGGCGAATATCCGGCCGAGCGCAGCGACGTGGTCGAGCTCGGGGCCAAGTGGATGCTCTTCGAAGGCGATCTCTCGCTGCGCGCCGCGCTCTTTCGCGCCACCAAGGATTGGGAGCGCAACACCGATCTCGAGACCACCGGCGCCATCCTCACCCGCAAGCGCCGCACCGACGGGCTGGAGCTCGAAGCCGCCGGCCGCATCACCGAGCGCTGGGAAGTCTTCGCCGGCCTGGCCCTGATGGACGCCGAAATCCTCAAAGTGGCCCCCGGCGCCGACCCGCGCCTCAAGGGGCAGCAGCCGCGCAACACGCCAGACTACACCTTCAACCTGTGGACCACCTACCGCTTCATGCCAAGCTGGAAAGCCGGCCTGGGCGCCGAGACCAAAGGCGAGCGCTATGGCTATAACCCCAGGGCCGCCAACGGACCCTTCGTAAACGGCAAGTTCTCGCCCAACGTCGCCCCCTCCTACACCCGCTGGGACGCCATGCTCGCCTACGAGCAACCCTCCTACACGGTACGCATGAACGTGCGCAACCTCTTCGACAAGGTCTATTATGATTCCCTCTACGAAAACGGCAGCTTGGTCGTTCCCGGCACCGACCGGGCGGTGATCCTCACTGCCGAGTTCAAGTTCTGAGCTTTCGGCGGGGCGCGAAGCCCCGCCTCTCACGGAAGACGCTATGCTCCTGACGATCGACGAAGTCCTCTCCGCCGCGGAAGTGGAACAGGCCCGCACGCTGCTCGCCCAGGCACGCTGGGTCGATGGCCGCAGCACCGCCGGGCCGCTCGCGCGCGAGGTCAAGAACAACCTGCAGATCGCCGAAGACTGCCCCACCCTCGCCCCCTTGCGCCAGCTGGTGCTGCAGGCGCTCGAGCGCGAGCCGCTCGTTTTTTCGGCCGTCCTGCCGCGCGACATCTTCCCGCCGCAGTTCAACCGCTACCGCGCCATCGGCGAGGGTGAGCACTACGGGCCGCACGTCGATGCCGCCATCCGGCTGGTGGGCGAGCGCAAACTGCGTACCGACGTCTCGGCCACCCTCTTTTTCAGCGCCCCGGAAGAATACGACGGCGGCGAGCTCGTGATCCACGACCTCTTCGGCACACAGCGCGTCAAGGGCAAGGCCGGTTCCATCGTCATCTACCCCGCCAGTTCGCTGCACGAGGTCACGCCGGTCACCCGGGGCGAGCGGCTCGCCTCCTTCATGTGGTTCCAGAGCCTGGTGCCCGACCCGGTCGAACGACGCCTGCTCTTCGAACTCGACATGGCCACCCTGACGCTGCGCAGCGAACACGGGGAGGGCGCGCTCGCCGCGCGCTTCTCCACGATCTACCACAACCTGCTGCGACGCTGGAGCGTCTAGCCGTGTCCGACACTCCTGCGCCCGTATGCGCCGAAGACTACCTCGAACTGGCGCAGCAGCGGCTGCCGCCGGACGTCGCCGCCTACCTCTTCGGCGGGGCCGAGGCGGAACTGGCGGCGCGGCGCAACCGCGAGGCGCTCGATGCCGCCACCCTCATTCCCCGTTTCGTGCGCGACACTCCTTTTACCCCACCGGGCGGCCCGACCCTCTTCGGCCGGCGCCACGCCTCGCCGCTGCTGCTCGCGCCGATCGCCCATCAGCGCCTCTTCCATCCCGACGGCGAAGCGGCGAGCGTCCTCGCCGCGCTGGCGCAAGGCGTCACGCCCATCGTCTCCAGCCTGGCGAGCACCCCCTGGCCGCAACTGCGCCAGCTCGCCGAAGACGAAGCACTGTGGTTCCAGATCTACTGGCAGGGCGATCGTGCCGCCACCGAGCGGCTCATCGAGCGCGCCGCGGCGCTGCGCCCCGAAGCCTGGATGATCACCCTGGATGCGCCCATCGGAGGCTTGCGCTGGCGGCTGTGGCGCAGCGGTTTTCGCCTGCCGCCGCGGGCGGCGCCAGCCAACCTCGAAGCGCAGGCGCCGACGCAGCGCACGCACGACCTGGCGGCCCTCCTTGCGCTCGCCCCCACGCGCGACGATCTCGCCTGGCTGCGCGATCGCCTGCGGCAGCCCCTCCTGGCCAAAGGCGTATTGCACGAAGCAGACGCCGAGGCATTGGCGCGGCTGGGTTACGACGGCCTCGCCGTCTCCAACCACGGCGGACGAACTTTCGATGCCGCCCCGGCGAGTCTCACCCAGCTCGAACCGATCGCACGGGCCGTGGGAGAAAAGATGACCGTGCTTTTCGATGGCGGCGTGCGCCGCGGCAGCGACGTCGCCAAAGCCCTGGCGCAGGGCGCGTCGGCCGTGCTCGTCGGCCGCCCCTACGTGGCAGCGCTTGCCCTAGAGGGCGCGCACGGCGTCGCCCGCTGCCTGCGCTTGCTGCGCGACGAGTACGCCGCCGTCGCCGCCCTGCTGTAACGGCGCCAGACTGCGAAGCGCTTCACCCTTGGTGCACGGCGTTCGTTCGGCCAGCAGCGCGCGCATCGCCCGCTCCCAGAAACGGCGCGAGCGCTCGTGGCGCATATCCACCGGATGCAGCCCCAGTCGCAGCCAGGAACGGTTCGCGCTGCGCCTCAGCCAGCGCTCATTGACCGCCTGCGAGGCAAGCCGCCGCCAGCCGCTGCGGGCGCTCCACACGAGGCTCGGCGCATCGATCGGACACCACCCCTCGCCCGCGCGCCCATACACCCGCCGCGGCGAGCTGGTGTAGCGCAGGGGAAAGCCCGCGAGCGCGCGCCAGGCGCCTTCGCCCAAGAGCCAACCCGGCGCGACGAAGCCCTCCACCGGCCAGCCCAGGCACGAGAAGAGCGCGAGTCCCCGTTCGAGCCGTGCCTGGGCCTCTGATTCGGAGATCGCCGCGAATTCCCCCTCGTGGGTAAGGATGCGGCGGCGCACGAAATCGGCCAGACCACGGCAGGGCAACTCGTCGGCGTGGAAATAGCCGTGCAGCACCGCCTCGCCGCCGCGGGCCAGTTCCCGCTCGATCGCCGCGCAAAAACGGGGATCGCGGTCGAACGTCCCTTGCCCGTGGTAGTCGGGTACCACCAAGAGCGTCAATGGCACGCCCAGCGCCGCTGCGCGCGCGGCAAAGTCGGCATAAAGCGGCCAGGTGGCCGGGGCCACGTCGTGCAGCACCACGGAAAAGAGCGCCTTCATCGCCCCCCCTGCCAGGCATCGGCCACTTCTGCATCCACCGGCACCGGCAGCAATGCAGGCACCCCGCACAAGGCGCGGTAATGCTCCAGCAGTCCGGGAAGCACCGCCGGCCAGGCGTAGCGGCGTTCCACCCAGGCGCGCGCCTGCCGCCCGGCCTCTTCGAGATCGACTTCGCGCACGAAGTCGCGTACCGTCTGTGCAAAGACCGTCGCATCCAGGCTCGGCGCGATCCGGCCAGCCTCGGGCGGCACCAGTTCGGATACGGCCCCGCCGGCTACGCCGACCACGGGGATGCCGCTTGCCATCGCCTCGAGCACCACCAGACCGAAAGTCTCCTGATTGCCGGCGTGCACCAGCAGATCGGCGCTGGCGAGGATGCGGGCGACGTCCTCACGGCCGACGAAGCGATCGACCACGGTCACGTTTTCCGGTACCCGGTGCGGCATGGCGCTGCCCACGAGCAGCAGGTGGAAGTCCTCGCCCAAGAGCCGCGTCGCCGCGAGCAGCACGTCGAGATTCTTCTCGCGCGCACCACGGCCGGCGAAGACCATGAGGCAGCGCGCCTGGGGAATGCCCAGTTCGGCACGCAGAGCGGGATCGCGCCGCGCCGGCGAAAAAATCTGCGTATCCACCCCCAAGGGCTGGGCGATCGCCCCCTCCACGCCGAGCGCCGCCAGATGTTCCACCATGGTGCGGCTGGGCGTGAGCACCCGGTCGAAACGCCGGTAGAGCTTGCGCACGTAGGCGGCCGCCGCCAAACCCCAGGCGCGGCCGAAGCGCCGCTCGACGAGGCGTGGCAAATCCGAATGGTAGAAACCGATCACCGGCACCCCCAGCCGCTCGCCGGCCGACAGCGCCGCCCAGGCGGGAACGTAAGGGTCTCCCGCCTCGATCACGTCGGGCGAAAGCGCCACGAGCCGCTCTTCCCACGGTCCGGGGCGCAAGGGGAAGCGGTAGCCGGTGGAAAAAGGAATGGGCCAGGCCGAGATCGTCTCGCAGCCGGGTGCGGAGCGATCTTCGGCCCCAGGAACCACCAAGGTGTGCCGCACCCCTTCGATGGCGGAAAGAAAGCGCCGCTTCGATTCCAGATACGTCCGAACGCCTCCGCTCGATTCCGAGTAGAACAACGTGACATCGGCAAGATGCATGAACTGTCCGGTCAAGAGAAAATTGCCGCAAGTGTAACGCCGACTTGCCCCTGGACGCCACCCCCGCCCAAGCGAGACCCCCTCATGTCATCTTTCTTGCACGGACATGGGAGCCACCCTGCAACATTTCGTCTCGTTTTCGTTCTGGCAGGCCATTCTTCCATATCCTAAGCTGAGGGGCGTGCACACTTTGTTCATTCCCTGGAGGGAAAAACGATGATCCAATACAGCCGACGTCTCACTCCTTGGCTCTACGCCCTTCTCATCGCCATGAGCCTCGTCCTGATCCTGCCGCCGGCGCAAGCGGCCACCAACCAGGAAGAGCTCATCCGCGACGCCCGCGAAGCACTCGCCACGCTGCGCAAGATCAACCCCGCGGCGGATGCCATCGCCAAATCGGCCAAAGGCGTGCTGGTGTTCCCCAACATCATCAAGGCAGGGCTCATCTTCGGTGGCAGCTACGGCGAAGGGGTGCTCTTCGTCGATGGCAAGGTGCGCGGCTTCTACAATTCCGTCTCCGCCTCCTGGGGGCTGCAGCTCGGCGCCCAGTCCTACGGTTACGCGCTCTTTTTGATGAACGACAAGGCGCTGAAATACCTCGAGGAAAGCCAAGGCTGGGAGCTGGGCACCGGCCCAACCGTCACCTTGGTGGATACCGGCGTGGCCGCGAACCTCTCCACCACCACCTTGCGCGACGACGCCTATGCCTTCATCTTCGACCAGCAAGGCTTGATGGGCGGCATCAACATCGAGGGCACGAAGATCACCCGTATCAAGCAGCCTTGAGCGCTTGACACTCCGAAACATCTCCCGAACGCCGCTTGCGGTATAAAAGGGAAACGTTCGAATCACGAAGGGAGTGGACATGAAACGGGTTTTCTTCCTCGCGCTCACTGCCACCGCCTTGGGCGTACTGAGTGGTTGCACCACGTGGGATCGCATGTCGGCCCGCGAGAAAGCCGCCGTGGGCGGAGCCGCCGTGGGCGGCGTGGTCGGGGCGGCGGTCTCCGACGGCGGCGTGCTGGGAACCGTCGGTGGAGCCGCCATCGGCGGTCTCATCGGCGACCAAATCGGCAAATGACTCAGGAAGCAGGCGCCCTTGCGCCTTCCGCCGCTGGCGCCGCCTCCGACGGCGGCGCCAGGCGCGTCACCAGCAGCTGGTCGATACGATAGTTGTCGATATCGACCACCTCGAAACGATAACCCTTGTATTCGAGCGCATCGGTACGCTTGGGCACCTTGCGTAGGTGGTACATCATGAAGCCGGCAATGGTCTCGAAGTGCTCCGAGCCCTCGAATTCGTCGATGCCGAGCACCTCGGCCACCTCGGCGATAGGGGTGAGCCCATCGAGCAGCCAGGAGTCGGCATCGCGCTGCACGATCATTTCCTCGCGCCCCACCACGGGGTCGACGGCGACCACCGTATCCATCACGTCGCGCAGGGTGAGCAGACCGACGACGATGGCGTACTCATTGACGATGAGCGCGAAATCCTGCCCCGCGCTGCGGAAGCGCTGCAGCGCTTCGAGCAGCGTGAGCGTATCGGGGAAGACCAACAAATCCCGTACCACCATCTCGGCAGTGAGCGAGACTTTCTCGCCGTCGATGATGGAGAGAAAGAGATCACGCGTATCGACGTAGCCCACGGGCCGGTCGAGCGAGCCGTCGCACACGGGAAACTTGCCGTGCGGATGGTTGCGCAGTTTCTTGCGGATGCTCTCCTCGGCCTCCCCCACCAAGAGGTAAACGATTTCGTCACGCGGCACCATGGCGGTGCGCACGGTGCGTTCGTCGAGTTCGAAGACGCGCGTCACCAGTTTCTGTTCCTCGGCGAGCAGCGTCCCGGCGCGCGTGGCCGCATCGGCGAGCGCCACGATCTCGTCGACGGTAACCTCCTCGCGCCGCCGCTCCGGCGCGCCGGCCACGCGCAGCACGGCGGAGGCGAGCGCATCGATCGCCCACACCAGGGGGTGCAGCAGGCGCATGAGCAGCGTCATCGGCGGGGCCACCACCAGGGCGATGCGCTCGGGGGCGAGCAGCGCAAGGCGCTTGGGAACCAGATCGGCGAGCACGACGAAGAGCAGCGTCACGGCGAGAAAGGCAATCGAGGAGGCGACCGAGCCGGCGTATTCAGGAGGGAGCACGAGGGCGGCAAGCGGTTCGAGCGAGGGCGTGATCGAGGATTCGCCCACCGCCCCGGCGAGGATGGCGACGCCATTCAAACCGATCTGTACCACCGTAAAGTAGTGACCCGGCTGGTCCTGCAGGTGCAGGATCCGTTTCGCCGCGGCATTGCCCTCCTTGGCCAACATCTCGATGCGCAGCCGGCGCGAGGCGGCGAGCGAGATCTCCGCCAGAGAGAAGAACGCGCTCGCCAATACGAGCAGCAGCAGGACGAAGAGGATCGTCATGATGAAAATTTTTCCTTCGTAACGTATTCATTATAGCGAGGAAGCCCGGCGACACCGGGCGATATAATGGAAAACCGTCACGAGGAACGATGGCGATGGACACGATCCTGCTCGTATATTGCACGGCCCCCGACCCCGACACGGCGCGCGAGCTCGCCCGCACCTTGGTCGAGGAGCGGCTCGCCGCCTGCGTGAACGTCGTCCCCGGCCTGCGCTCGCTCTACCGCTGGCAAGGCAAGGTGCATGAAGACGCGGAAGCCCTGCTGCTTCTGAAGACCACCGCGGCGCGCTACCAGGCGCTACAGGAGCGCCTGCGCGCGCTGCATCCCTATGAACTCCCGGAGATCGTCGCGGTCCCAGTGTCGGCGGGGCTGCCCGCTTACCTGGAGTGGGTCGCCGCGCAGACCCTGCCCGCACCCGAGGATTCCGCATGAACCGTCTTCGTTCTCGGTCACGCCTGCCGTATTGCCTGCTGACCCTGCTCTTCCTCTTCGCACCGTTCGTCGCGCGCGCCGCCGATCCGGTGCCGCCGGAAGAAGCCTTCGTCCCGCATGCCTGGCGCGGGGCGGAGAACTCCATCGTCGTCGATTTCACCATCCGCGAGGGGTACTACCTCTATCGCGACAAGCTGAAATTCACCGCCACGGCCCCTGCCGGAGCGCAGCTGCACGCTCCGCGCTTGCCCCCGGGGGAAGCCAAGCAGGACGAATTCCTCGGCGACGTCTACGTTTACCGCGACCGTGTCGCCATCCCCCTTCCCTACGAAGGCGAAATCCCGCAGCGCCTGCGCCTCACCTACCAAGGCTGCTGGGACGGTGGCATCTGCTTTCCGCCGGTGGTCACCGACCTCGAGGTGGCCGCCGCCCCTCCTGCCGCGAGTTTGCTACAGCGGCTGCGCGGTGCCGTGGAGACGTCCCCCGCTGCGACCTCCGAGGCTGCGCCGCCTGCGAGCGCGTTGCCGGCCGATGAGAGTGGGCGGCTCGCGCAGGCGCTCGCCGGCAGCCACTGGGCCCCCATGCTCGCCACCTTCTTCGGGCTGGGGCTGCTGCTCGCCTTCACGCCCTGCACCTTCCCCATGATCCCCATCGTCTCGGGCATCATCGTCGGAGGCAAGGAACACGTCTCGCGCGGACGGGCGTTCGGCCTGTCGCTCGCCTACGTCCTGGCCATGGCCGCCGTCTATGCCCTCGCGGGGGCGCTCGCGGGGCTGTCGGGCACGATGCTCTCGGCCGCCCTGCAGACGCCCTGGGTGCTGGGAGGCTTTGCGCTGGTGTTCGTGCTGCTCTCCTTGTCGATGTTCGGCCTCTACGAGCTGCAGCTGCCGTCCTCCTGGCAGACCCGGCTCGATGCCGCCGCCGGGCGGCTGCCGGGCGGGCGCTATCTCGGGGTGGCCTTCATGGGAGCGATCTCGGCGCTGGTGGTCGGCCCCTGCGTGGCCGCGCCGCTCGCCGGGGCGATGCTCTACATCGCCCGCACGGGAGACGCCTGGCTCGGCGGCTGGGCGCTCTTCGCGCTGGGGCTGGGCATGGGGGCGCCGCTCGTGGCGGTGGGTATGGGCGCGCGGGAACTCCTGCCGCGCTCCGGCCCCTGGCTCACGGGCGTGAAACGCACCTTCGGCGTGCTGATGCTGGCACTCGCCTGGTGGATCGTGCGGCCAGTGGCGCCGGACTGGCTGTGGCTGCTCGGCTGGGCGCTGCTCGCCTTGGGCACCGGCGTCTTCCTGCACGCGATCGACCCCCTACCCCCGCAGGCGTCGGCCATGCGACGCCTGGGCAAGGCCGTGGGTCTGGCGCTCGCCACCTACGGCATCGTCGCCCTGATCGGCCTGCTCTCCGGCGGACGCGACCCCCTGCAGCCGCTCGCGCTGCGCTTGTCGGCCGCTTCCGCCGCAGCGGCACCGGCGCAGCAGGTTCCCACGGTGCGCTCGCTCGCCGAGCTGGAGGCGGCCGTGCGCGCGAGCGATCGCCCCGTGCTGGTCGACGTGCGGGCCGACTGGTGCGTCTCCTGCCTGGAACTGGAGCGCGTCACGCTCGACGATCCTCGCGTGCGCGAGCGCCTGGCTGGAGTGGTCCGTGTCGGAGCGGACGTCACCGCCGCCGACGAATCCGCCCGCGCGCTGCTGCGTCGCTTCGAGCTCTTCGGGCCGCCGGCGCTCCTTTTCTTTTCACCCGGCGGCGCCGAGCGCAGCGAGTTGCGCGTGGCCGGCTATCTCGGCCCCGACGAGCTGCTGCCGCGGCTCGAGCGCTGGCTGGGGCGCTAGCCGCCTTCGAGCATCGCGCGCAGACGCGCCAGCCGCGCCTGGGCGTCTTCCTTGGCCACGGGCTCGTCGCGCCGCCGCGTCTGCACGCCATCGCCCATCTCGGCGATGAAGCGCGACGGCTCCACGCTGCGCCATTCCTTGCCCTCGCGCCGGCGCTCGCACCAGGTGATCGTCAGGCTGCGCTGCGCACGCGTAATGCCGACGTACATGAGCCGGCGCTCTTCCTCGATCCGCTCTTCTTCCAGGCTCGCCTGATGCGGCAGGATGCCCTCCTCGACGCCGACGAGGAAGACGTGCTTGAATTCCAGCCCCTTGGCCGCGTGCAGGGTGGCGAGTTGCACCGCGTCGGCATCGTCTTCCCCCTCGTCGAGCCGGGCGACGAGGTTGAGCGTCTGCGCGAGCTCGAGTAGCGTCTTTCCTTCCTCCTCTCCCTTGCGCCCCACCCAGGCGGCGAAGTCGCGCAGCGAGCGCGCCCTCGCCTCGGCCTCGCGCGGCTGCCCGTGCGCGAGATACCAGCCTTCGAGGTCGATCGCCGCGAGCAGCTCTTCGAGGAGCCGGGCGGCCGGCTCGCGCTCAGCCCGCCAGCGCAGCCGGTCGAGGAAGCCGGCGAAGGTGCGCAGGGCCTGCAGCGCCGCGGCCGGCACGTGCGCTGCCGCGCCTTCTTCCCGCAATGCCGCCGACAGGCTCAGGTGGCGCAGGCCGGCGTAGCGCGACAGGGCCTCGATGCTCGCCGGGCCGATGCCGCGCCGCGGCGTGGTGACGGCGCGCACGAAGGCCGGGTCGTCGTCCTCGTTGAGCAGCAGCCGCAGGTAGGCCATGACGTCGCGGATCTCGACGCGGTCGAAGTAGGATTGCCCGCCGGTGAGGGTGTAGGGGATCTTGTGCTGGCGCAGGGCCTGCTCGAAGAGCCGCCCCTGATGGTTACCGCGATAGAGGATGGCATAGTCGCGCCAGCGGCCGCGGTGCTGGAAACGGTGGGCATCGAGCCGCGCCGCCACCCATTCGGCCTCGTGCTCGGGATCGCGGCAGGCGAACACGGTGACCGGGTCGCCCTCGCCGTGCTCGGACCACAGGCGCTTGTCGAAGAGCTTGTCGTTGTGCGCGATGAGCGTGTTGGCGGCGGCGAGGATGCGGCGGCTGGAGCGGTAGTTCTGCTCCAGCTTGATGACGCGCAGCCGGGGGTAGTCCTGCGCGAGCAGGCGCAGGTTCTCGACGTCGGCGCCGCGCCAGCCGTAGATCGCCTGATCGTCGTCGCCCACGGCGGTGAAGGCTTCGCGCGGCCCGGCGAGCAGTTTCAGGAGCTCGTACTGGGTGCGGTTGGTGTCCTGGTATTCATCGACGAGGAGGTAGCGCAGCCGGTTCTGCCAGCGCTCGCGCACCTCGGCATCGCGCCGTAGCAGACGCAGGGGCAAGAGGATGAGATCGTCGAAGTCGACCGCGTGGTAGGCGCGCAGCGTGCGCTCGTAGTCGCGGTAAGCCGCCGCCGCGGCCGCGGCGAGCTCGTCGCCGGCGAGCTGCTCGGCCTCCTCCGGTTCGACCGCTGCGTTCTTCCACTGTGAGATGCGCCAGTGCAGCTGGCGCACGATGCCGCGCTCGGCCGCGGGCAGGAGCTCGGCGAGCACGTTCTGCGCATCGGCCGGATCGAGGATGGAGAATCTCGGCTTGAGGCCGAGATGCGGCGCCTCCTCGCGCAGCAGGCGCACACCGAGCGCATGGAAAGTGCTCACGGTCAGCCCGCCGGGGAGGCGCCCGCCCAGGAGCGCCGCCACCCGCTCCTGCATCTCGCGAGCGGCCTTGTTGGTGAAGGTGATGGCGGCGATGTGCCGGGGGGCGAGCCCCACCTTTTGGATGAGGTGGGCGATCTTGTGCGTGATGACGCGCGTCTTGCCGCTGCCGGCCCCGGCGAGCACGAGGCAGGGGCCGTCGAGGTGGGTGATCGCCGCGCGCTGCGCCGCATTGAGCTCCATACGCGCCGGGTCAGGCCACGCCCGCTTCCTGCGCCTGGCGGTCGGCCCAGTAGGAAGAACGCACGAGCGGCCCGCAGGCGGCATGACGGAATCCCAGGGCGAGTGCCTCGCGCTCGAAGGCAGCGAAGGTCTCGGGCGGAACGTAGCGCTCCACCGGGAGGTGCCCGGACGACGGCTGCAGGTACTGGCCAATGGTGAGCATGTCGCAGCCGTGCGCGCGCAGGTCGCGCATCACCTGCACGATCTCCTCGTCGGTTTCGCCCAACCCCACCATCAGGCCGGACTTGGTCGCCACTTCGGGATGGCGCGCCTTGAATTCCGCCAGCAGCCGCAAGGAATGGGCATAGTCGGCCCCGGGCCGCGCCTGGCGGTAGAGCCGGGGCACGGTTTCCAGGTTGTGGTTCATCACGTCGGGCAGATCGTGGGCGAAGGCTTCCAGCGCCGCCTCCAGCCGGCCGCGGAAATCCGGCACCAGCACTTCGATGCGGGTGGAAGGCGAGTGCTCGCGCACGGCACGGATGCAGGCGGCGAAGTGCGCCGCGCCGCCGTCGCGCAGGTCGTCGCGGTCGACGCTGGTGATGACCACGTAGCGCAGGCGCAGGGCCGCCACCGTGCGCGCGAGGTGCTCGGGCTCGGCCGGATCGGGCGGCAGCGGCTTGCCGTGGGCCACGTCGCAGAAGGGGCAGCGGCGCGTGCAGACGTCGCCCAGGATCATGAAGGTGGCCGTGCCCTTGCCGAAGCACTCGTGGATGTTGGGGCAGGAGGCCTCCTCGCACACGGTGTGCAGCCGGTGCGCGCGCAAGGTCGCCTTGATGCTCTGGAAACGTTCGGCCTCTTCGCCGCCCGCCAGGCGCACGCGGATCCACTCGGGTTTGGGCAGTGGTGCCTTGGGGACGATCTTGATCGGAATGCGGGCGGTTTTTTGAGCACCGCGGGCTTTCTCGGGCGCATCGACGGGTCGGTCCATGATCGGCTCCTTTCAGGAAGAGGGCGGGGCCCAGGGGTCGGGAGCAGCGCTCCAGGCAAGCGGCCCGAGCCAGGTCTGCAGCGGCCCGAGCAGCCGCTCGGCGGTCTCGCGCACGCTCCAATCGATGCCGTGATCGCGCAGGCGCGTGGTGACGAGCCCCGCATAGCCGCAGGGATTGATGCCGGCAAAAGGCGAGAGGTCGAGGTCCACGTTGAGCGAGAGCCCGTGGTACGTACAGCCATTCTTCACCCGCAGCCCCAGCGCGGCGATCTTGGCGCCAGCGAGGTAAACGCCAGGGGCGCCCTCACGCCGCTCGCCGTGCAGGCCGCAGCTGGCGAGCAGGTCGATCACGCTCTGCTCGATGTGGTGCACCAGGGCGCGCACACTCAAACCCCGGCGGCGCAGATCGAGGAGAAAATAGACGATGAGCTGCCCCGGGCCATGATAGGTGATCTGTCCGCCGCGGTCGATGTGCACCACGGGGATCCCCAATGCCCGCCCCTGGGGCAGCAGGTGCTCGGGACGGCCGGCAAGCCCCAGGGTATAGACGGGCTCGTGTTCGAGGCACCACAGCCGGTCGGGGGCATCTCCCCCGCGCTCGGCGGTGGCGCGCTGCATGGCGCGCCACACCGGCTGGTAGGACTGCCGGCCGAGCCAGTGCACCGAGGTAGGATTCACCAACGCTTGAGCCACAGCACCAGCGCGTCCCAGGCTCGGCCGAACCAGCCCGCCTGCGGCACGTCCTCGAGCGCCACCGCGGTGAGCGTGGTGAGCGGTTTACCCTCGACGGTCACTTCCACCCGGCCCACCGGCTGCCCTTTGCTCACGGGCGCGAGCAGCGGCTCTTCGCCGACGAAGCGCGCCTGGGCGTGCTTGGCGTCTTCGCGCGGCAGAGTCAGCACCACGTCGGAGGTGAAGCCCACGGGCACTTCTTTCTTCTCGCCTTTCCACACGCGCAGCGTGGCCACCGTCTGGTTGGCATCGTAGAGTTTGACGGCATCGAAGAACTGGAAGCCGTAATTGAGCAGCTTGAGCGATTCCTGTACCCGCACCTCGTCAGAGGGCGCCCCCAGCACCACGGCGATGAGCCGGCGCCCCTCGCGCTGCGCCGAAGAGGCCAGGCAGTAGCCGGCGCTGGCGGTATGCCCCGTCTTGATGCCATCGACGCTGGGGTCGAGCCACAGCAGGCGGTTGCGGTTGGGCTGGCGGATGCCGTTGAAGACGTATTCCTTTTCCGAATAGATCTTGTAGAACTGGGGAAACTCGTCGATGAGGGCGCGCGCGAGCAGGGCGATGTCGTGCGGACTCATGTAGTGCTGCGGATCGGGCATGCCGGTCGCGTTCATGAAGTGCGAGTTCTTCATGCCGAGTTTCTTCGCCGCATCGTTCATGAGGGCGGTGAAGGCCTCCTCGCTGCCGGCCACCGCCTCGGCCAAGGCCACGGAAGCGTCGTTGCCCGACTGGATGATCATGCCGCGCAGCAGCTGCTCCACCGTGGGCGCCATCTTGGGGTCGATGAACATGCGCGAACCGCCCATCTTCCACGCCGTGGGCGAGACGGGCACGCTTTGGTCGAGCCGAAGACGCCCGTCACGCAGCGCACCGAAGATGATGTAGGCGGTCATGAGCTTGGTGATGGAGGCCGGCTCGGCCGGTTGGTCGGCATCCTTGCCGGCGAGCACTTCGCCCGTGCGCGCATCGATCAGCACCCACTGCCGGGCATTGAGCGTGATGGGCGGCACCACCGCCTGCGCCACTGCGACCCAGCACACCAGAAAGAACGCAAACAAAGCCTGAATCGTCCGAGGAAACCTCACGCTCCGACTCCTACGACACATTGCGAAGCATCTCATTATACGCCGCGACGCTTCAGGGGGCGGTGACCACGAAGGCGCTGCCGCCCAGGCGTGCCGTGACGATGCGCGCTGCCGCGCGCGCCGCCGCCTCGTCGGCGAACGGACCAGCCCAGACGCGGACTTTGTCCAGGGCGGCAACCACGTGCAGATCGACTTCCGGCAGCATCGTTGCCGCGTGTCGCCGGAAGGAATCGGCGTTGTCTGCCTGGGCGAACGCTCCCAGCTGCAGGTAATAGCCAGGCGCCGGAACCGTGCGCTCGATCGCGGCGGGTGCGAGCGGGACCGCCGCAATCGCCTCTTGCGTCGGAACGGCCGCAGTCTGTACGGCCGCCGCCTCGTTCGCCGGCGTACTGGCCGTGGCGATCACGGGCGGCACGGCGGTCGGGGCGGTTTCCGCCTCGGGCGGCGTGCGCCCTGCCGCCGGCATCGAGGCAGAAGCGGAACGAGCTGCCATCAGCGTCGGCCGGCTCTCGGCGCCGCGGGCACGAATCGGCTCGCCGCGCGCCTCGGCCAGGCGAATCTCTTCCGGCAGGATCAGCTCCACCTCCACCTGCGTCGTCCCCTGGTTGGCGAATCCCAGGCGGTCGGCCGCCGCGAACGACAGGTCGATGAGCCGTTCGGAGACGAAGGGGCCGCGGTCATTCACCCGCACGATCACCTGTCGACCGTTGGCGAGGTTGGTCACGCGCGCGTAGCTGGGAATGGGCAGTGTTTTGTGCGCGGCGGTGAAGGAATACATGTCGTAGGTCTCGCCCGTAGCCGTCGGCTGGCCATGGAACTGCCGGCCGTACCACGAAGCCAGGCCGATCTCCCGGTACGGAGCAAAATCCGTCATGGGGAAGTACGTGCGGCCGAGCACGGTGTAAGCGCGTGCATTGGCCGGACGCAAGGGCTCGACGCGCGGAATCGGCTCCTCGCCGGAAACCATCGCGCTGCGCACCCCTGCCTCGGTTGCCGTGCGCTTCGTCTGCGGCGAACCGCAGGCCGCCACGCTCAGACCGACGAGGACCACCACGCTGGCCGCAGGCCATCTCTGCACGCGTTTCATGCCACCCCCCGCCAGGCGGAAAAACCTCTCTCAGGGGCACTCTCGGCCGCCGCGCTCAAGAGCAACCCCAGACCGGTGGCCAGCGTCACCAGCGCCGTTCCGCCGTAGCTGATGAACGGCAAAGGCACGCCGACCACCGGCAACATGCCGCTCACCATCGCCACGTTCACGAACGCATAGACGAAAGTGGTTCCGACGACCGCCCCTCCCATCAGCATCCCGGCCCAGCTCGGGCTGCGGGCGGCAAGCCAGGCGCCGCGCAGCAGCAGCAGCGCGTAGGCCGACAGCAAAGCCGCCGCGCCGAAGAAACCGAACTCCTCGGCAAGCACCGCGAAGATGAAATCGGTGTGGCGCTCCGGCACGAAAGAAAGCTGCGACTGCGTCCCCTCGCGCCACCCCTTGCCCCACACGCCCCCCGAACCGATGGCGATCGCCGCCTGGATGGTGTGGAATCCCTTGCCCAAGGGATCGCGCTCCGGATCGAGCAGCGTGCACACGCGCTGTTTCTGGTAATCGTGCAGCATGGGCCAGGCCACGTCCGGCTGACACCAGCGATCGCCCTGCACGAGCAGCGCCCCCACGCCGATCGCCAGCGCCAGTACGAGCGGCCCGATGAGCCGCCACGACAGCCCGGCGAAAAAGAGGACGAAGCCACCGGCGGCCACCACCAGGATGGTCGTGCCCAGATCGGGCTGCTTCAGGATCAGCGCGGCGGGGATCGCGAGCAGCGCGAAGGCCACGGCGTGATCCCACCACGCAAGCGACTGGCGCCGCCGAGCAAAGTACCATGCCAGCATGAGCGGCGCCGCGAGCTTCATAAGTTCCGAGGGCTGGATGCGCACCACGCCCAGATCGAGCCAGCGCGTCGCCCCCTTGGCCGTCTCGCCGAAGAGCAGCACGGCCACCAGCAGCAGCACCCCCACGAGATACAGCGGCGGGGCCAGGCGAAACCACCAGCGAAACGGCACCTGGGCTGCCGCCAAAAGCGCCGTGAGCGCCAAGATCTGGTGCAGCCACAGGGAATCGACCCGCTCGGGAGAAGCGCTCATCAGCACCACCTGCCCGCCGGCGAAGAACAGCAGCACACAGGCGATGAGCGGAGGGTCCCAACGCCGTCCCATCCGCTTCAAGACAGCGAGCCATGGCATGAGATTCATCGCCCGCCCTCTTCTCCGGGTTCCACATGGGAAGCAAAATAATAATCGAAGATCTGCCGCATCAGGGGAGCCGCCGTCCGGCCGCCGGGGCCGCCGTTTTCCACGATGATCGCCGCGACGATGCGGGGCTCGTCGGCCGGAGCGAAGGCGATGTACCACGAATGGTCACGCAGATCCTCATCGGTGGCATCGGGGTCGTACTTGCGCCCTTGCAAGGAGAAGACCTGCGCCGTGCCGGTCTTGCCGCCCACCGAATAGGCCGCCCCGGCAAAGGCGCGGGCCGAGGTGCCGATGCGCGCGCCGTCGACCATCGCCCGCAGCACGGCATCGACGTGCGCGGGATCGAGTTTGACGAAGCCGGCTACCTCACCGGCGACGGGAATGCGCTCGCCAGTGGCCGGATCGAGCGTGGCCGCCAGCACGTGCGGCTTGCGGATCACGCCGCCGTTGACGAGGATACTCAAGGCATGTGCCATCTTCAAGGGCGTATAGGCATTGTAGCCCTGACCGATGGAGGTCGACAGCGTCTCGCCGCCGAACCACTGCTGCTGGCTCGCCTTCTTGAACCGCTGCCGTTTCCATTCGCGCGAAGGCAACACCCCGGACGCTTCGCCGGGCAGGTCGATGCCGGTGCGCTGTCCGAACCCCAGTTTACCCATGAAGGAACTGATGGCATCGATTCCCAGCTCGTTACCCAGCGTATAGAAATAGACGTTGCAGGAGAAGGCCAGCGCCCGGTGCAGATCGACCCCGCTCTGGCAACTGCTCTTCTTGTCATACAACTTGACGCCGGAATACTCGAACATCCCTTGCCGGTCGAACCGCTGCCCCGGCTGGCGCTTGCCCGAGGTGAGCCCGAGCATGGCCATGAAGGGTTTGAAAGTCGAGCCGGGCGGATAGGTACCGCGCAAGGCGCGGTTGAAGAGGGGACGATCCTCGCTCAGAGCGAGCCGCTCCCAGTCGGCCTGCGTCAAACCGTCGAGGAAGAGCTTCGGATCGAAAGAGGGGGAAGAAACCATGGCGATCACCGCCCCGTCGCGCGGGTCGAGCGCGACGAACGCCCCGCGCCGCCCGGCAAAGGCGTCGAGCACGAAACGCTGCAGGCGCGCATCGATCGTCAAGACCAGATCCTTGCCGCTCACCGCCTCGCGCCGGTCGAGCCGGCGCACCGCCCGCCCCGCCGCATTCACTTCCAGCCGCTCCCAGCCGGTCGTGCCGTGCAACAGCGCCTCGTACTGCGCCTCGATACCTTCCTTGCCGGTATAGTCGGTGCCGCGGTAGGCACCCGTGAGCCCCTCGCCCTCCAGCCGCTCCAGATCCTGCTCGTTGATTCGCCCGAGATAACCGACCACGTGCGCCGTCGCTTCGCCCTGCGGATACTCGCGAAAGAGCCGCGCCTGCACCTCGACGCCGGGAAAGGCGAACTTCCAGGCCACGAAGCGCGCCACCTCCTCGTCCGTGAGATGCTGGCGGATCGCGATGCTGCCCAGGCCGCGCTGGTCCCGCATCTGACGCAGGAAGCGCTTGCGGTCGCTCTCTTCGATCGTGACGATTTTGGAGAGGCGATCGATCGTGCCATCGAGATCCCGAACCTGCGCCGGATCGATCTCCAGGGTATAGGCTCGCACGTTGCGCGCGAGTGCCTCACCGTGAATGTCCAGGATCTGGCCGCGATGCGGTACGATGGGCACGAACGCCTGACGGTTGTCTTCGGCCAGCGTCTGAAAGCGCGCGTGCTCCCGCACTTGCAGCTGGTGCAGGCGGCCGAGCAGGACCGAAAAACCAGCAAGGATCAAGACGGCCAGCACCGCCAGACGCCGGCGCGTCCGACCCACCACCGCCTCGCCGTCCAATCCGCTATCCGTCATGCCCGTCTCAGGACAAAGACGCCGAAGCGTCCGAGCGCACCGCCCGCCATTGCGGCCATAGCAGAGCGTAGCTCAGGAGCGGCCACAAGGCGGCATTGGCAAAGGCCGAGCCGAAATACCCCCATCCCGGCCAGTCGCCCCCCGCGGCCAGACGGACCGCCGCCTGCACGGCGAGCGCCAGCACCCATAAGGGCAACAGCAAAAGGGCCTGGCCCCAGCCGCCGAACCACAGGATGCGCGCCGAACGGCGCTGCGCCAGATAGACCACCCACACCAAGGCCAATGCCTCCTGTCCCAAGGCCACGCCGCGCCCCACGTCGAGCATCACTCCCAGCACGAACGCCGTCCCCACGCCCACCCGATCGGGATCGCGCATCGCCCAGAAAGTGAGCGCCGCCAGCGTCAGTTCGGGCCAGAACCCCCACCCCCCCTTGGGAATCAGATCCCAGAAAAACGCCAGCGCCAGGGTAAGGAGGATGAAGCGCGGCCGCGGCGGCTGAAGCACCCGCGCCGGACGGGAAACGGCCCGCATCACGCACCTCCCGCCGACGCTTCCTTCGCCGGCACGCGTTCGACCACCATGAGATAACGCCGACGCTCGCCCAAGGCCACGGGCTCGCACACGATATGGGAAAAACCCGCGCCGGTGTCGACGGATACCACCCTCGCCACGGGAATTCCCGCAGGGAACACGCCATCGAGGCCGGAGGTGACGAGCAGGTCGTCGGCGCGCACGTCCGCATCGGCGAGCAAATGGCGCAATTCGAGGTAGCCGTCGCCCAGGCCATAGACCACGCCACGCACACCGTTGCGCTGCACCATCACCGGCACCGCATGGTCCTTCTGCGTGATCAGGGTCACTTCCGACACCAGCGGCTGGATGCGCGTCACTTGCCCCACGAGCCCATCGGCATCGAGCACCGCCAGGCCCAGGCGCACGCCGGCATTCGCCCCGCGATCGACGACGATGCGCCGGCTGAACGGATCGGGCGCATCGTAGAGCACTTCGACGCCGAGGGTGCGCAGCTCGGCACGCTTGCCCATGCCCAGCAGGCGCCGCAATTCGGCATTTTCCGCCTCGAGACTGGCCAAGGTGGCCGCGCGCAGCCGGTCCTCCGTCTCGATGCGCCGCAGACGCGCATTCTCGGCCTGCACCTCGGCGAGCGTGGCGAAATAGATCGACCCGTCGGCGGCGAGTTTCACCGGCCAGTGCGCCGCCTCCTGGACCGGGCGAAGCACCACCGAGACCGCATCGCGCACCGCTCCCAGCGCCCCGAAGCGCAGATCGAGCACCAAGAGCAGCACCGACGCGAGCGTCGCCAGCCCCAGGCGCTGCCCGGGGGACATCGCGCGATGGAAACGCGGAACGTTGGGTGAGGCGCCGAGCGGGGAATTCATCGCAACTCCCCGAAACCGTAGGTCATTCCGTGGCGAAGAGGGTATCGAGCATATCGACTTTCTCCAGCGCCATGCCACAGCCGCGCGCCACGCAGGTGAGCGGATCCTCGGCCACGATCACCGGCAACCCCGTCTCTTCCTGGATGAGGCGGTCGAGATCGCGCAACAAGGCGCCGCCGCCCGTGAGCACGATGCCGCGCTCGGCGATGTCCGCACCCAGCTCCGGCGGCGTCTGCTCCAGCGCAATCTTGATCGCCGAGACGATCTGGTTCAAGGGATCGGCGATCGCCTCGCGGATCTCGTTCGACGACACGGTGAAACTGCGCGGAATCCCCTCGGCGAGGTTGCGCCCCTTGACTTCCACTTCCAGCACCTCGGACGAGGGGAAGGCGATGGCTACCTGTTTCTTGATGAGCTCGGCCGTCGCCTCGCCGATGAGCATGCCGTAGTTGCGCCGGATGTAGTTGACGATGGCATCGTCGAACTTGTCGCCGCCCACCCGGATCGAGCCGGAGTAAACCATTCCGCCCAGCGCGATCACACCAACCTCGGTGGTGCCACCGCCGATGTCGACCACCATGGAGCCCGTGGCCTCGGCCACCGGCAGACCCGCCCCGATCGCCGCAGCCATCGGCTCCTCGATGAGAAACACCTTGCTCGCGCCTGCGGCGAGCGCCGCGTCGCGGATCGCGCGGCGCTCCACCTGGGTCGAGCCGCAAGGCACGCAGATGATGATGCGGGGGCTGGGCGAGAGCAGACTGGAAGAGTGCACCTTCTTGATGAACTGTTTGATCATCTGCTCGGTGACGACGAAGTCGGCGATCACGCCGTCTTTCATCGGCCGGATCGCCTGCAGATTGCCAGGGGTCTTCCCCAGCATCTGCTTGGCCGTCTGCCCGACGGCCTGGATCACTTTCTTGCCGGTGGACGGATCGATGCGGATCGCCACGACCGAGGGCTCATTGAGCACGATGCCGCGGCCGCGCATGTAGATGAGGGTGTTGGCCGTGCCAAGGTCGATCGCCAGATCGTTGGAAAACAAAGAACGCAGAAAACCGAACATGTTGGGTCCTTGGAGAAACGGAAACGCAGGCATTCGCCGGCCTAGGACGTCGTGGCGCGAAGGAGTCGCCCCCACGGGGAAGTCTCGGCAAAAGGGTCGCGAATATGATACTCTACAAAGCTTTGGACGCGACAGGGTCTGCCGTATGCCCGCCATCGACCTCGACCGCCTCGCCGAACTCGCCCGCATCGAATTGACCGCCGAGCACGCCGCGGCGTTCCGTGCCGACCTCGAACGGGTCCTCGCCCTGGTAGATCGGCTGCAAGCCGTCGACACCAGCGGCGTCGAACCCATGAGCCATCCGCTCGATCTGCCACAGCGCCTGCGCGAGGACGCCGTCACCGAACCGGATCAGCGCGACGTCCTGCTCGCCCTCGCCCCCGCGGCGGAGAACGGCCTCTATCTCGTGCCCAAGGTGATCGAATGAGCACAGAACGGCTCCTTGCCTCCTCGCTGCGTGAGCTTGCCACCGCGCTCGCCGAAGGTCGCACCCGCGCCGAAGCTCTGGCCGAGGCCGCCCTCGAGCGCGCGCAAGCGTTGCAGGAACGACTCAACGCCTTCATCACCCTCACGCCGGAGCGCGCGCGCGAAGCCGCCCGCGCCGCCGACGAACACCGCCGTGCCGGAAACATCTCGTTACTCTCCGGCATCCCCATCGCCCACAAAGACCTCTTCTGCACCAAGGGCGTGCGCACCACCGCGGCCTCGCGCATGCTCGCCGAGTTCGTGCCGCCGTACGACGCCTTCGTCGTCGAGCGGCTCGCCCAAGCCGGCGCCGTGTCCCTCGGCAAGACCAACCTCGACGAATTCGCCATGGGTTCGGCGAACGAACACTCCCACTTCGGCCCCTGTCGCAATCCCTGGGATACGGACCGCATCGCCGGCGGCTCCTCGGGCGGCTCGGCCGCGGCCGTGGCCGCCGGCATCGTGCCCGTAGCCACCGGCACCGACACCGGCGGCAGCGTGCGCCAGCCGGCGGCCATGTGCGGCGTCACCGGCATCAAGCCGAGCTACGGGCGGGTGAGCCGCTACGGCATCATCGCCTACGCCTCCTCGCTCGATCAAGCCGGCGTGATCGCCCGCAGCGCCGAAGACTGCGCGCTCGCCCTCACGGCCATCGAAGGCTTCGACCCGCGCGACTCCACTTCGCTCGAACGCCCAGTCGAAGACCATGCCGCGGCGCTCGCCGCCGCCGACGGACGGCTCGATGGGCTGCGCCTGGGCCTGCCGCGTGAATTCTTCGCCGTCGAGGGGCTCGACGCCGACGTGCGCCGCGCCGTCGAAGAAGCCGCCCGCACCTATGAAGCCCTGGGCGCGCGCCTCGTGGAGGTGTCGCTGCCGCGCGCCGAGCTCGCCATTCCCGCCTACTACGTCATCGCCCCGGCGGAAGCCTCGAGCAACCTCGCGCGCTACGACGGCGTGCGCTACGGCTACCGCGCCCCGGCGTACACCGACCTCGACGACATGTACCGCAAGACGCGCGCCCAGGGTTTCGGCGAGGAAGTGAAGCGCCGCATCCTCGTCGGCACCTACGTGCTCTCGCACGGCTACTACGACGCCTACTACCTGCAGGCGCAGAAACTGCGCCGCCTCATCGCCGAAGATTACGCCCGGGCCTTCGCCTCCTGTGACCTCCTCCTCGCCCCCACCGCGCCCACCACGGCCTGGCGCCTGGGCGAAAAAGGTCAAGATCCGGTGCAGGAATACCTGCAGGACATCTATACCATCGGCGCCAACCTCGCCGGCCTGCCGGCGCTGTCGCACCCCTGCGGGTTCGACGCGGCAGGGCTGCCCATCGGCTGCCAGCTCATCGGCCCCTATCTTGCCGAGACGCGGCTGCTGCTCGCCGCCCACGTCTTCCAGCAAAAAACCGACTGGCACCGCCGGTTGCCGCCGCTGTAAACCACGGAACCGCCATGAACCGCACCGACTGGGAAACCGTCATCGGCCTCGAGATCCACGCGCAGCTCACCACGCGCAGCAAGATCTTCTCCGGCGCCTCCACCGCCTTCGGCGCCGAACCCAACCGCCAGGCATGTGCCATCGACGTGGCCCTGCCCGGCACCCTGCCCGTGCTCAACCGCGGCGCCGTCGAGCGCGCCATCCGCCTCGGGCTGGCGATCGAGGCCGAAATCGCCCAGCGCAGCGTCTTCGCCCGCAAGAACTACTTCTACCCCGACCTGCCCAAAGGGTACCAGATCAGCCAATACGAGCTGCCGGTGGTCAAAAACGGCGCCATCACCGTGCAGGTGGGCGAGGGAGAAGCCGCCTACGAGAAAACCGTGCGCATCACGCGCGCGCACCTCGAAGAAGACGCGGGCAAGAGCCTGCACGAAGACTTCCACGGCATGACCGGAATCGACCTCAACCGCGCCGGCACGCCGCTGCTCGAGATCGTCTCCGAGCCCGACATGCGCTCGGCCGAAGAGGCGGTGGCCTACGCCCGGGCGCTGCACGCCCTGGTGCGCTGGATCGGGGTGTGCGACGGCAACATGCAGGAGGGCTCGTTTCGCATCGACGCCAACGTCTCGGTGCGCCCCAAGGGCGAGACGCGCCTGGGCACGCGTCGCGAGATCAAGAACCTCAACTCCTTCCGCTTCCTGCAGCAGGCGATCGACTACGAAGTCCGCTGGCAGATCGAAACGCTCGAGGAAGGCGGCGCCGTCCAACAGGCCACCGTGCTCTTCGATCCCGAGCGCGGCGAGACCCGCGTGATGCGCACCAAGGAAGACGCGCACGACTACCGCTACTTCCCCGATCCCGATCTCCTGCCGCTCGTCATCGACCGCGCCTGGATCGAAGAAGTGCGGGCAAGCCTCCCGGAGCTGCCGCAGGCGCTGCGGCGGCGGCTCGTCGAGGAACACGGCCTCACCCCCTACGATGCCAACCTCCTCACGGCAAGCAAAGAACTGGCCGACTACTATCTGACCGCCGTTGCCGCCGTGGACCCTGTACTCGCCAAGCCCTGCGCCAACTGGATTCTCGGCGAGCTCGCCGCCAGGCTCAACCGCAGCGGGATCGAGATCGGCGAGAGCCCCGTGCGCCCAGCACACATCGCCGCCCTGGCACGCCGCGTGCAGGATGGCACGATCTCGCATGCCGGAGCCAAGAAGGTGTTCGAAGCGCTGTGGGCGGGTGCAGGCGAGGACGTCGACGCGATCATCCAAGCGCAGGGTCTCAAGCAGGTGAGCGACGAGAGCGCCCTGGAAGCGCTGGTAGAAGCGGCGATCGCCGCCAATCCCAAGTCGGTGGAGGAATTCCGCGCCGGCAAAGAAAAGGCGTTGAACGCCCTCGTCGGCCAAGTGATGAAAGCCTCGCGCGGCGCGGCCAATCCACAACGTGTGACCGAACTGCTGCGGCGCAAACTCACCGCCTGACGGGATGCTCCCATCGCGTTCGGACCGGAAAAACCGTTCGGGTAAATCGGCTACAATGCCATTTCCGTCGGCATAGGTAAAGGGCCCGCCATGCAGGAGACGATCGAAGCCATCGACGAGCGGTTGCGTCATCTGTGGGCCGTTGCCCCGGAATCGCCCCCTCCGGCGGCCGAATTCGAGATCCTGGCCGACAGCCTCCTGGGCCAGGAGTTCGCCACCTTTTCCCAGCTCGTCGATCGTGCCGACCTGCTGCGCGCGGCCCTGCACCGCGTTGGCTGGCCGCGCCGCAGCCCGCCCACGCGCGAATCTCCGTACCTGAAAGCCTGGGGCAAGCTCATCAAGCTGTACACCAAGGCCACGCAGCACCCGGCGGCCGTTCCCTCCTCGCCTTACTGCGCGCTCGCCCACGAACGCCAGAGCTGGTGCCTGCTGCGCATGATGCTCATTTTCTGGTTCGAGCTCACGCGCGTTCCCGACACCCTCTGGGGCGGCTTGCACCAGGCGCTGCTGCGCGCCGAGCGCGCCAACGTGGCCAATCGACGCGTCGACGACGGTCTTTTCGGCACTCCGCTGCGGCTGAGCTGCCGCGAAGTGCACCATGCCGCCGCCCTCATCCATCTCGCCAATCCCAACGCCCTGCCCATGTCGATGCTGCCGCGGGTGGTTACCTTCGCGCTCGAACTGGCTACCTACGCCCAGTTCGTTCCGCCGGAGTGGCTCGATCGCATCGACGACCGCTACGGCATCGACCTCGCCGGAAATTCGCCCCCCATCCCCGCGCTTGCCCTGGCCGACGCCAAGATGCTGCGCCTCTACGATGCCGGCGCACTCATACCCAAAGTGCAGATGCGGCTCGCTCAGGCAGGCTTATCCACCGACGAGCGCCTGCTCCTCGAAACCCTGTCGCAGCGCTGGACGGGAGAGCCGCCCAAGCGACAGGAACCCCGCGAGCCGAGCAATGAAGGGCTGCAGGTCGTCTCCGACTGGCCAGCGATCTATTTCTACTTTACGGGACGCGCCTTCGAGCCGCCCACGGCGGTGTCGGTGCGCCGCACCTTCGAGGAAGCCCAGCGCATCCAGCTCTTCGGCGGCACCGTCAGCGACGTCGATCTCACCGAGCGCGAGCGGGAAAAGAACGAGCTGCTCTACTCCCCCCACCTCACGCAGTGGGATGCCATGGACCGCAGTCCCAAGGGGTGGCGCATCCGCCGCAGCGGCGCGCGCAGCGAGCTCACCCGCTGGCCGCCCGGGCGGCTGCTTCTCGTGCGCAAACACCCCAAGACCTACGGCGGCATGCTCACGCGCGTGCGCTGGCGCCAAGCCACCTTCGACGGCGAGATCCACCTCGGGCTCGAGCAGATCCCCGGCATCCCCCGCCCGACGGCGGTGCAGCACTTCCCCGTGGTAGGAGCGCCGCCAACTCCCTGGTACCCCGCTTTCTGGTTTCCCGACACGAGCCGTGGCGACGAAGGCACGCACCGTCTGCTCGCTCCGCTCGAGATCGGCACCGAAGCCAAGCTGCTCAACCTGTGGGTCGAACACAAGACGCGCGGCGCCCGCGTGCAGGAAGTCCTCGAAAAGGGCGAGGATTACCTGATCCTCACCTTCTTCTGGATCGACCCAGTCATCATTTGACCGCCTCGCCCTCGCGCCAGCGCCCGGAGGGAAAGCGCAGCCGGAATTCGCTCCCCTTGCCCGGCGCGCTGTCGATGAATAGCCTCGCCTCGTGGCGTTGCGCCACGTGATTGACGATCGCCAGCCCCAGGCCGGTGCCACCGCGGTCGCGCGAGCGGGCCCGATCGACGCGGTAGAAGCGCTCGGTGAGGCGCGGCAGGTGCTCCGGCGCGATCCCAATGCCGGTATCGCGCACGAAGAGCTCCCCTTCGCCGTTTTCCGCCGCACGCGCTCCGATCACCACCCGGCCCGGCGCGGGCGTGTAGCGCACCGCGTTGAGGGCGAGATTGCCCAAGGCCGACTCCAGCTCGGTGCGCACGCCCAAGATCGCGCGGGGTTGCGGCGGGAAATCCACCTCCACCGTCAGCCCCTCAGGCGCCACGCCTCTGGCCTGGGCGGCCGCCGTCTCCAGAAGCTCCCCGACGTCCACCCATTTCGCCGGCGGCGGCTGCGTCCCCTCCAGCTGCGCCAGCGTCAAAAGATCCTCCACCAGCCGCTGCATGCGCACCGCCTGCGCATGCACCTGCTCCAGATAGCCCGCCAAGGGCGGTGGCAGGGGAGTGGGCGCATCCAGCGCCGTCTCCACGTAGCCGCGCACGATGGTGAGCGGCGTGCGCAGCTCGTGCGAGACGTTGGCGACGAAATCGCGCCGCATCCGCTCGAGCCGCATCGCCTCGGTGCGATCCTCGACGAGCAGCAGCGCCTCTCCTTCCTCTAGCGGAACCCATTGCAGGCGGCAATGGAGCGTTTCCCCGCGCCGCGGCACCTCGCCGGTAAACCCGGCCTCGCCCGAAGCGCGAATGCGTTCGAGCCAGCGCGGCTCGGGCAGGAAGAGGGCGAGCGGCTGCCCCCCATGCAGGCGGCGCTGTAATTGCAGCAGATCCTCGGCGCGCCGGTTGAGCCGGCGGATCGTCCCGTCGGCCGCCAGCCACACCACCCCCACCGGCAGGCGATCCCAGGCCGCGATCAGGCGCTCCCGGTCGCGCCGTGCCGCCTCCAGCCGGCGCCGCCACACCCGCTCCTGCGCCCGCAGCGGCTCGAGCACCAGCCGCGCCCGGGGGGAAAGATCCTCATGAGGCGCTCCAGTGAGCGCTTCCCCCAGCACCTCGGCAAACTCGCGCTCGACGCACCACCATGCCCAGCCCAGCCCGAGCGCGAGCAGGCCTAGCCCCGCCGGCCAGGAAAAGAGCGCACCCACCGCTGCAACCGTTCCCACGCCAGCCAGCCGCCGCCAAGCGAAACGGCGCTGTCGCCGCAGCCGCTGCGCCGTCTTCATGCTTCCTGTGCCGTCTGCACCGAAAACCGGTACCCCGCCCCGCGCACCGTCTGGATCAGACCCGCCATCCCATAGGGTTCGAGCGCCGCGCGCAAGCGGCGCACGTGCACGTCTACCGTGCGCTCCTCGACGAAGACGTGATCCCCCCAGACGCGGTCGAGCAGCTGCGAGCGGCTGTGCACCCGCTCCGGATGCACCATGAGGAAATGCAGCAGGCGAAATTCGGTCGGCCCCAGCGCCACCACCCGCCCTTCTGCCAGCACCCGCCGCGCCGCCGGATCGAGCTTCAAGCCACCCGCCTCGAGCACCTCCTCGCCCACCTCCGGCCGGCGCCGGCGCAGCACCGCCCGGATGCGCGCCACGAGCTCACGCGGCGAAAAGGGTTTGGTGACGTAATCATCCGCCCCTGCCTCCAGCCCCAATACCTTGTCCACCTCGGCCCCGCGTGCCGTGAGCAAAATGAGCGGCAGCGCCCGCGTACGCTCTTCCCGCCGCAAGCGGCGCACGAGTTCGATGCCCGACAGCCCCGGCAGCATCCAGTCTATGAGCACCAGATCCGGCAGCGCCTCTCCGATGAGCCGCAAGGCCGTCTCCGCCTCGGACGCGCGCAGCACGTGAAATCCCGCCTGTTCGAGATTGACCGCGATCAGCTCCAGGATCGCCGGTTCGTCCTCGACCACCAGCACATTGGCCGCCATGATCCCTCCGCTCGTGCCATCAGAAACGTGTTGCCGTTATATCGCGAAACGGTGACGGTTTCGTGACATTTTCGGGCCTCTCCCTGTTCCCTTGCCCTCGAACGAAGCATCTTCCGCCCCAAGATGGCGCAAGGGGCACCCTGCGCCTGCCCGCAAGCCACGGCCAAACGGGGAAAAAACGACTGGCATCGTTCTTGCTTCCTAACGTCTGGCCTGTCCACCGGAGACTTTCATGAAAACCCCTCTGCTTCCCCTCACCGCCACCCTGGCCGTGCTCGGCGTCTCTTTGGCCCATGCCGAAGATACGGCCAAGAGCCCGTTTGCGCTCAGTTTTACCCTCGGGGCCACCAGCGACTATGTCTTTCGCGGTGTGTCGCAGACACAAAACGAGCCCGCCGTCCAAGGCGGCCTCGAATTGGCGCACGATAGCGGATTCTACGTCGGACTGTGGGGCTCGAACGTCGATTGGGTAGAAGCTGGCGGCTACAAAGAGGACAACAGCCTCGAAGTGGACCTCTATGGCGGCTTTCGCGGCACCTTCGCCGACTCGTTCGGCTATGACTTCGGCATCATCACGTACTACTATCCCGGCGACAAAATCTCGGGAGCGGTCGACCCGGACACCACCGAAGTCTACGCCGGTTTGTCCTGGAAAACGGTGGCCCTCAAATACTACCACACGGTTTCCGACCACTTCGTCGGCTGGACCACCGACGATGGCGGCGATACCCGCGGCAGCTACTACCTCGATCTCTCGGCCAGCTATGACCTGGGCGGGGGCTGGGGTGTGCTCGGCCACGTCGGGCATCAGGAAGTGGAAGACAACGACGCAGCCTCGTACACCGACTGGAAACTCGGCGTGAGCAAGGATCTCGGCTTCGGCGTCGCCACCCTGGCCTATACCGACACCGATGCCAGTAAATCCGCCTATACCTGGGACGGCGAAGAGGTGGCCGATGCCAGAGTAGTTCTTTCGTTCCAAAAAAGCTTTTGATCAACACCCCCTCGCCCATCGTTTGTGGCAACGTCCGGTCGAGGGGGCATGAACAATCAAGCAGGATCGGGACGAAACCATGATCGACGCCAGCGACCCCGAATTCATTCGACTACTCGCCCGACTCAAACTCAGCGTCCGTCGTCAGCTGGAATACAACATCGATCTGGCACGGCTGCAAAAAGACGCACAACAAGCCTTGGAGGTGCTGAAGGAAATCGAGGATATGGCCGAGGATGAAGAACTCCTTGCACTCATTCTCCGGCTGAGAGCGATAATAATGCAAAATTCATCAAAAGACGTCTTGGAAAAGGAGAAAATCGCCGATCCTTCTGTCGAGAAAAATTCTTCCAACGTGCGCTCTTACCGATTTGGCGCACGGGGTGGATGAGCGCCAACCTCAGAGATCGAGCCGCTCGAACCACGCCTGCATCACCGCTGCGGCTGCCTGCTGCAATCCCGCTTCCTGCGCCCGCGCCTGGCGGCGTAGCTCGTCCGGACGCAGACCGCAGGCCCGGATCTCATCGATGTTGCCGATGAGCCAGCGCTCGAGTCGAGAAGGGGCGACTTCGAGGTGGAATTGCCAGGCCATCGCGTGATCCTCCACCATGAACGCCTGGTTGGGGCACAGCGGCGTTCGCGCGAGGCTCTGCACGCCGTCGGGTAGATCGAAGACGTCGCCGTGCCACTGCAGCACGGGCTGCGCGCCGATCCGGGCGATGGGCGTGCCAACAGCCGCCGGAGTGAGTTCGAGCGAGAAATAGCCCAGTTCTTTCGTTCCCATGGGTCGCACCCGCGCCCCCAGGGCACGGGCCATGAGCTGCGCTCCGAGGCAGATACCCAGCGTGGGCCGCTGCGCATCCAGCCGCGCCCGGATCAAGCGCACTTCCTCGGCAAGGAAAGGGAAATCATCGTCGTCCTCGGCGCCGAGCGGGCCGCCGAGCACCACCAGCAGGTCGGGGGCGAGCGCATCCCAGCCGCAGAGCTCGTCGAGACCGAGGTCGATATAGCGCACTCGCCAGCCGCGCCACACGAGCCACGGCTCGAGCAGACCCAAGTCTTCGTAAGCGACGTGCCTCAGCGCCACGGCCAGCGGCGGGGCGCGTCGTGCGCCGGATTCGTTCTTCGTCATGTTCGTCCTCCCGAGGGAACACGCCGGTGCTCAACGCGCGCTCGTCACGCGGAAGCGCCGCATCGAAGCACCCAGCTTGCCGGCGGCGTGCTTGACCCGGTCGACGCTCGCCGCGAGCGCCGCCAACGAGCCGCGCATGCCGTCGGCGATCGCCGCCAAGCGTTGCATCATGGAGCCGTTCACGCGGCTGCGCTCGGCCACGCGCTCGATCACGCCCAGCAGTCGTTCGGCGAGTTCGTGCACCTCGCCCTGCTCGGAGACCGCTTCTTCGGCAAGCCGCAGACCGTTCTCGACGTCGGCCACGCCGGATTCCATGATCGAGACCGCCTCGCGCGCTCCGTGCTGGATGCCCTCGATCTTGCCGCGGATGTCGCCGGTGGCGCTGGCCGTGCGTTGCGCCAGCTTGCGCACCTCGTCGGCCACCACCGCGAATCCGCGCCCGTGCTCGCCGGCGCGCGCCGCCTCGATCGCCGCGTTGAGCGCGAGCAGATTCGTCTGGGCGGCGATGTCGCTGATCACCGCCACGATGTCGCCGATCTCCTCGGTGCGCTGGTTGAGCGCCTGGATGGTGCGGCTGGCGGCGTCGATCGAATCGCGGATCGCCTGGGTCTGGGTGCGCACCGTCTGAAACTGGGCTTGGGCGTTCTCCACCACCGCGCCGAGCGCGGTGCGCACTTCCTCGGCGGTATGGGTGGCGGTGTCGATCTCGGCGAGCTGTTCGCCGAGTGAGTCGAGCAGATGCTGCACCTCGGCAAGGAGCTCATTGGCGGTGCCAGCAGCTTCCGTGTTCTTGTCGATCATCTCGCCGTGCGTCTGGCGCACCTCGTCGGTGGTGCGCACCACTTGCCCCAAGGTGCCGTCGAGCGAATCGATGAAGCTGTCGATCCAGCGGCCGAGCTCGCCGCTCTCGTCCTCAGCGAGCAGGCGACGATCGAAGCGCTGGGTGAGGTTGGCTTCCCCCTCGGCGAGCGAGCGCATCGTCTCGGCCATCGCGTCGAGCCGTCCGGTGAACGCCCGCACGCGGCGCCGCAGCAGCGGCGCATAGCCGAGGAGCAGCACCGCGACCATCGCCACCACCACGGTCGGCGCCGGCGGTGCGGCGTAGGCCGCGAACACCGTCGCCAGCAGCGCCGCGACGCCGACGAGCAGCAGGAAATCGCGCGTGAGCTGAAACCCCAGCGGGCGATGGCGATAGACCTCTTCGAGATCGGCTTCGCACATCATCCCCCAGCGATCGGGCGAACCGGGCAGCCGGAAAGTGATGCCCTTGCCGATCACCGGGATGTGTCGGTAGTCGGAATAGCCGGGATAGGTGACGAAGAGGTTCTCGCCGCAGCGGATCGTTTCGCGCACGCCGGGGTGCAGTTGCCCCGTGGCCGGGTCGACGAAGCGCAGCTCGAGCTCGGTGTGTCGCTGCACGCGTACGGTGCCGTAGGGGGTGGAAACGCCGCGCTTGAGGTTGTCTCCGAGGGTAAACGTTTCATCCTCGAAGCGCGAACGCGACAGGGCCGTGCCCGGGGCGATCGTCGGATCGAAGCGCGATTCGACCATGAAGAGGTAGTTGTCGCCCGAGTCGCGGTAGATGTGCCCCGCCTCGCGCTGGATGAGATCGCCGATCACGTCGTTGGGCACGCGGGCGCAGACACAGCCGAGCGTCTCCCCGTCGCGCACGATGGGGTGGTAAAACATCAGCGTGACTTCGTCGTGGAAACGCGAAGTCGTCGGCCCCAGCGTCTCGGTGAATGGGTCGGCGTAGGGGCCGTGCAGGAACGGGCCGCTCAGCCCGGCGGCGACGGCTTTCTCCGGCAGATCCTGCTTGCCGACGTGCTGCGGCGCAGTCGAGGCGAGCACTCGCCCTTTCGGGTCGATGACGAAGAGTTCGGAACAATCCGCGGCGAGCAGGCGTTTCTGGCGCAAGGGTTCGGCATCGAGCGCCTGGTCGAACCGGCCAGCGTAGGTCTGGGCCAGATCGGCGAGGTGTTCCCACTGCGTCCGCGTCCAGTCTTCGAGCAGGCGCACGCGGGTGGCGGCGATGCTCTCGAAAGTGCGCTCGATCGCCGGATAGCGGTGGCGGTTGAGCCAGCAGGCCCAGCCCATGGCGAGCTTGCCGGTTTTGCCGAACCAGGGCAGCCAGTGCCGCTCGGCGGGGGTGAGCGCCATGCGCCGGCTCTTGAGCGCGCCGTCCGCGCGCGGCGGGGCATAACTTGCACCAAAAGGGTTCGAATGGGTCAAGGTTTGTGCCGTCATGGTGCATTCTCCGCATCGAGGGTATCGGCCGCCAAGTCGGCGCAGACGACGAAAGTGCCGGCCTCGCCGTGGGCCGTGGCGGAAAGGGTGCGTACCCAGGTACCATCGGGTACCGAGAGGTAGGGGTCGGTCAAGTGGATTCGTCCGGGCATGGCGATGGCACGGCGAAAATAGGGCCGGGCGCTCCACAGGGCACCGGCGCCATCGGCCAGCGGTAGGTAACGCAGCAGGGTCACCGGCACACGCGAGGCGCTGTGCCCGAGCTGGCGGCCGTTTGCGTCGAGCAGATAGGCGCGATAGACCTCGGGGCGGGCGATCAACTCGGCGCTCGCCAGAGCAAAGTCTTCTCCCAAAGCGACGCGGCGCAAGGTCTGCCGGAACACCTCTTCGAGCGTTTTGGGTACCGCCTCACGACGGCGCACAGGACGCGCCCGCAGCGGGTCGTGCAGTTTCTCCCGCGCGCCCCAGGTGCTCTTGAGGGCGAAAGCGCGCGGCTGCGGCCGGGCGTAGTAGAAACCTTGCACGAGATCGGCTTCGGCCTGCACGGCGAGCTGCGCCTGCGCCGCGGTTTCCACGCCCTCGAAGAGCACCAAGGCACCGGTGTCGCGGATGAGCGCCACCAGCCGCTGGAGACTGCGGCGCACCCGCGCGTCCTCTTCCGCGAACAAAATCAGCGTGCGATCGAGCTTGACGATGTCGGGCGCGAGCGTGAAGAGCCGGTCGAGGTTCGAATGACGAGCACCAAAGTCGTCGAGCGCGACCAGGCAGCCGAGCGCCCGGTAGCGGGCCATGAGTTCGCGCAGCCACCCGGAATCGGTACTCTCGTCCTCGGTGAGCTCGACCACGACCTGGTGCGGATCGAGCCCGGCCGGGAGATCGTCTTCTTCGGTGAGCTGTGCCTGCGGTGCCCGATTGACGAAAAGCCACAGATCGTCGCCTGCCAGCGGCCGAAAGTTTTCGTAGTGCAACCGACGGGCGAGCCGGTCGCGCAGAATGAGCTCTTCGGGGTGCAGACTCGAGGTGAAAAACCGCAGCGGTGGCACCTCCACCCCCTCGTGCTGTGGCCGCAGCAAGGCTTCCAGCCCGACGATGCGCCCGTGCGCGATGCTGAAGATCGGCTGGAAATGGCTCATGAGCTGCCAATCACGATAGCTCAGGATCGTGTCCTCGGGATGGCGGTGCCAGCGCACCGATGTTTCCAGGCATTCCGGCGCGTCGTGCTCGCGCATTGGGGGTTCCTCCGATTTCCACCGCACCGTGCGGCATGCCCACTAGAACCAGCAATAATCATGCCTGAGCCTCTTTGCAGCAACGGCGTCGGCGTCACATCCTCGTCACACAGCTCGCCTACGATGGCGGGCGATGCGCCTTGTCGTGGCGAAATTCGTCCATGGATTCCCTGACCGAAATCATGTGCCCTCCCTATCCCGCCGACGTCCTCCCCGAGCTGGAACGCCTGTTGCAGGAACGACGCCTGGCAGCGCGTTTCCAGCCGGTGATCACGCTGGAGGACGGCGGACTCCTCGGCTTCGAAGGGCTCATCCGCGGCCCCAGCGACAGTTCGCTGCACGCTCCCCTGGTGCTCTTCGACGCGGCGCGCCGTCTCGGGCGATTGAGCGAGCTCGAATACCTCTGCCGCGAGACGGTCATCGCCGCTTTCGCTGCTCAAGGCGGCCAAGGGAAACTGCTGCTCAACGTCGATCCGGGGGCGATGGTGGTGCAGCCGGGCGATCAAAGCCGGACGCTCGCCTGGATCGAACAGGCGGGATTGTCACCGCGGGAAGTCGTCATCGAGCTCACCGAAGCCACGCCGGGCCTGGACTACGCCCAATTGCGCCATGCCGTGGCGCACTACCGCAGCCTCGGCTTTGCCATCGCCATCGACGATCTGGGCGAAGGCTTTTCTTCGCTGCGATTGTGGTCGGAGCTCGAGCCGGATTTCGTCAAGATTGACAAACACTTCGTGCAAGGGGCACACGCCGACCCGATCAAATGGCAATTCTTGGAGTCGATCGCGCGCATCGCCCGCAACAGCCGCACCCAAGTGATCGCCGAGGGCATCGAGACGCCGGCCGAACTCGCCGTGGTGCGCGAGTGCGGCATCCCCCTCGGTCAGGGGTATCTCTTCGGCCGGCCCGAACCGCGACCCGAATATCGGCCCGAGCCGGAACACTTCCGCTCCGAGCAGGTGCTCGACGCCTCCGTACCCGCGGGCGCAGAGGCGAGCGTCGCCTCCCTGGTGCACTACGTCGCCCCGCTTGCGCCGGAGACGACGAACGAGGAAGTCTTCGCCCGCTTCGAACGCGACCCGGAGCTCTATGCCCAACCGGTGGTCGCCGACGGCGTGCCGCTGGGGCTCATCGCGCGCAATCACTTCATGGATGCCTACGCCCGCCCCTACCGGCGCGAGCTCTACGGACACCGACCCTGCACTATGTATCTCGACCGCCACGCGCTGGTGATCGACCGGCGCATGAGCCTGCAGCAACTCTCGGATCTCATCACCCAGCTCGACCCCAAACACCTGGTGCAGGGCTTCATCATCACCGACTCCGGCCGCTACCTGGGACTGGGCAACGGGCACGCGCTGCTGCGCGAGATCACCCGCCTGCAGCTCGAGGCGGCCCGTCACGCCAACCCGCTCACCAACCTGCCCGGCAACGTCCCCATCCAGCGGGAGATCGATGCCCGGCTCAAGCGGGGCGAACCGTTCGTGGCCGCCTACCTCGATCTCGATCATTTCAAACCGTACAACGACATCTATGGCTTCCGCCGCGGGGACGACATCCTGCGGCTGGTGGGCGAACTGCTGCGTGAGCACACCGATCCGGCCAGGGATTTCGTCGGCCACATCGGCGGGGACGACTTCATCGTGCTGTGGGGCAGTCCCGACTGGCAGGAACGCACCGAGGCGCTGCTGCGCACCTTCGATGCGCGTATCCCAGAGTTCTACCATCCCGAAGACCGCGCCCGCGGCGGCATCGAGGCCGAGGACCGGCAAGGGCGAACGGTCTTCTTCCCGCTGTGCGCCTTGTCGGTCGGCGCCGTCGTCATCGACGAGCCACAGCGCTACGAGAGTCACCACGCCGTGGCCGAAGCGGCCTCGGTGGCGAAGAAGATGGCGAAGAAGACGCCGGGCAGCTCGCTCTTCGTCGAACGCCGCCGGCAGAAGTGAGCAGAGCGCTACAGGAGCACCGCGCAGCAGGGTGTCCGAGGGGCCCTACAGGATGCCGTCGGCGCGGTGCAGCACGTCGGCGAGCTCGACTTCGGGTGGTAGCGGCTCGAGCAGGCGGCGCGGCGCCTGAGGCGGCGGCGGGGGGGCGATCTCCCGATTCCAGTCCACCAGCTCCAGCCGACCGTCGAGGTGTTCGACGATGGCCGTGCAGGAATCCACCCAGTCGCCACAGTTGGCGTAGGTGAGACCGTCCACCTCCTTGATCGCCGCCCAGTGGATGTGGCCGCAGATGATGCCGTCCAGCCCCCGCTCGCGCACGCTGCGCATCACCGCGTCTTCGAACCCGTACATGAACTCCAGCGCCTTCTTCACCTTGCGCTTGACGTGTCCCGCGAGCGACCAGTAGCCCGGCCGCCCCATCCGGCGACGCACCCAGGCCCAGACGACGTTGGCGCGCACGAGGGCGCCATAGGCCGCATCGCCCAGCAGCGCCACCCAGCGATGATGGCGCGTCACTTCGTCGAACTCGTCGCCGTGGATGAGCAGGAACCGCCGTCCGTCGGCCGTCTGGTGCACGTACTCGGCGTGCAGCGTGATGTCGCCGAAAGCAGCCCCGACGTATTCACGCAGCGCCTCGTCGTGGTTGCCGGGAATGAAGATCACTCGCTCGCCGTGGCGCGCCCGCCGCAGGATCTTCTGCACGACCGTATTCTGCGCTGCGCTCCAGTAGATGCCGCGGCGCATCGCCCAGAAATCGACGACGTCGCCCACGAGGTAGAGATACTGCGCCGGATATTCGCGCAGGAAATCGACCAGGCGCTCAGCCTTGCAGGCGCGGGTCCCGAGGTGGATGTCCGAGAGAAAGACGGAACGAACGGCAGGCATATCGACCCCCTTCTACGCTGATGTCACACTCACCGCTTCGCCCCCTTCCTGCAGCACGGCGCAGAGCACCGCTTCCGCCTGGCGAAAGATCTCGGCCCAAGAGCGGCGAGCCGCCGCGGCGCGCGCCGCCGTGCCCAGACGCCGCCGCAAGGGGGCATCGGCGGCGATCCGGCAGGCCCGCGCGATGAAGGAGTCCTCATCCCCCGGCGGGCAGGACAAGCCGCTCACGCCGTCCTCCACGCACTCGGCCACCGCCGCCTCGTCGTAGCCCACCAGCGGCAGGCCGCTCGCCATCGCCTCGAGCACGACGTTGCCGAAGGTTTCCGTCAGGCTCGGAAAGAGGAAGAGATCGGCCGAGGCGTAGTGCGCTGCCAGATCCTCGCCCCGGCGCGCGCCGCAGAAAACGAACTCAGGATGATCGCGCCGCCAGCAGGCCGCCATGGGCCCTTCCCCCACCACGACCAACTTCGCCTCAGGACGATGCGCCGCAATGGCCTGAAACGCCCGCGCGAGCAGATCGAGGTTCTTCTCCGGCGCGAGCCGCCCGACGTAGAGCACCGCCAGCCCCTCCTCCCCTACGCCCCAGTGCCGGCGCAGCGCCGGATCGCGCCGCGCGGGAGAGAACAGCTCGGCGTCGACGCCGCGCGCGAGCACCTCGACCCGGCGGTATCCCGCCGCGAGCAGGGCGTCGCGCTGGCGCTGCGTCGGCACGAACGTACACTGCGTCGCATTGTGAAAAGCGCGTAGATAGGCCGCGATCCCGCCGCGCAACCAACCGAGGCCGTAATGGGCCCCATAGGCGTCGAAATTCGTATGCAAGGCCGAGGTGAGCGGAATGCCCAGACGGCGCGCCGCCGCGAGCGCCGCCAGACCCAGCGGTCCTTCGGTGACCAGATGCACCCCATCGGGCCGCTTCTGCCGCCAATGGCGCACGAGTCGTCCATACGCCGGCCACCCCATGCGCAAACCCGGATAACGCGGCAAGGCGATCGCGCCCACCCGCAGCGAGGCCACGCCCGCGAGCTCCTCCCCTTCTGCTCTTCCCTGATCCGGCCGCACCACTTCGAGCTCGTGGCCCGCGGCGACCGCCTCCTGCAGCATCCGCCCGACGGTACGCGCCACCCCGTTGATCTCGGGGGGATAGGTCTCGGTGACCACACTCAGACGCAGCCGTCGCTCAGGCATTCTCCCCCTCCCCGACAAAGCGCGCCCGCAGCGCGGCGAGCCGCTCCTGCAGCGCCGCATCAGGAACGGTCTGCGTCTGCACCAGTCCGGCATAGACACTGCCGTCGTTGCCATCGAGCGTGATCGGCTCTCCCTCGGCCACGACCCGCTCGCCGAAGCGCACGCTGCGCGCCCAGCCGTCGATCGTCAAGCCCTCGCACCCGACCACGCATACCTTGCCCATCTGCCGCGCGACCACCGCCGCGTGCGAGGTGCGTGCCCCGCGCCGGGTGAGCAGTCCCCCGGCCTGGCGCAGCGCCGCGACGTCGGCCGTCTCGGCATCCTGCCGCACCAAGATCACTTTGGCCCCCTGAGCCACTCGCTCCGCCACCCGTTCGGCATCGAGCGCGAGCTCACCGCCGGCAATGCCGGGCGAGGCCGGAATCCCGCACGCGAGCCGCTGCGGCGCCTCCCCTCCCTCGGTGGCCAGGCGCACCGTCGCCAGCTCCTCCAAGGCGATGTCGCGCGTACGCTCCCAGGCGGCGCGCTCATCGATCACTCCCTCGTCGAGCAAATCGAGGGCGATGCGCGCGGCTGCCCGCAAGGTCCGCTTGCCCGAGCGCGCCTGCAGCCAGAAGAGCGTGCCTTCCTGCACCGTGAATTCGAAATCCTGCATGTCGCCGAAGAGCCGCTCCAGCTTCGTCCCACCGTCGCACAGCTCCTCCCATACCTGGGGCAGACGCGCGGCCAGCCGCTCGTGCCCCACGGCATTGCGCCGCCCGGAGACCACGTCCTCGCCCTGCGCCTCGAAGAGGAAATCCACCCACGGCCGCGGCGTCCCGTCGGTCGGGTCGCGCGTGAATCCCACCCCGGCCCCCGAGCGCCGGTCCGCGTTGCCGAAGACCATCTGCTGGATGGTGACCGCCGTACCGAGCGCGTCGTCGATCCCCTGATGCCGCCGGTAGTCCACGGCCTTGGGGGCATTCCAGGAAGCGAACACCGCCCGCACCGCTTCGCGCAGCTGCACCCGCACCGATTGAGGGAACGCCTCGCCCGCCTGCTCGCGGTAGCACTCCAGGAAACGGCGCGTGAGCGCGCGCAGCGTGTCGAAAGCGAGCGCCTGTTCCTCCCGCCCCTGGGCGAGCTCGGCGAGCGCCGCCTCGAACACGCCCGGGTCGATCCCGGCCACCACTTCACCGTAGCCCGCCACCAAGCGCCGGTAGGAATCCCACACCAGCCGCGGATTGCCGGTCAGGCGCAGCAGCCCCGGCACCGTCTCGTCGCACAAGCCCACGTCGAGCACCGTCTCCATCATCCCCGGCATCGACACCGGCGCCCCCGAGCGCACCGACACGAGCAAGGGACGACGTGCATCACCCAGGCGCCGAGCGGTGAGTGCCTCCAGCGCCGGCAATCCTGCCGTGAAGAGCGCCTCCTCCCACGCCGCGACCGGCCGGTGCGCATAGGGCGTTCCCAGCACCAGCGCCGGCGGCACGCGCAAGCCGGCGCTCGCCATCAGCCACAGGTTCCACGCCTTGTTCCCGAGCTGCAGCACCCCTTTGCTCGGAGGATGGGCCTTGCGCGGCAAAGTCTCCATCTCCCGACGACCAGCGATCAGATAGCACGCCTCGGGCCAATGCGGCGCGTTCATGACGTCACCCCCGTGCGCGCCATCACCATCTGGCGCAAGGCATACCCCACGGCGAGCAGACCGTCGGAGGCTTTCTCCACCGCGGCAGCCATCTGCCCGGCGATCTGTGCCCCCGTGGGTTTCTCGGACATGGTCGCGACGATGGCGCGGCTCGCCTCGCGCGCGAGCTGGTCGCACAGGCGCTCGGCGCGCAGGATGCGCCACAGCGTCTGCAAGAACGCGTCCTCGTCCTCCGCCTCCCCCTGCGCACTCACCGCGCGGGCGATCTCTACGGCACGCACCAGATCCTGAATCGCCGCCAAGGTCGTGTCCGCCAGCCGGCTCAGGGGCTCGCGCGCCCCCGGCGTGAGCCCGGCCAAGGGCCCAACGAAGAGCAGCGAATGCAAAAAGAGCGCCTCCTCGAGCGCATCGGACACGTCGTCGGCATGCTCCATCAAGGCCACCAGAGGCTGCCAGCGGCTGTGACGCTCGGCACGCGCACGCGCCTGCATCAGGAGATGATCGGCCTCGCGCTCCCATTGTTTGCCGCGTTGCCCCTGCGCTTCGAGCGCCTCGGGCCCAGGCTCCTCCTCCAGCACGGCGCAGACCTCGCGCGCGATGGCGTGCGTATACGCCGCATGCTCGGCCAGCAGCTCCAGCTCGAAAGTGCGCTGCCGCAGCAGACGGGCGAGCAGGATGCGCGCCTCGTCGGCGACGAGATCCACCGGTTGGCGCTCGAGCAGCATGCGGCTCGACACGCGCAGCAAGGTGAAGAGGTACTCACCGGCCGCCTGCGGACCCAACACCTCGTCGAGCCGATCGCCGATGCGAAACGCCTCGCCATCGACCGATTCCATGGCCGCGAACACCAGCCGCTCGCCCCCGGCGAGCAACCACCCCATGTGCCCGCACTCCTCCTTGGCCGCCCGGTAGAGGATCTCCTGGGCCTGCGCCTTGCCGACGAACTGCTGCAAGCGCTTGCGCGCCCGGTTCCAGTCGATCACGAACACGATCTTGGCAGCCAGCTCCTCCAGCGCCTCCTCGAGCGCAGCGCGATCCTGCCCGCGAAACACCGCCTCCCCCACCATGTAGGGCCGCCCCGCGTTGAGGCCCGCCCCTGCGGCGGAGGTTTGCACCGTCCAGACGAAACCGACCTCCTCCAGCAAGCGTTGGAAGAAACGGAAACGCCCGCGATGCAGATCCGAATAGTTCAGCCGGATCTCCAGATCTTCGACCGTCACCACCAGCACGTGCACGTCGTTCGTACCGATGTCGTTTTGGATGAGCAGGCGCGCGCCGTCGCGCGTGGCCGCCGTATCCAGCCCCGGGTGAGAGAACTTGAGCGGTGCCGTGCGCCTGAGTCCGCGCATGAACGCCCGCACCAAGGGCCGATCCTCGGGCGCGAGCCCCCAGACGTTCGCCCCGTCGAGCTCCTCGGTGGCGATCTCGGCGGCCAGCGCATTGAGCGCCTTGTGCAGGTCCATCACCAGCAGGTGCAGGCTATCGCCGCGCTCGCGCTCGCCATGCGTCAAGGCAGCGAGCTGCTCGGGTTCCAGCCCCTCCTGCGGATCGAGCGAATGCAAGAATTCGAGCCAGGCATCGCGCCGCGCCAGCAGCTCGGCCGGCCCCGACGGTGCAGACTCGCACACGGGGCGCGCCATCGTCTGCAGATCGGCCGCCACCGCCTCGCACCACCGGTCGAGATGGCGCAGCATCAGCACCCCGTCGGCAAGATAGGCGCTGCGCACCAGCTCCTGCAGCCACCCCGTCTCCGTCACCCCCGCCCGGGCGAACTCGGCCGACCAGTCCGTCACCGCCGCCTGCGGATCACCGGCATGGCGCGCCGCCTCCTGCAGCAAGCTCAGATAGAGCTTGAGCCGGTCATTGGCCGCCAGCGCCGCCTGCACCCAGCCGGGCAACAGCAAGGAACGCTGTCCCAGCGCCGCCACCGCCTCTTCCTTGCGCATCTTTCCCTCCGGCGCGACCACGATGCCCCGAGTCTGACGCGGAAAGATTGCGCAGCGATGACATGAGACGATACCGGGGCCAAGCCTCTTCCCGGCTCTCTAACGCACTCTCTCAGCCACCCGCTTCCCGTACCCGTTAGCATGAATACCTGCAGCGACCATGGCAGGTCGGTGGCGAAAAAGTAAAACAGGGTTGAATTCCATGGTCTCCTCCTTTGACGCGCCCCTTTCGACGGGACGTTCGGGAAGCCACGCTAGCAGCCTGCGATTATCGTGTCAACCTGTTTTCAATAAAAATCATGCCACGAATCAAATTTTCGGGCGTAAACGTAAAGGTATTGACATTAACTTTCCCTTCCCCTAGACTGATCCTCGTCGGCGGAATGAAAAGAAAAACTGACGATAAAAGAAGGAGGGGGGGGAGATGGAGTTCTCGCTCAGCGAAGACCAACAGGCACTGGTCGATGCAGCCGACCGGTTCGCCACGCAAAGGCTGAAACCGGGCTATCGTGCCCGCGAGCACGCAGGACGGATCGAAAGGGAGCTCGCGCGGGAGATGGGCCAGCTAGGGTTCATCGCGCCGGAGCTCCCCGTGGACTTCGGTGGCTCGGGGCTGGATCGCCTCAGCAGCGGCTTACTGCTCGAGAGCATCGCCAGGGGCGATTTCAACGTCGCCTATGTCAATCTCCTCGCCTCCTTGTGCGGGCAGATCGTTGCACAATACGTACGGCCGCTCCTCCATGGCAAGGGAATGGTTGCGGGCAGTGACGGCGGGAGAGAAACTCATCGCGATCGCCCTGACCGAACCCCACGCAGGGTCGGACGCCGCCCGCATCCGGTTGCGAGCGCAGCGCAAAGGCGATCATTTCGTGCTCAACGGAGAGAAGGCCTCGATTTCGATGGCTACCCAAGCCGACGTGGCGGTAGTCCTTATGGCTGAAAGACCAAGAGCTTCCGCACACGGCCGAGGCGGCGATGTGCAAGTGGTGGGCGCCAAAGCTCGCCTGCGAGATCATCCAGCAGTGCCTGATCGCCCACGGTCACGGAGGCTACAGCAACGATCTGCCGTTCGGTCAGCGCTACCGCGACGTGCTCGGTCTGCAGATCGGCGACGGCACCGCCAACATCATGAAGATGATCATCTCCCGGCAGATGCTCGCCCGGCATCGCCCCTAGAGTTTGGCCATGTTGTTATGCAGAACGTTGAGATAATGGATGAAGGTGATGCGATCGTCGAACGACAACCCCTTGAGCGCCTTGTCGTAGAAATCGTGGATCGGTTCGGCAAGATCGGCCCAGAGCTTCTCCCCTTTCGCGGTAAGGCGCACCTTGCGCGAGCGACGGTCCTCCTCGCCGGTGACGCGTTCGACGTACCCCTGGCGTTCCAGGCGGTTGAGGATGCCGAAAAGGTTCTGCCGGCTCACCAGCAGATAGCGGCTGAGCTCACCCACGGTCATCCCCTCGGCCGCCTGCGGACGGGAGAGTGCCCCGAGCACCGACCACTGCTGGGTGGTCACGCCAAACTCGCTCAGCGCCTGCGTCCCTTTGGTGTGCAGCGTGTTGGCCGTCTGAAAGAAACGAAAGAAGAGACGGTTGTTGATCTCGACGATGGCGAGGGTCTTTTCAGGGGTCAGATCCTTCATGGGCAACTCATGGCGCAAAGGCACGCGGCGGGAAAGAATAGGAAAGTATAACCGTAGGGGTCCCGGCACCGGGATCGTGTTCGATACCAAGGAGGAAGGAGGAAGATGATGAAAGGCTTGCGCGACAAAGTAGCGGTAATCACGGGCGGCGGAGGCGGGATCGGTGCGGCCATCTGCCGCCGCTTCGGCGAAGAGGGCACGGCTGTAGCGGTGCTCGATCTCAACGGCAAAGCCGCCGAGGAGGTGGCTGGGGAGATCCGTGCCGCCGGCGGCAAGGCCAAAGCCTACCCCGTCGACCTCACCGTACAGGAACAGGTACAGGCCACGGTGGCGGCGGTCGAGAATGATCTCGGCCCCATCGACATCCTCGTCAACAACGCGGGCTGGGACCGGGCGGCTCCTTTCCTCAAAACCGACAAGGCGCTGTGGGACAAGATCGTGGCGGTCAACCTCTACGGGCCGCTCTACATGCACCACGCAGTGCTGAGCCGGATGGCGGCACGCGGCAAGGGGCGGGTCGTGAACATCGCCTCGGACGCGGCGCGCGTGGGCTCGTCGGGCGAATCAGTCTATGCCTTTTGCAAAGGCGGGCTGGTGGCGTTCTCGAAAACGATCGCCCGCGAGCTCGCCCGGCAGAAGATCAACGTGAACGTCGTCTGCCCCGGCCCCACCGACACGGCACTCTTTCGCGATTTTGCCGGCGAAGGCGAACAAGGAGAGAAGCTGCGCGCGGCGCTCATCAAGGCAATCCCTTTCGGCCGTCTGGGCGAACCCGAAGACGTGGCGGGCATCGTGGTGTTTCTCTCCAGCGACGAAGCGGCCTTCATCACCGGCCAGGTCATCAGCGTCTCCGGCGGCCTGACGATGGCCGGCTGATCCACCCAAAAGGAAGGAGCAAGAAGATGGAATATCAGGACATTCTCTACACCAAGGTCGATGGCGTGGCCACGATCACGATCAACCGCCCGCAGCGCTACAACGCCTTCCGCGCCCAAACCTGCGAGGAAATGATCCACGCCTTCAAAGATGCAGACTTCGACCGCAGCATCGGCGTGGTGGTACTCACCGGCGCCGGTGACAAGGCGTTCTGCACCGGCGGAGACCAGAGCACCCACGAGGGCGGCTACGGCGGGCGTGGCACCATCGGCCTGCCGATCGAGGAAGTGCAGAGCGTGATCCGTGACATCGCCAAGCCGGTGATCGCGCGGGTGAACGGCTATGCGATCGGCGGCGGCAACGTGCTCGTGACGCTGTGCGATCTGGCGATCGCCTCCGAGACGGCGCAGTTCGGCCAGGTTGGTCCCAAGGTAGGCTCGGTGGATCCCGGATTCGGTACGGCGCTGCTGGCGCGCGTCGTGGGCGAGAAGAAGGCACGCGAAATCTGGTATCTATGCCGGCGCTACACGGCCCAGGAAGCGCTGGCCATGGGGCTCGTCAATGCCGTGGTGCCGCCCGAGCGGCTCGATGAGGAAGTGCGCCGCTGGTGCGACGAGATCCTGGAGAAGAGCCCGACTGCGATCGCACTGGCGAAGAAGTCGTTCAACGTCGACACCGAGATGATCCGCGGCATGGGAGCGCTGGCGATGCAGGCGCTGCGCCTCTACTACGAGACGCCGGAATCGGCCGAGGGCGTGCGCGCGTTCCAGGAAAAACGCAAGCCCGATTTCCGCAAATACGTCAAATGAGGGCGCGTCGATGATCCGGGACGAGGAAACCTTGACGCTTCTGCTCGACACGATCGCCCGCTTCGTACGCGAGCGTCTGGTGCCGGCCGAGGCGGAAGTGGCGCGCACCGACCGCATCCCCGAGGAGATCGTCGCCGAGATGCGCCGCCTGGGGCTCTTCGGCCTGACGATCCCCGAAGAATACGGCGGCATGGGGCTCACCATGGAGGAAGAAGTGCGGGTGTACTTCGAAATGGGGCACACCTCGCCGGCCTTCCGTTCCTATTTCGGCACCAACTGCGGCATCGGCAGCCAGGCGATCGTCATCGACGGGACGCCGGAGCAGAAAGCCCGCTATCTGCCCCGCCTCGCCTCCGGCGAGCTCATCGGCTCCTTCGCTCTGACGGAACCGGGCGCCGGGTCGGACGCAGCAAGCCTGAGGACGACCGCGGTGCGTGAAGGTGACTGTTATGTGCTCAACGGCACCAAACGCTTCATCACCAACGCCCCGGAAGCCGGCATCTTCACCGTGATGGCCCGCACCGATCCTGCCAAAAAAGGAGCCGACGGCATCTCCGCCTTCCTCGTCGAGCGCGACACACCGGGCCTGTGGGTCGGCCCGCCCGACGTCAAAATGGGCCAGCGCGGGGCCCACACCGCCGACGTCGTCTTCGAGAACTGCCGCGTGCCGGCCGAAAACCTCATCGGCGGACGCGAAGGCCAAGGCTTCAAGACGGCGATGAAAGTGCTCGACAAAGGGCGCATCGCCATCGCCGCAACCGCGGTCGGCGTGGCCGAGCGCATGCTGCAGGATGCGCTGCGCTACGCCTGTGAGCGTGAGCAGTTCGGCAAGCCCATCGCCGAATTCCAGCTAGTCCAGACGATGCTCGCCGACAGCCAGGCCGAGATCTACGCCGCGCGCTGCACGGTGCTCGATGCCGCGCGCCTGCGGGATGCGGGAGAGAACGTCAACCTGCAGGCGGCCTGCGCCAAGATGTTCGCCACCGAGATGTGCGGCCGCGTGGCCGACCGGGCCGTGCAGATCCACGGCGGCGCGGGGTACATGGCCGAATACGGCATCGAGCGCTTCTACCGCGACGTGCGGCTCTTCCGCATCTACGAAGGCACCACGCAGATCCAGCAGCTGGTGATCGCGCGCAACCTCATCCGTTCGGGGAAAATCTACGGCTGAGTCGCGTCCACGTCCAAGGGTTCGCGCAACGCCAAACCGAGCGCCTGCCGCTCGCTGGCAGGTGCTCGAGTCGCGTACCGGCCGTTCGTGTCTCGCTCATGTTCAGCCAATGCTCCCCATCTCCGCCCGAAAATGCCGCGCGTAGCGCCGAGAGATCCGCTCGGCCGACAGCAATACCGGCACGTCCGCGCACCGGAAATCCGCATCCAGCGCGGGCGCACCGCACAGCCACGCCCCCGCGTTGAGATAGGCCTTGAGGAGCGCCGGGCAAGGTGCCGGCTCGGCGCGTGTCGCCCCTTCGACCTCAGGCAGCGGCCGGCGCGGCGTGACGCGATATTCGATCGGTGCAGCGCGTTCCGCCCACTGTGCCACAAACAGGGCATGAACCGCGTCGAGCCCCGCATGCAGCGGCACCGACGCCAACCCAAAGAGATAACGGTAGCCGCGCACGTCCAGATAGCTCGCCAGGCCGGCAAAGAGCAGCGCGATCACCCCGCCATGACGGTGTCCCGGCGCGATGCAGGCCCGCCCCACCTCCACCATGCGCTCGCGCAAGGGGTCGAGGCGCACCAGATCGTATTCCTGCTCGGAATACAAGCCGCCCACGCGCTTCGCCCCTTCCGGCGTGAGCACGCGATAGCAGCCGACCACGCGCTGCTCCACCCGATCGCGCACGATGAGGTGCTCGCAATACGGATCGAAGAAATCGCAATCGAGCCCAGGAATGCGGCTCGTCAAACGCGCCCCGAGTTCATCGTGAAAGACGCGGTAGCGCAGACGCTGCGCCTCATACACGTCGAGCTCGCTCGCGGCGAGCGCCAGTTCATAGCGTCCCAGCGCCGGCAAGGTGGCGCGCTGGTGTTGCACGGCAACGGCAAGGGTCATGACGGCTCCTGCGGCACGAGTCCCGATCGGGACGACGGCGGCAGAGTAAGCACGTCAGGTTACATGGTGATGTCAACGGCACATCGCTGCAACCCTTCCCTCACCCCAGCACCCCACCCAGGAAACCGCACCCGCCGACCACTGCCCAAGGCGGCACGCGCCAGAAGAGCAGCGCGACGAAGGCGACGAGCGCGAGACAGAAATCCTGCGGCTGCAGGATCGCGCTGGTCCACACCGGCTGATAGAGCGCGGCAAGCAGGAGGCCGACCACTGCGGCATTGACGCCGGCGAGCGCCGCCTGCGTGTGCCGCAGGTGGCGCCATTTCGCCCAGAACGGCAGTGCGCCGAGGATCAGGAAGAACGAAGGCAGGAAAATCGCGGTGAGCGCGAGCAGACCGCCCGTCCAGCCCGCCGGCGGTATCTCGCGAACGGCACCGAGAAAAGCCGCGAAGGTGAAGAGCGGCCCCGGCACCGCCTGCGCCGCCCCGTAGCCGGCGAGGAACGTCTGCGCGTCCACCCAGCCGCGCGGCACCGTCTCCGCCTGCAGCAGCGGCAGCACCACGTGCCCTCCGCCGAAGACGAGCGCGCCGGCGCGGTAGAATGCATCGACGAGCGTGAGCGTGGGGTTTTCGGTCAAGTGGGCGAGCAGCGGCAGGACCATGAGCAGCGCGGCGAAGAGCGCGAGCCAAAAGAGGCCGATCCGCCGTCGCACCGCGATCGGCAACGGCTCGGGCGGCGGTAATTCCCGCCCTGGGAGTAGTGCCAAACCGGCCACGCCCGCCGCCGCGATGACCGCCACCTGCACCCAAGCCAGCGGCGCGAGCGCGACGCAGCACGCCGCCACCGTCATCAGCGTCACGCGCCGCGCATCGGGACACAGCGTGCGCGCCATGCCCCACACCGCCTGCGCCACCACCGCCACCGCCGCCACTTTCAAACCGTGCAAGACGCCGGCGGGAACCGCCTGGGCGTAGTGCGTCAGGCCCAGCGCGAACAGGATCATCGCCACCGCCGAGGGCAGGGTGAACCCGAGCCAGGCGGCGAGCGCCCCGCCGTAGCCGGCCCGCAGATAGCCTAATGCCATTCCCACCTGACTGCTCGCCGGTCCCGGCAGGAACTGGCACAGCGCCACCAGATCGGCATATTCCCGCTCGTCGAGCCAGCCACGGCGCACCACGAACTCCTCGCGAAAATAGCCCAGATGCGCGATCGGCCCGCCGAACGACGTCAGCCCCAGGCGCAGAAAGACGAACAAGACGTCCCACGCCCCTGCCCTTTTTCGTTCCCCGTTCATTGCCCCTCCCTCCACATCTGCGCCGGGCACATCGACCGCCTGGTCGACTCAGGATAGTCGGTGAACGGTTTTTCGGGTATCGCATGCTTGACATCATTCAATACTTCAACAATAATGGAAATATGGAAATGTTACTTGCTGCCGAACTCCTCGCCGCGCTGGGGCACGAAACGCGGCTCGCCATCTTCCGCCTGCTCGTCGAAGCTGGGCCGCAGGGTCGCTATCCGAACGAACTGAGCGAAGCGCTCGGCCTGCCTCCCACCACACTGTCCTTCCACCTCGCGCATCTGAACCGCGTCGGTCTCATCCGCCGGCACAAAGAGGGGCGGTACCTGCGCTACGCCGCTGCTTACGAGACGATGGACGAACTCCTTGCCTTCCTCACGCAGAACTGCTGCGGCGGGGTCACTTGCCTCTCTGGGGCGGCAACCGGACCCAGCGAAAAACGCCCTCCGACGACCATCCTTGCGCCCCAAGGAACATGACGATGACGAAAACCGTGCTCGTGCTGTGCACGCACAATGCCTGCCGCTCGCAACTGGCAAAAGCTATTCTCACGCACGACCTCGCTCCCGCGGTGCGGGCGATTTCGGCGGGCACCCGGCCGGCGAACGAAGTGCCGGCCGAAGTGTTCGCCGCGCTGCGCCTCGCCGGCCTGCCGGCCGATGGGCTCGTGCCCAAATCCCTCGACGCCGTGCTCGACGAACCGGTCGAGCTCGTCGTCACCGTCTGCGACGACGCCAAGGAATCCTGCCCCGTCTTCCCGCGTCCGGTGCCACGGCTGCACGTTGCCTTCCCCGACCCGATGGGGCAGCCGCTTGCGCGTTTCCTCGAAGTGCGCGACGAAATCCGCGCCAGGCTGGTGCCTGCCGTTCGCCAGGCTCTGGATGCTGAACGAGGAGCCCGTCCATGAGCGCTCCCGCCTCGCCTTTGGGATTCTTCGAACGCTATCTCACGCTCTGGGTGCTCCTGTGCATCGGTGCCGGCATCGGGCTAGGGCAGGCGCTGCCCGAGGTGTTCGCGGCACTCTCCCGCTGCACGGTGGCCGAAGTCAATTTGCCGGTGGGTCTCCTCATCTGGGTAATGATCGTCCCGATGCTGGTGAAGGTCGATTTCAGCGCCCTGCACGACCTGCGCCGCCACGTGCGCGGCATCGGCGTGACGCTCTTCGTCAATTGGCTGGTCAAACCCTTTTCGATGGCATTCTTCGGCTGGTTCTTCATTCGCCAGCTTTTTGCCCCGTGGCTACCGGCCGGCGAAATCGATGCCTATCTCGCCGGGCTCATCCTGCTCGCCGCTGCGCCGTGCACGGCGATGGTCTTCGTCTGGAGCCGGCTCGCCGACGGCGACCCGCTGTTCACCCTCACCCAGGTGGCCGTCAACGATCTCATCATGGTCTTCGCCTTCGCGCCGCTCGTCGGTTTTCTGCTCGACCTGTCGGCGATCACGGTACCGTGGCAGACGCTCGTCGCCTCGGTGCTCCTCTACCTCGTCATTCCGGTCGTCCTCGCCCAACTCTGGCGCAAACGGCTCATGAAACGCGGCGAGGCGGCCTTTGCCGCGGCGATGCGCCGCATCGCGCCGTGGTCGACGGCGGCGCTCCTTGCCACCTTGGTGCTGATCTTCGCCTTCCAGGGGCAGGCCATCCTCGCGCAGCCTCTGGTAATCGCACTGTTGGCCATTCCCATCGTGGTGCAGGTCGCCTTCAACGCCGCACTCGCCTACGGTCTCAACCGCGCCTTGGGCGAGGACCACGCCGTCGCCTGCCCGTCGGCCCTGATCGGTGCCTCCAACTTCTTTGAACTGGCGGTGGCCACGGCCATCAGCCTGTTCGGTCTTGCCTCCGGTGCGACGCTCGCCACGGTGGTCGGCGTGCTGATCGAAGTGCCGGCCATGTTGCTTGTCGTGAAATTCGTGCGTCTCTCACGCGGCTGGTACGAACACCGCACGGTGTGAGCCACGACCCCTGCCCGCCGGCGACGGTAGGCAAACCTCCCTCCCTCGAACCCAAGGAGTTCCATCATGCCCAAACTCGAAGTCTTCGATCCCGCCCTGTGCTGCGCGACCGGCGTCTGCGGCGTCGATGTCGACCCGGCGCTCGCGCAATTCGCCGCCGATCTCAAGTGGCTGGAAGCGCACGGCGTGACGGTCGAACGCCACAACCTCGGCCAGGACCCCGCCGCGTTCGCCACCAATCCGCGCGTGCTGGCGCTTTTGCAACAGGGCAACGACCGCCTGCCGGCCGTTTTTCTCGACGGCGAACTGCTCGCCAGCGGCGCCTACCCCGATCGCCACGCGTTGGCCGCAAAACTCGGCCTGACCGATGTTTCCGCCACCGACGCCCCGGCAAGCGGCACCTGCTGCGCCGCTCAACCCGCCGCCGTCCAGGGCAAAAGCTGCTGTTGAACGCCACCAACAAGGAATCCGCCACCATGAACCTGCTCACCCTCGACACACGCTATCTCTTCTTCACCGGCAAGGGCGGAGTCGGCAAGACCTCGCTCTCCTGCGCCACCGGCCTCTCCCTGGCGCAGCGCGGCAGGAAAGTTCTCATCGTCAGCACCGACCCGGCCTCCAATCTGAGCGAAGTACTCGGCACGCCGGTCGGGCATGCCCCGACGCCGATCGTGGGGGCGCCGAACCTTTTTGCGCTCGATCTCGACCCGCGCGCCGCGGCAGCGGCCTACCGCGAACGCATGGTCGCACCCTACCGTGGCATCTTGCCCGAGGCGGCCATCCAGAGCATGGAAGAGCAGTTTTCCGGGGCCTGCACCGTGGAAATTGCCGCCTTCGACGAATTCGCGCGACTCTTGGGCGACCCATCCGCCACCGCCGGATTCGACCACGTCATCTTCGACACCGCCCCTACCGGTCACACCCTGCGGCTCCTCACCCTGCCGAGCGCCTGGGATGAATTCATCGCATCCACGACCGGTGGCGCCTCCTGCCTGGGGCCGCTCGCCGGGCTACAGCAACAGCGCGAACGCTACGCCGCCACGGTCGCCCGGCTGGGCAATCCGGCCGAGACCACCCTGGTGCTCGTCAGCCGTCCCGAACGCGCCGCGCTGCGCGAGGCCGAGCGCACCCGCGTCGAGCTGGCAGAACTCGGCATCCGCAACCTGCATCTGGTGATCAACGGGCTATTCGCCGACGAAACCGGCGACGATGCCATCGCCCGTGCCATGGCCGAGCGTCACGCCGCGGCGCTTGCCGCCATCCCACCCGGACTCGCCGCCCTGCCGCAAAGTACCCTGCCCTTCCTGCCGCGCGGTACGACCGGGCTTGCCGGTTTGCAGCAATTGCTCTCTGGCACGCCACCCGCCCCGCAGGGGCCGGTAGCGCTGCCGGAAGTCACCGACCTGCCGCCAGGCTTGTCCGCTTTTATCGACGAACTTGCCCGCCAGGATCACGGCGTCGTCCTCACCATGGGCAAAGGCGGCGTGGGCAAGACTTCGGTAGCTGCGGCGATTGCGCTCGCGCTCGCCGAGCGCGGCAAGAAAGTCACCTTGTCGACCACCGACCCGGCGGCGCACCTTGCCGACGCGCTCGCGGGCGAAACCGCCGGCCTCACGGTGACGCGCATCGACCCGGCTGCCGAACTCGCCCGTTACACCTCCGAAGTACTCGAACAAAAGGGCAAGGACCTCACGCCAGAGGCGCGCGCCATGCTGGAAGAAGACCTACGCTCGCCCTGCACCGAGGAAATCGCCGTCTTCCGCGCCTTCGCCCACACCGTGGCCGGCGGTACCTCCGGTTTCGTCGTGCTGTTGTCAACAAATAGAACTGTCCGGTTTCGTAGCACATAAACTGTCCGCTTTTCCGGGCCGGGGAGGGAAGGCGTGAAGGGCGTAGCCCGGAGCGCCTTCCCTCCCCGGCAGGCGC
>NZ_SBIK01000008.1 GCF_006503695.1 Tepidiphilus succinatimandens
TGCGGAGAGAAAATTACGAAGGAAACCGGATGGAATATCCATCACGTCCTTCCGAAATCTCTCGGTGGAACGGACTCAATCTTTAACCTGCAACTCCTTCACCCGAACTGCCACAGACAGCTCCACAGCCAAGGTGGTAAGTGAACTGCCGGCTCCTGTCAAAAGGAGCTTTGCAGAGGCTTGAGCCGTATGCGGGGAAACTCGCACGTACGGTTCTTAGGGGGCGGGGCGGCAGTAATGCCGTCCTGCTACCCGACACCGGGAACTGCGACGACGCACCCGGGTGGCCAGCATCTTCCCCAACATGGATTCCTGCCTGCGCCTGGTCTCGGCGCTGCTGGCCGAACTCGACGACGAGTGGATGACCGGCAAGGTCTATCTCAACCTCAACCCGTAACCCCGGCGTCATGACCAACACCACGGAAATTTACAGGGAACCTCGATCAACCCCCGTTTTCCGGGGAATTTGGGGTGAAGCAGACTCTTCATGACATTCGGCACTGAATTCCACTCGATTTCCCCCCGTTCTGGCCGCTCGTCGCGGCCTCGTGCCCCGGTTTTTTTCCTGCCCACGGCCGCTGCGGGCACACTGCGGCCGTGGGCAGGCCTCACCAGGGGATGGCACCGGACTTCACGAGCCACACCGTGCGCCGGATGGTGTAGCAGGCAGCCATCAGGGTGAGGGCAAAGTCGGCTCTGGCCTGTCCGATGGTGCGGATCATCTTGCCGCCCATGGCTTCGATGGCAGCGAACACGTGCTCGACCCGCGCACGCACGCGGGCAATGCGCGTGTTGCGCGCTTTCTGCCGCTTGGGCAGTGGCCGGTGGGGCTTGGCCTTGCGCTGGATCTGCGGCCGGTAGCCTTTGGCCAGATCGTGGTGCGATCCGGAACCGTGCGCGAGTGCTCCAGCCCACAGAAGCGCTTGAAGCTCATCCGATCGAGGAGCTGGAACTCCATCTGTTCGTCCAAGCGCCCGTAGAGGCGCTTCAACACCACGATACGCACCATCGTCTCGATCGGATAGGGCGGCCGTCCGCCTTTGGACTGATCCTTCGGGGGAAAAACCTTCTCGACTTCCGCCGCCAGCGCCGCAAAGTCGATCACCGAGTCCATCTCCTGCAGGGGATCGCCCAAGCGATCGAGCTTGGCGCGATGTTCTTCTGCGGCAAAGAGGTCGGGCTGGATCGCGGTGCGGCGCGTCATGGTTCGGGCTCCTCTCGACTCAGGACAGAGGAATTTTATCAGAGGCCGGGGTGGAGGGGTTTTTCGAGGTGCCCATCACGTTCAATAGGGGATGACAAAGACGGCTATGGCATCGGCGCACTCCTTCACCGCCATGAACGGCGGGGCTTGCTTCAACGGAAGCGATGAACGAAAGCCCCCGGTGTTCCTCTCGCCTTTTCCTTGATAGAGCGAGGCGGTTCAGGCCAGACGTCCCTCCTCGATCGCATGACACGACACGATGCTCGAGCGATACGTATGGGGCGCCGGCGCTTGTTCCTTGCAGCGCGCATTGGCATGCGGACAGCGCGGATGAAATGTGCAACCGGAGCATCCCCATCACAAGCCCTTCCCGGCATAGGTGCGGAGGCGTCTGGCGCGCGTGCCGGCATGAGCGCCGAAGGCCCCTGCGCCGCGCTCAGTCGCGCAGCCCAGCGAGGATGTCGAAGCTGCGCAGGCGCGCGTCCGGGTCGTAGACGTCGCAGGTGAAGATCAGCTCGTCGGCGCCGGTCTGCTCGAGGATCGCGTCGAGCCGCGCACGGACCTTTTCCGGCCCGCCGATCACCGCCATGCCGAGGAAGCTGCCGACCGCGTCCTGCTCGTGGGGCAGCCACAGCGACTGCATGCTCCGCACCGGCGGCTTCAAGCGCAGGCTCTGGCCGCGGATCAGCGCCAGCACGCGCTGGAACACCGTGGTGGCCAGGTACTGGGCCTCCTCGTCGGTCGGCGCGGCGACCAGCGGCACGCCAAGCATCACGTAGGGCTCGTCCAGCACTGCCGAGGGGCGGAAATTCTCACGGTACAGGCGGATCGCCTCGTGCATGTAGCGCGGTGCGAAATGCGAGGCGAAGGCGTAGGGCAGGCCCTTGGCCGCCGCCAGCTGGGCGCTGAATAGGCTCGAACCGAGCAGCCAGAGCGGCACTTGGCTGCCGACGCCGGGCATGGCGACGACCCGCTGACCGTCCTGCGCGGGTCCGAGCAGGTATTCCAGCTCCTCGACGTCCGCGGGGAAGTCGTCGGCGCTGCCGAGGCGGTCGCGGCGCAGGGCGCGGGCGGTGAACGGGTCGGCGCCCGGCGCCCGGCCCAGGCCGAGGTCGATGCGCCCCGGATAGAGCGCTTCCAGCGTGCCGAACTGCTCGGCGATCACCAGCGGCGCATGGTTGGGTAGCATGATGCCGCCAGCGCCGACGCGGATGCGCGAGGTGCCGGCGGCGATGTAGCCGATCAGCACCGCAGTGGCGGCGCTGGCGATGCCGTCTATGTTGTGGTGCTCGGCGACCCAGAAGCGGGTGAAGCCGAGCGCCTCGACATGGCGGGCCAGGGTCAGTGCGTTATGCAGCGCCTGGGCAGGTGTGCCGTCGTCGCGGATCGGCGCGAGCTCGAGTACGGAAAAACGGGTGTGGGACAATCGGGACATGGCGATACTCCAACGGAAAAAGGGGGCATCTGTGGGGCGCCTCGAACAACCTACTGCGCGGCTGCATGGCGGCGTTGCGCGGTGCTCGGATGCTCGCCTATCTTCATGATATGTCTCGCCTCCTGCGCTCCGTGCGCCTTGCCCTGCAGCCGCTCGCGACGGTTTTTCGCGGCGCCCTGTGTTTTTCTGCAGATGCGGGCGCGGCGGACCCATCACGAACCCGCGCGGGTCATTGTTCATCACCGCTGCAGGAAAACGCCCGACGACGGTGCTCCTTGTAGCGATTCAGCAGCAGCTGCACCGATGAGCCGTGCCGCAGAATGCGCATGGCCACCGAACAAACACCGAACAAAAGGATAGTCGCTCTGTTCCAGACCCGGCGCGTGGCCTCGTCGTCCACCCGCGCTAGGCTAGTATAGAGCGCTGGCGCAACGCTGCACGCCTGAAGTTTGCTCTGTTGAGCTCTTGCGCGATGATTCAATAGACGTGGTATCATTGAATTATGGATGAGACCCAAGCCGTATCCGCCCTGAGTGCCCTGGCCCATACCCAACGGCTGCGCGTGTTCCGCGCACTGGTCGCCGCCGGCCCTGCAGGGCTCACCCCGAGCGTGCTGGCCGAGCAGCTGGAGGTGGCCCGCAACACCTTGTCCTTTCACTTGAAGGAGCTGGCCCGTGCCGGCCTGGTCACGATCGAGCAGCAGGGCCGCAACCTGATCTACCGCGCCGAGTATGGCCACATGAATGACCTGCTCGGCTATCTGACCGAGCACTGCTGCCAGGGCGGCGTGTGCCAAGCCAGCGACGATTCCCATGCCTGCATCGCGTGTTGAGCCCCATCGCCTGGCGCTCATCTCGTCGCAGCCCGGGTGGTGCAGCATCGGCGCAGCGGGACGGCCACGCGGGACGCAGCCCGCGAAGCCGTGCAATCAGCGCGAGCGCCTGAATCCATGAGCGTCTTCGAGCGCTATCTGAGCGTGTGGGTGCTGCTGTGCATCGTCGCCGGCATCGTGCTCGGGCAGTTCGCGCCCGGCGTATTCCAGGCCATCGGTCACATGGAAGTCGCTCGGGTGAACCTCCCGGTCGGCGTGCTGATCTGGGTGATGATCGTTCCCATGCTGCTGAAGGTGGACTTCGGCGCCTTGGGTCAGGTGCGCCAGCACTGGCGTGGCATCAGCGTCACTCTGTTCGTCAACTGGGCGGTCAAACCGTTCTCGATGGCGCTCCTCGCCTGGCTGTTCATCCAACGGCTCTTCGCCGACTGGCTGCCTGCCGACCAGCTCGACAGCTATGTTGCCGGTCTGATCCTACTGGCCGCTGCGCCCTGCACGGCGATGGTGTTCGTCTGGAGCCGGCTGACTGGCGGCGACCCCGTGTTCACGCTGTCGCAGGTGGCGCTCAACGACGTCATCATGATATTCGCCTTTGCGCCCATCGTCGGCCTGCTGTTGGGCCTGTCGGCCGTCACCGTGCCGTGGGATACCCTGTTGATTTCCGTGATGCTCTACATCGTGATCCCGGTCATCCTCGCGCAGCTCTGGCGCCGTGCGCTGCTGCGCCGAGGCCAGGCCGCGTTTGATCAGGCATTGGAGCGCATCGGTCCGCTGTCGATCGCCGCGCTGCTGCTGACCCTGGTGCTGCTGTTCGCCTTTCAGGGAGAAGCCATTTTGCACCAGCCGCTGGTCATCGCCATGCTGGCGGCGCCGATCCTGATCCAGGTGTTCTTCAATGCCGGCCTGGCCTACTGGCTCAACCGGAAGGCGGGCGAGCAGCACAGCGTCGCGTGCCCCTCGGCACTGATCGGCGCGAGCAATTTCTTCGAACTGGCGGTGGCCGCCGCCATCAGCCTGTTCGGCTTGCACTCCGGCGCCGCGCTGGCCACCGTGGTCGGCGTACTGATCGAGGTGCCGGTGATGCTGCTGGTCGTGCACGTGGTCAATCGCTCACGCGGCTGGTACGAACGCGGCGCGCAGCCCGCCCATAGATAGGAAGCCTTTCATCATGAGCCACATCACGATCTACCACAACCCCAACTGCGGCACCTCGCGCAACGTGCTCGCCTTGATCCGCAACAGCGGCGAGGAGCCGATCGTCATCGAGTACCTCAAAACGCCGCCCGAGCGCGACACGCTCGAGCAGCTGATCCTCGCCATGGGCGTGCCGGTGCGCGCGGTGCTGCGCGAGCAGGGCACGCCCTATGCGGAGCTGGGCTTGGCCGATCCGAAATGGAGCGACGCGGAACTGATCGACTTCATGCTCCAGTATCCCATCCTGATCAACCGGCCCATCGTGGTCACGCCGCTGGGCACGCGCCTGTGCCGCCCCGCGCAAACCGTGCTGGAGATCCTGCCGCAGCCGCAGCGCGGCGCGTTCAGCAAGGAAGACGGCAAACCGGTGGTGGATGCGCGGGGGCAAGATGTCTGACGCGCTCATCGATCTGCCGAATCTCGACGCCACGCTATTCCAGCAGCCCGACAGGCAACGGCTGCTGACGCCCCCACGTGCCAGCCATGCACCGCGCTTTCTGCTGCTCTATGGTTCGCTGCGCGAGCGCTCGTACAGCCGCCTGGCCGCCGAGGAAGCGGCGCGCATCCTGCGCGCGCTCGGGGGTGAGACGCGCTTCTTCGACCCGTCGGGCCTGCCGCTGGTGGACGACGCCAGCGAAGATCACCCCAAGGTCAGGGAACTGCGCCAGCTGGTGCAGTGGGCCGAAGGCATGGTATGGAGCTCGCCGGAACGGCACGGTGCGATGAGTGGCCTAATGAAGACCCAGATCGACTGGATTCCGCTGTCGGTTGGCGCGGTACGCCCGACCCAAGGCAAGACGCTGGCGGTGATGCAAGTCTCGGGCGGCTCACAGTCCTTCAACGCGGTGAATCAGATGCGCGTGCTGGGGCGCTGGATGCGCATGCTGACCATCCCCAACCAGTCTTCGATCGCCAAGGCGTACCAGGAGTTCGATGAGGCCGGCCGCATGAAGCCCTCGCCGTACTACGAGCGCATCGTGGACGTGATGGAGGAGCTGATGAAGTTCACGCTGCTCACGCGCGACGCGGTGCCGTATCTGGTGGACCGCTATAGCGAGCGCAAGGAAAGCGCCGAGGCATTGGCCAAGCGAGTGAACCAAAGTGCCCTCTGAGGCCCGAGCCGCCCATCAAGCGCCACGGGGCCGGGCGCGTCTTTCTGTCGTTCCTGCGCTTGAGCCGGACTTCTTTCGGTGGGCCGATCGCGCACCAGTCCTCCCACACGGAATTCGTCGAGCGGCGCCACTGCCACATGGCCCTTTGCACCGGCCGGTACCATGCAGACGAGAAAATACGTTGGTGCTCTCCATGCTGTCCCTTGGCACTCCTGCAGCGCGTTCAGTGGCGGTCGTTATGGCCGAGGTCACGGCCCGGAGCGATGCGGTCACGGACGCGCTGCTTGAGCACCTTCGCCTCGGGGAAGCCGCCGTCGGCCTGGCGCTCCCAGATTTGCTCGCCGTCACAGGTGATGCGGAACACCCCGCCGGTGCCCGGCTCCAGAACCACCCGCCCGAGGTCGTCGGCAAAGGTGGATAACAGTTCCTGGGCAAGCCAGGCGGCCCGCAGCAGCCACTGGCACTGGGTGCAATAGGTGATGACGATTTGCGGTTTGCGGGTGGTCATGGCGGCTCCCTTGAAACGGACGAGACGGCAAGGCCTGGTGCTCGGCGGCGAGCGAATCACCCGCCGGGTTGATGCCTCGGCGCAAAGACCTCAGTCTCAGTATTCCTGCGCGGTGGGGCGAAACAGGATCTCGTTGATGTCCACGTCGTCCGGCTGGCTCATCGCGAAGAGCACGGCCCGGGCGAAGGCATCGGCAGGAATGGCGATCTCGTAGAGCTTGCGGACGTTCTCCGCCACATCCGGCTCGGTGATGCTGTTCGGCAACTCGGTGGCCACCGCACCGGGGGAGAGGATGGTGGTACGAATGCCGTAGGGCTTCACTTCCTGGCGCAGACCTTCGGAAATCACGCGCACCGCGTGCTTGGTGGCCGAGTAGACCGTGCTGCCGGCGCGCACCTTGTGGCCAGCGACGGAAGCGACGTTGAGGATGTGTCCGGATCGCTGGCGGATCATGTGTGGCAGGGCCGCAGCGATACCGTACAGGACGCCCTTGATGTTCACGTCGATCATGCGATCCCAGTCATCGACCTTGAGCCGCTCCAGCGGTGAATGGGGCATCAGGCCGGCGTTGTTGAGTATGGCGTCGACCCGCCCGTAGCGCTGCACCGCGGCGTTGACCAGCGCCTCCACCTGACCACGGTCGGTCACATCGGTTCGCAGGGCCAGCGCCTTCTCCTCGCCGCCCAGTTCGGCCGCTAGCGCTTGGATGCGCTCGAGCCGCCGCGCACCGAGCACCACGATGGCGCCCTCGGCGGCTAGTCGGCGCGCCGTCGCCTCGCCCAGGCCGCTGCTCGCGCCGGTGATTACCACGATTTTTCCCCGGATGTTCTCGTTCATCGTCTACCCCTTTGTCGGACCGGTACCGGGTCAGCCCCGTGCCGGTGAAAGTGATCCGTCGAGCGAATCAGGGTTGGAAATAAGCGTTCGCTGCCCAGCCGGCGTCCTCGAGCGCTCCCTCGGGATTTTCAGCCCGCCAGCGATTGGCGACTCCCCGACGGCGGCGCCGGGCGGCAGGATGCGGTCGATGCGCGCCAGATCCTCGGCGCTCAGCCGTACCTCCAGCGCCTTGACGTTCTCCTCCAGCCGTGCGCGGCGCTTGGTGCCGGGGATGGGCACGATGTCCTCGCCCTGCGCCAACACCCAAGCCAGCGCGAGCTGCGCCGGGGTATCAGACGAGGTTTCGCACCAGCGCAGCGTGCCTTTGCAAGGCGTGGCGCACCGTGATCTTACACCCTCGAACCCATTGTCCCAATTAGCCCAAGTCCGAGGCATCGTGGCGCTCTGGTACTTGCTCGTCCTCTTCGCCCCAGGTGCGGTTGACCTTGCGTCCGCGGATCACGGCGGGGCGTGTGGCGATCTCGGCGGCCCAGCGCTGTACGTGTCTGTAGTCTTGCACCGAGAGGAATTCGGCCGCCTGGTAGAGCTCGCCGCACACCAGAGCGCCATACCATGGCCAGATGGCCATGTCGGCAATGGTGTAGTCATCGCCGACGATGTAGCGACGCTCGGCCAGCAGGCGATCGAGCACGTCGAGCTGGCGCTTGGTCTCCATGGCATAGCGGTTGATGGGGTACTCGTATTTTTCCGGTGCGTAGGCGTAGAAGTGACCAAAGCCGCCGCCCACTAAGGGGGCCGAACCCACCTGCCAGAACAGCCAGTTTAGGGTCTCGGTGCGTCCAGCCGTGTCGGTGGGCAGGAAGGCACCGAACTTCTCGGCCAAGTAGAGGAGGATCGAGCCGGACTCGAACACGCGTAGTGGCTTTGCGCCGCTGCGATCGACGAGCGCCGGAATCTTCGAGTTTGGATTGATCTCGACGAAGCCACTGGAGAACTGCTCGCCTTCGCTGATGCGGATCAGCCAGGCGTCGTACTCGGCACAGGCATGGCCGAGGGCGAGCAACTCCTCGAGCATGATGGTGACTTTCACGCCGTTTGGGGTGGCCAGCGAATAGAGCTGCAGCGGATGCTTGCCCACCGGCAACGGTTTGTCATGGGTGGGGCCGGCGCTCGGGCGGTTGATACTGGCGAATCGGCCACCCGAGGGCGCGCAATACTTCCAGACCTTTGGTGGCACGTACGCTGTGGTGTCACTCATGGCGATTTCCTCGATCGGTGGGAAAAACGGTCCGTGCTGCATCGCACATTATGGGCAGCCATGACCGGATTGTCCAATCGCCGCATGAGGGGCCAGGTACGGATGGGGACGATTGCGTCTTGCAGGCCGGCCTCTGCAGCCAAGGCGCGGGCGCCGGCGATGTGGGAGGGCTTGAAGTCGGTCGCATGAAAGCGGATCTGGGGATTGGGATTGGCTGCTTCGAGCAGGTTCATCAACATGAACTGGATGCACGCCGTAGTGCTGCCCGATCTCGTTGAGCCTCTTTACCCCTCTGAGCGCTTCCAGCCCTACTTTCGTCTTGAACGCTGAGCGATGCACCTTGCGCTTCTTGCCTTCGCTCATGTCATCGTCCTCTTTGGACGACAGCTTAAACCGGTGTCTCAAATTCGGGGGCCACTATACCGGCGCGCGCCGGCTGATACACCGCCACGTCCAGCCCGCGCTCGGCGAGCGCCCGGCCGTGCCACTGGCTCAGCAGCCCGCGGTCGCAGTAGAGCAGATAGCGCCGCGCCTCGGGTAGCTTCGCTTCGCGCAGGGCAAAGAAGGGAATCGCCAGGTCGGCTTCGGGCAGCGGCGCTTCGTCGGCGAGTTCGGGCGGACGAATGTCGATGAGGATCTCGCCGGGGGTTTTCTGCGTCACCACGGGCAGCGCCTCACCGGCCTCGGGCGGCGCGGCGAGCGCCTCGATCTTCCAGGTTTTGCGCGCGGCGAGCGCCCGGTCGAGCACCGTGAAGTCGAAGTTTTGCTCCAGCTCGGCGAGCCGCTCGAAGGAGCCGTGGATCACCGGTCGCCTGGAGATGACGGCGCAGTGTTCCGGCAGATGCTCGGCAAAAGAGCGCGTGCCGATGCGCTCGGCCCAGGCGATGATTTCGTTCTTGTGTAGCGCCACCACCGGGCGCACCACCAGCTTGTCGGTGGCCCGGTCGATGAGGGCGAGGTTTCTCAGCGTCTGGCTCGAGACCTGGGCGAGGCTCTCGCCGGTCACCAGCGCGTCGAGCCCGAGCTCGTCGGCCAGGCGGCTCGCGGCCATCAGCATCAGGCGCTTGAGCATCACGCCCATGTAGCCTTCGCGCACGTCGGCAAGCAGCCGCTCGATCACTTCGCCAAAAGGCACGGAGATGAAGAGCGCTGGATGCGAGCGGGCGTAGCGTTGCCACAGGTAGTGGCACACCTGCTGCACCGCCGCTTCGTGCTCGGCCCCGCCCAGGTCGAAGAAGACGAAGTGCGTCTTGATCCCCCGGCGCAGCATGAGGAATGCGGCCACGCTCGAGTCGAACCCGCCGGAGACGAGGGCGAGCGCTTCGCCCTGCGCGCCCAGCGGAAACCCCCCAAGCCCTTTCTCGCGCGCCTCGACGAGTTCGAGCACTTCACCCGAGAGCTCGATCGCCACCGTGACTTCGGGGTGCGTGAGATCGACTTTGGCCCCGGGAGCAGCGGCAAGGAGCGCGGCGCCCGCCGTGCGTTCGAGTTCGAGCGAGGTGAAGGCATGGCGCCCCTTGCGCTTGGCGCGCACGGCAAAGGTCTTGCCGGCCACCCAGGGCGCGGCGACCGCGGCCACGGCTTGGGCCACGGCCTGCGGCGAGACCTCGGCCAAAGGGAGCTCCCGCACGCGCAGCACGAGATCGATGCCGGGGGTGTCGCACAGCCGCTGCTGCAGCCGCGCGCCGTCCTCATCGGCCACTTCGACCTCGATCTTGTCCCAGAAGCGGCGCACGCGGCAGACGATGCCGTCTTTCTCGGCCAGACGCCGCACGTTGTCGGCGAGGATCTTGGTCATCGTCTTGCGCACCGAAGTGCTCTTGATGATGATCTCGGGGGAGAGCTTGAGAAGGAAACGCATTCTGGGATGGTCGGAAAAGGGAAGGGGCGATTCTAGCAGTGCAGCCGGCGAAGCGTGTCGCTGCGGCGCGCTGGAATGGTCTTCGTCTTCTATACTTCCTTTTGCCCTTCCGACCGGCGAGCCCAGCCATGTCCGACGCCCCGCGCGATGCCTACTGGTCCTGGCCGCTGGAGCGGCTGTTGCAGGCGCTGGCGAGTGAACCCACTGGATTGAGCTCGGCCGAGGCTGCCCGGCGCCTGGCCGAACACGGCCCGAACCGCCTGCCAGACGGCCCGACGCTCGCCCCCGCGGCGCTGCTGCTCAAGCAGTTCATCGACCCGCTGGTGTTGATCCTGGTGTTCGCCGCGCTGGTGTCGGCGTACCTGCGCGAGTGGCTGGACGCCGGCATCGTGCTCGGCATCGTGCTCGGCAGCGGCGGGCTTGGTTTCTTGCAGGAATACCGCGCCTTCACGGCGGTGGCGGCGCTGCGAGCACGGGTGGCGGTGCGGGTGACGGTGCTGCGCGACGGCGCGCCAGTGAGCCTGCCGGCCGAGGCGGTGGTTCCGGGAGACGTGGTGCTGCTGGCCGCCGGCAGCCTGATTCCGGCCGACGGCGTGCTGCTGGAGGCGAAGGATTTTTTCGTCACCGAGGCGGTGCTGACCGGCGAGACCTTTCCGGTCGAGAAAACGCCCGGCACGGCACCGCCGGATGCGCCGCTCGCGCAGCGCCACAACATGGTGTTCATGGGCACCTCGGTGCGCAGCGGTACCGCGCGGGCGCTGATCGTGGAAACCGGCGCGCGCACGGCGTTCGGCGCCATCGCCCAGCGCCTGCGCCGCCGCGCACCGCCGACCGAATTCGAGCTCAGCCTGCGCCGCTTCGGTGCGCTGCTCACGCAGGCCATGGTGGCGCTCACGCTGGCGGTGTTCGCCATCAACGTGTACTTCGCGCGGCCGGTGGTGGAGGCGCTGCTCTTTTCGGTGGCGCTGGCGGTGGGGCTGTCGCCGGAGCTGCTGCCGGCCATCATGACCATCACGCTCGCCCACGGCGCGCGCGCCATGGCCCGGCAGGGCGTGATCGTGCGGCGTCTGGCGGCGATCGAGAACCTCGGCAGCATGGACGTGCTGTGCACCGACAAGACCGGCACGCTGACGGCGGGCGTGATCCGCCTCGACGGCGCACTCGGCACCGACGGCGAGCCCTCGGCCCGGGTGGCGCGGCTCGCTTACCTCAACGCCCACTTCGAAACCGGCATCGACAACCCGCTCGACGCCGCCATCGAGGCGGCCGGCGCACCGCCCGGGCTCGACCCCGCCGCCTGGCGCAAGCTCGATGAAATCCCCTACGACTTTCTGCGCAAGCGCCTGTCCATCGTCGCCGCCGGCCCGGATGGCGCGCCCCTGCTGCTGACCAAGGGCGCCTTCGCCACGGTGCTTGCGGTGTGCGGGCGCCTGCGCGCTGGCGAGACCGAAATTCCCCTGGACGACGCGCAAAAAGCCGCCCTCGAACGGCGCTTCGCCGCCTGGAGCGAACAGGGCTACCGCGTGCTCGGGGTGGCGAGCCGGCGGCTCGACGCCAAGCCCGCCTACCACGCGAGCGACGAGGCGGACCTGTGCTTCGAGGGCTTTCTGCTGTTCTTCGACCCGCCCAAGCCTGGCATCGAGCGCACGCTGGCCGAACTCAAACGCTTGGGCGTGGCCATCAAGATCATCACCGGCGACAACCGCCTGGTGGCGGCGCACCTGGCGCGCGAGGTCGGCATCGCCGAACCGGTGGTACTGACCGGCGCGCAGATCGACGACATGCGCGACGAGGCGCTGTGGCAGCGCGCGGTCCACACGGACCTGTTCGCCGAGGTCGACCCGAACCAGAAAGAGCGCCTGATCCTGGCCTTGAAGCGCTCCGGCCACGTGGTGGGGTATCTGGGCGACGGCATCAACGACGCGCCGGCGCTGCACGCCGCCGATGCCGGCATCTCGGTCGATCAGGCGGTGGACGTGGCCAAGCAGGCGGCCGATTTCGTGCTGCTGCAGCATGATCTCGACGTGCTGTGCCGCGGCATCGAATTCGGCCGCAGCACTTTTGCCAACACGCTCAAGTACATCTACACCACCACCAGCGCCAACTTCGGCAACATGATCAGCATGGCGGCGGCCAGCCTGTTTCTGCCGTTTCTGCCGCTGCTGCCCAAGCAGATCCTGCTGAATAATTTCCTGTCGGACCTGCCGGCCATGGGCATCGCCACCGACCGGGTGGACGAAGAAGCCGTGCAGACGCCGCACCGCTGGAACGTGGCCGCCATCCGCCGCTTCATGATCACCTTCGGCCTCATCAGCTCGGTGTTCGACGGCCTCACGTTTGCGCTGCTGCTGTGGCTGACCGACGGCGCGCCGGCGCACTTTCGCACCGGCTGGTTCGTGGAATCGCTGCTCACCGAGCTGTGGGTGCTGCTGGTGGTGCGCACCGCCCGGCCGGCCTGGCGCAGCCGGCCGGGCACGCTGCTGTGGCGGCTGACGCTGCTGCTGACCGGCGTGACGCTCGCGCTGCCCTACCTGCCGGGCAGCGGCGCGCTGTTCGAGTTCACGCCGCTGCCGGGCGACGTGCTGGCGGCGGTGCTGGCGATCACCGCGGCGTATCTCATATGCACAGAATTGGCCAAGCGGCGCTTCTTTGCCGGCTTGACGTGACAAACATGCACGCATGACCGGCGTGTTCCGTGCGGCTGTTCCGGGCAGGGCCTTTTCACGGTAATCTCGCTTTTTTCCTTACCCAGAGAAGACCGGATGAAGGTGCTGGTGACCGGCGCGGCCGGCTATATCGGTTCGCATACCTGCGTGGAACTCTTGATGGCGGGCCACGAAGTGGTGGCGCTCGACAATTTCTCCAACAGCCACCCTGAAGCGCTCGCGCGCGTGGCCGAACTGGCCAGGCGCGCGCCGACGGTGATCGAGGCCGATGTGCGCGACCGCGACACGCTCGTGCGCGTGCTCGAGCGGCACGGCTGCACGGCGGTGATCCACTTCGCCGGCTTGAAGGCCGTGGGCGAATCGGTGGCGCAGCCGCTCGCCTATTACGACAACAACGTGCTCGGTACCCTGCGGCTGCTGGAGGCGATGCAGGCGTGCGGCGTGAAGACCCTCGTCTTCAGCTCCTCGGCCACGGTCTATGGCGAGCCGCAACGTCTGCCGCTCACCGAAGATCACCCCTTGAGCGCCACCAACCCGTACGGCCGCACCAAGCTCGTGGTCGAAGAGATGCTGCGCGACCTCTTCCGCGCTCAGCCCGACTGGCGCATCGCCCTGTTGCGCTACTTCAACCCTGTGGGCGCGCATCCTTCCGGGCGCATCGGCGAGGATCCGGGCGGCGTGCCCAACAACCTCATGCCCTACGTGGCCCAGGTGGCGGTGGGTCGGCTGCCGAAACTGCGCGTCTTCGGCAACGACTACCCCACGCCCGACGGCACGGGGGTGCGCGATTACCTGCACGTGGTCGACCTGGCGCTGGGGCACTTGGCGGCGCTGCGCACGCTCGCCGCCGAACCGCCGCAATGCCTGGCGGTGAACCTCGGGACGGGCCGGGGCCATAGCGTGCTCGAGCTCGTGCGCGCCTTCGAGCAGGCGAGCGGCCGCACGATCCCTTACGAGATCGTTCCACGCCGCCCCGGCGACGTCGCCGCCTGCTGGGCCGACCCGAGCCTGGCGGCCGAGCGCCTCGGTTGGCGTGCCACCCGCGGGATCGAGGAGATGTGCCGCGACGCCTGGCGCTGGCAGCAGGCCAATCCCCATGGCTACTCGAAGACCGGAGGATAAAGGGATTCATATGGCAAGTCTTTGATGTTTTATATAAAACTCATGTCTTGCGGGGTAGAATCGCCCGGTCTCCCTTCCTCTTTTCCTGGACCATGAGCGTGAACGACCGTATCCTCAACGCGCAGCTGCGCGGCAAGATCATGTCGGCCGACGAGGCCGCGGCCCTGATTCCTTCTGGCGTGAACGTCGGTATGAGTGGCTTCACCGGCGCAGGCTATCCCAAAGTGGTGCCCGCGGCGTTGGCCAAGCGCATCCTCGACGCGAACCTGCGCGGGCAGCGTTTCAAGATCAGCGTATGGACCGGCGCTTCCACCGCCCCCGAGCTCGACGGGGCCCTGGCCATGGTCGACGGCATCGAAATGCGCCTGCCCTACCAGTCCGACCCCACCTGCCGCAAGCGCATCAACGCCGGCGAGATGGAGTACATCGACATCCACCTCTCGCACGTGGCGCAGTTCGTCTGGGGCGGATTCCTCGGCAAGCTCGACATCGCCGTGGTCGAGGTGGCGGGCGTCACCGAAGACGGCCTGCTGATTCCCTCCTCCTCGGTGGGCAACAACAAGACCTGGCTCGACCAGGCCGACAAGATCATCCTCGAGGTCAATGCCTGGCAGAATCCCGCGCTCGAGGGCATGCACGACATCTACTATGGCACGGCGCTGCCGCCGCACCGCAAGCCCATTCCCATCCTCAAGGCGGCCGACCGCATCGGCATTCCCTACTACCGCGTCGATCTCGACAAGGTGATCGCGGTAGTGGAAACCAATCATCCCGACCGCAACACGCCCTTCTCCCCGCCCGACGAGAATTCGCGCCGCATCGCCGGCCACATCCTCGAATTCCTGCAACACGAGGTGAAAAAGGGGCGCCTGCCGGAAAACCTCCTGCCGCTGCAATCGGGCGTGGGCAACGTGGCGAACGCCGTGATGGCGGGGCTGCGCGACGGTCCCTTCGAGAATCTCACCGCCTACACGGAGGTGCTGCAAGACGGCATGCTCGAGCTGATCCGCTGCGGCAAGCTCACCTGCGCCTCGGCCACTTCCTTCTCCCTCAGCCCGGATGCGCTCACCGAGCTCAACGCCAACCTGAAAGACTTCAAGAACAAGATCCTGCTGCGGCCGCAGGAGATCTCGAACCACCCCGAAGTCATCCGGCGCCTGGGCGTCATCGCCATGAACGGGCTGATCGAGGCCGACATCTACGGCAATGTCAACTCGACCCACATCATGGGCACCTCGATCATGAACGGCATCGGCGGCTCGGGCGACTTCGCGCGCAACGCCTTCATCTCGATCTTCATGACGCCTTCGAGCGCCAAGGGCGGCACCATCTCCTGCATCGTGCCCATGGCCTCGCACGTGGATCACACCGAGCACGACGTACAGGTGATCGTCACCGAGCAGGGCCTGGCCGACCTGCGCGGGCTCTCGCCCAAGCAGCGCGCCCGCGTCATCATCGAGAACTGCGCCCACCCCAACTTCAAGCCGGCGCTGCGCGAATACTTCGAGCGGGCACTGCGCTATTCGCCGGGCAAGCACACGCCGCACCTGCTCGACGAAGCCTTCACCTTCCTGCCCAACTGGATGGCGAACAAGGCCGCGCGCGAAGCCTGGCGCGACGATTCGCTGGTGCAGGCCGACGCCTGGCGCAAGTAAGGGAGCGCCCCGCCCGCGACGATTTCTTCACGAGATCTCGGTTGCCGCAACGGGGCCTCGAAGGGGCATCGCCTGCTCCGGCCGGAGGATGGCGAGCCGCGGCGCGATGCGGCGGTGCCGCGCGAGGCGCAAGAGCGCCTTGTCGCGGGTGAGGAGAAGCGGCGCGTAGGCGAGCGCGCAGACGAGGAATTTCTGGTCGTCGGGATCGCGGCAGCGCGCCGGGGCCTCCAGCTCGGGAAGAGGCAGCTCGCGCCGCAGCGCCGCGTAGGCGGTGCGCGCGGCGGCGGCGCGCTGGGGGTCGAACCCCTCGCGCGCGAGCACGCAGTGCCATTCGGCGATCATCGGCGGGGTGGCGACCGGGACGAGCCGGCCGCTAGCGAGCGCCGCAGCGAGCGGCGAAAGCGCAGGGTCCTCGAAGTACCACAGCGCGAGTGCGGCGTTGGTGTCGAGCACCACCGCCGTCGCACCGACGGCGGTGGGGTTGCTTGCATCGTTCAGATGCGCACCTTGACGTAGGAGCCGGGAGCGTCCTCGATCACCGGGAGCTTCCCTTGGGCCGGGTCGCGCGCCGGCACGCGCGTGTCGTCCTGCGCCGCCAGCCATTCATTCCAGTTGGGCCACCACGAACCGGGGTGATGTTCGGCGCCGCGCAGCCATTCTTCCGGATCCTCGGGCAGCGGCGTGACCGGGTTGGTCCAGTAACCGTACTTGTTCGCCGAGGGTGGGTTGACGATGCCGGCGATGTGGCCCGAGCCGCCGAGCACGAAGCGCACCGGCGCGCCCGTGAGCCGGCGGGCACCCTTGTACGTGGTGCGCCACGGGGCGATGTGGTCCTCGACCGCGGAGATGAAGTAGCAGGGGTGCTTGATCTTGCCCAGGTCGATCGGCGTGCCGAGGATCTCGATTCCGCCCGGTTCGACGAGCTTGTTCTCGATGTACATCTTGCGCAGATAGAAGCTGTGCATCGCCGCAGGCATGCGGGTGGAGTCGGAGTTCCAGTACAGCAGGTCGAAGGGGAAGGGTTCCTTGCCGAGCAGGTAGTTGTTCACCACGAAGGACCAGATGAGGTCGTTGGCGCGCAGCATGTTGAAGGTGGTGGCCATCTCCGAGCCTTCGAGGTAGCCGCGCTCCTGCATCTTCTTCTCCAGCGCCGCCACGGTCTCGGGCGTGGTGAAAACGCCCAGTTCGCCCGGCTCGGAGAAATCGATGAGAGTGGTGAGGAAGGTGGTCGAACCCAGGCGCTTTTGCCGTTTGCCTGCCAGGCAGGCGGCAGCAGTGGCGAGCAGGGTGCCGCCCAGGCAGTAGCCGGCGGCATTGACGACGCGCTCGCCGGTCTGCTCCTCGATGGCGTCGAGCGCGGCGAGCACGCCTTTTTGCACGTAGTCTTCAAAGGTGGCCTGGGCGAGGCGCTCGTCGGGGTTCACCCAGGAGAGGATGAACACCGTGTGCCCTTGGTCGACCAGCCATTTGACGAGCGAATTCTGCGGCCTCAGGTCGAGGATGTAGTACTTGTTGATCCACGGAGGGACGATGAGGAGCGGCCGCTTGTAGACCGTTTCCGTGGTGGGGGTGTACTGGATGAGCTGCATGAGCTCGGTCTGGTATACCACCTTGCCCGGGGTGGTGGCGATGTTCTTGCCCAGCTCGAAGGCGCTGGTATCGGTCATGCGGATGCGCAGCTGACCGCCGCCTTCTTCGAGGTCGCGCAGGAGATTTTTCAGCCCCCGGACGAGGTTCTGGCCGTGGGTGCGCAGGGTTTCGCGGAAGACTTCGGGGTTGGTGAGGGCGAAGTTCGACGGCGAGAGGGCATCGATGAAGTTGCGGGTGAAGAATTCGATGCGCTTCTTCGTGCGCTCGTCCGCGCCCTTGATGTCGCTGACGACCTCATGGATACGCCGCGCGGCGATGAGGTAGGACTGCTTGATGTAGTCGAAGAGGAAGTGCTCTTCCCAGTCCGGGTCCTTGAAGCGGCGATCGCCCTTTTCCGGTTCGACCACGGGCGGAGTCTTCATGCCCATGAGCTTGAGCATGGAGCGCTGCCACAGGGTGAAGTAGTCCCACATCAGGTTCATCTGCGCCTGGGCGAGACGGTAGGGGTTGGCGAGCAGCCGCGCCATCATCTCCATGTAGGTCTGCGCGATGCCGACTTCGTCGGCCGGCGGATGGATTCCCTCCTTGAGCTGCTTGCGCATGGTCTCGCCCAGCAGCCGGGCGGCCCGCTCGGCCACTTCGGCGTAGATCTTCGCCATTTCCTGGGGGTTGGGGAACTCGGGGGTGACCGGCGGCGGGGCGGCCGGTTTTTGTGCTGGGGTCTGTGTCTCGCTCATCTTTGTTCCCTTGGTGCTCGTTCTCGTTCAGGGGGTCGGGCCCGTGCGCACGAAGCGCTGCCGGCCGTCGGGGCCGCGCAGCCGCTCGGCGCGTCCGAGCGCGACCAGGTGGTTGAGGTGGGCGAGCGCCTCGCCGAGCGCGAACACGACCTGGTGCGTGTCGAGCGCGCGGGAAAAGAGCGTCGGGATCACCTCGGCCGCCGTCTTCGGCGCATCGAGCGCGGCTTCGAGCACCGCCAGGCGCTCTTCGTGGTGCGCGCGCAGCTGGGCGATGCGCGCGTGCAGGCCGACGAACGGCAGTCCGTGCGATGGTAGCACAAGGGTATCTTCCGGCAAGGCTTCGAACCGCCCGAGCGAGCGCAGGAAGTCCGCGAGCGGATCGTCTTCGGGCGAGACGGCCCAAACCCCGACGTTGGTGGAAATCTTGGGCAGCAGCATGTCGCCGGAGATGAGCAGTTTCTGCGAGGGGCAGTAGAGGGCGACGTGCTCGGGCGAATGGCCGCAGCCGGTGATCACCCGCCAGGTGCGCCCGCCGATGACCAGCTCGTCGCTGTCGTGCAGGCGGTGGAAACGCTCGGGTAGACGCGGGGCACCGCGGCGGTAGGCGTTGCCGCGCGCTTCCAGGGCCGTCGCGCGTTCTTCGTCGAGGCCGTTTGCGCGGAAGAGGGAGAGCATGGCCTCGACCGAATGACCGGCGACGCCGTGCCACACGGCATGGCCGGTGAGGAATTCGGAATGGCTCATCCACAGTTCCAGCCGCCATTCGCGCATGAGCCAGTCGGCCAGGCCGAAGTGGTCGGGGTGGAAATGGGTGACGATGAGGCGGCTGGGCAGACGCAGGCGCAACGCTTCGCGCCAGGCTGCCTGCACTTGCGGTGAGGCAAAGCCGGTGTCGACGAGCGCGACCTGGTTCTCGGCATCGTCGATCAGCCACAGGTTGATGTGATCGAGCGCGAACGGCAGAGGCATGCGCAGCCAGTGCACGCCGGGAGCGACGGTGGCCACCTGTCCGAGCTCGGGGGTGGCGGGATGTGGATAGCTGAGTTCGGTGTGCATGTGGTAATGTTCCGTTGACGTCAACGGAAACCAGTCTACCGGAAAAACGACGAGGCGAGGATGAGCCGAACAGAGGAATTTTTCACCATCTCGGATCTGGCGCGGGAATTCGGCATCACGCCGCGCACGATCCGCTACTACGAGGATCAGGGGCTGCTGCATCCGCGCCGCGAGGGGAGGGTGCGTATCTACGGTCGCGCCGACCGGGCCCGCCTCAAGCTCACGCTGCGCGGCAAGCGTCTGGGGTTGTCGCTTGCGCAGATCAAGGAATTGATTGATATGTACGACGGGCGCCACGATTCGGCACCGCAACTGCGCCGCTTCCTCAGCGTGCTCGAAGAACGGCGCCGGGCGCTGGAGCAGCAGCGCAGCGACATCGAGGCGGTGCTCGGCGAGATCGACATGCTCGAGCGCCAGTGTCTGAGCCTGCTGGGGCACGATGCCCGGGGGGCCGAGGCCGCACGCCAGGAACTGCAGGCGCGCGTCGAGGCCGCCACTTGATGGGGGCTTTGCAAACGGCCCGGTTTGGTTTACGTTAACGTCAACGTCAACACCAAAGGAGGAGGAAACATGGAGACGGTGGGGCTCGACTTTGGGCTGGGAGAAACGCACGACCTGCTGCGTCAGACGCTGCAGTCGTTCTGTGCGCAGGAGATCGCACCGCGGGCGGCGCAGATCGACCGGGAGAATGCCTTTCCGCCGGATCTGTGGCGCAAGCTGGGAGAACTCGGCCTGCACGGCATGACGGTGGCCGAAGAGTACGGCGGCAGCGCCATGGGCTATCTGGCGCACATCATCGCCATGGAGGAAATCTCGCGTGCGAGCGCCGCGGTGGGGCTCTCCTACGGGGCGCATTCGAACCTGTGCGTCAACCAGATCCACCGCAACGGCACCGAGGCGCAAAAGCGTAAATACCTGCCCAAGCTCGTCTCCGGCGAGTGGGTGGGGGCGCTGGCGATGAGCGAGCCCGAGGCCGGTTCCGACGTGGTGAGCATGAAACTGCGCGCCGAGAAAAAGGGCGATCGCTACGTGCTCAACGGCAGCAAGATGTGGATCACCAACGGCGGGGACGCCGACGTGCTGGTGGTCTATGCCAAGACCGATCCGGCGGCGGGCCCTCGCGGCATCACGGCTTTCATCGTCGAGAAGGGGATGAAGGGCTTTACCGCCGGCAACAAGCTCGACAAGCTCGGCATGCGCGGCTCGAACACCTATCCGCTCTTTTTCGAGAATTGTGAGGTGCCCGAAGAGAACGTGCTCGGCAAGGTCAACGAGGGGGTGAAAGTGCTCATGAGCGGGCTCGACTACGAGCGTGCCGTGCTCGCCGGCGGACCGCTGGGAATCATGGCCGCGTGCATGGACGTGGTGCTGCCCTATGTGCACGAGCGGCGCCAGTTCAACCAGCCGATCGGCCGCTTCCAGCTCATGGAGGGCAAACTCGCCGACATGTATACCACCTGGCAGGCCTGCCGCGCCTACGTCTATGCGGTGGGGCAGGCGCTCGATCGCAGCGAGCACAGCCGCAAGCTGCGCAAGGACTGCGCCGGCGTCATCCTCTACGCAGCGGAGAAGGCTACCTGGATGGCGGGCGAGGCGATCCAGGCGCTGGGCGGCAACGGCTACATCAACGACTATCCTACCGGGCGGCTGTGGCGCGACGCCAAGCTCTATGAGATCGGCGCGGGCACGTCCGAGATCCGCCGCATGCTCATCGGGCGCGAGCTCTTCGACGAGACGGCCTGATTATTGACGATACGAGGAGAAACACGATGACGCAGGACAAGCGGGCCGACGACGTGGTGATCGTCGGCGTGGCACGCACGCCGATGGGCGGTTTTCTCGGGGATCTGGCCGAAGTGCCGGCCCCGCGCCTGGGCGCGGCGGCGATCGAAGCGGCGATCGGCCGCGCCGGGCTGCCCAAGGAATCGATCGAAGAGGTGCTGATGGGCAACGTGCTGCAGGCTGGCGAAGGCCAGGCGCCGGCGCGGCAGGCGGCGCTGGGCGCGGGGCTGCCGACTTCGGTCGCCTGCACCACCGTGCACAAGGTGTGCGGCTCCGGCATGAAGACGGTGATGCTCGCGCACGACGCGCTCAAGGCCGGCTCCGTGGCGCTGGCGGTGGCCGGTGGCATGGAGTCGATGTCGAATGCCCCCTACCTGCTGCCCAAGGGGCGCACCGGCCTGCGCCTGGGGCACGGCCAGCTGCTGGATCACATGTTCTACGACGGCCTGGAAGACGCCTACCAGAAAGGGCGGCTGATGGGCACGTTTGCCGAGGACGCGGCGCAGCACTATGGGTTTACCCGCGAGCAGCAGGATGCCTACGCCATCGCCTCGACCGAACGCGCCCAGCGCGCGATCAAGGAAGGGGCGTTTTCCGGGGAGATCGTGCCGGTGAAAATCGCCGGGCGCGGCGGGGAGCGCGTGGTGGAGATCGACGAGCAGCCGCTCAAGGCGAAGCTCGACAAGATCCCCTCGCTGAAACCCGCGTTTCGCGAGGGCGGTACCGTCACCGCGGCCAATTCCTCGTCCATCTCCGACGGGGCGGCGGCGCTGGTGCTCACCACCCGGGCCGAGGCCGAGCGCCTGGGCTGCAGGCCGATCGCGCGCATCGTCGGGCACAGCACGTTTGCCCACGAGCCGGCATGGTTCACCACCGCCCCGGTGGGGGCGATGAAGCGCCTCTTCGCGAAGACGGGCTGGGATGCCGCTTCGGTGGATTGCTTCGAGATCAACGAGGCCTTCGCCGTGGTGACCATGATCGCGATGAAGGAGCTGAACCTGCCGCACGAGAAGGTCAATATCCACGGTGGTGCCTGCGCCCTGGGGCATCCGATCGGGGCATCCGGCGCGCGCATCCTCGTCACCCTCATCGGGGCGCTGCGGCGTACCGGCGGGCGGCGCGGGGTGGCCAGCCTGTGCATTGGCGGGGGCGAAGCCACGGCGATGGCGATCGAGCTCGAAGGGAGCGTGGCTTGCGGCTGAGCCCCGTCGCCGGCGAGGCGACCCTGTCGGTCTATGTGAAACTCGTCGCGGCGATGTTGAGCTGGGGTGGGACCTGGGTGGCCGGCCGGGTGGTGGCGCAGGCGGTGACCACGCCCATTGCCGCGGCGGCGGCGCGTTTCACGCTGGCCGCGCTCGTGCTCGGCGCCGTGATGCTCGCCAAGGGAGAGCCGATGGGCGCGGACTCGTGGCAGCGAGCCTGGCGCTCGATCGTGGGCCTGGCGCTCACGGGGGTCTTCTTCTACAACCTGTGTTTCTTCTACGGCTTGAAGCACGTCGGCGCCGGACGCGGGGCGCTGGTGGTGGCCTTGAATCCGGTGGCGGTGGCGGTGCTGGCGTGGTGGCTTGGCGGCGAGCGCGCAAAGCCGCTGGCGGTGCTCGGGGCAGTGCTCGCCTTCGTCGGCTGTCTCACGGTGATCGGCAACGGCGATCCGCTCGCGCCGCTCGCCGGCCGCATCGGGCCGGGCGAGGTGCTGTTGCTGGGCTGCGTCGTCTGCTGGACGGCCTATACCTTCGTGGGCAAACGCGCCACGCGCCTCGTCTCGGCGCTCGCGGCCACTTTCTGGTCCTGCGTCCTGGGGGCGGTGCTGCTGTGGGCGGCGGCGCTTGCCACCGGCGGCATCGACTGGGCGCAGTGGAGCCCGTCGGTGTGGGCGGCGGTGGCTTTTCTCGGCGTCTTCGGCACGGCGATCGGTTTTACGTGGTACACCGACGCGGTGCGGGTGCTGGGGGCAGCGCGCGCGGCGATGTTCATCAACTTGGTGCCGCTGGCGGCGGTGCTGATGGCGGCGCTCGCCTTGGGCGAGGCTTTTCCACCCTCGGTGGCCCTGGGCGGCGCGGCCGTGCTCGCCGGGGTGTGGTTGACGACGACGCGGCGCTGAACGAAAACGACGAACGATGAAGGAGGGGGGATGATCCTCGATTCGGAACACGAACTGATCCGCGACACCCTGCGCGCCTTCGCCCAGGAGCGGCTCGCCCCTTTCGCGGCGCGCTGGGACCGCGAGCATACCTTTCCCCGCGAGGCGCTGCGCGAACTGGGCGAGCTCGGGGCGATGGGGGTGACGGTGCCCGTCGAATGGGGCGGGGCAGGACTCGACTACCTGAGCCTGGTGCTGGCGCTCGAAGAGATCGCCGCCGGCGACGGGGCGACCTCGACGGTGGTGTCGGTGCAGAATTCGCTGGTGTGCGGCATCACGCTCGCCTACGGTTCGCTGCGGCAGAAGCAGGAATGGCTGCCGCGGCTCGCGCGCGGCGAGGCGCTGGGCTGCTTCTGCCTCACCGAGCCGCATGTGGGGTCCGATGCGTCGGCGATCCGCACCGTGGCGGTGCGCGAGGGCGACTCCTGGGTGATCGACGGCGTCAAGCAGTTCATTTCCACAGGAAAAAACGCCGACGTGGCGCTGGTGCTGGCGGTGACCGATCCGGCCGCCGGCAAGAAGGGGATTTCCTGCTTCCTCGTGCCCACCGACACGCCGGGCTATCTCGTCACGCGCATCGAGGAGAAGATGGGGCAGCGCGCGAGCGACACGGCGCAGATCACCTTCGAGCGCTGCCGCGTGCCGCTCGATGCCCTGGTGGGTGCCGAGGGTGAGGGCTACAGGATCGCCTTGTCGCAGCTCGAGGCCGGACGCATCGGCATCGCCGCCCAGAGCGTGGGCATGGCGCGCGCGGCGTTCGAGGCGGCGCTGCGCTACGCGCATGAGCGCGAAGCCTTCGGCAAGCCGATTTTCGCGCACCAGGCGGTGCAGTTCAAGCTCGCCGACATGGCCACCAAGATCGAGGCGGCGCGTCAGCTGGTGTGGCACGCTGCGAGCCTCAAGGATGCCGGCCGTCCCTGCCTGCAGGAAGCCTCGATGGCCAAGCTCTTCGCCTCGGAAATGGCCGAATGGGTGTGCTCGGCGGCGATCCAGATCTACGGCGGCTACGGCTATGTGAGCGATTTTCCGGTGGAGCGCATCTACCGCGACGTGCGCGTGTGCCAGATCTACGAGGGCACGAGCGAGATCCAGCGCCTGGTGATCGCCCGCGGCCTGGCGGGCTGAAAGAATGATGCAAAGGAGGAGGGGATGAGCCGTATCGTATCGAAGGTGGATCCGCGCGGCGCGGAGTTCGCCGCCAATGCGCAATGGATGCGTGGGCTGGTTGCGGATCTGGAAGAGAAAGTGGCCCGCGTGCAGCAAGGTGGAGGGGAAGAGGCACGGCGGCGACACACTGCTCGCGGCAAGCTGCTGCCGCGCGAGCGCGTCGAGCGCCTGCTCGACCCGGGCTCACCCTTTTTGGAGATCGGGCAGCTGGCCGCCTGGGGGATGTACGACGACGAAGCCCCGGGGGCCGGCATCGTGGCCGGCATCGGGCGGGTGCAGGGCGTGGAGTGCATGATCGTGGCCAACGACGCCACCGTCAAGGGCGGCACCTACTACCCGATCACGGTGAAGAAACACCTGCGGGCGCAGGAGATCGCGCAGCAGAATCGCCTGCCGTGCATCTACCTGGTCGACTCGGGCGGCGCCTACCTGCCGCTGCAAGACGAGGTCTTCCCCGACCGCGACCACTTCGGGCGCATCTTCTACAACCAGGCCAACATGTCGGCGCAGGGCATCCCGCAGATCTCGGTGGTGATGGGCTCGTGCACGGCGGGCGGGGCCTACGTGCCGGCGATGTCCGACGAGACCGTCATCGTGCGCAACCAGGGCACCATCTTCCTGGGCGGGCCGCCGCTCGTGAAGGCGGCCACGGGCGAAATCGTCACGGCCGAGGAGCTCGGCGGGGGCGACGTGCACACGCGCATCTCCGGTGTGGCCGACCACCTCGCCGAAAACGACGCGCACGCGCTCTATCTGGCGCGGCGCATCGTGGCGCACCTCAACGCGCGCAAGCCCGTGGATCTGTCGTGGCGCGAGGCCGAGGAGCCGGCCTACGATCCGCAGGAGCTCTACGGCGTGGTGCCGCAGGATACGCGCAAGCCCTACGACGTGCGCGAGGTGATCGCGCGGCTGGTCGACGGGTCGCGCTTCGACGAGTTCAAGGCGCGCTACGGCACCACCCTGGTGACCGGTTTTGCCGAACTCTACGGGTTTCCCCTGGGGATCGTGGCCAACAACGGCATCCTCTTCGGCGAATCGGCGCAGAAAGGGGCGCACTTCATCGAGCTGTGCGCCCAGCGCGGCATTCCGCTTCTTTTTCTGCAGAACATCACCGGCTTCATGGTGGGCAAGAAGTACGAGAATTCCGGCATCGCCAAGGACGGGGCGAAGATGGTCACGGCCGTGGCCACCGCCCAGGTGCCCAAATTCACCGTCATCATCGGCGGGTCGTTCGGCGCCGGCAACTACGGCATGTGCGGCCGGGCCTATTCGCCGCGCTTTTTGTGGACCTGGCCCAACAGCCGCATTTCCGTGATGGGCGGCGAGCAGGCCGCGAGCGTGCTGGCCACCGTGCGACGCGACGCGATCGAAGCCAAGGGCGGAACCTGGTCGCGCGAGGAAGAAGAAGCCTTCAAGGCGCCGATCCGCGAGCAGTACGAGCGCCAGGGGCACCCCTATTACGCCACGGCACGTCTGTGGGACGACGGCGTGATCGATCCGGCGCAGACGCGGCGCGTGCTGGGGCTGAGCCTGTCGGCGGCGCTCAACGCTCCCATCGCCGAGACGCGCTTCGGCCTGTTCCGCATGTAACGGAAAAATCGAGGAGGAGAGGAATGTACGAGACGCTGGTGATCGAGACGCGGGGGCCGGTGGCCACGGTATGGCTCAATCGCCCGGAGGTGCACAACGCCTTCAACGCCAAGGTGATCAAGGAGCTCACGGCCGCCTTCACGCGGCTCGATGCCGACGCGCAGGTGCGCGTGGTGGTGCTCGCCGGGCGCGGCAAGAGCTTTTCCGCCGGGGCCGATCTCAACTGGATGAAAGCGGCTGGTGCGGCTTCCTTCGAGGAAAACCTCGAAGACGCGCGGCGGCTCGCGCGCATGCTGTGGCAGATCGCGCATATGGGCAAGCCGACCATCGCGCGGGTGCACGGTGCGGCGCTGGGCGGCGGCATGGGGCTGGCGTGCGCCTGCGACCTCTGCATCGCTTCGCAGCGGGCGGTGTTCGCCACTTCCGAGGTGCGCTTCGGCATCATTCCTTCGGCGATCAGCCCCTACGTGATCCGGGCGATCGGCGTGCGTCAGGCGAAGCGCTATTTCCAGAGCGCCGAGCGCATCGACGCTACCCGGGCCTTTGCCCTGGGCCTGGCGCACGAGGTGGTGGAGGAAGAAGCGCTGGATGCCAAGATCGACGAGGTGGTGCAGGCGCTGCTCAGCGGCGGGCCCAAGGCACAGGCGGCGGCCAAGGAGCTCATCGACGCGGTGGCCGACCGTCCGCTCACGCCCGAGGTGCTCGAAGACACGGCGCAACGCATCGCCCGTTTGCGTGCCACCGACGAGGCGCGCGAAGGGCTGAGCGCTTTCCTGGAAAAACGTCCTGCTGCCTGGGTGCCGCGTCCTTGAGGAGGGAGCAATGTTCCAGAAGATTTTGATCGCCAACCGCGGCGAGATCGCCTGCCGCGTGATCGCCACGGCGCGGCGGCTCGGCATCGCCACGGTGGCGGTCTATTCCGACGCCGATCGCAACGCCCGCCACGTGCGGCTCGCCGACGAGGCCGTGTGGATCGGCCCGCCGCCGGCGCGCGAATCCTACCTCGACATCGAGCGCATCCTGGAGGCGGCGCGGCGTACCGGCGCCCAGGCGATTCACCCCGGCTATGGTTTCTTGTCGGAGAACGAGGCGTTTGCCCAGGCCTGCCTCAATGCTGGCATCGTCTTCATCGGCCCGCCGGTGGAGGCGATCCGCAAGATGGGCTCCAAGGCCGAGGCCAAGCGCCTGATGGAGGCTGCCGGCGTGCCGCTCACCCCCGGCTATCACGGCGAGGAGCAGGGGCCGGCCTACCTCTTCGAGCAGGCCATGCGCATCGGCTTTCCGGTGCTCATCAAGGCGAGCGCCGGCGGCGGGGGCAAGGGGATGCGGCGCGTCGACCGGCCGGAGGACTTCGCCGAGGCGCTCGAATCCTGCCGGCGCGAGGCGCGTTCGAGCTTCGGCGACGACCGGGTGCTGATCGAGAAGTACATCCTGCGGCCGCGGCACATCGAGATGCAGGTCTTCGGCGATGCCCACGGCCAGGTGATCCACCTCTACGAGCGCGATTGCTCGGTGCAGCGCCGCCACCAGAAAGTGCTGGAAGAGGCCCCGGCCCCCGGCATGACGCCGGAGCGGCGCGCCGCCATGGGCGAGGCGGCGGTGGCGGCGGCCAAGGCGGTGGGCTACGTCGGCGCGGGCACGATCGAATTCATCGTCGAGCCCTCCGGTGCCTTTTACTTCATGGAGATGAACACGCGGCTGCAGGTGGAGCACCCCGTCACCGAGATGATCACCGGGCTCGACCTGGTCGAATGGCAGCTGCGCGTGGCCGCCGGCGAACCGCTGCCGCTTGCCCAGGACCAGATTCCGCTTGAAGGGCACGCCATCGAGGCGCGCATCTATGCCGAGGATCCGGCCAAAGGCTTTCTGCCCTCGGTGGGGCGGCTCGTGCACCTGCAGCCGCCGCCCGAGAGCGTGTGGGTGCGGGTGGATACCGGCGTGGAGCAGGGCGACGAGATCACGCCCCATTACGATCCGATGATCGCCAAGCTCATCGTCTGGGGCGAGAACCGGGCACAGGCGCTCACGCGCATGCGGCAGGCGCTGGCGCAGTATCGCATCGTCGGCGTGGCGAACAACGTCGAATTCCTGGGAAAACTGGTCGACTCTCCGGCCTTTCGCCAAGCGGATCTCGACACCGGTCTCATCGAGCGCGAATCGGCCTTCCTCTTCGGGGGGGCCGAAGAACCGCCGCCGGCGGCATGGTTCGCCGTCTCCTGCGCGGAACGCCTGGCCGAGGCGCGCCGCATGCAGGAATCCGCCCGCCGTGCACCCGACCCCACATCGCCCTGGCACGCCGTGGACGGCTGGCGCGTGAACGCGCCGGCGCTGCGGCGCTGGCAGTGGCGCGCCGGCGAGACGACGCACCGCGTGCAGGCCCGTTGCCTGGGCGAGAAGCTGCAGCTGCAGCTCTTCGACGAGAAAGGCGAATCCGTGGCAAGCGCTACCGCCTGGGGCGCGATGCTGGGCGAGGACAGCCTGAGGCTCGAGCTCGACGGCCGGCGCACCACGGTCACGGCGGTGACCGCCGGCAGCCGGCGGCACGTCTTCCTCGACGGCCGCGCCTGGGTGTTCGACCTCTGTGGTCAGGAAGGAACGGAAGGCGCTGGCACCGGGGTGGATGCGGCAGGGCTCACCGCTCCCATGCCGGGGCGCGTGATCGCGGTGAAAGTCGAGCCGGGCGCGAAGGTCGCACGCGGGCAGACGCTGGTGGTGCTCGAAGCCATGAAAATGGAGCACGCCATCGTCGCGCCGGCCGACGGCATCGTCAAGGCGGTGCGCTTCGCCGTGGGCGAACAGGTGCCCGACGGGGCCGAGCTGGTCGACTTCGAACCGGTCAAGGAGGAAGCGTGATGGAAGGCCCCGCCAAGGTCACGCTCGTCGAAGTCGGGCCGCGCGACGGGCTGCAGAACGAGAAGACGCCGATCGCCCTCGAGCACAAGCTGGCGCTGATCGAGCGGCTCGCCGCCTGCGGCCTGAAGGTGATCGAGGCCACCGCCTTCGTCTCGCCCCAATGGGTGCCGCAGATGGCCGATCATGCCGAAGTGATGCGTGCCCTGCGCGGGCGCCGCCGCCCCGGCGTGCGTCATCCGGTGCTCGTGCCCAATCTCAAGGGGCTGGAAGCGGCGCTCGCGGCCGGCGTCGACGAGATCGCCGTCTTCGGCGCCGCTTCCGAGACCTTCAGCCGCAAGAACATCAACTGCGGCATTGCCGAAGCGCTGGAGCGTTTCCGACCGGTGGTGGCACAGGCGCGCGCCGCCGGGGTGCGGGTGCGCGGCTACGTCTCCTGCGTGGTGGGCTGTCCCTACGAAGGGCCGGTGGCGCCGGAGAAGGTCGCGGAGGTCGCCGCCGCCCTCTTCGAGATGGGCTGCGAGGAGATCTCGCTGGGCGATACCATCGGCGTGGGCACGCCGCGGCAGGTGATCGCCCTGCTCGAAGCGGTGGCGCAGCGCGTGCCGCTCGAGCGGCTCGCCGGTCATTTCCACGACACCTACGGCATGGCGGTGGCGAACGTCTACGCCGCCTGGCGTTTTGGCGTGGCCACGTTCGACGCCTCCGTCGCCGGTCTGGGCGGCTGTCCCTACGCCAAGGGGGCCTCGGGCAACGTCGCCGCCGAGGAGCTGGTCTATCTCTTCGACGGCCTGGGCGTGGAGACGGGCGTGGACTTGAAAGCGCTCATCGAGACCGCCTGGTGGGTGAGCGGGCTGCTCGGGCGCGAACCGGCCTCGCGCGTGGCCCGGGCGCTGGGTGGGGCCTGCGCCGCGCCGCAGCCATGACGGTCGTGGCCTCTCCCTGCATTGGCGTGTGCCGGCTCGACGAGCGGGCCGGCTGGTGCGTCGGCTGCCTGCGCACGCGCGAGGAGATCGCCCGCTGGCGCGACGCCGACGAGGCCGAGCGCCGCCGTATCCTCGCGGCGGTGGCGCGGCGTCGCGCCGCGCTCGGTGAGGGGGAAGCGAACAGCCATGCGCTGGATGCGCCGAAGCTGGGCACCGCGCAATGCGGCGATCCGGCAGCGTCGTAGCGCGTTCGAGGCGTTCCATGGAACCCGAGTGCGTTGGCATTTGTACGATCGAAGACGGTGTATGCGTCGGCTGTGGTCGGCGCGTCCATGGCGAAGAGTCGGGGGAAACGATGACGACGCAGACTCTGCCCCAAGGAATGGTGGTACTGCAGCGCGGCTGGCTGTCGTCGAACTCGGTGCTGCTGCACGGCGCCGGCGGCTGGACGCTGGTCGACAGCGGCTACGTGACGAAAGCCGGCGAGACGCTGGCGTTGCTCGACGCCGCGGTGGGCGGGGAGCCCATCGTGCGCCTGGTCAACACGCACTCGCATTCGGATCATCTCGGCGGCAACGCCGCGGTGGCGCGGCGCTTTGGCTGCTCCATCTGGGTGCCGGAGGGGCTGGCCGACCCCATCGGGCGCTGGGACGAAGCCGCCTTGCTGCTCTCCACCGCCGGCCAGCGGGCCGAACCTTTCTCCTATTCGGCCACCATCGCGGCCGGCGACACCGTGCCGATGGGCGAGTGGGAGTGGCGCGCGGTTTCCGTGCCGGGACACGACATGCACGCGCTCGCCTACTTCGAACCCTCGCACGGCGTGCTCATCAGCGGCGACGCCCTGTGGGAAGACGGTTTCGGCATCCTCTTTCCCTCCTTGCTCGGCCAGGCGGATGCCATCGCCGCGGCGCGGGAGGCGCTGGCGGCGATCGAACGCCTGCCGGTGCGTTGGGTGATCCCGGGGCACGGTGCGCCCTTTCGTGACGTGGCCGGCGCCCTGCAGCGCGCCTGGGGGCGGCTCGAAGCCTTCGCCGCCGATCCCCGGCGCATCGCGCGCAACGCCCTGCGCGCCTGCGTCACCTTCACCCTGCTCGAACGGGGGCGCATGGAGGAAGACGAACTGCGCGCCACCTTGGCGGGGGTCGAACTCTTCCAGCGCGCCCTCGACTGGATCGAACTGACACCCGACGAGGCAGTGCGCTGGCTGGGCGACGAGCTCGAACGCGCCGGGGCGATCCGCCGCAACGAGGGGCGATGGCAGGCGATGCTGCCGGCGTGAGCACTCGGGAAGGAACGAGGTCCGTAGCGCCCTGCTGCTGGGAGTGATACCATCGCTCTTCGATGTCGAAAGACGGGTAGAGCCCGGCATGCTCAAACGCGAAGATCTCCGCAAGAACGCCGCCATCGCCGGGATCGAGGCGCGCGGGACCGTGCTTGTCGTCACATCCGGCTCGCTGGTCGGGCAGTGGCAGGATTTGCGACGGCGCACGCAAGGTGGACGTCTCCGACCGGTGACCAGCATCAACCTCGACCTCGGCGCGCTGCTCGCGCGCACTCCACCCCCAGGCACGGTATGACGAATCACGAACGCTTCCACGAACGCTTCCACGAGCGCTGCCAAGATTTCCTCAAGGCCACCGAGCGGCTCGCCGAAGCCTGCGCCCAGCCGTACTCGGAATTCCTCCGCGACTCGGTCATCCAACGTTTCGAATTCTGCTGGGAGCTCGCATGGAAGGTCCTGCGACTCAAACTGCTCGAGGAGGGAATCGAGGCACTGACGCCCCGCGAAGTCTTCCGTGAGGCCCTGGCCGCGAGGCTGCTGCACGATGGCAACGCCTGGAGCCAAGCCCAGCGCATGCGCAACCTCACCAGCCATACCTACGACGAATCCTTGGCCGAAGAAGTCTATCGTTTCGTCTGCCGCACGGGGTTGCCCCTTTTTCAGGAACTCGCGCAGCAGGTGCGTCGATGGTCGTCGCAGTGACCGACCTGTCGGGCCTCGCCGACGAGATCCTCGACGACCTGCGCCGCGTCTTCGCCCGCCATCCTACGATCGAGGAAGTACGCCTCTTCGGTTCCCGCGCCAAGGGAATGCATCGTCCCGGCTCCGACATCGATCTGGCCGTTTTCGCCCCCTCGATGAGCGAGGAGGAATTCTCCGCCCTGTGGAACGAGATCGACGAACTCCCCATTCTCTTCAAGATCGACCTCCTGCACTGGGATCGCCTCGCCAATACGGCCCTCAAGGATAAAATCCGCCGGGAGGGGAGGCGCATTTACCCGTAACGGACGCCATGATCCCTGAGCGGAGGTGGGGGCGTATCGCCATACGCGGCTGAATCGTCGAGGAGGATCCAATGCGCATCATCCTGGTGAGCGGGCTTTCGGGCTCCGGTAAGACGGTGGGCCTGCGGGCGCTGGAAGACGCCGGGTTCGTGGCCATCGACAACCTGCCGGTGGCCTTTCTCGCGCCGGTGGTCGAGCACCTGGCGAGGCAGGCGGTGGCGCAGGTGGCGATCGCCATCGACGCGCGCACCGGCGGGTTGGAGGCGCTTCCCGGCACGCTCGAGCGCCTGGCGGAACAGGGGCATCGCGTCGATCTGCTCTTTCTGGAAGCGCGCGATGGGGTGCTGCTCGAGCGCTTCTCCGAGACGCGGCGCACGCATCCGCTGGCGCGCGAAGGACGGCCCCTGGTGGAGGCGATCGCGCTCGAGCGCGAGGTGCTGGGGCCGCTGTCGCAGCGGGCGCATCGCATCGACACGAGCGACCTCTCGGCCGGAATGCTACGCGCGTGGATCCGCGAGTTCGTCTTTGCCGGACAGGGCGGCTGGCTCACCCTCACTTTCGAGTCCTTCGGTTATAAGCACGGCGTGCCGCTCGATGCGGATCTGGTGTTCGACGCGCGATGTCTGCCCAATCCTTACTACGACAAGGCGCTGCGGCCGCTCACCGGGCGTGACGAGCCGGTGGTGCGCTGGCTGGAGGCCATTCCCGAGGTGGAGGCGATGTTTGCCGAGATCGCCGGTTTTCTCGATCGCTGGTTGCCGTGCTACGAGCGTGAGCATCGCGCCTATCTCACGGTGGCGGTGGGCTGCACCGGCGGGCAGCATCGCTCGGTGTATCTGGTGGAGCGCCTGGGGCGGGCGTTCGCGGCGCGCGGCCGTGTGCTGGTGCGCCACCGCGACTGCCCGGCCGTGCTTTCTGCCTGAGGGGGCGTCCCGCTCAGGCGGCATGCGGCGGCAGCGCCGCCTCGCCCAGCAGCCGCGCGGCGGTGAGCAGGTTCTCGGTGATGCGGCGCACGTAGGCCGTGTCGTTCATCATCGAGGTGGCCTCTTCCGGCGAGAGTTCGCCGTTTTTCAGCCATTCTTCCAGCAGGCCGTTGGCCAGCGGGTCGAGCTGCGCCAGCGAGGTGTGGGTGACCAGCGTGAGCTCGGCGGCACTGCCGTCGCAGCCCGGTTCCCGCGGCAGATGGGCGATGGCGTAGAGCGTCTCGACGAGGTGGCGGCGGTAGCGCAGGTACTGCCGCTGCACGATGGAGTTGGGGTGCTGCAGGCCGGGAACGAGATTCTTCTGCAGGTGCTTGGTGTCCTTGACCGCTTCCTGGATGGCGGCGCTCGCCTGAAGGATATGCTGCAGTTTGGCCGCCAAGGGAGCGGGCGGCGCGAGGCGCGCGGCGAAGTCTACGATGAGCCCGGAGAGCGGCTTGATCCGCGCCCGGTAGAGACCGTCGATGTCGATCGTATGAACCCGCGCGGGTGGGTGGTCGAGCTCGTGCGGATCTTCTCCGGCGCGCATGGCCTTGGGGTCGACCTGCATCACCAGGGCGATGAGGTCGATCGCCCGGTCGAACAGGCGCCAGGTTTCCTTGCGCAGCGATTCGATCGCCACGTCGGGCGTCTTGAGCTGGGTCGGCGAGAGGTATTTTGGAGCGGTCAGGGCCGGGGTCGTGTCGGGCAAGAGGCGCTGGAGCAGCCGCAGGAAGCGTGAGAGGTTCGGCAGCGCGAGGCACACGCCCACGGCGTTGAAGAAGGTATGGAAGAAGGCAAGCTGCAGCAGCGCATCGTCTTCCGGCAGGCCGAGCAGCCTCGTGCCGAGCAGCGTGCCGGCGCGAAAGAGCGGAAAGGCGGTCAGGGCGAGCAAGGCGGTGAAAAGGTTGAAGAAGAGGTGGCCGAGGGCGAGCCGTTTGGCCGCGGCGTCGGCGCCGATCGCGCCGAGCAGGGCCGTGGCAGTGCTGCCGATGTTGGCGCCGATCGCGATGGCGAGCGCGTTGTCGAATCCGATCTGGCCGGACGCGAGCGCGGCCACCGTGAGCAGCATGGTCGCGTGGCTCGATTGCATCACCACCGTGGCAAGGGTGCCGACCGCGGTGTAGGTCAAAAGCCCGGCGTACCCCGGCGGGGCATAGGCGCGCAGGTCGAACTGTTGCTGAAAGAGCTCGGAGCCGATCTTCAGGTAATGGATGCCGAAGAGGATCAGCCCCAGGCCGATGAGGATGTGGCCCGTGGCCGCGAAAGCGCGTTCACGCGAAAAGCGCAGCACCATGCCGAGCGAGACGAAGGGCAGCGCGTAGCGTGCGAGATCGAGCGAGGCCCCCAGCGTGGCGAAAATCCAGGTGCCCGTGGTGGTGCCGATGTTGGCCCCCAGGATGAGCGCGAGTCCGCTGTTCAAGGAGATCATCTTCGCCGAGACGAAAGACATGGTCATTAGCGAGACGATGCCGCTCGACTGGGTCGCGACGGTGGCGAAAAAGCCGAAAACGAGGCCGCCGAGGGTGCTGCGGGTGCTGGTGCGCACCAGCGTTTCGAGCCCGCTGCCGGCCAGCGCCCTGACGCCGTCTTCGAGCGAGCGCATGCCTAGCAGGAAGAGGGCCAGGCCGGCGGCGATCTCGTTGGCGGTGGCGCTATTGACGAGCCACCAGCCGAGCAGCCCCAAGAGGAGCAGGCGCGGCAGGTTGCGCGCCCAGGCCGGCCACAGCGCGATCGGCTTCATCGGCGCGAGGGCGGGGGGACGAGCAGCCGTCCGCCGCGGCGCCGCACGGCTTGCGCCGCGTAGGGGTGGGTGCTTTGGTGGGCGTGGCAGATGGCGCAGGCGAGCGCATCGGCCGCGTCCGGCCCCGGTGTGGCATCGAGGCCGAGCAGCCGCGTCACCATTTCCTGCACCTGCACCTTGTCGGCCTTGCCGTAGCCGACCACGGCCTGTTTCACCTGCAGCGCCGTGTATTCATGCACCGCGGTGCCGCCGAGCAAGGCCGCGCAGAGCACGGCGCCGCGCGCCTGTCCCAGGAGCAGGGTCGATTGGGGGTTGAGATTGACGAAGACTTTTTCGACGGCGGCCTCGGTCGGCCGGTAGGTGGCGATGAGCTCGTCCACGCCGCGAAAGAGGGTGGCGAGCCGCTCGGGCAGGGTGCCTTCGCCGCTGCGGATGCAGCCGCTGGCCACATAGGCGAACCGGGTACCGTGCCGCTCGATGACGCCGAAGCCCGTGATGCGCAGCCCCGGGTCGAGGCCGAGGATGCGCACCGCCGTCATGGCTCCTCTTCGTCGAAGACGGCCGAAGTGTAGACCGCCTGCACGTCGTCGAGCGATTCGAGCGCGTCGATGAGCTTGCGCATCTTGGCGGCGTCTTCGCCCGTGAGCTCGATCTCGTTGAGCGGCTTCCACACCGCTTCGGCCACTTCCGGGGTGAAACCGGCCGCTTCCAGCGCCGCGCGGATGCGCTCGAGCTCGAAAGGCGGGGTGATGACCTCGATCGAGCCGTCCTCGTTGGTGATGACGTCCTCGGCCCCGGCTTCCAGTGCCGCTTCGAGCAGCGCATCTTCGTTCGTGCCAGGGGCGAAGATCATCTGGCCGCAGTGCTTGAACTGGAAGGCGACGCAGCCCTCGGTGCCGAGGTTGCCGCCATGCTTGCTGAAGGCGTGGCGCACTTCGGCCACGGTGCGGGTGCGGTTGTCGGTGATGCAGTCGACGAGCACCGCCGCGCCGCCCGGGCCGTAGCCTTCGTAGCGGATCTCTTCGTAGCTCACCCCCTCGAGCTCACCGGTGCCGCGCTTGATGGCCCGCTCGATGTTCTCGGAGGGCATGTTGTGCTCTTTGGCTTTGTCGATGGCGGCGCGCAGACGGGGGTTGAAGTTGGGGTCGCCGCCGCCGTTGCGCGCGGCCACGGTGATCTCGCGGATGAGCCGGGTGAAGATCTTGCCGCGTTTGGCGTCCTGCCGTTCTTTGCGGAAACGGATGTTCGCCCATTTGGAATGGCCAGCCATTGCCTCTCCTGCCGCGTTGCGATTGAGTTTGCACCTTTGGCCAATTATACTGTGCGATCCCCTTTCCCCGGCGTGAGCGCAATGAATCCGGCAGAACGCAACCGTCGTCGTCTCGAGTGGTTGAGGCTCCACGTCTTCGGTCCCGTCTACTGGTCACGGGGAGAGGATTTGGTGCAACGGGATAGGGTGCGCTCCTATGAGTTTTCTGGCGACGAGCAGCATTGGCACATCGAGGGCCGGGTTCAGGGAACGCAGCGTTCTCCTTACGTGCAGCATATCGATATATCATGGGACGAAGAAAGCGACGTCAAACCTTCGTCCATTGAATGTTCCTGTACCTGCCCCATCGGTGAGGCGTGCAAGCACTGTGCGGCGCTGCTCATCGAGTTCGCCGGGCGGCTTGCAGAGCGGGAGGCTGCCAGGGGGCAAGAGGTGGTCGAGGTGCCAGGTTCCGGAAATCCCCTCCCCCCCTCGGAGGAAGAGGGACGGATCCACTTGGGCGAGCTGGTCGAGCTCATGCTCGGCAACCGGTCTCTTTCGCCGGACAAGGAAGGCGTGTCTGCCGCAGTCGCGCGAATCGCCAAGGACCAGGAGGCCAAGCGCTCCCCGGCCATGCGCTGGATCGAGGAGACGGCCCGCCAGCGCCGTCTGCGCCACGAGCCGCACCCTTACCCGGGGCCGGACCAGCAGCCGCCGGAGCGCATCCTCTACGACGTGCGGCTCGACGAGCGCCGCGGCCTCTTCGGCTGGAATGCCTTTCTCACCCGTCCCTACAAGCGCGATCCGCGCCGCTTCGTCGCCGGCAAGCCCGTCGATCTGCTCACGGTCTACTACCATCGGGAAATCTATGAGGCGCTCACCGTCGCCGATCTGATGGGGCTGGCGGTGGCGTCGATGCACGGTCCTCCGCGTACCTGGCTGGGTGCGGCCTTTGCCGCCATCGTCCAGAGCGGACGCGCCTGTCTGGGATCGCACACGGAGGGCGTCTTCCTGCGCTGGGGCGAGCCAAGGCGCTTGCTGTGGCTATGGCGCGAGACGGCGCGCGGGGCATTCCAGGGCGTGTGGCACGTGGAGGGCAATGGCGAGGCGGGCATCGTGCCGCTGCGCTTCATGCTGCCTTGGCACTATTTCGAGCGCAAGACCCATACCGTGGGGCCACTGATCCTGCCCGAGGGAGTGGAATGGGCCGACGTCGAGCGGCTCGACGCCTTGCCGCCGGTGCCGCAGGCGGAAGCGCCGGTGTTCGCGCGGCGCTGGAGCGAGCTCTTCGGCGAAGCATTGCCGGCTCCGGCCCCCGTGGCGACGGTGCGGGTCGAGGAACCCGCGCACTTTCGCCTCGTCCTGTGGCGCGACGAGCAAGGAAAACGGCGCATCCGTCCCGAAGTGCGCTACGGCGAAGTCGCGGTCGATGCCCAGGGGCGGGTGCATCATCCGTTCGGGGACGAGGTGCGCCTCGAGCTGCCGCACCGTTCCGTGGCCCGGGAGAAGCAGTGGTTCGGCACGGTGCGGGTGCTGCTGGAGCCGCTGCGGATGGCGCTCGCCTGGCCCGATTTCACCGAATACGAGGCGCAGGCCGAATCCCCCCTGCTGTGGCACGAGCTGCGCGAGCGGCTCGAAGCCGGGGTGCTGGGCGAGTTCTCGCCCGAGATCGAGGTGGGGGACGATTTCTGGCCGCAGGAGTGGGAGGCGAGCACGGCGGAAGTGGAACTCGCCCAGGCCGACGAAGGAGGCGACTGGTTCGCGTTCGACGCCAAGGTGAAAGCGGGCGAGCGCGAGATCGACCTCACGGAGCTCGCGGCGGAGGTCTTCGAGCGCTATGGCGAGGACGACTGGCCGGAGAAAATCGTCTATCCCTTTCCGGAAGAAGACGCCTGTGCGGTGGTGCCGCTCGAGCCGATCGCACCCATCCTGAAGCTGACGCTGGAATTGCTGCGGCGCGAACCGCGGCGCGAGGGGCCGGTGCGGCTGTCGCGCTACGATTTTTCCCTGCTGCGCGAGCTGCCGCCCGGAACCTTGGCCCAGATCCAGGCACCGACGCTGTCGGCCATGCTCGAAGAGCTGGAGCGCTACGGCGGCCCCGTGCCGGTGGAGGAACCGCCGGGCTTGCAGGCGCAGATGCGGCCCTACCAGCGCACGGGCCTGGCCTGGCTGCAGTTCTGGCGCCGGCATCGCCTGCACGGGATCCTGGCCGACGACATGGGGCTGGGCAAGACGCTGCAGGCGCTCGCGCATCTCTTGGCGGAAAAGCGCGCCGGCCGGCTCGAGCAGCCGGCGCTGGTGGTGGCGCCCACGAGCCTCGTGGGCAACTGGGCGCGCGAGGCGGCGCGCTTCACCCCCGATCTGCGCGTGCTCATCTGGCACGGCGCGCAGCGGCGCGAACGGCTCGAGGCGATCTCGGGGCACGACCTCGTCATCACCACCTATCCCCTGGTGTGGCGCGACGTGGAGCTGTTGCGCCCGCGGGCGTGGTCGGTGATGATCCTGGACGAAGCGCAGATGATCAAGAATCCGCGGGCGCAGATCTCGCAGCACGTACGCAAGTTTCGCGCCGAGCAGCGCCTGTGCCTGACCGGCACTCCCATGGAGAACCATCTCGGTGAGCTGTGGGCCCTCTTCGATTTCCTCATGCCGGGTTTTCTCGGCTCGCTCGAAACCTTCAACCGCTGGTACCGCCATCCGATCGAGCAGGAGGGTGACGCGGCGCGCCTCGAGCATCTGCGCCGGCGCATCCGCCCGTTCCTGCTGCGGCGCACGAAGGCGGAGGTGGTGGCGGAGCTGCCGCCCAAGACCGAGATCGTCCAGACGGTGACGCTGGGCGAGAAGCAGGCCAAGGTCTACGAGGCGATCCGGCTGACCATGCAGGAGCGCGTGCGCCGGGCGCTCGCTGAAAAGGGGCTCGCCCGCAGCCAGATCACGGTGCTCGACGCGCTTCTCAAACTGCGGCAGGTGTGCTGCGATCCCACGCTGGTCGACCTGCCGCAGGCGCGCCAGGTGAAGGAATCGGCCAAACTCGACTGGCTGCGCGAGACCCTGCCCGAACTCGTCGAAGAGGGGCGGCGCATCCTCATCTTTTCCCAGTTCGTGCAGATGCTCGAGCGCATCGAGCCGGTGCTCGCCGAGCTGAAGATTCCCTATGTGAAACTCACCGGCAGCACCCGTCGGCGCGACGAGGTGATCGATCGCTTCCGCCAGGGCGAAGCGCCGGTCTTCCTCATCAGCCTCAAGGCGGGCGGCGTGGGCTTGAACCTCACCGAGGCCGACACGGTGATCCTCTTCGACCCCTGGTGGAACCCGGCGGTGGAGGAACAGGCGATCGATCGTACGCACCGCATCGGTCAGGACAAGCCGGTCTTCGTCTATAAACTGATCGCGGCCAATACGGTCGAAGAAAAAATGCTGGAAATGCAGGCGCGCAAACGCACGCTTGCCGAAGGCACGCTGGAGACGGGCGAGGCGGGCGGGTTTGCGCTCACCGAAGAAGACGTGGCGGCACTGCTGTCTTCTTCGCCCGTGGAAGCTTGACGACAGGAGCAAGGACGATGCAACAACGCTACGAAGTGAAAGGGATGAGCTGCGCGCACTGCGAGAAGGCCGTGGCCGAGGCGCTGAAGAAGGTACCGGGCGTGACGCGCGTCGTCTCGGTGAGCCGGGAGCGGGAGGAAGTGGTGATCGAAGGCGATCCGAGCCCGCAGGCGGTGATCGAGGCGATTCTCGAAGAGGGCTATGACGCAAGACTCGCCTGATTCCGCGCCCGCCGCCGAGGCCGAGCTCGAACTGGGCATCCGCGGCATGACCTGCGCCGCCTGCGTGCGGCGCATCGAGCGGGCTCTGCTGCGGCTGCCGGGCGTGCGCCAGGCGAGCGTCAATCTGGCGCTCGAGCGCGCCACGCTGCGCTACGACCCGAGCCGCGTCGACGAGGCCGCCATCCGGCGCGCCATCCGCGAACTCGGCTACGAGCCGGTGCCGCGGGCGTCACAGTCTTGCACCGACGAGGAAGACGAGGCCGCGCGCGCGGCGCGTCGCCGGGTGCTTTGGGCCGTAGGGCTCGCGGTGCCGCTCGTGCTGCTCGCCATGGGGCCGATGCTGCCGGGCGGAGAAGCGCTCTTTGCCCGCCTCGCCCCGATGTGGCTGTGGCAGGCGCTGCAGGCGGCGCTCTCCTCGCTCATCCTCTTTGCCTGCGGCGCGCCGCTGCTGCGCGCCGGCTGGTCGGAACTGCGCCACGGCGCCCCGGCGATGAACGCCCTCGTCCTGCTGGGGGCCGGCGCCGCCTGGGGCTATTCGCTGCTCGCCTGGCTCGCGCCGGGGATCTTCCCGCCAGGCAGCGCGCATCTGTATTTCGAATCGGCCGGAGTCATCGTCGCCCTGATCCTGCTCGGGCGCATGCTGGAGGCGCGCGCCCGCGGCCGGGCATCCCGCGCCATCTCGCGCCTGCTGCGGCTGCAGCCGCGCACGGCACGGGTTTTGCGCGAAGACGGCTCGGTGTGGGAATTGCCTGTCGAGGAACTGCGCCCCGGCGACCGGGTGCAGGTGCGCCCGGGCGAGCGCCTTCCCGCCGACGGCATCGTGCGCGAGGGAGCGGGCTGGGTTGACGAGTCCATGCTCACCGGCGAACCGCTGCCGGTGGAAAAGCGCCCCGGCGATCGGGTGGTCGGCGGCAGCGTGCTCACTTCCGGCGGCTTCGCCATGGAGGTGACCGAAGTCGGCCGCGAGACGCTGCTTGCGCGCATCATCGCGCTGGTCGAACGGGCGCAAGCCGAGAAGCCGCCCATCCAGGCGTTCGCCGACCGCGTGGCCGGCGTTTTCGTGCCGCTGGTGCTCGCCGTGGCCGCGCTCACCTTTGCCCTCTGGCTGGCCTTCGGTCCCGAACCGCGGCTCTCCTACGCTTTCGTCACTGCAGTGAGCGTGCTGCTCATCGCCTGCCCCTGCGCGATGGGGCTCGCCACGCCCGTCGCCCTCATGGTCGCCACGGGGCGGGGGGCGGAATGCGGCATCCTCGTGCGCCGCGGCGCCGCCCTGGAGCGGCTCGCCGCGATCGACACCGTGGTCTTCGACAAGACGGGCACGCTCACCGCTGGGCGACCGGCGCTGGTGGAAGCGTGCTGGAATGCGCCGGGCGAGGCGCGGCAGTGGCTGCTGCGCGTGGCCGCACTGGAAAAAGCGAGCGAGCATCCGATTGCCGGCGCCCTGCTCGCGGCCGTGGGCGAGGTGCCGCTGCCGCCGGCCGAGGAGGTCGAACCGGTGCCGGGCGGCGGCATCCGCGGCCGCGTCGAAGGGCTGCGGCTCGCGGTGGGTTCGCGCCGCTTCCTGGAGAAGGAGGTGGGAACGCGGGCGCCGGATGCGGCGTTGGCGTCCTGGGCCGAGGCGCAGGCCGGCGAAGGCAGAACGCTCGTGTGGGTGGCGGCCGACGGCGTTCCCGTGGGGGTGCTGGCGTTTGCCGATCCGCTCAAGCCCACGAGCGCGGCGGCGGTGGCCGAACTCCATGCGCTCGGTCTGCGCGTGGCGCTTCTTTCCGGCGATTTGCGCCGCAGCGTGGAGGCAGTGGCCCGGGCGCTCGCCATCGAGGAAGTTCGCGCCGAGGTGCGCCCCGAAGAAAAGGCCGAGGCGCTGCGTCAATGGCAGGCCCAGGGGCGGCGGCTCGCCTTCGTGGGCGATGGCATCAACGACGCGCCGGCGCTCGCCCAGGCCGACGTGGGCATCGCCATGGGCACCGGTACCGACGTGGCGATCGAGACCGGCGACGTGGTGCTCATGCGCGGCGACCCGGCCGCCGTGCCGCAGGCCGTGCGCCTTGCACGCGCCACGCGTCGCACCATCGCCTGGAATTTCGTCTGGGCCTACGGCTACAACGTGGTGCTCATTCCGCTCGCGGCTGGCATCTTCCACCCCTGGACCGGCTGGCTGCTCGACCCCATGCTCGCCGCCGCGGCCATGAGCCTCTCCAGTCTCTTCGTGGTGACCCACTCGCTGCGCCTGCGCCGGGCGATATGAGCGCCATCGACCTGGTGCTCTTCGGCGCCTTCGACCGGCACAATTACGGCGACCTGCTGCTTGCCCGGCTCGCCGCCGAGTCCGCCGGCGGGCGCAGTGTGCACTTCGCTGGCCTGCGCGCCTGGGATGCGCGTTCCGTGGCCGGATTCGCGGTGCACCCCCTGCCCGAAGTGATCGCGGACCTGAAGCAAGGCTACGACCTGTACCACGTCGGCGGCGAGATCCTCGATTGCGACGCCTGGACCGCAGCGGTGATGCTGCTCGACGAAGAAAGTGCCGCACGGGCGATCGCCTGCTTCGATGCCGACCCCTGCGCCCGCCGCCGCGAGGCGGTGCGTCGGTTGGGCACGCACCGGCCGCTACCCTACGTGCTGCGCCGAGGGGACGCCCCCGGAGTGCGCCGCCTCGAGTTCGCCCCCTGCGGCGGTACGGGCCTCGAGACCTTGCCGCGCAGCATCCAGCGCACCGCATTCACGGCACTCGCGGAAGCGGACGAAGCGCACGTGCGCGATGCCCGCACCCGGGCGATCTTCGCCCGACGAGGGTTGTACCTGCCGCTCGCGCCGGACCCCGCCGAGGGGCTTGCCGCCTCGAATCTGGCAGCGGCGCTCGAAACGCATGCCGCCGGCTGGCGCGCACGGCTCGGTGCCTATCGCCTGGTACAGTTCGCTGCCGAATGCGCCACCGACCCGTGGCTCGCGGCGCTCGCCGCCTGGCTGGAGGCGCGCCGCGAAGCAGGCGAGTGCTTCGCCCTCGTGCGTGCCGGCGCCGCCCCGTGGCACGACACGCTGGAAGCGCTCGAGCGCCTGTCCCGCTTCCTCTCGCCGTCGAACCGGGCGGCGCTGCGCCTGATCGACGAGCTCCGGCTGGAGGCGATCGGCGGGCTCGCTGCCGGGGCAGTGGAAGTCTGTGCCACCAGCCTGCATCTGCTGCTCACGGCCCGCGCCTTCGGGGTGCCGGCCGTGGCGCTGGAACGGGAGCCGCACGCTGCGCGCAAGCTGCGCGCCTATTTCGGCACCTGGCACCCGGAGCAAACCTTCTGGGCGCCGGGTGTCGCCTGCCGTCCGGTGGGACGGTTTTCCATGGAGTGAAAGAAAGACGATGACGATCCGGGAACACCCTGCGCTCGGCTGGTGGATGGCTTTTGCCGGCGCGTTCGGTTTCTCCTTCAAGGCGGTGCTCGTCAAGCTCGCCTACCGCTACGGCGTCGACGCCGAGACCATCCTCGCCCTGCGCATGGGCTTCGCCTTGCCGTTCTTCCTGCTGCTCGGCTGGGCGGCGGAGCAAAGGGCGGCACACCGCCTCAGCGTGCGGCAGTGGGGTATTCTCTTCGTGCTCGGTTTCCTCGGCTATTACGGCTCGAGCTACCTCGACTTCCTCGGGTTGCGCTACATCAGCGCCGGCCTGGAGCGCATGATCCTCTTCTGCTACCCGACACTGGTCGTGCTGATGTCGGCGGCCTTCCTCGGCACGCGGCTCGACCGTCGAACCCTCGCTTCACTGGTCGTCTGCTACGCCGGGCTCGCGCTCGCGCTAGTGCACGACCTTGGCCAGAATCCCGGCAGCGCGCACGACGTCTGGCTGGGCGGCGGGCTCGTCTTCGCCTCGGCCGTGGCCTACGCACTCTACCTTCTCGGCACCGGCCAGGTGGTGGCGCAAATCGGCGCTTCCCGCCTGAGCGCCTGGGCGACGACTTTCGCCTGCCTGCTCGTGCTCGGCCAGTTCGCCGTCATGCGCCCCCTGCCTTCGCTGTGGCAGCAACCGGCGCCGGTGCTGTGGCTCGGCCTCGCCATGGCGCTCGTCTCCACCGTCGCCCCGGTATGGCTCGTCTCCGAAGCCATCCGTCGCCTCGGATCCGGACCCGTTTCGATGAGCGCCACCCTCGGCCCCGTGCTCACCCTGCTGCTCAGCGCCTGGCTGCTCGACGAGTCGCTCTCCCTCACCCAGCTTGCCGGCTGCGGCCTGGTGATCGCCGGCGTGGTGATGATGAGCCGGCGGCCCCGTCCCGTTTCCGCGGCCACGGCGGCAGGGGAGGGTGGATGACGGATCTCTCCCTGCTGCACCCCCGCACGGTGGACGAGGCGATCGCCCTGCAGCGCGAGATCGCCCGGCGGGTCGTGTGCGAGGACGCGAACGGCCCGGTACGTCGCGTGGCCGGCGTCGACGTCGGCTTTCCCGGCGGCGGCACTCGGGGACGGGCCGCCGTCGCCGTGCTCGATTTCCCCTCGCTCGCCTCGAGCGAGACGGCGGTCGCGGAGGACGAGGTGGACTTCCCCTACGTGCCGGGTCTGCTTTCCTTTCGTGAGCTGCCGGTGGTGCTGCAGGCGCTGGAGCGGCTCTCGGCCCCGCCCGATCTGCTCCTCGTCGACGGCCACGGCCGGGCGCATCCGCGCCGCTGCGGTATCGCCTGCCATCTGGGCGTGCTCACCGATCTGCCCAGCATCGGCGTGGCCAAGTCGCGCCTCGTCGGCACGCACGACCCGGTGCCGCAAGAGCGCGGCGCCTGGGTGCCACTGCGCGACGGAGAGGAAATCATCGGCGCCGTGCTGCGCACCCGCGTGGGCGTGCACCCCGTCTACGTCTCCATCGGCCATCGCGTGAGCCTCGAGCGCGCCGTAGACTGGGTGATGGCCTGCACCACGCGCTACCGCCTGCCGGAGACCGCCCGCGCCGCCCACGCGCTCGCTTCGGGGACTGTCCGGAAGCGGGGAATGAGATAACGGGTCGTGGAACGTCATTTGCAGGAGATCATCGATGCCTGGCACAAGCACTTCGACCGTTGAAGTGACACATATTTCCAAAAATGGCTTTTGGTTGCTCCTCGACGAAGAAGAATTGATGCTTCCCTTCGCGAATTTTCCTTGGTTCAAAAAGGCGAGCGTCGAGCAAATCTGCGACGTGGAAAGGCCAAGCCCCAATCACCTCTATTGGCCGAAACTCGATATCGATCTGTCCATCGAGTCCATTCGCCATCCGGAGAATTTTCCTCTGGTCTCGAGAGCGAACGAGTTTATCGAAAAAGCATAAATAGGGATTGCGAACAAGTCTCTGGCGACGATAGGTGGGTGCCTCTGGGCGCTGACTTTCAGTCCGCGCCGTTTTCACTCGGCGCCGAGCGGGCCATCGTTGGCAATGAGCAACAGCATCACCTCTTTGAGCCGACGCAGATCATAGCGCCTTGATCGGCTCAGTCGCTCCCGATCCTGGCGAAACGCGCGCGTATAGTCGGCCGCTCGCGGTGGCCTGGTCCGCTTACTGGTAGGCGGTTTCTTCGAGGTCGTCGAAGAGCACCTCGGCGGAGGAAAAACGGGCTCGCCGGGTCTGTCGTATCGCCCGGGCTTCGGCCATCGCTTCGCGTGTGGCTGTGTTGGGCACTTTCAGTTCCAGGGGACTTATTGCTCCCGTTCTCTGTCGTGACTGATAAATTCTTTTAGATTATATAAAACTACAAAAAATTCGCTTCTCCCGACTATGTTGCCTCGTTACCATGGGGTCATCATCAGTCGGGAGATCGCCATGCGTTTCACACCTCGTTCGCTCTTTCTCGCCGCCGCGGCGGCCTTGGCGCTGGGCAGCGCGCGTGCCGACGTGTCGCTGCTCAACGTCTCGTACGATCCCACACGGGAGTTCTACCAAGCCTATGATGCCGCCTTCGCGCGCCACTGGAAAGAGCGCACCGGGGAGACGGTGACGGTTCGCCAGTCGCACGGCGGCTCGGGCAAGCAGGCGCTGGCGGTGATCCATGGGCTGGAGGCCGACGTCGTCACCCTGGCGCTGGGTTACGACATCGATGCCATTGCCCAGGCGGGCAAGCTCGCCCCCGACTGGCAGCAGCGCCTGCCGCAGCGCAGCGCCCCCTACACTTCGACCATCGTCTTCCTCGTGCGCAAGGGCAATCCCAAGGCCATCCGCGACTGGGACGATCTCGTCAAAGGTGACGTCTCCGTCATCACGCCCAACCCCAAGACTTCCGGCGGGGCGCGCTGGAACTACCTCGCGGCGCTCGCCTGGGCGCACAAGCGCTGGCCCGGCGATGAGCGCAAGGCCACCGACTATTTGCGCGAACTCTATCGCCGCGTGGCCGTGCTCGACGCCGGCGCCCGCGGCGCCACCAACACCTTCGTCCAGCGTGGCCTGGGCGACGTGCTGCTTGCCTGGGAAAACGAAGCCTTCCTTGCCCTGCAGGAATCCGGCCCGGACACCTTCGAGATCGTCGTCCCGTCGGTGTCCGTGCTCGCCGAGCCGCCGGTGGCGGTGGTCGACAGCGTCGTCAGCCGACGCGGCACCGCCGAGATCGCCCGCGCCTACCTCGAATACCTCTATTCCCCCGAGGGCCAGCGCCTCGCGGCCAAGCATTACTACCGCCCTGTCCATCCCCAATACGCCGACCCGGCCGACCTCGCCCGTTTCCCCAAGCTCGAACTGCTGACGATCGAGGACTTCGGCGGTTGGCAAAAAGTGCAGCAGGAGCATTTCGCCGACGGCGGCGTGTTCGACCGCATCGTGACGAAGTGAGGAGAGCGAACATGAATCCCGTTTCCCGCCGTACCGTGCTGAAAACCGTTCCGCCAGACTTACTTGTCAGGTCCCGGACGATTGCGTTGAACCAGCACGCCGACGATCCGTCCGCGTCATTCCCGTCTGGCCGTCGGCATGCTTTTCTCTCAACTTCAGTGGTTTATCATATGCTCTGTTGGCATGTGTGCAGCGTCTTGGTCGATGAGATAAGGATTCATCATGCCGAAAATCATGGCTACATGGGAGAGTACCAGGAATGCCGCCACCAGCAGGGCATGGAGGAAGAGCTTGCGCTCTTCAGGGCTTGAACGGGCGAGTACGCCGAGATCAAGGAGCGCGAGCCCTGCCAAGGGGATCGCACCAGAGAGATAGAAACCGACGGCGATCATGTCGATCATGCCGCGCCACTGGCCGGTGAGGGTGAGCGGCACGACGACGTTGGGCAGGAGGTAGGCGAATACCCCCAGGAAATACACACCGGCGAGGATACTGGCCAAGCGGTTGAGGGCGCGCAGCCAACCGCCTCGAGAGCGAAGCAAGAGGATGAACAATTCGGTGATGGCCACCGTCTCCGCGAGGATGACGGGGATCGCCATGAAAAGGATCAGATTCCAAGGCTGGTTTTGGGCCAGCAGTTCCATGTAATGCGTCATGGGCATGAGATTCTCCTTGCCATGTAAAGGGCGTGCGACATTCGGCCGGGCAGGATGTCCGGCTTGGATCGAGGGTGTGCAGGGAGAATCAGGCTCGGGGTGGGGGATGGTCAGGCTGCGGGGTCTCGCCCGGTTTAAGCGAACGGCTGTGTGCCAGTAAGACCGGTCGTCCCATGTGGTGGAAGACAACAGGTTGGATGGGTAGGCAGGGCGAAAACGCGACCGCGCAGTGCAGCTGGCATGGGGCGCTGGCTTTGGCAGCGAGCGGGTGTTCCGTGTGGCAGGTCGGGTGATCGGCAACAAACGAGCCATGCGTCGGCAGGGGAGGGGCTGCATGTTCTGCGGCCAGAATCGGCCCTGCCCACAGTCCCTTGAGGAGGAGAGCGCAGATCATGAGCATGACGAGCCGGCGATGGTGCAAGGTCGAAGGGCCCCCTGTTTTTTCCATTGTATATCGAGGCAAGGGGAAACCCTGCAGTACTTTAGCCAAATGGATACGGTTAATCGAATTTATTCTTTCGAAGAATAACCTACCAACCCCCACCCCGTTGAACCGCCTATACCCCTTCGCTACCATCTTCTTCATCTCACCGGAGGATGGATGATGCGTTCCTGGCGTTTTCTTGCCGCCCTGGCGGCCTTGCTGACACTGGTCGCGGCCGGCCCGGCGCGGGCCGAGACGAGCCTGCTCAACGTCTCTTACGACGTCTCGCGCGAGCTCTATAAAGAGATCAACCCGCTCTTCGCCGCGTCCTGGCAGGCGAGCAAGGGGGAGGCGGTGACGATCCGCCAGTCGCATGGCGGCTCGTCCAAGCAGGCGCTTGCCGTGGCGGCGGGGCTGGAGGCGGACGTGGTGACCATGAACCAGGCGTCCGACCTCGAGCTCCTGGCCGAGCGCGGGTTCGTCGCGCCCGACTGGCGCACGCGTTTTCCCAATCAGGCGGCACCTTATTCCAGCACCATGGTCTTCCTCGTGCGTCAGGGCAATCCCAAGGCCATCCGCGATTGGGACGATCTCGTGCGCGAGGGGGTGCAGGTGATCGTGCCCAATCCCAAGGTGACGGGCAACGGCCGCTATACCTATCTCGCGGCCTGGGGCTACGCCCGGCAGAAGACGGGCTCGGACGAGGGGGCGCGCGCCTTCGTCACCAGGCTCTTTCGCAACGTGCCGGTGCTCGACGGCGGCGGGCGCGGGGCGACCACCACCTTCACCCAGCGCGGCGTGGGCGATGTGCTCGTCACCTTCGAGAACGAGGCTCGCCTGATCGCGCAGGAGCTGGGCGGCAAGGAGTTCGAGATCGTCTATCCGTCCGTCTCCATCGAGGCGCCGGCGCCGGTGGCGGTGGTGGAGCCGGTGGTGGCCAAACGCGGCACGGCAGAGGTGGCGCGCGCTTATTTGCAGTTTCTCTTCAGCGAACCGGCGCAGGAGGTGATGGCCAAGCACTACTTCCGCCCCAGTGACCCCCAGGTGCGCCAGCGTCACGCGGCGCGTTTCCCCGAGGTGCGCACCTTCACCGTGGAAGAAGTCTTCGGCGGCTGGGCGGCGGTGCAGCGCACGCACTTCGCCGATGGCGGCGTGCTCGACCAGATCCTCGGGCAGAAATGATGGCTGCGCACACGGGCGTGCTGCCGGGTTTCCGCCTCACGCTGGGCTATACGCTGCTCTACCTCTCGCTCATCGTGCTGCTGCCGGTGGCGGCGGTGTTCGGCAAAACGCTGGAGCTGGGCTGGGGCGAGTTCGTGGACGTGGTGAGCAACCCGCGGGTGCTCGCCGCCTACCGGCTTTCTTTCGGGGCGGCGCTCGCGGCGGCGGCGATCGATGCCGTCTTCGGCCTGCTGCTTGCCTGGGTGCTGGTGCGCTATTCCTTTCCCGGCAAGCGCCTGGTCGACGCCCTCATCGACCTGCCGTTCGCGCTGCCCACGGCGGTGGCCGGCATCGCACTCACCGCGCTCTACGCGCCCAACGGCTGGTTGGGCGGGTGGCTCGCCGCGCTCGGGGTCAAGGTCGCGTTCACGCCGCTGGGCATTCTCGTGGCGCTCGTCTTCATCGGCATTCCTTTCGTGGTGCGCACGGTGCAGCCGGTGTTGGAGGAATTCGAGCCGGAATTCGAGGAGGCGGCCGCGAGCCTGGGGGCGAGCCGCTGGCAGGTGTTCCGCCACGTGATCCTGCCGCACGTGCTGCCGGCCACCGTCACCGGGTTTGCGCTCGCCTTCGCCCGTGCCGTGGGGGAGTACGGCTCGGTGATCTTCATCGCCGGGAACATCCCTTTCGTCTCGGAGATCGTGCCGCTGCTCATCATCGGCCAGCTCGAACAGTACGACGAGGCGGGCGCCACCGCCATCGCCACGGTGATGCTGGTCATTTCCTTCACCCTCTTGCTCGTCATCAACGCCCTGCAAGCTTGGGCCGCCCGTCGCGGCGGCAAGGAGCAATGACATGGACGCCGTTGCCGCGTTGCCCGCGCTCGAACTGCCCGCCCGCCGCGCTGCCGTGCGGCCGGTCACCACCGAGCCCGTCTGGGTGCGACGCGCCCTGATTGCGCTCGCGCTCGCCTTCTTCGGTCTCTTTCTGCTGCTGCCGCTTGCGGCCGTCTTCGTCGAGGCGCTGCGCAAGGGCTGGGCGGTGTATCTGGCCGCACTCGTCGAGCCCGACGCGCTCGCCGCCCTGAAACTGACGCTGCTGGCCGCCGCCATCGCCGTGCCGCTCAACCTCGTCTTCGGGGTGGCGGCTGCCTGGGCGATCGCGAAATTTTCCTTCCGCGGCAAGGCACTGCTGCTCACCCTGATCGATCTGCCCTTCTCGGTCTCGCCGGTGGTGGCGGGGTTGGGGCTGGTGCTGCTCTTCGGCAGTTCCGGCTGGTTCGGCGCCTGGCTCGCGGCGCACGAGGTGAAGATCCTCTTCGCCGTGCCCGGCATCGTGCTCGCCACCGTCTTCGTCACCTTCCCCTTTGTGGCGCGCGAGCTCGTGCCGCTCATGCAGGCGCAGGGGCGCGAGGAGGAAGAGGCGGCGGTGGTGCTGGGCGCGAGCGGCTGGCGCACCTTCTGGCACGTGACCCTGCCCAACGTCAAGTGGGGTCTGCTCTACGGGGTGATCCTCACCAATGCCCGCGCCATGGGCGAATTCGGCGCGGTGAGCGTCGTCTCCGGACACATCCGCGGCCAGACCACCACCCTGCCGCTGCACGTCGAGATTCTCTACAACGAATACCAGTTCTCGGCGGCGTTCGCCGTCGCCTCGCTCCTGGCGCTGCTCGCCCTGGTGACCCTGGTCGTCAAGCACGCCATCGAGCGGCGCGGCGATTTTGCCGCCCTGCGCCGTGGGAGCCGCACATGAGCATCGAAGTCCGACACATCTGCAAGCGTTTTGGCGCCTTTACTGCGCTGGCCGACGTCTCGCTCGCCTTTCCCGACGGGGAACTCGTGGCGCTGCTGGGCCCTTCGGGCTGCGGCAAGACCACTCTGCTGCGCGTGATCGCCGGCTTGGAGCAGCCCGACTCGGGGCAGGTGCTCTTCGACGGCGAGGACGCTTCCGACACCCACGTGCGCGAACGCCGCGTCGGTTTTGTCTTCCAGCACTACGCGCTCTTCCGGCACATGAGCGTGTTCGACAACGTGGCGTTTGGCCTGCGCATGAAACCGCGGCGCGAGCGCCCGAGCGAGGCCGAGATCCGCCGCCGCGTGATGGCGCTGCTCGAACTCGTGCAACTCGACTGGATCGCCGATCGTTTCCCCTCGCAGCTCTCCGGCGGGCAGCGCCAGCGCATCGCGCTCGCCCGGGCCCTGGCGGTCGAACCCAAGGTGCTGCTGCTCGACGAACCCTTCGGGGCGCTGGATGCGAAAGTGCGCAAGGAGCTGCGCCGTTGGCTTCGGCGCCTGCACGACGAGCTGCACGTCACTTCCATTTTCGTCACGCATGACCAGGAAGAGGCGCTGGAAGTGGCTGATCGCGTGGTGCTGATGCACCGCGGCCGGGTCGAGCAGGTGGGCTCGCCCGAGGAGGTCTATCATCATCCCGCCACGCCCTTCGTCTATGACTTCCTCGGCTCGGTCAACCGCTTCGAGGGGCGTATGGAAGCAACGGGGCTGCGGGTGGGCGAGTCGCTGCTGCCGCACGAGGCACCGCTTCCCGCCGGTGAGGAGGTGGTCGCCTTCGCCCGGCCTTTCGAGCTCGACATCGTTCCGGCCGAGTCGGGGCAGGGCGTGCCGGCGCGCGTGGCCCGAATCCTTGCCTTCGGGGCGAGCGCCCGGGTGGAACTGGACGGGGAGGGCGAGCCCGCGCGCCGCTTCGAGGTCGAGCTGCCGCGCGAGCGCTGCGCTGCCTTGGCGCTTTCCCCCGGTCAACCGGTGCGGCTCGTGCCGGCCCGGCTGCGGGTGTTCGCCGGACGCGCTGAACCCTAGCCGATCTTGAACCGGCCTACCGCCTGGCGCAGCGTCTGCATCGCGTCTTCGATGAGTTTCGCGGCGGCGGTGGCGCGGTTGACCGTCTGATGGTTCTTGTCGGCCATCTGCACGATGGTCTCGACGTTGCGCGCCACCTGGTTGCTGGCCACCGACTGTTCCTTGAGCGCGTCGGAGATGTGGCTGGCGTAGTCGATGACGCGCCCCGAGCCCTCGGCGATGCGCTCGATCGACTCGCCCGCGGCGTTGGCGAGCTGCACCCCCTGTTCGACCTCGGCCACGCTGGTCTCCATCGCCGTCACGGCCTGCTTCGTGCCCTGCTGGATGTGGGCGATCATCTCGGTGATCTCCTGGGTCGACACGGTGGTGCGCTCGGCCAGTTTCCTCACCTCGTCGGCCACCACCGCGAAGCCGCGGCCGTATTCGCCGGCGCGCGCCGCTTCGATGGCGGCGTTCAAGGCGAGCAGGTTCGTCTGCTCGGCGATCGTCTCGATCACGTTGACGATGGAGGTGATCTCGGCGGAATGTTTCTCCAGCTGGCCGATGTCCTTGGCCGTTTCGGTGACGCGATCGGCGATCTTCTTGATGCTCTCGACCGTGCGCTGCATCACCTCGCCACCTTCCTTGGCGATGGCACCCGATTCGCGGGCCACGCTGCTCGCTTCCTCGGCGTTCTTCGCCACCTCGCCGATGCTCACCGTGAGCTCTTCCACCGCCGCGGCCATGGTGGAGGAGGCGTCGTTCTGTTCATTGACGGCGCGCTCCACGTCACCGGCGACGGTGGCAAGCGTCGTGGCGGCCTCGGAGAGGTGATCGGTGTTGCGCCGGATCTCTCCCAGCATCTCGCGCAGCGATTGCTGCATCGTGGCCACCGCCTGTAGCATCCGGCCGATCTCGTCGCTACCCTCGACGCGCACCGGCGTGGTGAGATCCCCGGCAGCGGTGGCCTCGGCCGCCTGCAGGGCGATGGCGATGCGCCCTCCGATGCTGCGCGCGAGCGCCAGGGCGAGCGTGATCGCCAGGGCGAAGGCCACCGCGCCGCTGCCGTATAGAACCCAATGCGTCTGGGTCGAGACTTCGTCCAATCTTTCCAGCCGTTGCTGGAGCAGTCCGTGCCGTTCTTCAATGATTTGGGCAAAGGTGACGCGAATCTCATCCATTTTGGCCTTGCCGCGCTCGCTGCGCACGAGCGCTTCCATCTCGGCAAACGAGGCCCTGCCGGCATTGATTTCTTGCCGCAGGGCGATCAGCGGCGTGAGCCCTTGCTGCTGCCACTCCTTGCCCATGGCTGCCAGCCGTTCGATCGCCGCGCGGCGCTGCGGAGTTTGGGTGTTTGCCAAAGCTTCCTGGAATGCCTTCTGGAATTCCTGTTCGCCGATCTGGACCGGCTCGAGAAAACTCTCCTTGCCCGAGAGGGCGAAACCGCGTACGCCGGTCTCCATGTTGATGAGCGCCTCGCGCATGCGGGTGAGGGCAGTAATGACCCCGTGCGAGCGGTCGACTTCCTCGACGGCCTCCGCCATGAGCGACAGATTGTAAGAAGTGACGGTGATCACGACGGCGATCATCGCCGCCACGGCGCAGAACGAGGTGATGAGCTTGCTCTTTACGCTGAGAGACATGATTGGACCTCGGCTCGGAAGGATGGTTGCTGAACATTTTAGGGCAGGGCGAGGCGGATCGATGCGAAAAATGACGTGGTTTTTTCTGGCAAATCCGCGTTTTCATGATCCTGACACCACGACGGTGCTATGCTGATGGAAGTGTGAGGCCGCATGGTGCCGCTTCACCGTCGTGCAAGGAGAACTCTATGAAGAAGACCATGAAAGCCGCCGTGTTCGTCGCGCCGGGGCGCATCGAGCTGCAGGAGCGCCCGATTCCCGAGATCGGGCCCACCGATGCGCTGCTGCGCGTCACCACCACGACGATCTGCGGCACCGACGTGCACATCCTCAAGGGGGAATACCCCGTGCGGCCCGGCCTCATCATCGGTCATGAACCGGTGGGCATCATCGAGAAGCTCGGCAGCGCCGTCACCGGCTTCGAAGTCGGCCAGCGCGTCATCGCCGGGGCGATCACGCCCTGTGGGCAGTGCAACAGTTGCCTCGACGGCGTCTCCAGCCAGTGCGGCGGCAAGGTCATGGGCGGCTGGCAACTGGGCAACACCATCGACGGCTGCCAGGCCGAGTACGTGCGCATCCCCAACGCCCAGGCAAACCTCACTCCCGTTCCCGATGGCCTCACCGACGAAGAAGTGCTGATGTGCCCCGACATCATGAGCACGGGGTTTTCGGGGGCCGAGAGCGGCGAAGTGCGCATCGGCGACATCGTCGTCGTCTTCGCCCAGGGGCCCATCGGCCTGTGCGCCACTGCGGGAGCGAAGCTCAAGGGCGCCACCAAGATCATCGCCGTGGAAACGGTGCCGGAGCGCGCCGAGATCGCCCGTCGGCTCGGGGCCGACATCGTCATCGACTTCAAGCAGGTCGATCCGGTACAGAAGATCATGGAGATCACCAACGGGCGCGGCGTGGACGTGGCCATCGAGGCGCTGGGCACCCAGCGCACGTTCGAATCCTGCCTGCGCGCGCTCAAGCCGGGCGGCACGCTCTCGAGCCTGGGCGTGTATTCCGGCAAACTCGAACTGCCGCTCGATGCCTTCGCCGCCGGGCTGGGTAACCACAAGATCGTCACCACCCTGTGCCCCGGCGGCAAGGAGCGCATGCGTCGCCTGCTCGAAGTGGTCGCCAGCCGCCGCGTGGACCTCACGCCGCTCGTGACGCACCACTATAAGCTCGACGACATCGTGGCCGCTTACGACCTCTTCGCCAACCAGCGCGACGGCGTGCTGAAGGTCGCGATCAAGCCGTAATCCTGAGCGGGAGTCGGTCGCGCTGGAGTTTGGCGCGAGCCGTGCTCGCGTGGGTCCGGTGCTAGAATGAGAATCGTTCTGGCACCGGACCTTTTTCATGGCTTCGACCATGTCTTCCACGCCACCGCTCGAGCCCTGGCAGCATCCCTTCGAAGTCGATCCCCATGCCCGGCAGCGCATGCGCCGCACCGCGTGGGTGGTGGCGCTCACCTTCGTGACCATGCTCTTCGAGATCGCCTTCGGCTATCTCACCGGTTCGATGGCGCTCACCGCCGATGGTTGGCACATGGGCTCGCACGTGGCCGCGCTCGGCGTGGCGGTGTTCGCCTATCACTATGCCGAGCGGCATGCCGCCAACCCGCGCTTCACCTTCGGCACCGGCAAGGTGAGCGCGCTCGGCGGCTATACCAGCGCGCTGCTGCTTGCGCTCGTCGCCCTGGGGCTGGTGTGGGAGTCGGTCGAGCGGCTGCTTGCGCCGCGCACGATCGCCTACGACGAGGCGCTGCTGGTGGCGGTGATCGGACTCGTCGTGAACCTGGCGAGCGCCGTGATCCTTGGGGCGGGGCACGAGCATGACCACGGTCATGGACATGCGCACGGCCACGGGCATGAAGGGGATAATACGGCGCATGGGCACGAGCATGGTCGTGCGCCGAAGCAGCAGGGTGGGGCGACGGTCGCGGAGACGATCGGGCGCGCCCCGGTCGATCCGAACTACCGCGGCGCCTTCCTGCACGTGCTGGCCGATGCCTTCACCTCGGTGCTGGCGATCGCCGCGCTCGCTGCGGGGAAATGGGGGGGGTGGGCGTGGTTCGACCCCTTGATCGGCCTGGTCGGCGCCGCCGTCATCCTCTATTGGAGCGCGGGGCTTGCGCGCACGTCCATGCGCTCGCTGCTCGACGCGGAGGATTTCGGCGCGCTCGAGCACGAGATCGTCGATCGCCTGCAGCGCGACGGCCTCACCCGCGTCACCGATCTGCACGTCTGGCGCCTGGGACCGCAGACCTTCGCCTGCATCGTCACGCTCGATTCCTCGCAGCCGGAGAGCGCCCAGCAGTACAAGGAGCGGCTCAAAGACCTGTCGGCCCTGAGTCACCTGACCATCGAAGTCAATCGCACCCCGGCAGGGGAGGGTTGAGGAGCGGTACAACCTCGGCTTATCATCATGCGATCGCGCCGACGCCTTCCTTGAGCGTGAACCGACCTAAAACACCAAAGAGGAGCGAGACATGGAAACCCTAGACCGATTGCTCTCGACGTTGGCCAACTTCGTCTGGGGCGTGCCGATGCTGGTGTTGCTGGTGGGCACCGGCCTGTATCTCACCATCGTGCTGCGGGGCGTGCAGTTCCGCGCTTTGGGGCATGCTTTTCGCCTGATCTTCCACAAGGAGCCGAGCGCCGCGGGAGACATCAGCCATTTCGCCGCGCTCACCACGGCGCTTGCGGCCACCGTGGGTATCGGCAACATCGTCGGGGTGGCGACCGCCATCACCCTTGGTGGGCCGGGCGCGGTATTCTGGATGTGGGTGACGGGGCTGGTGGGCATGGCCACGAAGTATGCCGAGGCGGTACTGGCGGTGAAGTACCGCGAGCCGGGGGCGCTCGGCTACAAGGGCGGGCCGATGTATTACCTTACCAACGGTCTGGGGATGCGCTGGCTCGGCGTACTCTTTGCCGTCTTCACCGTGATCGCCTCCTTCGGCATCGGTAACATGACGCAGGTCAATGCGGTGTCGCAGCTGCTCGCCTCCACCGCCGGCATCCCAACCTGGGTCTCGGGCGGCGTGATGCTCTTTCTCACCGCGCTGGTGATCCTGGGCGGGGTGAAGAGCATCGGGCGCTTCACTGCCTGGCTCGTGCCCTTCATGATCTTTTTCTACTGCCTGGCGGCGATCGTCGTGCTCGTTTTGCAATGGGATCGACTGCTGCCGGCGCTCGAATCGATCTTCTACTACGCCTTCCACCCGCATGCGGCCGCGGGCGGCTTCGCTGGGGCAACGGTGGCGGCGGCGATGCGCTATGGCCTGGCGCGCGGCGTGTTCTCCAACGAATCAGGGCTGGGGTCGGCGCCGATCGCCGCGGCGGCAGCCAAGACCGACGATCCGGTGAAACAGGCCCTGGTGTCGATGACCCAGACCTTCATCGACACCCTGGTGGTGTGCACCATGACAGCGCTGGTGATCCTGACGGCGCCGCACTGGCTCGAAGGGGTTTCGCCGGCGGATCTGACGATGCGCAGTTTCGCGCACAACCTCGGCAGCGTCGGTGCCTGGGTGGTGATCATCGCCACCGTGCTCTTTGCCTATTCCACGGTGATCGGCTGGAGCTACTATGGCGAGAAAGCGTTCGAGTTCCTCTTCGGGCACAAGGCGATCCGCATCTACCGCACGGTGTTCGTGGCGGTGATCCTGGTGGGAGCCACGGTGAAGCTGGAGCTGGTGTGGAATTTCTCGGACGTGGCCAATGGCCTGATGGCGGTGCCCAACCTGGTGGCCTTGCTGCTGCTCGCCCGGGTGGTGAAGGCGGAGACGGAGCGATACTTTGGCCGGAAGGGTGGGCCGTCTTGAGCGATCAGAGTGAGCGAGGGCCGGGTCAATCGGGCTGCGAGGTCGCACAGGCGGCCACCACCCGGTTGCGCCCGGCCTGCTTGGCGCGATAGAGCGCGGCGTCGGCGCGCGCGAGGGCGACTTCGGGGGAGGGGTCTTCGGGCAGCAGTTCGCTGGCGCCGATGCTTACCGTCATGCGCAGTTCGGGGTGTTGGGGCACGCGGCAGTAGGAGGCCACGGCGTGGCGGATGCGCTCGGCGAGCAGAAGCGCGCCGGCAAGATCGGTGTGCGGCAGGAGCACGGCGAATTCTTCGCCGCCGACGCGGCCGGCGAGATCGGAGCTGCGCAGCGAATCGCGCAGGATCTCGGCAAAGGAGCGCAGCACGGTATCGCCTACGGCGTGCCCGTAGCGGTCGTTCACCGCTTTGAAGTGATCGAGATCGAGCATCAGGACGGCGCAACGGTCCCCTTTGCGGGCCACGCGTTCGCCGGCAAGCAGCAGGGCGGTGAAGAACCGTCGGCGATTGGCCAAGCCCGTGAGCGGATCGGTCTCGGCCTGGTGTTGCAGTTCTTCCTGGAGGGACTTGAGCTGCGTGATGTCGGTGAAGACGACCACGGCGCCGCTGCCCGGTACGGGCGTGGCGGTGAGCAGCACGGGGATCAGGTGTCCGTCGAGGTGGCAGAAGTAGCTTTCCACCCGTTCGATGAGGCGGTTTTCCAGCAAGGACCGTAGCACGGGGCATTCCTGGCGCGGATGGGGCGTGCCGTCGGGGTGCTGACCGTGGATCGTCTGATGGGCGTCGAGCCCGAGGACTTCGCTGGCGCGGTAGCCGAGGATACGCTCCGCCGCGGGGTTCCAGAAGACGATCGCACCGTCCGTGTCGATGCCGAAAATGCCTTCGCCGACGGCATCGAGCAGCGTCTTCAGGGTCTGCGCTCGCTCGGCGGCGATCCTCGAGGCTTCCTGGGCGCGGCGGATGGCGCGCTTGTACTCGGTGACGTCCATCACCAGGCCGACGAGGTAGCGTGCCCGGCCGTTTTCGTCGAACAGGGGGGTGATGGAGGCCGAGAACTCGCGCCAGCCGTGGGCGGTAGCCATCGCGGTCTCGGTGCGCAGGGTCCGTCCTTCCTCCAGACTGCGTCGGAGATTCTTTTCGATGTGTTCGGCGGTCTGCGGTGGAAAGAGCTCGCGGGGGCTCGCGCCGATCCAGCGCTCGGGCGACAGGCCGAACAGCTCGTAGAGCTTGGCGTTGCCAGTGCGGAAGCGGAATCCCTCGGGGGTGACCTCGGCCACGTAGCAGATTTCCTAGAGGTTATCGAGCACGGTGTGGTAGAGGACTTCCTGCTCGCGCAGCTTGCGCTCGGCCTCGACGCGCGCGGTGACGTCGGCGATGAAGCCGTACCACAGGGTGGATCCGTCGGGCTGGCGTTCGGGGGTGGCTTCGCCCTCGGCCCAGACGATGCGCCCGTCGGGGTGCACGTGCCGGTAGAAGAGCCGCCAGGGTTCGAGCGTGGCCACGGAATGGTCGGAGGTTTCCCTCATCGCCGCCTGGTCTTCGGGGTGCACCGAGGCAAAGAAGGGCGTGGCGTCTTCGCGCACCGCTTCCGGGTCGATGCCGCAGATGCGGCGCATGCCTTCGCTCGCGTAGGGGAAGGACATGTGATCGTCCGGTGTACGTTTGAAGATGTAGATGACGCCGGGCAGGTGGCGGGCGAGCTTGTCGAGCAGCGCCCTTTGCTCGGCTTCGCGGCTGACGTCGAGGAGTGCTCCGCTGAGAAACTGGGGCCGACCTTGTCCGTCGCGTACCAGGGTGACCTTGTCTTCCACCCAGACATAGTGGCCGTCGGCATGGCGCAGCCGGTAGCGGCGCAGGAGCGTGTCGTCGGGCCAGCGGCGGAAGTCGAGCGTGCGCTGCACCGCGTCGCGATCCTCGGGGTGGATGCGCTCCAGCCACCAATGCGGATCGGAACACGGTTCTACCGGTAGGTTGCCCAAGAGGTCCTTGACGTTCTCGCTGACGAAGAGGGGTTGAGTGGTGCCGTTGGCCGGAACTGCGTAGAGCACGGCGGGGCTCGCGCGCAGAAAACCGTCCAGGCGGGCGCGTTCTTCGTCCAGCGCTTCTCGCATCCGCCGCAGCTCGGTGACGTCCCGCTGAAAAGAGACCAGCACCGTTTCCCCGTCGAGCGTGATCGGCTGGATGATCTCGTCGGCCCAGTAGAGCGAACCGTCCTTGCGGCGGTTGAGGATGTCGTTGCGCCAGCGCTGCCCGGAGAGCACCGTTTGCCAGAGCGTGCGGTAGAACTCGAGGGGCATCTGGCCGGACTTGAGCAGGCGCGGCGTCTTGCCCACGATTTCCTCGCGTGCGTAGCCGGTGAGCCGGGTGAATTCGGCATTGACGTCGCGCACCACGCCGTTCGTATCGGCGATGAGGATGGCGTCGGGCGAGTGCTCGAAAAGGGGGCCGGCGAGCAGAGCGAGGGCAGTGTGCATGGGGGCTCACGGCAAGAAGCCGTTTGAATTATAAGGGGCGAACGGAGTATTTCGGTTGGCGTATGGCGGGCTTAAAGACCATTGACCTCAAGGTGTCATCGCCCATGGATCGACGAGGCGCAGACCCGGAATGCCAGAAAAATCGCGTACGTTGCGGCTTGCGAGCGTCAGGTCGCAACTGAGGGCGGTCGCCGCGATCTGGGCATCTTCTACGCTGATCGGACGTCCAGTGCGCAGGCGCACTGCCACGATTTCCGCATAGCGAATGGCGGCGGACTCATCGAAGGGAAGGCAGCGATCGGCAAAATTTTCTCGGAACATGCTCTGCGCAACGCTGTAGAGTGCTTGGCGCTTCCGGCCGTCTGGCAAAAGGGCGATGCCCAGTTCGATTTCGGCACGGACGGTGGCACAGAGGTAGACCTGGGAGGGCACTTGGCGATCGAGCCAGGCGAGCACCTGCGGCGCCGGGGTGGGGCGCATGAGTTCGGACAGGACATTGGTATCGAGCAGGATCATGCCGTCTCGTCTTGGAAGGGAGGCGGTCGCGGGGCCGTGCGGGGGGGGATGGGGAGACCGTCCACTCCGAGGTCGTGGAAGCGCTGAGCAATGCGCTGGCCAAGCCCTGGCGTTTCCTCTTCCAGCACGGCGCGACGCAGCAGACGCCGGGCTTCCTCTTCCACCGAAACGCCGTCTTGCGCGGCACGCCGTTTCAAGGCCGACTCTAGGGTTTCGTCGATCTGGGAGATCGTCAAGCTCGACATGGAAGGCTCCGCTACATGCATCATGCTTTTAGTGTAAGCATCGACCGGCCAGACGGCAAGAAGGTTCGCAGCTTGGGGCGCGGCGCTGCCCTGCGCGACGTGATCGGGAGATCGTCCTTGCGAGGCCGTGGAAGCGCCGGGCGATGCGCCGGCTTCGGGGGCTGCGCCGCAGCGATCACCTGCTGCGGTGTGCTGTCAAGCCCAGCGCCTCGGCAATCGCCAGCGTCGGCTCGGCCTGGTTCATGGTGTAGAAATGCAGCCCCGGGGCGCCGAGCTGGAGCAGGCGCTCGCACAGGCGCACGACTACTTCGAGCCCGAAGGCGCGCACCGATTCGGCATCGTCGCCGTAGGCTTCCATCTTCTTGCGGATCCAGCGCGGGATTTCGGCGCCGCAGGCATCCGAGAAGCGCGCGAGCCGCGCGAAACTGGTGATCGGCATGATGCCGGGCACGATGGGGGCGGTGACGCTGCGTTTTCCGGCTTCCTCGACGAAGTGGGCGTAGGCGTCGGGGTTGTAGAAGTACTGCGTTAGGGCGCAGTCGGCGCCGGCGTGCATCTTGCGGGCAAACGCGTCGAGGTCGGCCAGGGCGCTTGCTGCCTGCGGGTGGTATTCGGGGTAGGCGGCGACGGCGATCCAGAAGTGATCGCCCGTTTCGGCGCGGATGAAGTCGACGAGCTCGCTCGCGTAGCGCAGCTCGCCGGGGTCGCGCACGCCGGAGGGGAGGTCGCCCCTGAGCGCCACGAGGCGGCGCACGCCGAGCGCCTGGTACTGTTGCAGGATGTCGCGGATCTGGGCGCGGGTGGCGCCGATGCAGGAGAGGTGGGGGGCGACGTCGAGCCCGTCGCGGTGCAGCCGCTCGACCACGGCGAAGGTGCGCTCGCGGGTGGAGCCGCCGGCACCGTAGGTGACGGAATGGTAGGCCGGGCGCAGGCGCTGGGTGAGGCGCCGGCGCGCCTCCTCGAGCTTGGCCTCCCCTTCGGGCGTTTGTGGGGGGAAGAATTCGACGGAGATCTCGAGCGGCGGCATCGGTCGCTCCTGGGGAGAGTGGTGGGATCAGGGGGCGCCGCCGTCGCACGCGACGGTCGGCGTCTACAGGCTCAGTAGCGGTAGTGTTCGGCCTTGTAGGGCCCGTCGAGGGGCACGCCGATGTAGGCCGCCTGCTCGGGCGTGAGCCGGGTGAGCTGGACGTTGAGGCGGGTGAGCTGCAGCCGGGCGACTTTCTCGTCGAGCTGTTTGGGCAGTCGATAGACGCCCACGGGGTAGCGCTCGGGGTGCGTGTAGAGTTCGATCTGCGCGAGCACCTGGTTGGCAAACGACGAGCTCATCACGAAACTGGGGTGCCCGGTGGCGCAGCCGAGGTTTACCAGCCGCCCTTCGGCGAGCAGGATGATGCGCTTGCCGTCGGGGAAGATGACGTGGTCGACCTGCGGCTTGATGTTCTCCCAGCGGTAGTGGCGCAGCGAATCGACGTCGATCTCGTTGTCGAAGTGGCCGATGTTGCACACGATCGCCTGGTCTTTCATGCGGCGCATGTGCTCGTGGGTGATGACGTGGTAGTTGCCGGTGGCGGTGACGAAAATGTCGGCCTTGTCGCAGGCTTCTTCCATGGTCACCACACGGTAGCCTTCCATCGCCGCCTGCAGGGCGCAGATGGGGTCGATCTCGGTGACCCACACTTCGGCGCGCAGCGCCCGCAGCGCCTGGGCCGAGCCCTTGCCCACGTCGCCGTAGCCGCAGACGACGGCGATCTTGCCGGCGATCATCACGTCGGTGGCGCGCTTGATGCCGTCGAGGAGCGATTCGCGGCAGCCGTAGAGGTTGTCGAACTTGGACTTGGTGACCGAGTCGTTGACGTTGATCGCCGGAAAGCGCAGTTCGCCGCGCTCCTGCATCTGGTAGAGGCGATGCACGCCGGTGGTGGTCTCTTCGGTGACGCCGCGGATCGCCGCGATGCGCCGCGAATACCAGGTGGGGTCGCGCTCGAGCTGCGCGCGCACCCGGGCGAAGAGCACCTTTTCTTCGAGGGTCGTGGGGTGGTCGAGCACGCTCGGGTCGCGCTCGGCCTTGGCGCCCAGGTGCAGCAGGAGCGTGGCGTCGCCCCCGTCGTCGAGGATCATGTTGGAATGGCCGCCGTCGGGCCACTCGAAGATGCGGTGGGTGTAGTCCCAGTATTCTTCCAGCGTCTCGCCTTTCTTGGCGAAGACGGGGATGCCTTCGGCGGCGATGGCCGCGGCGGCGTGATCCTGGGTGGAGAAGATGTTGCACGAGGCCCAGCGCACCTGAGCGCCCAGCGCCACCAGCGTCTCGATGAGCACGGCGGTCTGGATGGTCATGTGCAGGCTGCCGGAGATGCGGGCGCCGGCCAGGGGCTGTTGCTCGGCGTATTCGCGGCGCAGCGCCATGAGGGCGGGCATCTCGCTCTCGGCGATGCGGATCTCCTTGCGGCCCCATTCGGCCAGCGAAAGATCGGCGACGACGTACTCGGAAATGGATGCGGCCTGGTTCATCGAAATGCTCCTATTCGGGAACGAGGCCGAGCGGATGCGCAGCTCACCTGCGTCTTCCGTCCGGCCGGAGAAGACGGGTGAGCGCCGTTGGATCTGAACCGAGCCTGGCCCGTGCGGGTTGCAGCGCTCCTCGGTTGGCGGGGATTATAGCAAAAGGGCGTAGCACCAAGGGCGGCCGGAGGTCCGGCCGCCCGCGGGGTGGGCGTTACAGCCCGGCGTCGGAGCGCAGCGCTTCGGCCTTGTCGAGCATCTCCCAGGTGAATTCGGGTTCCTCGCGGCCGAAGTGACCATACACGGCGGTCTTGGAATAGATGGGGCGTAGCAGATCGAGCATCTGGATGATGCCGCGCGGACGCAGGTCGAAGTGCTGGCGCACCAGCGTCTCGATTTTCTCGTCGGGGATCTTGCCCGTGCCGAAAGTCTCGACCATGAGGCTCACCGGGCGGGCCACGCCGATGGCGTAGGCGATCTGCACTTCGCAGCGATCCGCCAGCCCCGCGGCCACGATGTTCTTCGCCACGTAGCGGGCGGCGTAGGCCGCCGAGCGGTCGACCTTGGAGGGGTCCTTGCCGCTGAAGGCGCCGCCGCCGTGGTGCGCCGCGCCGCCGTAGGTGTCGACGATGATCTTGCGCCCAGTGAGGCCGCAGTCGCCGTGCGGCCCGCCGACGACGAAGCGCCCGGTGGGGTTGATGAGGTATTTGATGTCGGGGGCGCGCAGCTGCGGCGGAATGATGGGGTGGATGATCTCCTCGATCACCGCCTCGCGGATCTCGTCGTAGGTGATGTCGGGGTGGTGCTGGGTGGAGAGGACGACCGTCTCCACCTGGGTGGGTTTGCCGTCGACGTAGCGCACCGTCACCTGCGACTTGGCGTCGGGCCGCAGCCAGGGAAGCCGGCCGTCCTTGCGCACTTCGGCCTGGCGCTGCATGAGGCGGTGGGCGTAGTAGATGGGCAGCGGCATGAGCACCGGGGTTTCCGTGCAGGCGTAGCCGAACATGAGGCCCTGGTCGCCGGCGCCTTGGTCGAGCGGGTCGTCGAAAGCCTTGCCCACGCCCTGGGCGATGTCGGGCGACTGGCGGTTGATGGCGGTGAGGATGGCGCAGGACTTGTAGTCGAAGCCGATGTCGGAATCATCGTAGCCGATGCGGCGGATGACGTCCTGCGCGATCTCGCGGTAGTTGGGGTGCGCCTTGGTGGTGATCTCGCCGGAGATGACCACCAGCCCGGTGGAGACGAGGGTCTCGCAGGCGACGCGCCCGTGGGGGTCTTCGCCGAGGATGACGTCGAGCACGCCGTCGGAGATCTGGTCGGCGACCTTGTCCGGGTGCCCTTCCGAGACGGATTCGGAGGTGAAGAGGTATTCCTTGGCCATGCAATCGCTCCCTTCGATCCCCGTGAGGCGGCGTGCCGGCTCTGGGGATCGGGGAGCGGGCGACGCTTTAGCGGTATTTCTTGTCCGAGCTTGTGAATCGATCTGCTGCGCGGCCCGATTGCGTCGTTGCGCGGTGCTCGCTCCTCGCCTATCTTCGCGATATGTCTCGTCGCTGCGCTCCGTGCGCCTCGCACTCGACCCGCTCGCGACGATTTCTTCACAAGCTCTCCGCCCCGCAAGTTGTCGGATTAACTCGGCGGATGAGCGATAATTATAAATCTTCTTCAAGGTAATGAGGAAATGTCCCGTCTGCTGGTTGCCTTGCTGTGGGTGTTGCATTGGCTGCCGCTGCCGCTGCTGGCGGCGCTCGGCCGCGGTTTCGGGGCGCTGCTCTTTCATCTGGCGCGCTCGCGGCGCCACGTGGCCGAGGTGAATCTGCGGCTGTGCTTTTCCGAATGGACGGAGGCCGAGCGGCGTGCCGTGCTGCGCGAGCACTTCCGCCTGCTGGGGCGCAGCATCCTGGAGCGGGGGATTTCCTGGTTTGCCCCGGCCGAGCGCATCCGGCGGCTGGTGCGGCTCGAGGGCAAGGAGCATCCGGATGGCGTGCGCGCCCAGGGACGACCGGTGATCCTGCTCGTGCCCCACTTTCTTGGGCTGGACATGGGCGGCACGCGCGTGGCGATGGAGTACGACGGGGTCTACGTCTATTCGCGCCCCAAAAGGGACCCGGTGGCCGATCGATGGCTCAACTGGGGGCGTTCCCGCTTCGGCGATCAGCTGCAGGTGGCGCGCCAGGACGGTATCCGACCGGTGGTGCGCGCTTTGCGCGCCGGTCGGCCGCTCTATTACCTGCCCGACCTGGATTACGGGCGCAAGGAGTCCGTCTTCGTGCCGTTCTTCGGTGTGCCGGCGGCCACGATCACGGGTCTGTCGCGCCTGGCGCGGCTCACCGGCGCGGCGGTGGTGCCCTGCGTCACCGAGATGCTGCCCGATGGAAAGGGCTACGTGACGCGCTTCGGCGAACCCTGGGCGGATTTCCCTTCCGAAGACGAAGTAGCCGACGCGGCACGCATGAACCGCTGGCTCGAAGGCGAGATCCGTCGCATGCCGGCGCAGTACCATTGGGTGCACCGGCGCTTCAAGACGCGGCCTCCGGGGGAGCCGCGGCTGTATTGAGGGGGGATGATGGACGAGACGCAGCATCTCGCGAACCGGCTGCGACGGGTGGCATTGTTCGCCTTGCTGGACGAGGAGGAGTTGGAAGCGCTGGCGCGGCGCTGCCGGCCAGTGCAGCTCGCGCGCGACGAGGTGCTGTTCTTGCGCGGCGAGCCGGCGCGCGGTTTTTACCTGGTGGAGCGCGGGCGCATCAAACTGTTTCTCGATTCTCCTTCGGGGGCGGAGAAGATCGTCGACACCGTCGGGCCGGGCGGGACCTTCGGCGAGGCGGTGATGTTTCTCGACCAACCGTATCCGGTGTCGACGGCGGCGCTCGGCGAGGCCGAGCTCGTCTTCGTGCCCAAGGAGGCGGTGGATGAATTGCTGGAGCGTCGGCCGGACTTTTGCCGTCGCATGCTCGCCGGCATGGCGATGCGGTTGCGCGTCATGGTGCGCGATATCGAGGCGTATTCGTTGCAGACGGCGGCCCAGCGGGTGATCGGCTATCTGCTGCAATCCTGCGAGCACGAGCGCGGGGAGGCAACGATCGAGCTGCCACTGCCGCGCTACGTGATCGCCTCGCGCCTCAACCTGACGCCGGAGACGCTGTCGCGCGTTTTCCATGAGCTCGCGCAGCAGGGAGTGTTGCGATCCGAAGGGCGTAGGGTGGTGGTGCCGGACGTGGGGCGGTTGAGGGATTATGGGGGGAGGGAAGAGCGGCGCTGAATGCGAGCGGTTTCACGGCTGGGTGAGCTCGGCGTAGAGCCGAGGCAGGCGGGCGGCGAGTTCGCCGAGGCGCTGCACGACGACGTGGCCATCATGGCCGAAGAGGTAGGGCAGAACATCGGCGGCTTCGCGGTCGATCGCGACGCAGAAGGGGCGGATACCGCGCCGGCGGCATTCGAAGAGGGCGCGCCGTGTGTCTTCGATGCCGTAGCGGCCGTCGTAGTGGTCGATGTCGTGCGGTTTGCCGTCGGTGAGCACGAGCAGCAGTTTTTGCCGCGAAGCCGTGGCGGCGAGCCGGTCGGCGGCGTGGCGGATGGCTGCGCCGAGGCGGGTGTAGTCGCCGGGGCGTAGCGCGAGGATGCGACCGCGCACGGCCGGCCCGTTGCGCTCGCCGAAATCTTTGAGTCGATGGTAACGCACGTGTGCGTGGCCGAGCGAGGAAAAGGCGGCCACGGCAAGGGCGTCGCCCGCCGCTTCGATCGCCTCGGTGAACACGAGCAGCGCGTCGCGGATCACATCGATGACGCGGTGCGCATCATCGGCGTGCGCGTCGGTAGACAGCGACACGTCGGCGAGCAGCAGGCAGGAGAGGTCGCGCGCCGTGCGCGGGGTGTCGATATAGCGCGGTTGCGCCGAGACGGGGCAGCCGGAGCGCAGTTCGGCGTGGCGACGGACCCAGTCGTCAAGATCGAGCGCGTCGCCCTCGGGCTGACCCGCCTGGGGCCGGCGCTCGCTGCGGATGCGTTCGAGTTCGGCGCGCAGTCGTTGCGTGAGCGGGCGAAGCTGTCCGGGCAAAGGGGCGGGCATCGCCTCGTCACGGGGCAGATCGATGCGGCAGTGATCGGGGCGGTACTGGCCGCGGCGATAATCCCATTCGGGCAGCAGGATTCCCTCCCTCAGCCTTTCATCGGCGTCTGCGGCGGGCGGGCGTTCCAGGTCCATGCGCACGCGGGAGGCGACGGGGTCGGAGTCCTCGGCGAGCGCCAGCCGTTCGAGCTGGGCGGCGGCACGTCCGGCTTCGTCCCCCTCGGCGTCTTCGAGCGAGCGGTCGACGCGCACGTATTCCGCCCAGCACAGCAGGCTCTCGGCGCGAAACGCGAGCAGCATGCCGTGCTGCGAGCCAGGGTCTTCCGTCGCCTCGGTCTGGATCGGGGCCGCGGCCGAAGAGGAAGCCCCGTCCTTGGCGGTAGGCGGGGGACGGCGCCGAGCCGCTGCGGCATCGGTCTCCTGAGGCATCAGCCACAGCATCACCGGCCGCGGTGGGCGCGGTGAGGCCGGAAAGGTGCGCACGCTGCCGGGAGCGCGCAGGGCGGCGCGGATCGCTTCTTCCACGGCAGCGTCGACCGGGGGCAGCTGGTGCGGTAGGGGGCGAAGCGCGAGGCTTGCTGCGACGAGGCGATCATAGCGTTCCTGCCACGCAGGGTAGCGGGCGAGCGCCACGGCGGTGGCGCGCTGGTTGGCGAGCCACCACGGTTCGCCGTTGGGGACGAAATGGGCGGCGAGCAGGGCGAGCCAGAAATAGAGGTCGCGGTTGAGGGGGCGTTTGGGAAAATGGGCGATCGCGGCGGGAAGGCGCAGCTCGTCGGCGGTGAGATGGGGAAGTTCGGTAAGACGGCCGGTTCCGGCGAGCCGTTCGCGCCACGTACGCCGCCCTTCGTGGATACGGCGTTCGGCCACGGCGAATCTGCGTCCGGCCTCGCCGCCCACGCCGCGGAAGAATACCGACAGGGGGCGCCGTAAGGATTCGAGGCGGATTTCGGCCTGGGGGTGGTGCGCTTCGGCGAGGTGCCGCACCCAGCGATCCCACAGCGCTCCGGCCCAGGTCTCCATGGCTATTCGCCGAGCACGGTGCGCACCAGCTCTTCGAGCCCGGCGGTGACCTCGGCATCGTCGGACAGCGCCTCGACGAGCGCCGCGCGGCAGGCGGCGAGCACCGGCAGGCCGCCGCGGATCAGCAGGGCGGCATAAACGAGGAGCCGCGTCGAGGCCACTTCTTCGAGATCGACCCCGTCGAGCCGGCGGATGGCGTTACCCAGGGCGACGAGACGCCGCGCGAGTAAGGCGTCGCACCCCGTTTCCCGCTGCAGGATGCGGATTTCGCGCGCCTCGTCGGGAAAGCCGAAACGCAGCGCCACGAAACGTTGCCGGGTGGAGGGTTTGAGCCCTTTGAGGAAATTCTGGTAGCCGGGATTGTAGGAGACGACCAGCATGAATTCGGGCGGTGCGGCCAGCAGCTCACCCGTGCGCTCGAGCGGCAGTGTGCGGCGGTGGTCGGCGAGCGGATGGATGACGACGGTGACGTCCTTGCGCGCCTCGACGATCTCGTCGAGATAGCAGATGCCGCCCTCGCGCACGGCGCGCGTGAGCGGCCCGTCCTGCCACACGGTCTGTCCGTTTTGCACGAGATGGCGTCCAACGAGGTCGGCGGCGGTCAGATCGTCGTGGCAGGCCACGGAGAAGAGCGGTAGGCCAAGGCGCGCCGCCATGTGGGTGACGAAGCGGGTCTTGCCCACCCCTGTGGGGCCTTTGATGAGCACGGGCAGGCGGTTGCGCCAGGCGTGTTCGAAGAGTTCGACCTCGTCGCTGGCCGGTTCATAGGCGGGAAGCGTCATGGCGTGGCTTTCGATGTGACAGTGGATTCAGCAAGGGCCGCCGCTCGGGGCGCGAGCCGCTCGGCGAGCCCTACCACGTCGCCCACCACCAGTAGCGCCGGCGGGGCGAGTTCGGCGGCGGCCGCCAAGGCAGGCAGGCTCGCCAGCGTGCCGCTGAGGCGTTCGGCATCGGGCAGCGTCGCGTTGCGCACCACGGCCGCGGGCGTGTCGGCCGGCAGGCCGTGGGCGACGAGTTCGCGGCAGATCGTGGGCAGGGTGCTCACCCCCATGTAGAAGACCACCGTCTGGCGCGGCCGGGCGAGCGCTTCCCAGTCGAGCAGCAGGGCGCCGTCCTTGAGATGCCCGGTGACGAAGAGGCAGGATTGGGCGTGGTCGCGGTGCGTGAGGGGAATGCCCTGGCTCGCGGCCATGCCGCAGGCCGCCGTGATGCCGGGCACGACCTCGAAAGGGATGCCGGCTGCGGCGAGCGCTTCGGCTTCTTCCCCGCCGCGCCCGAAAATGTAGGGGTCGCCCCCCTTGAGCCGCACGACCACTGCGCCGGTCTGCCCGAGTTCGACGAGAAGCGCGTTGATCTCCTCCTGGGGGAGCGTATGCCGGCCGGCGCGCTTGCCGACGAAGACGCGCCGCGCCTCGGGGCGGACGCACTCGAGCACGGCCGGGCTCACCAGGTTGTCGTAGACGAGCACCTCGGCGGCCTGCAGCAGGCGCAGTGCTCGCACGGTGAGCAGTTCCGGGTCGCCGGGGCCGGCGCCCACCAGATAGACTTTCGGTGCGATCGTTTTCCGCTTCATCGTCTCGTTCCCTGCGGTCTTTATCCTGGTTGCGGTTTGTACCACGGTTTGGCCTGCGTCTTCATGCCGCGCGGGAAGATGGAAAGAGCGCGGGCGTTCAACCGGGACGTCCATCGGGGCGCGGGCGCACGAGGCGCGGGACGAAACGCCACAGGTAGAGGAGATAGGCGAGCGCAAAGGCGAAGGCGCTTGCGTGCAGCATGCCGTTCCCCATGGCCGGGAAGGTCGCGAGTTCGCGCAGCAGCGCCGCGGCGAGCAGCACGAGGAAGGCGGAGTGGAGGCCGCGAGGGGTGCGGTTGGGGTGATCGCCGGTGTGGCCGAGCGCCGTGCGCGTCATCATGCCGAGCGTCATGGAGCCGATGCCGCCCACCGTGAGCAGGTGCACCGCGGCGCTGCGCCAGGACGGGGCGAAAGCGGCCAGCCCGTAGGCGAGGACCCCTGCCGCCGTCAGGGCGAAGCCGAGATGCAAGATCCACACCATGGGGTTGGTCCAGACGGTCCGGTGCAGCCAGCGCCGGCTCTGGCGCAGGGCGATGCCGGACGTCACCACGGCGAGCACGGCGATGAGCGGTGCGGGCGCACCGAGGGCCGTGGCAAGCGCCAGCGCAAACCCGCCGACCACGGTACCGGCCTGCACCCAGGCTGGATTGGGGACTTGCGGCAGACCGAGCGCCCGGCTGGTGAAGAAGGCGATGACCCGCATGCCGAGGAAGAAGATCATCCCGGCGAGCCACAGGGCGCCGGCATCGAGCCAGGCGAGGGGTTCGCCGTCGAGTTTTCCTTGCACCGTGCAGAAAAACCCCGCCTCGAAGCCCGCGAACAGCAGCAGCAGGAACGGCACGACGTAGTTGCGCCGGTTACGCGCGGCGAGCACGGAGCGGGCGAGCCAGAACGCGGCAAGGAGAAGAAAGGCAAGCGCGGCGCCTGCAGCGGCAGGAAAGGCGCGCTCGCCGAGGAACCAAGCCAGCCGAGCCACGAGCCACAGCAGCACGAGCACGCCGAGACGGACGCCGCGAAGCGGCGGCTGTCCCGTCCAGCTTGCCACCGCCGTATGCAGAAAACCGACGACGATCGCTGCGCCGAAGCCCCAGACCATCTCGTGCGCATGCCACCACACGCCCGGCAGGGCAGGTGCGCCGCGCAGGGTGACCGCCCAGTAAGGTACGGCGAGCACCGCGAGCAGGGCTCCGAGCAGATAAAAGGGGCGGAAGGCCATCGCCAGCCAGGCGGCAAGGCTCGGACGGGCGGAGGTGGGTGGGTGCGGTTCTTGCAGAGGGATGCCGGTCATCGAGAGACTCCGCAGGCAGGGTTGGGGGACATTGTGCTTTTCAGGCGTCAGATCGTCCTTGATCGCAGTCAAGATGGTGCGGCGAAGACCATTTTCTTCGAATTGACTTGTGTCAAGGAAATCGCCTTGCGTCGTCTCTAGAGTGGAAGCATCGCAAATTTTTTCATCGGCGGGGAGGATCGATCATGGGACGGAGCAGAAAAGCGTTGGGCACGCTGGCGGTGCTGCCGCTGGCCATTGGCATGGCCTGGGCACAGGAGAAGCCGGTCACCGAGGAGGAGATCCGCTATCAGGCCGGCAGCTCGCCCTTGGCCGAGGTGGAGATGTACCAGGACATCAATCCGAAAGCGCCGCCGATGACCAAGACGGAGTTCGAGAAAGGGCGCAAGATCTATTTCGAACGGTGCGCCGGTTGTCACGGCGTGCTGCGCAAGGGGGCCACGGGCAAGCCACTCACGCCGGACATCACTCTGGAGAAAGGCAGCGAGTACCTGAAGGTCTTCATCAAGTACGGCTCGCCGGCGGGGATGCCCAATTGGGGCACTTCGGGCGAGCTTACCGACGAAGAGGTCGACCTCATGGCGCGCTACGTGCAGCAGACGCCGCCGCAGCCGCCCGAATACGGCATGCCGGAGATGAAGGCGACCTGGAAAGTGCTGGTGCCGCCGCAGGAGCGACCGAAGAAGAAGATGAATGCCTACAACCTCGACAACCTCTTCTCGGTGACGCTGCGTGACGCCGGCCAGGTGGCGCTGATCGACGGGGACACGAAACAAATCATCGCCATCATCCCGACGGGCTACGCGGTGCATATCTCGCGGCTTTCTGCTTCCGGGCGCTATCTCTACGTGATCGGGCGCGACGCCAAGATCAACCTCATCGACCTGTGGATGGAGAAACCGGACACCGTGGCCGAGATTCGCGTCGGCCTGGAGGCGCGTTCGGTCGAGACTTCCAAGTACAAGGGCTATGAGGACAAATACGCCATTGCCGGTTCCTATTGGCCGCCCCAGTACGTCATCATGAATGCGGACACGCTCGAGCCGCTCAAGATCGTCGCCACGCGCGGCATGACGGTCGACACGCAGGAATATCATCCCGAGCCGAGGGTGGCTTCCATCGTGGCGAGTCATTTCCGGCCGGAATTCGTCGTGAACATCAAGGAGACAGGCAAGGCGCACCTCGTCGATTACACCGATCTGCACAACCTGAAGATCACCGAAATCGAGATGGCGCGTTTCCTGCACGACGGCGGCTGGGATGCCTCGAAACGCTATTTCCTCGTGGCGGCGAACCAGTCGAACAAGGTGGCGGTGATCGACGCCAAGGAAGGCAAACGCGCCGCGCTCGTCGATGTCGGCAAGATTCCGCACCCGGGGCGCGGCGCGAACTTCGTCCACCCGAAGTACGGTCCAGTGTGGGCGACGGGGCATCTGGGCGACGATTCGATCGCGCTCATCGGCACCGACCCGCAAAAGCACCCGCAATATGCCTGGAAAGTGGTGCAGTCCTTGCCCGGCCAAGGTGGAGGGAGCCTCTTCATCAAGACGCACCCGAAGTCCAAGCATCTCTACGTGGATACCCCGCTCAACCCAGATGCGAAGATTTCGCAATCGGTGGCGGTGTTCGACATCGATGCTTTGGACAAAGGCTTCAAGGTGCTGCCAATCGCCGAATGGGCGGGGATCGATGACGACGGGGCCAAGCGGGTGGTGCAGCCCGAATTCAACAAGGACGGCACTGAAGTGTGGTTCGCCGTGTGGTCGGCGAAAGACAAGCAGTCGGCGCTGGTCATCGTCGATGACAAGACGCTGCAGCTGAAAGCGGTGATCAAGGATCCGCGCTTGATCACGCCGACGGGGCACTTCAACGTCTATAACACGCAGCATGACGTCTATTGAGACGAAGGGCGAGGGGATGCGGTGCTGGCAGGGGGTATTCGGCGTGGCTTGGGGGCTGGTCTTCGCCGCTGCGGTCCACGCCGAACCGGGGGTAGAGCGTCAGGAGGCGCTCGTGCGCCTGGTGCGCCAGGACTGCGGTGCTTGCCACGGCCTGAGCCTGCGAGGTGGGCTGGGGCCGGCGCTCACGGCGGAGCGGCTCGCCGGCAAGGACGGGGAGATGCTGGCGGCGGCGATCGCCCAAGGCCGCCCCGGCACGCCGATGCCGCCCTTTTTGGGGCTACTCGGTACGGAGGAGATCACATGGATCGTCGAGCGTTTGCAAGAAGGCTTTCCTCCGCTGCCCGCTGGTTCGTCTTCGCACTGAGTGCCGGCGTCGTAGGACTGTCTGGGGCGCAGGAGCGCGGTACGGGCGATCTGGGAGTGGTGATCGAGCGGGCGAGCGGCAGCGTGCTGATCGTGGCGCACACCACGCCCGAGGTGCTCGCCCGCGTCGAAGGGCTGGGGGATCTGTCGCATGCCTCAGTGGTTTTCTCGCGCGACCAGCGCTTTGCCTACGTCTTCGGCCGCGACGGGGCGCTCACCAAGCTGGATCTGCTGCGACCGGGCATCGTCGCCCGCGTGCAGCAGGCAGGAAATTCCATCGGTGGGGCCATTTCGCAGGACGGGCGGCTGGTGGTGGCGCAGAACTACGAACCCGGCGGCATCAAGGCGTTTTCCGCCGACGATCTACACCTGGTGGCGGAGGTGCCGACCAAGCCGGGGCCGGATGGCAAGGCATCGAAAGTGGTAGGGTTGGCCGATCTGCCGGGGCAGCGTTTCGCCTACGCGCTCTTCGATGCCGGGGAGATCTGTGTGAGCGACTTCTCCGTGCCCGACACTCCCCGTACGGAGTGCGCCTCTGCCGGTCGCCAGCCCTATGACGGACTGGTGACTCCGGACGGGCGTTTCTACCTTGCCGGGCTTTTTGGCGAAGATGGTGTGGCGCTGTGGGATTCCTGGCATCCGGAGGCCGGGGTGCGTCGTATCCTTGACGGATATGGCCGGGGCGAGACCCCTCTGCCCGTCTATAAGATGCCGCATCTGCGGGGCTGGGCGCAGGCCGGCGAGCGCCTGTTCCTGCCGGCGATCGGGCGGCACGAAGTGCTGGTCGTCGATCGGCGTGACTGGCGCGAGCTTGGGCGCGTGGCGGTGGCGGGGCAGCCGGTCTTCGTCATGGCCCGTCCCGATGGACGGGAGATCTGGGTGAACTTCGCTTTCCCCGACAACGGGCGCGTGCAGGTGATCGACGCCGAGACGCTGACGGTGCGCGATACGCTCGAACCGGGGCGGGCGGTGTTGCACATGGAATTCACGCCCAAGGGGGATCAGCTGTGGGTGTCGTGCCGCGACGACGACCGGATCGTGGTCTATGATGCGAGGACACACCGGGAGCTCGACCGCCTCGCGGCCCGCAGCCCCAGCGGCATCTTCTTCACCTATCGCGCCACGCGTTTCGGAATGTGAGCCGATGAATACGCTGCTTTCCTTCGTCAATCGCTGGCAGCGGGGTTTCCCGCTCGTGCCTTCGCCTTTTGCGGCCGTTGCCGGGTACGAGGGAATGGGCGAGACGGAGGTGATCGAGGCGTTCGCCGCCGCCCGGAAGGCAGGATGGATGGCGCGGCTGGGGCCGGTGTGGGCACCGCGGCGCCTTGGCTGGAGTACGCTCGCGGCCGCGCGCGTACCGCCTGACAAGCTCGATGCGGTTGCCGAGTGCGTGAGCATCTTTCCCGAGGTGAATCACAACTATGCCCGCGAGGACGAATGGAATCTGTGGTTCGTAATCACGTCTCCTTCCGAATCGCGGGGCCGGGCGATACTCGTGGCGATCGAGCGGGCTCTGGACGTACCGGTGATCGCCCTGCCGTTGCGCACCGAATTCTTCGTCGACCTCGGCTTCGATCTGACTGGAGAGAAGAAACGCGCGCCAATCAAGGCGGAGGTGCCGACGCAGGCGAGCCTCTCGGCCGAGATGGAACCCTTGGTCCATGCGCTCTCGGCGGGTTTGCCGCTGGTGCCGCATCCCTATGCCGCGGTGGGGGAGGCAATCGGCTGGTCGGAGACGGCGGTGATCGCCCAGCTCGAGCAGTGGATCGGCACGAGGGTGGTGCGCCGCATCGGGGCGGTGGTGCGTCACCGCCGTCTCGGCTACCGGGCCAATGCCATGTGCGTGTGGGATGTGTCCGACGATGCAGTGCGCGAGGCAGGCGAGCGGCTTGCTCTCGAGCCGGCGGTGAGCTTGTGCTACGAACGTTTCCGCGCGCCTCCGCACTGGCCCTACAACCTCTATGCGATGATCCATGGCCGCGATCGCGAGACGGTGTTGCGCGAGCGCCATCGTCTTGGGGTTGAGCTCGGGCTCGATCGCTGGCCGCACCGGGTGCTTTTCAGCACCAAGGAATACAAGCAGACCGGCGCGGACTACACGGGGCGGGAGCGATGAGAGAGAGGAGGCCGGCGACGCTCGATGATCTCGATCGGCAGCTGCTGTGGGCGCTGCAGGATGACCTGCCCCTGTGTGAGCGGCCTTTCGCCGTATTGGCCACAGGGCTCGGGGTGAGCGAGGAGGAGGTCCTGCAGCGGCTGCGGCGCTATCTCGCCGAGGGGATCGTGACGCGCTTCGGGCCCTTCTTCCAGGTCGAGCGCATGGGGGGCGCGTTCTGCCTGGCGGCGATGGCGGTGCCCGAGGAGCGCTTCGACGAGGTGACGGTCGCCGTCGGCGCCTTTCCCCAGGTGGCGCACAACTACCGCCGCGAACACGCGCTCAACATGTGGTTCGTGCTCGCGGCCACGCGCCCCGAGGGAATCGTCGAGACGGCGCGGGCGATCGAGAATGCCGTCTCTCTGCCGGTGTGGCTCTTCCCCAAGGAGCGCGAGTATTTCGTGCGCTTGAGGTTGCGTCCATGAACGGCGAGGCGCCCTTCGTGCCCGACGAGCGGGACCGGGCGTTGATGTTGGCTACGCAGGAAGGGCTGCCGCTCGCAGTGCGGCCGTACCACGCGCTGGCCGAGCGCTTGGGCTGGGCGCCGGAGGAAGTCTTCGCACGGCTCGCGCGGTTGCACGCGGTCGGGGTGATCCGCCGCATCGCCGCCGCCCCCAACCACTATGCCTTGGGCTATGTCGCCAATGGCATGAGCGTGTGGGATGTGGACGACGAGCGCGTCGACGAGCTCGGGCAATGGCTCGCCGCGCAGGGCGAAGTGAGCCACTGCTACCGCCGACCGCGTGCCCTGCCGCTGTGGCGCTACAACTTGTTCGCCATGTTCCACGCGCGCGAGCGCGTCGAGGTGGAGCGGGCGGTCGCCTCTGTCGCAGCCCTGCTCGCCGCGCGCTTTCCGGGGGCCGTGCGCGCTCACGAGGTGTTGTTCTCCAGCCGTATCCTGAAAAAGACGGGTGTACGGCTGGATTTCTGAAAGGAGCAGGACCGTGTTTCGCCTGAGCGCCTTCATCGATGAACTCTTCTCGCCCACGCCCGTCGGACCGCGCCGTCGTCCGCCGGGGCCGGTGGTGATCTGGAACCTGATCCGGCGCTGCAACCTCGCTTGCGAGCACTGCTATTCCCTGTCGGCCGACGCCGACTTCGCCGGCGAGCTCGGCACCGCCGAGGCGCTCGCGGTGATCGACGACCTGGCGCGCTTTCGCGTGCCGGCGCTGATCCTCTCCGGCGGCGAGCCGTTGCTGCGGCCGGATCTCTTCACCCTGGCCGCGCACGCCAAAGCGCAGGGGATGTACGTGGCGCTGTCGACCAATGGCACGCTCATCGACGAGGCGATGCTCGATCGCATCGCCGCGGCCGAATTCGACTATGTGGGCATCAGCCTCGACGGGCTAGAGGCCACGCACGACCGTTTTCGCCGTCACGTGGGGGCGTTCGCCGCCAGCGCACGGGCCGTGCGCGGCGCCGTGGCGCGCGGCCTCAAGGTAGGGGTGCGCTTCACCCTCACCGAGGGCAACGCCGCCGACCTCGTGCCGCTTCTTGACTGGGTTCGTGCCGAGAACGTGCCCCGCTTCTATCTCTCGCACCTCAATTACGCCGGACGCGGCCGCAAGAACCGCGCTCAGGACGCCGCGGTCCAGACCGCCCGCTGGGCGCTGGAGACGCTCTTCGAGCGCTGTCTGCAGGAATGGCAGGAAGGAGGAAAGCGCGAATACACCACCGGCAACCAGGATGCCGACGGCGCCTTCTTCCTGCTGTGGGTGCGGCGGCGTTTCCCCGAGCGGGCGGCGCACATCGAGGCCAAGCTGCGGCAATGGGGGGGCAACGCGAGCGGCGTCAATATCGCCAACATCGACAATCTGGGCAAGGTGCATCCGGACACGATGTGGTGGCATCTGCGGCTCGGCGATGTGCGCGAGCGCCCCTTCTCGGCCATCTGGTCCGATGCCGAAGACATGCTGCTGGCACGATTGCGCGAACATCCCCGCCGGCTCGAGGGGCGCTGTGCCCGCTGCCGTTTCCTCGACCTGTGTAACGGCAGTTCGCGCGTGCGCGCCAAGATCGGTGCCGGATCGCCCTGGGGAGAAGATCCCGGTTGTTACCTCTACGACGAAGAGATCGCCGCATGAAACCCCTTCTTGCCTGTCTCATCGCGGCGCTCGGCGTCGTCCCCCTTGCCCGAGCCGAGGAGCCAGCCGTCCTCTATGCCCGGCATTGTGCGAGCTGTCACGGCCCCGATCGCTGGGGGCGGCTGGGGCCAGCATTGCTGCCCGAGAGCCTGGAGCGCCTGCGGGCGCCACAGATCGCGGCGGTGATCCGCGATGGTCGCCCTGCTACGCAAATGCCCTCTTTTGCCGGGACGCTGGCCGAGGAGGACTTCGCCGCGCTCGCCACTTGGCTGCTGCGTCCCGCTGCCGAGCCGCCGCAGTGGGACGAGGAACACATTCGCGCCAGTCGCGAGGCGCAACCGCCGCGTCCGCTCGCGCGGCCGATCCATGAGGCCGATCCGCGCAACCTCTTCGTCGTGGTCGAGCAGGGGGATCATCACCTGAGCGTGCTCGACGGCGATCGCTTCACCGTGCTCGCCCGTCTGCCGACGCATTTCGCCGTGCATGGGGGACCGAAATTCTCGCCGGACGGACGCTTCGTCTACACCGCCTCGCGCGACGGCTGGGTGGAGAAATTCGACCTGTGGGCGCTCGAACGCGTGGCCCAGGTGCGCGTCGGCATCAACGCACGCAACCTCGCAGTCTCGGCGGATGGACGCTTCGTGGCCGTGGCCAATTACCTTCCTCACACGCTCGTCATCCTCGATGCCGATCTCGAACCGGTGAAGATTCTCACGGCGACGAGCCGCGACGGCAAGACCGAGTCGCGCGTCTCGGCCGTCTATGACGCGGCTCCTCGCCGCAGCTTCGTCGTCGCGCTCAAGGACCTGCCGCAACTGTGGGAAGTGAGCTACGACGAGCACGCCGCCCCGGTCTACGACGGGCTGGTGCACGACTACCGCATGGCCGAGGCGCTCGGCCGTCCCGGTTTTTTGCATCCGCGCCGCGTCGATCTGGATCTGGTGCTCGACGATTTCTTCTTCGACCCGTCCTACCGCCGCGTCCTCGGCGCTTCGCGCGACGGCCGCGCCCAGGTGATCGATCTCGACGTCGGCCGCCCCGTGGCCGAACTCGCCCTCGACGGGATGCCGCATCTCGGTTCCGGCGTCGTCTTCGAGCGGCAGGGGCGAACCCTGATGGCCTCGACCAATCTGCAGCGGCCGGTGCTGTCGGTGATCGACCTCGACGACTGGCATACCGTCGCCGAGGTGCCGCTGTGCGGGCAGGGGTTCTTCGTGCGCACCCATGAGAACAGCCGCTATGCCTTCGTCGACGGCATGATGACGAAAGAGTGTCGCGACGGCATCCAAGTTCTCGACAAGGAGACGCTGCAGATCGTGGCGACGTTGCGCCCCGAACCAGGAAAGACGTTTGCGCACGTGGAATTCACGCGCGATGGCCGCCATGCGCTGGCGAGCGTCATGGAGCCGGCTCCCGATGGCGCCTTGTGGGTGATCGATACGCAGACGCTGCAGCTCGTGCGCCGCATCCCCATGAACAAGCCCATCGGCAAGTACAACGTCGCGAACAAGTTGGAACGCTCCGGCGGTACCAGCCACTGAAACGTTCGGGGGAAAGAAAGGGCGGAGACTCGAGCCTCCGCCCTTTGTCGTCCGGCTCAAGAACGCGCTGCCCCACCATAGGCGGGGCTGCCCTTTACGCCGATGAAGAAACTCGCCAAGTAGGTCAAAAGCCCAATCAGGAACACCACGCCCGTGCCTTCTCGCAGCCAGTAGAAGAAGGCGATTTTCTCCTGCGCCGCCATGAAGGGCAGCGGCGTATCACCCATGCGCTGCAGCCAGACCTGCAGCAGGCCGGCGGCGGTGAGAAAGAGGGTGATGAACACCATCGACACCGTCATCAGCCAGAATCCCCACATCTCCAGCACCTGCGAGCGGTTGCCCTGCGCGGTGCGCCCGTGCAGCTGTGGCCAGGCGTAGGAGAGGATCGTCAGCACCACCATCACGTAGGCGCCGTAGAAGGCCATGTGTCCGTGCGAGGCGGTGAGCTGCGTGCCGTGGGTGTAGTAATTCACCGGCGCGAGCGTGTGCAGGAATCCCCAGACCCCCGCGCCGAGGAAGGCCATCACGCTGGTGCCCAGTGCCCACAGCGTCGCGGCCCGGTTGGGATGATCGCGCCGGCGGCGATTGACCATGTTGAAGGCGAAGAGCACCATGGCGAAGAAGGGCAACGGCTCCAGCGCCGAGAAGAGCGAGCCGAGCCACTGCCAGTATTCCGGCAGACCGATCCAGTAGTAGTGGTGCCCCGTGCCGATCAGTCCGCTCACCAGCGTCAGGGTTACGATCACGTAGAGCCACTTGTCGATCACCTCACGGTCGACACCGGTGATCTTGACGAGCACGAAGGCGAGGATCGCTCCCAGCACCAGTTCCCACACGCCTTCCACCCACAGGTGCACCACCCACCACCAGTAGAATTTGTCGCGCACCACGTTGATCGGATTGACGAAAGCGAAGAGGAACATTAGCGCCAGTCCCCACAGGCCGAAGAGCAGCACCGAGGTGATCGCCGTCTTGCGTCCGTGCAGATAAGTCAGCGACAAGTTGTAGAGCAGCGACAGGGCCACGAGCACGATGCCGATCTTGGTGATGGTCGGCTGTTCGAGGAATTCGCGCCCCATCGTCGGCAGCAACTCGTTGCCGGTGAGTTTCGCCAGCGTGGCATAAGGGACGGAAAGATAACCGATCACCGTCAAGCCAGCCGCCACGAGGAAGACCCAGAAAGTGACGAGCGCGAGCCGCGGTGAGTGCAGCTCGCGTTCGGCCTCTTCCGGTACGAGGTAGTAGGCCGCGCCCATGAACCCCATCAGCAGCCAGACGATCAGCGCGTTGGTGTGCACCATCCGCGCCACGTTGAAGGGGATGTGAGGAAAGAGGAAGTCGCCGACCACGTACTGGAGCCCCATCACGAGGCCGAACAGGATCTGGGCGACGAAGAGGGCGAGCGCGGCGACGAAATAGGGTTTCGCGACCGCCTGGGAAGCGTATTTCATGGGAAATTCTCCTGGGGGAACCGGTCATCCTTCGATGTTGGGGGGCCAGCCGGCCGTATCGATCTCGGAGACGTAGCGCAGAAATTCCACCAGATCGTCGAGCTGTTGCTCGCTGAGATGGAACTGCGGCATCTGACGGCGACCGGGTGCGCCGGTGGGTTGGCTTTGGATCCAAGCTTTGATGAACTCCGGTCCGCGCCGTTTATAGACGTTGCCCAGTTCGGGGGCGAAATAGGCACCCTCGCCGAGCAGGGTGTGGCACCCGATGCAGTTGTTCTCCTCCCAGATGCGCTTGCCGGCGGCGATGGCCGGGTTGGTCGCGATCTGCGCCCGCTGGTCGCGCTGCGGCAGCACGCTCTCCGTGTGCAACGTCACGCCGAGGAACAAGAGGACGGAAAAGAGCGTGCCGCCATAGAACATGTTGCGGGCGGCGCTCGTGCTGAAGAAAGAGGCCATGCTGTTCTCCTTGGGGATTCGGCAGACCGAGGATAGGGAAGGGCGGCTGGCGGCGCATTGATTCGCGTCAAGTCGCCCGATTCCGTCTAACCGAACCATCCCCAAGGCGATTTGCGTACCGCGCAACCCACGATCTGGGCAAACGAGAAAAGGGCGAGGACGAAGGCGAGCCGTTGCTGGCGAGGTGTGCGTCCGTGCCCGAGGGCGACCGAACCGGCGAAGATATAGGCCAGCAGCCACAGCAGCTTCACGCCGAACCAGGAAACAGTGAATGGAGAGAGGCGCAGCAGGACGGCAAGGCCGATGCCGGCGGCGAAGAGCAGCGTGTCGTTGACGTGGGGCAGGACCCGCAGCAGGCGCCGTTGCAGGAGCGCTGGCCGGTACTCGGCGAGGACGTATCGAACGAGGAAACCGGCCAGACTCAGGCTCACGAACGTGAGGTGCAAGGTCTTGAGCGTGTCGTAGTCCATGGCGCTCACCCCGGTGAGGTCGTCGAGGGAGGTACTTCGACCTGCGCTTGCGTCGTCTGCGGCCAGCGGCGGTAGGTGCGCACCGCCAGCCACAGGATGTACCCCAGCTGCGCCGCGCAGGCGATCACCGCCAGCCCCGCCAGGCGCATGAACGGTTCGGGGAAGATCAGCCCGGCAAGGAGCAGTGCAGCAGCGAGCGCGTGCATCCTCCAGAGCCGGTCGGCCTGCGCTTCGGGCGTGATGCGCAGCATCGTCGGGGGGAATCCCTGGCGGCCGGGGCGCTGCTGCAGGTGCAGCCAGGTGAGAAAGGGCAGGATCTTCACCCACATGCCGCAGATCACCGCCGCGAATCCACCCCAGAAGACGATCACCCCTGCCCACCAGGGCGAGAGCACGTCTCCCGCCGCAAGGAGAGCCGCGAGTGGCGCCGCCAGGGTCGAGACCATGGCCATGCGCCACAGTTTCCAGGTGGCGTCGTGCCGGGGGCGTTTGCTGCGCGCCTGCAGCTGCAGCGTCTGCACCGTGAAGGGCGGCACCAAGAGCAGCGCACCGAGTACGGCCGTGCCCGTGGCCACCTCGTTGCCGAACGCCACGCCCGCGCCGACGGCCAGCGGCAGCAGCCACAGGGCTTTACCCCAGCGCGCCCGGAATCGCTCCGGGTAGGGCGGCGTGAGCTGGAACATCGGCACCACCGCGTAGGCGATCGCTGCCACCAGTCCCAGCCCCCACACGCTCCAGGCGCTCGCCACATGCCAGCTTACCCAGGCGAAATGATCCGCCAGCCAGATTCCCTCGCGCTGCGCGAGTAGCCCCAGCCCCAGCAGCGCCGTGAGGGCGAATCCGGTCAAGGCCCGGCGCAGATCCCCGCCGGCCGGATTGCGGGCGGATGCCAGGGCGAGGAAGGCGATGGAGAGGAAGACCGCGAGCGTGCCCGTGAGGAGCATCGCGGCCGTTCCCGTCAGCGCCGGATTCGGCCAGAGAAAGGAGGCGGCGAGCAGCAGCACCCCCGTTCCCCAGGCGGCGGGTAACAGATGCCAGCGGAACATCATCGGCGGCCAGACGGCGCCGGCGAGCACCGGCAGCACTTGGACCAGCGCTCCCAGCATCACGCTGCCCATGAACCCGAGCGCCGTGAGGTGGGTGAGCGCGAGCGCGGCCGGTGTCCACCGGCTGAGCACCGCCGTTGGCCCTTCGAAGAGAAGCAGTAGGCCGGTGAGCGCGAGCATGGGGGGCGCCAGCGCGAACCAGCGCAGCGGCACCGCGTACGGCGGTGAGGATTTGACGTCGAGCGGCTGGGCTTTCATCGCGCGTTCGTCTCGATGCCGTTCAAGGGGCGGAAAAGATGAACCTCCACCGTGCCGTCGTCGTGGACATACTCCCGGTGCGCCCAGCCGTCCGGTTCGATCGCCTCGAAGAGTGGCCAGGGAACGCGATAGAGCAGCAGCCGCACCCAGCGCCCACCTTCCAGCCGTTCGAGCAGCTCGAGCGTGCGCACGAAAGGATCGGGCGGCAGCAGTTCCCGCGCGTCGAAGAGCATCGCCTCCGTCTCCGCGTAGCCTTCGGGGGCTCGGTGGAAGGGGGGTGAGCCGGTCATGGCGAAGTCGCGGCGAGCCGTCGGGCAATCGCCTCGCGCTGTGCCGTTGCCAGTGCCTGGTCGCAAAGAGGGTAGAGCACGTTCTCTTCTTTCATGTTGTGTTGCTGCAGCATCACGAGCAAGGTCTCGAGCAGATCGCGCACCGACTCCGTCTCTTCCGCTTCAATGGCGGCGGCAAGCGGCGCGAAGAGCTCGCGCATCTGCGCGTGCTCGAGCCGCATCGCTTCGGTGGGTCCGCTGCTCATGCCCGTGGTGGCTTCGAATGCGGGAAAGAGCGCCTCCTCCTCTACGAGGAAATGATGCAGCAATTCGGCCTCCAGCGCTTCCCAGGCGTCGAGAGCCGAGGCGGTAGGACCGGTGAGCAGCGCTGCTTCCACCGCCGCGAAGCCGTCGTCGGCATGGCGGTGGTCTCGGGTGAATAAGGTGGCGATCGTGCTCATTTATGTCTCCATGTCGGGGCTTCCGGCGCTCACTGTAGCGAGGCGCTGCACCCGGCGCCTTGACACGGGTCAAGAGCGATCGTGGCATCGATCCGATGATCGCTTTGTCGCAGGAAACACGCCCGGAACACGGCGGCGAGGGGAAACCGCGCTCCCGGTTTGGAGGGTCAGCCGCTGTGCCGGGACATGGCTGGGGGCCGGTCGAGACGCTCCAGCGCTTCCAGGACGGCGGCGGGTGCTGGAACCTGGCCGACGCCGCCGAGATTGATCGCCGACTGCGCGCGGCCGGGGAAGACGCCAGTGCGCTGCGGGTCGGTATCGGTGTAGAGCGCGACGGTGGGGACGTCGAGCGCCGCGGCAAGGTGGACCAAACCCGTATCCACGCCCACCACGGCCCAGGCACCGGCAAGCAGCGTGGCGAGCTGGGCAAGGCGCAAGCGCGGCAGCACCAGGGCGTGCGGCACCTGGGCGGCAATCGCCTGGGCGCGCTCCCGTTCCCGCTCGTTGCCCCAAGGCAAGACGAGCGGCACTCCGGCTGCGGCAAGCGTGCGCCCGAGTTCGACCCAATGCGTCTGCGGCCACAGCTTGGAATCGCGGCTGCTCGCGTGCAGGGCGACGGCGTAGCATGGCGGCAGCTCGAGCGGCAAGGGCTGCCGGGGGGGGCGGATGCCGTAGTCGGGCGCCGTCTGCGGAGGGGGATAGCCGAGTGCGGCCGCTGCCAGCAGCCGGTTGCGCGTCACCGCGTGCAGCGCACGCGAGACGGTGTGCCGGTGGGGATAGAAGAGGGCAGCGAGCGGCTCGCGGATGGAGCGCCGATCGTAGCCGTGCCGCTCGCCGCGCGCCTGCAGGGCGATCAGCGCGCTCTTGAGCAATCCTTGGCTGTCGAGCACAAGGTCGTAGCGGCACGCCCTGAGGCGCTGGCGAACCGCGGCGATCTCGCGCCATGTGGCGGCAGAAAAAAGGCTGCGGCGCCAGCGGCGGATCGCTACCGGAAAGACATGGTCTACCGCCGGGTGCAGGGCAGGGATGTCGGCGAAACTTTCTTCCACCACCCAGTCGAACCGCATGTCGGGATGGTGGACACGGATGTCGGCGAGGATAGGGAGGTTGTGGATGACGTCGCCCAGCGACGAAGTCTTGATGAGCAGCAGGCGTGGCATGGGGGAATTTTCGCATACAATGGAAACTTTGGCCGTGCGGCGGCGATGACGGTCTTCGATGAAGCTTGCCTTCGTGATCTTCAAGTATTTTCCCTACGGCGGGGCGCAGCGCGACATGCTGCGCATCGCCCGCGATTGCGCGGCGCGGGGGCATGAGGTTCGGATCTATACCGGCCAATGGCGCGGCGATCCGCCTGGGGAGGGCATCGAGGTCGTCCTCTTGCCGGTCTCTGGCGGGCTCAATCATCGGCGCCATCGGCGTCTGATCGACGCCATCACCGCGCGGCTGCGCGCCGATGAGCCCGATCTGGTGGTCGGCTTCAACCGCATGCCCGGCTTGGACGTCTATTACGCGGCCGACCCCTGTTTCATCGAGCGGGCGCACGCCGAGCGCGGCTGGCTCTACCGTCTGACCGGCCGGTACCGCTTCTTCGCCGCGTGCGAAAGGGCGGTCATGGGCCGCGAGGGTTCTTGCCACATCCTGTTGCTGACGGCGCGCGAGCGGAGCATCTACCAGCGTTGGTATCACACGCCCGATGGGCGCTTTCACGTGCTCCTGCCCAACATTCCCCTCGATGATTTTTCCGGCATCGATCGGAGCGAGGCGCGGGATGCAGTGCGCGCCGAATTCGGCCTGCCCGACTCGGCCACCGTCATTCTGATGGTGGGCTCCGCCTTCGTGCGCAAAGGCCTGGATCGGGCCATCCGCGCCGTGGCCGCCTTGCCGCGCTCGCTGCGCACCGACACCTGGCTGCTCGCCGTGGGCGAGGATCGTCCGAACGCCATGGTGGCGCTCGCCCAGCGCCTGGGGGTGGAGGATCGCCTGATCCTCACCTCGGGTCGCTCGGACGTTCCCCGCCTGATGATGGGCTCCGACCTCCTCGTCCATGCCGCGCGCTCCGAGCTCGCCGGGCTCGTGCTCATCGAAGCCATGACCGCGGGGCTGCCGGTGCTCGTCACCGACGTCTGTGGCTACGCCGAGCACGTCGCCGCGGCGGGCGCCGGCCTGGTGCTGCCGTCGCCTTTCGATCAGCGCCAAATGGACCAAGCCCTGGCGCGCATGCTGGCTTCGCCCCAGGAGCGCGCGCAATGGGGTGAGGCCGGCAGGCGCTACACCGCGGACATCGCCGCGCGCCGTTCTCCTACTTTGGAGGCGGAGCTGCTGGAGGAGATCGCCCGGGAAAAGAGGAAAGGCCGTGGTCGAGACTGAATCCACGCAGGCGCGAAGTGCCGTGGGCGGAGCGATGGGCGGCGTGCCCGCGCCGCCGTGCCGCGCGGGACGGCCGCCCGATCATCTGCCCGCCGAGATCCTTTCCCTCTTGCCACCCGGCGATCCGTTCGAACGCGTCATGGCGCTGCAGGGGGAGGTGTTTCGCGACGTCCCCGGCCGGCGCACCCTGAGGGTGCGCCTAGGGGACGAATCCTACTTCGTCAAGCAGCATTTGGGCGTGGGGTGGCGCGAGATCTTCAAGAATCTCTTCTCCGGCAAGTGGCCCGTGGTGGATGCTTCCGTCGAGTGGCGCGCCATCGAGCGGCTTCGAGCGCTGGGCATTCCCACCACACCCGGCGTCGCCTATGCCAGCCGCGGCTCGAACCCCGCCCGGCGACGCTCCTTCGTGATGACGCGCGACCTGGGGGACATCGTCTCGCTGGAAGATCATTGCCGCGACTGGCCCCATTCCCCGCCGCCCTTGGCGCACAAGCGCGCGATCCTCGCCGAAGTCGCGCGCATCGCGCGCACGCTGCACGAACACGGGCTCAACCACCGCGACTTCTATCTCTGCCATTTCTGCCTCGATGGGGAGCGCCTGCGGCAGGGGGAGATCCTGATCTATCTCATGGACCTGCACCGCGTCGGTGTGCGTCGCGTCACTTCCCGGCGCGATCGGATGAAAGACCTTGCCGCCTTGTATTTCTCGGCGCTGGACATCGGCCTGAGCCGCCGCGACTGCCTGCGCTTCATCCGTCTCTACCGTGGCAGCCTGCGCCGCACCCTCGTCGGCGAGCGCTCGTTCTGGCGGCAGGTGCAAGCGCGGGCGCGCCGGCTCTACCACAAGTTCCACGGACGCTGGCCGAGGACGCCGTTCGACGAGACTGGAAATTTGTCAGGGACACGACGATGAAAACATCCTATTCCTCGCTGCTCGTGATGCTTGCGCTGCTGCTGCCGGCCCTGCTCATCGGTCTGGGCGAGCGGCCGCTGTACAAGATCCAGGAAGTGCGCATTGCCGAGACGGCGCGCGAGATGGTGGTGAGCGGCGACTGGCTGGTGCCGCGCTACAACGGGGAGCTCCGCTTGCAGAAACCGCCCCTGCCGTACTGGCTCACCGCGGCGAGCTACCGGCTGTTCGGTGTGAACGAGACCGCCACGCGCCTGCCGGCGGTGCTGTTCGGGTTGCTGTCGGCCTTTCTTCTGACGCTATGGAGCATGCCCCGGCTAGGGGCGAGGGCGGCGACCAACGCCGGCCTGGTGCTGGTGGTCAGTTTCATCGGCCTGCGCTACTTTCGTAGCGGCGAGGCGGATGCGATCCTGCTCTTCTTCATCGCCGCAGCCTGCTTCGTCGGCTACGACCTGCTCGAACGGGGCGGCGAGGCCCGCCGCCGCATGCTCTTCGGCCTGCTCCTGGGGCTCGGTTTTCTGAGCAAAGGTCCGGCGGCGCTCGCCATTCCGCTCCTCACGCTGCTCTCGTGGTCGCTGCTGCAGCGGCGCGGCGCCGGGGTGCGGCAGTTCCTGCAGAACTGCTTCAGCCTGCCGGGATTGGCAGTTCTCTTCCTCGTCGCCTTCGGCTGGTATGCCTGGCTGCTGGCGACGCTACCCGATGCCGCCCAGTATTTCATCGGCAGGCAAGTGGACGAAACCTTCGTCAGCGGCACCCATGCCAAGCCGCTGTGGTGGTATCCGCAGCATTTCTTCGAATTCTTCGCCCCCTGGGGGATTCTGCTGCTGCCGGCTGGTTGGTGGGCCCATCGGCAGCGCGGCCAGGGGAGTCTGCCGCCGGTGATCCGTTTCGCCTGGCTGTGGCTGGCGGTGGTGTTCGTCCTGCTCTCCTTCACCGTCAACAAGCAGATGCAGTACGCGCTTCTCTTTGCGCCGCCGCTTTCCTTGATCCTCGGCCATTATCTGGCCGAAGCCGGCGGCGGGTTCGTCCGCTTCAACCGCATCTTGTTCTGGCTGTTCTGTGTGGCGGCGCTCGCGGCCATGGGCTACCTGGTCTTCAAGAATAAAAGCGCGGCGCTGGAATTTCTGCCCTGGCTGGCGCTTCTGGCGCTGCCCTTGGTGTCGTACCGGCTCCTGAATACCCGGGTGCTTTCTTTCCCCGTGCTGCTGGTGGCCGTGGTGAGCGCGGCGCTCTATCTCTACGGCGAGGCCAATCTGTCGAAGGAGCCGCACAAGACCGCCGCCAAGACGCTGGCTGCCCAACTTCCCGGCCCGGAAGTTCCACTCTATCAAGACAGGCCGAATGATGCCAAGCCGGGCGATGGCGCGATTTCCTTCTATGCCGGACGGGTGATTCCGCCGGTGGCCGCGAAAGATCTTCCTGCCCTGCTCGAGCAGCGGGGCGAGATCTGGCTGATCACCGAGCAACCGCCTGCCCTAGAAGGAATCGACGTCGAACTCGTGACCTCGGTCGACGAACTGAATCTATGCAGACTGCGGCGCAAACCGTGATTTTGGGATCGCCCGCCGTGCTCGGTGCGGAGGACGGGCCGTTCTCCCTGCCTTTGAGCGACGGCACGAGCGTGGTGTGTGAGCGCGTGGTCCGTCGGGTGCCCGGCGCCCGGCTCGTCTGCTCTGGCCGCTGGCAGGGCAGGGCGATCTACGCCAAAATTTTCATCGGCCCCCGCGCCGAGCGCCACGCCGCACGCGACCGGCGCGGTGTGCGCTGGCTGCAGGAGCGGGGCATCGATACGCCGGCGCTGCTATATGAAGCGCAGCTGCCCGACGGCGCCGGATGGGTGCTCCTTTTCGAGGCCATCGAGGATTCCTGTAACGCCGAGGAGTATCTGGCGTCCCTTGCCGGCGACGCCCAGGCCCGCCTGCGCTTGATGGAAACGCTGGTGCGGGTGGTGGCGAGGCATCACCAGGCAGGAGTGCGCCAGACCGATCTCTATCTCAAGAATTTCCTCATCCAGGGCGAACGGGTCTACACCCTCGACGGCGACGGGATCCGGGCCGGACGAGGCCCGCTCGGTCCGCGCCGCTCGCTGCTCAACCTGGCGCAGTTGCTCTCCAAGTTCGACGTCGAGGAGGACGTTCATCTTCCCCAGCTGCTGCAGGTCTACGCCGAAGTGCGCGGCTGGCAGACCGATGCCCGGATGCTGCGGCGTCTCGAAGAGGCCGTCTGGCGGCATCGCTATCAGGTGGCGCAAGAGTACGCCATGAGGAAAGTCCTGCGCACCTGCACCGACGTGCGCGTGGAACAGCGCTGGGATCGTTTCCTTGCCGTGGCCCGCGCCCATGATGGCCCCGAGCTGCGCGCGCTGCTCGATCGCCCCGATGACTGGCTGGAGCGCCCGGCATGCCGCCGCCTCAAGACGGGCAATACCTGCACCATCGGCGTCGTGACCGCCGGCGCGCGCCGTATCGTCATCAAGCGCTACAACGTCAAGGGCTTTTGGCACGGCCTGAAGATCGCCCTGCGCCGTTCCCGGGCCGTGCGTTCCTGGTGCAACGCCCATCTGCTGCGCATGTACGGCATCGCCACGGCGCGTCCGCTCGCCGTGCTGGAGCGCCGCTTCGGTCCGCTGCGGCGGCAGGCATATTTTTTCGCCGAATGGGTGGACGGCCCCGCTGTCGACGAACTCTTCGCCGATGCCTCGGTCGCTGACGAAGTCCGGCGCGAAGTGGCCGAGCGCCTGGCGAAGCTCTTGCACAAGCTGTACCTGCTGGGCATCGAGCACGGCGACCTCAAAGCCGACAACCTCAAGATCGTCGACCGGGGTGCGTGGCTGCTTGATCTCGATGCCTTGCGCCAATACCGCCACGCCCGTAGCGGCAGGTACCGCAGGCGCCATGCCCGCGATCTGCGCCGCTTCCTGCAAAACTGGCAGGACGCACCGCCGGTCCGCGCTCTGCTGGAATCGGCCTTGCGGCGCGTCTATGGGCCGGATCCGGTGCTGCGGCGGGCCGGCCTGTCGATCATCGAGGAAAAAGTGAGTACGACATGAAGATTCTGGGATTGTCCGGTGCCTTGGGGCATGACCCCTCGGCTGCACTGTACATCGACGGCACGCTGGTCGCCGCGGCTGAGGAAGAGCGCTTCGTGCGCGACAAGCACGCCAAGAACCGCATGCCCTATGAATCGGCGAAATTCTGCCTGCAGTGGGCCGGCATCCGGCCGCACGAAGTGGACGCCGTAGCCATCCCCTATGCGCCCATCCCCCTTTTCGGCAGTCCGGCGCGCTGGCATTATGCCCGGCGCTATTGGTACGCGCCCGATCGGGCGCTGGATGCGATTTTTGCCGGTAACCGCCGTTTCCACCGCTACCAGAAGCGCATCGAATGGTGCCTGCAGCAGCTAGGGTTCGACCTCGGCAAAACCGAGATCGTCCCGGTCGAACACCACCTGGCCCATGCCGCCAGCGCCTATCATTGCTCCGGCTTTCGCGACAAGACGGCGATCCTGTGCATCGACGGCAAAGGGGAGTATGCCACCACCTTCTTCGGCTACGGCGAAAACGGCGTCATCCACAAGATCAAGGAATTCTACGATCCCGATTCCCTGGCCGGCGTCTACGGAGCGATCACCGAATACCTCGGCTTCGAGATGCTCGATGGCGAATACAAGGTGATGGGCATGGCGCCCTACGGTGACCCCACCCGCTACGATTTCTCGCGTCTGGCGCGCTTCGAGGATGGGGAATTGGTGGTCAATACCGACTACGTCAACGTCGTCGGTCTGCGCCGTTACAAGGAAAAAGGCAAAGGTTATTACTTCTCGCCCAAGCTGATCGAATGGCTGGGCCCTCGACGCGAGGGCGACGTGGCCGACGAACCGTACATCCATTACGCCGCAAGCATGCAGGCGCTCTTCGAGCGGCTGGGGCTGGAGATGATGGAATATTATCTCGGGGACGTCATCCGCGAAACCGGGCTGATTGCCTTTGCCGGCGGCGGGGCGCTCAACGTCAAGCTCAACCAGAAGATCGTCGCCCGGCCCGACGTCAAGGAGCTCTTCGTCCAGCCGGCGGCGGGCGATGCCGGTACCGCCGTGGGCGCCGCCGCCTACGTCAGCATGCAGCGCGGCGTGCCGGTGGAGAAGATGGAGCACGTCTATCTGGGGCCGGCCTATACCAACGAAGAGATCATCGCCGCCTGCGCCAAACACCCGGCGCGCCCGCGCTGGCAGAAAATCGACGACGTGCCCGTGCGGGTCGCCCGGCTGCTCACCGACGGCCATCCGGTGGCCTGGTTCCAGGGGCGCATGGAATTCGGCCCGCGCGCCCTGGGCGGGCGCTCCATCCTCGGCTGCCCCAGCGTGCCCGGCATCGCCGACCGCATCAACGCCCAGATCAAGTTCCGCGAGCGCTGGCGGCCGTTCTGCCCCAGCATGCTCGATACCGTCGCTCCCCAGATGCTGCAGTCCCACCATCCGGCCCCCTTCATGACCATCACTTTCGAGGTGGCACCCGAATGGCGGCAGCGGGTGCCGGAAGTGGTGCATGAGGACGGCACCGCCCGCGCCCAAGTGCTGCGGCGCGAACAGCATCCGCGCTACTACGATCTGATGCGGGAGCTGGAAAAACTCACCGGCAACGGCGTGGTGCTCAACACCTCGCTCAACCGCCGCGGCGAACCCATGGTGTGCAGCCCGAGCGACGCGCTCGACATGTTCTTCGGTTCCGATCTCCAGTATCTCGTCATGGAGGACATCCTGGTGACCAAGGAGGGGGTGCCGCAATGAGCCTGCGTTCTGTCGGCCTGGAACGAGCGCCTTACGCCGACGACGCCCTCTACCGGCGACTGCTCTTTGCCACCTTCTTCCTCGGCGCGCTGGTGTTCTACTGGGGATTGGGCGACATCGCGCTCCTGTCCTTCAACGAGGCGCGCCGAGCCATTCCCGCGGAGGGGATGTTTCGCAGCGGCGACTGGCTGCTGCCGCGGCTCAACGGCGAGCTCTATCTCGCCAAGCCGCCGCTCCTCTACTGGTTGGCTGCAGCCTGCTCCTGGCTTTTCGGCGCTGCCAACGAATGGGCGGTGCGCCTGCCCTCGACGCTCGCGGCGAGCCTGTGCATCTGGGTCTGCTACCGCTATGCGCGGAAGGTGTTCGGTCCGTGGCCGGCCTTGTTCGCGACGCAGATCCTCATCGCCAACGCCGGATTCGCCGTCTTCGCACGGCGCGCCGAGATCGAGATGCTGCTCACCACCCTGTGCGTCGGCTCCCTTCTCGCTGCTCTGCACTACATACGTGACGACGGCGGGCGCGCCTGGCTGCGGCTGAGCTACGCGCTGCTGGGGCTAGCCATGCTCACCAAAGGGCCGCTGGTCTTGCTCTTCGTCACCCTGCCGCTTTTCGCTCTGGCCGTGCAAGCGCGCAGCCCACGTCACTGGCAGGCCCTGTACGATCCGCTCGGCTGGCTGATCTTTCTGGGGGTGGGGCTTTCCTGGTATGCCGCCGTGACTTGGCAGTTGGGCTGGGAGGTATGGCTCTCCATCATCGAAGTCGACATGGTGGACAAAGTCCAGAATTCCGCCGCGGATCCTTTTTACGATTACGTTATATGGATCATGGGGGATTTCTTCCCGGCATCCCTTCTGTTGCTGGCCCGGCCCTTGGCCACCGTGCGGCGCTGGTGGCGCGATCACGACCGCAAGGCGCTGCTCCTTGCCGTGGCGATTCCGTTTCTGCTCTATTCCCTCTTCAGCAACAAGCACGCCAAATATCTGCTGCCGGTCTATCCTCTCCTCGCCCTCTTGCTGGGAGTGCGCCTCGCCGAGCTGTTGGAGACTTCAGGGGACCGGCTACGCCGCACCGTGCTGGCGCTGGGCATCGCCTTGCCGGCGCTCTACGCCCTGTATTTCGGTCTCGTCGAATCCAGGATCTATGAGTACCGAGTCGCGGTTTTTCCGCAGTTCGTGCAGTGGCTGCGCACCGCGCCGCCCGTGCCGCTCTATGCCTACCGCTCGCTCGACGAGCGCCTGCTCTATTATGCGCAGCGGGACATCCCCGTGATCGACGACGCGCGTCTGGCAGACTTGCGCGCGCAACACACCGACATGCTGGTGCTGGCCGAAAGCGGCGATGGCGAGAAGATCTCGCCGCTGGCCGATTGCCGCCTGCGCACTTTTACGCCGTACCTCAAGAGAAAAAAGTCGCTGGAAGTCTTCGGCTTTGGTGCTGCCTGTGAGGAAGCAGGCCGATGATCGCCTATTTCACCAAACAATACCAAGCCGTACCCGCCTTGATGCCGCTGCATGAAGCCTTGGGCGGGGAATTCGTCACCACGCGCCCGAGCACGCGGCGGGCCCTGCGCCGGGTCTATCCGGACGCGCCCGTGACCCTGTTGCGCGAATCGCTCGGACGCTGGTCCCGCGGCGATGCGCTGCTGCGCCGAGCCGATGCCATCGTCACCGGTTCGCCCAACCGGGCGCTGCTGTCGCGCTATGCGGCCAGGAAATACATGGTGTTCCATGGCACTTATGCGTTCATGTCTCAGACCGAGATTGACGGGCTGCGCCACTTCGATCACATCTGCGTCATTGGCCCGAGAATGTACGATGCGCTGGCCGGGGCTGGGTTGCAGGACAAGCTGGTTTATTCCGGTTATCTGCCGTTCCTCGATTTTCCTGAGCGCGACGCGGGTTGGCGTCATGAGTTTTTGCAACAGGCGGGCCTTGATCCGGCTGCGCAGACCTTGCTGTACCTGCCTAGGGGCAAACCGTACGGGTCTTGGGACGTGATGGCGGAAAAGCTGCTCAAGAATGTACCTTCCCGCTATAACTTAATTCTGCGCCCGCATCCGAGCCAGTCGGTGACCGCGCGTATCAAGGACCGGTTCGGCTTCATGCGCCTGCAGCGGTTGTGCCGGGAGCGAGGCAATTCTTTGCTGGATTTGACCTCTTACAAGCTGTCGGCATTGTTTGCCGTCGTAGATCTAGTGATAACCGACGGTGCATCTTCACCTGAGGAAGCGCTCTATTATGACCTGCCGTTGCTGTTCGTAGAGAGTGCGGGTTCGTCGCCTGATGCGATCACCGCCATGATGCGCGGCAAGAAGATCCAAGAGGAGTACATCGCCAAGCTGCTGACCATCTACGGGTGTGGCATGCGCATGAGACCGGATAGCCAGGATATGGCACGAATCATCGACTCCTCACTGGCAGAGTCTGATCATTTCCGTCCGCAGCGAGAAGCATATTTCAACTGGGTCTTTGGCGAGCGGGGCAAGGAAAGGCAGCAGAACCTAATTCGCCAGTTGGCGCTGTTTGCCAGCTGATTCTGGGTGTCTGTCGCAAAAGGAAAATAAGCGGCGCCGTACAAATCTCTGAAGCTTCCCCCACAGGGCTGCGTAATCGCGTTTCCGCTTTACGAACATGCCGGTATGATCACTTCCCTTGTGCTGTACGATGACCCAGAAGCCCCGTTTGACTGGTGTGAGTTGGATGATATCGAAATACGGCAGCAACCTTTCCAGCCACCATGATGTGGGTTTCTGAATGAGGTGCGCATTTCTGCCGTCGGCGAGCGTTTTCTTCGCCGGACCGGTATGAACACTGAAAAAGCCGACATGGGTGGTCAGGCAGGAAAGCTCCTGAATCACGTTTTCGAGGAATTCCGGTTCAATATGTTCTAGAACGTCGATACAGGCGACTAATTCTGCTGGTTTGGCTGGCCCGTAATCCGGAAATGCTGGATCATAAGGGAAATAGTCGATCATCGGCATTTTTTTCTTTAATATAACACCCAGACGACATTTTCCTGCGCCATAGTCGCAAATTGAGCGAAACCCTGTAGTCTCAAGTATGTCGATGATTATTGGGGCATAATCTACCGATGCAGATCCGTATCGTGGATTCTGATGAAGCTCTTTCTGCTTGGTCAGATAATCGTTGGAAATGGTGTTCACGATGGGTCTCCAGAAGCAGATTGCCCTGCTGATCGACAAGCGTTGGGCGAGGTATACAACGATAAAATGATAATCGCCATTTATGCCAAAAGATTGAAAGCAGACAGTGCAGCTCGATTTCTAGCCGATGCCCCTTTGCAGACAGTAATCCATCAGGATGCGCTCTCTATGCCATTCGCATGCCATGGGTTCGTCGGCGAATTCATGGAATGAGGGTGTGCCCAGCGTCCAGTGCAACAATTTAGCATGCGGGTTGGCGCCAAATTCGTCGGGCAGCCAGTTCCATACCTTCGGTAGTTCCCCGATGAGGTCGTCGGTCAGCCATGTAAAACGATGCAACTGCGCGCCGGTTGCGTTCTGCACGAAATCGGCCGTCAGTACTCTGTTGGCTTCATGACCACAGTTCCATAGGATGACGCTAGACCAGTTCTTGCGAGGGTAATCTTCATTCTTGGCGCCCAGATACTTCTGCTTCAGGCGGGTTTTGTAGTCATGCTTGACCACCATGACCGCCTTGCTGGGATCCCGCATTTCCCACAGTTGCACGATGTCGTCGCGCACCAGCATATCGCCGTCCATGAAAATGGCCCAACCCTGAAAATCCATCAGCAGGGGGGTGAGAAAGCGGCTGTAGATGAACTGGTTACTGCCGTCCGTGTGCCTTTCGGCATAGAATGTTCGCAAGTTGTTGAGGGAGAGCGGATGCAGCGCAACCGGGGCGCTGGAATGGCGGATGATACTGTTGGCGCAAACATGATAGGCTACCGCTTCCCTTGGGTCGTAGCCGATGAATATATGAATCATTGCAAATCACTCCTAAATTTTAAGTTTACACTGCACATGATATTGGATGCGTTGACATTACCATTTTACAATGGAAAAAGATTCCAGGACATGCAAACCGGAAACTGAATTATCATTTCAACCTGGTATTCCGCTGCAATGGTGAACATCTCTATTCCAATTCGTGTACGCGGAAAAGCATTCTGTTATTATCCCATCTTCTGGTGCCTGAGCCAGGTCGTTGGCCTTACCGTACGATGGCTGACGTTGCGTCCGTTTCAGGGAGATTTCTGCACGCGGTAGATCAGGATGCGCTTGCCACGTCTATTCTCGAACATGGCCAGCGGCTCGCCCAAGCGGGCACTCATGAATTGCTGGTGCTCCCTCTCCTTTCTGGAAACGTGCACCACTAGATAATCGTATTGCTTGATGTCTCCTGTGGTGATCAGCCGCTCGATTTCCGCCAACGGTACTTCCTCGCGGCTGGAAGAGTCTTCATTGACGTAGAAGCGCATTCTGCCGTAGTCGTAATAGATACGGCTGCCGACGGGGACGTGGGTGTTGATCCACTTTGCCGCATTCTGCTCGAAATGGTCCCTGGCGTCGCTCGGCCGCAGGTTGAGTACGAGCTGCAGCCCCAGTAGTGCTGTGAGCGCAGGAAATATCCACCTGCTGCCGATCTGCTGACGCCATCTAGTGAACAGCGCTGTTGCACCGAAGGCAGCGTAGATCAGGATGATCAGGCCCAGCGGTTGCAGGTAACGCTTAGGCAGCGTGAATGCACTCAGGATGATGAAGACGGCGTTGATGAGGCCAATCGCGAACAGCCAGCCGAGCAGGTATGCATGGCCTGGATTCGCGGACGGCTCACGGCACTGTAAGCGGGAATACGCAGCGAACAGTAGCTGTGGCCAGCCGACGGAAGTGGCCGTTTTGATGAGTACCACGTAGGCCAGCGTAAGCAGGAGGCCGGGCATACCGTAGTCGTTCAGATACTGCCCGAGGATGACGTTGACGTAAAGGTCGGCCTTTTCCTCGAGGCCCTTGGTAAGCTGGTAGAAAACGTTTTGCGCGACTGTTAGCGGATCCTTTAGACGGCCCAGCTGGTGGGCATTGACATTGGGGAGTAATAAGAGCGCCATGCCGAGCAAGACGGCGCTGGCGGCCAGGAACGTGTTGGCCTTTGCCAGCGCCGTCAGGTTTTGACGCCAGTCGTAGCCGCTGCGCAGCAAGAGCGCTAGCGGTAACAGCGCGAGATAAACGATGCCCTCGATGCGGAACAGGGTGGCGATCGCGGCGATGATTCCCCAGGCCAAGGCGGCACTCCAGCGATGGGTGGCACTGAAGCGCAGCAAAAATACGATGCTCCAGACATGCGCGGCCAGAAAACCATGATCGCGTAGCACCATGGGCAGGTAGTTGTTGACCAGGGGAGTGGCTGCAAACAGCATCAGGGCGGCGGCGAGCATGACGCGGCGGTTGCCGCCGAGTTCTCTCACCAGTACCAGCAGGCCAGCGCTGGTCAATGCAAAAGTCGTGATGGTAATGGCATGGGCCGAGGCCAACAATTTTAGCCCCGTCGCGTGATGGATGGCAGCGATCAGCAGGGAATACAGCGGCCAGTTGTACAGGGCGAACCCCGCTTTCCATGCCCCTTGGCTGAACTGCTTGGCGGCCTCGATATAAACCATGCCGTCGCTGTTGAGAAAACCGTTGGACTGGAAGATGACCCATGCTGCCACCATGGCGCCGAGGATGGCTCCTAGCCAGGGTATGCGATGCTCTTCAAGAAGTTTTTTGACGATCATGCTGGATCCGTTTTCGATGTATTTATTTTATCCAAGCGCTGGTGCAGAAGGGCGATGACCTGCGCCGGAGCGATGTCGCGCAGACATTTCAGATGCCCGAGAGGACATTCGCGCGCAAAGCAGGGGCTGCAGGGCAGGCCCAGGTGGAGAATGGAGGCGCGCTCGCTCATCGGTGGCGTGTGGTGCGGGTCGGAGGAGCCGTAGAGGGCGACCAGGGGGCGATCGAGCGCGGCCGCCACGTGCATGAGGCCCGAGTCGTTGCTCACCACGGCCGAGCACAGCGACATGAGGTCGATGGCTTCGCCCAATCGGGTCTTGCCGCCCAGATCGAGGCAGCGGTTACCGCTCAGGCGATCGATGGCCTGGGTGATCGCGGCGTCCTTGGCCGAACCGAAGAGCCACACTGCATAGCCTTGCTCCAACGCCCAGCGGGCCACGGCGGCGTAGTGTTCTTCCGGCCAACGCTTGGCGGGGCCAAATTCCGCGCCGGGGCACAGGCCAAGGACGGGGCTATCAGGCAGCTCGCGCCCCAGGCGGCGCAGCGCCTGCAAAGCCCCCTCGGGCGAGGCGATGAGCTCGGGGCGCGGCAGGGGCTCGGGCAGCGGGGCTTCGGGCGGCAGGCCGAGGGCGACGAAGCGCTGCACGGTCATGGGCAGCCGAACCGGATCGAGCCGACGCAGGTCGTTGATGAGTCCATAGCGCATCTCGCCGCGAAAGCCGGTACGCCGGGGGATGCCGGCGACGAAAGGCAGGATGGCGGATTTGAAGGAATTGGTGAGCAGGATGGCTTGCTCGTACCCCTTGGGGCGCAGCGCCCGTCCGATGCGGATGCGCTGCCACAGATCGAGTTTGCCATGCTGAAAGGGCAGAGCGATGGCTTGACGCACTTCCGGCATCCGTTCCAGCAGCGGCAGGGTCCAGGCGGGTGCGGCCACGTCGATCGCGCAGTCTTCGTCCTGCTGCTCGAGCAGCTTGAAAAGGCTCTGCGCCAGGATCATGTCGCCGATCCAGGAAGGGCCGATGACCAGGATTTGCCGGTTCGTCATGGGCGCCTCGAGCAACCTACTGCGCGGCTGCATGGCGGCGTTGCGCGGTGCTCGGATGCTCGCCTATCTTCATGATATGTCTCGCCTCCTGCGCTCCGTGCGCCTTGCCCTGCAGTCGCTCGCGACGGTTTTTCGCGGCGCCCTCATGCGCTGCCGAGCTTGCGCAGGATGTTGCTGGTACTGCGTCCCGGCACGACGTCGATGAGCGCAACCCTCCCGCCCCAGGATTTGACTTCCTTGCCGCCCACCACCTGGTCTTCGGTATAGTCGCTGCCCTTGACTAGCACATCCGGGCGGATGGCTTCGATCAGGGAGAGCGGCGTGTCTTCGTTGAACAGGACAACGGCATCGACCGCTTCCAGGGCGGCGAGCACGCGGGCGCGGTCCTGTTCGTGGATGACCGGCCGGCTCGGACCCTTGAGGGCGCGTACCGAGCGGTCGGTATTGAGCCCGACCACCAGGCGATCCCCCAGCTTGGCCGCCTGTTCCAGATAGACGACGTGGCCGGCGTGGAGGAGGTCGAAGCAGCCGTTGGTAAACACGATGCACTCACCGTTGGCGCGCCATTGCCGGACGCGCGCCAGCAGCTGCGGCAGGTCGCAGATCTTGTCCGCCTGCTCGCGGACTTCCTCGACCGCGAGTTCGGCCAGCAGTTCCTCGCGGGCGATGGGCACGGTGCCCACCTTGCCGACCACGATGCCGGCGGCGAGGTTGGCCAGATGCAGCGCCTCGGCCGGCTCGAGCCCGGCCACCATCCCCGCGGCCAGCGTGGCGATGACGGTGTCCCCAGCCCCCGAGACGTCGAACACCTGGCGCGCCATGGCGGGCAGATGGAGCGTGCGCGTCTCGTCGAGGAGCGTGATGCCCTCCTCGCTGCGGGTGACGGCGAGGAAGCGCAGATCGAGGGCGCGGCGCAGCGCCTGCGCGGCCTGCAGGAGCTCGTCGAGATCCTGGCCGGAGACGCCGCAGGCTTCGGCGGTTTCCCGCCGGTTGGGCGTGAGGGCGGTCGCGCCGCGGTATTTGCCGTAGTCGCGCCCCTTGGGGTCGACCAGTACGGGGATGTCCGCCTGGGCGGCGAGGTCGATGGCGAGCCGGCAAAGCTCGGGGGTCAGGACGCCTTTGGCATAATCGGAGAGGACGACGACGGCCGGTTTCCGTTCCATCATCTCGCGCAGCAGGCGGCTCAGGGCCTCTTGCTCGCCAGCGTCGGGGGCGGCCGTGGCTTCGCGATCGAGCCGCAGCATCTGCTGGTGGCCGCCGAGGATGCGGGTCTTGGTGGTGGTGGGGCGCGAAGACGAGGTGAAGAGCGCCTCGGTGCCGACGCCTTGACTGGCGATGGCTGCGACGAGCTCGCGTCCGGGCGCGTCGTCGCCGACGGTGCCCAGCAGGCGGCAGGGCAGGCCCAGGCCGGCGAGGTTGGCGGCCACGTTGGCCGCTCCGCCGGGGCGGCTCGATTCCTTTTCCAGCAACACCACCGGCACCGGCGCTTCCGGCGAGATGCGTTCGACCTTGCCCCAGAGATAGCGGTCCAGCATGAGGTCGCCGATCACCAGGGCCCAGGCGTCGGCGGGAAAACCCTGACGGAGCGCCTCGATCAGCCGTTGCTGCATGGTGTGGAATCGAGGGTTTCGGCGTCGATGAGGTCACAGAGCATGTGACCGACCAGGATGTGGGCCTCCTGGATGCGGGGCGTGTCGTTGCTGGCAACGACGAGGCTCAGGTCGCAGCATTGCGCGAGTTTGCCGCCCCCGCCGCCGGTCAGCCCGATGGTGAACGCGCCGATTTGGCGCGCGGTGTGGATGGCGGCCAGCACGTTGGGGCTGTTGCCGGAGGTGGAGAGGCCGATCACCACGTCTTTCGGGGTGCATAGCGCTTCCACCTGGCGCGAGAAGACGTGTTCGAAACCGTAGTCGTTGCCCACGGCCGTGAGGATGGAGGTGTCGGTGGTGAGCGCGATGGCGGGCAGACCGCGGCGTTCGCGCTTGTAGCGGCCGACGATCTCGGCGGCGATGTGCTGACAATCGGCCGCGCTGCCGCCATTGCCCAGCAGCAGGATCTTGCCGCCGGCAAGGAGGCAGCTTCGCAGCCGCATGCCCATCTCGATGAGGAGCGGCATCTGCTCATGCAGCGGTTCGGTGGCTGCTCGATGTGCGCTCAGCGCTTGCCGTATGGCCTGTTCCGGAATCATTCGGTTCCCGAGGTCTCAGCAATAGGGGTCGGGCTGCAGAAGGTAATTCTGCACGTAGTCGCGTATGCCCTCTTCCAGCGGATGGAAGGGCTGGTCGTAGCCCGCCGCGCGCAGTTTGCCGATGTCGGCCTGCGTGTAGTACTGGTATTTGCCTTTGAGGTCGTCCGGCATGTCGATCCAGGTGATGTGGGGGCGTGCGCCGCAGCTCTCCATCACGGCCGTGGCGAGGTCGAGGAAGGCGCGGGCCTGACCGGTGCCGACGTTGTAGAGGGCCGAAGGGCGCGGGGCGGCGAGAAACCAGGCTACGACCGCGGCAACATCTTTGACATAGACGAAATCGCGCAGTTGCATGCCGTCGGCCACGTCGGGGCGATCGCTCTTGAACAGGCGCACCGTTCCGCCGGTGCGGAACTGGGTGAACGCATGGTAGGCTACACTCGCCATGCGGCCCTTGTGGTATTCGTTGGGTCCATAGACGTTGAAAAACTTGAACCCGGCCCAGCGCGGCGGGGCATGGCCGGCTGAGGCCTGACGCAGCGCCCATTGGTCGAACAGGTGCTTGGAGTAGCCGTAGGCGTTGAGCGGGCGCAGGCCGTCGATGCTCGCGTCGCTGTAGCCGCGCTCGCCGTTACCGTAGGTGGCGGCCGAGCTGGCGTAGAGGAACGTCGCTCCCTGCTGCGTACAGAATTGCCACAGCCGCTGCGAATAGCGCAGATTGGCTTCGAGCAGCCGGTTCCAGTCGCGCTCCGTGGTGTCGCTGATGGCGCCCATGTGGATGACGGCCTCGACCTGCGCGCCATGACGCTCGAGCCAAGGAAAAAGCTCATCCTTGTCGAGATAATCGGCGTAGGTGCGGTGACAGAGATTCTGCCACTGCTCGGGATGGGTTGGCCGATCGACGAGGAGCAGATCGTCGCGCCCTTGGCGGTTGAGCTGCCAGGCGACGATGCTGCCGATCATGCCGGCGCCGCCGGTGATGACGATCATGAGATGGGCGTCAGACAAACATGGAAAAATTTCAGTATAACATCTTCACCCGTTCATGGGATAAGATGCGCGCGGTTCGGACGCGGCGCGCCTCATCCGTGGGCTGGCGGTGGCCGTGAGAACTCGGCGGCGGCGGGGCGGTCGAATCCGGTCGATGCAGCCGCCGGCGCAAGCAAGGATCGCGCAATGCGGCATCTTCCGGCTGGCGACGATCCAAAAACCTTTCCGAGTTTGACGATGGAGCGGCACCCCTTGAACGAACATACCTACTGGCGCAGTGTACGGTTCGCCTATTTCGCGCTGGTTTATCTGGTCCTGCTGTGGATCAACGCCGCGAACGTCGACTTTGCGGCTGCAGCCGGCGGTGGCTACGGCAATCTCTTGTTCCTCGTCAATGCGTTCGCGAGCTATAACGCGCTCTACTTGCTGCCGGCCTTGGTGCTCACTTGGCTCGCCGGCCGTCCGTGGCCGTGGCGGTGGTTGCGCCTGCCGCGAGGCGCCGTTTTGGCCGCCAATGTCATGGCAGTCTTGACGGGAGCCCTGACCACCCTCTTTTTCTATGCCAATGCCAAGATCCATGCCCTCTACGGCATGTTCATCAACGGGTTCGTCGTCAATCTGGTGATGACGCCGGGCGGCCTCGAATCGCTGGGCGGCAGCGCTTCCTCCACGCTGGGCTTCGCGTTGATCGGTCTGGCGTTCTTCCTCGGTCATGCCCTGTTGTTCCTCTTGCTCGCCTTCTCGGGCCGGCGCTTCGCGCTGCTGCGCTGGGAAGTGCGGCGGCTGGCGCGACCGCTGCTCGTGCTGCTGTTGTCCTCCATGCTGGGGGATCATTCCGTCCATGCCTACGCGAGCGCGATGGGCAAGTCCGACGTGCTCGAACTCACCCAGGAAGTGCCTTTTTACGTCGGCACCACGGCCCGCAGCCTCTTCAAGAAGCTGGGCTTCGAGGTGGCGGCGCAGGAAAAATCCTTGGATCTGGAAGGACGCCTGCAATACCCGGCCAAGCCGCTGGAATTCACCAAGCCGGAGAAGCCCTACAACATCGTCTGGCTGGTGGCCGAATCCTGGCGCGCCGATACCCTCGATCCGGAAATCATGCCGGCCACCTGGGCTTTCGCCCAGAAGGCGCAGGTATTCGCCAATCATTACAGCGGCGGCAACGGCACCCGGATCGGCATCTTTACCATGATGACGGGGCTGCCCGGTACCTACTGGGACGCTTTCCTCAAAGGACGCCGAGGTGCGCCCCTCATCGAGGTGCTGCAGCAGCAGGGTTATCAGATGTCCTTGTACACCAGCGCCAAATTCAGCTATCCGGAGTTCGATCAGACCGTCTTCAGCCAGGTGCCGCGCGAGCAGCTGCATGAAATCGACGCGCCCCTTGCCGGATGGGAAAAAGACCGGCAGAACGTCTCCGATCTGCTGAAATTCATCGACACGCGCGATCCCGCTCGGCCTTTCTTCGCCTAGATGTTCTTCGAGTCGCCGCATGCGCGCTACTACTTCCCGCCGGAGAGCGTGATCCGCACGCCTTATCGCGACGACATCAACTACGCCACGCTCGACCGCGACGAGCTGCAAAAAGACATCGTCCCGATCAAGAACCGTTACCTCAACGCCGTGCATCACCTGGACAGCCAATTCGCTCGGATCCTCGAGTATCTCGAGACGCATGGCCTGTTGGAGAACACCCTCGTCGTGATGCTGGGGGACCACGGCGAGGAGTTCATGGAAAACGGCTACTGGGGGCACAACTCGACGTTTTCCGATCCGCAGACACGCACCCCGCTGATCCTGTGGATTCCGGGCCGCGCTCCGGCCGTGCATGAGCAGCTGAGCAGCCACCTGGATGTCGTCCCGACCCTCATGCCCCTCTTGGGCGTGAAGAATCCGCCCGAAGACTATTCCTCCGGCTACGATCTCTTTTCCGGCAAGCGGCGCGAGTACGTCGTGTTCAGCGATTGGTCGCGCGTGGGCTATAAGGATGCCGACGTCAAGATTGCTTTGCCGACCAAGATGCAGGGGTTTGTGGGCAAGCGCATCAGCGGCCCGAACGACGAGGAGCTCGCGCCGCAGCGCGCCCAGGAATTGCTCCAGAGCAAGCAGCCGCAGTTGGTGCGCCTGATGCAGGAATTGGGGCGGTTCAACCAGAAAAAAACCGTGCAAACCGTGAGCGCAGGGGAATAGGGCTAGCCCAGGAAGGGCGAATCTGTTTCAGAAAAGCGCCTGCTGCACCGGTTCGCCGGCGCGCTTTGCCGGCGGGCGAAAGAGGTGCACGGCAAGGGGTGGCAGCGGACGGTCGAGCCCGACGCGGCGGCGGGCGATCGCGAAGCGCTGGGCGAGTAGCTCCGCCCACGGGCCTTGGCCGCGGAAGCGGACGCCGAACGGCCCGTCGAGCGCTCCGCCGTGCAGCTCGCGTAGCCGCGCGAGGATGCGCTCGCGCCGCTCGGGGAAATGCCGCTGCAGCCAGTCGTCGAAAATCCCCTCCAGCTCGTGCGGCAGGCGCAGAATGCTCATGAAGGCGCCCACCGCGCCGGCTTCGGCCGCGGCGGTGAGCACGGCTTCCATGTCTTCGGTGAGGAAGGGGATCTGCGGCGCGAGGCTCACGCCCACCGGCACGCCGGCCTGCGCGAGCGCCGCGATCACTTCCAGCCGTCGCCGCGGGCTTGCCGCGCGCGGTTCCAGCCGGCGGGCGAGTTCGGCGTCGAGCGTAGTGAGCGTCACATAGACTTCGCACAAGCCCGAAGCAGCCATGGGGGCGATCAGGTCGAGATCGCGCAGGATGCCGCTGCCCTTGGTCACGACCGACCACGGATGGCGCGCTTCGGCGAGCACTTCCAGCACCGCGCGCGTGAGCCCCAGTTTGCGCTCCACCGGCTGCCAGGCGTCGGTGGCGGTGCCCAGCGCGATGGGCGCAGGTCGATAGCTCGGCCGGGCGAGTTCTTCGCGCAAGCGTTCGGCCAGATGGCGCCGGGCGATGATGATGCGTTCGAAATCGAGCCCCGGTGAGAGGTCCAGCCAGGCATGCATCGGCCGGGCGTAGCAATAGGCGCAGCCGTGCTCGCAGCCGCGGTAGGGGTTCAGCGAGCGGTCGAACCCCAGGTCGGGCGAGCGGTTGGCGGTGATCGCACTGCGCGCCTCTTCCCAGCGCACTTCGGTCGGCGGGGCTGGAGATGCCTCTTCTTCTTGCGCCCAGCCGTCGTCGAAAGGCTCGCGCGCGAGGCGGGCGTAGCGGTGTGGCGGTGCGCTCGAGGCGCCGCGGCCGCGCAAGGTGGAATCAGGCGGTTGCTTCACGATCGATCGCCTGTCCGGTTTTTGGGGGTTCTTGCCATTTTTCGCTAAGATGGTCCCAGTTTTACCTTATCTATTCTGCCGGAAAGGAAGTCTCATGGAAATCATCGATGCGGCCACGTCGAACGATGCAAGCAGGATCCAGGAAGCGAAGAAATGGGCGACCGTCGTCTACGCGCTCTATGCGATCTCCTTGATCCTGGGGGTCACCTACCTGGTAGGGATCATCGTCAACTACGTGAAATATCCCGATGTGCGCGGCACCTGGGTCGAATCGCACTTCCTGTGGCAGCGCCGCACCTTCTGGTACAGCCTGCTGTGGAGCTTGGTAGGGGTGCTCACCGCGTGCGTGGCGGTAGGATACTTCATCTTGTTCGCGGCATGGGTCTGGGTGATCTACCGCATCGTCAAAGGCTGGATCTCTCTCAGCGACGGCAAACCCATGTATTCCGCTCCGGGCGCGGTGTGAGCGTGCTTCGCCGGATCATGCCAGCCAGGCCGCCATGGTCGCGCCCAGGGTGCGGCAGCGCTCGCGTTCGGCCTCGGGCAGCGTTTTCGGGGCCATGATCGCGTCTAGCGTCTGCGCGTGGGTGAGCACGATGTGGGCGGGGGCGAGTGGCCGCAGGCGCCAGCCGGTACAGATGCGTTCGATCTGGCGCACGGCGCCGCTGCCGTCGCTGCCGGCGGCGACCAGGGCGAGGTAGGGCCGGCCATTGACGCGATCGAGCACACCGTAGTAGCAGCGATCGAAAAATTCTTTCATCTCGCCGGAGAGGGTGGCGAGGTTTTCCGGGGCGCAGAAGAGATAGCCCTGGGCGGCGAGCACCTCTTCGAGCGTGACTTCTGCCGCCCGGCGCAGACCGATGGGCACGCGTGCGACGGCGTCGAGTTCGCGCAGGGCTTCGAGGGCGCCGTCGCGGGCCGCCTCGGCCATCTGCCGGGCCGTGCCGGTGCGCGAGTGCCATACGATCAGCAGGTGGGGTGTACTCCCGGCCGTGCGCTCGCGCGCGCTCGCCGGTGGACTGCCACAGCCGGCGGGCCGTGAGCCGCGCTCACTCATAGTCGCTCCGGTCGACCAGGCCATGGATGGGTTCTCCCTTCAGCGCCCGGGCGAGGTTGTCGCAGGCACGCTCGAGTGCCACCCGTTCCCAGCCGGGGATGCGGGCGGAGTTGTGGGGGCTGCCGAGCACGTTGGGGAGGTCGAGGAAAGGATAATTCATACGAAATTCGCCGTGCCGGAAGGGTTCGACCCACCAGGCGTCGATCGCGGCCTGCGCCTTGGGGTGGTCGCGGAGGAAGTCGTAGAGCGCTTTTTCGTCGACGATCTCGCCGCGGGCGACGTTGATGAAGATGGCGTCGTCCTTGAGCCAGCCGAGCTCGCGCGCCCCGAGCAGCCCACGGGTTTCGCGGTTGAGCGGCAGGCAGACGACCACGACGTCGGCGAGCCGCAGGGCCTCTTCGAGGTTGGCGAGGGTGCCGCAGCGCCATACGGGAACGTCGGTCTTGCCGCTGCGGTTGATGGCGAAGAGGCGCACGTCGAAGATACGCAGTAGGTCGGCGCAGGCGCGACCGATGCCGCCAAAGCCGAGGATCGTCACCGTCTTGCCGCGCAGCGTTCCGGTCTCGCCGAACTGTGCGAACACGCCCTGCTGCAGCAGACGATGGTAATGGAGGAGCTTCTTGCTCAGGGCAAGCGCCGTGGCGAGCACGTATTCGGCCATCGGCTCGGCGAAGCCGCCGACGTTGCTGGCGACGATCGTCGCCTCGGGGATGCGACCGAAGTCGACGTGATCGACTCCGGCGGTGGTGAACTGGACGAAGCGCCAGCGTGGATGCTGCGGCCACCACGGGCCGAATTCCCGCTGCGGATTGAGCGTGAGGAGATATTCGGCCGCTTTGAGCGCCTCGCGCCGTTGCGCTTCGGGGAGTTCGGCGAGGAAGACGATCCGGCCGAGCCCGCCGAGCCGCGCCTCCACGGCTTCACGCACGGCGGGGTCGAGGGTGACGAGAACGGTGGGCGGGTCGGTCGTCATGGCGTCACTCCTGAAATGAGGTCGAGGGGAGATGCGATAGCCCCACATTATCAGTCTATATCTCTGTCGGCGATCCCGTCGATGGTTCGGGGGGCAAGGGGAGGCTCCAGAGGCATGGTGCGGCGATCGTTACGGTAGCGACGAGAACGCCACGACGCGGTTCCGCCCGTTGCGTTTGGCATGATAGAGCGCGTCGTCGGCGGCTTGCAGCAGCTGGGAGAATTCGTCGCCCACCTCGTTCGAGCAGGCCACGCCGATGCTTATCGTCAGGGGAAGCGCCGGATTCTCGTTGGGGTGGACGCACGCAGCCACGGCAAGGCGAAACCGTTCGGCGAGAGATGCGGCTTCCGTTTCATTCGTCGCCGGCAAGAGCACGCAGAATTCTTCTCCGCCATAGCGGGCAAAGGTGTCGTGTTTGCGCAGCATCGTCTGACCGAGTCGGGCGATGGCACACAAGACCGCGTCTCCTGCTGGATGTCCGTAGGTGTCGTTGACGTGCTTGAAATGGTCGATGTCGATGAGAAGCAGTGACAGAATACCGCCTTTGCGGAGCTCGAGCGTTTGCCAGCGGGCGAACCGTTCTTCCAGGCTGCGGCGGTTGCGTGCGCCGGTCAGGCCGTCGGAGCTGGCGAGGTGGTTCAGGTCATTGGTGATGCGGGTATGGACCATCAGCATGAAACTGGAGACGAGGATCATCTGTAGCACGCTCAGGAGGAACTGCATGATCGGGTTGAGCGAAATTCGGGCGTAGAGACCATAATCGGGAGGAGCTGCGGTGAGCAGATAGAGCAGTCGGACGAAAAACAAAAGTGCCAGGCCAAGGAAGGCGGCGCCGGTCAGTCCGGCGGCGATGGACGGTGGGGCGGGAGCGCGTAGGGCGGCATGGGCGCACAGCAGGCTCCACGTACCCATCAACAAGGAATTGAAGATCGCGCGGTAAAGCACGTTGGGCGCAAGGATGGCAAACCACAGATTTCCGAGCAAGGCCAGCCCCAGGGAGAGGAGGACGGGCCACCACATGTAAGGGCGGGCGTAGAAGCTGCGCAGCCCCTGCCATTGTAGGGCGAGGCCGAGGACGATCAAGGCGCTGCCGCCGACGATTAGCCAGGAAGCGAGGGGTTGGCGCGGCTCGGGCAAGGCCAAACCGAAGGCCAGGCCAATGCTCGCTTGGGCAAGCGCCCAAAGACGCAGGCCGCGTGGGTTTCCTTGCTGGATGCTGGCAAGCAGCAACTGGCCCGCCATCATGAGGGCGAGAAGGGCCGTCATCACCATCATCGTTCGGATGTCCAGCGGGATCATCGAGCCTCGACAGAGCCGCGGCATGCGGCAGCATGAGATGATGGGATGGCGTTCTGCTCAGCGGTTCTTTTTTCCTCGTTCGAGGAACGGCTGGCTCGGGTGCAGCGTTTCAAAGCCGTAAGCAGCGGCTAGGACGGGGAGCGGATCGAGCGTATCACACGAGTGTGGGAAAGAAAATCGCCTGCAGAGGCCGTAGGCGAAGGAAAAGTTCCGAGCGACTCACGCCAGAAGGCTAGCGCAACACTAGCCCGCCATCGACGCAGATCGTCTGGCCGGTGACGAAGGCAGCGTCGTCGGAGGCGAGCCAGGCGGCGGTGCCGACCAGGTCTTCAGGAACCTCGAGCCGCGGGATGGCCGACTGTTCGGCGAGCTGCTTGGCCATGGCTTCGAAACCGTGTTCGCGAACCGTCTCGCTTTGCGTCAAGCCCGGCGAGATGGCGTTGACCGTGATGCCGTGGCGGCCAACTTCGCAGGCAAGGGCGTGCGTGAGTCCGATGACGGCGGCCTTGGACGTGATGTATTGTGCGCCGTTGCCGCGGCCAAGGAAGACGGTGTCCGAGGCGATGTTGATGATGCGCCCCCAGCGCTGCGCCTGCATGTCGGGAAAGACGGCGCGGGCGCACAGCCACGGGCCTTTGACGTTGACCGCCATCGCCTTGTCCCAGACTTCTTCTTCTAGTTCGGTGAAGGGGCGGGCGGCCCGCTCCAGGCCGACGTGGCGCAGCATCACGGCGGCGTTGTTGACCAGGATGTCGACTTTGCCGAAGCGTTCGCGGATGCGCCGTACCGTTTCCTCGACCTGGTCGGCCTGCGAGACGTCGCACACGAGCGGGAGTACGTCGGGGCCGATCTCGCGCGCGGCCGCTTCCAGCACGTCGGGCGTGGTGCCGCAGATGGCCACTTTTGCGCCTTCCTGATAGAGGCGGGTGGCGATGGCCTTGCCGATGCCGCGCCCGCCGCCGGTGACGAGCGCGACGTGGTTTTCCAGTCGTTTCATGGTGAAGGCTGCTCTCAAAAACGTACGCAAAAGTGCGCACGGTTTTCTTCCTGCCCCGAGCCGTCTCGATGACCGTGCTCGTGCCTGACAGGCGTGACTTTCCCGACTACTTCAGGAACCCCTCCTG
>NZ_SBIK01000009.1 GCF_006503695.1 Tepidiphilus succinatimandens
GTGCAGTCGAACCATCATGACTTTTGCCTCCGTAGTTCCTCGATCAGCTCACGCATCGTCTCGCGACCTATGAATAATGCACGACGTCGCGGATCAATGCAATCGTCCGGGACCTGACACGAAGTCGAATTCCAGTTCGCGCAGGTAGTGGAAGGAGTTGTAGCCACTGCCGAAATCGTCGAGAGCGAAACGAAATCCTTTCTTGCGCAGCGTCGTGAGGAAACGGCGGATCTTCTCCATGTCGGAAATGGCATCGCGCTCCAGCAGCTCGAAGACGATGCGATGAGGGTCGATCTCCCACTGATAACAAAGGCGGGAGGCAAAGGTCAGTACGTTGCGGTTCTGGATCTCCTGCACCGAGAGATTGAGAAAGAGCAGCGGGGCCGAATCGTTTGCCGTCGGCGGCAGACGGCGCAGGGCATCGAGCGCGGCAGAGATCATGCGACGGTCGAGCTCCCGGCCCATGCCGTACTTTTCGATGGCGTCGATGAAGCGGGCGGCGGAGACGATCTCGCCATCGTCGGCGATCAGCCGCGCGAGCACCTCGTAGGCGACGACCCGGCCACTTCCCGTTTCGATGATGGGCTGGAAATAGGGGACGATGCGCCCCTTGCGTAAAGCGGCGCGCACGACCTCCGCTTCCTGGCGACGGTGCTGGGCGATGCGCTGCACTTCCTCGCCGCGGTCGATGTCGCTGTAGTGAAAGACGCCGTCCTTGCCCCGTTTCTTCGCTTCATAGGCGGCGAAGTCGAGCCGGGTCATCAGATCGTTTTGATTGGCTCCGTCGGCGGGATAGGTGACGATGCCGATCGAGGCGGTGAGATGGAATTCAAGCTGGGAAGCGTGGACGGGATGCTCGCGCAGACGGTCACGGATGGTACGGGCAAGGCGTTTGGCTTCCTCTTTGCCCGTCTCCGGCAAGAGGATGACGAATTCGTCGCCTCCGATGCGGCAGACAAGATCGCCCGGCCGCACACAGGTCTTGAGGTGACTTGCGACCTGGCACAAGGCTTCGTCGCCCACGGGATGGCCGAAGGTGTCGTTGACGTCCTTGAAATCGTCGAGATCGACCATCAGCAGAGAGAATTCGTGCTGGTGGCGCTCGCTGCGCGTGATCTCGTACTGCAGCATGGAGAGAAAATGCCGCCGGTTGTAGAGGTTGGTGAGGGGGTCGTGCAGCGAATAGTATTCGAGCTCGGCGAGCGACTGCCCCAACGCGCGGCTGGAGCCGACCACGATGACGACGATCGCCAGAAGCGAGCGGATCACCGCCTCTTCCTGCGGCGAGAGCTTCTCATGCACGCCGAAGGCCGCCCCGAGGATGCCGGCGAGCTTGGTGTGCCGCTCCGGCACCCGCTCGGTGATCAACATCATCGATTCGACCGGCTTCGCCTCGGCGGGTTGGGTCGTGAGGAAATGCTCTTCGATGTCAAACGCCGCATCGGGAGGCTGACCCAGGGAAGCGAGGACGTGCTGCGAGACGCGATGCAAGAGCTGCTCTCGCATGGCCGATTCCAGCGCCGCAGGGTGGAAGACCTTGAGCGTCAGCCCGTGCTTCTCGGCAAAAGCGACGAAGAACGCATCGAACGGAAAGATCTGGTAAAAATCGGTGAGGATCTCCTTGAGGAACTCCATCCATTGGGAGATGCGCTCATAGGAAAAGATGATGCGTTCGAGCACGGCGCGCTGCCGGTCGATGAGCTCCTTCTCCACCAGGGTCTGGGTGAGTTCGGCGCTGGCTGCTTCAAAGTGGTGCAGCAAGGAGACGATGGCCTCGGTCTGGGCCCGCCCATCCTGGTCGAGGAGCTCGTGGAGCAGACCGACCATACGGTCGAGGCGGGCAAGCTGGGAGCGGGGAGATTCCGCCTCGGCCGTTCCTTCGGCCGGCGGATGCTCGAGCGTCGCCGCCAGACGGCGATGGGCGCGCTCGAGTGCAGCCGCCATGGCCGAAAACCCGAGACGGAAACGGGTCTCATGCTCGAGGATACCGGTGATCGCTCGCAGGCTATCGCGCCGCAGACGCAAGAGATCGGGGGGAATGAAACGGTTCATCGCCGAAACACTCCCCCGGGCTGCAGGAGATCGACGCCGCATTCGAGCCCCTCGAGCCAGCCGAGGAACTGGCCAACGGCAGCGCCGCGATAGACCGGCCCGTGCTGTGGCGCCAGCAGCTCGACCGGCCGCTCGCCCAAGGTTTCCCTCCACGCTTTGATGGCGCGGTTGCTCGCCATGTAGCGGCGATGGAACCCCTCGATGCGGGGCAGATGCGGCGCCAGATCCTCGATGAAGGTCTGCGTCTCGGCACCGCTCAGTTCCGAAGCCCCCACGTCGCCGGAAAAGAGGATCTTCGCCCGCGGATCGTAGACCTGGAAGTTGCCCTCGGAATGCAGGAAGTGCGCCGGAATCAGGTCGAGAACGGCGGAGGTTCCAAGATCGATCTGGGCGCCGGTATCGGGGATGGCGACGATACGATCGGTGTTCGGAAGGCCATAATGAGGGATGAAACGCGTCCACAGGCGCGAGATGAGCACGGTGGCGCGCGTGAGTTCGAGCCAGGAGGCAAGGCCGCCCACGATGTCCGGGTCCTGGTGCGACAAGACGATGTAGCGGATCTGCTCCGGCTCGCAGTAGGCGAGCATGGCATCGAGCACGTCGGGCATCACCCCGAAGCCGCCGGGATCGAGCAGGACGCCGAACTCCTGATGCAGGATGAGGAACTGGTTGGAGTGGATGCCGCCCTCATCGAGCTCCTCGCTTTCGTTGAGCAGCACGCACAGATGGGCATCGTCCCGGTAGAGCTCTACGTTGTGCATGGATGTTCCGTTCCTGAAAAGGGGCATGCCGACGCAGGAAAGAATAACACCGACTCACCCGAGGATAAACCCTGACGGCGGTGTTGCCGCCGCGCAGCTGCGCTAGAATAAGGGTCGATTTTTTCCTCCGACACGGCAATGCGACCCTACCTCGACCTCCTGCGGCACATCCTGGAGCACGGCACCCGCAAGGCGGACCGCACCGGAACCGGCACCCTGTCGGTCTTCGGCTGGCAGATGCGCTTCGATCTGCGCCAAGGCTTTCCGCTGCTCACCACCAAGAAACTGCACGTCAAATCGATCATCCACGAACTGCTGTGGTTTCTGCGCGGCGACACCAACGTGGCGTACCTGCGCGAGCACGGCGTGACGATCTGGGACGAGTGGGCCGACGAGCGCGGCGAGCTCGGGCCGGTCTATGGCAAGCAATGGCGGCGCTGGGAGGCGCCGGATGGGCGTCGCATCGACCAGATCGCCCGCCTCGTCGAGGGGCTGAAGACGAATCCGGATTCGCGCCGCCACCTGGTCGTGGCCTGGAATCCGGCCGAGGTGGACCAGATGGCGCTGCCGCCGTGCCACGTGCTCTTCCAGTTCTACGTCGCCGAGGGCAAACTCTCCTGCCAGCTCTATCAGCGCAGCGCCGACGTCTTTCTCGGCGTGCCGTTCAACATCGCCTCCTACGCGCTGCTCACCCTGATGGTGGCCCAGGTCTGCGGCTATGAGGCGCACGAGTTCATCTGGACGGGGGGAGATTGCCATCTCTACCTCAACCACCTGGAGCAGGCCCGGCTGCAGCTTGGCCGCGAGCCGCGGCCGCTACCCAAGATGAAGCTCAACCCGGAAGTGACCGATCTCTTCGCTTTCCGCTACGAAGACTTCACGCTGGAGGGCTACGAGCCGCATCCGCACATCCCCGCGCCGGTGGCCGTATGAGCGAGTGGGTGATCGTCGCCGCAGTGGCGCGAAATGGCGTGATCGGTCGCGGCGGGGCGCTGCCCTGGCGGCTGAAATCCGACTTGCGGCACTTCCGCCGCCTCACCACCGGGCACGCGGTGCTCATGGGGCGCAAGACCTGGGAATCGCTCGGCCGGCCGCTGCCCCATCGCCGCAACGTGGTGGTGAGCCACGATCCCTCTTTCACGGCCCCCGGCGCGGAAGTCTATCCCTCGCTCGAAGCCGCGCGGGCGGCGCTCGAGGCTGAGCCGGTGGTCTTCGTGATCGGCGGAGCGCAGATCTATCGCCAGACACTGCCGTTTGCCGATCGCCTGGTGATCACAGAAGTGGACGCCGAGCCTCAGGGGGATGCGTTCTTCCCTGAATGGGACCGGAGGCGCTTCGCCGAAGTCGGCCGCGAACGCCCCGAGGCGGATCCTGACGACGAATACCCTTACCAGATCGTCACCTACCGCCACAGCGACGCTTAGCGCCCCGAATCCGTCGGTAGTCCAATTTCCCGCTGGACGAGAAGGAACCCGCGCAAGGTCTCCTCGAAACGCTCGATCGGCACGGGTCGCGCGAAATAATAACCCTGGTAGGCGGGGCATCCTAGCTCGGCCAGGAACTTCCATTGCTCGGGCGTCTCCACCCCCTCGGCGATCACCTCCAGCCCCAGGCTGTGGGCGAGCGCCACGATGGTGCGTGCGATGGCCGCATCGTTGGAGTCGGTGAGCACGTCGCGCACGAAGGACTGATCGATCTTCAACTCGTCGAGCGGCAGGCGCTTGAGGTAGGTGAGCGAGGAATACCCCGTGCCGAAGTCGTCCAGGGCGAAGCCAATGCCTTTCTGTTTGAGAAGACGCATCTTCTCGATGACGCCAGCAATGTCGGAGGCCAAGGTGCTCTCGGTGAGCTCCAGTTTGAGGCGGCGCGGATCCGCACCGCTCTTTTCGACCACCTCCAGCACCTGATCGACGAAATCCGGCTGATAGATCTGGCGGGCGCTGACGTTGACCGAGAGGGTCAGCTGGGCCGTCTCCGGCGTGCTTGCCCAAGAAACCAGCTGCCGGCAGGCCGTCTCCAGCACCCAGCGCCCGAGAGGGACGATGAGGCCGGTTTCCTCGGCGAGCGGAATGAACTCGGCCGGCGAGATCATGCCGCGCTCGGGATGCGGCCAGCGGATGAGCGCCTCGGCGCCCACGGCCTGATGGGGGCCACGCACCTGCAGCTGGTAATACAGGACGAACTGGCCGGCCTCGATCGCCTGCTCCAGATCCCGCTCGAGCTCGGCGCGGTGACGCACGGCGCGCGCCATCTCTTCATCGAAGAAACACAAGCGGTTACGGCCGCTGGCCTTTGCGTGGTACATCGCCAGTTCGGCGCGCTTGAGGAGCTCGTCGAGCCCGACCTGCGCCCCGTGAAACAGGGCGGCGCCGCAGCTGGCGGTGGTGCGCATCTGCGCGTGTCCGATGCGACAGGGTTGAACGAGCAAGGTGCGCAAGCGTTCGAAGAGCGCCTCGATGCGGCCTCTGGCCTCGGCTTCGTCCTCGTCGAGCCCGGTAAGGACGACGAGGAACTCATCGCCACCGGCACGCGCGACTTGCGCTTCGCCTCCCAATCCATCGCGCAAACGCTCGGCCACCTCGCGCAACAGCTCGTCGCCGGCTTCGTGGCCCAAGGTCTCGTTGAGCGTTTTGAAGTCGTCGAGATCGAAGAGCAGCAGCGCCCCATGACTTCCGCCATCGTTGCTCAGAACCTCCCGGAGGTATTCGAGAATGGCTACTCGGTTCGGCAAGCCGGTGAGCTGGTCATAGAAAGCGAGCTGGCGGATACGCGCCTGCGCCTGCTTCTGTTCGGCGATGGTGGCGGCGAGCTTTTCCGTCATCGAATTGATGCCCTGCTGCAAGTCGCCCAATTCGTCGGTGGCGGTGATGGAGATGCGCATCTCCAGGGCTCCGTCCTCGATCTGCTTGAGCGCGCGCAGGGTATGCTGCACCCGGCGCGTGATGAGGCGGTGCGCCAGGAAGACGATGGCAAACGACGTGAAGAGGAGGAAGGCCAGAGACAGCGCTGCGCCCCAGGCAATCACCTCACGGGTGGCGGCACGCAGCTCGGCGGTGTCGAAGGTGAGCACCACGGTATAGAGAGGAGCGGAGGACTCCGGCCCTCGCACGTGCAAGACGGCGGTGAGCCGTTCGGGCGCGAAGAATGCTTCGAACCCTGACCGTACGGAGGCATTCAACCAGGAAGGGTCGAATCCCGGCACTTCATCGGCTTTTTTTCCCAACAGCAGGGGGTCACTTGCGACGATCACCCGGCCGCTGCCGCCGAAGACGAATCCTCCCTGGTAGCCGAGGCCGATGAGGTCGGACATCAGCGCTGGCGTGGACACCGCGTTGAGCGGCAGGTTTTCTTCCCGCAGCATGCGGCCGACGCGCTGCAGCTGCGTCTCGATGCGCCGCTCCATCAGGGTGCGCGAGCGGTCGAGATACACGGCCGTGAGCGCGCCGAAGGCGAGCGCCTCGATCGCCAGGACCAGCCAGGCGATGCGGGCGATGAGACCGAAGCGGGGACGGCGCATGCCTGGCCTCTCAAGGCGTATAGGAAGGAGTTTCCTCGAAGGATTCGAGGCGGGTGGCGTCTTCCCCCTCGTAGCGTGCCTCCTCGGGGCTCAGGTGCCCGAGGATTTTGATGCCGGCAGCGGGGTTGGCGGGATCATGGCGCCAGGTGGCGGTATAGACGGATTGCTGCAGGTGATGGCTTGCCGGATCCATGTAGGCGTCGTCGTGCTGCATGCGCTCGCGCGCGCTCCAGCGCATCGTCTCGAGCGTGCGGATCACGGCATGGTTGTGCGTCGTACCGGCGCGTTCGATCGCCTGCAGCAGCGCCCGCATGGCCAGATAGGCGGCGTGCGTCACGTCGCCGGGATAATCGAGCACCGTGTTGCCGTAGCGCTGCCGGTAGCGTGCCACGAACTCGGCCGTGCCGGGCGTGTCGAGGTTCCACGCCCAGGTGGTGCCGAAGAGCGGCCGCGGCGTACCGGGCGCCGGATAGAGTTCTTCCCAATCGACCTCCCCCACCACCCACGACTGCCGCTCGAAGAGCGCGGGGTCGATCTGGGCGAAGAGCCGGATCTGGTTGTTGCCGCTCAGGTTCACGGCGACGACGTCGATGTCCATGGCGGCGATGCGCGTGGCAAGCCCCGCCGGATCGGGCAGCGAGACGGGCACGACGACCTCCTCGACCACGCTGCCACCGTAGCGCTCGATGTAGCCGCGCGAGGCCGCCGCGTTGCTGTGCCCCCAGACGTTGTCCTCTGTGAGCAGGATGGCGCGCTTGCGCGGATGCCGATCGAGGGCGTATTTCAGGAGCGCCTTGTTGAAGTTGGCTCCGTTGGCGTCGAACACGAACTTGGTGCGATGTGCGTTCTCCACCGCCTCCGAGGGCGAGGAGGAGTTGGTGTTGATGAAGATCACGCCGTATTTCTGACATACCGCCGACATGGCAGCGGCCACGCCCGAGTCGATCGCCCCGACCATGAAGGCGATGTGGTTCTGCGTGATGAGCGCCTCGGCGATCTCGGCCGCCTTCGCTGGATCAGTGGTGGCGTTGCGTGTGAGCAGAACCAGGTCTCGCCCCAGGATTTTGCCGCCGAAATCCTCGATCGCCATCTCCACGCCGCGCCGGTCGGCCTCGGCGTGTAGGGCGAAACGGCCCGTGGTGGGCATCACGTGGGCGATGAGCAGCGGCGGCAGGGTCTGGGCGAAGGAGATGCTACTCAGGAAAAGGAAGGGTAGAAAGCAGGCCCCTGCCTTGCGCCAAGAACAAGAAGAGCGGAAATGCCCCAGGCGCAGCAGGCAAAAGACGAAAAACCTCGCCGCCGCTGGCAGATACCTTCCGAAACGCTGCATGTCGCCCCCCTTTGTCGTCGCTAGCGTGTACGGCGGCGCGCCGCGTTCAGCCGCTACGAACGCACGCAGTCGACATGATAGTTCCCTTCAGAGTCCTTGACCAGACCATGGATATCGGTCTCGAAACCGGGAAAGCGCCGGTTGAAGTCGCGGGCGAACTGGAGATAGCGCACGATGGTGGCGTTGAAGCGCTCGCCGGGGATCAGCAACGGAATACCGGGAGGATAAGGCGTGACGAGCATGGCGGTGATCCGGCCTTCGAGCTCGTCGATGGGGACGCGGTCGATCTTGCGGTGCGCCATCATGGCGAAGGCGTCGGACGGGCGCATCGCCGGCACCATCTCGGAGGTGTACATCTCGGTGGTGAGCCTAGCCACGTCGTGCGCCTTGTAGAAGGCGTGGATGCGCTGGCACAGGTCGCGCAGCCCCCAGTCCTCGTACTGCGGGTGTTTGGCGACGAATTCGGGCATCACCCGCCACAGCTTGCGGTTGCCGTCGTAGTCGTCCTTGAACTGCTGCAGCTCGGTGACCATGGTATTCCAGCGGCCCTTGGTGATGCCGATGGTAAACATGATAAAAAAAGAATAAAGGCCCGTTTTCTCGACCACGATGCCGTGCTCGGCAAGGTAACGCGTCACCACGCCGGCCGGAATGCCCCATTCGTCGAATTCGCCTTCGACGTCCAGCCCCGGGGTAATGATGGTGGCCTTGATCGGATCGAGGATGTTGAACCCTTCGGCCACGGCGCCGAAGCCGTGCCAGCGGTCGTTGGGGCGCAGCAGCCAGTCTTCGCGCTGGCCCACCCCTTCTTCGGCGAGGTAATCCGGACCCCAGACCTTGAACCACCAATCCCCGAGTTCGGCTTCCACGTCGCGCATGGCGCGGCGGAATTCCGCCGCTTCCATGAGGGATTCCTCCACGAGCGCCGTGCCGCCGGGCGGCTCCATCATGGCGGCAGCGATGTCGCACGAGGCGATGATGGCGTACTGGGGCGAGGTGGAGGAGTGCATGAGGTAGGATTCGTTGAACACGTCGCGGTCGAGCTTGCGCGTGCGCGATTCCTGCACCAGGATCTGCGAGGCTTGGGACAAACCCGCGAGCAGCTTGTGCGTCGATTGAGTGGAAAAGATGAGCGAGTGCTCGCAACGCGGGCGATCCTCGCCGATGGCGTGATAGTCGCCATAGAAATCGTGGAAGGCGGCGTGCGGCAGCCAGGCTTCGTCGAAGTGCAGCGTGTCGATGTAGCCGTCGAGCTTCTGCTTGATGGTCTCGACGTTGTAGGCAATGCCGTCGTAGGTCGACTGCGTGATCGTCAGGATGCGCGGCGTGCGGCTGTTGGCCTGATCGATGAAGGGGTGCGCATCGATCTTGGCCTGGATCGAGGCCGGTTCGAACTCTTCGAGCGGAATCGGGCCGATGATGCCGTAGTGGTTGCGCGTGGGCGGCAGGAAGACGGGAATCGCCCCTGTCATGATGATGGCGTGGAGGATCGACTTGTGGCAGTTGCGGTCGACCACCACGATGTCGTTGGGCGCCACCGTGGAGTGCCACACCATCTTGTTCGAGGTGGAGGTGCCGTTGGTGACGAAATAAAGGTGGTCGCAGTGGAAGATGCGCGCGGCGTTGCGCTCGGAGGCCGCCACCGGTCCGGTGTGATCGAGCAACTGCCCGAGTTCCTCGACGGCGTTGCAGACGTCGGCGCGCAACAGGTTCTCGCCGAAGAACTGGTGGAACATCTGTCCCACCGGGCTCTTCAAGAAAGCCACCCCCCCCGAGTGCCCAGGGCAGTGCCAGGAGTAGGAGCCGTCGGCGGCGTAATGGGTGAGCGCGCGGAAGAAGGGCGGCGGCAGGCTCTCCAGGTAATTGCGCGCCTCGCGCACGACATAGCGGGCGATGAACTCGGGCGTGTCCTCGAACATGTGGATGAAGCCGTGCATCTCGCGCAGCACGTCGTTGGGGATATGGCGGCTGGTGCGCGTCTCGCCATAGAGGAAAATGGGGATGTCGTGGTTGCGAAAGCGCACGGCGCGCACGAAGCCGCGCAGCCGGGCGATGGCGCGTGCGGCATCTTCCGGCGCCTGGAATTCCTCGTCGTCGATCGACAGCAGGAACGCGGAGGCGCGGCTCTGCTGCTGGGCGAACGAGGAGAAATCGGCAATGCTGGTCACGCCGAGCACTTCCATGCCTTCGGCTTCGATCGCCTTGGCCAGCACCCGGATGCCCAGGCCGCTCGCATTCTCGGAGCGGAAGTCTTCGTCGATGATGACAATAGGGAAATGGAAGCGCATGGGACCCGCCCTCGCAGCAAGAAACGGCATGGATCGAAGACCGGGAGGCGACTCAGAGACGCGGCAACGTCACGCCACGCTGGCCGAGATATTTGCCGCCGCGGTCGCGGTAGGAGGTTTCACAGACTTCGTCGGACTCGAAGAAGATCATCTGCGCCACGCCTTCGTTGGCGTAGATTTTTGCTGGCAGCGGCGTGGTGTTGGAAAATTCCAGCGTCACGTAGCCTTCCCATTCCGGTTCGAGCGGCGTGACATTGACGATGATGCCGCAGCGCGCGTAGGTGCTCTTGCCCAGGCAGACGGTAAGGACGTTCCTGGGAATGCGGAAGTATTCCACCGTACGGGCGAGCGCAAAGGAGTTGGGCGGGATGATGCAGACTTCGCCCTTGAAATCGACGAAACTGCGCTCGTCGAAGGCCTTGGGGTCGACGATGGTGGAATTGATATTGGTGAAGATCTTGAATTCGTCGGCGCAGCGCACGTCGTAGCCGTAGCTGGAAGTGCCGTAGGAGACGATCTTGCCGCGCTCGGTCTGGCGCACGAGCTCGGGCGCGAAGGGTTCGATCATGCCATGCTCTTGCGCCATGCGCCGTATCCAGCGATCCGATTTGATGCTCATCGTACTCCCGTTCGTGGCCTGGGTCGAAAACGGCGCGACCGGCAACCCTGCGCGCCCAGAATTGCCGCGAAGTGTACGCCAAAACTCAGCGGTTTTGCACCACGACGGTAGGGAATTTGTGGCTGAGATCGCGCGGCGCGCGCGCGAGCGCCAGCGCCACACGGCGGGCGATGTCGCGGTAGCGGGCGGCGAGGGGCCCTTCCGGTTCGGCCACGACGGTGGGCGTTCCCGAGTCGGTTTCCTCACGGATGCGGATGTCGAGCGGCAGCGCTCCCAGGAAAGGCAGGCCGTATTCCTGGGCCATCTTCTCGCCGCCGCCGCTGCCGAAAATGGGCTCGGCATGACCGCAGTTCGAGCAGACGTGGATGCTCATGTTCTCGACGAGCCCGAGGACCGGGACATTGACCTTCTGGAACATCTTCACCGCCTTGCGCGCGTCGAGCAGCGCGATGTCCTGCGGGGTGGTGACGATGAGCGCGCCGGTGAGCGGCGCCTTCTGCGACAGGGTGAGCTGGATGTCGCCCGTGCCCGGCGGCAGGTCGACGACGAGATAGTCGAGCTCGTGCCAGTTCGTCTGGGTGAGCAGCTGCAGCAGCGCCTGGGAGGCCATGGGCCCGCGCCAGATCATGGGCGTTTCGGGATCGACGAGAAAGCCGATGGAATTGACCTGCAGGCCGTGGGCCATGAGCGGTTCCATGCTCTTGCCGTCGGTCGATTCCGGCGGCTGATGCCCCAGACCCAGCATCTGGGGAATCGAGGGACCGTAGATGTCGGCATCGAGCACGCCCACGCGCGCCCCTTCGGCCAGAAGCGCCAAGGCGAGGTTCACCGCCGTGGTGCTCTTGCCTACCCCGCCCTTGCCGGAAGCCACCGCGATCACGTTGGCCACGCCGGGCAGGGGCTGGGTGCCGGGCGGGATCTTGTGGATCTCGATGCGGGAGAGAAGCTCGACCTGCACCGACTCCACCCCGGGCAGCCGGCTGAGCGCCTGCGTCACCGCCTCGCGTACCGCCTCGCCCATCGTCGCCACGGGGTAATCCAGAGCAAGCCGCACGCGCACCGTGCCGCCTTCGGTCTCTAGCCCCGCGATCGCCCTTTTACCCAAGGAGGTTCCAAGGTTGGGATCGGTCAGGGCTGCGAGGGCGTCGCGGATCGCATCAGGGGAAAGGCTCATCTCGGGACTCCAACAGGGTTCGGGTATCATTGCTGCGGGTTTGCCCCGATCTTACTGCAAAGCGCAGGATGGCAAACCCGCCGCCCTTCAGGGTTTCCGTCAGGTCCGAGGATGAGTCCAGACATCGACCATTGCCGCGAGCGTCTCGAGCGCCGTCCCGATGCCCGCTACTACAGCCTTCTGCTGCTGCGTGGCCCGAGGCAGGAGGCGCTCTTCGTGCTCTATGCGCTCATCGACGCGCTGGAAGACGCCGTGCGTTCCTGCCGCGAGCCTGAAGTAGCGCTCACCACCCTTTCCTGGTGGGCGAACGAAGTCGCAGCCGCCTTCTCTGGAACGCCGACCCACCCCATTACGCGGGCGTTGCGCCTCGTGCTGGCGGATCTCCCCTGGGAACGGGCTTTCTTCGACGAACTGGTGCTCGCGGCGCGTCTGCGGGCGGCGACGATGCGCTGCGCTTCCAGCGCCGAGCTGCAGCAATTGACCTATCGCCTGGGGGCGGTGCCGGCGCTGCTGACGGTGCGCGCCCTGGGGGGCTTGGAGCGTGAGGCCCAGCAGGCGGCGCAGGAATTGGGCATGGGGCTCGCGCTTGCCGAGCTGCTGCTGGGCGTTGGGGCGGACGCACGCACCGGGCTCATCCTATTGCCGGTGGATCAGCTGCAGCGCCACGGCGTGCCCGCCGCGCAGATCCTCGAAGGGCGCTGGAGCGAAGCCTTCGCGGCGCTGATGCGGGCCCAGGCCGAGCGGGTGCGGCACCACTTCCGGGCCGCCGACGAGGCGGCCACCGCCCAGATGCGCCAGGCGCTGCGTCCCCTGATGGCGCGCCGCACGGTGACCGAAGCCCTGCTGGCCGAAGCCGAGGGGCTCGACTATCGGCTGCTCGATCGTCGCCTCGAACTGCCGCCGCTGCGGCAGCTGTGGCTGACCTGGCGCGGCTGGCGGAGGAAACCCGGCCGATGAGGGTGGCGGTCGTCGGCGCCGGGGTGGCGGGGTTGGTGTGCGCCCTGCGGCTGGCGGAAGCCGGAGTCCGGGTGGCGGTGTTCGAGCGCTCGCCAAGGCTGGGCACGGGCATCTCCTGTCTGAGCGCGGAAATTTTGCCCCTGTGGGGGGCGAGCCCACACCTTTTTGCCTGCGCCCGCCGCCTGGGCCTGTCGCCGCGCCACCTGAAAACGTCGACGCCAGGATGGACGGTGGTGGGTGCCGGATCGCTCACCCTGCGCACGCGCTGGAGCGGTCTGGAAGTATGGGGCGAGCCGGAAGGAACGCTCTCTAGCAGGGAACGACGCGCGACCAGCCGCGCCTTGCGGCGGCTGCTGCGCGCCGGCCGGCATGGCGGGAGCGCCCTACCCGACCTACCGCTCGCCCAGACGGCATTGCCGTGGGGCGACGAAGCGGCGCTGCACCTCTTGTGGCGCCCCCTGTGCCGCCTTCTGTGCCTTGCTCCGGCCGAAGAGACCCCTCTGCCCCGCTTCGCCCGTCTTCTCGCCGCCGCGCTGGGCGCACGGGCGCACCGCCAGTGGTTCCGCCTGCCGGATTCCTTCGTCGAATGGTTTGCCGTGCCGCTTGCCCGCGCGCTGGGGCGACGCGGCGGCGAGGTGGCGATCGCCGCGCCGGTGCAGTCCCTGGAGCCGGCGGAAGGCGGATGGCGCCTGCCGCAGACCGACGTCCGCCATTTCGATCACGTCGTGCTCGCCGTTCCGCCCCGGGACGCAGCGTCCCTGCTCCGGGGAATCGCCGGGCTCGAAGCGCTGGTCGCACGGCTTTCGAATTGGCCGGAGATCCGGCTCTGGAGCGCGATCGCCCCCCATACCACGCACGGATGGTGCTTCACCCCCGAAGCCGATGCCTGGCAAGCGCCGGCGGGCGGTGGCCGCACCGCATTGGCCTGTCTCGCCCCCCCCGGGCCGGAGCGGCTCCTCCCTTTGGGCGAAGAAGCGCTCGCGGCGCCATGGTGCGACGAGCGCTTTCCGTTGCCTGCACCTTCTCCCCCGCCCCTGCACCCTTTCCCTGGCCTTTGGCTCGCCGGTGGCTGGATGGCGCCGGAACCGACCCTGCCGGGGGCGGAATCGGCGGCGGCCAGCGGCTGGCGCACGGCCGGGGCGATCCTGCGTCCGGCAACGGCGGCAGGATAGAATCGGGTTTTCGGTTCCGGATTCCTCCATGCCGCGTTTCTCCCGCGACCACTTCCTGCTCCTGCTCGTCGCCGCCATCTGGGGTAGCACCTTCGTCGCGCAGCGCCAGGCAATGGCGACGATGGAGCCTTTCGCCTTCAACGCCGCCCGTTTCGCCCTGGCAGCGGTGGCGCTGCTGCCGCTGTGGTGGGCCCTCGAGCGCCAGCGCCGTGGAGTCTCTCTGAAGCGCTGGCTACGCGCCTCGATCGTGACGGGGACGCTGCTCTTCGCGGGATTCGCCTTCCAGCAGATCGGCCTGACCGAGACGACCGCCGCCAATGCCGCTTTCATTACGGCGAGCTACATCGTCTTCGTTCCTTTGCTCGGATGGCTGCGCGGCGTGCGACCGCCGGCAGCCTTCTGGCCCGGCCTGGCCGCCTGCGTCGCCGGCCTCTACTTTCTGTCGGTGCAGGGGAATCTGGAGGTGCATCGCGGCGACCTCCTCGAGCTCGTCGGCGCGATCTTCTGGTCGGCGCACGTGATCGCCCTGAGCCATTACGGGCGGCACTTGCCGACCGTCGGATTCTCTGCCGGCCAGTTCGCCGTGGCCGCCGTGCTCTCGGGCCTATGCACCCTGCTGTGGGAACAACCGAAGCTGGAGTCGCTCGCCCATACCTGGCTGCCGCTGCTGTGGGCCGGAGTGCTCTCGAGCGCCGTGGCCTTCACCTTGCAGATCCAGGCGCTGCGCACGGTGCGACCCATGCACGCCGTGCTGATCCTCTCGCTCGAGAGCGTCTTCGCCGCGCTGGCAGGCGCCCTGTGGTTGGGCGAGACGATGACTCCGCGCCAGTGGCTCGGAGCGGCGATCCTCCTTGCCGGCATCCTCTGGGCCCAGACGAGGGAACGGGGCCGGGAAGCGGCGGAGCTCACGCGCGCCGAAGCGCACACCCCTCACTGAACGAGTCGCCCCGCATGCATCTTCAAGATACGGTCGCAGCGCCTGGCCAGCGAGACATCGTGCGTGACGAGCACGAGCGTGGTGCCTTCGCGCTCCCGCAAGGCAAACATCAGCTCGATCACCGCCTCGCCGGTGGCGGTGTCGAGGTTGCCGGTAGGCTCGTCGGCCAGGATCACCTTGGGCGAAGTGACGAAAGCGCGCGCCAGCGCCACGCGCTGCTGCTCGCCGCCGGAGAGCGTACGGGGATAATGGTGCAAGCGGTGGGACAATCCCACCCGTTCGAGCCACTGACGGGCCCGCTCCGCGGCCGCGGGCACGCCGTTCAACTCCAGCGGGAGCATGACGTTTTCCAGGGCGGAGAGGGTGGGCAAAAGCTGGAAATTCTGGAAGACGAAACCGATCGTGCGGCCGCGCAGGGCCGCGCGTCCATCTTCGTCCAGAGCAAAGAGCGGCGTTCCATCCAGAAGCACCGCCCCCTCGCTGGGGATATCCAAGCCGGCGAGCAAACCGAGCAAGGTCGATTTCCCCGAGCCGGAGGCCCCGACGATGGCCACCGCTTCGCCCTGCAAAACGGCAAGATCGATTTGGTCGAGGATCACGAGCGGCTCCTCGCCGCGGCGTAAAACGACCTTGCGCAGTTTCTCGGCGCACAATATGGGGGTGACGTTTTTTCCCGGAGTCTCATTGCCCATGTCGATCCTTTCTCCGCGCTTCCACCCAAAGGGTGGTCGATTCATTCCCGCGTTGCTCTTCCTCGCGTTTGCCCTGCTCGCAACGGCTTTACCGGCCAGCGCAGCCACGATTCTCGTCTTCGGCGACAGTCTCTCTGCGGGCTATGGGCTACCGCCGCAAAGCGGCTGGCCCTACCTGCTGCAGCGCCAGCTCGATGCGCTCGAACCTGGAGCACACCGCGTCATCGACGCCAGCGTCTCGGGGGAGACCACGGCCGGGGGAGCCTCCCGCCTGCCGAGGCTGCTCGAACGGCACCGACCCGATGTCGTCGTGCTCGCCCTGGGCGCCAACGATGGCCTGCGCGGCCTGCCGCCGAAAGCGATGGAGACCAATCTCGAGCGCATGATCCTCATGGCCAAACAGTCCGGCTGCGAAGTCGTGCTCGTGGGCATGAGACTGCCCCCCAATCTGGGGCCCGATTACACTGCCGAGTTCGATGCGGTCTATCCGCGCCTCGCAGCCCGTTACCCCGTGCATTTCGTCCCCTTCCTGCTCGAAGCGATCGCGCTCGACCCTGATGCGTTCCAGGAAGACGGGCTGCACCCGGTGCTGGAGGCCGTGCCCAAGCTGTCCCAGACGGTGTGGCCGGCGATCGCCTCGGCGCTGGAGGCGGTGCGCAAACGCAGCGCCGCCTCCGGGCGTTGAAACACGCATGCATTCAGCGCAGCACGACCCGCGGCAGGGGCGACTCGACGATCTCGCCGATCTTCCAGCCGCCCAGCGCCTGGTGCGCCCGGATCTCGGCCATCACCCCTTCGGCCGCTTCTGGCGCGCAGGCGATCAAGAGCCCCCCGCTCGTTTGTGGGTCCGTGAGCAGGGTGCGCCACAGCGCCGCCTCCACTTCGTCTTCAGTGAGCGCCGACAGATCGACCTCCTCGCCGTAACTCGCCCAGTTGCGCTTGGAGGCCCCGGTGGCCACGCCCTCTTCGGCATATCGCCGCGCACTGGCGAGCACGGGGATCGCCTCCCGGTCGAGCACCGCCGCCACGCCGCTCGCACGGCAGACTTCCAGGAGGTGCCCCGCCAGGCCGAAGCCGGTGACGTCGGTCATGGCGTGCACCGCTTCGCGACTGGCGAGCGCCTGCCCGGCGCGGTTCAAGGTCATCGTCCACAGCCGCATCTCGGCGTATTCACTGCCGGAGAGCCGACCCTGCTTGAGCGCCGCCGAGAGGATGCCGATGCCAAGCGGCTTGCTGAGAATGAGGACGTCGCCCGGGCGCGCTCCGCCGTTCGTCTTCACCTGCTCGGGATGCACCACGCCCAATGCCACCAAGCCGTAGATCGGTTCGACCGTGTCGATCGAATGCCCTCCGGCGAGCGGAATGCCCGCCTCACGGCACACGCCCGCGCCGCCCTCCAGGATGCGGGTGATCGCCTCCTCGGGCAGCTTGCCGACCGGCATGCCGACGAGGGCCAGCGCCAAAATCGGCCGCCCGCCCATGGCATAGACGTCGGAGAGCGCATTGGTGGCGGCGATGCGGCCGAAATCGTAGGGGTCGTCGACCACGGGGGTGAAGAAATCGGTGGTGGCGACGATCGCCAAATCCTCGCGCAGGCGGTAGACTGCCGCATCGTCGCTCGCCTCGGTACCCACGAGCAGCTCCGGCGGACACAACCCGGGAGGCAGCGAACCGAGCAGGCGCTGCAGCACCGCCGGCGCGATCTTGCAGCCGCAACCGCCGCCGTGGGCCCATTCGGTGAGCCGGATGCCGTGCGCCGAAGTGCTTGTTCCTCGTTCCATATATTTGACCTCCTCGAGATCCATGGCTGCCAAAGACAAAGACCGGATTGTACCGCTCGAACGGATGGACGAATTCGACGCGATCATCGACGCACGCTCGCCCGCCGAGTTTCTCGAAGACCACATCCCCGGCGCGATCAACCTGCCAGTGCTCGACGACACCGAACGGCGCATCATCGGCACCATTTACAAGCAGCACTCGGCCTTCGAGGCGCGCCGGCTCGGGGCCGCCTGGGTAGCCAAGAATCTCGCGCGTCACCTGCAGGAACGCCTGCAGCAGCATCCTCCTTCCTGGCGCCCCCTCGTCTACTGCTGGCGCGGCGGGCAGCGCAGCGGCGCCTTCGTCACCTGGCTGCGTATGATCGGCTGGTCAGCGGCGCAGCTGGCGGGCGGCTACAAGACCTATCGCCGCTGGGTGCTGGAGCGGCTCGCCGAGCTGCCGGCGCACTTTTCTTGGCGCGTCATCGCCGGCCCCACCGGCTCGGGCAAGACGCGCGTACTGCAGGCGCTCGAGCGCCGCGGCCATCAGGTGCTCGACCTCGAAGCCTTGGCGCGTCATCGCGGCTCCATCCTCGGCGCCTGGCCGGGAGGCGAAGCCCAGCCCACGCAAAAAGCCTTCGATACGGCGCTCGTCGCGGCGCTGCGCCGCTTCGACCCTTCCCGGCCCGTCTTCGTCGAAGCCGAGAGCAAGCGCATCGGCCTGGTGCAGCTGCCCGAGGTACTCCACGAAGCAATGCGGCTCGCCCCCATGATCGTGCTCGATACGCCCCAGGAGTGCCGCCTGCAGCTCCTGCTCGAAGACTATGGCTGGCTGGGCGACGAGCCTGAGGCGCTCGCGCGGCGGCTCGAGCGCTTCAAAGGCTTCGTCCCGAACGAGACCTTGCGCCGCTGGCAGGAACTCGCCCTTCGCCGCGATCTGGCAACGCTCTTTGCCGAGCTCATTGCCCGGCACTACGATCCCCTCTACCGCCGCTCGCTCGCCCGCCATCCGGAGCTCGTACAGGCGCCCCGGGTACGGCTCACGGAGCTGGACACCGCCGCGCTGGAGGCCGCCTGCGGGGAGATCGAGGCGTGGGGATCGGCTTCCGAACTCCTTCCCCGACCGTCTTCGGCCGCCGCCTCGGCCCGCCCTCCTTAAGCGGCGCCGTAGCGCTCGCGCAGGGCCCGCTTGTTGATCTTGCCCACGCTGGTTTTCGGGATTTCCTCGAGGAAGACGATGCGATCGGGCACGGCATAGCGCGAGATTTCCCCTGCCTCGGCGGCGCGCCGCAGCGCCTGGAGGATTTCTTCGGAACTCACCGCCCCCGGTCGGGACGGCACGACAAAGGCCAAGGGGCGCTCCCCCCAGCGCTCGTCGGGTACGCCGATCACCGCCACTTCGGCCACCCCCGGCACCCGAAGGATGTGCCCTTCGATCTCGAGCGAACTGATCCATTCCCCGCCCGATTTGATCACGTCCTTGAGCCGGTCGGTAATGCGCAGGAAGCCGTCGGGGTCGATCACGCCGATGTCTCCCGTGTGCAGCCATCCGCCGCGCCACAGGCGCTCGGAGCCCTCGGGATCGTGCAGGTAGCCCTGGGTGAGCCAGGGCGCGCGCACCACCACTTCCCCGGCACTCTTGCCATCGTGCGGCAGTTCGTTCATCGCCCCGTCGACGATGCGCAGCTGCACCAAGGGGATCGGCCGTCCCGTCTTGGCCCGTTGCCGGGCTTGGGCTTCCAGGTCCCACGACAGCATGTCTTCATCGAGGAAGGCCACGGTCAGGATGGGGCAGGTCTCGGACATGCCATAGCCGGTGACGACGTCGATGCCGCGCTCCAAGGCGGACTTGGCCAATGCAGCTGGCAGGGCCGAACCGCCGATGATCACTTTCCAGCCGGACAGATCGGTCGTGGCCGATGCCGGACTCATCAGCAGCATCTGCAAGATGGTAGGCACGCAATGCGAAAACGTCACGCCATGCTCGGTACGCAACTTCAGGAGGCGCTCCGGCACGTAGCGGCCAGGATAGACCTGCTTCAGACCGAGATTCGTCGCCACGTACGGCATGCCCCAGGCGTGGACGTGAAACATGGGCGTGATGGGCATATAGACGTCCCGTTTGTCGAGACGACAGTGCGCCGCAGCGCCCAGCGCGAGCTGGCAGGCGATCGTGTGCAGCACCAGCTGGCGGTGGCTGAAAAACACCCCTTTGGGCAGGCCCGTAGTGCCGGTGGTATAGAAAGTGGTGGCACGGGTATCTTCGTCGAGCTCGGGAAAGAGGTAATCCGGCGAAGCCGCCGAGAGCAGCGCCTCATACTCCCCGGCGCAGCGCAAGCCCTGCAAATCTGCCTCGCGAGCCTTTCCTTCGTCGTCGAGCAGCACGACTGCCCTGACGGTGCGCAATTGCCCGGCGATACGCTGCAGCAGCGGCAAGAACTCGACATTGACGAGCAGGATGTCGTCGGCGGCGTGGTTGATCGTATAGACGATCTGCTCCGGCGAAAGGCGCACGTTGACCATGTGCAGCACCGCACCCATCATCGGCACGGCGTAGAAGCATTCGAGATAGCGGTTCGTATCCCAGTCCATGACCCCGACGGTGCTCCCTCGCCCCACCCCGAGTGCGGCAAGGGCATCGGCCAGCCGTCCGACCCGTTCGCGCAATTGCCGGTACGAATGGCATGTCTGGCCATAGACGATCAGGGAGGCAGGGTGATCGGATACCGCCCGTTCGAGCATGTGCCGTATCAGCAAGGGATAGGGATAGGCAGAGGGAGTCCGCTCGGTGCGTGATGTGGTGTCCATGGTTCGGTCCTCTCCAAGGAAAAAATACTTGAAGGGCGGTGACATCTCACCGCCGCGTTCTTGGCGCGAGATTATCAAATAATTTTTATTTTTGCACGCGTAAGCATTTTGTAAGGCTTCCCCTCTAGCCTACGATCTGCAGACCCCTGCAAACGCTTAGGAGGAGAGCACCATGCAAAACGACATCTACGAGCGGATTCGGGCGAATCCGAAGTACCAGCGCCTCGTGCAGGAGCGCGGGCGTTTCGGCTGGATCCTGACGATCCTCATGCTGATCGTCTACTACGGCTACATCGCGCTGATCGCCTTCGACAAGGAGTTCCTCGCCAAGCCCATCGGCACCGGCGTCACCACCCTTGGTATCCCCATCGGCGTCGGTGTCATCCTCTTTGCCATCATCATCACCGGTATCTATGTGCGCCGCGCCAACACCGAGTTCGACGCCCTGACCGAAGAGATCCTCAAGGAGGTGCGCAAATGAGAACGGCGACGAAACTGTGCGGCGCGCTGACGCTGCTCGCAGCCACTGGGGTTGCCTTCGCGGCCGGTGGCGACCTGGGGCAGACCGTCAAGCAGGAGACGAACTGGACCGCGATCATCATGTTCCTGATCTTCGTCGGTCTGACGCTGTGGATCACGAAGTGGGCGGCGGCGCGTACGAAGACGGCGGCGGCTTTCTACACCGCCGGAGGCGGCGTCACCGGGTTCCAGAACGGACTGGCGATCGCCGGCGACTACATGTCCGCGGCCTCCTTCCTCGGCATCTCGGCGGCCATCATGGCCAACGGCTACGACGGGCTGATCTACTCGATCGGTTTCCTGGTCGGCTGGCCGATCATCACCTTCCTGCTCGCCGAGCGGCTGCGCAACCTCGGTCGTTTCACCTTCGCCGACGTGGCGGGCTACCGCTTCCGGCAGGGGCCGATCCGCACCTTCGCCGCCGCCGGTACCCTGGTGGTCGTGGCCTTCTACCTCATCGCGCAGATGGTCGGCGCCGGGCAGCTCATCAAACTGCTCTTCGGCCTGGACTACTGGATGGCCGTGGTGATCGTCGGCGTGCTGATGATGGTCTATGTGCTCTTCGGCGGCATGACCGCCACCACCTGGGTGCAGATCATCAAGGCGTGCCTGCTGCTCGCCGGCGCTTCCTTCATGGCCTTCGCCGTGCTCTTCCACTTCGGCTTCAACGTGGAGGCGATGTTCGCCAAGGCGGTGGAGATCAAGACCAACCTGGCGCTCAATGATCCCAAGGTGGTCGCCAAGGCGGCCGAGCAGGGCAAGGACGTGATGGAGGTGGCGCAAAACGTCGGGCGATCGATCATGGGACCGGGCAACTTCATCAAGGACCCGATCTCGGCGATCTCCTTCGGCATGGCGCTGATGTTCGGCACGGCCGGCCTGCCGCACATCCTCATGCGTTTCTTCACGGTGCCGGATGCCAAGCAGGCGCGCAAATCCGTGCTCTGGGCCACCACCTGGATCGGCTACTTCTACATCCTCACCTTCATCATCGGCTTTGGCGCGATCATCTTCGTGCTCACCGATCCAAGCTTCCTCGACGCCAAGGGCGCGCTCAAGGGCGGTAGCAACATGGCGGCGATCCACCTCGCCAACGCGCTCGGCGGCAACATTTTCCTCGGCTTCATGTCGGCGGTGGCCTTCGCTACCATCCTCGCAGTGGTGGCGGGACTCACCCTGTCGGGCGCCTCGGCCGTGTCGCACGACCTCTACGCCACCCTCTTCAAGGAGGGCAAGGCGGATTCGGCCTCGGAGCTGCGCGTCTCGCGTATCGCCACCCTGTGCCTGGGCGTGGTGGCCGTGCTGCTCGGCATCGCCTTCGAGAAGCAGAACGTCGCCTTCATGGTGTCGCTCGCCTTCGCGGTGGCGGCTTCGGCCAACTTCCCGGTGCTGCTGCTGTCGGTGCTGTGGAAAGACTGCACCACGCGCGGCGCGGTGATCGGCGGCTTCCTCGGCCTGATCGCCTCGGTCGGGCTCACCGTGGTCTCGCCGGCGGTGTGGGAAGACGTGCTCGGCAATCCCAAGGGTTCGGCCTGGTTCCCCTACACCTCGCCGGCGCTCTTCTCCATGCTGGCCGGTTTCCTCGGCACCTGGCTCTTCTCGGTGCTCGACCAGAGCGAACAGGCGAAGAAAGAGCGCGCGGCCTACGCGGCCCAGCGCGTGCGCTCCGAGACCGGCTTCGGCGCGGCGGCGGCTTCAGACCACTGATCGTCCCTACAAGGCAATCCCTTTCACCCCCGGCCCCGTCCGGGGGTTTTTCTACCTCCTCGGCTCCTCCGCCGTCTCCGCCAATGGGCCGTCTGCTTCGGGATCCTCGCCGAGCAGGCCGAGCGGTAGATTCTTCCCTGGCTTGACTCCCAGAGCCTTGAGCGACTCGGCCCGGTGCAGCAGGTTTCCCCTGCCGGCGACGAGCTTTGCCATCGCTTTGTCGTACTCGCTGCGTGCCTGCTCCAGGCGCTGCCCGAGCGCTTGCAAGTCGGTGACGAAGCCGGCGAGTTTGTCGTAGAGCTCGGCGCCGCGTTTGGCGATCTCCTGGGCATTGCGATTCTGCTGCTCCTGGCGCCACAGATGCGCGACCGTACGCACGACGAAGAGCAGGGTCGAGGGGCTCACCAGCAGCACGTTACGCTGCCAGGCGTCCATGAAGAGCTCTTTGTCATGCGTGACGGCGAGCATGAAGGCCGGTTCGATCGGCACGAAGAGCAGCACGAAGTCGAGCGAGGAGACCCCATAGAGCTGCTCGTAGCGCTTCTGCGACAGCCCTTTCATGTGGGTGCGCACCGAGTCGAGATGGCGCTTGAGCGCACCTTGACGCTCGCCGTCGTTCTCGGCGGCGACGTAGGCTTCGTAGGCGTTGAGCGAGACCTTGGCGTCGATGACGAGGTGGCGCCCCTCGGGCAGGCGAATGACGACGTCGGGTTGCAGGCGCCGCCCTTCGCCGTCGGTGTGGGCGACCTGCACCTCGTACTCTTCGCCGCGGCGCAGCCCCGAAGCTTCGAGCACCCGCTCGAGCACGAGCTCTCCCCAGGTGCCTTGGGTCTTGCTCGAGCCCTTGAGGGCTTCGGTGAGCTGCCGCGCTTCACGGCTCAGGGTTTGGTTGAGCGCCATGAGCTGTCGCACCTGCTCGGCGAGCGCGGTGCGATCCTTTCCTTCGGTGACGTAGGCCTCTTCGACCTTGCGCTGGAATTCGGTCAGACGCAGCTTGAGCGGTTCGAGCAAGGCACCCAATTCGTTCTGGTTCTGCTCGGTGAAGCGGCGAGATTTCTCTTCGAGGATGTCGTTGGCCAGATTCTTGAACTGCTCGGTGAGCTGCTGGCGCGCGTCTTCGAGCAAGCGCAGTTTCTCTGCTGCCGCCCGGCGCTCGGCTTCCAGCTCCTGGGCCAGAGCCGCCTGCCGTTCGGCCAGACTCCGGTTTTCTTCCAGTGTCTGCTGCCAGCGGTCCTGTACCTCCGCAAGGCGCTGCTTGGCCTCGGCGAGCCGCTCTTCGAGCCCGGCGCGATGCGCGAGCTCGCCGCGCAGCTGCGCCACCTCCTCGTGCAGCGCGCGGCGCTCTCCTTCGATCGCTTCGATGCGCTGGCGCAATTCGCTCTGCAGGCGCAGCTCGGCCTCCTGGCGCTGGGCGAGCTCGCGCTCGAAACTCGCCCGCTGGGCCGAGAGCGCCAGACGCGCCCCCAAGAAGGACAAAGCAGCGCCGACGGCTGTGGCCAGCACGATGAGTAGCAAAAAATCCATGACCGGAAACTCCAAAATCCGCCGAAGTGATCTATGATGATACGCGGGTTTACTGGAAGCACAGGAAGCACAGGAGAAGCGAGATGGAAATGAAACGAAACGTCGGCGGCATCGATAAAATCGCGCGCATCGTCGTCGGGGTGGTGCTGATCGTCCTCGCTTTGATGGGTATCGGTACGCCGTGGACGTGGATCGGCGTGCTGCCGCTGGCTACGGGGCTGCTCAACTGGTGCCCGCTGTATACCCTGATCGGCGTCAACACTTGCCAGAAGAAGGAATCCGGCTCCGGTCAGGCCTCCTGAGTTGAGGAGACATCCGTCGAAGCTCAGTCGGCGGATGTCTCTGGCTTCTCGCGCGAGAGCGCATTGGCCAGCCGCACGAAATCGGCCACGGACAGCATCTCGGCGCGCAGACACGCATCGATGCCGGTACGGGAAAAAATCTCGGCCGACGCCAGCGCTTTCAAGGCATTGCGTAGCGTCTTGCGCCGCTGGTTGAATGCTGCGGCCACTACGCGCGCAAACGTGGGGAAGTCGTCCACCTCGTACCTGCCTCGAGGCAACGGGGTGAGGCGCACGATGCTGGAAGTCACTTTCGGCACCGGCACGAACGCGCCCGGCGGCACGTCGAAACACTTGCGCACGGCAAAGCGCAGTTGCAGCATCACCGACAATCGCCCGTAGGCGGCGCTGCCCGGCTCGGCCGCCATGCGCTCGACTACCTCCTTTTGCAGCATGAAAGTCATGTCTTTTATGCGATCGGCGTACCCAGCGAGATGGAAGAGGAGCGGCGTCGACACGTTATAAGGCAGGTTTCCCACCACGCGCAGCGGCGCCGGCAAGGTAGCGAAATCGAAGCGCAGGGCGTCGCCCTCGATGAGCCGCAGCCGCTCCTCGGGAAAACGCTCCCGCAAGCGGACGGCGAGATCACGGTCGAGTTCGATGGCCGTGAGATGGCCGGCAGCATTGATGAGCGGCTCGGTGAGCGCGCCGAGTCCGGGGCCGATCTCGACCAGATGCTCGCCGGGTTTCGGGTCGATGGCGGCGACGATGCGCCGGATGATGTTGGGATCGCGCAGGAAATTCTGTCCGAAGCGCTTGCGCGCCCGGTGGCCTTGTACTTCGGCGCTCACGTACCGCTTTCTCCTTGGGCAGCAAGGCGCTCCTCGACGGAAGCGAGCAGGCAGGCGAGCGTGACCGCTTCGAAGAGGCTGCCTGGATCGGCGCGCCCGGTTCCGGCCAGATCGAGCGCCGTGCCGTGATCGACCGAGGTGCGGATGAAGGGCAGGCCCAGGGTGACATTGACCCCGTTGCCAAAACTGGCGTATTTGAGCACCGGCAGGCCCTGGTCGTGGTACATGGTGAGCTGCGCGTCGCTGCCGGCGATGACGCGGGGGGTGAAGAGCGTATCGGCGGGCAGAGGGCCGATCAGGGTCATGCCCTCGGCACGCAGGCGCTCGAGCACCGGGGTGATGACCTCGCGCTCTTCGCGCCCGATGTGGCCGCTCTCGCCGGCGTGCGGATTAAGGCCGGCCACCAGGATGCGCGGCTGCGGGATACCGAAACGTCGGCGCAGATCCCGATCGAGGATGCGCAGCACGGCTTCGAGCCGCTGCGGCGTAACCGCGGCAGGCACTTCGGCGAGCGGCAGATGGGTGGTGACCAGCGCCACGCGCAGCCCCGCGCCCACCAGCATCATCACCACGAGCGGAGTGCCGCTGCGCTCGGCGAGATACTCGGTGTGTCCCGTAAAGGGGTGACCCGCGTCGGCGATGAGGCTTTTCTGGATTGGTGCGGTAACGATGGCGCTGAAAAGGCCGCCGAGCACGCCGTCGATGGCCGTATCGAGCACTTCGAGCACGTAAGGCGCGTTGGCCGGTTCGAGCCGGCCGGGGATGGAAGGCGCGCGCAGCGGCACATGGCGTATCGACAAGGGTGCGGGATCAGCCGGATCGAACTCGGGCAACGACGACACGCCGCGCTCGCGCAGCAACTTCCGGTCGCCGATCAGCACGAGCGGCGCAGGCCACAGACGGTCGGCGAGCCGGGCGCAGAGCTCGGGCCCTACTCCGGCGGGCTCACCGGTGGTGATGGCGATCGGTTTCATTTCGCCTCCAGCGCATCGCGGCGGATCTCGACGAAGGCCTCGGCCCGGATCGTCTGCAACCAGGCATTATAGGCCTGCTCCATCTTTTGCCGGCGCAGCAACTGCCGGGCGTAGTTGCGGCGGTAGTCCTCGGAGGCGGTGAGCGGACGGCGTTCCAGCACCTGGATCAGGTGCCAGCCAAAGGGGGTTTTCACCGGCTGGGAAATCTCACCCGGAGCGAGCCGGTTCATCGCTTCTTCGAATTGAGGAACGGTATCGCCGGGGTTGATCCAGCCGAGATCACCGCCCTTGAAGGCGGAGCCGTCGTCGGAGTTGGCCTTGGCGAGCTCGGCGAAATCGACGCCATTGACGATGCGCTCGCGCAGCGCCAGCAATTTGGCCTTGGCTGCCTCGTCGTTGGTGGTCTGGTTGGTACGGGCCAGGATGTGGCGCACGTGGGTCTGCGTCACGTTGCCGGCTTCCGCTTCGATGCGGCGCATCACGTCGGGGTTGTTGGCGAGGAAGTGGTCGACCTCGGCATCGGACACCGTCACCCGCCCTTCCATTTCGCGGTCGCGCAGGCGGGCAATGGTCATCTCGCGGCGAATCTGCTCGCGGAACTGCTCGAAGGTGATGCCGTCGGCGGCGAGCGCCTGTTTGAGGGCATCGAGCGTCATATTGTTGCGCCGGGCGATGTCCTCGATGGTGCGATCGATGGCCGTATCGTCGACGGTGATCCCCATGCGCTTGGCCACCTGCAGCTGCAGTTTCTCCAAAATCATCTGTTCGAGCACCTGCTGGCGCAGCTCGTCCTCGGGGATCTGCACCCCTTGCTTGGCCACTTGCCGCTTGGCACGCACCATGTACTGCTGCAGCTCGGTGGAAGTGATCGGTTCGTTATTGACCACGGCCACGACCCGAGTGAGCTCGGCGGCAGCGGTAGATCCTGCCCACAGCGCGAGCAGCAATAGCGCAGAGCGAAAAACCGCCCCGAGCAGCGGAAGCGAGCGTCGTTTCACTGCCATCACATTCCTCCTGCGGATCCGAACAGGGTGCTGGTGGCGGTAGGCGAGATCTTGCCGTAACCCGGCACCGAGCGGCGCAGCAGCGTCTCGGGGCTCGAGCCGAGGCTCCCCAGGCCCGTGAGCTCGAGCTGCACGAAAAAGGCGGTGTTGTTGTCGTTCTCCGACAAGGCGTAGCGGTGGAAGACGGTTCGCAGCACCCAGCAGCCGCCATCGTACTCGAGGCCGAGGATGGCCTCGGTGAGGCGCTCTTCGAGAATCGAGCGGCTCAGGCGCCCCACGCCAACCCAGCCACGGGCAAGCGGCCACTGCGCCCCGATTCCCACGTCTTCGAGCAGATCGCGCGTATAACGGTAGTCGAGATTGAGCACCCGCGCGAATCCGGCCTGATAACGCACCCCGGCGTTGAAGCGCTGCGTCAGGTCTTCGCTGGGGTTGTATTGCCAGAACGATTTGAACTGCATCCGGCGGGTGAGATGCACATCGGCCTCGCCAAGGACATCGGTGCGCCGGTCGACGATGGGGCTCTCGTCGGGCATGAGCACCTCCGGCGTCTCGAAATAATAGCGTTGACCCAGCGTGAGCCGCAGGCGTTCCCAGCCGGTGTCCGATTCCAGGAGACGGGTGGTCGCCGCCACCGTGACCTGGTCGGCATCGGAGATGCGGTCGTCGCCCACGTAGCGGTTCGGATAAAAAATCTGGGCAAAACCGTAGCCGAAGCGCGCCGTGTCGAAGAGCGGGATGTCATCCTGGCGGCGATAGGGGGTTTTCACGTAGTAGATGCGCGGCTCCAGGGTCTGGAGCCAGTCACGGCCGAAGAAGCTCGCGTCGCGCTCGAAGGCGAGCCCCATGTCGAGCGAGGCGATCGGAACGCTGCGATCGATGGACGTGCGCCCCCCCCCCAGGGCCGGCTGATCCAGGTCATAGCTCGTGTAGTGCCACTGCAGGCTCGGTTCGAAATGCCACCAGCTACGATATATGGGCAAAGAGATGGAAGGGTTGAGCACGGCTCGGTCGCCATCGACCCAGTTCATGCCGTAATCGCCGCGCTGGCCGGCGTCGTCGTGACGGAACTGGGTGTAGAGCGTGCGCAGCTTGAACTCGAGCCCACCCGGCAATTCGACGGGCTGGTGCCACAAGGAAAACTCCGGCAGGCGCCGGTAGGGTTCGCTCACCTCCCGGTCGATCGTCTGATACTGCTGCATCAGCAAAGACCCGCCCCAGCCCGAGGAATTCTGATAGTTCAGCACCCCCTGCTGCACGAGATGGGCGGTGGAGGAAAGCTCGATGCGGTTGCTCAGATCGTTGAAATAGTCTTTGTCGCTGACACGGTTGAAATCCAGCCCATAGGACCATTCCGGGCCGAGGCTTTGCTGGTGTTGAAATGAGGCGAGCGCCCGGTTGCGTTCGGCCTCGCGGTCATCGGGCAAGACCTCGGCGCGAATCTGCCCTTGGTAGGAAGGCGTGAGGTAGCGGTATTCGCCCCCCAGCTGGAGGCCGCGCCGCGCGATCGCCCTCGTGGTCAAGGTTGCGTCGTAGTTGGGCGCGAGGTTGAAATAGTACGGCACGGCCACGTCGAAGCCAGAATTGGTCGACATGCCGACGCTGGGGGTGAGGAAACCGGACTTGCGCTCCCGCCCCAACGGAAATTCCGCATAAGGTGCAGCTAGGATCGTCGCGCCGTGGAACACCAGCGCCATGTTTCGCGCCTGGGCCTGGTTGCGGTCGTAGTCGAGCTTGAGCTCGTCGGCCCTCACGTACCAGGCCGGGTCGGGCGCCGCGCAGCTCGTCCAGGTGCCATTGAGCAGGCGGTAGCGGTTCTCTCCTTCGAAGAAGAGTTTCTCGCCGGCACCGTGGCCCGCGCGGCTCTGCTCCTTGACGTTCTCCGGCGGGTCGTAGCGATAGACCGGCTGCTCGATCTCGCCTTCCTTGGCGGTGACGTAGAGTCGGCCGCGAGGTCCTTCGACCTGAAAGCCCTTGGCCGTGTCCTGGATGAAAAGATTCCCCTCGCCGCTCGCCTCGTCGGTGAGCTCGTCGAAGCGCAGGCGATCGCCCTGAATGCGGATGTTGTCGCGCACGAGGATGGCGTTGCCCACGGCTTCGACGGCGGCGCCCCGCTCGCCGCGGATCTCGTCGGCCTCGACGATCGTTCCCTGGGGCAGGAGGGGGATCTCGACGCCGCTTGCCGTGTCGGTGGAGAGGCGGATACGGGGGGGTTCCTGCGGTTGAGCCACTCTTGGCCCGGCAGGGGGCGAAGGAGCCGGAACCGTTCCCGCTGGCGCCTGGGTTGAAGCCGCAGCAGGGGCAGCTGGCGAAGCGGCGGCCGGCGCTTGCGCCGGCTCGGCTGCGGATGGAGTCGCTTGCTGCCGTGCAGAGGGAACGGCTTGGGGTGCGCCGGCCGGAGGCAAAGGCTGGGCGCTTCCTCCCGCAGGCGAAGGAACGACGGTGACCGTAGCGCCGGAAGGCGATGTGGCGGGCGAGGCGGAGGGCGCAGGCGCAGGCTTGGGCGCCGGCGGCAGGCCGAGGAGCTCCGGTTTCACGGGCAAGGGCGGCAAGGGCTGAGCGACCGCCTTGGCGCAGGGTAGGCTCCAGGCCAAGAATACCGCTGCCCAGGCGAGCAAGGCGAAATTTTCCCCGTCACGCAAAATCCTACTCCCCGGAAGTCACGGGCGTGCAGCCTCGGCTTTGTTAAAATCGTCCGCCATTGTACCGCAAGGAACTCTTCCTCATGGATCGATTCGCGCGCCTGTGTCACTGGCTGGCCGATCTGGGCATCGCCGCCGAACCCCGTCCGGCGAGCGCCGACGCCAGTTTCCGCCGCTACTGGCGCGTCGTCCTGCCCGACGGCGGCACGCGCATCGTCATGGACGCCCCGCCCGACAAGGAGCCGCTCGCCCCCTGGCTCGCCGTACAGCGTCTGTTGTACGGGGCCGGCATCACCGTGCCGCGCCTCGAATCGGTCGACGCGGCCGAAGGATTCGTGCTGATGGAGGATTTCGGCGATCTCCCCTACGCCGGCAACGTTTCCCCAGAATCCGCCCACGAGCGCTACGCCCAGGCTCTGGGGGTGCTCGCGGCGATGCAAGCCCTGACGCGCCCGGATTGGCTGCCGGAATACGACCGGGAAAAACTGCTCGCCGAGCTGCGGCTCTTCCCCGAATGGTACCTGCGCCGCCACCTGGGCGTGACCCTCGCGCCGAGCGAAGAAGCGATGCTCGAACGGCTCTTCGAGGCGTTGGTCGCGCGGGCGCTCGCGCAACCGCGGGTCTTCGTGCATCGCGACTACCACGGCCGCAACCTGATGCTGCTCGACGATGGCCGCGGTCCGGGCGTGCTCGATTTCCAGGACGCGGTCTGGGGTCCCGTCACCTACGACGCGGTCTCGCTCTTCAAGGACGCCTACGTCGATCTGCCCGAGGAATTCGCGCTCGACCTGCTGGTACGCTACTGGCAGGTGGCCAAGCGCCTGGGGCTGCCGATCCACGCCGAGTTCGAGGCCTTCTACACCGATTACGAATGGATGGGCGTGCAGCGCCACCTGAAAGTGCTGGGCATCTTCGCGCGACTCGCGCATCGCGACGGCAAGACGCGCTACCTCGAAGACCTGCCGCGCGTGCGCCGTCATCTGCTGCTCACGAGCCGCCGCTACGGGGAACTCGCCCCCTTGCGCCGGCTCCTCGAACGGTTGCATCCCGAGGAACTGGCCGTTGGCTACACATTCTGAGGGTTTCGCGGCCATGGTACTCGCCGCCGGACGCGGCGAGCGCCTGCGCCCGCTCACCGATACCTGCCCCAAGCCACTCGTGGAGGTGGGCGGCAAGGCGCTCATCGACCACTGGCTCGAGCGGCTCGCCGAGGCCGGTTGCAGCCGCGCCGTGGTCAATCCCTGCTGGCTCGGCGAGCGCATCGTCGCCCACCTGGGGCAGCGGCAAAGAAGCACGATGGAACTTCTCTTCAGCCCGGAGCCGGCACCCGGCCTGGAGACGGCCGGAGGCGTGCGCCAGGCGCTGCCCCTGCTCGATGCCGAGTCGTTTCTCGTCGTCAATGCCGACGTCTACTGCCCGCTCGACGTGGCCGCCTTCGTGCGCCGTGCCCGGCAGCGGCTCGAATCCGGGTTCCTGGCGCACCTGCTGCTCGTCCCCAATCCGGCGCACCGTCCCCAGGGAGACTTCGCCCTGGGGGAGGATGCGATGGTGTATCCTGATGCGCAGGAGGCGCGCGGCACTGCACTCACCTTCGCCGGCATCGGTTTTTACCGCGCCGAGCTTTTTCGGCCCCTGCCGGCTGGGGTGCGCACGCCAATGGCGCCGCTCTTGCGCGCGGCGATGCGCGCGGGCAAGGTGAGCGGCGAGCGCCACGACGGCCCGTGGGTCGACGTTGGCACCCCCGAGCGCCTGGAAGCATTGCGCCGCCAACTGTCGGCGGCGAACGAGGAGAAGGCATGAATCCGGATTTTCCCGTCGGCCGTTACCACGAAGACCTGAGCGCCTTCGCCAAACGCCGCGCGAGCCTGCTGACACAGCTCGAGGCCGCCGGCGGCGGGGCGCTGCTACTGCCCACCGCCCCTGAGCGCATCCGCAACGGCGGCACCGCCTACCCCTACCGTTTCGACAGCGACTTCTACTATCTCACCGGCTACCTCGAGCCGGATGCCTGGCTGCTGCTTCGCACCCATGAATCGCCGCGCAGCGTGCTCTTTTGCCGCGACCGCGATCCGGAAAAGGAACTGTGGGAAGGCCGCCGTCTGGGGGTAGCCGCCGTACCCCAGGCGTTGGGGCTGGAAGCGGCGTTTCCGCTTGCCGAGCTCGACGCGAAACTGCCGGAACTCCTCGCCGGAGCTCCGGCGCTGTGGCTGCCGCTCGCGGAGAACGAGGAGATCGACGCCCGGCTGCGCCGCCTGCTGGCGGCCCTGCGCACCAAGGCCCGGCTCGGCCCGCCAGCGCCAGACACGCTACACGACGCCCGCGCGCTCATCGCCCGCATGCGCCGCGTCAAGGACGCCTTCGAGCTCGAGCTGATGCAGCGCAGTGCGACGATCGCCGCTCATGCCCACCGCCGCGCCATGCGTGTCTGCCGGCCAGGACTGCACGAATACGCGCTGGAAGCGGAGCTCATCGCCGAATTCCGCCGCCACGGCGCCCAAGGCCCCTCCTACCCCTCCATCGTCGCCGGCGGCGCCAACGCCTGCATCCTGCACTACACCGACAACCGCGCGCGGCTACAGGCAGGCGAACTGGTGCTCATCGACGCAGGCTGTGAATACGACGGCTACGCTTCCGACATCACCCGCACCTTCCCCGTCGACGGGCGCTTCCGTCCGCCGCAGCGCCTGCTCTACGACCTCGTGCTCGCGGCGCAGGAAGCGGCGATCGCCACGATCCGCCCCGGCGCCACCTTCGACGACCCCCATCAGGCCGCGGTGCGCGTACTCACTCAAGGGCTGCTCGACTTGGGGCTCCTCTCCGGTTCGCTCGACGAGGCGCTCGAACGACAGACCTACAAGCGCTTCTACATGCATCGCACCGGTCACTGGCTGGGGCTGGACGTGCACGACGCCGGCCCCACCCATGAGAACGGCCAGCCGGTGACGCTCGTACCCGGCATGGTGCTCACAGTCGAGCCGGGGCTCTACGTGCCCGAGGCCGACGACGTGCCGCGCGATTTCTGGAACCTCGGTATCCGCATCGAAGACGACGCCCTCGTGACCGAGAAGGGGTGCCGGCTCCTCACGCGCGACGTGCCCGTCGCGGCCGAGGCGATCGAAGCGCTGATGCAGCACGGCGGGAGTGACGCACGATGAACCTCCAGAATCCAGGCGCATCCTCGTTTCGAGAGCCAGGAGAGCATCCGCAGGCGATTGCCCCGCGCTCATCCGATCATGACGTGGCCATCGTCGGCGCCGGCCCCGTCGGGCTGACGCTCGCCCTGTGGCTGCATGAACTCGGCCGAGACACCGTGGTGTTCGACGCCCGCCCGCGCACGCGCCTTGCCGACGATGCTCGGGTGCTGGCGCTGTCGCTGGGCACCTGGCGCCAGTTCGAGCGGCTGGGGCTCGCCCGGCTGCTGCCGGCCACGCCGATTCGCACCATTCACGTCTCGCAGCACGGTTTCGGCCGCGTGCGGCTGGACGCGAAAACGCTGGGAGTGCCTTTCTTCGGTACGGTCGTGCGCGCGGCCGATCTCATCGCGGCGCTGATCGAGGCGGCACAGACACGCGGCATCCCGCTGCTGGACGGGACGCCAGTCGAGACGAGCGAAGTCCAGGGCGAGCGCATCGCCCTCGGCACGCCCAGAGGCGTCTTCCTCGCCCGGCTCTGTGCCCGCGCCGAGGGGCGATTGTCTGGCGAGACGCCGGACGTCGTCTCGCACGACTACGGCCAGAGCGCCCTCATCGGCTGGGTGCACGCCGAGGGGCTCGCGCCGGAGAGCGCCGTCGAACGCTTCACGCCGCAAGGACCAGCGGCGCTCCTGCCCGATCACGGTCAGTGGACCTTTGTCCATGTGCTGCCGCACGGCGAGGCCGGACAGGCCGCTGCCCTGCCCGATGCGGCCTATCTCGAGCGCCTCGAGCGCGCCTTCGGCAACCGCTGGCGGCTGGGCGGGATCCACGGCCGCGCCGCCTATCCCCTGGTGCTGCGCTGGCGCCGCCGGCCGGTGGCCGAGCGTACCGTGTGGCTGGGCAACGCGGCCCAGACCCTGCACCCGGTGGCAGGCCAGGGCTTCAACCTCGCCGCCCGCGACGTCGGCACGCTGGTGGAACTGCTGCGCGAGGCCGACGACCCCGGCAGCGCCTGGACGCTCGAGCGCTACGCCCGGCGCCGCACCCCCGACCGGCGGCTCACCATCGGCCTCACCGACGGCTTCGCACGCGGATTCCTGCCTCGAGAAGGTTTGATCCCGCTCGCACGCGGCGCTGCCCTCTTCGCACTCGATGCCTGCCTGCCGCTCAAAGCGCGCTTCGCGCAGCAGATGATGTTCGGGTGGCGATGATCACTCGCAGGCAGCCAAGGTCTTGCGTCCAATCACCGCGTGTCCTCGCAGCCGAGCAATGCCGCCGCTTCGCACCCCAATTCGCCTAACGGCGCCTCCGCATGGCCCCGAGCGCCGGCACTGGATTGAGGCGCGCTAGCGGCCGCAGTGATACACTGACATCCCTGCCGGCGCTTGCCTCTCACGAACGATGCCTTCCTCTCCCGTCGATCTCGCCAAAGAAACCCTCCTGCGCCTGGCGCAGCTGCAGCAGCCGCCCACCCCAGAGAACTACACCCGCATCTATTGCGAACTCGCCGGGGAACCGGAGCTGCTACCACCGCGGCTCGTGCGCTTGCTCGAGCTGGTCGTGGCCAAACTCCCCCGCACTGGAGAGCGGACCTGCGCCGCACTCGCGCGCGCAAGGGATCACCTCAAGCGCAATGAGACGGCACAGGCTCTGGCTGACGTCGAAGAAGCCTTGCTCGCCCTGCCTCCAGCCCACGAAACGGCGGTTTCGTGGGCCCCCCTGATCCGCCGGCTGATCGACGCCTGGGAGCACGCCGCCCCTGGATGGACGCCGGAGCGCAAGCTCCATGCCTTGGAGACGATTCTCGAGGAGGGACAGAGTCGTTGGCTCCCACGGCGGCTCGAGCGCTTCATCGCCGGACTGCGCCAGCCGCCCGGAGAAACGTCCTCCTCCCCGGCTGCTGCTCCAGAGATCGACACGGCCGCCCTCACGGGAGCGCTGCTCGAGCTGCTCGCCCATACCATGCACGCGCTCGAGCTCGTCGGCGGCGACAACGACGGCATTCGAGCCGAGTTAGGCCGTCTGCGCCACGAACTCCTCCAGCCGGCCACGGACCTCACGCCTCAGGTGGTGCGCCTACTGCAGGAACGGCTCGACGCCCTGCTCGACCCTTTGCAGTGCACCCTCGAGCGCAAGCGCGCAGCCGAGGCCGAACTCAAACGCCTGCTGGCCGATTTCCTCTCCCAGCTGGGGCAGATGAGCCGGGAGACCGAGCAGTACCAGTCCCAACTGCAGCAGGCGGCCGTGGCCATCGAACAGGCCAACGATCTCGCCTCCGTCGCGGGCGAGCTCCGCACCCTGCTGCAGGCGACGCGCCACATGAGCGAGACCACCCGCCAGGCGCGCGAAGCGCTCGAACGCACCCGCCGCGAAGCCGAGGATGCCGATGCCAAGGTGCGCGCACTGGAAGCGCAGCTGCAGGCGCTCAACGAGCAACTCGTGCGCGACCCTCTCACCGGCCTTTATAACCGAAACGGCCTGGAAGCCGCCTTTTCCCGGGCGATCGAGGCACTACGTCAGGGGGGCATCCCTTCGCTCACGCTGGGCGTGATCGATCTCGACGACTTCAAGCGCATCAACGACCTCTTCGGCCACCAGGCCGGCGACGATTCCCTCAAATTCCTCGCCAAGATCGCCCGAAAGCACTTGCGCGAACAAGACGTCATCGGCCGCTACGGCGGGGAAGAATTCGTCGTCCTCTTGCCGGGCGCGAGCGCCGAGACCTCTGCCGAGATCCTGCGCCGGCTGCAGCGCATCCTCACGCGCGAGATCTTCTTCCAGGACGATCGCCATCGCGTCGTCACCTTCAGCGCCGGCGTCGCCGACGTCCGCCCCGAAGACACGTGGGAGAGCGCCTTCGATCGCGCCGACCAGGCGATGTACCACGCCAAGCGCGCCGGCAAGAACCGCGTCTTCGTCGCCGACACCTGAAGCTCACCCCGCGGTATACTTCCCACCTGATGGATAGACCCCCGTTTCGACGTGCGACCGAGGGCGGGCGCACGCATCCAACCGTTCTGGAGAGCTTCCCATGGACAAAACCTTCCGCGACGCCGCGCTCTACTACCACCGCCACCCCACCCCCGGCAAGATCTCGGTGGTGCCCACCAAGAGCCTGAGCAACCAGCGCGACCTGTCGCTGGCCTATTCCCCTGGCGTCGCGGCCGCCTGCGAGGAAATCGTGCGCGACCCCCTCACCGCGCGGGAATACACTTCGCGCGGCAACCTCGTGGCCGTCATCACCAACGGCACGGCGGTGCTGGGGCTGGGCAACATCGGGCCGCTCGCCGCCAAACCCGTGATGGAAGGCAAGGGCTGCCTCTTCAAGAAATTTGCCGGCATCGACGTCTTCGACATCGAGCTCGACGAGAAAGACCCCGATCGAATCATCGACATCGTCGCCGCCATGGAGCCGACGCTGGGCGGCGTCAACCTCGAAGACATCAAGGCGCCCGAGTGCTTCTACATCGAGAAGAAGCTGCGCGAGCGCATGAAGATCCCGGTCTTCCACGATGACCAGCACGGCACCGCCATCATCTCCTCCGCGGCGCTCATCAATGGGCTGATGGTCGTGGGCAAGAAGATCGACGAAGTCAAGCTCGTGTGCTCGGGCGCGGGGGCTGCCGCGATCGCCTGCCTCGACCTGATGGTGCGCCTGGGGCTCAAGCGCGAGAACGTCTATGTGTGCGATTCGCGCGGCGTGATCCGCGTCGGGCGCGAGCCGGACATGGAACCGAACAAGGCGCGCTATGCCCAGGTCACCGACGCGCGCACGCTCGCCGAGGTAATCGACGGCGCCGACGTCTTCCTCGGGCTCTCCTCGGCGGGCGTGCTCAAGCCGGAGATGGTGGCCAAGATGGCGCGCGACCCCCTCATCTTCGCGCTCGCCAACCCCATTCCCGAAATCATGCCGGAAGTCGCCAAGGCCGTGCGACCCGACGCGATCATCGCCACGGGACGCTCCGACTATCCCAACCAGGTCAATAACGTCCTGTGCTTTCCCTTCATCTTCCGCGGCGCACTCGACGTGGGCGCCACCACCATCACGGAAGAGATGAAGCTCGCCTGCGTGCACGCCATCGCCGATCTCGCGCGCGCCGAGCAGAGCGACATGCTCGCGGGAGCCTATGGGGAAGCCGCCCTCACTTTCGGACCGGACTATCTCATCCCCAAACCCTTCGATCCGCGCCTCATCGTGCGCATCGCCCCGGCGGTGGCCAAGGCTGCCATGGAATCGGGCGTAGCCACGCGGCCGATCGAGGATTTCGACGCCTACCGCACCACGCTACAGAACTTCGTCTACCACTCTGGCGTGGTGATGAAAACGGTGTTCTCGGTGGCGAAAAGCGTCCCGCCCGAGCACAAACGCGTGCTCTACGCCGAAGGGGAAGACGAACGGGTGCTGCACGCTGCGCGCGCCGTGATCGACGAGAAGCTCGCCCGCCCCGTCCTCATCGGCCGCCCCGCGGTGATCGAGATGCGCATCAAGCGCCTGGGGCTCAACCTCGTGCCCGAGCGCGACTTTGACGTCGTCAACCCCGAATCCGACCCGCGCTACAAGGAATTGTGGCAGCAATACCTCGAACTCATGTGCCGCAAGGGGGTGACGCCCGAAATCGCCAAGGTGCGCATGATGAGCGACACGACCCTCATCGGCTGCATGCTGCTCAAGAACGGCTACGCCGATGCGCTCGTGTGCGGCACCTTCGGCACCTACCATTCCCACCTGCAGCACGTGCGCGACGTCATCGGCCTGGCCCCGGACGCGCGCCTCTTCGCGGCGATGAACATCCTCATGCTGCCCAAGCGCACTTTGGCCATCACCGACACCTACGTCAACTACGACCCCTGCGCCGAAGACGTGGCCGAAATCGCCCGCATGGCCGCCGTCGAGCTCACCCGCTTCGGCTATGAACCCGCCGTGGCGCTGCTGTCGCACTCCAACTTCGGCTCGGCCGACACCCCCTCCGCGCGCAAGATGCGCCAGGCGCGCGACATCCTGCGCGCCTTGTGCCCGCAGCTCAACATGGACGGCGAGATGCACGGTGACTCGGCGCTCGACCCGGGCATCCGCCAGCGCCTGATTCCGGCAAGCACGCTCGAAGGCGAAGCGAACCTCCTGGTGATGCCCAATCTGGACGCGGCGAACATCGCCTTCAACCTGATGAAAGTGGCCAATGGCGACGGGGTCACCGTCGGCCCCATGCTGCTGGGCGCGGCCATGCCGGTGCAGATCCTCACGCCCTCCTCGACGGTGCGTCGCCTGGTCAACATGACGGCCGTATCGGTGGTCGACGCGCTCGAGCTGCGCAACAAACTCAAAGCGCAATGACCGGGGAAGCAAGGCCATGCTGACGCACGCGATCCGTTTCTCCGCCCACGGCGGCCCCGAAGTCCTGCGCTGGGAGACGGTAGATCTGCCCGATCCCGGTCCGGGCGAACTCCGCATCCGCCACCAGGCGATCGGGGTGAATTTCATCGACACCTACCACCGCACCGGCCTCTATCCCGTCGCCCTCCCGTCGGGGTTGGGTCAGGAAGGGGCCGGCGTGGTCGAGGCCGTCGGCCCTGGCGTGACCGAATTTCGCCCGGGCGATCGCGTCGCCTACTGCGGCGGGGCTCTCTCACCCGTAGGCGCCTACAGCGAAGTACGCAACTTCCCGGCCGAGCGCGCCGTGCGCCTGCCCGACGACATTTCCTTTGAGACCGCCGCCGCGGTGATGCTGAAAGGCCTGACGGCGCAGTGTTTGGTACGCCGCACCCACCGCGTGCAGCCGGGCGACACGGTGCTCATCCACGCCGCTGCCGGCGGTGTGGGACTGCTGCTCGTGCAATGGGCCAAACAGCTCGGCGCCACGGTGATCGCCACCGCAGGCAACGATGAAAAAGCCGAACTCGTGCGCGCGCACGGCGCCGATCACGTCATCGTCTATACGCGGGAGAATTTCACCGAGCGCACCCGTGCGCTCACCAACGGACGAGGCGTCGACGTGGTCTACGACTCGGTGGGCCGCGCCACCTTCCTCGGCTCGCTCGATTCGCTCCGCCCCCTGGGGCTGATGGTCTCCTTCGGCAACGCCTCGGGCAAGGTCGAGCCTTTCGACATCGGGCTTCTCGCGCAGAAGGGTTCGCTCTTCCTCACGCGCCCGACGCTCTTCACCTACATCGCCCGGCGCGAGGATCTGCTCGCCATGGCCGAAGAGCTCTTCGCGGCGATCCGTCAAGGCTGGCTCGACGTCAAAATCGGCCAGCGTTTTCCGCTCAGCCAGGCGGCCGAGGCCCACCGCGCGCTCGAATCGCGCCGCACCATCGGCGCCACCCTTCTGCTGCCCTGATGACGCCCTACGTCCATCTGCGCCTGCACTCGGAATACTCGCTCACCGACGGCATCTGCACCCTCACGGATGCCGTCGCCGCGGCCGCCGCCGACGGCATGCCCGCCCTGGGCATCTCGGATGCGATGAACCTCTTCGGCATGGTCAAGTTCTACAAGGCCGCGCGCGCCAAGGGCATCAAGCCGGTGATCGGCGTGGACGTCTGGATCAGCAACGAAGAGGACCGCGCCCACCCCTGGCGGATGCTGCTCATTGCCCGCCACCGCGAAGGCTATCGCCAACTGTGCGAGCTCCTCAGTCGCGCCTATCTCGAGAACCAGTACCGCGGCCGCGCCGAGATCCACCCGGCTTGGCTCGAACGGGAATCCTGCAGCGGCCTCATCGCCCTCTCCGGGGCGATGGAGGGCGAACCGGGGCGCTTGCTGCTCGCCCAAAAAGAAGAGGAAGCCGAAACGGCGGCGCGGCGCTGGGCCGAGGTCTTCCCCGACGCCTTCTACCTCGAGCTGCAGCGCGCCGGGCAGCCAGACACCGAGCTCTACGTGGAAGCCGCAGTCGGGCTCGCCGCCCGCCTGGGGTTGCCGGTGGTGGCCACGCACCCCATCCAATTCATGCGCCCAGAGGATTTCGAGGCGCACGAGGCGCGCGTGTGCATCGCCCAGGGCACGGTGCTCGCCGACCCCCGGCGCCCCAAGCCCTTTACCGCCGAGCAGTACTTCCTCAGCCGCGCCGAGATGGCCGAGCGCTTCGCCGACCTGCCCGAGGCGTTGGAGAACGCCGGCGAGATCGCGCGGCGCGCCTCGCTCTCCATCACGCTGGGCAAGAATTTCCTGCCGCCCTTCCCCACGCCACCGGGCGTGACGCTGGACGACTACCTCGTCGAGCGCGCCAAGGAAGGGCTGGAAGTGCGTCTGCGCGAACTCTACCCGATCGAGGCCGAGCGCGAACGCCAGCGCCCGCGCTACGAAGAGCGGCTCGCCTTCGAGACCGGAACCATCGTCCAGATGGGCTTTTCCGGCTACTTCCTCATCGTGGCCGACTTCATCAACTGGGCCAAGGAAAACGGCGTGCCCGTCGGCCCGGGACGCGGTTCGGGCGCAGGCTCGCTCGTCGCCTACAGCCTACGCATCACCGACCTCGACCCCCTGCGCTATGCGCTCCTCTTCGAGCGCTTCCTCAACCCCGAGCGGGTATCCATGCCCGACTTCGACGTCGACTTCTGCCAGGATCGGCGCTACCGAGTGATCGAGTACGTGCGCGATCGTTATGGGCACGACGCGGTGAGCCAGATCGCCACCTTCGGCACCATGGCCTCCAAAGCCGTGGTGCGCGACGTGGGGCGCGTACTCGACTTGCCCTATGGCCTGTGCGACCGCCTCTCCAAGCTCATCCCGCTCGAGGGTGTCAAACCGGTGTCGCTCGACAAGGCGCTCGAGCTCGAACCGCAGCTGCGCGAGCTGATGGAAGACGCCAACGACGGCGAGGCGATCCAGCAGCTGTGGCAGCTCGCCCGCCCGCTCGAGGGACTGGCGCGCAACGTGGGCATGCACGCCGGCGGCGTGCTCATCGCCCCGGGCAAGCTCACCGACTATTGTCCCCTGTATCTGGCCGACGGCGAGGACGCCGTGCCCGTGTCGCAGTTCGACAAGGACGACGTGGAAGCGATCGGTCTGGTGAAATTCGACTTCCTGGGGCTGCGCAACCTCACCATCATCGACCTCGCCCTCGACTACGTCGAGCGACTCACCGGCAGTCGCCCCAAACTCGAAACCCTGGGCTACGAGGATCCGGCCACCTACCAGATTCTGAAAGAGGCGAACACCACCGCCGTCTTCCAGCTCGAATCGGAGGGGATGAAGAAGCTCCTCAAGAAGCTCCAGCCCGACCGCTTCGAAGACATCATCGCCGTGCTCGCCCTCTACCGCCCCGGCCCCCTGGGCTCGGGCATGGTCGACGACTTCATCCTGAGGAAGAAAGGCGAGCAGGCCATCGACTATTTCCACGACGACCTCAAGCCCTGCCTCGAACCCACCTACGGCGTCATCGTCTATCAAGAGCAGGTGATGCAGATCTCGCAGATCATCGGCGGCTACACCTTGGGCGGGGCCGACCTGCTGCGCCGGGCGATGGGCAAGAAAAAGCCCGAGGAGATGGCCAAGCACCGCGAGATCTTCCGCGAGGGGGCGCGCAAGAAAGGCTACGACGAGGCGCTCGCCATGCGCCTCTTCGACCTGATGGAGAAATTCGCCGAGTACGGATTCAACAAGTCACACACCGCCGCCTACGCCGTGGTCACCTACCAGACCGCCTGGCTGAAAGCGCACCACTGCGCCGCCTTCATGGCCGCGACGCTGTCCTCCGACATGGACGACACCGACAGCGTCAAGATCTTCGTCGAAGACGCGCGCGCCAACGGCCTCGAGATCCTGCCGCCGGACGTCAACGCCTCCGCCTACCGTTTCGAACCGGTCGACTCGGGCACCATCCGCTACGGTCTGGGCGCGATCAAGGGGGTGGGCCGGCCGGCGGCCGAAGCCATCGTCGCCGAGCGTGAGCGCAACGGCCCCTTCCGTGATCTCTTCGAGCTGTGCGCACGCATCGACCGGCGAGCGGTCAATCGCCGCGTGCTCGAAGCCCTGGTGCGCGCCGGGGCGCTGGACACCCTGCCGGGACATGCCGGACGCGACCGGGCGCAGCTGCTCGCCACCGTCGGGCTCGCGCTGGAAGCGGCCGAGCAGGCGCAGGCGAACGTCCTGCAGGCGGGACTCTTCGACGATCTCCCCCAGGCCGAAGCGATGCAGCCGGCCTTTGCCGCCGTGCGCCCCTGGACCGAGCGCGAACGGCTCAAGGAAGAGAAGAGCGCCCTCGGATTCTTCCTCTCGGGGCACCCCTTCCACGCCTGGGCCGAGGAAGTGCGCCGTCTGGTGTCGAGGCCGCTCGCCAGCCTCGAACCCGGCTGGGACCCGGTGTGGATCGCCGGGGTAGTCACCGCCCTGCGCACCAAGATGGGCAACCGCGGCAAGATGGCTTTCGTCGAGTTCGACGACGGCACGGCCCAGGTCGAGGTGCTCGCCTACAGCGAGGTCTATGAGGCGTGGCGCCACGCCATCGTGCTCGACGAGCCGCTCTTCGCCGAGGTGAAAGTAAGCCCCGACGACTACTCGGGGGGGTTGCGGGTGGTGGCCGAGCGCTTCGCCACGCTCGCGCAGCTGCGCGAAGAACGCGCCCGGGCAGTCGCCCTCACCGTGGCACTCGAACGCACCACGCCGGAATTCACCGCCGAGCTGGAAGCCGCGCTGCGTCCGCATCTCGGTGGCAAGCTGCCGCTCGCGCTCACCCTGCGCCTGGACGGCACCGAAGGAATGCTGCGTCCCTCCCCTACCTGGGGGGTGCACCCACAGGAGACCTTACTCGCCGCCCTGCGCGCAATCCCGGGGGTAGAGCGCGTCGAGGTGCGTTACGCCTAATCCATCCGAAAAACCATCGTCCACTGCCCAACATCACCCTACCGCTCCGACCTGGACTTGGCTGCCGCTTCTCCCCGGGATCACCTCGATGCCGACGTCGATCTGGCGTTTGAGCTCGTCGACGTGGGAGATGATGCCGACCATTCGTCCCTTCTGCCGCAGCTCGCCCAAGGCTTTCATCGCCATGTCGAGCGACTCGGGGTCGAGACTGCCGAAGCCTTCGTCGATGAAGAGGGTGTCGAGCTGGATGCCGCCCGCGTAGGCTTGCACCACGTCCGATAGCCCCAGCGCGAGCGAGAGGGCGGCCATGAAACTCTCGCCGCCCGAGAGCGTGCTGGCCGGCCGAGATCGACCGGTGTATTCGTCGAAGACTTCGAGATCGAGGCCGGAGGCCCTGCGCGCATCGGCCACGTCCTCGCGCCGCTGCAGGCTGTAGCGGCCGCGGCTCATGGTGCGCAAGCGCAGGGTGGCTTGACGCAGCACGTCATCGAGCAGTGCCGCGAGCACGAACCGCTGGAAGGTGAGCTTCTTGCCATTGTCCCCGTTGGCGATGCCGGCGAGGTGCCCCATCACTTCGTAGCGCGACTCGATCTCCCCCAGCTCCTGCCCGATGGCCGCGAGCACTTCGCACGTCCTGCGGTCCTGCCCGATACGCTCTTCGAGACTCTGCTGCTGGGCAACGAGCTGCTCGACGGTGCGCCGGACCTCTTCCTGGGCGGCTTTGAGCGCGGCGAGATTCGGTGGCGTTTTTCCGGCGACCTGGTTTTCGGCGCGCTGCAGGCGTTCCTTGGCTGCCGCCACGGATTCGTCGTAGGACTGGATCTCGGCGCGCAAGGCGGCAATTTCTTCGGGGAAACGCATGGCCTCGCGGAAAGCGGCTTCGTCCGCGAAACCCTGTTCCTGCAGGGCCTTGAGGAAGACGGCGTGGGACTGGTCGAGGCGCACCGAGGCGGCATCGAGCGCTTCGGCGCGCTCCTGCCGCTTCGAACCCGCAGCCGCGTGCGCGGTACTCGCCTGCTGATGCGCTTCCTCGGCCGCTTTGAGCCGGGCGGCGAGCGTATCCGCTTGCTTGCGGACAGCGTCGATCGTCTGCTCGAGCGTGCGTACGTCGCGCAGAGGTTCCGGAATTCGGTCGGAACGTTCGCGGACTTGGGCCGCAGCCGCCGCGGCTTGGATCTTGAAGGTTTCGGTGCGGCTGCGCGCCTGCTCCAGCGCAGGACCGAGCGCGGCAAGACGCTGTTCGCAGGCTTGGAACTCGGCCTTGGCTGCATCGAGCCGTTTGGTCGCTTCGAGCGCTCTTGCCAGGTCACGTTCGAGGTCGGCCAGGCGCGCTTTGGCCTGCTCGAGGCTGGGGGGATCGGGCGGCAGTCCCGCCTCCAAGGTTGAAACTACGGATTCGGCCCCTGCGATCCGACCCAGAACGGCCTGATGCTTGGCACGAGCGCTTTCCAAGGCGGATTCGGCCTGCTGCAGGGCCTTGGCGGCCGCATTCAGTTCTTCCTCGCTCGGCACGGCCTCGCCCGCCGTCGCCGGGGCAGGATGCTCCAGACTGCCGCAAACGGGACACGGAGCACCTTCGCTCAGGTGCAGGGCGAGCACGGCGGCTTGGCCACTGCGCCAGCGCGCTTCCAAATCCTCCTTACGCACCCGAGCGGCATCCCGCCCGGTCTGCGCGGCCTCCAAGGCTTGGCGGCATTTGGTTTCTTCGTCGCGGTGCGCGGCCAGGGCCGCTTTGGCCTGATCGAGTTGCTGCAGCGAGCGGATGAGTCGTTCCTGTTGGGCGAGATCGCGCCGCAGCGCCTCGACCCGCCCAGCCAGGGGAGTATCCGCCTCGATCGCCTGCTGCAGCCGTGCACGCTGCTCGGTGAGGGTTTTGGATTCTCCTTGCAGGCGCGCGAGTTCGGCCTCTGCCGCTTCGGCCGAGCGGGAGAGCTTCTCTGCTTCCCGCCGCGCCTCGTCGAACGTGCGCACGGCCTCGCGCAAGCCTTCGAGCCGCTCGAGCTCGCGAATGGCCCGTTCCCGTTCGGGCGCTCGCGCGCGTTCTTCCTGCAACCGAGATTCGGCCGATTCGCGCTGGCGGGCGGTGGCTTCGACCTCGCCCTCGGCCTGCGCCAACTGCTGGGCGAGCCGCTGCCGTTGCGCAGCGGCGTCCTCGAAGTTCGCATGGGCCGCAAGGACGAGCTGGGCCCGAGAAGCGACATCCAGCTCGCGGCGTCGGGTTGCGATCGCGGCGGCAGCAGCGCTCAGCCCGTCCAAGGCGGCGCGAGCGCGGTCTCGCTCCTCGAATTGCCGCGCCAGAGCTTCAGCAGCCGCGAGCGCGGCGGTGGCGTCCTTCTCTTCAGCGCGGCGACGTCGTTCTTCCTCCGCCAGGCTCGAGCGCTGTGCCGTCGCTTCCTCGATCCGGGCGCGGAGCGCTTCTTCTGACTCCACCCCGGCTTGTTCGAGCAGCGTCTTTTTTCGTGCCTTGGCTTCTTCGGCCTGACGCTCAAGAGCATTCGCCGCCGCTTTGAGCCGTTCCTGCAAGCGCTTGCAGGTTTCGGTGGCGAAGAGCGTCTCCAGAATCTGCTCCCGCTCCTTGGAGTCGGCCGCCAAGAGTTTGCGGAATTGCCCTTGCGGCAGCAGAATGACCTGGCGGAACTGGTCGGCTTCGAAACCGAGGAGCGCGACGAGGCGTTGCGTGACCTCCGTCGCCTTGCTGACGAGAGGCTTCCAGCCATCGCCGTCCCACACCTGCAGTTCGGCCCGGGCCGGGATCTTGACCCGCTGATCCTTCTTGCCCCGCAAGGCAGCGCGTTCCTGCTCGGGCGAACGCTTGACGCGATAGCGCCTGCGCCCCAGTCCGAACTCGAACTCGACCTCGGTGAGTGCATCGTCCGCAGCATGATGGCTGCGCATCTCCTTGGCGCTGCGCTCGCTGCCGGAAGTCTCGCCATAGAGCGCGTAGCAGATGCCATCGAGGATCGACGTCTTTCCTGCCCCCGTCGGGCCGTGGATCAGAAAGAGCGCATCCGGCGGCAGGCGCGTGAAGTCGATCTCCTCGCGTTGAGCGAAAGGACCGAAGGCGTTCAGGATCAGGCGAATCGGTCTCATGGGGCCACCTCCCGTTCCTGCTGGGACAGGGCGACGATCTCGGCATGCAGCAAGCGCCGGGCGGATTCGTCGAGCGCGCGCCCCGTCATTTCACGGTAGAAAGCCTCGAAGAGCTCGTCCAGGCCGACTTTGCGATGGTCGGTGCCCGCTTCGAGCCCAGCTCCCGCTCCGGCAAACTGCGGACGCTCGATGGCAAGCGCATTGGGGTAGGCCGTGCGCAGTTTTCCCATCGCATCGAGGAGCGCCCCCGTATCCGTGAGCCGGGCAAGGACGTAGTCGTCCCGGCCGGGATCGTCTCCGGCGGCAGCCAGAATCTCGTCCAGGCTGCCGCTGAGGATGCGCAGGTCCCGACGCGGCGTGAGCCGCAGTCGTTCGATGCGCGCGCGGCCCTGCCCGTCGAGCTCGACCAGGGAAACGCTCTTGTCGTGGCCGACCTCGGCAAAGGAATATTTCAAGAGCGAACCGGCATAGTCGATGCGACCACCGGCCAGGCTCTGAGGGCGATGCAGGTGGCCGAGCGCCACGAAATGGAATCCCTCGAAGACCTCCGCCCCGACGAGGCCGGTCCCTCCGACCGACAGCGGGCGTTCGGATTCGCTCGCCGTCCCGCCCTGCACGAACGCATGGGCGATGAGCACCGAACGGCGGCTCTGGTCGTGGAGCCGTCGAATGCGCTCGACCTGAACCTGCATCGCCGCGTGGTGGTCCGCGATCGACTCGTCCTCCAGACACTGACGCACCCAAGGGGGCTCGGCGTAGGGCAAGGGATAGAAAGCGACCTCGCCGTAACGGTCTCGCAGCAGCACGGGAGAGACGTCGGCGGTCGCAAGCCCCCGGACCGTGAGCCCGGCTTCGGCCAGAAGACGCGCACCAAAGCCGAGCCGATCGGGACTGTCATGGTTGCCGGCGATGAGCAGGACGGGCGTGCGCTCGCCCACCACGATCCGGGTGAGCGTCTCGTCGAGCAGGCGAACGGCCTCGGCCGGCGGGACCGAGCGGTCGTAGACGTCGCCGGCGATCAGCACCACATCCGGGCGCTCCGAACGCACGAGCCCGACCAGCTGATCGAGCACGTGCGCCTGGTCTTCCAGGAGTGAGACGCCGTGATAGACGCGGCCGAGATGCCAGTCGGCAGTGTGCAGGATCCTCATGTTCCCTCCGGAAGATTTTCCCGTCCGAACCGCGGCAATGCCCCAATGCTACGATAAGGCCATCGCCCGGGCAGGTGCTTGTCCAGCCTCTGATCGATCCATTATATCCCCCGGATCCCTCGAGAGCGGACGAACCAGACTACCCGCTACCTCGACCGCAGTGGCATCGTGCCGATGCCGCCAGACGGATCGAGCCGGCGCTCCGAGTCGCCCCATCTTTCCCCGTTCCAGGGCGCGATCCATTTGAGCAAAAGCATCCCCGGCACGGCCAGCGCCACGCAGCAGAAAAAGAAATTCATCCAGCCCAGCCGTTCGGCGAGTACGCCGGCAAAGGCATTGATCACAGTGCGCGGCACGGCGGCGAGACTCGTGAAGAGCGCGAACTGCGTGGCGGTGTAAGCCGGATGGGTGGTGCGCGCGATGAAGGCGGTAAAGGCCGCCGTCCCCAGTCCGACGCCCAGATATTCGACGGAAATCACGCCGGCCAGTGCAGCGCGCTCGAAGGTGCCGACGTGCGAAAAAGGGCCGAGCCAGGCCAGCCAGGCAAAACCGAGAATGGCGAACATCTGCACCAGGCCGAAGAGCCACAAGGCGCGGTTGATGCCGATGCGCACCATCCACAGGCCACCCGCCAAGCCGCCGAGAATGGCCGGCCACAGACCGGCGTGTTTGGCGATCAGGCCGATGTCGGTCTTGCCGTAGCCCATGTCCAGGTAGAACGGCGTCGACAAGGCGGTGGCGAGCGAGTCGCCCAATTTGTAGAAAAACAGAAAAGCCAGGATCCAGAAGGCATCGCGCCAGCCGCGTCGGCCGATGAATTCCTGCCAGGGTTCGATGCAGGCCGCCCGCAGGGTGCGCGGCCGGTCGACGACGACCGGTTCGCGGATGAAGAGCGCCATCGCCATGCCCGGCAGGATGAACAGCGCCGTGATCCAGAAGACCATGTTCCACGGCAGACGGTCGGCGAGGATCAGCGAAAGCGAACCGGGAACGAGGCCGGCGAGCCGGTAGGCATTGACATGCACGGCATTGCCCAGGCCCAGTTCCCTCTCGGCGAGCAGTTCGCGGCGAAAGGCGTCGAGCGCCACGTCCTGGGTGGCGGAACAGAACGCCAGTAGCGCGGCGAGGCAGGAAATGGCGAAAATGTGCGTCCGCGGATCGAAACCGCCCAAGCCGCCGATGCAAAATAAAAGGCCGATCTGGGTGATCAGCATCCAGCCACGCCGCCGGCCGAGCGGCGGCGCGAAACGGTCGAGCAGAGGCGACCAGAGGAATTTCCAGGTGTAGGGAAACTGGATCAGGGCGAAGAAGCCGATGGTCTTCAGGTCGACGCCTTCGCTGCGCAGCCAGGCGGGCAGCAGGTTGATGAGGAGGTAGAGCGGCAGCCCAGAGGCAAAACCGGTAAAGATGCAGATCAGCATCTTGCGGGTGAGAAGCGGGGCAAGCCAGGCAGGCATGGTCATTTTCTCGGCAATCGGAAGCCTCTTTCAAGAATTGGCCTCGATGGCAAGCCGACGTTTTCCCTTTGAAGACCAAAAGCATGATAAGCCGTCACGACCGGGGCAATCCACGCCGGTCCGACGAAAATCGTCACTCGCGTAACCTGGCCGAAGAGCATGACCACCACGACGAACGCGAGCGCGGCATCGAGATTATAAAACTCATTGTTTCGCCCAAACGAAAATCTTTACGTTGAGGTTGCAATGGGGGCTAAAATCAACTAAAACCCTTGGCAAGGCGATGATTTCCCCCATCAGGCACCCTTCCGGGTTGCCCGGCGTTTCCAGTGTCTTCGGACTATGGAGGGATCTTGGCGTGCTCTGCGCCTTTGCCTTCGTTTTCATCCTTGTCGCGGCCAGGCTTTATCCTCATATCTTGCGCTGAATGGGCTCTCCCAGTCGTCCCTTGTCGAAAATCAGGAAAGGAAACGATGAGTCAATTTTCTTTTGACGTCGACGAACGCACTTTTCCCTCTCTCGTACTCGAACGCTCACACGAGGTTCCCGTCTTGGTCGACTTCTGGGCGCCATGGTGTGGCCCCTGCCGGGTACTCAAGCCCATCCTGGAAAAGCTGTCCGAAGAATACGGCGGACGTTTCCTGCTCGCCAAGGTGAATTCGGACGAAAACGCGGCGCTCGCCGCGCGCTACGGCGTGCGCGGCATACCCAACGTCAAGGCGTTCCGCCATGGCGAACTGGTCGACGAATTCACCGGGGCGCTGCCGGAGCGGGCAGTACGAGAATTCATCGAGCGACTGCTCCCCTCACCGGCAGGCGATCTACTGCGCGAGGCAGTGCAACTACGCGGACGCGGCGACTTGGCTGCCGCCCTGCAGCGCCTGGAAGCCGCAGCGGCACTCGCCCCAGACGACGATGAAGTCAAACGCTCCTTGGCAGAGGTGCTGATCGAGCTCGGTCGACTCGAAGAGGCCCAAGCGCAACTCGACGCCATCTCTACGGCTGGGCGACTCGACGAGGCGACCAAACGGCTCGTGACGCGACTCGAATTCGCCCGCGCGGCGGCGGAAGACGAAATGGCGCTACGCGAGCGCCTCGCCCGCAACCCTGACGACATGGAAGCGCGACTGCGGCTTGCCAAACATCTGGTGGCAGCGGGGCACTATGCGCAAGGAATGGATGAATTGCTGGAGATGATTCGTCGCGACCGACGCTGGAACGACGAGGCGGCGCGCAAGACGCTGCTTTCCGTGTTCGAGCTGCTGGGAGATGACCCGCTCGTGGCCGAGTATCGGCGCAAGCTGGCAAGTGTGCTGTATTGACTCGACACCGATAAAAAAACCCGAAGCCGCACCAGCGGCTCCGGGTTCCGGTTCTTGGCGCGCCCGGCAGGATTCGAACCCACGACCCCCTGGTTCGTAGCCAGGTACTCTATCCAACTGAGCTACGGGCGCGCAACAGAGATTGAAATTATAGCCATTCTCCGCCAGGTGTCAAGCACCCTTTCGCTCGCGCAGGCGCTCGGCGAGCTGAAGCCAGGTGTCGATGACGGTGTCGGGGTTGAGCGAGATCGTCTGGATACCGCGCTCCATCAGCCATTCGGCCAGATCGGGGTGGTCCGACGGGCCCTGGCCGCAGATGCCGACGTATTTGCCGAGCTTGTTGCAGGCGTCGATCGCCATGCCGAGCAGGACTTTCACCGCCGGATCGCGCTCGTCGAAGGATTCGGCCACTAGTCCCGAATCACGGTCCAGCCCCAGGGTGAGCTGGGTGAGGTCGTTCGAGCCGATGGAGAAGCCGTCGAAGTGCTCGAGGAAGGCTTCGGCGAGCAGCGCGTTCGAGGGGATCTCGCACATCATGATGAGCTCGAGCCCGTTCTTGCCGCGCTCGAGCTCGTTGGCCGCAAGGAGTTTGACCACGCGCTCGGCTTCGCCCACCGTGCGCACGAAGGGGATCATCACCTTGACGTTGGTGAGCCCCATGACGTCGCGCACCTTCTTCACGGCCTCGCATTCCATCTCGAAGCACTCGCGGAAGCTCGGCGCGATGTAGCGCGCCGCGCCGCGAAAGCCCAGCATGGGGTTTTCTTCCTCGGGCTCGTAGATCTCACCGCCCAGGAGCTTGCGGTACTCGTTCGATTTGAAATCGGACAGGCGCACGATCACCGGCTGCGGATAAAACGCGGCGGCGATGGTGGCGATGCCTTCGGCGAGCTTTTCCACGTAGAAAGCGCGCGGGCTGGCGTAGCCACGGGCGCGGCGCGAGATTTCCTCACGCAGTTTGGCCGAGATCTGGTCGAATTCGAGAATGGCGCGCGGATGAACTCCGATGACGTTGTTGATGACGAACTCCACCCGGGCAAGACCCACGCCGGCATTGGGGATCTGGGCGAACTCGAAGGCGAGCTCCGGGTTGCCCACGTTCATCATGATTTTCACCGGTAGCTCGGGCAGCGTTCCGAGGTCGGTGCGCTGCACTTCGAAGTCGAGCTTGCCGCGATAGACGTAGCCGGTATCCCCTTCGGCGCAGGAGACCGTGACCACTTCCCCTTCTTGCAGCACTTCGGTGGCGTTGCCGCAGCCGACGATGGCCGGGATCCCCAATTCACGGGCGATGATGGCCGCGTGGCAGGTGCGTCCGCCGCGATTGGTGACGATGGCCGCGGCGCGCTTCATCACCGGCTCCCAGTTGGGGTCGGTCATGTCGGTGACGAGCACGTCGCCGGGTTGCACGCGCTCCATCTGGCTGGGATCGGTGACGATGCGCACCGGCCCCACGCCGACTTTCTGCCCGATGGCGCGCCCATGCACCAGCGCCTTGCCGTGCTGCTTGAGGCGGTATTTCTCCATCACGCGGCCGCTTTCCTGCGACTTCACCGTCTCGGGGCGCGCCTGCAGGATGTAGATCTTGCCGTCGATGCCGTCCTTGCCCCATTCGATGTCCATGGGACGGCCATAGTGGCGTTCGATGATGACCGCGTAGCGAGCGAGTTCGAGGATGTCGGCGTCTTCGAGGCAGAAGCGGTTGCGATCGGCCTCGGGCACGTCGACCACCTTGACGCGCACCCCCTCGCCGGGCTCGCCGAAGACCATCTTGATGAGCTTGGAGCCGAGATTGCGGCGGATGATGGAAGGCTTGCCCTGCATCAGGGTGGGTTTGTGGACGTAGAATTCGTCGGGGTTGACCGCCCCTTGCACCACCATCTCGCCCAGACCGTAGGAGGCGGTGATGAAGACGACGTCGCGGAAACCGGATTCGGTGTCGATGGTAAACATCACGCCGGAAGCGCCCACGTCGGAGCGCACCATGCGCTGCACGCCGGCCGAGAGCGCCACTTCGGCGTGGCGGAAACCCTTGTGCACGCGGTAGGCGATCGCCCGGTCGTTGTAGAGCGAGGCGAAGACTTCCTTGATGGCGTGCAGGATGTTCTCGATGCCCGAGACGTTGAGCAAGGTTTCCTGCTGGCCGGCGAAGGAGGCATCGGGCAGGTCTTCGGCCGTGGCCGAGGAGCGCACGGCAAAACTCGCCCCCTCGCCTTCGCGGGCGACGAGCTCGGCGTAGGCTTGGCGGATCTGGGTTTCGAACTCGGGCGGGAAAGGCGTCTCCATGATCCAGCGGCGGATCTCGGCGCCCGTCTTGGCGAGGGCGTTGACGTCATCGACGTCGAGCGCCTCGAGCGCCTCATGGATGCGCTGCGCCAGGCCATTTTGCGCGAGGAACAGGCGGTAGGCCTCGGCGGTGGTAGCGAAACCGCCCGGCACGCGCACGTCCGCGGGCAGTTGGCTGATCATCTCGCCGAGTGAGGCGTTTTTGCCGCCGACGATGCCGACGTCGGTCATGCGCAGCTCGTTGAACGGGATCACATATCGAGTCATCGCAGCCTTTCCTGAGTTCGTGAGGCACGGAAAAATGGTATTCTAAGGGTTTTCCCCCATTTTGGTAAGCGCAAAGCGCCGCTCGCGCCTGCTCCCCCGCCATGCCGGATACCCCCAAACGCACCGTATTCTACGTCTCCGACGGCACGGGCATCACCGCCGAAACGCTCGGTCACAGTCTGCTCGCGCAATTCCCCGAGTTCGACTACGACGAGGTGCGCGCGCCCTTCATCGATGCGCCGGAAAAAGCGAGCGACCTCGTCGAGCGCATTGAACGGGTGAAGCGACGCACGGGGCTGCGCCCCATCGTCTTCAGCACGCTGGTACAGCCCGCCGTGGTGGCGGTGCTGCATCGGGCCGAAGCCCACATCGTCGATCTCTTCGGCACCTTTCTCGGGCCGCTCGAGCGCGAGCTGGGCATGCCGAGCACGCACGCGGTGGGGCGGTTCCACGGCATCCTCGACAACCGCAGCTACCAGCGCCGGATCGAAGCGATCAACTTCGCGCTCTCGCACGACGACGGAATCATTCAGGACGGCACGCTCGACGACGCCAATATCATCCTCATCGGGGTGTCGCGCTCCGGAAAGACGCCGACGAGTCTGTACCTGGCCATGCAATACGCGGTGAAGGCGGCCAACTACCCGCTCATTCCCGAGGATTTCGAGCGCAAGGCGCTGCCGGCGCCGCTCAAGCTCCATCGCGCCAAGCTCTTCGGGCTGACGATCGCCCCCGAGCGCCTGGCCCAGATCCGCCAGGAGCGCCGCCCCAACAGCGTCTATGCGTCACTGGAGAACTGCCGCAAGGAAGTGGAAGAAGCCTTGGCGCTGATGCGCCGCGAAGGGATCCCCTGGATCGATTCGACGACCAAATCGATCGAGGAGATCGCCGCCGTGATCATGCAGCACCTGCAAAAGATGCAAAAATACGCCGATCTGTGAGACGGGTTTTTTGGAGCAACGCCATGAAGAAGAAAACCCGCATTTCCCGCCCGAGCGGCCTGCCGCGCGATGCCGAGCGCCTGTGCTGGCTCGCCAAGGGGCTGGCCCAGTCGGGCAGCCGCATCGAGGATCGCTATTGGGAACGTCTTCTCAGCGAGACGGTCCGCGCCCTGCTCGAAGCCGGAGACGAAGCCGCGATCGAGCGCGCGCTCGATCATCTCTATCAGAGCGAGCTGCAGGCCTATGAGGAGCTGAGCGACGTGCTCGACTCGGAGGCCGAGACACTGGCCGATTTCGACAAGAGCCATGACCTGGTGCTCGTGGCTGCGCCCGTGCTCGCCTGGTCGCGGTTCCAGATCCCGGCCCGCCCCATTCCCCAGGCGGTGCGCGAGAACCTGCGCGTGCATCTGGGCGCGCACATCTTCGCCGCCGGGGTGAAGTTCGCCCTCTTCGACTACCTCTTCAGCCCGGACCAGCTGCCCGAAGGCTTCGTCGCCACGCGGCGCTGGCTGCAGGCCGCGGGCAAGGATGCCCTCGCCGGGCGCGACCATGCCGTCGATCGCGACGCGCTGCCCGAGTCGGCCGTCTTCCTCTCCGACATCCGCTACGTGCTGGTGGCCGCCGCCGCGCCCAAGGAGGGTCCCATCTTCACCTGGCAGGAAGCGGAGGGCGATCGCGAGTTCGCCTTCGACCAATGGCGCAAGCAGGCCGGGCCGGTGCTCGCGCAGATCATGCCCGGCTGCGGCACCGAAACGGAATTGCCCGATGCCTACTTCACCGCCTCGCGCAAGGCGAACCGCGATGCCCGCCCCTTTGCGATCCATGCCGCGATCGCCTTTCTCGCCGCCGAGGCCGACATCGCCGCGAGCCATCTGCGCGCCGTGATTGCGCCATGCGAGAGCCAGGGCGAATTCGAATACCGCATCGGACTCGCCCTCAAGCACGGCGGCCAGGTGGTGCACGGTGTGCCGTGGCCCTTGCTCGGCGCCGACGAGACGGAGGCCGAGGCGCAGCGGCAGATCCAGGAAACCCTCAAGGCGGTGGGCATCCAGGACGTCGTGACGCTGCGCCGTACCCTGCCGCTCGAATTCTGCGAGGACTGTGGCGCTCCGCTCTTTCCCAATGCCGAGGGGGAGCTGGTGCACGCCGAGCTGCCCGCCCAAGAGGAAGACGAGGGCGACACGACCGGCCACACGCCGTCGGGGCCGCGCTACCTGCATTGAGCGGCGGGATGCCCAGCCGTGATCGTCACGCTCGCGCCCGGCTGGCTGCTCGGCTGCATTGCGCTGCACCTGCTGCCGGCGCTGCCGGGCCGAGGGGCGTTCGCGGCCCTGTTCCTTGGCGGAGCGCTCGCCTTCGTCCCGGGATGGCGGCGCTGGCGTAAGGCACCCGAGGCGCCGGATCTTCCCACGCATGGGCTCGTCTTTCTTGCCGCCGTGCTGCTCGCCTTTTCTTCGAGTGGCTGGCGCAGCGCGCTGCGCCTGGCCGATCGCCTGCCGGAGGCGCTCGCCGAGCGTGAGCTCGTGGTCGAGGGCTACGTGCGCGCCCTGGGGGTGGAACAGAGCTTCGGCCGTTCTTTCGCCTTTGCCGTCGAGCGCGCACCGGCGGGAGTGCCTTCCGTCCTATGGCTGCTTGCGCCGACGACGCGCAAGGACGTCACCTTGCCCGACGCCTTGTGGCAGCCCGGTTCGCGCTGGCGGCTGCAGGTCGAGCTGCGCCCGCCGCACGGTCTGGCCGATCCGGGCGTCTTCGATCGCGAATTCTTCTGGTTTTCCCGCGGCATCGGCGCCACTGGACGGGTGACGGCAGCGCCGACGGCCCTGCCCGGCACCGTGTGGACGCCGCGGGTGGCGCTCGAGCGCTGGCGCGAGGCGGCGCGGCAGCGGCTCGAACGCACGGGTTCGCACCATGGCGAATGGCTCGCGGCGCTGGCGATCGGCGACATGCGGGGGTTCGACGAAGAAGCCTGGCAAACGATCGCAGCCACCGGCACGGCCCACCTGGTGAGCATCTCCGGCTTGCACGTGACGCTGGTGGCGGTGCTCGCCGGGGGCATGGCGGCGGCATTGTGGCGGCGCAATCCCGCCCGGCTGCTGATCTTGCCGGCACGGCCGGCGGGGCTGGCCGCCGGCGTGCTCGCGGCGCTCGCCTATGCGCTTCTCTCGGGCATGGAAGTGCCGACGCAACGCGCCGTGGTGATGCTGCTGGCGGCAGCCGGCGCGCTCTTCAGCGGCCGTTTCGTCTCCGGCTGGACGGTGCTGATGCTGAGCCTGTGGGCGGTGCTCGTCTTCGATCCCTGGGCGGTGGGCGCGCCCGGGTTTTGGCTTTCCTTCCTCGCCATGGGGGCGCTCATCGTCTATGGTGCGCCGGCGACGCAAGACACCGCGGCCGAAGCAAACGCCGCCGAAGAAACCCTGCCGTGGTACCGTCCGCTGCTGTCCTTCGGTCGGAAACTCGTCACAGTGCAATGGCGCCTGACGCTGCTGCTCGCGCCGGTGGTGCTCGGCTGGTTCGGCAGCGTCGCCGCGCTCGGTACCCTCGCCAACCTGGTGGCCATCCCTTGGGTGAGCTGGGTGGTCACGCCGCTCGCGCTGCTCGTGCTCGTCTTCCCGGCCGGATTGTTCGTGGTGGCGTTCGATGCGAGCGTGGCCGCGCTCGAGGCGGTACTGCGCTTGTGCGCATCGCTGCCTGGCGCGACGTTGATCCTGCCGCATCCGCCCTGGCCGCTGGTGCCCGCCGCCACGGCTGCGATTGCCTGGATGCTGCTGCCGCGCGGCACGCCGGCCCGATCGATCGGTCTCGTCGGAATCGCTTCGATCCTTTTCTGGCAGCCGCCGCGGCCGGGACCGGGGGAGGCGCGCCTCACGGTGCTCGACGTCGGACAGGGACTCGCGGTACACGTGCAGACCGCCGCGCACGACCTCGTCTTCGACACCGGCCCCCGGCAAGGCGGGTTCGACGCCGGCAGCCGCGTGCTTCTGCCCTACCTGCGTGCCCAGGGCGTGCGCCGGCTCGACCGCGTGATCCTCTCGCATCCGGACGAGGACCACATTGGCGGTTGGCCCGCGCTCGCGCGGGCGCTGCCCGCAGCCTCCGTGCGCGCCGGCGGCATGGACGAAGCCCGCCTGGCGGCGCTGCCTCCGCTGGCACTACCCTGCAGCCGCGACGATCGCTGGGAATGGGACGGCGTACGCTTTGCCATCCTCCATCCCGACCTTGCCGACCCCTGGAAAGGGCGCGGGGACAACGACGCCTCCTGCGTGCTGCGCGTGGAGGCGGCCGGCGGGGCGGCGATCGTACCGGGCGACCTGGGGCAGCGCGGCGAACGCCATCTGCTCGCCACCCTGCCGGCGCAGGCGCTGCGCGCCGAGCTCGTCGTGGCCGGGCACCACGGCAGCAAAACGAGCTCCTCGCCGAAGTGGATCGCCGCCACCGGCGCGCGCCACGTCGTCTACGCCGCTGGTTACCGCAACCGTTTTCACCATCCGGACTGCGGCGTGGCCTCGGCCTGGCGGCGGGCCGGGGCGCAGGCGTGGCGCAGCGACCGCGACGGCGCGGTCACGGCCTTCTTCGCGACCGAGGGCTTGAGCGTGCGAACTCACCGGGCAGAAACGCGGCGCTACTGGTATTCTGTATGGCAAGACCCTTCCTGCGAAGAAGAGGAGCCATCCCCATGAATCTTGCTCATTGGATCGAACGCGCCAAGCGCTGGCTTACCGGCGCGCGCCCCACGCCACGCACTTCCGCCGGCGAATCTGCGCCGCGCCACGACGGCCATCCCACCGAGATGCGCACCGACCACATCATGTGCGTCGGTCCACACGGCATCCATCGCATGGTCTACTACGAATGGGGCGATCCGACCAACCCCAAGGTGCTGCTGTGCGTGCATGGCCTCACGCGCACCGGGCGCGACTTCGACGAGCTCGCCCGCGCGCTCGCACCCCACTACCGCGTGATCTGCCCCGACGTGGTCGGACGCGGGCTCTCCGACTGGCTCACGGTCAAGACCGACTACACGATTCCGCTCTACGTCTCGGACCTCTTCACCTTGCTCGGCAAGATCCGCCCCAAGACCCTGCATTGGCTCGGCACCTCCATGGGGGGATTGATCGGCATGACGCTCGCCGCCCAGCCCATGAGCCCGATCGACAAACTGGTGCTCAACGACGTCGGTCCCGTGCTCTCGGCCGCCTCGCTCGAGCGCATCGGGCGCTACGTGGCCGAAACACCGCACTTCGCCACGCTGGAAGAGGCCGAAGCCTACCTGCGGCGCATCCACGCCCCCTTCGGGCCGCTCACCGACGCGCAATGGCGCCACCTCACCCGGCATTCGGTGCGCCAGGACGTGGACGGGCGCTGGGTGCTGCGCTACGACCCCGGCATCGCCGTCCCTTTCCAGACGCAGCCGGCGCTCGACGTCGACCTCTGGGCACTCTGGGACGCCATCCGCTGTCCCACCCTGGTGCTGCGCGGCGCCGAATCGGATCTGCTCACGCGCGAGACCGCCGAGGAAATGACCCGCCGCGGCCCGTGCGCCAAGCTGGTCGAGATCCCCGGCGTCGGCCATGCTCCGGCGCTGATGGACCCGCAGCAGATCGCCGTCGTGCGCGATTTCCTGCTCGATCGCTCCTCACCCTGAGGCTCCCATGCGCCGCTGGTTCAAACGCATTCTGCCCAATCACGAAGTCGTACGCGACAACCGCTGGCTGAGACCGTTTCGCAACACCCTGCTCCACCCGCGCCTATGGCACATCAACCGCCGCTCGGTATCGGCGGGTGTGGCCATCGGCCTGTGGTGCGGTCTCATCCCCGGGCCGTTCCAGATGCTCACGGCCGCGCTCCTGTGCGTGCTCTTTCGCGCCAATCTACCGGTTGCCGTATTCACCACCCTCTATACGAACCCCCTCACCATCCCGGTCATCTATTTCGTCGCCTACCAGATCGGCAGTTTTCTGCTCGGACGAGAAAACGGCGGCTTTCAGCCCGCGCCCGAATGGGGTGAGCAAAGCCTGAGAGAATGGATGGATCAGGCGTTCGCCTGGGTGGCCTCCTTGGGGACGCCGCTCTTTCTCGGCCTCTTCGTGCTGGCAAGCACGCTTGCCATTGCAGGCTATTTCCTCGTGCGCGCCTGGTGGCGATGGCATCTCGTGCACCAGTGGCGCCGGCGTCGGAGCCGACGTCGCATGGCGACGACTTCCCTTGCACCTAAAAAGTAGCAGGGATGAGCTGACATCACTACATCATACTGCTACCAGCCGCCCCGCTTCCAGCACGAGCCGGCGGTCGAGCCGGGAGGCGAGCCGCTCGTCGTGGGTGACGACCACGAGCGCCATGCCGCGCGTGCGGGTGAGCGAGAGCAGCAATTCGAAGACGCGCTCGGCGTTCGCCCGGTCGAGGTTGCCGGTGGGTTCGTCGGCGAGCAGGCAGGGCGGCTCGGTGACGAGCGCCCGGGCGATCGCCACGCGCTGGCGCTCCCCGCCCGAGAGCTGGGACGGGAAGTGCGCCAGCCGCGCTTCCAGCCCCACCTCGGTCAGCAGCGCCCGCGCTCGCTCCAGCGCCTCGGCCCTGGGCCGGCGCCGGATCATCCACGGCAGCGCCACGTTCTCGAGCGCAGTGAATTCTGGCAGCAGATGGTGGAACTGATAGACGAAGCCGAGCATGGCGTTGCGCAGCCGGCCGCGGGCGGCTTCGTCGAGCGCGAACACCGCCTGCCCCGACCAGCCCACTTCGCCGCTACTGGGCCGGTCGAGCCCGCCCAGCAGGTGCAGCAAGGTGCTCTTGCCCGAACCGGAAGCCCCGACGATGGCCACACGCTCGCCGGCCATCACCGTCAGATCCACGCCGTCGAGGATGGTGAGCGGCGCGCCCGCGTCGAGGTATACCTTGCTCAGCGCCCGCGCCTCCAGTACCGGCGTTTCGGCCCCCCTGGCCGTCGTCTCACTCATGGCGCAGCGCCTCGGCTGGCTGCAGGCGCGAAGCGCGCCAGCTGGGATAGAGGGTGGCGAGCAGCGTGAGCACGAACGAGCCGGTGAGCACGCGCAGCACGTCGGCAGCGAGCACCTTCGAGGGTAGCTCGCTCAGGAAATAGATCTCCTTGTTCCACAGGGTCGCCCCGGTGAGATGCTCCAGCGCCGGCACCACCACGTCGAGGTGATGGGCGATCGTCAGCCCCAGCGCGAGCCCCGCCGCCAGCCCCAGCACGCCGATGGTGGTGCCCTGCACGACGAAGATCCCCATGATGGAAGCCGGGCTCGCGCCCAGGGTGCGCAGAATGGCGATGTCGGCGGTCTTGTCCTGCACTGCCATCACCAGCGTGGAGACGATGTTGAACGCGGCCACCGCCACGATGAGAAAGAGGATGAGCGTCATCATGGTCTTCTCCAGCTGCACGGCGCGGAAGAAATTGGCATGCGTCTGCGTCCAGTCGCGCAGCCACAGGCCGGCGGGCAGCGTCGGGGCGAGTTGGCGCACCACAGCCGGGGCGGCGAAGAGGTCGCGCACTTTCAGGCGCACCCCCGAGACCGCCTCTCCGTAGCGATAGAGCGCCTGGGCATCGCGCAGATGCACCAGCACCAGACCCGAATCGTATTCATACATCCCCGATTCGAAGAGTCCGACCACGCGGAAGGCGCGCACCCGTGGCATGACACCGGCCAGCGTGGCCGTGGCCGTGGGTGCGATCAGCGTTACTTCGTCCCCCAGACCCACGGCCAGGCGCCGCGCCAGATCCGTGCCCAGCACGATCCCGTAGGAATGCGGCTGCAAGGCCTCCAGGCTGCCGGCGCGCAAATAGTCGGCGAACTGTGCGACGCCGCGCTCGAGCGAGGGCTCGATGCCCCGCACCCCCACGCCCTGCACGCGGCCGTTGCCGCTCACCATCGCCTGTTCCTGGATGAAGGGCGCGGCGCCGAGTACCTCCGGATGCCGTCGCACCCGGTCGAGCACCGCCGGCCATTCTTCGAGCATGCCACTCTGGGCCGTGACCTCGATGTGCGAGGCCACCCCCAGGATGCGATGGCGCAGTTCGTCCTGAAAGCCGTTCATCACCGACAACACCACGATGAGGGCGGCCACGCCCAGCATCAGGCCCAGCATGGAGACCAGCGAGATGAACGACACAAAGGCGTTGCGCCCGCGCGTGCCGCGTTGCCGGCGGGTATAGCGCCAGCCGATGAACCATTCGTACATCGTCCCTTTTCCGTTTTCCGTGGCGTGCGCCGTCGACGGTACAATCGCCGCATGAGTCCGACCGTCGTCCTCCCCGGCCTGCTCTGGCCCAACGCCGGCGCGCACGGCCTGCTCGACGGCCTCCCGCAGCCCACGCTCGAACGATGGCTCGCCGTGGGCGCCTGCCGTCGCGAATCGCCGCGATCATACCGCGAAACGCTCGCCGCCGTGCTGGGACCGGCGCCGGCGCCGCTGGCCGAACTGCGCCGCCGCGGTGAAGAAGAGAAAGCGCCGCCTGCCGCCGGAGGGTCCCTGCTGTGCGCCGACCCAGTGATGCTGACGCTCGCACGCGACCGCATCGTCGTCACCGAACCGGGCGAAGCCGGGCTGAGCCCCGAAGAAGCCGCTGCCCTCGCTCCGGCCCTCTCCGCCTGGCTCACGCAGATCGCTCCGGACTGGATCCTCGGGTTCGATTTCGTTGCGCCGCAGCGCGGCTACCTGCGGCTCGCCGCTCCCGTCGAGGGCGTGCGCTTCGCCCCGCTCGACGAAGCCTCCGGCCGCTCGCTCGACGCCCTCTTGCCCCAAGGGGAAGACGCCCGGCGCTGGCGGCGGCTGATGAACGAGCTGCAAATCTGGCTGCACGCCCACCCCATCAATGCCGAGCGCCGCCGCCGGGGATGGCCCACCGTCGATTCGCTGTGGCTCTGGGGCAACGAACGGCCGGCGGCGAACGCCGTCCCTCCCCGCCGCGTGCTGGGAGCACGCACGCTCGATCCGCTTGCGCGCGGCTGGGCGGGCGCCGCTGGCCACGACCTCGTACTCGCCGAGCGCGATGCGGGCCAGGAATTCGACGTGGCGCTCCTCGATGCCGCCGAGAACCCCTGCCGCCGGCTCGATCTCACCGGCTGGCGCACGGTCCTCGCCGCCCTCGAGCGCGACTGGCTCGCCGCGCTCGATGCCCGCCTGCCACGCCTTTCGCTCTTGCTGCCGGGCGACAAGGCGAGCCTGCGCCTGGAGATCACCCCATGGCGCCGCCGTCTCGCACCCCTGAGCCGCCTTGTTCGCCGCCCGCGCACACTCGCGCGGCTGCTGGAGGAAACCGCCCCATGACCCCTCGCCCCATCGTCCGCTCCACGCCTCGCCGCGCCCTGGAGCGGCTGCTCGCAGCCGGCATCGACCCCTTGCTCGCGCGCCTCTACGCCGCCCGCGGCATCGAGCACCCCGCCGAGACCGACACGGCGCTCGCGCGCCTCTTGCCCCCCGAGGCGATGAAAGGCACGCGCGAGGCGGCAGAGCTCTTGGCCGAGGCGATCGACGCGCAGGCGCGCATCGTAGTCATCGGCGACTACGACTGCGACGGCGCCACTGCCACCGCCGTGGCGGTGCGTGCCCTGCGCGCCATGGGGGCGCACGTCGATTTTCTCGTGCCCAACCGCTTCACCTATGGCTACGGGCTCTCGCCCGAGATCGTGGCGCTCGCGGCCGAACGCTTCGCGCCGGACGTGCTCATCACCGTCGATAATGGCATCGCCAGCGTCGAAGGGGCCGCGGCCGCCCGCGCGCTCGGCATGAGCCTCGTCATCACCGATCACCATCTTCCCGGCGACGTCCTCCCCGAGGCCGATGCCATCGTCAACCCGAATCAGCCCGGCTGCGACTTCCCCAGCAAGGCGATCGCCGGCGTGGGCGTCGTCTTCTACGTGATGCTGGCGCTGCGCGCCGAGCTGCGCCGCCGCGGCACCTTCTCCACCCGCCCCGAACCCAATCTCGCTCAACTGCTCGATCTCGTCGCTCTGGGGACGGTCGCCGACGTCGTACGGCTCGATCACAACAACCGCATTCTGGTGGCCCAGGGGCTGGCGCGCATCCGCGCCGGCCGGATGCAGCCGGGCATACGCGCCCTCTTCCAGGTGGCCAGGCGCGATCCCGCCCGCGCCACCGCCCAGGACCTGGGATTCTTCCTCGGCCCCCGCCTCAACGCCGCCGGGCGGCTGGAAGACATGAGCCTGGGCATCGCCTGCCTCATCGAAGACGACCCAAGCCGCGCATTGGAACTCGCGCAGCGGCTCGAGGACATCAACCGCGAACGGCGCGGGATCGAAGCGCAGATGCGCGAGCAGGCCGAACTCGCGCTCGATGCCCTCACGCTCGAGGGGCGCGCCACGCTCACGCTCTTTCATCCCGAATGGCACCAGGGCGTGATCGGCATCGTCGCCGGACGCATCAAGGAGCGCCACCATCGCCCCGTCTTCGCCTTCGCCCCGGGCGATGAAGATCTGCTCAAGGGCTCCGGCCGTTCCGTGCCCGGGCTGCACCTGCGCGATGCGCTCGACTGGATCAGCAAGAAACACCCGGGGCTCTTGCTGCGCTTCGGCGGGCACGCCATGGCCGCTGGCGTGACGCTGCGCGCCGCCGACCTCGCCCGCTTCGAGCAGGCTTTCGAAGAGGCGGCGCAGACGATCGGCACCGAGGCGCTGGGCGTGGCGGAGCTGCCCACCGACGGCTCGCTCCCCCTCGAAGCGCTCACGCTCACCACCGTCGGCCGGCTCGAGGGCGAAGTCTGGGGACAGGGCTTTCCCGCCCCCCTCTTTCTCGACACCTTCACCGTGCTCGAGCAGCGCCTCCTCAAGGAAGCGCACCTGCAGCTCAAGCTGCACCGCGACCGCCAGCCGTGCGAGGCGATTTTCTTCGGCCATGCCGAACCGCTGCCGGCCCAGGTCGAACTCGCCTACCGGCCGGTACGCGACGCCTGGAACGGCGTCGAGCGCTTGCGGTTGCAGATCGAACTCGCCCGCCCGGCCGGGGTCGAACCGGACAGCGTATAATTCCCGAGCAAAATTTTCAACCATTTTTCAGGAGCAACGATGGACGCCCAAGCGATCAACGAACTCGAAGCCCGCATCCACGGCCTGGCCGAGCGCGGTGCCGACTTACGGAGGTATCTTTGACTACGCCGAGAAGAAAAGCCGGCTCGAAGAAGTCAACCGCGCCCTCGAAGACCCGGCGGTGTGGAACGACCCCGAGCAGGCGCAGAAACTCGGCAAGGAAAAGCGCGCGCTCGAAGACGTCGTCCTGACGCTCGAAGAGGTGGCCGACTCGGCCCAGGCGCTCGCCGAGCTCTTCGAGCTCGCCAAGGAAGAGGGCGACGAAACCTCGCTCGAGCAGCTCATCCCCGAAGTCGAAGCGGTCGAAGCCAGGCTGCACGAACTCGAGCTGCGCCGGATGTTCTCCGACCCCATGGATCCGGGCAACTGCTTCATCGAGATCCAGGCCGGAGCCGGCGGTACCGAAGCGCAGGACTGGGCGGCGATGCTCGAACGCATGTACCTGCGCTACTGCGAGCGCAAGGGCTTCCAGACCGAGCTGCTCGAAGAATCCGAGGGGGAAGTGGCCGGCATCAAGGGAGCGACCATCAAGGTCTCCGGCCCCTATGCCTACGGGCACCTGCGCACCGAGACCGGCATCCACCGGCTGGTACGCAAGAGCCCGTTCGACTCCAACGCCCGGCGTCACACCAGCTTCGCCTCGGTCTTCGTCTACCCCGAAGTCGACGACTCCATCGAGATCGAGATCAACCCGGCGGATCTGCGCATCGACACCTACCGCGCCTCGGGCGCCGGCGGGCAGCACGTCAACCGCACCGATTCGGCCGTGCGCATCACGCACCTGCCCACGGGCATCGTCGTGCAGTGCCAGAACGACCGCTCGCAGCACAAGAACAAGGCCGCGGCCATGTCCATGCTGCGTGCCCGGCTCTACGAACACGAGCTGCGCAAGCGCCGCGAGGAACAGCAAAAGCTCGAAGAGAGCAAGAGCGACATCGGCTGGGGGCACCAGATCCGCTCCTACGTGCTCGACCAGTCGCGCATCAAGGACCTGCGCACCGGCTATGAGGTGGGCAACACCCAGGCCGTGCTCGACGGCGATCTCGACGGCTTCATCGAAGCCTCGCTCAAACAGGGCGTCTGACCGGAAGCGAACGAACGATGGCGATCTATACCAATCCCGAAGACCTGGAAAAAATGCGCGTCGCTTCGCGGCTGGCCGCCCAAGTGCTCGACTACATCGCCCCCTACGTGCAGCCGGGCGTGACCACCGAGGAGCTCGACCGGCTCTGTCACGACTACATGGTCAACGTCCAGGGCACCATCCCCGCGCCGCTCAACTACACCGGCGGCGGCAGCCGGCCCTACCCCAAGTCGATCTGCACCTCGGTCAACCACGTCGTCTGCCACGGCATCCCCGCGCCGAAGAAACTGAAGAAAGGCGACATCCTCAACATCGACATCACCGTCATCAAGGACGGCTGGCACGGCGACACCAGCCGCATGTTCGTCGTGGGCGGCGAGACGAGCATCCTCGCCAAGCGCCTGGTGGAGGTGACGTTCGAATGCATGTGGCTGGGTATCGCCCAAGTGCGGCCCGGGGCGCGCCTGGGCGACATCGGCGCCGCCATCCAGCACCATGCCGAACGCCACGGCTTCTCCGTGGTGCGCGAATACTGCGGCCACGGCGTGGGGCGCAAGTTCCACGAAGACCCGCAGGTGCTGCACTACGGCAAAGCCGGCACCGGCATCGAGCTCAAGCCCGGCATGATCTTCACCATCGAACCGATGATCAACGCCGGCCGCGCGGCCACCTCGGTGCTGCCCGACGGCTGGACCGTCATCACCAAGGATCGCAGCCTCTCGGCGCAATGGGAACACGCGGTGCTGGTCACCCACACCGGCGTGGAAGTACTCACCGTCTCGCCCGGCTGCCCGCCGCCGCCCGAGATCGTGCGCGAGCGCTTCGGCCATGGCTTCATCGGCTGAACACCTCGCCCCGCTCAAGGACGAACTCGCCACGGGGCGCGAAGCGTTCGCGCGCGCCTTCCTCGAAGGCTCCCTCTCGCCGGCGCGCTATCTCGCGCGCCACGCGCACCTGGTCGACGAAACCCTGCGCCGCCTGCTCGAAACCCATCCCTTGCCGCGCGGCGCGGCGCTCCTGGCCGTGGGCGGCTACGGCCGCGGCGAGCTCTATCCCCACTCCGACATCGACGTCCTGATCCTGCTGGCCCAAGCGGCGGATGCCGAAGACGAGGCCCGGGTGCACGCCCTCGTCGCCGCGCTGTGGGACGTGGGGCTGCAGGTGGGCGCGAGCGTGCGCACCCTCGAACAGTCGCTCGCGCTCGCCGACGAGGACATCACGGTAGCCACGAACCTGCTCGAATCGCGTCTGGTGGCCGGATCGCGCGTGCTCTATCGCACGTTCCGCGAACGCTATCGTACCTGGCTCGACCCGCGCGCCTTCTATGAAGCCAAGCGCCAGGAACAAGAGCAGCGCCACGCCCGCATGCTCGGCTCCCCTTTCGCGCTGGAGCCCAACTGCAAGGAACACCCCGGCGGGCTGCGCGACCTGCAGCTGCTCGTGTGGATCGCCCGGGCGCTCGGCTACCGCGGCGGCTGGTCGGCGCTCGCCGCCAAAGGTCTGCTCACTCCCACCGAAGCGCAGGCGTTGTCGCGCTGCCAGAGCTTCCTCGCCCGCGTGCGCATCCATCTGCATCTACTCTCGCGCCGCGCCGAAGACCGGCTGCTCTTCGACCACCAAGAGCAGCTCGCCCAGCGCCTGGGCATCGCCGGGCGCGACGGGCGGCGCCCCGCCGAAGTCTTCATGCGCCGCTACTACCTCACCGCCAAGCAGGTGCTGCAGGTCAACGCCATCCTCATGGCCACCTTCGCCGAAGCGCTCTTTCCCGAACGTCAGCGCCTGCCTTTCCCCATCAACGAGCGCTTCCAGCAGCGCGGCGACCGGCTCGACGTGGTGAGCGAGGAGGTCTTCGTGCGCCACCCGGAAGCCCTCCTCGAAGTCTTCCTGCTGCTCGCGCAACGAAGCGAGCTCACCGACTTCACCGCCCGCACCCTGCGGCTGCTGTGGGCGCACCGCGAGCTCATCGACGACGCCTATCACCTCGAACCGCGCCACCAGGCGCTCTTTCTCGACCTGCTGCGCCAGCGCCGCGGCATCGTGCACGGCCTGCGGCGGATGAACCAATTCGGTATCCTCTCCCGCTATATCCCCCCCTGGCGGCGCATCATCTGCCAGATGCAGTACGACCTCTACCACGCCTATACCGTGGATACCCACACGCTGATGGTCGTGCGCAACCTGCGCTGCTTCACCATGGGAGAACACGCGCACGAATACCCCGCGATGAATGCGCTCATGTTCGAGTTCGGGCAGCCTTGGCTGCTCTACCTCGCGGCGCTCTTCCACGACATCGGCAAGGGGCGGGGTGGAGATCATTGCGTGATCGGCGCGGAAGAGGCCGAACGATTCTGCCGCGAACACCGGCTCGCCGAGCCGGACGCCGAGCTCGCCGTCTGGCTGGTGCGCCATCACCTGGAAATGTCGCGCACCGCGCAGAAAGAAGACATCAGCGATCCGGAGGTCGTGGCGCGCTTCGCCGCCCTGGTGGGAGATGAACGCCGCCTCATTGCCCTCTACCTCCTCACCCACGCCGATATCCGCGGCACCAGCCCCAAAGTGTGGACGCCGTGGAAAGAGCGCCTGCTGCAGGATCTGTTCGAAGCCACGCGCCGCCATCTGCGCCAGCGCCGCCAGGGCCTCGCGCACGATCCGCTCACCGCCCGGCTCGAAGATGCCCGCCGGCTGCTGCGCTTCCATGGTCTGCGCCCCGAGGCCGAAACCCCTTTCTGGCGCACGCTGGATACCGCCTACTTCCTGCGCCATTCCGCCGAAGAGATCGCCTGGCACACCCGCATCCTCTACGGCCGTTTCCAACAGGAAGAACCCGTGGTGCGCGCGCGGCTGCTGCCCGACGGCGAGGGCAGCGGCATCCAGCTCATGGTCTATACGCGCGACGCTCCCGAGCTGCTCTTGCGGCTCATCGCCGGTCTCGCCCAGTTGGGGCTGGACGTGTGGGAGGCGAAGATCCACACCACGCACGCCGGCTATGCGCTCGACAGCTTCGTGTTGCGTGCCCCGGACGATCTGCCGGCGCGCGAACTACTGCCCCTGCTCGAGTACGAACTGCCGCGCCGGCTGATGCAGGAAGGCCCCCCGCCTGAACCCGATCTCGGCGGACGGCGCCTGCCGCGCCTCGTGCGCCACTTTCCTTTTCCGCCGCAGATCCATCTGCGTCCGGACGAGCGCGGTCAGCACTACGTGCTGAGCGTGACCGCCGTCGACCAGCCGGGACTGCTCTACAAGATCGTGCGCACGCTCGCGCGCCACGGCATCGCCATCGACATGGCGCGCATCGACACCCTGGGCGAGCGGGCCGAAGACACCTTCCTCATCCGCGGCGAGATGCTCGAAGCGCCCGAGCGGCGCAACGCCCTGGCGGCCGAGCTCGCCCGCGCGATCGCCCTGCCTCAAACGGCGAAATAAGCCCAGACGACGAGCGCGAGCGCCAGCCGGTACCACGCGAAGCCGACGAACGAGTGCCGCGCGACGAAACCGAGCAGAAAGCGCACCGCCGCCAAGGCCGAAACGAAGGCCACGGCGAAACCCAGCGCGATCGCCGTCAGATCGTCACGGCTCAAGGCCGACCAGCTCTTGGCCAGATCGTAGAGCACCGCCGCGAACATGGTCGGAATCGCCAGGAAGAAAGAGAATTCGGTGGCCGCCTGGCGCGATAGGCCGAACGCCATCCCGCCGATGATCGTCGCTCCGGAACGTGAGGTTCCGGGAATGAGCGCCAGACTCTGCGCGAATCCCACCTTCAAGGCATCGGCGGGCCGCATGTCGTCGACGGACTGGATGCGCAGCGCCGGGCGCCAGCGCTCCACCACGAAGATGAGCACCGCCCCCAGCGCCAAGGCGAGCGCCACCGTCAGCGGCGAGAAGAGGTAGGTCTTGATCGCCTTGTGCGCGACGAGGCCGATGAGCGCCGCCGGCAAAAAGGCGACGAACAGATTGAGGACGAAACGCCGCGCCGCCGGATCGTGCCCCAGGCCCTGGGTCACCCGCCAGAGCCGATCGCGGTAATACCAGCACACGGCCAGGATCGCCCCCAGCTGAATGGCCACGTTGAAGACCTTGCTCGCCTCGTCCGTATGCCCCAGCAGATCCTGCACGATGATGAGATGTCCCGTCGAAGAGATCGGCAAAAATTCGGTCGCCCCTTCCACCATCCCCAAGACGGCTGCTTCCCACCAAGATATCCCTGACACCGGTAAGATCCCCCATGAATGGCCGCGCTCCGGCATGCGGTAAGGCTCCCCAAGCCGCCGGCGCGCCTCAATCGAACACCCTCATCCACAGCACCCCGCCCCACACGAGCGCAGCGCACGCGATCGACAGCAAGACCGCCGCGCTGCCCAGATCCTTGGCCCGCCCCACGAGGGGATGGGCGTCGGGATGCACCAGATCGCACACTGCCTCGATCGCCGAATTGAGCAATTCGACCACCAGCACCGCCAAGGTCACGGCAACCAGCAGCGCCCGCTCGGCCGGGCTGCGACCCAAAAGCCAAGCTGCCGGCACAGCGAGCAAAAAGACGATCACCTCCTGACGGAACGCCACCTCGTGGCGCCAGGCGGCGCGCAAGCCGCGCCAGGAATAGACGAAGGCGACGAAGGCATGCCGCCATCCCCCCTCGTTCTTGCGCCGCGCCGCCTCCTGCTGCACCGCCCGCCCTCAGCCGGCCCGCTCGAAGCGCGCGATCGACTCGACGTGCGCCGTGTGCGGAAACATGTTCGCCACCCCGGCCGATTCCAGCCGATAGCCCTTCTCATGCACCAGCACCGCCGCGTCGCGCGCGAGCGTGGCCGGGTTGCACGAGACATAGACGATACGGCGCGGCCCATGAACCGGATCGATCGCCTTGACGAGCTCGATCGCCCCGTCGCGCGGCGGATCGACCAGCCACTTGTCGAACGCCCCGAGCGCGGCGAGGCTGTCGGGCGTGACGGTGAAGAGGTTGGCGGCATCGAAGCGGCAACGTTCGGCCAGGCCGTTTTTTTGCGCATTCTCGAGGGCCCGCGCCACCAGAGCTTCCGACCCCTCGATGCCCAGCACCTGCGCGCCGCGGCGGGCGATCGGCAGGCTGAAGTTGCCCAGCCCACAGAAGAAATCGGCGATGCGCTCCCCGGGGCGTGGCTCGAGCAGGTCGATCGCGCGGCGCACCAGCAAGCGGTTGACGGCGACGTTCACCTGGGTGAAATCGGTCGGTGCGAAGAAGAGCGTCAGGCCGAACTCCGGCAGCCGGTAGGCGAGCGGCCGTCCCTCGCCGATGAAGAGCGGAACGATCGAATCCGGCCCGCCGGGCTGCAGCCACACCTGCACTCCGTGACGCTCGCCAAAGGCGGCGAGTGCTTCGAGGTCGGTCGGCAGCAACGGCACCAGATGGCGGAAGACGAGGACGGTGGTTCCGTCGTCGCCCACCGCCACTTCGAGCTGGGGAATGCGGTCGGGGCAGGAAAGCTCGCCGATGAGGGTGCGCAGCGCCGGCAGCAGGGCCGAGACGTGCGGCGGCAGGATCTCGCAGCGCGTCATGTCGGCGATGTAGCTGCTCTTGCGCTCGCGAAACCCTACGAGCACGCCGCCTTTCTTCGGCACCAGGCGCACCCCGATGCGCGCGCGGCTGCGGTAGCCCCAGTAAGGCCCGTGGATGGGCGCGAGCAGACGCTCGGCGCGCAGCCGGCCGATGTGCCACAGCGCGTCTTCCAGCACCCGCTGCTTGGCCGCCACCTGCGCCGCCGGCTCGAAGTGCTGCAGGGCGCAGCCCCCGCACACCCCGAAGTGCGGGCAGCGCGGCGCCGCGCGCTGGCTGGAGGGGCGGATCACCCGCACGAGCCGCCCCAGCTCGTAGCTCGGGCGGCGCCGCAGCACGGCGAACTCGACCAGCTCGCCGGGCAGCGCCCCTTCGATGAAGACGGCCTTGCCCTCGACGTGCGCCACGCCGCGGCCCTCGAGATCGAGCGATTCGATGCGGACCCGATCCACGGTCTTACTTCAGCTCTTCGTAGAGCAGTTCGAGGATCTGCTTGGCTGTCTTCGAGGTATCCGGCTGGCTGTCGGGCGTGAGCACCTGCACCACCGCCGTATCCCCTTGCCCCCGCACCCGCACGCGGTACTGCGAATTCTGCTGCGGCTTGTCGCTGCCCTTCCAGAACGCGAGGCGCGAGAACCACCCCTGGCTCTCGCCGGTGTCGGCATCCGGATCGAGGTAGCGCACGACGTAGATGCCGTCGGCCGGATCGCGGTCTTCGACCGTGAAGCCGATGCGGTCGAGCGCAAGACCCGTGCGCCGCCACGCCCGGTCGAAGTTGTCCTCGACCACCAAACGGGCGAGGTTGCCGTCGGTTTCGAGCCGCGCGCGCTGATTGGGCTGGGCCTGCACCAGCATCTGCTGCGCCTGCTCCTCCTTCACGCCGAGATAGACCATGAGGCGGCGCAGCATCTCGGCCTCCAGATCGGGATCGGGCGGTCGCGGCTGCCAGATCGTGCGATCCTTGGCCTCGGTGGGATAGATTTCCTGCATGCCGCGGTGCGAAATGTAGACCTCGATCTCGCCGGGGCGCTTGCCCGGTTCGATGCGCATGCGGAACTTGTCGCGCTCGGGCGTGGAGTAGAGGCTGTCGACGAGCTTGCCGAGCGTGTTGCGGATGAAGTCCTGCGGAATCTTCGCCCGGTTCTCCGCCCAGTCGGTCTCGAGCACGCCGATGTCGGGCCGATCGACCGCCAGCGAAAAGCCCATGGTGAGCCAGAAATCGCGCAGCTTGGGCCAGATCGCATCGGGCGTGCCCTCGACCACGAGCCAGCGCTGCGTGCCGGCGCGCTCGATGCGCATACCCGCCTTCGGCTCGACCAGCACCTCGCGCTGCGAGGCCTCCTTGGGCGCGTTGCGCTCGGCGACGTAGGCCGAGAACGTGGCCCCGCCCTTGCCGGAGGTGGTCGGCACGACGAAGCGGTCTTCCTTGGCCGGAGAGATGAGATCGGGCGGCACCTCGAGCGGTGCCACCTTCTGCTCACTGCGGTAATCGATCTTCTTGCCTTCGAGCAGCTCGCTGCTGCTGCTGCAACCAGAGAGCACGCCGACGGCCGCCAGCGCCGCGAGCGAGCCGGCCAGTTCGCGTGGGAGGAAATGCTTCATGCAGTCGTTTCCAGGAGATCAAAGCGGGAGCGTGATACCGGCGCGCGCCAGGGCGGCGCGAACGCGGTCATGATAGACGGAAGACAGGGGCGTGAGCGGCAGGCGGATGCCGTCGGCGATGCGGCCCATGCGTGCCAACGCCCATTTCACGGCAATGGGGTTGGCCTCGCAGAAAAGGTCGCGGTGCAGGCCGACCAGCCGCCGGTTGAGCTCGCGCGCGCGAAGAGCGTCGCCTGCCACCGCCGCGGCGCACATCTCGTGCATCAGCCGCGGCGCGACGTTGGCGGTGACCGAAATCGTGCCGTGGCCGCCAAGCAGCATGAAGGCCATCGCCGTCATGTCGTCGCCGGAGTAGAGCAGGAACCCTTCGGGGGCGCGGTCGATGAGATCGCAGGCCCGGTCGAGATTGCCGGTGGCATCCTTGATGCCGACGATGTTGGGAATCTGCGCCAGGCGCAGCGTGGTGTCGTTGGCCAGGTCGGCCACCGTGCGCCCCGGCACGTTGTAGAGGATCATCGGCAGGTCCACCGCCTCGGCGATGGCGCGGAAATGCCGGTAGAGCCCTTCTTGCGTCGGGCGGTTGTAATAGGGCACGACCGAGAGGTGCGCCGTGGCCCCGGCCTCCTTCGCCGCCTGGGCGAGGTAGATCGCCTCGCGCGTCGCGTTGGCCCCCGTGCCGGCGATGATGGAAATGCGCCCGGCGGCATGCGCCACCGCCACGCGGATGAGCTCGACGTGCTCTTCGAACGAGACGGTGGGCGATTCGCCGGTGGTGCCGACCACCACGATGCCGTCGGTTCCTTCAGCCACGTGCCAATCGATCAGGGCCTTGAAGCGCTCCCAGTCGAGACTGCCGTCTTCATGCATGGGGGTGACGATGGCGACCAGGGAGCCAGTGATGCGGTTCATGCGTGCGATTCCTGAAAAGGTGGCACAAAGCGTGTATTGTACGTCCGGGTTTCAGCTTTCGGCGAGGGCCTTGATGTGGGCCACCGCAGAGCGCGCGAGCGAAGAGAGATTGTAGCCGCCCTCGAGCGTGGAGACGATGCGCCGATGGCCACATTCCTTCGCCAGATCCATGAGCTGCTGCGTCACCCAGAAGTAATCGTTCTCCACCAGGCCGAGCCCGCCCATGTCGTCCTCGTAGTGCGAATCGAAGCCGGCGGAGATGAAAAGCATCTGCGGCTGGTGCTCGCGCAAGGCGGGGAGCCAGATGTCCCACACGATTTGACGGAAGGCATCTCCCCGGGTTCCCGCCGGCACCGGAATATTGACCATGTGCCGGGGCGGATCGTCGGTGCCGCAATAAGGGTAGAACGGATGCTGGAAGATGCTCACCATCATCGCCCGGGGGTCGTCGCGGAAGATGTCCTCGGTGCCGTTGCCGTGATGCACGTCGAAATCGACGATGGCCACCCGCTCGAGCCCATGCGTCTCCAGCGCGTGCAGGGCGGCCACGGCCACGTTGTTGAAGAAGCAAAAGCCCATGGCCTTGCTGCGTTCGGCATGATGGCCGGGCGGACGCACGAGGCAGAAGGCGTTCTCCACCTCGCCCTTCATCACCAGATCGACCGCGAACACGCCGGCCCCGGCCGCGCGCAGCGCCGCGCGCAGGGTGTGCGGATTCATGGCCGTGTCCGGGTCGAGGTGCACCAAGCCTTTTTCCGGGGCGCTGGCAAAGAGCGCATCGAGATATTCGGCGGTGTGCGCGCGCAGCAGATGCTCGCGCTCGGCCAGGGGAGCATCGTAGTAGACGAGATACTGGTCGAGGCCGGTGGCGATCAATCGATCCTGGATCGCCGCCAGCCGCTCGGGACATTCGGGGTGATAAGAGCCCATCTCGTGCAAGGCGCACTCGCGATGGGTGATCAGGGCGGTCATCGTCATGTCGGGGATCCCCTCCTTGGGCGGGCGGGCTCCTTGGGCCGTCTCCTCCGTCGCGCCCGTCCGTATCGGCTATTATCGGGTCTTTCTTCCTGGCTGACAATCTCCAGCGATGAGCCCTTCATTCGAGCGCCTGGGCGCGATACGCCAAGCATTGGAAAACGTACTACTGGGGAAAGGGACGACGGTGCGCCTGGCGCTCGCCGGGCTACTCGCCGGCGGACACCTGCTCCTCGAAGACCTGCCCGGCGTCGGCAAGACGACCTTGGCGCAGGCCCTCGCCCGGGTCTTCGGACTCGATTTCGGGCGCGTCCAGGGCACGAACGACCTCCTGCCTTCCGACCTACTGGGATTGTCGGTCTACGACGAAGCGCGGCGCGAACTGCGTTTCGTGCCCGGGCCTATCTTCCACCAGGTGCTGCTCGCCGACGAGCTCAACCGCGCCTCCCCCAAGACGCAGAGCGCCCTGCTCGAGGCCATGGCCGAGCGCCAGGTCACCGTCGACGGCATCTCGCACCCCCTGCCCGAGCCGTTCTGCGTGATCGCCACGCAGAACCCCCTCGAACAGGTGGGCACTTACCCCCTGCCGGAGAGCGAACTCGATCGTTTCCTGCTGCGCCTGGAGATCGGCTATCCGCCGCCCCAGGTGGAGAAACGGCTGCTCGCCGGCGAAGGAGGTACTGCCGCACTGTCGGCCCTGCGCCCGTTGGCAGACCCCAAGGAGCTGCGCGTCTGGCACGCCGAGGTGCGTTCCCTGGCCGTGCGCGAGGCGCTCCTCGACTACGTGCTCGCGCTCGTGCAGGAGACCCGCACGCATCCCGGCGTGCGGCTCGGCCTGAGCCCGCGCGGCGGGCTTGCCCTGCTCGCTGCGGCTCGCGCCCACGCCTTCCTCGCCGGCCGGGAGTTCGTGCTGCCGGAAGACGTGCAGGCCGTGTTCGTCGCCGCCACCGCGCACCGCCTGGTGCTACACCGCGGCGGAGCGCGCGAGGATGCCAAGGAGACGGCGGCCCGCATCCTCTCCACGGTGCCGGTGCCGTGACCGGACGCGCCGTCCCGAGCTGGAGAAAGCGACTCGAACGCTGGCAGCGCCGCCGCGCCGCCACGCCCGGGGGCACGTTCACCGTCACGAACCGTACCCTCTACATTCTTCCCACCGCCGCTGGGGCCGGTTACGCCCTCACTCTGCTCGTGCTCTGGCTGCTGGCCATCAACTACTCGCTCTCTCTCGGCCACGCCCTCGTCTTCTGGCTCGCCGCCGTGGCGGTCATGGCGATCCCGGCCACGGCCGCCAGCCTGCGCGGCGTGGCGATCGACGTCGGTGAGCCCGAAGCGGTCTTCGCCGGAGAGCGCCTGCGCTGGCCGGTGATGCTGCGCTCCGAGGTGGCGCGTTTCCGCCCGCTAGAGCTCACGGCGCCGGAAGCGCACGCCTTCGCCTGGCTCACCCCCACCGAGGGGTCCGTTCGCGTCTTCCTCGAGCAGGACACCGAACGGCGCGGCCTCGTACGTCTCGGGCGCCTCGTCGTCGCCACACGCCACCCCTTCGGCTGGTTTCGCGCCTGGACGGTGCTCTGGCCCACGACGAGCGCATGGGTCTATCCCCGGCCCGAGCCCGACGCTCCCCCCTGGCCCGCAACCGCATCCTTGGCCGAGGAGGCGGGCGCGATGTCCGCGGGGGTCCGGCCGGGAGAGGAGGACTTCGCCGATCTTCGCCCCTGGCGGGCCGGCGAACCGCTGCGGCGCGTGCTCTGGAAGATCGTCGCCCGCGGTGGGCCGCGCATGCTGCCCCGGCGTGAAGGGCCAGCCGCCGGCACCGTGCTCCTGCGCTGGAACGACACCGCGGGCGCGGACAACGTGGAAGCGCGCCTCTCGCGCCTGTGCGCCTGGGTACTCGGTGCCCATCGCCAGGGTCTGGCCTTTGGCGTGGAATTGCCCGACGGCCTCATGCCTCCGGATCGGGGCGAATCCCATCTGCACGCCGTGCTGCGCCGCCTCGCCCTCTTCCCCCCGGAGGCGGCATGAACGCGACGGCGCCGATCGCACCGCTGCTGCGCGGACTGAAGCTGCTGACAGGGCCCCTTGCCGGCACGGCCGCCGCGCCGCTCGCCCTCGCACTCATGCTGGCCCTGGGAAGCCAGTTCAACGAATTTCCCCTCGGCATCCAGGCCGGTATCGCCGTCCTCGCCGTCGTCTGGTTCCTGCGCCGCCGCCAAGAGACCGGACCGCTCACCGGCTGGCGTCTGTGGCTGGCAGGTCTTGCCTGCGCACTCGGCGTACGCTGGCAGTACGGCTACTGGTTCGGCCAGGAACCGGGCGTTGCCCTCGTCGCCCTGCTGGTGTGGCTGAAATGGCTCGAAACGCGTAGCGAACGGGATGAGCGCATGGTCGCCGCGCTCGCCCTCTTCCTCCTCACGGCAGTCTTTTTGCGCGGACAGACGCCGCTGCACGCGCTGGCGGTGTTCGCTGGGGCCGGACTCGTGCTGCTTGCCTGCGCTCGGCTCACGCTCTCCTCCTTCCAGAGGCTGCCGACCGACCAGCCGGCGCGCGACGCCGCTCGAACGATGGCCTGGGCGATTCCGCTCGCGCTGCTCCTCTTCGTGCTGGTGCCGCGCGTCCCCGGGCCGCTGTGGGGGCTGCCCGCCGATGCCCGCGCCGGCAAAACGGGCTTGTCGGAGACGCTGGAAGCAGGCAGCATCGCCCAACTCGCCCGCTCCGACGAGATCGCCTTCGTCGTCGAAGTCCAGGAAGGGGAACTACCTGCCGCACGCTACTGGCGCGGCCCGGTGCTCGAAGTCTACGACGGCCGCAGCTGGAAGCCTTCCCCCTGGCGCGCGCCGAACCCGGCGCTCGAAGCCACGCAGGGGTCGGCCAAGGTACGCTACCGCAGCCTGCAGGAGCCGTCCGATCTGCCATGGATATTTACCCTGGAGCGTACCCACGCCCTGAGCGGCGCGGTGGAAGTAGAGCGCACTTCGACCGGATCCTGGCGCGCCCGCCGGCCGCTGCTGCAGCGCACGCGCTTCACGGGCGAGGCGCGCTTCGGCGAGCCGCTGCCCGAGGCCTTGACGTCGACCGCGATCCGCGCCTTGACCTTCCTGCCGCCGCAGGCGAATCCCCGCACCCGCGAAGCGGGCGAAGCCATCGCCCGGGAACACCTCCAACCCGAAGCCCGGCTGGAAGCCATCGCCGACTTCTTCCGCAAACGGCAGCTGCGCTATACCCTGACGCCACCGCCGGTGGCGCGCGACAGCGCCGATGCCGTCCTCTTCGACACCCACGCAGGCTTCTGCGAGCACTTCGCCGATGCCTTCGCCGTGATGGCCCGCGCCGCGGGGCTTCCTGCCCGCATCGTGCTCGGCTACCTCGGCGGCGAGCGCAATCCGGCCAACGGCACCTGGATCATCCGCCAGGCGGATGCGCACTCCTGGGTGGAAGTCTGGCTCGCGCCTCACGGCTGGGTGCGCGTCGATCCGACCACCTTTGCCCAACCCGAGCGCGCCGAGCGGGGCCTGGGGGAAGTGCTGCTCGAACGCGAGGGGTTGCCGCTACTCTTGCGCCCCGAATGGCGCTGGGCCTGGCGCCTGCGTGCCCAGCTCGAAGCCTGGGAATACGGCTGGAACGTGTGGGTGGCGGGGTTCGATGCCGAGCGCCAGCATCGCCTGTGGCGCAGTCTGGGCTGGAGGCCGGACCGCGCCCTCGGCTGGGCGCTCGCCGCCACGGGAATGGCGCTCGCGCTCGCGGCCCTGCTCGCCTGGTGGCTGCAACGGCCACCGACATCGCGCGACCCCCTGGAGCGGCAGTGGCACCGCTTCTGTCGCCTGATGGCGCGCCGCGGCCTGGCGCGCGCCCCGGCCGAGGGACCGCTCGATTACGGCAGGCGGCTGATGCGGCACTTTCCCCAGGCGAGCGGAGAAATCGAGGCCCTGCTTCGCCCCTATCTCCAAGCGCGCTACGGCGGCGGTCTGGCAACGGAGGAAGCCGCCGCGGCGATGCGGCGCGCCCTACACCAGCTGCGCCGCCGCCTGCGTCAGGAAAAAAGCGCCTGACCGTCGAGCCCCGATTCGCGCGCCATGTGGCGCAGCCGGCGCAGCGATTCGAGCTGGATCTGGCGCACCCGCTCGCGGGTGAGCCCCATCTCGTCGGAGAGATTTTCTAGCGTCTGCGGCAGGATGCCGCGCAAGCCGTAGCGATGCACGACGACGAAACGATGTTTCGGCGGCAAGGCATCGAGCCAGCGCTGCACCAGCGCTTCGAGCTCGGCGTTGTAGATCTGATCTTCCGGGCTGAGGCTGGATTCGTCGGCCACCAGCTCGACGAGCGAGCGCGCCGTATCGCGGTCGATCTGCGCATCGAGCGAAGCCGTGGGTTCCAGCAACGCGAGCAGTTCGTGCACTTCCTCGACGGGACGTCCGAGGCGCTCGGCAAGCGACTGGGGCGTCTCGCCGCCGTTTTCCGTGGCCTCCGCCCGGCGCGCGTGATAGAGCCGGTTGATGCGCTTCATCACGTGGATCGGCAGGCGGATCGTGCGACCCTGGTTCATGATCGCCCGCTCGATGTTCTGCCGGATCCACCAGGTGGCGTAGGTAGAAAAACGGAAACCGCGGGAAGGATCGAACTTCTCGAGCGCGTGGATCAGCCCCAGATTGCCCTCCTCGATCAGATCGAGAAAAGGCAGCCCGCGGTGCTGGTAGTGCTTGGCGATGCTCACCACCAGGCGCAAGTTGCGCTCGATCATGGTGCGGCGCGCCTGCTCGTCCCCTTCCTTGGCCAGTTGCGCCAGCCGCCGCTCCTCCTCGGCCGAGAGCAAAGGAAAGCTGCCGATTTCATTGAGGTAGCGCTGCGTGACGTCCGAGAAGAGCTCGTCGTCGACGGCTGATTCTTCGTCGAACGCGGCGATCTCCGGCGGTACCTCCTCGGCCTCGTCCTCGCTGTCCCACCACGTCGCTTCCCCGTCGGCAGAAATCGCTTCGATCGCGGTGAAGTCTTTCTCCTCCATGGCGCATCGCCTCCTCAGCGTGGGGGTAAGAGTTTGAGCGGATCGATGGCCTGGCCGGCCTTGCGGATCTGGAAATGCAGTTTGGGTTGTTTTATGTCCTTGCCGGTCTGGCCCACGGCCGCGATCACCTCGCCGCGCTTGACCTGCTGGCCTTCCTTGACGAGGACCTTGCTGTTGTGGGCATACACCGAGACGTAATCGTTGGGATGCTGGATGATGACGATGAGCCCGTAGCCCTCGATCCCTTCGCCGGTATAGGAGACCGTGCCATCGAGGGCCGCGCGCACCGGATCGCCCACCTTGCCGCCGATGTCGATTCCTTTGACGGTGGTGCCATTGAAGCGGGTGAGGATCGGTCCATCGGCCGGCCACTGCCAGCCCTCGCTCGCAGCGCCCGGCGCTTGTTCCTCCGCTTTCGGGGCGACGGGTGCGGGAACCGCCTCCGCCCCCGTGCGCCCCCCTTTGGGCGAGGTGACCACGGGCGCCGCGCTCACCGTTTCGGGCCCGCCTTCGACCGGCACCGGCACCACCTGCACCCCCGTCCCCGGGCTCGCCGCCACCGAGGTTCCCTCGCGGATCTTCAGACGCTGACCGACGACGATGCGGTTCGGATCGGAGAGCTGGTTGAGGGAGATCAGCTCCGCCGTCGTCACGCCGTATTGCCGGGCGATGCCACGCAAAGTCTCGCCTGGTTGAACGACGTGATAGACCGTCTCGGTGGCCGCCTCCGGCGCCTTCGCGGCCGGAGCCGACGCACTCGACGGGCTTGCCGTGGAGCGATCGGCCACTGGGGCCTTGACCGCGCTCGAACAGCCGGCCAGAGCCACCGTCCATCCCAAGAGGAACGCCACGCGGCGGTTCCACGCTTTCGTCATCTCACGGCTCCTTCGGCATTCATTCAACCCACTCCACCCAGCAAGGGCACGAAACGCACCGGGTCGTGCTCGACGATCACGAGTCCGGCAGAGGTTCGATCGACTACCCGCAGCGTTTGCGCCGCATCGCCCACCGGCATCACCAAGCGCCCGCCCTCGGCGAGCTGCTCGATGAGCGCCGCAGGAACGACGGGCGCGGCCGCGGCGACGATGATCGAGTCGAACGGCGCCACTTCCGGCAGGCCCAGCATACCGTCGCCGTGTTTCAGGCGCACGTGCGCCAAGCGAAACGGGCGAAGGTTTTTCCGCGCGAGTTCGAAGAGCGCGCGGATGCGCTCGATGCCATAGACTTCCGGTGCGAGCTGCGCGAGCAGCGCCGTCTGATACCCGCAGCCCACGCCCACTTCCAGCGTGCGCCCCGCCTCGCGCCCGGCGAGCAGCAGCTCGAGCATGCGCGCCACCACATAGGGCTGGGAAATCGTCTGCTGAAAGCCGATCGGCAAGGCGATGTCGTCGTAGGCGCGCAGCTGCAGGCCCTCCTCGACGAAATGGTGACGCGGCACGCGGCGCATCGCCTCCAGCACCCGCTCGTCGCGGATGCCTTCATGGCGCAGCTTCTCGAGCAGGCGCTCGAGCGCGCGCGCCGAGATCGCATCGAGGCGTGCCGGCGCCGTGCTCATGGCGCCCCCGTCTCCTGCAGCCAGCGCTCGACCTCCGGCAGCAGCTCGTAGTGCGTCAAATCCATCTGCAGGGGAGTGATCGAGACGTAGCCTTCGGCCACGGCGTGGAAATCCGTCCCCTCGCCGGCCTCGGCAGCTCTGCCCGCCGGACCGATCCAGTAGACCGTCTCGCCGCGCGGGTTCTGCGCCGGAATCACCGCCTCGGCCTTGTGCCGCCGCCCCAGCCGCGTCACCCGGTACCCCTTCAGTTGCGGCAGCGGCAGATCGGGGATATTGACATTGAGCAGCACCGCCCGCTGCGACAGCGGTCGGGACATGAGCCGTTCGACCAAGCGGCGTGTGACATAGGCCGCGGTGGAGAAATCCTGCGGCGACTTGCTCACCAGCGACACCGCCAGCGACGGCACCCCCAGCAGATAGCCTTCGGTCGCCGCCGCCACCGTACCGGAATAGACGGTGTCGTCGCCCATGTTGGCGCCGATGTTGATGCCCGAGATGACCATGTCCGGCTGCAGGTCGAGCATGCCGGTCACCGCGAGGTGCACGCAGTCGCTCGGCGTGCCATTGACGAAATAAAACCCGTTGGGCGCGCGCCGCACGATGAGCGGACGATCGAGCGTGAGGGAATTGCTCGCCCCGCTGCGGTCGCGCTCGGGCGCCACCACCGTCACCTCGCCCAGGGTGCGCAGGGCATGCGCGAGCGCCTCGAGGCCGGGAGAGAAATAACCGTCGTCGTTGCTGAGCAGGAAACGCATGGATCGTTCGCGGGCTATCGTTCGTGTGTCGATATTACCACAGCGACACCACACGTTTCATGCACCCTCCGCGATCCATTCCAAAACGGTATCGGCCATCGCCCGGCGTACCGCTTCCGCTTCCCCCAGCGCAGGGAGGACCTCGATCGAGACGTCCGGGTGCGCCGAGCGCACGCAGGCAAGCAGCTGCGGCAGGTCCTCGCGCAGATGACCGCCGACGGCGATGAACACCGGCACCAGCGCCACGCGCCGATGGCCGCGCGCAAGCGCCGCCTCCACCGCCTCCGGCAGGCTCGGAGAAAGGAACTCGAGGAACGCCGGCTGCACGTACGCCTCGGGCAGGGTCTGCCGCAGCCGTTGTGCCAAGGCAAGCACCGGTTCCGCCCACCGGGGATCGCGCGCCCCATGCGCGAAGAGGATCACCGCCGGGGCCGTATTCATCTCCCCTCCTGCAGCAAGCGGGCGACCACCCGCTCGGCGACGATCAGGCCCATGGCGGCGGTCATCATCATGCTCGAGCCGTAGCCGGCGCAGGCAAGCCCCGCGCGGGCATCGCATTGGGCATCGCGGCGCATCGGCTCGGAAGAGAATACCGCCGGCACGCCGAAGCGCTCCCGGCCGCGGGGAAAGCCGTACTCCCGGCGCAACAGGGCCCGCGTCTTCGCCAGCAGCGGATCTTGCAGCGTCTGCGTGAGATCGGCCACCTCGATCCGCGCCGGATCGCGCTTGCCGCCGGCCGCGCCCGTCATCACGAGGAAAATTCCCTGCGCCCGGCACTGCGCAGCCAGCGCCGCCTTGGCGCGCACCCCATCCACGGCGTCGATCACCGCGTCCATGCCGGCGATGAGCGCGGCGCAATTCTCCGGCGTGAGAAAATCGTCGATCGGCTCGCACGACAGCAGGGGGTTGACGTCGGCCAAGCGCTCCGTCATCACTTCCACCTTGGCGCGCCCCAGCGTCGAAGAGAGCGCATGCACCTGCCGGTTGCAGTTCGATTCCGCCACCACGTCGAGGTCGATGAGGCGCAAGCCCCCCACGCCACTGCGTGCGAGCGCTTCGGCCGCCCAGGAACCGACTCCGCCCACCCCGACCACCGCCACCTTGCAGCGCTGCAGTCGGGCAAGCACCCCCCGGCCATAGAGACGCTCGATGCCGCCGAAACGCCGCTCGAGATCGACGGCCTCGCTCATCCGGCGTTTGCCCGTTTCTGCCGGTCGAGCCACACTCCCAAGCCTTGGGCATTGAGCTCCATGTCCATGCGCAGGAACTCGGTGAGCGCCTCTCCGCGCAACGGCCAGCCTTGCCGCTCCGCTTCCTCCTGCATCAAGGCATCGAGCCCGCCGAGGATTTCCAGATGCCGCGTCACCCCCTCACCGCGCGCCGCCCGGGCTACCTCCACGTAGGCGTCGATCAAGCGATGCAGATCCGCAGCCAAGCGCTCCAGTTCGCGCACCCGGCCAAAGTGCGTCAAATACGCCGCCGTCGGCCCAGCGGCGAGAATGCGCTCGATCGAAGCGTGCAGTGCTTCCGGCTCGAATTCGGTAGGGGTGGTCGTCGGAATCACCGAAGCCCGCCCCGCCACGTCCAGCTCGCGGTACGAGAGGCCAAAAGTATCCCCCGTGAACACCGCCCCCGCCGCCGAATCGTGGATCACGACGTGGTGGCGCGCATGTCCCGGCGAGTGCCAGATCGTCAGGGGACGAGTGCCGAGATGGAAGGTTTGCCCGTCCTCCACGGCGATCACCCGTTCGGGCGGCACCGGCACGAGATGCCCGTACATCGCGTACGTTTCGGCTTCGCCATAGACGGCGGCGGCCGCCTGCCACAAGCGCGACGGATCGATCATGTGGCGTGCCCCGCGCGGATGCACCACCAGTCGGGCGTTGGGCAAGGCCGCCATGAGATGCCCCGTTCCGCCGGCATGATCCAGATGCACGTGCGTGAGCAGGACGTAGTCCACCGCCTGGGGAGGAACGTGGCTTGCCGCCAGCGCCTCCAGCACCCGCGGCACCGAGGCATTCACCCCCGTATCGACCACCGCTGCCCGCCCGTCCTGCACGATCAAGTGCACCGCCGCCAAACCCGGGCGAAGATAGCCCGTATCGACGGTGAGCACCCCGTCCTCGTGTGCGATCACATAGTCCACCGTTGCCCCCTTTCGCTTGGCAGGTCCAGCCCTGCCTCTTCATGGTAGCGAAAGACCCTGCTCGCCGCATCCGCCGTGTTCCCCGATCCAGCGATTCCGGCGAGTCGGCAAACGAAAATCCCGATACGGGAAATCCCTGCACCGGGACGATCGGGACCAGAAACAGCCCCCTTCTGCCTAGAAGGGGATGTCGTCTTCCTCGAATCCGTTGTCGAATCCCCCTTTGGCCGGCGACGCAGGCTGGGCGCTCTGCCGTGGCGCAGCAGCAGGCGAAGGGGCGCCCTCATCCATCGGCGCATCGGCTCCGGCGCCGGCGCCGGCGCGCGAGCCGAGCATGCGCATCACGTCGCCGCGAATCTCGGTGGTATAACGCTCCTGGCCGCTCTGATCGGTCCATTTGCGCGTGCGCAGGCTGCCCTCGATGTAGACGGAGGAACCCTTGCGCAGGTATTGCGCGGCGATCTCCGCCTGACGGCCGAAGAACACCACCCGGTGCCACTCGGTGGCTTCCTTGCGCTCGCCCGTGGCCTTGTCCTTCCAGGTCTCGGAGGTGGCCACGGAGAAGGTGCACACGGCCTCGCCGCTAGGCATGTAGCGCGTTTCGGGGTCTCGGCCGAGATTGCCGATCAGAATTACTTTGTTGACCGATGCCATCGTTTCGTCCTCTTCATGAATGATGGGAATCCCGCGGGTTCTCCGGCGGCTGCAACCCGAGGCTCAAAGCATACCATGCGAGGGCGAGCACCGCCGCCACCCAGTGGATCGCCCCCGGTGCGAGGTGCTGGGCGATCAGCCCCCCTGCCCAGCCGCCGCAAAAAAGTCCCAGAGATTGCAAAGTATTATAGACGCCGAGCACCGCCCCTTTTCGTTCCGGCGGCGCGATGCGCGACACCCAGGAAGGCTGGGTCGCCTCCAGGATGTTGAACGCGACGAAAAACCCCGTGAGCCACAGCCCGATCGTCCACACGTCGTTCGCCCACAAGGCAAATCCGAGCTGCACCACGGCGAGCAGCGCAATGGCGGCCAGATAGACCGGCTTCAGGTGGCCGCGGCGTTCGGCGAAGACGATGGCCGGCACCATCACCGCGAAAGAAACGAGCACCGCCGCCAGATAGACGCTCCAGTGGTGCTCGAGCGGCAATCCTCCTCGCGAAACCAGCGCACTGGGCACCACCACCCACATCGCCATTTGAATGAAATGCAGCAAAAATACGCCGGCATCGAGCCGCAGCAGGCGCGCGTCCTTGAGCGCCGCCCACAGCGAGGTGCTCGGGGCTGCTGCAGCAACGGCGGAGCGCACCGGAGTGGGCACGCCGCGCCAGACCATCACCGCCGCGCCGGCAGCAAGCAGCCCCGTGAGGAGGAAGATGCCGCGCATGCCCACCAGGCCGTAGAGCGCCGGCCCCAACACCAGGGAGAGGGCGAAGGTGAGCCCGATGCTCGAACCGATCAGGGCCATGGCCCGCGTGCGATGCGTCTCGGGCGTGAGATCGGCCACCAGGGCGGTGACAGCCGCCGAAATCGCCCCCGCGCCCTGCAAGGCCCGCCCCCAGGTGAGCCAGTGCAGGTCGGGTGCAAAGGCAGCCACGAGGCTGCCCAGCACGAAGAGCCCGAGTCCGGCGACGATCACCGGCTTGCGCCCGAAGCGGTCGGAGGCTGCGCCGAAAGGGATCAGCAGCACCGCCTGGGTGAGACCGTAGATGCCGATCGCCAGGCCGATCGCTGCCCGGTCCTCACCGCCCGGCAAATGCCGGGCGTACTCGGCAAACACCGGCAGGATGAGGAAAAGCCCCAGCATGCGCAGCGCGAACACCGCCGCGAGCCGCACCACCGCTGCGCGTTCGCTGCGCGAGAGTCGATCGTTCATACTCACTCCGGCAAAAAACGAAGCCGGCCACGCAGGCGGCCGGCTTCCTCGGGATTCGGAACAAATACCGCCGCCTCAGGCCGGCAGGACGCTCTCGCCCATCAGGTAGAGATCGACCGCGCGAGCCGCCTGGCGCCCTTCACGGATCGCCCAGACGATCAGCGATTGCCCCCGGCGCACGTCGCCGGCGGCGAACACCCCCGGCACGCTGGTCGCGTAGGCCCCTGGTCCTTCGGTAGGCGCAGCGGCATTGCCGCGCGCATCTTTTTCCACCCCGAAGGCTTCGAGCAGTGCCCCGAGCGGATGGGTGAAGCCCATGGCGAGCAAGACGAGATCGGCGGGGATCTCGAATTCCGAGCCCGGGATCTCTTTCATCTGTCCGCCACTCCAGTCGAGCCGCGCCAGCCGCAGCGCGCGCACGCGGCCACCGTCACCGATAAACGCCTTCGTGAGCACGGCGAACTCGCGCTTCACCTCGCCTTCGAGGTGCGAGGTCGAGGTGCGCAGCTTGTTCGGCCAGTACGGCCAGGTGAGCGCTTTGTCCTCCTGCTCGGGCGGACGCGGCATGAGCTCGAGCTGGGTCACCGACTTGGCGCCATGGCGAATCGCCGTCCCCACGCAGTCGGCGCCCGTGTCGCCGCCGCCGATCACCACCACGTGCTTGTCCTTGGCCGAGATCGGATTGGGCGCATCGCCCGCCACCTCACGGTTCTGCGGGATGAGGAACTGCAGCGCGAAGTAGACGCCTTCGAGCTCGCGCCCCGGCACCGGCAGGTCGCGCGGCACTTCCGAACCCGCGGCGAGCACCACCGCGTCGAACTCGCGGCGCAGCTCTTCGGCGGAGACGAAACTCTTGGCCGCATTCTGGATCGCAGGGGGGGTATCCGAGGCCCCGACGAGCACGCCGGTACGAAACCGCACGCCTTCGGCCTCCATCTGCGCCAGGCGCCGGTCGATGAGCCATTTCTCCAGCTTGAAGTCGGGAATGCCGTAGCGCAGCAGACCGCCGATGCGGTCGTTCTTCTCGAAGAGCGTCACCTCGTGCCCGGCGCGCGCCAGCTGCTGCGCCGCGGCCATCCCCGCCGGGCCGGAGCCGACCACCGCGACTTTCTTGCCGGTCTTGCGCTTGGGCGGATGCGGCAGCACCCAGCCGCGCTCCCAGGCGAGATCGATGAGGAAGCGCTCGATCGACTTGATGCCGACTGCATCGTCGTTGATGTTGAGCGTGCAGGCTGCCTCGCACGGTGCCGGACATACACGACCGGTGAATTCGGGGAAATTGTTCGTCGCATCGAGCGCGTTCCAGCCTTCGCGCCAGCGCTTGCGATAGACGAGATCGTTCCAGTCCGGGATGAGGTTATTCACCGGACAGCCGTTGTGGCAGAACGGGATGCCGCAGTCCATGCAGCGCGCGCCCTGGACCGTCGCCTCACCCTCCGAGAGGCGATGCACGAACTCCTTGTAATGCCGGATCCGCTCGGGAACCGGATCGTAGGCTTCCGCGACGCGGCGGTATTCGAGAAAACCTGTGGGTTTGCCCATTTCTTTGCAATCTCCAGAGAGAATCAGGCCATGCTGGCCGCACGCGCGGCAGCGAGTTCGCGCAGCGCCCGGCGATATTCATGAGGCATTACCTTGACGAACTTGGCGCGCCACAGGCTCCAGTGCGCCAGGATCTCCTTGGCGCGGCGACTGCCGGTGAGGCGCGCATGGCGCTCGATGAGCCCCTTGAGGATGAGCTCGTCGCCCATCGTCAGGTGGTCGATGCGCACAAAGCCGTGCGTCTCGAGTTCGGGGCCGAAGTCGGACTGCGCCCGCGCTTCCAGCTCCTCGGGCAGGGGCTCGAGCGCCACCTGCACCTGGTTGCATTTCTGCGCGAAGTCCCCGTCGAGGTCGAGCACGTAGGCGATGCCGCCCGACATGCCCGCGGCGAAGTTGCGCCCCGTGCGCCCGAGCACCACCACCGTGCCGCCCGTCATGTATTCGCAGCCGTGGTCTCCCACGCCTTCGACGACGGCGACCGCACCCGAATTGCGCACGGCAAAGCGCTCGCCGGCCACACCGCTGAAGTAGGCTTCGCCCTCGATCGCCCCGTAGAGCACGGTGTTGCCGACGATGATGTTCTCCGGCGCCTCGCCGCGGAAGGCCGGATCGGGGCGCACGATGACGCGCCCGCCCGAAAGCCCCTTGCCGACGTAGTCGTTGGCCTGGCCGATCAGGTCGAACGTGACGCCGCGCACGAGAAAGGCGGCGAAGCTCTGCCCGGCCGTACCGCGGAAGGTGAAGCGCACCGTATCGTTGGGCAGGCCCTCGTGGCCGTAGCGCTCGGCGATGCGGCCCGAGAGCATCGCGCCCACCGTACGGTTGACGTTGCGGATCGGCACCTCGGCGTGCACCACCTTGCGCGATTCCAGCGCCGGCCTGGCGAGTTCGAGCAAGCGCAGATCGAGCGCCTTGTCGAGCCCGTGATCCTGCGTCTCGCAGTGGCGCGTGGCCACCCCCTCCGGCGCTTCGATGCGCGCGAGCACCTTGCCGAAGTCCAGCCCCTTGGCCTTCCAGTGATCGACGGCCTCGCGCACGTCGAGCAGATCCACCCGACCGATGAGCTCGTCGAACTTGCGCACGCCGAGCTCGGCCATGAGGCGACGCACTTCCTCGGCCACGAAGAAGAAGTAGTTGATCACGTGCTCGGGCTGCCCGGAGAAACGCCGGCGCAGCTCGGGATCCTGCGTCGCCACACCCACCGGGCAGGTGTTGAGGTGACATTTGCGCATCATGATGCAGCCGGTGACCACCAGCGGTGCCGTGGCGAAGCCGAACTCGTCGGCACCGAGCAGCGCCCCGATCACCACGTCGCGCCCCGTCTTGATCTGACCGTCGACCTGCACCCGTACCCGGCCACGCAGACGGTTCATCACCAGCGTCTGCTGCGTCTCCGCCAGGCCCAGCTCCCAGGCCGAACCGGCGTGCTTGATCGAGGAGATGGGGGAAGCCCCCGTGCCTCCGTCGTGACCGGCGATCACGATGTGATCCGCCTTGGCCTTGGCCACGCCCGCGGCGACGGTACCCACCCCCACCTCGGCCACCAGTTTCACCGAGATCGAGGCCTTCGGGTTGGCGTTCTTCAGGTCGTGGATGAGCTGGGCCAGATCCTCGATCGAATAGATGTCGTGGTGCGGCGGCGGCGAAATGAGCCCGACGCCCGGCACCGAGTGGCGCAGGAAGCCGATGTACTCGGTGACCTTGTGCCCCGGCAGCTGCCCACCCTCGCCGGGTTTGGCGCCTTGCGCCATCTTGATCTGGATCTGGTCGGCGTTGACGAGGTATTCGGCCGTCACCCCGAAGCGGCCGGAGGCCACCTGCTTGATCGCCGAGCGCAGGCTGTCGCCGGGCTTGAGCTCGAGATCGCGGGCGATGCGATGCGGCCCGATCACCTCCGAGAGCCGGGTCGGTTTGGCGATCGGCTTGAAGCGCGCCGGATCCTCGCCGCCTTCACCCGTGTTGGACTTGCCGCCGATGCGGTTCATCGCCACGGCGAGCGTGGTGTGCGCCTCGGTGGAGATGGAACCGAGCGACATCGCGCCGGTGGCGAAGCGCTTGACGATCTCACTGGCCGGTTCGACCTCTTCCAGGGGGATCGGCTGCGCCGCCTTGCGGAAACGGAAGAGGCCGCGCAGGGTCATGAGACGGCGGCTCTGGTCGTTGATGATGCGGGCGTACTCCTCGTAGGTCTCGAAGCGCCCCGAGCGCGTGGCGTGCTGCAGCTTGGCGATGGCATCCGGCGTCCACATGTGCTCCTCGCCGAAGCGCCGGTAGGCATACTCGCCGCCGACGTCGAGCCGGTTCTCGAGAAAGAGGTTCTCGCCGAAGGCCGCCCGGTGCAGGCGGATCGCCTCGTCCATCAGATCGAAGACGTCCAAGCCCTCCACCTGGCTCACCGTGCCGGTGAAGTACTTGTCGCACACCGACTGCTTGATGCCCACGGCCTCGAAGATCTGCGCACCGGTGTAGGACATGTAGGTCGAGATGCCCATCTTGGACATCGTCTTCATCAAGCCCTTGCCGATGGCCTTGATGAAGTGCTTGACGTACTCCTGCTCCTGCTTCTCGTCGCCGTTGGCGAGCTCGCGCAGCGTCATGAGCGCCAGATAGGGGTGCACGGCCTCCGCTCCGTAGCCCGCGAGCACGGCGAAATGGTGCACCTCGCGCGCCGAGCCGGTCTCGACCACCAGGCCCGTGCGGGTGCGCAGCCCCTTATCGACCAGGTGCTGGTGAATGGCGGAAGTGGCGAGCAGCGCCGGAATGGCGACGTGCTCGGCATCGACCTTGCGGTCGGAGACGATGAGCAGGTTGTAGCCATTGAGCACCGCATCCTCGGCCTGGGCGCACAAGGAAGCGAGCCGCGCCTCCACCGCCTCCTTGCCCCAGGACACGGGATAGCAGATGTCGATCTCGTGGCTGCGGAAACGGTCTTTGGTGAAGCGGGCGATGTCGCGCAGCTTGGCCATCGCCTCGAAGTCGAGCACCGGCTGCGGCACTTCGAGCCGATAGGGCGGGTTGATCTCGTTGAGCTCCAGCAGGTTCGGCTTCGGGCCGATGAAGGAGACGAGCGACATCACCATCTGCTCGCGGATCGAGTCGATCGGCGGGTTGGTCACCTGCGCGAAGAGCTGACGGAAGTAATGGTAGATGGGCTTGGGCCGCGCCGAGAGCACTTCGAGCGGCGCGTCGTTGCCCATCGACCCCACCGCCTCTTCGCCGCTCTCGGCCATGGGGTCGAGGATGAACTTGAGGTCTTCCTGCGTGTAGCCGAAGGCCTGCTGCAGGTCGAGGATGGGCACGGACGACTGCGCCGAATACACGGCGGCGCTGCCGGGCGCGGGCAGGGAATCGATCTTGATGTTGATGCGCTGGATCCACTCGCGGTAGGGCTTGGCGTTGGCGAGCGTCTCCTTGAGCTCCTTGTCGTCGATGATGCGGCCCTGCTCCATGTCGATGAGAAACATCTTGCCCGGCTGCAGGCGCCACTTGCGCACGATCTTCTCTTCGGGAATGGGCAGCACGCCGGCTTCAGACGCCATGACGACGAGATCATCGTCGGTGACGAGGTAGCGCGCCGGCCGCAAGCCGTTGCGATCGAGCGTCGCCCCGATCTGGCGCCCGTCGGTGAAGGCCACCGCCGCCGGACCATCCCAAGGCTCCATCATCGCCGCGTGATACTCGTAGAAGGCGCGACGGCGCTCGTCCATGAGGGTATGCGCTTCCCAGGCCTCGGGGATGAGCATCATCATGGCGTGGGCGAGCGTATAGCCGCTCATCACCAGGAGCTCGAGCGCGTTGTCGAAGGAGGCCGAATCCGACTGTCCCGGATAGATGATGGGCCAGAGTTTTTCCAGATCCTTGCCGAGCAGGGTGGAGGAGACGCCCCGTTCGCGCGCCCGCATCCAGTTGTAGTTGCCGCGCAGGGTGTTGATCTCGCCGTTGTGCGCGATCATGCGGAACGGATGGGCGAGGTTCCACTTGGGAAAGGTATTGGTCGAGAAGCGCTGATGCACCAGCGCGAGCGCGGATTCAGTGCGCGGATCGGCGAGATCCTGGTAGTAGCGGCCGACCTGGTCGGCGAGCAGCAGCCCCTTATAGACCACGGTGCGTGCCGACATGGAGGGGACGTAGAATTCCTTGGCGTGCTCGAGGTTCAAGGCGCGGATGGCATTGGCCGAGCGGCGCCGGATCACGTAGAGCTTGCGCTCGAGCGCGTCGGTGACCATGACTTCAGGACCGCGGCCGATGAAGATCTGCCGGATCACCGGTTCGTTGGCCTTCACCGCCGGGGACATGGGCATGGTGCGATCGACGGGCACGTCGCGCCAGCCGAGCACCACCTGTCCCTCGGCGCGCACTGCCCGCTCGATCTCCTCTTCGCAGGCCAGGCGCGAGGCGGTCTCCTGCGGCAGAAAGACCATTCCCACGCCGTAGTCGCCGGCCGGCGGCAGCGTCACCCCCTGCTTGGCCATCTCTTCGCGGTAGAGCCGGTCCGGAATCTGGATGAGGATACCGGCCCCATCGCCTTGCAGGGGATCGGCCCCCACTGCACCGCGGTGATCGAGATTCTTCAGGATCTCCAGCCCCTGGGTGACGATGTCGTGGCGCTTGACGCCCTTCAGATGGGCGACGAAACCGACGCCGCAGGCGTCGTGTTCGAACTCGGGACGGTAGAGACCGGCAGATGGCGACGATTCGGACATGGTCAGGCTTTCCTCGACTCGGATCCAATGGGTGTGAAAAGAAGGGTGCGCTGATCCGGCGCAGCAAAACCGCGCCTCGCGGAGGATGGAGCACGGACGGCGAGGCTTGGCGCCGAAAAAAGCGGGCGAAACACTATACCGTCGAAGTGCCCGCCGATCAAGATCGGCAAGCGAGAAATTTGTCCCTGATCTTTGCATGGTCAAAGGCGGCGGGCAGGCTCAGAACGCCTCTTCCAGACCGAAGAGTCGACGGTGCTCGCGAACGGCGTAGCGGTCAGTCATTCCGGCGATGTAATCGGCCAGTGCGCGCCGGCCTTTTTCGGCGAAACGGCGCCGGTGCGCCTCGGGCAACAAGGAAGGATCGGCGGCATAGGCGGCGAAGAGCTCGCGGATGATGCGCTGCGCCCGGCGGTTCATGTCGACCACCCGCGGATGACGGTAGAGCTGAAGGAAGAGAAAGCGCTTGAGCAGCGCCACTTCCTCGCGCATCGTGCTCGAATGCTGCACGAGCGACGGGGCGCGGCGCACGTCCTCGACGCAGGCGGGATCGGCCTCGGCGATGCGCCTGCGGCTCTCCTCGACGAGATCGAGCACCATGAGCGAGATCATGCGGCGGATCGTCTCGTGGATGAGGCGCTTGCGCTCCAGCCCCGGGTAGCGCGCCTGAACCTCGGCGCGCGTGCGCGCAAAAATCGGCACCGACTCGAGGGAATCCAAGGTGAGGAGACCGGAGCGCAGACCGTCGTCGATGTCGTGGTTGTTATAGGCGAGTTCGTCGGCGAGATTGGCGATCTGCGCTTCCAGCGAGGGCCGCAAGTCGCGGCGAAACCGCTCGGCCACGTCCCCCAGCCGGGCCCAGTGCTCCGGCCGGCAGTGCTTCAGGATGCCCTCGCGCGTCTCGAACATGAGGTTGAGCCCGTCGAATTCGGCATACTTCTCCTCGAGCTCGTCGACGATGCGCAGCGACTGCAGGTTGTGCTCGAACCCGCCCTCCTCTTTCATGCACTCGTCGAGCGCCTCCTGTCCTGCGTGCCCGAAAGGGGTGTGCCCCAGGTCGTGCGCCAGCGTGATCGCCTCGACCAGCACGTCGTTCACCTCGAGCATCTGGGCGATCGAGCGGCCGATCTGCGCTACTTCCAGCGAATGGGTGAGCCGCGTGCGAAAGTGATCCCCGACGTGATTGACGAAGACCTGGGTCTTGTATTCCAGCCGGCGAAAGGCGCTCGAATGGACGATCCGGTCACGGTCGCGCTGGAACTCGCTGCGCGGCGCCGCGCTCGGCTCGGGGTGCCGTCGCCCGCGGCTCGCCGCTTCATGGACGGCGTAGGGCGCGAGCATCTCAGCTCCTCGCTTCGATCGCGGCGCGCAACACGGACGGCGGAACCTCTGCCGTCACCACCGCGCGGCCGATGCCCTGCAGCAGCACGAGCCGCAGGCGCCCGCCGCTCACCTTCTTGTCTCCGGCCATCCAGTGCAGCATCTCATCCACCGGCAAGCCCGGCCCCTGCACCGGCAGGCCGGCGCGGATCAAGAGCCCCTCGATGCGGGCGAGCTCGTTCTCGTCGAGCCAGCCCAGGCGCAGCGACACCTCGGCCGCCATCAGCATCCCCACGGCCACCGCCTCACCGTGCAGCCAGCCGACGTAGCCTGTCCCCGTCTCGATCGCGTGGCCGAAGGTGTGTCCCAGGTTCAGCAGCGCCCGTTCGCCGCGCTCGGTCTCGTCGGCCGCCACCACCTCGGCCTTGTTGCGACAGGAACGCTCGATGGCGAAGGCCACGGCCCCCGGCTCCAGCGCGAGCAACGCCTCCATGTGCCCCTCGAGCCACTCGAAGAAAGCAGCATCCCGGATGAGCCCGTACTTGATCACTTCGGCGAGCCCCGCGCGCAGCTCGCGCAGCGGCAGGGTCGCGAGCGTATCGGTGTCGATGAGCACGGCACGAGGCTGATGGAAAGCTCCGATCATGTTCTTGCCGCGCGGATGGTTGATCGCCGTCTTGCCGCCCACGGAAGAATCGACCTGCGCCAGGAGCGTGGTGGGCATCTGGACGAAAGGAGCCCCGCGCTGCCAGGTGGCGGCGGCGAAACCGGTCATGTCGCCGATCACTCCCCCTCCCAGGGCGATGAGGGGAGTGGTGCGCTCGGCACGGGTATCCACCAAGGTATCGTAGATTTTCTCCAGGGTCTGCCAGTTCTTGTACTGCTCCCCGTCGGGCAGCACCACCGAGTCGACGCGCACGGCGTGACGCTCCAGCATAGTCGTTACGCGCTCGAGATAGAGCGGCGCCACCGTCTCATTCGTGACGAGCACCGCGCGCGGCTGCTCCAGGTGCGGCAGCAGCAACTCATGGGCCGTAAGCACGCCGGAACCGATGAAAATAGGATAGGACCGCTCACCCAGATCGACGGCCAGCTCACGCATCCCGCTCTCCTTCCGCCACCACCGCCCCTTCCCCTTTGCCCGACCGGTAGTCGCGCACCGCCTCCTCCACCCGCGCGAGCATGGCCGCAGGCTTCAGCCGACCGCCATCGACCACGACGTCGGCCACCTCGCGGTAGAGCGGGTCGCGCTGGGCGTAGAGTTCGAAAATGCGCTGCCTCGGCTGCGGCACCTGCAGCAGCGGCCGATGGCGATCGTGCCGCAGTCGCTCCCACAGCACCTCCGGTGGCACGTGCAGATAGACCACGATGCCGCGACGGCGCAGCTGCGCCCGGTTTTCCGGCCGCAATACCACCCCGCCGCCGGTGGCGAGCACGAGGTCCTCGCGGCCGAGCAGCTCGGCAAGCATCCGCGCCTCACGCTCGCGAAATCCCTCCTCGCCCTCGACGGCGAAGATCGTAGGGATGGAGACGCCGGTTCGCGCCTCCAACTCCTGGTCGCTGTCGATGAAAGCCAGCCCGTGCCGCGCCGCATAACTGCGGCCCAAGGTCGTCTTGCCGGCCCCCATCATCCCGATGAACACGATGGGCTCCACCCGATACGCTCACATTCGTTGATCGAGGCTAGTGTACCGTAAAAAAAGCTCTGCCATACGGCGTAAAAAAACCCGCCCCTGCAGCAGGCGGGTCTTTCATGCACGAGGCGCGGCAGACTCAACGCAGGCGCAGATCCTCGGCAACGATGCGCGGCGTGAGGAACACCATCAGCTCGGTGCGCGTCGCGGAATTCGACTTGTTGCGGAAGAGATTCCCGAAGACCGGCACATCGCCCAGCCAGGGCACCTGATCGACACCGTTGGTCTCGGACTCCTGGAAGAGGCCGCCGAGGACGACGGTCCCCCCGTTGTCGACCAGGACGTCGCTCACCACTTCACGCTTGCGGATCGGCGGATTACCCTGAATGCTTCTTGAATAATCCGGCTGGTCGTCATGCACCACCACCTTCATGCGGATCCGGCCATCGGGCGTAAGCACCGGCGTGACCCGAAGTTCGAGCACCGCCTCCTTGAATTGCACGTTCGGTGTGGTCATGTTGTTGGCCGTCACCGTCGTCACGTAGGGGATCTCCTGTCCCACGGCGATACGCGCCTCGATGTTGTTCGCCGTCATGATCTTCGGGTTGGAGACGATGCGGCTCTTGCCCGTGACCTCGGCCAGGTTGAGCTCGAGGTTGAGGAAGCGCGTCGCCGAGCGGTTGAAGATCGACAGCGCGAACGTCGAGAATTGCCCGGCATCGACGTTGGTATTCTGCTGGAAGAAGGGACGGTTGATCGGTCCAATGTTGAAATAATCGGCCGAAATGATTGGCCTATTGTTCGTATTGAGCTTGGCCCCGATCTCCTTGTTGAAGTTCGACGACACTTCGAGGATGCGCGCCTCGATCACCACCTGGCGCGGCGGCACGTCGATCTGCTTCAGGAGCTCGCGCACCGCCTGTAGACGCTCTTCGACATCGGTGATGAAGAGCTTGTTGGTGCGCATGTCGAAGGTGGCCATGCCGCGGTCGGAGAGCATTTTCTTGGTATTGCTGTTGTTTCCGCCGCTGGTATTGTCATTCGAGATCATGGCGTAGATCTCGGCCGCCGAGTGGTAATTGATCTGGAAACTCTCGGTGACCAGCACCCCCTTCTCGATGCTCTGGTTGAGCGCATCCAGACGCACCTTCTCCTGCTCGGCGATCTCCTGCGCCGGCGCCACCCAGATGACGTTGCCCTGCTGACGCTTGTCGAGCTTCTTGTTCTGCAGGATGATGTCGAGGGCCTGATCCCAGGGCACGTCGACCAGGCGCAGGGTGATGGTGCCCTGCACGGTGTCGGAGACGACGATGTTGAAGCCGCTGAAGTCGGCCAGCACCTGCAGCACGGCGCGCACGTCGATGTTCTGGAAGTTGAGCGTGAGTCGCTCGCCCTTGTACTGCGGCTTGCCCACGAGCACCTTGTTGGGGTCTTCCTGAATCGGCTGGATGTCGACGACGAAGAGCGCGTCGGCCTGATAGGCGGTGTGCTGCCAGTTGCCCTTGGGCTCGATCACGAGCACGGTATCACGCCCGCGCCGCTCGAAGCGGAAACTCTGCACCGGCGTGGCGAAATCGGTCACGTCGCTGCGGCGGTAGAGCTCCTGCGGCAGCGCCGTCTCGGGGAAGACGACCTCGATGCGCTCGCCGGCACGGCGCAGGTCGGGCGCGATCTCAGGGGTGGAGAGATGCACCATCACCTTGCCCTCACCGTTCGTTCCCCGCCGGAAGTCGACCGAGAGGATCGAAGGAACGACGGCCCCACCCCCCGACGAGGCGGCTTGCCCCACCGCCTGCGTCTGGTAGGGAACGAGGGCTTCCTGCGCCTTGCTGGCCATTTGAGCGGCGGTACCGGCTTCGAGCTCGAGACCCCAGCCCGAGCCGATCTGGGCGAGGCGGTAGGTCATCGGCTGCGACAGGGCAAGGACGACCCTCAAGCGCCCGGCCGCCTCGACCGCGTAGATCCGCTCGATGCCGTTGCGCTTGATCTCCCGCGAGGGTGCTCCCAACTGGCTCTTCGCATTGGGAAAATCGATGACGATGCGCGAAGGGCTGGTGAGCGCGAAATGCGAGGGATTGGCGACGCTCCCCTCGAAGACGAAATCGACCCGCATCCCTCCCTGTCCCGATTCGACGAGGGAGACGTCTTTGAGGAGGGCGGTCTTCTCCTCGGCCATGGCCGAACGCCCGCCGACCAAAAGCAGCGTGAGGCACATTCCCAAGACGAGGATTCCCAGCCAGCGTGCGGCGGCACTCCTCTTGGGCTCGAAACCCAGGACTTCTCCAGCTTCGCGAATCATTGTTTTCCCTCCAAGTTCAATTCCACCGGCCGCTTGACCCAACGCTGTTCGGCATCCTGCACCATTTCTTCGATCTTGAGCTTGGTATCCTCGATCGCCACGACCCGACCGAAATTCTGTCCGAGATAGGAGCCCACCGAGACGGGATAGACGCCGTCCGGGGCCTCGATCAGCGCCCGGATCTCTTTGCCCCGGCGCAATACCCCTCTGAGCTTGAGCTCTTCGAGCGAGAAACGCTCGAGCGGCTCGCGCGGCCGATTCATGTCTGGCGCGGGCAAGCCCCCTCCCTTGGCCGACTTGAGCGCCGGCGGGGCCAAGCGGCCGGGATCGAAGGGGTCGGTCAAATCCTGAGCCTTGTAAGCCACTGGAGGAAACGGCTTGACTTCGGGAAGCGGCGGGACCCGCCCTTTCAGCCCCCGGGCAGATTCCTCCATCCATTGCTGGATGTCGGTCACGTCCGAAGGAGGGGCCTCGACGCACCCGGTCAGCAGGAATGCGGCCAAAACCGACGCAAACGCAGGCAGTGAAGGGAAGCTCATTTTTTCCCTCCTTTTGCCGCCGGCTTGGGTGCGGCCGCGTTGAGCTCTTCCTCGTCCAGATAACGGTAGGTGTGCAGCGTCGCCTCGAACTTCAGGCCCACGTCCTTCTGCGGCGCGAGCTTGATGTCGCCGAACGTCACCACCCGCGGCATGGAAGAGACGTCGCTGAGAAACCCGGCGATCTCGTGGAATCCCCCTTCGAGTGCGATCGCCACGGGCATCTCGACGTAGAAGTCTCGCCGCGCCTCGTCTCCCGGCCGGAACAACTCGAAACGCAACCCCCGCTTCAGCCCGAATTGATGCACGTCCTGCAACAGGGCATCCATCTCGGATTTGCTCGGGAGCTGCTTCAGCAAGGCGCCGAACTGGGCTTCGGCCGTACGCAGCTGGGCCCGGTATTCCGGCAGATTGACCGCTTGCCGTTTCTTCACCAGCCACTGGTCGCGCAACTCTTTCTCCTGCCCCTTGACACGTTCGAGCTCCTCGGCCTGTGAGGTCCAGAAAAACCACCAGGCACCGGCGACGATGAGGGCAAACAGCAGCACCATGACCGTGATTTGCGGAGCCGGCGGCCATCTGCCGGGATCTTGAGGATCCAGATCGCGGAACTGCCTGATCCAACGCAACGGATCGCGCCGCAGATCGAAGCGCACATCGACTTTCATGGTTTGCCCTCCGCCGCCGGTTTTTCCGCTCCCATCGCCTCGATCACGGGACGGTCCATGCGCAACTGCAAGGCGAACCGAACCACCCTTTGCCCGTTTCTATCGAGGCCCAAGGTCTCGATGAGCCGCACGTCGGTGAGATAAGGCGAGGCATCGAGGGAGCGCATGGTCTCGGAGACGCGCGCGTTCGACTGGGAAACGCCGCGCAAGGTCACGAGGGCGTCGCGCCGCTCCAAGGACTCGAGAAAAGTGGCTTCGGGAAGGCGCCGGGGCAGCTCGTCGAAGAGCAGCACCGGCTCGACGCGACGTGCGCGCAGGGACTCGATGACGTTCTTGCGGGCGACGATGCCATCGATGAGGGTGCGCAATTCTTTGAGCTCGGCAAGCTGCTTGTCGAGCTGGCCGATCTGCTCGGTGAGGAAGCGGTTACGCTCCTGCTGTCGCTCGATGAGCCCATTGAGGTAGAGAGAGCCGATGATGCCAACGAGCACCCCGGCCAAGGCAGCGGCGACGAGCCCGCTGTAGAACAGGCGCCGGCGCCGTTCTCGCAGCGCTTCGCGCCAGGGCAAGAGATTGATACGGGTCACTGATCGAACCTCCGCAGGGCGAGACCGGTGGCGATGACCATGCGCGGCGCGAGACTAGGGCGAAGGCGGTCACGCAGGCGCGGATGGACCTGAAAACCCTTCCAGGGGTCGGCCACTTCGACGGGAGCCGCCACCCGTTGCCGGACGGCGTCGGGGAGCATCGGCAAAGCCGCCAGGCCCCCGCCCAGGACGACCCGATCGACGTGATCCGAGGACTGGGTTGCAAAAAAATATTGCAGCGCCCGGGCGATTTCCTGGGCGAGCGTGTCACAAAAAGGAACCACCACCTGGCCGAGGAGATCGACCGGCCAGCGATGTTCTTCGGTCATCTGCTCTACTTCCTGAGCCGTTTTGCCGCTGCGGCGCATCAATTCGCGGGCGAGCTGCTGCCCTCCCACGGGCTGGGTGCGATCGAAAACGCGCCTGCCGCGATGGAAGACGAACACTTCCAAGAGGTTCGCCCCGAGATTACAATGCGCCTCGATGCGTTTCGACCTTTCTTCCTCGCTACCCCGAACCAGGGCCCGTTGCCACGCGAGCGAGGCGACATCGACCACCGCGGGTTCCACACCGACCGCATCGGCGAGCGCCACGAGCTCATCGACGCGGTCGCGCCGGGCCGCGACGATGAAGACCTCGACGGTTTCTTCGAGATGGCCCGGCCCCGTGATCTCCCAGTCGAGCGCGACCTCTTCGAGCGGGAAGGGGACGAAACGCGCCGCCTCCATCAGGACGAGCTCTTCGAATTCGCGTTCGCTCTCCAGGGCGGCCAGCGTCACCGTCTTCATCATCACGACGGCATCTGGCAAGGCGAAGGCGAGCCGCTTCGCCCCCCCGTGGTGCTGGGAAATCGCGGCGCGCAAGGCCTGCGCCACCCCATCGAAGTTGACCAGCGCGTTGTCGACCATTGCCCCTTCGGCAAGTGGCACGATGACGCTTTGTTCGATGAGCGGAACTTCGATGCTGCCAGACAATTCCAATGTTTTGACCGCGGAAGCCGAAAGGTCGACCCCGATCAGCCCACTTCCGCTACCGCTCCCCCACCCCAGCAACTTGTCCCAGATCATCCGATGGCCCCCTGTCCGGCATCATGCCTCACGGTCGCGCGGCAATTATAATCGGCATATCCATCCAAGGACAACGCCCTTTCACTCGGTATAATCAAAAAACTTTCTACGGACACCCTCATGTCTCGGGTCAAAACCTCGATACTCGCCCTATTCGCCTTGGGAATCGCCGCCTGTGGCATTCTTGCAACGACCATCGTCCTCGCCTGGCAGCAGCTGCCCACGCTCGATCAGCTCATCGACTATCAGCCGAAGATCCCCTTGCGCGTCTACTCCGCCGAAGGCGAACCCCTGGCGGAGTTCGGCGAAGAGAAGCGTGTCGTCTTAAACGTCAATGTCATACCAGATCACCTCAAGCAGGCCATCCTCGCCGCCGAGGACGAGCGCTTCTACGAGCACCCCGGCATCGACGTGCAAGGCATCGTTCGCGCCGCCTTCGTCAATTTCGTGCGTGGCGGCAAGGCTCAGGGCGCCTCAACCATCACCATGCAGGTGGCGCGCAATTTCTACCTCTCGCGCGAAAAAACCTTCAACCGCAAGTTCTACGAGATCCTGCTCGCCCTCAAGATCGAGCGCGAACTGAGCAAGGATCAGATCCTCGAGCTCTACCTCAACCAGATCTACCTCGGCCAACGCGCCTACGGCTTCGCCGCCGCAGCGCAGACCTATTTCGGCAAGCCGGTGCAGGCGCTCACGCTGGCCGAGGCGGCGCTGCTCGCGGGGCTGCCCAAGGCGCCCTCGCAGCTCAATCCCATCCGCAACCCCGAGGCGGCGAAGAAACGCCGCGAGTATGTGCTCTCGCGCATGCTGGAAGCAGGTTTCATCACGCAAGAGCAATACGCCGCGGCGGTGGCCGAACCGATCGTGCTCGCCCAGGACCGCTATCGCAACGATCCGACCGCGATCAACGGCAACGGCGTCGGCCAGTACGTGGCCGAGATGGCGCGCCTCTTCGCGCTGGAGCGTTTCGGGGACGCTGCCTACACCGCCGGCATCCAGATCTTCACGACGATCCGCCTGGCCGACCAGCGCGCCGCCGAGGCCGCCGTGCGCCACGGGCTTCTGGCCTACGACCGGCGCCATGGCTACCGCGGCCCCGAAGGCATGCTCGACGCCAAAGCGGTGGCCGAGCGCGATTGGGATACCTTGGATGCCCAGCTGTCGTCCTACCCCGATTTCCCCGAGGCGCTCGCCGCCGTCGTGCTGGAAGCGAGCGATCGCAGGCTCGTCGTCTGGCGCCATGGCAAGACCGTGGAATTCACCGACAAGGCGCTCGACTTCGTGCGCCGCAGCCTCGGCGCCAAGGCCCCCGAAGAACAGCGTCTGCGGCCCGGCGCCGTCGTGCGTCTGCGTCCTCTGCCCAATGAGCGCTGGGAACTCACCCAGCTACCCGAAGCGCAGGCGGCGCTCGTCTCGCTCGATGCCGACACCGGGGCGGTGCGCGCCCTCGTGGGCGGCTACGATTTCGGCCTGACGAAATTCAACCACGCCACCCAAGGGCAGCGCCAGCCCGGCTCCTCCTTCAAACCCTTCATCTATTCCGCTGCTCTGGAAAAAGGCTGGGGTCCGGGCAGTTGGGTGGAAGATGCGCCCCTTTTCTTTTCCGCCGAGCTCACCGGCAGCAAGGACTGGGAGCCGAAAAACTACGACGATCGCTACGAAGGCTGGATGCGCCTGCGCGACGCCGTGGCCAAGTCCAAGAACGTGGTCGCGATCCGCGTGCTCAACGACATCACGCCGGCCTACGCCCAACAATGGATCACCCGTTTCGGGCTCGATCCGGCGAAACACCCCGCCTACCTGACGATGGCCCTTGGGGCCGGCAGCGCCAACCCCTGGGAAATGGCGCGGGCCTATGCCGTGTTCGCCAACGGCGGCTACCTCGTCGAGCCTTATTTCATCCAGGAGATCCGCGACGCCCAAGGCAATCTGCTCCTGCGCGTGCAGCCAAAGGTCGCAGGGCAAGACGCGCCCCGCGTACTCTCCGAGCGCAACGCCTGGATGATGGACTCGCTGCTGCGCACCGTGGTCGAGCGCGGCACGGCCGCGGCGGCGCGCGCCCGGCTCAAGCGCTCAGACCTGGCCGGCAAGACCGGCACCACCAACAACCAGGTCGACACCTGGTTTGCCGGCTATCAGCCCAAGATCGTCGCCGTGAGCTGGCTCGGTTTCAGCCAGCCGCGCTCGCTCGGACGGGCCGAGACGGGGGGGCGCGCCGCGTTGCCCATCTGGATCGAGTACATGGAGACGGCACTGCAAGGCCAACCCGAGGTCAAACGCCCCATGCCAGAAGGGATCTCCACGGTGCAGCTCGACGACAAGACCGAGTATCATTACAGCGAATACCCGCCTCCCTCGCCGTATCCACCCTCATCTGAACCCGTCGAAGAAGCTCCTCCGCCAAACGACATGACGGAAGACCCTTTCTATGATTTGATCCAGCAGCGGCGGCAAGGTACGCCCGACGCCGCTCCTCGTGCCCCCGTGCTCGATCGTCCCTTTCTGAATTGAGCTAGAATTCGCCCATGAGCCGATCCCGCGTAAGCCTCAAGCATCATTTCCTGATCGCCATGCCCGACATGGCCGATCCCAATTTCGCCCAGACGGTGGTGTATCTCGCCGAGCACTCCGAAGAAGGGGCGATGGGCGTGATCATCAATCGTCCCACCGAGATCACGCTCGGCACCCTCTACGAGCGCATTGACTTGTCGCCCCCCGTTCCCGCAATTGCCGCCCGGCCGGTCTTCTTCGGCGGCCCAGTGGCGACCGAGCGCGGGTTCGTGCTGCACCGCCCGGGCGGAAGCTGGCACGGCACCACGGTGCTGCCGCATGGTCTCGCGCTCACCAGTTCCCGCGACGTGCTGCAGGCGATCGGCGAAGGCAAGGATCCGCACGACTTCCTCGTCGTCCTGGGGCACGCCGGCTGGGCCCCGGGTCAGCTCGAACAGGAACTCGCGCAAAACGCCTGGCTCACCGTCCCGGCCGACCCCGAACTCATCTTCGGCGTGGCGCCGGAGCAACGCTATGAAGCGGCGCTCGCGCTCCTGGGCGTAGCGCTTCATCACCTCGTCATCCATGCCGGACACGGTTGAAGCCGCCCTGCCGCGGCGCGGAACGGTGCTCGCCTTCGATTATGGCCTTACCCGCACCGGTCTCGCCCAGGGGGATCTCGAATTGCGCCTGGCGGTGCCGCTCACCACGCTTCCCTCGCGCGACGAATCCGCGTTCTTCGCCGCCATCGCCGCGCTGATCGAGGAGTGGCAGCCCGTGCTGCTCGTCGTCGGCCGCCCCGGCGAAGCGCAAGACCACGAGCATGGGCAGCGCTGCGAGCGCTTCGCCCGCCGCCTCCACGGCCGCCATAGGCTGCCCGTGGTGCTGGTCGATGAAGCCTTCTCTTCCTGTGTGGCCGAACGCCAACTCGTGGAAGCCGGCCGCCGCGACTGGCGCCACCGCAAACCGGTGCGCGATGCGCTCGCTGCGCGCATGATCCTGCAAAGTTTCTTCGATGGCGCGCCCTGGCGCGACGCCGTCGCCCCCAAGGAACCCGCATGAACCTACTCCCTGAGGCGGAAACCCTCTATGCGAGGCTGCGCGAACGGCTCGCTCCCGACATCGACCGGTTCGACGCGCTGGTGGGCATCCACTCCGGTGGCGTCTGGCTCGCCGAGCGGCTGCAGCGCGAGCTCGCCCCTGCCAAGGCGCTCGGCAGCATCGATATTTCATTTTACCGCGACGACCTCGCGCAGCGCGGCCTGGGCCGCTCGCGCGTGCGCGCCTCGCACATCCCTTTCCCTGTACAGGATGCGCGGATCCTGCTCGTCGATGACGTGCTCTATACTGGCCGCACCGTGCGCGCGGCGATCAACGAGCTCTTCGACTACGGCCGCCCCGCGCGCGTGGAGCTTGCCGTACTCGTCGATCGCGGCGAACGGGAACTTCCGATTTGCGCGCGTTACGTGGCCCATACCCTGCCCCAGCCGCTGCCTGCCGACGAGCGGCTCGAACTCGCCCGCAATGAAGCGGGCCTCTTCACCCTCCGGACCCTGCGCGATGAGCCACCCACAACTCGATGAACATGGCCGCTTGCAGCATCTCCTGAGCCTCGACGGGCTGCCGCGCGAGGTGCTGCTGCAGATCCTCGACATGGCCGAGCCTTTCCTCGAAGTCACCGAACGCGAAGTGAAGAAAGTGCCACTGCTGCGCGGCAAGAGCGTCTTCAACCTCTTCTTCGAGAATTCCACCCGCACGCGCACCACTTTCGAGATCGCCGCCAAGCGGCTATCGGCCGACGTCATCAACCTCAACGTCAGCACGAGCTCCACCACCAAGGGTGAGTCGCTGCTCGACACCATCGACAACCTCTGCGCGATGAACGCCGACATGTTCGTCGTCCGCCACGCGAGCAGCGGCGCGCCCTTCCTCATCGCCCGTCACCTGCGAGAGCGCGGCCTCGAGCACATCCACGTGGTCAATGCCGGCGACGGACGCTACGCCCACCCCACGCAGGGGCTGCTCGACATGTACACCATCCGGCACTACAAGAAAGATTTCTCCCGGCTGACGGTGGCCATCGTCGGCGACGTGCTCCACTCGCGCGTGGCCCGCTCCGAGATCGCCGCGCTCACCACTCTGGGCGTGGGCGAGCTGCGTGTGATCGGCCCCAAGACGCTGCTGCCCGTAGGGCTCGAACAGTTCGGCGCCCGAGTCTTCCACGACCTGCGCCAGGGCTTGCGCGACGTCGACGTCGTCATGATGCTGCGGCTCCAGAACGAGCGCATGAAAGGGGCCTTGCTGCCCTCGAAGGAAGAGTACCACCAACGCTTCGGGCTCACGCCCGAGAAACTCGCGCTCGCCAAGCCCGACGCCATCGTCATGCACCCGGGGCCGCTCAACCGCGGCATCGAGATCGACTCGGCGGTGGCCGACGGCCCCCGGTCGGTGATCCTGCCGCAAGTCACCTTCGGTATCGCCGTGCGCATGGCGGTGATGAGCCTGCTCGCCGGACAAGGAGCCCAAGCATGAGAGTGCGCATCCGCGGCGCCCGCCTCGTCGATCCCCGTCGTCGCCAAGAAGAGCTCGCCGACCTGCTGATCGCCGACGGGCGCATCGTCGGCCGCGGCCCGGCGCCGGATTTCCACGCCGATCACACCATCGAGGCCGAAGGGTTGGTCGTCTGCCCCGGCCTCATCGATACCTTCGCCCGGCTGCGCGAACCCGGTTTCGAATATCGCGCCACGCTCGCCTCCGAGCTCAAGGCCGCCGTGCGCGGCGGCATCACGCGCGTCGTCACCCCGCCCGACACCGACCCCCCGCTCGACGAAGCCGGCCTCGTCGAGATGCTGCGTTTCCGCTCCGAAGCGCTGGGGCTCGCCCACGTGCACCCGGTAGGCGCTCTCACATTGGGACTCAAGGGCGAGCGCCTCTCGGAGATGGCGCTCCTTGCCGAAGTCGGCTGCGTCGCCCTGGGTCAGGCCGACGTGCCCATCGCCGACAGCCTGTCGCTCTTTCGTGCCTTCCAGTACGCCGCGACCTTCGATCTCCCCGTATGGCTCACCGCCTCCGACCCTTGGCTCGCGGCAGCCGGCTGCGCGCACGACGGGGAAGTGGCTGCCCGCCTGGGCCTGCCAGGCATTCCCGCCTGCGCCGAGACGATCGCCTTGGCGCGGCTTCTGGAACTCGCCCGCGCTACCGGCGTGCGGCTGCACGTGCAGCATCTCTCGAGCGCCGCTTCGCTGCCGCTGCTCGCCCAGGCGAAAGCCTCGGGGCTGCCCGTGAGCGCCAGCGTCTCGGCGCTGCACCTTGCCTGCAGCGAACACGACATCGGGCACTTCGACACCCACACACACGTGATCCCCCCGTTGCGCAGCCAGGCCGACCGCGCGGCGCTCGCCCAGGCCGTGGCCGAAGGACTGATCGACGTGATCGATTCGAACCACACCCCGGTCGACGACGACGCCAAGGCCGTCCCCTTTGCCGAGAGCGAACCCGGTGCGACTGGGCTGGAGCTGCTGCTGCCGCTCACGCTAGCCTGGGGGCGCGAGCGCGGGCTCGACCTCGCCGCGGCGCTCGCTCCCATCACCGACCATCCTGCCCGGCTCCTCGGCCAGGAAAACGCGGGCCATCTGGGAGAAGGTGCGGTGGCCGACCTCTGCCTCTTCGACCCCGAGGCCCGCTGGCAGGTCACACCCGAGTCGCTTGCAAGCCTGGGGAAGAACACGCCGCTCTTGGGGCAAACGGTGCAGGGGCGCGTGGTCGCCACCCTGGTGGCCGGCCGCCCGGTCTTCAGCCGCTAAAGCAGAGTTGCAAGCCGCGCCGCCACCGCCTGCGGATCGGAGGTGGCGATGCGCACGCGCTTGGCACGGCCCGTCTCTCCCTGCACGATCGCGATGGCCGCACGCGGCACGCCGCAGAATTCGGCCAGAAAGCGCACGAGCGCCTCGTTCGCCTTCCCGTCCACGGCGGGAGCGGCCACGCGCAGTTTCAGCGCTCCGCCATGGCGTCCCGCCCACTGGCTGCGTTTGGCGCCCGGCTGCACGTGCAGCCTCACCACCACCGCCTCGGGCTCGAGGCGGATGGGCGACGCTTCATTCATCCCAGCCCGCCGCCCAGCAGCAGCCGCACCAAGAGAAAGCGCAACTGCCCGCCGGCGATCGCCAGCACCTGCAACAGCAGCAGAAAGACGAGAGGACTCAGGTCGATGCCGGCGATCACGGGCACGACGCGCCGGATCGGTTCGAGCCAGGGGGCCACGATCGCCTCGGCGATCGCCGCGGCCGGAGCGCGCGGATTGACCCAGCTCAGGACCGCCGCGAAGAGCACCGCGAAAAAGAGCAGATATCCCAGCACGTAGAAGCTCTCGAGTAGCCCGCCCAGTACCACCAGACCGATGAGCCCGCCGAGCGGCAAGAGCGCGAGCTGGCCGAAGAGCGCCATCTTCAGCAGCACGAAGAGCGACTGCGTCGCCCAGACCAATCCCAGGCTCACTGCGTCCCAGCGCATGCGTGGCTTCAAGATGCGGCGCAGCGGCAACACCGCCCAATCGGTGAGCGCGAGCACGAAACGCCCCAGCGGTGTGTAGAAGGAAATGCGCTGCGCCTGCATCAGCACCCGCAGCCAGAGCACGGCGGTGAAGGCCTGCGCCAAGGTGCCGAGCACCAGATCGAAGAGCTGCTGGCCCATCATCACGGCGCCTCGCCCAGCTGCCGCGCGAGTTCCTGGCTGCGCGCATGGGCGGCGAACACCGCCTCGCGCACAGTCTCGGCAAAGCCCCGCTCGGTGAGGCGCGCGAGCGCCGCCTCCGTCGTTCCTCCCTTGGAGGTCACGTTCTCGCGCAGGCGCGACAGCGGCTCCTCGCTCTCCTGGGCGAGTCGCACCGCGCCCGCGGCGGTGGCCTGCGCCAAACGGCGGGCAGTGGCAGCGTCGAACCCCAGCGCTTCGCCTGCCGCCTGCAAGGCTTCGAGAAAGGCGAAGACATAGGCCGGGCCGCTGCCGGAAAGGGCGGTGATCGCGTCGATTTTTCCTTCCTCCTCGACCCAGAGCACCTCGCCCACCGCCGCCATGATGCGCTCGGCCTCCTCGCGCCCCAGCGCATCGACGCTCGGGTCGGCGTAGAGCCCCGTGACTCCCGCCCCCACCAGGGCAGGCGTATTGGGCATGGCACGCACGAGCCGCCGGTGCCCGCCGAGCCAGCGCCCGATCACGCCAAGCGGCAAGCCCGCGGCGATGCTCAGCACCAGGATCCGCCCCAGACGGCCGGCGAGCGGAGTCACCGCCTCACGCAAATGCTGGGGCTTGACTGCCAGCACGATCACGTCGGTCTCGAACCAGGCATCGTCGAGCACCGTCTGCGCCGCCACGCCGAAGCGCGCTTCCAGCGCCCGGCAGCGCACCGCGTCGGGATCCATCACCTGGACTGCGCGCGCACTCGCCACCTGGCGCGCCAACAAACCGCCGATCAGGGCCTCGGCCATGCGGCCGCCGCCAAGAAAACTGATTCTCATGGTTTCTTCCTCTCCCCGAAAATCGCCGTCCCCAGGCGCACGTGCGTCGCTCCCTCCTCGATGGCGAGGGTGAAATCGCCCGACATGCCCATCGAGAGCACGTCGAGCTCGAGCCCCTGTGCGCGCAGCTCTTCCAGGCAACGGCGCAGCATACGGAAACGCGCACGCAGCACAGCCTCGTCGGAAGTCGGCTCCGGAATGCACATCAGACCGCGCAGGCGCAGACCAGGCAATGCCGCCACCGCCTGCGCGAGCGCCGGCACCTCGGCCGGTGCCACGCCGGACTTGCTCGCTTCGCCGCTCACATTGACCTGCAGCAGCACCTGCAGCGGCCCCAAGGCGGCCGGGCGCTGCGTCGCCAGCCGCTCGGCCACTTTCAGGCGATCGACGGAATGCACCCAGGCGAAGTGTTCGGCGATGGCCCGCGTCTTGTTGCTCTGGATGGGACCGATGAAATGCCACTCGAGCGGCAGGACCGAGAGCGCCTCGACCTTAGCCACGCCTTCCTGTACGTAGTTCTCGCCGAAGACCCGCTGCCCGCAGGCAAAGGCCGCGCGCACGGCTTCCGGCGGCTGAGTTTTCGACACCGCCACGATCGTCACCGAACCGGGAGGACGCCCGGCACGAACCTCGGTCTCGGCCACGCGCGCGCGCAGCGCCTCGAGCCGGCGGCACAAAAGTTCCTCGCGGCGCGACGAATCCGCTACAATCGTCATTCCGAAGCCATACTCGAAGTCTAAGATTGAACCGAGTATAGCATCGCCGCCGTCCGCCTCCCAGGAGATCGTATGGACATCACCGAACTGCTCGCCTTCTCCGTCAAGAACAAGGCTTCCGACCTGCACCTGTCGGCCGGCCTGCCGCCGATGCTGCGCATCAACGGCGACATCCGGCGCATCAACCTGCCTGTGCTCACCGATGCCGACGTCAAGGCGCTCGTCTACGACATCATGAACGATGCGCAGCGCAAGAACTTCGAGGAACATCTGGAGGCGGACTTCTCCTTCGAAGTACCCGGCATCGCCCGCTTCCGGGTCAACGCCTTCCTGCAGGACCGGGGCATGGGGGCGGCTTTCCGTACCATCCCGAGCAAGGTGCTCACGCTCGAAGAGCTCGCCGCGCCGCCCGTGTTCAAGACCATCTGCGATCAGCCCCGCGGCATCGTGCTCGTCACCGGCCCCACCGGCTCGGGAAAATCGACCACGCTGGCAGCGATGCTCGATCACATCAACACGCATCAGCCGGTCCATATCCTCACCATCGAGGACCCGATCGAGTTCGTCCACGAGCCGAAGAAAGCGCTGTAGCGAACAAATAAACTGTCCGGACTTGTAGCACGAGGTTTGTCCGGTTTTCATTAGGTATGGAAGGAGGTGCCTAATGAGACGGACGCAGTTGCTACAGGAGGTACGGAAGATGCG